>NC_008699.1:1246467-2492935 GCF_000015265.1 Nocardioides sp. JS614
CGGGAGGAGAGTCGTGAGAACATGGGGTGTGCGTGAGACGTCCGAGGAGGAACGCCCGTGATCAACGGGCACGGCGTCGAGTCGGCAATCCGCGGCGAGCTGCTCTCGACCTCGGTGAAGAAGCTCCTGCTCGACAGGATCATGAGCGGCTACTACAAGCCTGGCGAGCGGATCATCGAGCTGCAGCTCTCCAAGGAGCTCGGCACGAGCCAGTCCCCGGTGCGCGAGGCGCTCAGGGACCTGGCCGCGATCGGCATCGTGACGATCCATTCCCGACGCGGAGCGCGGGTTCGGCTGCCCACCAGGAAGGAGCTGTCCGACATCAGTGTCGTCCGTTCCGAGATCGACGCACTGGCAGCCACCCTGGCGGCACCGCTCCTGGACGAGGACGTGCTCGGGCAGCTGCGGGAGACGTACGCCGAGATGCAACGCCACCACGCCGCCGGTGACCACGTGGCACTGACACAGGCCGATGCCCAGTTCCACCGGCTGATCGTGACGACCTCCACCAATCAGGCGATCGAGCACGTCTTCGACCAGCTGGAGCCGTTCGCGCGCACCTTCATCACCTTGACGCTCCCCAAGGCGAACGTCACGTCGATCATCGGTGAGCACAAGCTGATCCTCGACGCGCTCGAGCGAGGGGACGCCACGCTGGCAGCGCGGCATGCACGCGAGCACCAGCTCAACGTCAGCGCGCTCTTCCGCGACCTCTTCGAGGACGAGGAGCGCACGGCCGGCACCGACCCTGGCGGGAAGTAGGTCGCGTGCGACCGCACCGCCAGCCCGTCGCCTTGACGATGGGCGGGCCAGGCTCGTACGATGTAATCGATTATCGAAGGCTCCCTCGTTCAAGCGCGTCCCGACAGAGCGATAGGAAGGGGTGGGTTGCGGGAGCATGGGGGTGGATCCCCGGTGACCGCTCTGTCACGTCGAAGACCTTGGAGGGTGCCCCATGTCCAGCTCCGACCCGCTGACCCGCAGCGTGCTGGCAGATCAGGTCAAGGAGTGGCTGCTCGAGGCGATCCTGGGCGGCGCCTACCCCCCGGACTCGCGGATCGTGGAGACCGCGGTGGCCAAGGAGCTCGGCACCAGCCAGGCCCCCGTGCGCGAGGCATTGCGCGGTCTCGAGGCACTGGGGATCGTCGAGATCGCCCCGTTCCGCGGGGCCCGCGTACGCCGGCTCGAGGCAGCCGAGCTGCTCGAGGCCTACGTCGTCCGATGCACGATCGAGGTGCTGGGCGCCCGCCTGGCAATGGCTCGGCTGACTGATGAGGACATCGCCGGGCTGCTGGAGATCGGTGAACAGATGCAGAGCGCCGCCGACGCGTCCGACGGCCGGGCTCTCGCCGTGGTGGACGCCAGCCTGCACGGCCGCATCATGGAGCTGGCGGGCAACCGCACGCTGCTCCGCGTGTGGCGGTCCTTGGAGCCGATATCTCGTACCTACATCACCCTCGCCGGCCCCGGCTCCGACCCGCAGTGGACCGCAGGCCTGCACACCCCGATCCTCGACGCGATCCGCCTTCGCGACACCGATGGCGTCGTCCACGCGATCGAGAGCCACTTCGATGAGATCCGTGACTGGCTGGCGGACCACCTGGCGGAGGTCGTCGAGCAGCAGGCGGCCGGGACCTCGGGACGCACGGACACCATGAGTGCCGGTCGAGGCCACGACTGAGCGCGGTGACCTCACCGGATCCAGGTGTCCCGAGGATCTACGTCGTGGGATCGGGCAACAGCACGTCGCGCACCACGCTCTCGAGCTCTGCGCATGCGACGAGGAACTGCCGGAGCGTACGCCGCGTCGCACCGAAGTCCTCGAACTCGCTGATCGACATCCCGTCCGGCTCGTAGGCTCGCCGGAACTCCGGCAATCCCCGGTTCAGGCCGTCCAGGATGGCGTCGGCGACCGGCTCGTCGATCAGCGGCAGCGGCTCGATGCCACTGGCGTTGAGCCGTACCTGCCAGTCGAACGGCGGCGAGATGACCACGTCGCCCCCGACCAGCTCGCTCCAGTGCATGTGATTGCGGAACGCCGCGGAGAGAAGTCGGGTACGGAAGCCGCGCTCACGGAAGATGCGGTACGCGCGCTTGAACACCGCGACGCCGGCCCACTCCAGGCTCTCCGCGTCCACGATGTGGCCGTCACGGGCGGCGAGAGCCTTCAGCCAGTCGTCGAGCCGCCCGAGCATGATCGTGCAGACCGGCCCCATGCCGGTGACGTCGAGGCCCTCCGCCTCGCGTCGCTCCAGGCCGCGCTCGATGGCCTCTGCGACGGCAACCGCCTGCGGCACGGTGAAGGACACGGTCGCGTTGATGCTCACCCCCCGGTAGGTGGCCTCCTCCATCGCCCGGATGCCGACCTCCGTGGCGGGGACCTTGACGATGATGTTGGGCGCGAGAGCGTCGAACTGGACCGACTGCGCCACCAGCGCATCGGCGTCGCGATAGTGCCGCGGGTCGGTCTGCACCGACAAGCGGCCGTTGCGGCCGGCGTGCTCGGCGAACGCGCCGGTGAGCAGGCTCGCAGCCTCGATCGAGAGCTCCTCGACAATGGCCCAACCGATCCGTGACTCCGATGCTGTCGGGTGCGCGTCGGCGTACTCGCGGATCCGCCGCTGCCAATGGGGCAGATCGTCGCGCAGCGCGGCCAGGGCGATAACGGGGTTGCACGTTGCTCCTACCGCACCCCAGCCGATCGCGGCTGAGAGCTCCCTGGGCATCACGGAGTCGCTCCACAGCCGGGTCGGTGTCTCCTCCGTCATCCGCAGCAGCGGAGAGACGGCCAGGCCGGGGGAGGGGGCCGCCGGGCCGGTCACCTGATCGCTCATCTGTGCTCCACGCCTGGTTGTCTGTCGAGTGCGCCCGTCACGCCGGGCCGCCGCTCATCAGGAGCACCGGCTTGACCACGTCACCGCTGACGCAGTCGGAGGCGGCCCGGTTGATCTCGTCGAACGAGTAGTGGGTGATCAACCGGTCGAACGGGAGCAGGCCGCGTTGGTGCAGCGTGAGCATGCGGGGGATCATCTGGCTCGGAGTGCTGTCGCCCTGCAGGACGCCGCGCACGGTCAGGCCCCTGGTCATCGCCTCGAGCATCACGATGCCCCCGGTGGCGCCGGGCGGTGCCGTGCCGACGAAGGCGCAGGTGCCGAGGGAGTCCAACGACCGCACCGCCTGGGTCAGGACGGTCGGGACGCCCGTCGTCTCGAGCGCGAAGTCGACGCCCCGGCCCCCGGTCGCCTCCCGGATCGCCTCGACCGGATCGACCGCCTCGGGCGACACCAGGTGGGTGGCCCCGAGCTCGGCCGCCAGCTCGAGCCGGGAGGCGCGGCGGTTCACCGCCACGATCGTGGTCGCGCCGCACAGCCGCGCCGCCATGACGGCGCACAGGCCGACGGAGCCGGTCCCGTAGACCGCCACCGAGGACCCGGGGGTCACTCGGAGCACGTCGAGCACGGCGCCGACACCGGTCTGCACCCCGCAGGCCAACGGCCCGGCGATGCGCAGGTCGGTGTCGTCCGGGACTCTCACGACGCTGCGCGCGTTGGCGACGCAGAATGTCCCGAAGGAGGATTGACCGAAGAAATGGTCCCCGACCGGACGGTGGTCCAGGTCGGTCGTGGCCACCGAGCCGTCGGCGCGGCAGCAGCCGAACTTCAGCTGCGCGATGGAGTCGCAGTACGCCGACCAGCCGGTGCGGCAGCGACGGCACCGGCCGCAGGACGGGAAGCTGAGCACCACCTTGTCACCGGCCCCGACTTCGCGGACCGCGCTTCCCGTCTCCCTCACGATCCCTGCTCCCTCGTGACCGAGCACCGCGGGAAGGGAATCCGGCCGGGAGTCGCGCACCAGCAGGTCGGTGTGGCACAAGCCGGAGGCCACCACCTCGACGAGAACCTCGTCCGGCCGAGGCCCCGAGAGCTCGACCTGCTCGAGCCGGAACGGGCCGCCCGTCTCGCGGACGACGGCACACGTGGCCGTGGTGGTCACGGACGGATCACTCACTGGGTGGCCGTCAGGCCGCCGTCGAGCGTGAGCAGCTGTCCGGTCACGAAGGACGAGGCATCGGTGCAGAAGAAGAGGACGGCGCCGACCAGGTCGTCGGTCTCCGCGATCCGGTGCAGCGGGATCCGGCTGACCAGGTTGTCGTAGAACCCGGGGGCGGCGAGCAGCTCCGCCGCCTGCTCGGTGCGCACGAACGTCGGCGAGATGGTGTTCACCCGGATGTCGTGCTTGGCCCATTCCGTGGCGTGCTGTCGGGTCAAGGCGTCCAGCGCGCCCTTGGCCGCGACATAGGCTGAGAAGCCCGCGTCGATGCCGAGCTGGCCGCGCACGGAGCTGATGTTGAGGATGGCGCCGCCCCGGCCGCCGGCGACCATGGCCCGGGCCGCGGCCTGGGAGACCAGCAGGGCCGTCGTCAGGTTCAGGTCGAGGATCCGGTTCCAGTCCGCTTGCGGGTAGTCCTCGGCAGCGTGCAGGGCGGTACCGGCGCCGCCGCCGATCCCGTTGACCAGGACGTCGACGCGGCCGAAGGCACCGAGGGTCTGCGCGATGGCGTCATCGGCGGCCTCCTTCTGAGTCATGTCTCCGGTGATGACCAGAGCCTCGCCCCCGGCGTCCTCCACGGCACTGCGGGCCGCGGCGAGTCCCGCTTCGGACCGGCCGATGACGGCCACCTTGGCGCCGACACCGGCGAGTGCAGCGCAGGTCCGGACGCCGACACCGCCCGAGCCACCCGCGACGATGGCCACGCGATCGTCGAGCCTGAAGCGCTGCAGTTCGGTCGTGCTGACCTGGGCCGTCGCCATGAAGTTCCTCCGGTCGAAGTGGGTGTGCGCGCTCAGCGGGCAGGGGAGCGCTTGGTGGTGAACTTGTCCCACAGCGACGCGGCGTTGAGCGTCTGGATGTGGTCCATCATGTAGCCCTGGCCGATGTCGACCGGGCCGAACTTGTCGCGGAAGTCGATGCGAGCGATGGTCTCCTCGCGCGACCAGCCCAGCGCCACCGCCTCGGCGACGGCACCGGTCCACTCCAGGAGCACCGCACGCTGAGTGGCCAGGTAGTCGGGGGTGGTCACCGGTCCGTGACCGGGGACGACCGTGTCGACCTCGAGGCTGCCGATCACGTCGAGCGCACCGACCCACTGCTCGACGTCGGAGGTCATCAGCCAGGTCTGACACTGGGAGAACACCGTGTCACCGGTGAAGACCACGCGCTCGTCCGGCACGTACACCGCGACCTGCCCAGGGGTGTGGCCGGGCGTGTGGATTAGGTGGAAGGTCTTCTCGCCGACCTTGAGGTCCAGATCGCCGGTGAACACCAGATCACCGCGGTTCGGGTCCTCGTAGTAGGTGTCCCGGTCGGGCACGATGGCCGCAGCCTCCGGATCGTCGGTGGGGATGGCTTCGATGGCGTACGCGAACGGGTCCAGATCGGGGGTCGGGACCATGAAGTTGTCCGCGACGCCCTGATGGTGGACCACTTCGCCGGCGCCCTTGAAGAAGTAGTTGCCGAAGATGTGGTCGACGTGGTGCTCGGTGTTGATGACGAACCGGATCGGGCCCTCCGCCTCGGCCTGCTTGCGCATCTCGAGTGCCTTGGTCGGCAGCTGCGGCGTGTCGATGAGGACGACGCCGGCCGTGGTCACGACGTAGCTGGGGTTGCAGCCACGGATCGTGGTGGACGTGAAGACATGGGGCGTGACGCGCTGCACGTTGACCTCCGTAGGGACTCGAGCCTGGGCCATCCCGGAACAGCGATCGCTCGTGCTCTCGTCCGGCTTCCAGACATAATCGATTCTCGATGCATGACTGTCAAGCGAGGCTAGCGGACCCGATTTTCGGGCCTTGACGGGTCATGTGACCGCGGTTACATTCCATCTATTATCGAGAATCGACTGATTGGTCCGGGGTCATCGACCCGGGAGATTGGGTGGAGATGGACGCGACTCACCGGCCCGGGCGAGGCACGCCGGGCCCCCGCGCGCGAGCCGCTATCGGCGGGCTGACGTGAGCGGCCGCTCATCGGATCGGGCCGTGAGTGAGCAGCTGCTGCTGCCCTCGCCGCAAGACCCGACGAGTCGCAACCTCGGCCGCGCGGGGACGCCGGTGGTCGCCGCCGTCGCACTGCTCGCGCTGATCTGGATGACCGGGAACACCTCCTCGGTCGTTCCCTCCGTCGTCATCGGACTCACCGAGCACGCCCCCTTGGTGCTGGCCGCCACCGGCTTCGCGCTGCTGTACCGCCTGACGGGGCTGATCAACGTGGCCTACGCGGAGACGGTGACGCTGGGGGCCTATTTCGCCATGCACCTGAACACGACCTACGGGCTCGGCTTCTTCGCGGTCCTGGTCCCGGCAGGGGTACTGGCCGGCCTCCTGAGCGTGGCGACCTACCTGTTGATCTTCCGCCCCGCGAAGCTCCGCGGCGTGGGAACGCTCGAGCTCATCATCATCTCGTTCGGCCTGTCGATCGCCCTGCGCTACGGGCTCCAGTTCGTCTTCGGCACGCCGGTGCGGTTCTTCGACGTGCCGCCCCCGGACAGTGTCAACATCCTCGGGGTCGGGGTGGCGTCGTTCCGTCTGGTGGCCCTGATCAGCGTGCTGGTCCTCGCCGTGGGCCTCTACCTGTTCATCCAGCGGTCCCGCTACGGCCTCATGGTCCGTGCGCTGGCAGGGGACGAGGCGCTGGCCCAGGCCAGCGGGATCCGTCCGTTCGCGGTGACGGTGCTGATCTGGTTCATCGCCGGACTGGCGGGTGGCATGGCCGGTGCGTTCTACGGCGTCGGCTCCTCGGTCAGTCCGATGCTCGGAAGCCGGGTCTTCATCCTGATACTTCTCGTCGTCCTCGTCGGCGGGATCTGGGGCCTGAACGGCGTGATGGTCGTCGGCATCGCCACGGGCATCGCGCTCGCATTCATGACCCTGACCCTCGGCCAGGTCCTGTACGCGCACGTCGTCCTCATCGCCGGCTTCCTGGTCGTGCTCAAGGCCCGCGGCCGCCGGCTCACCGAGAGCACGAAGGTCTGACGCCATGGTTCTCGACACGTTCCTGATCTCAGGCCTGTTCCACGTCGTCATGCTGATCGGGCTGGCGCTCCTGCTGCACCTCCAGCTCGGCCTGAGCCGCATCGCCAACTTCGGCGTGGTCGGCTTCTGGGGGATCGGGCTCTACGCCTTCGGCGTCCTGTACGTCCGGGTCGACTGGCCGTTCGAGGACCCGATCCAGTTCCTCGTGTGCGCCGCGCTGGCCACCATGGCGGCGGGTCTGTGCGGCCTCCTCGTCGGGTGGCTGATCGCCGACCTGGACGTCGACGGTGTGATGGTCGGGACACTGGGGTTCGCGACGGTCGTCGCGCTGCTCGCGACGACGGAACAAGACCTCACGGGCGGGGCCCTCGGCATGGGAGGCCTGCGCTTCCCCTACGACACCGGCGACGTCGCCGTGAACGAGCTGATCTGGCTTCTCGTGCTGGTCGCGCTCGTCACTGGGATCCTCGCCTACGTCTGGCTCGTGCATCGCAATCCCTATGGCCGACTGCTCATCGCGATCGGAAGCAACGAGCCGCTCGCGAAGAGTCTCGGCAAGCCCGCGACGCGCACCAAGCTCGGACTGTTCACGGTCACCTCTGCGCTCATGGGACTGCTCGGGGCCATGTACGGGGTGATGGTGCGGTTCCTCGAGGTGTCCAGCCTGGGCATCGAGCTGACCCTCGCCGCCGTCGTCGGCCTGGTTGTCGGTGGTTCGGTGCGGGTGCTCGGGGCGGTGGTCGGAGTGATCCTGACAGTCGGGGTCTTCGACATCGTCATCCAGTCCTACATCCCGCTGCCGGCGGAGTGGTACACCCAGACGATTCCGCTGCTGCGCGAGGTCCTGTTCGGACTGGCGCTCATCCTTGTCCTGATCTTCCGGCCGCTCGGCCTGCTCGGCCACATGCGGCGCGACCGACTCATGAGGAGGATCCACGGTGCCTGAATCCAGCACGACCTTCCGCACCGAGCTGCCGACCCGGACCGCCCCGCGCCCGCGGCTCACCCTCACCGACGTCTCGAAGAGCTTCGCCGGCCGCACGGTGGTCGATGTCGAGGACCTCAGCCTCGGCGACCATCCCATCGAAGGACTCATCGGCCCGAACGGTGCGGGCAAGACGACCCTGATGCGCCTGATCATGGGGTCTCTCAGGGCTGACACCGGGCAGATCCGTCTCGAGCGGACGGGGCATCACGACGTCGTGCTCTCGCAGCTGCGCGCACACAAGATCGCTCAGTGCGGAGTCGTGAAGACCAACCAGGTGATCACTGACTTCGAGGGGCTGACGATCCTCGACTCGCTTCTGCTCTCGGTCACTCCCGAACGTCGTGAGTTCCCCCTTCACCTGAAGGGGGAACGATCGACCTACGACGAGCACCGGGCCGAGATCGAGCGCCAGCTCGATCACTTCGGGCTGGGGAACACCCGCCGGCTGGCGCTCTCGGCGGGCGAGAAGAAGCTCGTCGACATCATCCGATGCCTGCTGCTGAAGCCTGCCGTCCTGCTCCTGGACGAGCCGACGGCGGGGCTTCCGGCAGAGGTGACCCAGAGGGTCATGGACGCCGTGGGCGGCCTGGCCGCCGACGGCACCACCGTCGTCATCATCGAGCACGACCTCGACGTGATCTGGAACCTCTGTACCCAGGTGACCTTCATGGCCGAAGGCCGGGTGATGCTCCGCGGTGAGCCGTCGGAGATCCGGGAACACGGGACCGTCGTCGAGAGCTACCTGGGCCAGGGTCATGTCTGAGGCCACCAGGGTGCTCGAGGTCAGCGGCCTGCGAGCCGGCTACGACGGGATCGCCGTCCTCGACGAGGTCGACTTCACGGTCGGCGACGAGGTCTTCGCGATCCTGGGCGCCAATGGCGCAGGGAAGACGACCCTCCTTGCCACGCTGGCACGCCTCAATCCGTTGATGGCCGGGACCGTCACCTTCAAAGGCACCGACATCAGCCGGATGAGGGCCTACCAGAGCGCGGGCCTCGGTGTGGGGTACGTGCCCCAGGAGCGCGGTGTCTTCCCCGACCTGACCGTCATGGACAACCTGCGAGTGGGCGGGATGTTCGGCGACCGGTCTGTGTCCGAGCGCGTCGACGAGGTCTTCACGTTCTTCCCTGACCTCAAGCGCAAGCTGAACCTGCGCGCCGGAACCCTCAGCGGCGGCGAGTCGCGCATGGTCGCCTGCGGTCGCGCCCTCATGCAGGATCCCACGCTCCTCCTCCTCGACGAACCGACCGCGGGGCTGTCCCCGCTGTACGTCAGCACGTTCTTCGAGGCCATCCGGCGCATCCGCGACGAACGGCAGGTGGCCATCGTCGTCGCGGAGCAGAACGCCACGCAGGCACTCGGGGTCGCCGACCGCGTGATGGTGCTCAGCCTCGGCCAGAAGTCGGCCGTGATGGAGGCATCCGAGCTCACCACTGAGCAGCTGAAGCACGCCTATCAGATCTGACCAGGAAAGAACTGGCACGGAGAGAGGAACACCCCGATGAAGCGTTCGGTCCCGGTAGGCCGCGCACTCGTTGCGCTGCTCGCCATCACGCTGGTGGCCGCTGGCTGCACCACCAGCTCCGGCAAGGAGAAGGAGGCGACAGACGATGTGGCGGTCTGCGAGCTCGCCTACTACACCGGCGAGTTCGGCTCCTACGGCGAGTCCTTGACCGCCGATGTCGTGTTCCCGGTCGAAGAGGTCATCAACGAGGATCCGCCGCTCGGCCGGTCCTGGAAGCTGTTCCACGAGGACCTCGGCACGGTGGGTGAGGCGCAGGCCGCGCGCACCTGCCTGGACCGGCACGGTGCGGAGATCCTGGTCAGCATCGCTCACGGCTACCGGACCTACCGCGACCTCATGATGGAGCGTTGGCAGGAGGAGGACAGCCCCCTCGCACCCTCGGTTCACGGTGGGGCGATCCCTGGGAACCTCGGCGGCAAGGTCGAGGAGCCCATCTTCCGCGCTCAGGGGCTGGACGAGACGCTCGGCATGACCGGCGCGCTCTACGCCGAGCAGATCGGCGCCAAGTCGGTGGCCATCTTCGCCACCAACGTCGAAGGCTTCCAGCTGGCGGCGGACGCCGCCGAGCGGACCGCCGAGTACCTCGGCCTCGAGGTCCTCGAGCGGATCGATGCCGGTGCCGAGCAGCCCTCCTACGTTGCCGAGGCTCGGAGGATCGCGGACCTCAACCCCGACGCGGTCATCGTCCAGGCCGGTTCCGTGGAGTCCGCAACGCTGATCAAGCAGGCCACCGAGGCGGGCATCTCCCTGGAGTGGATCGGCGAGACCGGGTGGGTCCAGCCCGAGTTCATCAAGACCCTGGGCACCGGACCGCTCGCCAAGCAGAAGGGGATCGGCTTCGCCGCCTTCTCCTACAACGACGAGTCGCCGGCCTGGGACTTCTTCTCCGAGCTCTGGGAGAGCACACCCGGCTATGCCGACAAGTTCGGTCCGCCGAGCGACGCCTACCACTACTCGACCTATGACCTGATGGTGCAGACCGCGCTCGCGGTCGAGGCCGGCGGCTCCTACAAGGTGAGTGACTGGGCGCCGGCCATGCACGAGGTCGGGGAGGCTCCCGGGGAGGTTTGCTACACCTACGCGGACTGCCTCGAGCTCATCCGGGACGGTGAGGACATCGACTACGAGGGCATCACCGGCTCCGGCGACTACACCGACGGCGGCGTGAACCAGATCGTCCAGGCCTACACGCCCTTCGCCGAGGACGGCAGCCACGGGGAGCCGGTGGAGCTCGACGGCGAGCGTGCCATGGAGGTCGTCGAGGCCATCGCCACCGAGGCGAAGTGCGACCCGGAGAACCCGCCGAACGTCTGCGAGTGGTGAGCCCCTTCGCCACTGCCTGATCGGCAGTCGCCCGCAGCCCGGGGCAGCAGTCCCGGGCTGCGGGGGTCCGAGCCTTGACGAGTGACCCACGTCACTTTAGATTATCGATAATCCATTGCAGTGCCGTAGCCACGAAGCTGACGCCACCCACCAGGAGGGGCCCCGATGACCCAGACCGTTGCGACCTTCTTCGGAGACGAGGAGTTCCCTGTCCGCTGGGAGGACGGCCAACAGGACCTCCTGTGGGTCCACGACGACCTGCACATCCCCAACCCGGTCTCGCCGATGTACGCCGACATCGGCGGATGGTGGCTCAAGTGCGACTACATGTTCCGTCGGTTCGGGACACCCTTCGCCTCGGACTGGATCTCCAAGGTCGTCAACGGGTACGTCTACACCGCGGCGATCCCGGCGCAGCCCGGACTGTCGGCCGAGACGACCGAGTACGGCGCCCGCTACGTGCCTCGCGTCCCGGACAACGACGAGTACGCCGCGGAGATCGGTGGCTACCTCGGCTGGACGTTGCCCTACTACGCAGAGAACTTCCTGCACTGGTGGCGGGATCGTCTCGTGCCCGAGATGACGCGCAACTTCGAGCGCTTCGACGCCTACGACTACGAGTCCGCCAGCCTGGTCGAGCTCGCGATCCTCCTCGAGGACGCGATCGACATGCACGACCGCCACTGGCAGATCCACTGGGTGCTCAACTTCGCCCAGTTCTCGTCCACCACGAACCTCAACGCCATCATCGCCGAGGTGAAGGGTGAGGGCGACCACTCCGACCTGATGGGTCGCCTGCAGAGCTCGCTGGAGAACCGCAACTGGGACTCCATCGAGGAGCTGTGGAAGATCAAGGAGCAGATCAGGAAGGATGGCGGACCGGTCGCCGATGCCTTCACGAGGGACACCGCGTCCGAGATCCGGGTGGCGCTGGAATCGACGCCCGAGGGCCAGGCCTTCCTGGCGAAGGAGATCGAGTCCTACCAGGCCGTCTTCGGGTACAAGTCGATGTACGCCCACGAGTTCTCTTTCAAGACCTGGCGGGAGGACCCCGCTCCGGTCCTGGAGTCGATCCGCAGCTACCTCGAGGCCGACTACGACTACCCGGCCGAGATCGCTGCGGTCGGCAAGGACCTCGAGGCGGCCAAGGCGGAGGCGGTCGACGGCGTCCAGGGCGAGGACCTCGACCGCCTCCGGAGCGCGCTCGACCTGAGCCTCCGGATGAACCCGCTGACACCCGACCACCACTTCTACATCGACCAAGGAACCAACGCCCGGGTCCGGCTGGTGCTGATCGCGATCGGCGAGATGCTGGTCGACCTCGGCAAGCTCGCCGACCCCGAGGACGTCATGTACCTGCGCTACAACGAGCTGCGCACCCTCATGGCCGGCAGCAACGGGTTCGACGCCGAGGCACTGGTCGGTGACCGCCGTGACGAACGTGAGACCGCCTACGAGCTGCGCCCGCGCGACTGGTTGGGGACCGCGACCGAGGAGAACCTGGCGTTCCCGTACCTGGCGCTGTGGGCGTTCCCGGACAAGGTCTACCGCAAGCCGTCGGAGGTCGAGGGCGAGATCCAGGGCCTGGGAGCCTCGAAGGGAGTCATCGAGGGGACGGCCCGCGTCGTCCTCTCGCCCGAGCAGTTCAGCCAGGTGGAGCAGGGCGAGATCATCATCTGCCGGATGACCAGCCCGTCCTGGGTCGTTCTGTTCACGAAGATCGGGGGCCTCGTCACCGATGCCGGTGGCATGGCGTCGCACCCGGCGGTGGTCTCTCGTGAGTTCGGCATCCCGGCTGTCGTGGGGACCTCGGACGCGACCCGCAGGATCAAGACCGGTGACAAGATCCGCGTGAACGGGACGACCGGCATGGTCCAGGTGCTCTCGGCCGACCAAGGTGAGAGCGCGGCGGACCGGGCTGCCCATGCGCGAGGTCAGCTGTGAGCACGGCGGTCCGACCGGAAGCATCCATTCGGAAGGACGCGTCCATGCCCGAGACCCCCCTCGTCCTCCCCTTCACCGACGCGCGATGCCGCGAGGTCGCGTTGTCGGGGGGCAAGGGCGCGAGCCTCGCCGCCATGACCCAGAACGGGCTCCCGGTGCCGCCCGGCTTCGTGATCACGTCGACCGCGTTCGGGGAGGCGGTGGATGCGGGGAGGCTCTTGGGCTGCCTCGAGGTCCGAGACCTGGAGGGCGCCCGTGCCGTCGTGGCGGAGACCGAGCCGCCCGTCGAGCTGGTGAGGGCCGCCTACGACGAGCTACCGCGAGGCACCTCCGTGGCGGTGCGGTCCTCGGCCTGCGCCGAGGACGGGAACGACGCGTCGTACGCGGGCCAGCAGGAGACCTACCTGTTCGTCGAGTCGTTGGACGACGTGCTGGAGAAGGTGGTGGACTGCTGGCTCTCCTTCTTCTCCGATCGTGCGCTGTTCTATCGCGAGCACAAGGGAGACCTGCAGGACATCTCCATGGCCGTCGTCGTCCAGCAGATGGTCGACGCGGAGAAGGCGGGTGTCATGTTCACCGTCGACCCGGTGAACCACCGCCGGGACCGCATCGTCGTCGAGGCCGCCCGCGGCGTCGGGGAGCACGTCGTCTCCGGCGAGGTCACCCCCGACTACTACACGCTGGACCGGCAGGGAACGCTGAAGAAGGCGCGGGTCGTCGACGAACAGGTCCTCTCGGAGGCCGAGCTGGCCGAGCTCGCGCGGCTGGGGCTCCACCTCGCGGAGCTGAACGGCTGCCCCCAGGACATCGAGTGGGCCTACGACTCCACCGGCCTCTACATGCTGCAGTCGCGGCCCGTCACGACGCTCTAGCGACCACCTGATGTCCATGGGCGGAGCCGGGGAGGCCGGCCAGTGAGGTACGTGACCTACGAGTCTCCGGAAGGCCGCGGTCGCCGGGTCGGGTACCTCGACGGCGACGCCGTGGTCGATGCCGGGTTCGACGGCGACATGGTCGCGTTCATCGAGGCCGGGGCACCGGTCGGGACCACCCGGGGTGTCGCGAACGCGGTGCTGCGGGCACCCTTGCGGCCACGCACGCTGCGTGACTTCCTCGCCTTCGAGGGCCATCTACTCAACGTCTTCCCGGCCCTCGGCAAGGCGATACCGGAGGAGTGGTACCGGCTTCCGGCCTACTACAAGGGACTACCGGACACCGTGATCGGACCGGAGGACGAGATCCCGTGGCCGGCGTACACCCAGCGGCTCGACCACGAGCTCGAGCTCGCCGCGGTCATCGGCCGTCCGGGGAAGGACATCACCGAGGACAACGCCCTCGACCACGTCTTCGGCTACACGATCTGGAACGACCTCTCCGCGCGTGACGTCCAGGCGGGCGAGCTGCCGGTGGGGATGGGTCCGGGCAAGGCGAAGGACTGGGACGGCTCGAACGTCCTCGGCCCCTGCATCGTCACCGCCGACGAGGTCGACCCGCACGACATCGAGCTCGAGGTCCGCGTCAACGGCGAGCGTTGGGGCGGCGCCAACACCCGGGACATGCACCATACGTTCGAGTCGATGATCGTCTACGCATCCCAGGCGCTGATGCTCCGACCCGGCGAGGTGCTCGGCTCCGGCACGGCCACCGGGGGCAGCGGCGTGGAGCTGGGTCGCTGGCTCGCCCCCGCCGACACGGTCGAGATGGAGGCCTCCGGCATCGGAGTACTCCGCAACGTCGTCGGGCACCGACCGGCCTGACCCGAGATCACCACACCCATCCATCGAAGGAAGTAGAGGGAACGCACATGGCATTCGTCGTAGCCGCCATCTGGAAGGCCAAGGAGGGCGAGCAGAAGCGGGTCGAGGACGTCATCCGGAAGATGACACCGCTCTCTCGTGGCGAGGAGGCCAACCTCTTCTACCAGGCACAGGTCTCTCCCGAGGACCCGCGCACCTTCTTCCTCTACGAGCAGTACGTCGACGAAGCCGGCTACGAGGCGCACAAGGCCACGCCGTATTTCCAGGAGAACGTGTTCGGCTACATCCTCGAGTTCCTCGAGGAGCGATCGGTGCAGACCTACACCACCATCGATGACTGAGGTCCGGCGGGCGCCGGCCGGGCTCGACAAGAGGAGCCCTCGCCATGACCGCTGACCCGATCATCACCGTCGACCCCGCGACCGGCCGCGAGCTGCGTCGCTACGAGGTCATGACGGACACCGACATCGAGGGCGTGCTCGCCCAGGTGACCGCGGCCCAGAGCCTCTGGGCCGGCTCGTCCGTCGAGATCCGCACCGGGGTGCTCCTCCGGGCGGCCGGGATCCTGCGGGATCGGGCCGCCGAGCTCGGCGCCCTCGCGACCGCCGAGATGGGCAAGCCGATAACGGAGGCGATCGCGGAGGTCGAGAAGTGTGCGTGGGTGTGCGAGTACTACGCCGAGACCTCGCCCGGGCAGCTGGCGGACGAAGAGGTCTCCGCCGCCGGGTCCCGCAGCTTCATCCGTTACGAGCCACTCGGCACGGTGCTGGCGATCATGCCGTGGAACTACCCGTTCTGGCAGGTGTTCCGCTTCGTCGCGCCCACGCTCGCCGCGGGCAACGCGGGAATCCTCAAGCACTCGCCCAACGTGACCGGGGTCGCGCTCGCCATCGAGCAGGTGCTCACCCAGGCGGGCCTCCCGGCTGGCGTCTTCCGCACCCTTCTCGTGGCCGAGGCTGAGGTGCCCAGGGTCGTGGACGGACTCATCCAGGACGATCGCGTTGCTGCGGTGACCCTGACCGGCAGCAACAGGGCGGGAGCGAGCGTCGCCGCGAGTGCCGGTCGCGCCGCCAAGAAGACCGTCCTGGAGCTCGGGGGATCCGACCCGTTCGTCGTGCTCGCCGACGCCGATCTGGATGTCGTCGTTCCCAAGGCGGTGGCGGGGCGCTTCCTCAATACCGGCCAGTCGTGCCTGTGTGCCAAGAGGTTCATCGTGCACGAGTCGCTGGCAGGCGAGTTCGCTCGACGTTTCACCGCCGCGGTGGAAGACCTGGCGATCGGACCGCCGGGCGAGGAAGGCACCAGGATCGGGCCGCTCGCCCGGGCTGATCTGGCGGAGAACCTCGGGCGCCAGGTCGACGAGTCGGTCGCGGCCGGCGCGGTCGTCCTCACGGGCGGCAAGCGGCTGGACCGGGGACCGGCCTGGTACGCCCCCACCGTCCTGGTGAACGTCACGCCCGACATGCCGGTCATGGCCGAAGAGACCTTCGGCCCGGCAGCAGCGGTCGTCGAGTTCGCCACAGATGACGAGGCGGTGGCGCTCGCGAACGCGACCCCGTACGGCCTCGGGGCCAGCGTCTGGTCCGCGGATGCCGGCCACGCGCTCGAGGTCGGTTCGCGGATCAGCTCCGGCGCGCTCTTCGTCAACGCCACCACCGCATCCGACCCGCGGCTGCCCTTCGGGGGGGTGAAGCAGAGCGGCTACGGTCGCGAGCTGGGTCCACTCGGCGCACGCGAGTTCACCAACATCCGCACCGTCGTCATCGGGTGAACCCGACCCGGCGTACCGCCCCACGTGCGGTGCCACCGGCCTCCCGGGTGCCCCCTGACCGCGGACTGTTGGGCCGAAGCTGGAACCTCTGGCCCGAAGTTTCGGCCCAACAGTTCCGGTTTCCCCGGTTCACCGGGGAAACCGACTCCCCGCGCCGGCCCTCAGGGGGTCAGCCGGGTCAGGTCGCGCGGGAACAGCGTCACCTCGCGGATGTTCGCGACCCCGGTGAGCCGGGCCGTCCACCGCTCCAGGCCAATCGCGAACCCGCCGTGCGGCGGCATGCCGTGCTCGAAGGCCTGGAGGTACGGCGCGTACGCCGCCGGGTCCTCGCCCCGGGCGCGGATCGCGGCGTCGTACTCCGAGGGCCGGTGCAGGCGCTGCCCCCCGGTGACCAGCTCGAGCCCGCGGAACAGCAGGTCGAAGCTGTTCGACCACCTCTCCTCGCCCGGCCACGGGTGCGTGTAGAACGGTCGCTTCGCCATCGGGTAGCCCTCGACGGCCACGAAGTCGCTGCCGTGCTCGGTGAGCGCCCAGGCGCCGATCGCCCGCTCGTGCTCGGGCGCCAGGTCGGGCTCGTCCTCGGGGGCACCGACCAGTGCCAGCGCGTCGCGGAAGTGCAGGACCGGGATCTCCTCGGGAACGACCGGTATCGCCGCGCCGGACCGTTCCACCGCGGCGCCGACGTGCTCGTGCACCGCCGCGACCATCCCGGCGAGCACGTCGCGCAGCACCGACAGCACGTCGCGGTGGTCGCGGACGAAGCCGAGCTCGACGTCGAGCGAGACGTACTCCGCCAGGTGCCGCACCGTGTCGTGCGGCTCGGCGCGGAACACCGGGCCGACCTCGTAGACCCGCTCGAAGACGCCGACCAGCTGCTGCTTGTAGAACTGCGGGCTCTGGGCCAGGTACGCCGGCCGCCCGAAGTAGTCGACCTCGAACACGTTCGCCCCCGACTCGGTCGCCGACGCCACGAACTTCGGGGTCTGGACCTCGGTGAAGCCGGCGGCGTCGAGGGTCGCGCGGAAGCCCCGGACCGACGCCGCGGCCAGCTCCCACCGGGCCCGCTGCCGCGGGTGTCGCCAGGTCACCGGCGCGTGGTCGAGCAGGGTCGGCAGCACGACGTCCAGGCCGGGGCGCCACAGCTCCACCGGTGGGGTCGCGGCCGGCTCGGTCAGCGCGGTGACGACCGGGTCGGTCAGCTCCATCCCGCCCGGCGCCTGGGCGTTCGCGGTCGCGGTGCCGACCACCTCGACGGTCGTCTCCTCGGGCGGCACGGCCGAGCCGTCGCGGACCACGACCTGGGCCAGGCCGCTGCGGTCGCGGACCACCAGGAAGGTCAGCGCGGACAGCTCACGACGCCGGTGCACCCAGCCTTGGAGCCGCACGGTCGAGCCGGGCGTCGCGGCGGGCAGGTCGGAACAGAGCGTGCGGTGCATGACTACCTCCAGTTGCGGTGAAGCCCTGGAGGTGTGGGCGGGGGCAAGGTCGCGGTGCCACCACACCTTCGCCGATTGCCCGTCGCCGGGTCCCGGCCTCTCGTCGGTACGCCGATCCGCGCGGGCCGTGCTGTCACGAGGGTCGTCACGCCTCACCCGGCCACGTCGATCGTAGGTCGGCACGGCGCCGGGGCGCCAACCGATTGTCGCCGTACCCTCGACGGGTGCTGGTCCACCTCCGCCTCACCGTGCCGGCGGACCTGTCCGGCCCGGTCCGCACGCTGCTGCTCGAGCACGCGTGCACCACCAACATCACCGTGGCCGCGGGCGCGTGCCTGCAGCCCGAGGGCGACCTCGTGGAGTGCGACGTGGCCCGGGAGCAGGCCGGCCAACTGCTCGACGAGCTCGACCGGCTCGGGCTCGACGAGACCGGCGGCATCGTGATCACGACGCCGACGGGGACGCCGTTCGCGGCGGCCCGCCGGCTCGAGGCCGCCGCTCCGGGCCATCCCGACGACGCCGTGATCTGGGAGTCGGTCGAGGCGCAGGCCGAGTCGGGGGCGGTGCCGACCGTGTCCTACCTGGTGTTCCTGGTGATCGCGGTCGCGCTCGCGTCGATCGCGGTGATCACCGACTCCGCGGTGCTCGTGGTCGGCGCGATGGTCGTCGGCCCGGAGTTCAGTGCGATCGCTGCCGCCTGCGCCGGCCTGGTGCTCGGCCGCTGGGGACTGGTCGGGCGCAGCCTGCGGCTGCTGGTGCTCTCGTTCGTGTTCGCGATCGCGGCGGTCGCGCTGTTCGCCCTGCTCGGCACCTGGGCCGGGGTGATCACCGCCGCGGACGTCACCCGCCCGCGGCCCAACACCGGGTTCATCTGGCACCCCGATCTGTGGTCGTTCGTGGTCGCGCTGCTGGCCGGCGCCGCCGGCGCGCTGGCCCTGGCCATCGAGAAGACCGCCACCATGGTCGGCGTCTTCATCAGCGTCACGACCG
Organism: Nocardioides sp. JS614; assembly: GCF_000015265.1. Lineage (NCBI taxonomy): Bacteria > Bacillati > Actinomycetota > Actinomycetes > Propionibacteriales > Nocardioidaceae > Nocardioides > Nocardioides sp. JS614. Next base: position 1,265,234 of record NC_008699.1, read on the forward strand.
TGCCGGCCGCCGGCAACCTCGCACTCGGCCTCGCGGTCGGTGAGCCCGGCGAGATCGTCGGATCTCTCGCCCAGCTCGGCGCCAACATCGGCGGCATGATCGTCTCCGGCACGCTGCTGCTCGCGGTGGTGCGGGTCGCGTGGCCGTGGCTCACCGCGCGCAGCGAGCGGCTGCTCGGCACCCGGTGACGCGGGCGGGATCCTGGCTCAGGCGGACGGCGCGAGGTAGCGGTAGGCGTGGTGCGTGGTGAACCCCAGCCGCTCGTAGAGCGCGAGCGCGGGCTCGTTGTCGCCGAGCACCTGGAGGTACGTCGTGGTCGCGCCGCGCTCGGCGCCCCACTCCAGCAGCGCCGCCAGCACCGCGAGCCCCAGCCCCTGGCGGCGGTGCTCCGGGGCGACCTCGATGCCGCGGAAGCCCACCCAGTCGCGCTCGTACGCCGCCACCCCGCGGGCCCGGTCGCCGAACCGGAGCGTCACGAGGTCGCCGTCCTCCTCGAGCTCCGCCGGGTCGGTCGGTTCCGCCGGGCGGGCGGCCCGCAGCGCCCGCCGCACCTGCGCCACCCCGGCCATCTGGAAGAGCGTGTCCGCGTCGTGGCTCTCGGCGACCCACCCGTGCGAGCGGAACAGCTGGTCCTCGGCCGAGTCCGGCAGCACCGCCGCGATCGGCCGCCCGGTGCGTCCGGCGTAGAAGTCGAGCACCTGCGCGTAGTCGTCGGCCACCCCGGACGGCGCCATCGCCAGCACCGAGTTGGCCCGGCGCGCGGTCGTCCCGGGGGAGTGCCGCAACAGCCAGTCGCCCAGCGGCCGGGTCTCCAGCCGGGGCCACAGCGCGAGCGCGCGCAGCTGCGCCTCCTGGGCCGGCACCCGGTGGCGCGGCGAGGGCCGCGGCGGCACCGGCTTGCCGGAGACGATGTCCGCGGTCGCGATGTGCACCGACTCCCCATCCGACCCGGCTGGACCACCCGAGTCGCGCTGCACCACGCAGACGCCGTCCGCCCACGACACGCACACGCCGAGGACGTCGGTGTACGCCGGTCCGCCCGACGGCCCGGTCCGGTCGCGCAGCAGCCGGCGGACCACCACCCGCTGGCCGACCACGTGCGGACCCAGCGCATGCTTGCCCAGATCGTGGGGTCCTACCTCCTCGGCCACGTTTCGGATACTAGGCTGTGCCGAGCAGCGCTCCCGCTACGCCCTACAGGAGGATTCGGTGACCTACGTCATCTCCCAGCCGTGCGTCGACGTCAAGGACCGGGCGTGTGTCGACGAGTGCCCCGTCGACTGCATCTACGAGGGCAAGCGGATGCTCTACATCCACCCCGACGAGTGCGTGGACTGTGGGGCCTGCGAGCCGGTCTGTCCGGTCGAGGCGATCTTCTACGAGGACGACACCCCGGAGGAGTGGAAGGCGTACTACGACGCCAACGTGCACTTCTTCGACGACCTCGGCTCCCCGGGCGGCGCGGCGAAGCTGGGTGAGATCGACCACGACCACCCGATGATCGCCGAGTTGCCCCCGCAGAACCAGGACCACTGATCACGCCGCTCGACCGCCCCGACCGCAGGGTCTCGGCCCGGCTGCCGGACTTCCCCTGGGACCACCTGGTCCCGTACGCCGAGCAGGCGCGGTCGCACCCCGACGGCATCGTCGACCTCTCGGTCGGCACCCCGGTCGACCCCACGCCCGAGGTCGTCCAGGAGGCGCTGCGCGCCGCGGCGGACTCGCCGGGCTACCCGCAGACCGCCGGCCGAGCCGACCTGCGGGAGTCCTGCCTGGACTGGCTGGCCCGCCGGCACGGCGTGACCTGCTTCGACACGGCGGACGGCACCGTGCTGCCGGTGATCGGCACCAAGGAGCTGATCGCCTCGATGCCGGTCCACCTCGGCCTCGGCCCCGGTGACCTGGTCGTCTACCCCGAGCTGGCCTACCCGACGTACGAGGTCGGCGCGGCGCTCGCCGGCGCGCGCGCCCTCGCCAGGGACTCGCTGACCTCCCTCGGCCCGGAGCGGCCCGCGCTGCTCTGGCTGAACTCCCCGTCGAACCCGACCGGCCGGGTGCTGCCGCCCGAGCACCTGAAGAAGGTCGTCGACTGGTGCCGCGAGCGCGGCACGATCCTGGTCTCCGATGAGTGCTACCTGGAGTGCGCCTGGGAGGACCGGCCGGTCTCCGTGCTGCACCCGAAGGTCTCGGGCGGCTCCGCTGAGGGCATCCTCGCAGTGCACTCGCTCTCCAAGCGCTCCAACCTGGCGGGCTACCGGTGCGGCTTCGTGGCCGGCGACACCGCACTCATCGGGGAGCTGCTCGCGGTGCGCAAGAACCTCGGGCTGATGCTGCCCGGCCCGCAGCAGGTCGCGATGAAGGCCGCGCTCGACGACGACGCGCACGCCCTGGAGCAGCACGCCCGCTACGCCGCCCGCCGAGCCAAGCTGCGCGACGCACTGCTCGGCGCCGGCTTCACCATCGAGCACTCCGAGGCGTCGCTGTACCTGTGGGCCACCCGCGACGAGGACTGCTGGGAGACCGTGTCCTGGCTGGCCGAGCGCGGCGTCCTGGTCGCCCCGGGCGCGTTCTACGGCCGCGCCGGCGGCCGCCACGTGCGGGTCGCCTTCACCGCCACCGACGAGCGGGTCGACGCCGCGGTCGCCCGGCTGGCCTGACCCGGCAGCCCCGTCCCCCCACCGGCTGGCCTTCGCGGTAGTCCCTGACGATTGCGCGGTTGGGAGCGCTCCCGGACCACGCAATCGTCAGGGACTACCGGGCGAGATTCCCTGCGATGGCGGCCCGGCTCATCAGTCGAACACGTCGACGTGCACGTGGTCGCGGTGCTCGAGGATCGCGCGGTCCCCGGCCCGCTCGGGCGGGTCGTAGTCGCGCCAGCCGTCGTCGGAGGAGCTGCCGGAGGTCCAGATCCGGTCGTCGAAGATCACGTGCTGGATGCCGAGCCGGTCGGCCATGGCCACGAGGTACTGCGCGATCGCCCAGCCGCGGACCTTGTTCTCCGCGCTGACCGGCCGGACGAAGACGTCGATCGCGCGGCCGCCGTAGTGCGTGGACCCCTCCATGTGGCCGGTCGACACCCCGCCCTGGGCGAAGCCGCCCATCGGCGGCTGGCCGAACAGCTGCCCGACCTCCCGGCGTACGACGTCGGCGCGGCGGGTCAGCCCCGAGTCGCGCAGCCGGTCCGGCTCGGCGTCGGGCGGGTCCGAGATCCGGCAGGTGAACGCGTGGCGGGAGTTCCCGGTGAGGGCCGAGGCGAGCACCCGGGCGTCGGCCTCGTGGTCGGCGTACGCCTCGGGGAACCCGGAGCGCTGCACCTCCTGGGCCGCGACGGTCACCCGCATCGACTCGTAGTCGCCGATCTTCTCCAGGGCGTCGTAGAACGCGTTGGTCGCGTAGTAGGGATCCAGCACCTGCTCGGCCGTCCCCCAGCCCTGGGAGGGCCGCTGCTGGAACAGCCCGAGCGAGTCGCGGTCGCCGGACTCGACGTTGTAGAGCTTCGACTCCTGGTACGCCGTGGCCAGGGCGATCGTCGCCGCCCGGGCCGGCATCCCGCGGCCGACCGAGATCGCGGTGATCAGCGCCGCGTTCTCGGCCTGCTCGACCGACAGGTGCACGGCGCGGCCGCTGACGGTCGCGGTGCACTCGTCGCGCTGCAACAGCGGGGAGACGTGGTCGAGCACGCCGTACCCCACGGCCGCCACCACCCCGACGGCGGCGAGTCCCAGCAGCGCGACACCCGTGCGCGTCCTCATGCCGTCGCCGTCCGGGTCACCATGAGGCAAGTGTCAGGGTCGGGTGAAACCGATCAGTTGGCGTGCAGCGCGGCGTTCAGCTCGATGCCGCCGCCCTGCCACGGGACCGCCTCGATCGCTCCGGTGACCGAGTTGCGGCGGAACAGCACGTTGCTGGCGCCGGAGAGCTCCAGCGCCTTGACCACCTTGGGCTTGCCGTCCAGGTCGCGCACGGTCACCTTGGTGCCGGCGGTGACGTAGCACCCGGCCTCGACCACGCAGTCGTCGCCCAGGGAGATGCCGATGCCGGCGTTGGCGCCGAGCAGGCAGCGCCGGCCGATCGAGATGACCTCCTTGCCGCCGCCGGAGAGGGTGCCCATGACCGAGGCGCCGCCGCCCACGTCGGAGCCGTCGCCGACGACGACGCCCGCGGAGATCCGGCCCTCGACCATGGAGGCGCCGAGCGTCCCGGCGTTGTAGTTGACGAAGCCCTCGTGCATCACCGTGGTGCCCTCGGCCAGGTGCGCGCCGAGCCGCACCCGGTCGCCGTCGGCCACCCGGACGCCGCTGGGCAGCACGTAGTCGACCATCCGCGGGAACTTGTCGACGCCGAAGACCGTGAGGTGCCGCCCGTTCGCGCTCAGCCGCGCCCGGGTCGCCTCGAAGCCCTCGACGGCGCACGGGCCGGCACTGGTCCACACCACGTTCGTGAGCAGGCCGAAGACGCCGTCCAGGTTCACCGAGTGGGGTACGACGAGCCGCGTCGACAGCAGGTGCAGCCGCAACCACACGTCCTCGGTCGCCGTCGGCGGGGCCTGCAGGTCCGCGATCTCGACCAGCAGCACCTCGCGGGTCACCCCGCGGTCCTTGTCGCGGCTCTGCAGCGCGCTCAGCTCCGCCGGCGTCACCGCGTCGGCCGGCGCCTCGCCCAGGGCGGGGGACGGGAACCAGACGTCGAGGACCGTGCCCGCGCCGTCGATCGTCGCGAGGCCGAAGCCCCAGGCAGTGCTGGGCCGTGTCGCAGCTGTCGCAGTCACGGCGTACACCCTAGGGCGCCGCGGTCACTGGCCGGTGCGGCCGTCCACGGACTCGCGGAGCAGGTCGGCGTGGCCGCAGTGCCGGGCGTACTCCTCCACCAGGTGCACGGCGATGTCGCGCACCTCGGTCGGCTCGCCGTGCACGGGGACCAGCCGGCCCCAGTCCTGCTCCGCGGCCAGCCACGCGTCGGCGTCGGCGACCTCGCGGCGCCACGACTCCCAGGCGTCCGCCACCAGGTCCGGGTCGGGGGCGGCTCCGTCGAAGTCCAGGTCGGGCGTGTCCGCGGACCAGTACAGCCGCGGCAGGTCCATCCGCTCCTGCAGGACCCGGCGGTTCCAGCTGTGCTCGACCTTCGCGAGGTGCCTCAGCAGGCCCAGCAGCGAGAGCGTCGAGGGCGGCACGGCACGCCGGGCGAGCTGCTCGGGGTCCAGGCCCTCGCACTTCATCTCGAACGTGATCCGGTAGTTGCGCAGGTAGGTCAGCACCGTGTCGCGCTCGCCGTGGGTGGACCGGTAGTCGCGGCGGTCCGGCCGCTCGGGCTCACTCATGCGTCTACTCGACCAGCCGGGTGTGGAGAACGCAATCGGGTTGTCGGTCGGCGGTGACACGCTTCCGTCGTCCTGCTCTCGGGTCCAGAATGGAAGGAGTCCGGATGTGTCGAGCCGTCGAGGAGTGGCCGTGTCGGTCCAGCGCGAAGAGCCGCTGCGCCGAGTCCGCATGTCCTGGGAGGAGTTCCTGGAGCTGCCCGAGTGGCCGCGGGCGGAGTGGGTCGACGGCGAGGCGGTCATCATGAACTCGCCGCCACTGTTCAGACATGGTCGAGCGGTCATGCAGTTCGGTGCGCTCCTGGTGCCGCTCTTCCCCGAGCACCATGTGGTGACTGAGGTCTATCTCAGGTTGCCCCGCAACCGGGTGCGTCTCCCCGACGTCATGCTCACCGACACCGAGCCGAAGGACGGCTGCGTGTCCGATCCACCGCTGATGGTGGCCGAGGTGCTGTCGCTCGCGACCCGGTCCGAGGACACGATCCGCAAGCCGATGGAGTACGCGAAGGGCGGCATCGGGCAGTACTGGGTGGTCGACCCATGGCTGCGGGCCATCGACCTGTGGCGCAACGCCGACGGCGAGTGGGAGCTGCTCGCCCGGGTGGACGACGATCATCCGACCGCCGAGGTCGAGCTCGCCGGGGTGACGGTGCCGATCGACCTGCGCCGGCTCCTGGGCGACTGAATGCGATTGGCGGACCGGCGCGCGCACGCCGTACCCTGTGGCCACAGGCGTTCGAGCCGTCATCAGCGGCGAGCCTCCGGAAGAACGGTCCACGAGACCCAGTAGAACCGGACGGGTAGGCCCGTCACAGCTGTGAAGGAGCGGTCCCTTCGGGGGCAAGCAGGGTGGTACCGCGGTCCTCGGATCGTCCCTGCGGTGGAGGATCGACCGAACCGCAGGAGCCCAGATGACCTACCCGAAGAACGACTCCGGCAGCGTGCCCTCGAGCCCCCGCTTCCCGGAGATCGAGGAGCGCATCCTCGCGTTCTGGGAGCAGGACGGCACGTTCCAGGCCAGCATCGACCAGCGCGACGCCGGCGAGAACGGCGCCAACGAGTTCGTCTTCTACGACGGCCCCCCGTTCGCCAACGGCCTGCCGCACTACGGCCACCTGCTCACCGGCTACGTCAAGGATCTGATCCCGCGCTACCAGACGATGCGCGGCCGCCGGGTCGAGCGGCGCTTCGGCTGGGACACCCACGGCCTGCCGGCCGAGCTCGAGGCGATGCGGCTCAACGGCATCAAGACCACCGACGAGATCCTCGAGCTGGGCATCGAGAAGTTCAACGAGGCGTGCCGCGCCTCGGTGATGAAGTACACCGGCGAGTGGCGCGAGTACGTCACCCGCCAGGCCCGCTGGGTCGACTTCGACAACGACTACCGCACGATGAACCCCGACTACATGGAGTCGGTGATCTGGGCGTTCAAGCAGCTCTTCGAGAAGGGCTGGGTCTACGAGGGCTTCCGGGTGCTGCCCTACTGCTGGAACGACGAGACCCCGCTGTCCAACCACGAGCTGCGGATGGACGACGACGTCTACCAGACGCGGCAGGACCCCGCGGTCACCGTCGGCTACGACATCACCACCGAGGGCCCGTTCCAGGGCACCAAGCTGCTGATCTGGACGACGACCCCGTGGACGCTGCCGAGCAACCTCGCGGTGATGGTCGGCGACGACATCGAGTACGTCGTCGTGGCGGTGGACGGCCCGGAGAAGACGGAGCGCTACCTGCTCGCCGCGGCCCGGCTGGCGGCGTACTCCCGCGAGCTCGGGGAGTCGCCGGAGGTCGTGTGGCGGGGGCCGGGCGCGGACCTGGTCGGGCTGACCTACGACCCGCCGTTCTCCTACTACCGCGGGCACCCGAAGGCGTTCCGGGTCGTCGCGGCGGAGTTCGTGACCACCACGGACGGCACCGGGCTGGTGCACACCGCCGGCGCCTTCGGCGAGGACGACAAGGTCGTCACCGACCGCGAGGGCATCGAGGCGGTGATGCCGGTCGGCAAGGACGGCCGCTTCACGTTCCCGGTCACCGACTACGAGGGCCTGCAGGTCTTCGACGCGAACCTGCCGATCATCGAGCACCTCCGCGACGGCGGCGGCTCGGTGACGCCCGGCACCGTGCTGCTGCGGCGCGAGACCTACGACCACAGCTACCCGCACTGCTGGCGCTGCCGCGAACCCCTGATCTACAAGGGCGTCTCGTCGTGGTTCGTCGAGGTGACCGCGTTCAAGCAGCGGATGATGGAGCTCAACCAGCAGATCAACTGGGTGCCCGAGCACATCAAGGACGGCCAGTTCGGCAAGTGGCTGGAGAACGCCCGCGACTGGTCGATCACCCGCAACCGGTTCTGGGGCAGCCCGGTGCCGGTGTGGAAGAGCGATGACCCGGCGTACCCCCGCATCGACGTCTACGGCTCCTTCGAGGAGCTCGAGCGCGACTTCGGCACGCTGCCGCGCAACCAGGCCGGCGAGCCGGACCTGCACCGGCCCTACGTCGACGACCTGGTCCGCCCGAACCCCGACGACCCAACGGGAAAGTCGACGATGCGCCGGGTCGCCGACGTGCTCGACGTGTGGTTCGACTCGGGCTCGATGAGCTTCGCGCAGAACCACGTGCCGTTCGAGAACGCCGACTGGTTCGCCCACCACTTCCCGGCCGACTTCATCGTCGAGTACATCGGCCAGACCCGCGGCTGGTTCTACACCCTGCACATCCTGGCGTCGGCGATCTTCGACAAGCCGGCGTTCGAGAACTGCATCAGCCACGGCATCGTGCTCGGCTCGGACGGCAACAAGATGTCGAAGTCGCTGCGCAACTACCCCGACGTGCGCGAGGTCTTCGACCGCGACGGCGCGGACGCGATGCGCTGGTTCCTGATGTCCTCGCCGATCCTGCGCGGCGGCAACCTGATCGTCACCGAGCAGGGCATCCGCGACTCGGTGCGACAGGTGCTGATCCCGCTGTGGAACAGCTGGTACTTCTTCCAGCTCTACGCGAACGCGGCCGAGGGTGGGCAGGGCCACGACGCCGTCGCGCGCACCGACTCCGAGCACCCGATGGACCGCTACATCCTCGCGAAGCTGCACGACTTCGTCGCCGAGATGACCGAGGCGCTCGACGGGTACGCCGTCGCCGACGCGTGCGACGCCACCCGGTCCTTCCTCGACGTGCTCACGAACTGGTACATCCGCCGCTCGCGGGACCGGTTCTGGGAGGGCGACGCGGACAGCTTCGACACGCTCTACACGGTGCTCGAGACGGTCTGCCGCGCCGCCGCGCCGCTGATGCCGCTGGCGACCGAGGAGGTCTGGCGCGGGCTGACCGGCGGCCGCTCGGTGCACCTGGCGGACTGGCCGCTGGCCGAGTCGCTGCCGGTCGACCCCAAGCTGGTGTCCGCGATGGACCAGGTCCGGGAGGTCTGCTCGGCCACGTCGGCGCTGCGGAAGGCCGGCAGCCTGCGCAACCGGCTGCCGCTGTCGACCCTGACCGTGGTCGTCGACGACCCGGCCGCGCTGGCCGGGTTCGAGGCGATCGTCCGCGACGAGGTCAACGTGAAGGAGGTCCGGCTGCTCGCGACCGAGTCGCCCGAGGCCTCGTCGTACGGCGTGGAGCAGCGGCTGACCGTCAACGCGCGCGCGGCCGGCCCGCGGCTCGGCAAGGACGTGCAGGCGGCCATCAAGGGCTCGAAGTCCGGCGACTGGTCGGTCGCCGACGACGGCACCGTCACCTCCGGCGGGCTGGTGCTGGCCGAGGGCGAGTACACCCTCGAGACCGTCGCCGGGTCCGCCGACGGCGGGTCCGCGACCGGCGTGCTGCGCAGCGGCGGGTTCGTGGTGCTGGACACCACGGTGACGCCCGAGCTCGCGGCCGAGGGCCTGGCCCGCGACCTGGTCCGTGCAGTCCAGCAGGCCCGCAAGGACGCGGGCCTGGACGTCTCCGACCGGATCGCGCTGACGATCGGCGGGTCGGACGAGGTGCAAGACGCCGCTCGGACGCACGAGCAGCTGATCACCGCCGAGACCCTGGCGACGTCGTACGACGTGGTCGCCGCCGACGGCCCCGAGCCCACCATCACGGTCGCGAAGGCCTAGCCGTGTCGGCGCAAACTGCCCGCCTGCGAGGCTCGAGTCGGCGCGTCTTGCCCGGCTGAAGGGGTCGAGTCGGCGCAAACTGCCCGCCTGTCCACAGCACCTGGGGACCGGGTGGGGCATGACGCGCCGACTCGGCGTGCTGGGGCGGGCAAGATGCGCCGACTCGGCGTTGGGGTCAGGTGAGGCCCAGGCGGCCGGCGAGGCGGTCGAGCGAGGCGAGGACCTCGTCGGGGGCCTTGTCGGGCACGCCCCAGATCAGCTCGGTGGCGCCGGCCTCGGCCCAGGCCATCAGGTCGGCGGGGTCGGGCCTGAACGCGATCAGGATCCGGATCTCGGGCCGACCCTCGCGGCCGACGTCGGCCCAGGCCTTGTGCAGCGCCTCGATGTTGGCCGAGATGTCGGCCTGGGTCGGCGTGGTCATCCAGCCGTCGGCGTGCTCGGCGATCCACCGGAACGTCTTCGGCCCGCCGCCGGCGCCGATCACCAGCGGGATGTGGCCGGCCGGCTTGGGGTAGGCCCAGGACGGCCCGAACGAGACGAACTCCCCGTCGTAGGACGCCTCCTCCTGGGTCCACAGCGCGCGCATCGCCTCGACGTACTCCTTCAGCACCGTACGGCGGCGCGCGGCCGGGACGTGGTGGTCCGCGAGCTCGTCGGTGTTCCAACCGAAGCCGGCGCCGATGTCGACCCGGCCGCCGGAGAGGTGGTCGAGGGTGGCGATCTGCTTGGCCAGCGTGATCGGGTCGGACTCGACCGGCAGTGCCACCGCGGTGGAGAGCCGGATCCGCGAGGTGACCGCGGCGACCGTGGCCAGTGAGACCCAGGGGTCGAGGGTGCGCAGGTAGCGGTCGTCGGGCAGCGTCTCGTCGCCGGTGCTGGGGTGGGCCGCCTCCCGCTTCACCGGGATGTGGGTGTGCTCGGGCACGTAGAACGTGTCGAAGCCCCGCTCCTCGGCCGCGGCGCCGAGCGCGGCCGGCGTGATGCCGCGGTCGGAGGTGAACAGGACGAGTCCGTTACGCATGCGGCCGATACTAGAACGAGTTCTAGTTCGGTCGATAGTCCCGCGGCTGGTTGGATGAGGGCATGCACCGGATCGACCTCACGACCGACGTCGTCACGCTGACCGAGCGGCTGGTCGACATCGAGTCGGTCAGCCGCAACGAGCAGGCGATCGCGGACGCGGTCGAGACGGCGCTCGCGGCGTACCCCCACCTGACCGTCACCCGGCACGGCAACACCGTCGTCGCCCGCACCGACCTCGGCCGGCCCGAGCGGGTCGTGATCGCCGGCCACCTCGACACCGTGCCGGTCAACGACAACCTCCCCGCCCGCCGCGAGGGCGGGCTCCTGCACGGCCTCGGGACCTGCGACATGAAGGGCGGCGACGCGGTGATCCTCCGGCTCGCCGCCACCGTCACCGAGCCCACCCGCGACGTCACCTACCTGCTCTACGACGCCGAGGAGGTCGAGGCCGAGCACAACGGCTTGCGGCTGCTCTCGCTGAGCCACCCCGAGCTGCTGGCCGCCGACTTCGCGATCCTGATGGAGCCGTCCAACGCCGGCGTCGAGGCCGGCTGCCAGGGCACGCTGCGCGTCGACGTGCGCACCACCGGCGAGCGCGCCCACTCCGCGCGCAGCTGGCGCGGCGTCAACGCGATCCACCGGGCCGGCGAGGTGCTCCGCCGCCTCGAGGGGTACGCCGCCAGGCGGCCGGTCATCGACGGGCTGGAGTACCACGAGGGCCTGAACGCGGTGGGCATCCGCGGCGGCGTGGCCGGCAACGTGGTCCCCGACGAGTGCGTCGTCGCGGTCAACTACCGGTTCGCCCCCGACCGCTCGGAGGCCGAGGCCGAGGCGTTCGTCCGCGAGTTCTTCGCCGGCTTCGACGTCACCGTCACCGACTCGGCGCCCGGCGCGCTGCCCGGGCTCGACCGGCCGGCCGCGAAGGCGTTCGTCGACGCCGTCGGCGGCGAGGTCAACCCGAAGTTCGGGTGGACCGACGTGGCCAGGTTCACCGGGCTCGGCATCCCGGCGGTGAACTACGGGCCGGGCGACCCGGTGCTCGCGCACAAGCAGGAGGAGCACGTGCCGATCGAGCAGATCGAGCGTTGCGAGACCCGGCTCCGGGCCTGGCTGGAAGGACGCTGAGATGGTGCGCTCGAAGTCCAAGGGCCCGATCCTGCAGCGCCGCGCCCAGGTGGACGCGGTCACCACCGACCAGCGGCTGCTCGACAGTCGTGGGTCGGCCGACTGGGTGCACACCGACCCGTGGCGGGTGCTGCGCATCCAGGCCGAGTTCATCGAGGGCTTCGGCGCCCTGGCCGAGCTCGGCCCCGCGATCTCGGTGTTCGGGTCCGCCCGCACCCCGGCCGACCACCCGGCGTACGCCGTCGGCGAGGAGGTCGGCCGCAAGCTCGTCCAGGCCGGGTTCGCGGTGATCACCGGCGGCGGGCCCGGCGTGATGGAGGCGGCCAACAAGGGCGCGAGCGAGGCGGGCGGCATCAGCGTCGGGCTCGGGATCGAGGTGCCCTGGGAGGCCGAGCTCAACGGCTGGGTCGACGTCGGCATCAACTTCCGCTACTTCTTCGTCCGCAAGACGATGTTCGTGAAGTACTCCCAGGGCTACATCGCGCTGCCCGGTGGGCTCGGCACCCTCGACGAGCTGTTCGAGGCGATGACGCTGGTGCAGACCCAGAAGATCACCTCGTTCCCCATCGTGCTGCTCGGGGTCGCGGAGTGGGCCGGGCTGCTGGACTGGATGGGCGACTCGATGCTCGCCGACGGCCGGATCAAGCAGGCCGACCTCGACTCGCTCCTGGTCACCGACGACATCGACGAGGCGATCGCGTGGATCGTCGCCGGCCGCCGGGACGGTGAGTAGGCCGTGATGTGGTTCTTCGCGGTGCTGATCGTGCTGGCGCTGGGCGGGATCGCGGTCGTCGCGGCCGGACGCGGGGCCCCGCTGGCCGAGGTGTACGACGACCGCCCCGACGCCGGTGTGCCCGCGGAGGGGCCGGTGACGGCCGAGGACCTGCGGCGGGTGCGGTTCCCGCTGGCGGTCCGCGGCTACCGGATGTCGGAGGTCGACGCGCTGCTCGACCGGCTCGCCTCGCAGCTGGAGAACGGCCGCGGTCCGGAGGATGAACGTCCCGGGTCCCCGCCCCGTCATGGCGGCGAACCCCACGCGTAGGGCACACTGCGCACGTGTCGACCGAGGTGATCGTCTACGTCCTCACCGGGCTGGCGGCCGTGGTGATCGTGCTGACCCGGCTCCGGCTCGGTCGCCAGGACGGCGGCGCCGGGCGCCTGCAGATGGGCAGCGGGCTGCTCAACGTGCACACCGGCGCCGGGGCCCTGGCGCTGGTCCTGTGGCTGGTCTTCCTGGTCGCGGGCGAGGACTCCGCGGCGGGCAGCGAGACCGTCGGGATCATCGCGCTGGCGCTGTGGTGGGTGGTCGTCGTCGCCGGCCTGCTGATCCTGGTGCGGTGGCTGCCCAGCCGCGGGCGGCACGCGTCGGAGGGACGCGAGGACACCTGGTCCGAGGGGCCGGGGCTCTCGATCCTGGCGCACGTCGGGATGCTCGTCGGCGTCGGCGTCTTCACCTGGGCCTACCTCACCGCCGCGGTCTGACCGGCGCGCGGATGATCCGGCCCGATGTTCTAGGGTCGGTGCCCATGCGTCTCGGGACCCTGCTCGCCACCGCCCTCACCGTCACCCTCGCCACCGGGCTGCTCGCCGGCGTGCCGACGGCGTCGTACGCCGTGCGCGCCCCCGACGACCGGCCGGCCGTCAAGGAGGTCCGGGTGATCGGGCACTCCGTGCGGGGCCGGCCGATCAAGGCCTTCCGGCTCGGGGAGCGCGGCCGGCCGAAGGCGCTGCTGATCTCCACCATGCACGGCAACGAGGGCCACCCCCGGCAGATCCTCGCCACGCTGCGCGACGGCCGGCCGATCCACGGGCTCAACCTGTGGGTGCTGCCGATCTACAACCCCGACGGGCTCGCGCGGCACACCCGCAAGAACGCCCACGGCGTCGACCTCAACCGCAACTTCCCCTACCGCTGGGCCGACCTCGACGGCAGCTACGAGTCCGGGCCGCGGCCCGGCTCCGAGCCGGAGACCCGAGCGGTGATGAAGTTCCTGAAGCAGATCAAGCCGCGCTGGATCGTCAGCTTCCACCAGCCGCTGCACGGCGTCGACACCGACACCAAGAACGCGCGGTTCTCCCGGCGGGTCGCCGACAAGCTGAACCTGCCGCGCAAGTCCTTCACCTGCGGCGGCGTCTGCCACGGCACGATGACCGGCTGGTACAACCACCAGTTCCGGGGCTCGGCGCTGACCGTCGAGTACGGCGCGCACCCGTCCACGCGGCTGATGCGCAGGATCGCGCCGAAGCAGGTGCTCTCCATCTGGGGTGCCCGGCGGGGTTGAGTCGCCCCCGAGCGACGGGGTCCCGGCCCGGCTCACCGACCCCTGGACACCGGTTCACCGGCCCTCGAACACCGGCTTCTGCTTGGCGACGAAGGCGGCGACCGCGGCCCGGTGGTCGGCGGTGGCGCCGGTCTTCTGCATCATCGCGCTCTCGAGCTCCAGCGACTCCTCGAAGGAGTGCCCGGCGGCGTACGCGACGGACTGCCGCATCGCCCCCAGCGCGACCGTCGGGCCGGCGGCCAATCGGCTGGCCAGGGCACCGACCTCGGCGGCCAGCTCGTCGGCCGGCACCACCCGGGTGGCCAGACCCAGCTCGAGCGCGTCCGCGGCGGGGACGGTGCTCGGGAAGTAGAGGAGCTCCAGCGCCTTCGCGCGGCCGACCAGCCGCTGGAGGTGGTAGCTCGCGCCGGTGTCACAGGACAGCGCGACGTTGGCGAAGGCGAGGTTGAAGCCGGCCGTGTCGGCCAGGATCCGCAGGTCGCAGGCGAACGCCAGGCTGGCCCCGGCGCCGGCCGCGACCCCGTTGACGGCCGCGACCACCGGCTTGGCCATGCCGGCCAGCGTGGTCACGATCGGGTTGTAGTGCTTGTCCACGGTCGTGAACAGCAGGTCGCTGCCGCCGTTCTCGAGCAGCTCGATGTGCTCCTTGAGGTCCTGGCCGGTGCAGAAGGCCCTGCCGCTGCCGGTCAGCACCACGCAGCGCACCGCCGGGTCGTCGGCCACGGCCCGCACCGTCTCGAGGAGCAGCTCCTTGGTGGCCACGTCGAGGCTGTTGTAGGCGTCCGGACGGTTGAGCGTGATGGTCCCGACGCCGTCGGTGACGTCGAGGAGGACGGAGGGCTCGGTCATGCGGGCATCCTGTCAGGTCGGGCCGAGGGCCGGGGGCCGGCGGGTACGGCGGTGTCAGTCGCCCAGGCAGCGGGCCACGAACCGGTCGGCCCCCGGCTTGAGCCGGCCGGCCGCGCCCGCGAACAGCTCGGCCGCGGCGTGGCCCGGCCAGTCGCGCGGCAGCAGGGCGTCGGGCAGCCCGGGGTCGGTGAAGAGGAACTTGCGCCACTCGTGGACGAGGTGGAACCGGGCCGCGAACGCGGCCTCGTCGGGGTCCTCGTGGGCGGCGAGGTGCTGTTCGACCAGGTCGTCGGCGGCCTGCAGCCACCCCTCGTAGGCCAGCCGCAGGGCGGCCAGGTCCCAGGCGCCGGTCGGCGGGGGGTCGAAGCGGTCGGCCCGCGCGGTCGTGGCGCTGGCGCGCTCGCGGTCCAGCACCGAGCCGAGCTCGGTCCGCTCGAACGGGGTGACCCACACGTGGTCGGCGAGCTCGGCGTACCCGATGAAGGTGAGCCCGGCGCGCAGCCGGGCCCGGGCGGCCCGGCCCGGCGGCGGGCTGACGAACGCCAGGTGCCAGTGGCCGTCCCAGGCGGGTGCGTCGCGGCGGTAGACGCGACGCCCGGTCTCGTCGAGACGCCGGTCCGCCCGCGTGGTGGTGCGGTAGCCGCGGCCGCCGTCGAGCTGGACCGGCTCGAGCCAGCCCTGCATCACCATCCGGGAGATCGCCGTGCGCACGGCCGGGGCCGCGATGCCGACCGGGTCCAGGAGCCGCACCAACGCGGCCACCGGGGCCTCGCTGCCGCGCGCGCGCAGGTGGTCGCCGTACACGTCGAAGAGCGCCGAGCGGGCCTGCATGTCAGGAGTGTGCCAGTAGCCCGGCCGGGCTCCGGGCGGGCTGTGCTCCGCGTCACCGTCGGATAGGGGATAATGGTCCGTGCGTACGGCGCAGCCGGGTCCTCGGAGGCCCGCTGCCACATCACAAGAGGAAGGTGCGCGGATGGCGGCGATGAAGCCGCGGACAGGCGACGGTCCGCTGGAGGTCACCAAGGAAGGGCGCGGCATCGTGATGCGCGTCCCGCTCGAGGGCGGTGGCCGCCTCGTAGTCGAGCTGAACGCCGAGGAAGCAGGCGCTCTCGGGGATGCCCTCAAGGACGTCGTCGGCTGACCCCGGTGCCTGCGACCCCCTCATCGGCCCCCTCATCGGCCCCGTCCTCACCGGCCCTCCCGAGCCAGGTCTCCCCACCCGAGTTCGCGCTGAGCGCGGCGCTCCCGCACGCCATCCTCGGGGTCGAGGTGGTGGCCCTACCGGTGCTCCCCGGCGACGACGGCGGCCCGGTCGCGTTGGGTCCCGGTGCGGCCGAGCTCGGCGAGCAGCTCGGGCTCGACCTGCTCGCGTACCTCGAGGGTGACGGCGCGACCGGTGCGGCCGGCGAGATCCTCTCGGTGCCCGTGCCGCTCGGTACGCCGGACAACGCGGGGCTGCGATGCGTGCTGCTCGCCGGCGTCGGCGCCCAGACGGCCGCGGACCTCCGGCGCGCCGGGGCGGCCCTCGCGCGGGCGACGTACGACCGCAGGTCGCTGGCGACCACGGTCCCGGCGATCGCCCCGGACGACGGGCTGGAGGCGTTCGTGGTCGGCGCCATGCTCGGCTCGTTCGGGTTCAGCTGGCGCTCCGGCCCGCCCCCGCACCAGCCGGTGAAGCGGGTCGTGCTCGCGGGGCTGCCTGACCCGCGGCCGCTCGCGCCGGTGCTCGACCGGGCGGTGGCCATCGGGGGCGCCGGCTGGCGCTCGCGGCTGCTGGCCACGGTGCCGTCCAACCTCAAGAACCCGCCCTGGCTCGCCGACCAGGCCGAGCAGATCGGCCGCGAGGCCGGCCTCGAGGTCACCGTGTGGGACGAGCACCGGCTCGCGGAGGAGGGATTCGGCGGCCTGCTCGGCGTCGGCCGGGCCTCGGCGACGCCGCCCCGCCTGATCCGCCTCGACTACAGCCCGCGCAAGGCGGGCCGCCGTACGCCCACCGTCGCGCTGGTCGGCAAGGGCATCACCTTCGACACCGGCGGCCTGTCGATCAAGCCGGGCGAGGCGATGGTGAACATGAAGCGCGACATGACCGGCGGCGCCGTCGTGCTCGCGACGATGGCCGCGCTGAGCGCCGTCGACTGCCCGGTGCGGGTGGTCGGCCTGGTCGTCGCCGCGGAGAACGCCATCGGCGGCGACGCGCTGCGGCCCGGCGACGTGATCCGTCACTACGGCGGCCGCACCAGCGAGGTCACCAACACCGACGCCGAGGGGCGGCTGGTGCTCGCCGACGCTCTCGCGTACGCCGTCGCCGAGGTGAAGCCGGACGCCGTGGTCGATGTCGCGACGCTGACTGGCGCCATGAAGGTCGCCCTCGGCCAGCGGACCGGCGGCCTGTTCGCCAACGACGACGCGCTGGCCGCGACCCTGGTCGCCGCCGCGGAGCGGGCCGGCGAGCCGCTGTGGCGGTTCCCGCTGGCGAGCGTCTACGAGCCCAAGCTCTCCTCCACCGTGGCCGACGCCGACAACGCCCCCAGCGGGCCCGGCGCGATCGTGGCCGCCCTGTTCCTGCAGCACTTCGTCGGCGACCTGCCCTGGGCGCACCTGGACATCGCGTCGGCCGGCGACTCCCCGGACGAGCGGCACGAGTGGACCACCGGGCCGACCGGCTTCGGCGCCCGCGCCCTGCTCGCCTGGCTCGGCACCGGGCACCCCCTCGAAGGAGTCGGATCATGAAGGGTCTCACCGTCCGCTGGTCGCTCGCCGACGCCCCCGCCGGGGTCGAGGAGCAGCTCGCGTCGTACGTCGCCGACAGCTCGCACGCGCGGTTCACCGGCCAGCCGGGGCTGCGCTTCAAGACCTGGCGGTGCCGTCCGGGGGAGTGGTTCGAGGGCTGCTACGTCTTCGTCAGCGACGAGGCCCGGGCGGCGTTCCAGGAGGCGTTCTCCCAGACGGCCGCCGAGTCGCCCGGCTCCCAGATCATCGGCAGCGCCCCGATCCTGATCGAGGAGTGCGACATCGTCGCCGTCGCCGAGGGTGGCGACGGGTTCCTCGCCGCCGGCCGCTACTGAGGTTCGCCGGTGGCCGGGGTCCGGTTTCCCCGGTGAACCGGGGAAACCGGAACTGTTGGGCCGAAGTTTCGGGCAAGAAGTTCCAACATCCCCGGTGAACCGGGGAAACCGACGCCGGGCCCCTAAGCCCCCGGGTTCCACTCCTTCTTGGCGACCAGCAGACCGTCACCGACAGGCAGCAGGACGGCGACCAGGTCGTCGTGCTCGGCGACCTGGCGGCCGAGCTCGCGGATCGCCACGGTGTCCTCGTCGCGCTGGGCAGGGTCGGCCACCCGGTCGTGCCACAGCGCGTTGTCGAAGGCGACCACACCGCCGGGGCGCAGCAGCCGCAGCGCCTCCTGGAGGTAGGCGGAGTACTCCGCCTTGTCGCCGTCGCAGAACACCAGGTCGTAGTGGCCGTCGGTCAGCCGGGGGAGTACGTCGAGCGCCGCGCCGGAGATGGTCCGGGCCCGCTGTGCGGCGATGCCGGCCTCGGTGAACGACTGGCGGGCCAGGCGCTGGTGCTCGGCCTCGATGTCGACGGTCGTCAGCACGCCGTCGGCGCGCATGCCGCGCAGCAGCCACAGCCCGGAGACGCCGGTGCCGGTGCCGATCTCGACGACGGCCCGCGCGTCGAGCACCGAGGCGAGGAAGCGGAGTGCGGCGCCCCCGCCGGGACCGATCGGGACGACCCCGACCTCCTCGGCACGGGACCGGGCCGCGGCGAGGACGTCGTCCTCGACGACGTACGCCTCGGCGTAGGACCAGCTCGCGGGCTTGATCGGCGTGGTGATGGCGGCCTCCTGGGATCGGCGGACTCACCGTACCGCGACCGACGGGAACGCCGCGGGAGCCGCGCACGTTCTCCTGGATGAGGTCGCACCGGCCTCGCGAGAGACCCGCACCACCCGCGCGAAGAGCAGGCGAAAGAGACACGATGCTCACAGGTTCCTCTCAGCAGAGGTCTCTACGGTGAGGAAGGACAAGACCCTGTTCCCCCAGGCACGCAAGCGCCAGCAGCCCCTCCAGGAGGCACCCATGGACACGCCGGTGACCCCCGCTGCGGGCGGTCCTGCCGACCGACCGGCCGAGGGCGTCCCGTCCTGGGAGGAGATCGTCGAGCAGCACTCCGACCGGGTGTTCCGGCTGGCCTACCGTCTGACCGGCAACCGCCACGACGCCGAGGACCTCACCCAGGAGGTCTTCGTCCGGGTGTTCCGTTCGCTGTCCACCTACACCCCCGGCACCTTCGAGGGCTGGCTGCACCGCATCACCACGAACCTCTTCCTCGACCAGGCCCGGCGCAAGCAGCGGATCCGCTTCGACGCCCTCTCCGACGAGCGCGCCGACCGGCTCACCAGCTCCTCGCCGAGCCCGGATGCGGCGTACGCCGACCGCACCTTCGACGACGACATCGAGCGTGCCCTCGCGACCCTGCCGCCGGACTTCCGCGCCGCGGTCGTCCTCTGCGACGTCGAGGGGCTCGCCTACGAGGAGATCGCCGAGATCCTGGGCGCCAAGCTCGGCACCGTCCGCTCCCGCATCCACCGCGGCCGCGCCATGCTGCGCTCCGCCCTCGCGCACCGGGCGCCGAGCGCCGGCCGGGTGCGGTACGCCGGTCCCGCGGCCGGGCCGCTGCTCTCGGGCTGGGGGTCCGCGACGTGATCGGCCACCACCTGGGCTCGCGCACCAGCGCCCTGCTCGACGGTCAGCTCTCCACCGACGAGACCGAGCGGGCCTGGGCGCACGTGCACGGCTGCCACGCGTGCCGCGACCTCGTCGAGCGCGAGGGCTGGATCAAGACCCGGCTCGCGGGCCTCTCCTTCGAGGTCGCCGCGCCCGCGGCCCCGGCCTGGCTGAAGGGCTCGCTGATCGACGCCTCGGCCGGCTGCGGCTCGGCGTGCCTCACGATGGCGGCGCCGGCCGACCACCGACGCCGCAACCTCGGCCTGGCCGCCATCGGCGGCGGCGCCGTCGGCGCCGCGGTGATGGGCGTCCTGGTGTTCGGGGTCGCGCCCGCCGACGCCCCCACCATCGACCGGCGGGCGCCGCTCACCTCGATCACGAACACCCAGGCTCCCCGGACGCCGACGCCGACGGTGCCGGCCGCCCACGTCACCCGACAGGCGAAGCGGTAGCGAGCCCGCCGGTCCCGGATTTCGCGGCGCGGGTCAAGATAGTGCCGTGACGCAGGACGAGCCCCGCGACGACGAGTCGACGCAGCCGCTGGCGGCCGCGCCCCTCGGGCCGCCGCCAGCCACGCCCCCGGCCACGCCCGCAGAACCCCCCGCCGCGCCGCCGGCGGCACCACCCGTCGCACCGCCGGCCGGACCGCCCGCGGGTCCGCGGCCGCCGAGCTGGCTGCCGCCCACCGTGCAGTCCCCTCCGCACCGGTGGGCCGGGCTGCCGCCGGGAGCGCCGTACGCCGGCCAGCAGCAGCCCTTCGGGCCGTCGTTCGGTCCTCCGTCGGGCCCGCCACCGGGCCACCTGGCCCCGCGCGGCCGGGTCCCCGGCTGGCTGTGGCCCGTGGTCTGCGTGCTCGCCCTCACCCTCGGGCTCGTGGGTGGCGCGCTCGGCGGCCTCGCCTACGATCAGCTCAGCGAGGACGAGCCGGGCACCGTGAGCAGCGGCCTGGCCGGCGTCGACACCGTCTCCGAGGCGCCGCTGTCGGCGGACAACGGGTCGATCGAGGCGGTCGCCGCGCGGCTGCTGCCGAGCACCGTGCAGATCTCCGCCGAGTACGAGGGCCAGCGCGGCGGGGCCACCGGCTCCGGCTTCGTGTTGGACCGGCAGGGGCACGTGATCACCAACAACCACGTGGTGGCCGACGCCGACGAGGCCGACGGCCCGATCCAGATCGTCGACCAGGACGGCAACCGCTACCCCGCGACCGTGGTCGGGCGCAGCCCGGTCTACGACCTGGCGGTCCTCTACTCGCCGAAGGCGAAGGGCCTGACGCCGGCCGCCCTGGGTGCCTCCCAGGAGCTGCGGGTCGGTGAGGGCGTGGTCGCCATCGGCTCGCCCCTCGGGCTCAGCTCGACCGTGACCGCCGGGATCGTGAGCGCGCTGCACCGGCCGGTCACCACCGGCGACGCCGGCAACGACTCCTCCTACATCAACGCGGTCCAGACGGACGCGGCGATCAACCCCGGCAACTCCGGGGGGCCGCTGGTGAACCTGCGCGGCCAGGTCGTCGGCGTGAACTCCGCGATCGCGACGACCGGCGGCGGCATCGGCGGTGAGTCCGGCAACATCGGCGTCGGCTTCGCGATCCCGATCGAGCAGGTGCGGGTCACCGCGGACCAGATCCTGCGCACCGGCGAGGCGAAGTACCCGGTCATCGGCGCGCAGGTGCAGACCGGGCAGAACGACGGCAACGGCGCCGAGATCGACGAGGTCATGCCCGACACCCCCGCCGAGAGGGGCGGCCTGCGCAAGGGCGACGTGATCATCGAGGTCGAGGGCGAGCGGGTCACCGACGGCATCGCCCTGATCGTCGCGATCCGCACCCACCAGCCGGGGGAGACTGTGGAGTTCACGATCCTGCGGGACGGTCAGGAGCGCACCATCTCGCTCACCCTGGGCGCCGAGACCGGCTGAGCTTCGCGTCCGCGGTGGCCAGGGCTCGCGGTGATCGGTTTCCCCGGTGAACCGGGGAAACCGGAACTGTTGGGCCGAAACTTCGGGCCAGAAGTTCCGGTTTCGGCCCAGGGGTCCGGGTCGTGGCGACGAAGTCGACACCCATGCGCGGTCAGGCGTCGGCCTCGGAGCGGGTGTCGGACTCGACGTAGGGGTGCTCGTCGACGAAGGTGCGGGTCTCGGCGTACATCCGCTCGATGAACTCCTCGAGCTGGGCCGACTCCACCCGCCACTGGCCCCGGCCGCCGATCTTGATCGCGGGCAGGTCGCCGCGCCGGACCAGGGCGTAGACCTGCGCGCTGGAGGTGTTGAGGACCTCGGCGACGTCGGCGAGCGTGAGGAAGCGGGGGCCGGCCATGGGGTCATCGTCGCACCTGGAAGGGCCGGGCGCGGGGCCGGCCGGGCCGGTTGTGGACGACCGGCCGGACGACCGGCCGGACGACGGGTTGTGGAGGACGGGTTTCGATGCGCCGGAGTGTGGTGATGATGAGCGGGTGACTCGGCGGCCGGCGCAGCGTCCGGAGATCGGGGGAGTCGCCCCGGTCCCGCCGGCGACGCGCGCGACCCGGGCCGGTTGGCGCGATCCGCGGCTCTGGGTCGGGGTCCTGATCGTCGCCGTCTCCGTCGTCGCGGGCGCGCGGCTGCTCGCCGCCGCCGACGACACGGTGTCGGTGTGGGCGGTCTCGGGCGATGCGGGCCCGGGGGCGGAGCTGGACGCCGGCGACCTGGTCGCCCACCGGGTTCGGTTCGCCGACGCGGAGGACCTCGGGCGCTACTTCACCCTCGACGACGAGCTGCCCGCCGACCTGCGGCTGGTCCGTGGCGTGACGGCAGGGGAACTGCTGCCACGATCCGCGCTCGGCGCCGCCGACGACGGTGCGGACACGGTCGAGCTGCCGGTGGCGGTCGACGTCGAGCTGGTGCCGCCCTCGGTGCGCGCCGGGTCGGTCGTCGACGTCTACCTCGTCGGCCGCGGCAACCGCGACCACACGGGGCCGGCGCTGGCCGGCGCGACGGTGGTCGACGCACCCGGCATCGACACGACGTTCGGGTCGGCGAGCGGGCACCGCCAGCTGGTGCTCGCCGTACCGCAGGCCGATGCGGCCGCCTTCCTCGACCAGCTGGGCCGCACCGAGGCGCCGGTCCTCACCGTGGTTCGCCGAGGCTGACCCGTGGCCGACCGTGCGCTCGTCCTGATCGTCGCCTCGGGGGCGGCGTGGGAGCCGGCCGCCCTGCGTCGGCTCGGCGACCACCCCGGCATCGTCGTGCTCAAGCGCTGCGTCGACATCGACGACCTGCTCGCGGCGGCGACGGCGGGACAGGCCGACGTCGCCGTGCTCGGCCTGGATGCCCCGGGTCTGGACCGCAGCGCGGTCGACCTGCTCCGCAAGCACGGCGTCCGCCCGGTCGCCATCGCCCCCGGCGGCGTCACCCTCGACGGCGGGCGGCTCCGGGCCGCGCGCATCGGCGTGCACCGGGTCGTCACCGACGACGACCTCGACCGCCTGGTCGAGACCGTCCTCGCCGAGGAGTCCCCGGCCACCGCGGTCCGGCCGCCGGCCCCGCTCGGACCGCCACCTGCCGGACCCCCGAGTCCGCCTCCGTCGGGACCGGCACCCGGTACGCCGGCGCTACCCGGCCGGGTGATCGCCGTCTGGGGCCCGGCCGGTGCACCGGGGCGGACCACCGTCGCGACCGCCCTGGCGGCCGAGACCGCCCGCCGGCAACGCCGTACCGTCCTGGTCGACGCCGATCCGTACGGCGGCGCCGTCGCCCAGCAGCTCGGCATCCTCGACGAGGTCTCCGGCCTGCTCTCCGCGGCTCGGCTCGCTTCCTCGGGGCAGCTCGAGGAGCGGTTCGCCTCGGTCCAGCGCGGCATCGACCCCCACCTCAGCGTCGTCACCGGCCTGCCCCGGGGTGACCGGTGGGTCGAGGTGCGGGTCGGCGCGATCGAGCACCTGCTGGAGGTCGGCCGTGAGCAGGCCGAGGTGGTCGTCGACACCGGCTTCAGCCTGGAGGAGGACGCCGCGCCGGACTTCGGCACCCGCCCGGCCCGCAACCAGATGACGCTGGGCGCGCTCGAGGTGGCCGACGAGGTGGTCGTCGTCGGTGCAGCGGACCCGGTCGGCCTGTCCCGGCTGGCGCGCGGCCTGGTCGAGCTGCGCGACCTGACGGCCGGACGCCCGGTCCACGTCGTCGTCAACCGGATGCGCGGGACGCTCGGCTGGTCCGAGCGCGACATCGCCGGGATGGTCCACGGCTTCGCCCGGGTCGCGGGCCTGCACTTCCTCCCCGAGGACCAGGTGGCCGTCGACCGGGCACTCGTGAGCGGCCGCACCCTCGTCGAGGTGGGCGACTCATCGCTCGGCCGGGCGGTCGCGCGGCTCGTGGACGCCCTGTCGCCGCGGGGCTCGACCGGCGCACCGGCGGACCTCCCGGCGCCCGGTGCTCGGCGGGCGCAGGCTCAGGCCGCGAACAGCAGGTAGAGCCCGCCGACGGTGAACGCCACCATCGCGAACAGCAGCGGCAGCTGACCGGTCAGCTGGTGCCGCGGCGGCAGGATCTTGATCGCCCGGTCGTGGGCCGCGATCACGCCCAGCACGTGCCCGACGACCACCGCGAGCACCTTGACGTTCGCCAGGAACGTGGGGTGGTAGGCCAACCAGTAGACCGGGTCCAAGTTCCCCGTCCCCAGGTAGTTGCTGCCGTCGCTGAACGGGTCGCTCGCCTGCACCAGCGTCAGCTGGCCGACCTCGACGAGGTAGCGCAGGTAGTGGGCGATGATGTAGCCGACGATGATCGGCACCACCGAGTGCGCCAGCAGGTTCGGCAGCTCGCGGCGGCGCAGGTCGTCACCGAGCCCGGTGAGCACGCAGCCGACCACGAACACCAGGCCGACGCCGACGCAGAACGCCAGCAGCGCCAGGTTGTTCAGCAGGTACGACGAGGTGTCGGTGGACTGCACGAAGGACAGCCACCGGGTGGAGTCCTTGAACGAGTCGAACGCCGTGCTGCCGAACAGGACCGCGACCACCGCCACCAGCCCCGGGCGGGCCGGCGTCGTGTCCAGGTTCGCCAGCGGGCTGCGGACCACCAGCAGGTCACCGCGCCGGCCCCACACCGAGAGCCGGGAGACCAGGGTGGAGTAGACCTCGAACGGGTCGGCGCGCTCGTAGAACGTGGTGCCGAACAGCGCGCCGCCGACCAGCATCACCGCGACGTACGCCGCACACCACAGCCGGACCGGCCCGAGCTCGGTGGAGAACGGGTAGACGAGCTCCATCCACACGAACGCGAACAGGCCGAGCGCGGCCGGCCAGTAGCCGAGTCGGTCGGGGTAGGTCAGCAGCCCGCGGTCCGGGTCGCTGCCGGAGACCTTCGCGAACGCCAGGTTGATGGTCCGGGCCGGGCTGATCGCCTTCCACACCGGGCCGAGCAGCACCGACAGCGGGACCAGGCCGACCCACCACCACACGTAGAAGATCCCGAAGATCGGGTTGATCACCAGGTCCTTGCCGAACACGGCGGCCATCGCGGCCCAGAGGAAGACCACCATGCCGAACACCCGGCAGGCGACCCGCCAGCCGGTGGAGTCGACCAGCCGGCCGAGCAGCGTCGGCGCCGGCCGGCCGCTGGTGGCCGCGTCGTACCGCGGGGTGCGCCAGGCGACCGCCAGGACCGTGAAGGAGACGACTAGGGCGGCGCTGGCTCCCGCGATCGCCAGCTCCGGCGAGATCGGGAGGTCCTTCGCGCCACCGATCCCGTGCGCGAGGGTGATGCCGTCAGGAGACAACTCAGCAGGCCCTCATCGGACCTCGAGCTGGACGATGACCTTCTCGAGGTTGTGCGACTCGACGTCGACCGTGCCCGGCTTGTCGATGCCCTTGATGGTCAGCGTCGACTCGCCGGCCTCGTACTCGAGCTCCTGCTCGGGTGTGGAGTGCACGTGGATCTCGCCCGGGGCGTCCGCGGTCACGTCGAGCTCGACGTCCTGCCCGACGGCGACCTCGACCCGCTCGCCGTTGGGGGTGACGCTCTCGCCCTGGATCGTCACCTCGACGACCTCGGGGCCGGAGTCCGCGCCATCGCTGGGGGAGTCGCTGCCACCGCATGCCGTGAGGGCGGGGAGGGAAGACAGGAGTACGGCCAAGGAGGCCAGCACACGGCGCATCGTCTCGTCCTTCTGCTCGGCCCTGCTGCTGGGGCTGCGTCGACCTCGGTAACGTTCGTCAGGATCGCACGTCGGACCAACGCCCGATGCGCCGCCCCGGCGGTGCGACGAAAGGGACACCATGACCGAGAGGCTCCGTCCGCGTGACGTGGCCATCCTCGCCGAGGAGTCCGCGTCGACGCCGATGCACAACGCGACCGTCGAGATCTTCGAGCCCGGCCAGTCCGGCTTCGACTACGCGCGGCTGGTCCGGCTGGTGCAGGAGCGGATCTCGTTCGTCCCGCGCTACCGCCAGCGGGTCCAGCCGGTGCCGGGCCGCCTCGCCAACCCGGTGTGGGTCGACGACGAGCACTTCGACATCGGCTACCACGTACGCCGCTCCGCGCTGCCCCGGCCGGGCACCCTCGACCAGCTCCGCGACCTGGTGGCGCGGATCGTGTCGCGCCCGCTGGACCGCAGCCGCCCGCTGTGGGAGATGTACTTCGTCGAGGGGCTGGCCGACGGCCAGGTCGCGATCCTCACCAAGTCGCACCAGGTGCTGGTCGACGGCATCGAGACCGTCGACCTGGGCCAGGTGCTGCTCGACAAGTCGCCGGAGCCCAAGGAGCTGGGCGCCGACGGCTGGCGGGCCCGCGCCCGCCCCTCGCCCATCGCGCTGATGGCCGGCGCGGTCCACGACTCGCTGACCGGCCCGGAGACCGTGGCCGAGACGCTGCTCAGCACGACCGGGTCGGTGCTGCGCGGGGCCGCCTCGAGCGCCCGGTCCGCGGGCCGCGTCTTCGACGCGCTCGCGAACCGCAGCGTCGCCGGCGACTCGCCGATCATCGGGCCGCTGTCGCAGCAGCGCCGGATCGTCGCGGTGCGCACCGACCTCGCCGACTACCGTAAGGTCCGCGAGGCGCACGGCGGCACCGTGAACGACGTCGTGCTCGCGACCGTCACCGGCGCGCTGCGAGCCTGGCTGATGACCCGCGGGGAGTCGATGCGCGGGATCCGGCAGATCAGAGCCGTCGTCCCGGTCTCGGTGATCGACGAGGAGCTCGAGGCGACCTCGCTCGGGAGCCAGATCGCCGCCCACTTCGTCGACCTGCCGGTGTGGGAGGCCAGCCCGGTGGTGCGCCTCCACCAGGTCTCGTACTCCTTCCAGGCGCACAAGGAGACCGGTCGCGCGGTCGGGGCCAGCCGGCTGGCCAGCATGTCCGGCTTCGCGCCGGCGACCTTCCACGCGATCGGCTCCCGCGTCGCCACGGTCGAGCGCCGCCGCGGGTACCAGCTCAGCGTCACCAACGTCCCCGGTCCGCAGGCGCCGCTGTACGCCGCCGGGGCCCGGATGGTCTCGACCTACCCGGTCCCGCCGCTGCTCGAGGGCCACCCGCTGGCGATCGGGGTGACGTCGTACGACGGGCACGTGTACTACGGCCTGACCGCCGATCGCGACCTGCTGCCCGACGCCGACCTCCTCGGCCCGTGCGTCCAGGAGGCGCTCGACGAGCTCGTGGACTCCGCGTCCGGCAGCCGCAGCCGCGCCCCCCGTGGACGCAAGAAGCGGCAGCCCCCCGAGGAGCCGTCGTGACGGTCCGGGCCTACCTGCCGACCACGATCGCCCTGCTCGCCGAGCAGCACGCCCAGGGCGGGTTCGCGGTCACCGACGAGGTCGTCGTGCTCGACGGCGCCGAGGACGACGAGGAGGCGGAGTACGACGCCCTGATGACCGCGGCCGCCGCCTCGGCCGTCCTCGTGGCGGGCCCCGGCCGGCGGGTCGTGGTCGTGGCCGAGCTCGACCGCGAGCCCGAGCCCGGGTGGACGGTTCCGCTCAAGCGGGTCGTGGCGGTGCACGCCGACGCGGAGGACCGCCCCGCCGATGCGGACCCCGACGAGGACCTCGCGTGGTTCGCCACCCAGGAGATCCCGCACCTCCTCGACTGACCGCCGACTCGGTACCGTCGCACCCCGGTGGATACGCTCGCAGGCATGGACGCTGTGACCCACCCCCCGGCTCCGGTCAACGAGCCGAACCTGACCTACGCACCCGGCACTCCCGAGCGGGAGTCGCTGCTGGTCGAGATCGAGCGGCTCGAGAAGAGACAGAAGAGCCTGCGGGCCTACATCGGCGGGCGGTGGAAGGCCGGGGGCGGCGCGGAGGTCGCGGTGGTGCAGCCGCACGACCACCAGCACGTGCTCGGGGTGCTGAAGAACGCCACCCAGGCCGACGCGCGGGCGGCGGTGAAGGCTGCGGGCGAGGCGGCGCCACAGTGGCGGGCGATGGACTTCGACGACCGGGCAGCCATCCTGCTCAAGGCCGCGGAGCTCCTGGCCGGGCCGTGGCGCCAGCGGCTGAACGCCGCGACGGTGCTGGGGCAGTCCAAGACGCCGTTCCAGGCGGAGATCGACGCGGCGTGCGAGCTGATCGACTTCTGGCGCTACAACGTGCACTACGCGCGGGAGATCCTGGCCGACCAGCCGATCGCGAACAGCCGGGGGATCTGGAACCGGACCGACCACCGGCCCCTGGAGGGGTTCGTCTACGCGATCACGCCGTTCAACTTCACCGCGATCGCGGGCAACCTGCCCACGGCGCCGGCGTTGATGGGCAACACGGTGATCTGGAAGCCCTCGCCGACCCAGCAGCTGGCCGCGTCGTTGACCATGGAGCTGCTCGAGGAGGCCGGCCTGCCGCCCGGCGTGATCAACATGCTTCCCGGCGACGGCATCGACGTCTCCGCGGTGGCGCTGGCCCACCCGGACCTGGCCGGGATCCACTTCACCGGCTCCACCCCGACCTTCCAGCACCTGTGGCGCGAGGTCGGCAACAACATCGAGAACTACCGGTCCTACCCGCGGATCGTGGGGGAGACCGGCGGCAAGGACTTCATCGTCGCCCATGCCTCGGCCGACCCCGACGTGCTGCGCACCGCGATGATCCGCGGCGCCTTCGAGTTCCAGGGTCAGAAGTGCTCGGCCGCCTCTCGCGCGTACGTCGCCCGGTCGGTGTGGACCAGGATGAAGGACTCCTTCCTCGCCGAGATCGAGTCGATCACCGTCGGGGACCCCACCGACTTCTCCAACTTCATGGGCGCGGTCATCGACGAGCGAGCCTTCGCCAAGCACCGGAAGGCGATCGAGCGGGCCAAGCGGTCCCGCAAGCTCGACATCGTGGTGGGTGGCACCCTCGACGACTCGGCCGGCTGGTTCGTGGACCCGACCGTGGTCGAGGGCGGGGACCCGACCGACGAGATGTTCACGACCGAGTACTTCGGCCCGATCCTCGCGGTGCATGTCTTCGAGGACGGCGACTTCGAGAAGGTCGTTCGGGGCATGGAGTCGATCGCCCCTTACGCGCTGACCGGGTCCGTCATCGCCCAGGACCGCCGCGCGATCGCCTGGGCCCAGGACGAGCTCCGCTTCGCCGCCGGCAACTTCTACATCAACGACAAGCCCACTGGCGCCGTCGTGGGCCAACAGCCCTTCGGGGGTGGCCGCGCGTCCGGCACCAACGACAAGGCCGGCGCGGCGGTCAACCTCCTGCGCTGGACGTCGCCGCGCTCGATCAAGGAGACTTTCGTTCCGCCGACCGACTACCGCTACCCCTACTTGGGCTGAGGATGGGCTGATGATCCCGTTGCACCTGGGTGCCCTGCACCCGGTCGAGCAGGCGCTCACGCTCATCCTGGCGTTCGGCCCGTTCGCGCTGCTCGGCCTGGTGGCCTGGCTGCGGCGGCGCGCCGACCGTCGCGAGGACGCCCGGACCGAGAGCACCGCGACCAGCCAGACCGACAGTCGCGTCGGCAGTCACGCCGGCAGTCACGCCGGCGGTCACGCCGACAGGTAGCGGGCGCCGACCTTCTCCTCGGCCACCAGGGCCTTGCGGAGCAGGTCGGAGACCAGCCCCTCGATCTTGCCGCCGACCAGCGGCAGGTTCACCCGGATCTCCACGTCGACCGTCTCGACGGTGGTCCCGCCGGACTCCACGAGGGTGATGGTGCCGTCCATGTGCCCCGGCTTGCCCGGGATCGTGACGTGCAGCTCGGCGGTATCGGGGGCGGACCAGTCCTCGCGCTGCACGATCCGGATCTCGTCGCCGACGAACTTCTTCGCGAACGACGGGATCCCCGCGGCCGGCTGAACCTGCTCGATCAGGACGGTCATCGCGTCGCCGGACCGGTCGATCTCGACGTCGGCGCTGACGACCCGTTGGTACTCGCAGACCCCCTCCCGGAAGCGGGGGTCGGCGAGCATCTCGACGACCTGCGCCAGGGGCGCGGCGTAGGTCATCTGGTGGGTGAGACGGCGCGACATCAGCGGCCCGCGAGGTACTCGACGCCGACGCCGTGCTCGGCGTCCATCCCGGCGGTGACCTTGTCGGCGAGCAGGTGCTCGAGCTTGCCGCCGATGAGCGGGAGCTTGACCTTTATCTCGAGCTCCACGATCTCGACGGTCCCGGAGCCCTCGGGGCGCAACGTGATCGTGCCCTTGAGCGTGGACGGCTTGCCGGGGGTGTCGATCTGCAGGGTGCCGCCGGTCGTGTCCGTCCAGGTCTCGCGCTGGATCGCGCGGGTCGACGCACCTGCGAAGGTGCGCGCGAACGACGGTAGGTCGTCCGTGCGCTGCTCCTGGTCGACGCTCAGCGTGAAGCCGTTGCCGTCGCGCTCGAGGGTCACCTCGGCCGAGATCACGTCCTGGGCCGCGCAGGCGGCCTCGCGGAACGCGGCGTCGGCCAGCATCTCGAAGACCGCGGCCGGCGCGGCGTCGTAGTGGAGCTCGTGTCGGAACCTCATGCCCCACATCATGCCCGCGTCTCGCGTGTCGGCTTCGCCGCCACGCAGGCCGCGGAGTCGCTCCCGGGGCGGCCGCACCGCGCGGTGGTACAGGTCGTGGAGCCCTAGGGTCGGGCCTATGAGCGACAACTTCGTGTCCTTCGGTGAGCAGGGCGCCCAGCTCACCTACGGGAGCTACCTGCGACTGCCGCAGCTGCTGGAGGCCCAGCACCTGGAGTCGGACCCACCCGCGCACGACGAGCTGCTGTTCATCACGATCCACCAGGTCTACGAGCTGTGGTTCAAGCAGCTGCTGCACGAGGTCTCCGCCGCGCGCGATGCGATGCTCGGGGGCGAGGCCGGCGGCCGGCTGTGGTGGGCCCAGCACCTGCTCACGCGGGTGCACGTCATCGAGCGGGTGCTGGTCCAGCAGATCGACGTCCTGGAGACGATGACGCCCCAGGAGTTCCTGGAGTTCCGGCAACGGCTCGCTCCGGCCAGCGGGTTCCAGTCGGTGCAGTTCCGCGAGCTGGAGTTCCTCTCCGGCGCGAAGGACCCGGCGTACCTCGAGCGGTTCCGGGGGATCACCCCTGCCGAGAAGGCGCGGCTCGACGCGCGGCTGTCGGAGCCGACGCTCTGGGACGCGTTCCTCGCGATGCTGCGCTCCTTCGGCTTCGCCGCCGACTCCGACGCCGAGGTCTCCGCGGCGCTGCGCACCGCCGCCCACGACCGGACCCGGTACGCCGTGGTGTGGGCCCTGTCCGAGGGATTGCTCCAGCACGACGAGCTCGCCGCCAACTGGCGCGCCCGGCACGTCGTCATGGTCGAGCGGATGATCGGCAGCAAGTCCGGGACCGGCGGGTCGAGCGGCTCGTCGTACCTCCGCTCCCGGCTGCCGGTCCAGTACTACCCGCTCCTATGGGGACTGCGCAGCGAGCTGTAGGAGCCCCGAAACGCCGACTCGGCGGGGCGGTGTTGGTGGACGGACGACGGCGTCCTAATGTCGGACCCGTGTCAACGACGACGCGTGAGCAGGACCTGTCCGAGCTGCTGTCCGAAGCCGCTGCCCTCGCCCGCAAGGGCAAGGGGACGGGCAGCCCGCCGCACGACGCCATCGACGACCTGATCCGGGCCTACTACCGCCACGTCGCCCCCGAGGACGTGTGCGAGCGCTCCGCCGTCGACGTGTACGGCGCGTTCGCGTCGCACTACCGGCTGGCCGCCGAGCGACCCCAGGGCACCGCTCGGGTCCGGGTGTTCACGCCGACGCCCGGCGACCAGGGCTGGTCCGCCGCGGGGCACTCGGTCGTCGAGGTCGTCGTCGACGACATGCCGTTCCTCGTCGACTCGCTGACCATGGAGCTCTCGCGGCAGATGCGCGACGTGCATCTGGTCGTCCACCCGCTCTTCGACGTGGTCCGCGACATCACCGGCCAGCTGCGCGAGGTCAACCCGGGCGCCGACGCGACCGACTCCGACGAGACCGGCCGCGAGCTCGGCCGGGAGTCGTGGATGCACGTCGAGATCGACCGGATCCCCGAGGGCGAGGACCACGGTCGGATCGAGGAGTCGATCCAGCGGGTGCTGCGCGACGTGCGCGAGTCGGTCGAGGACTGGTCGAAGATGCACGCCCAGGTCGCCGACATCGTCCACGAGCTGACCGTCGAGCCGCCGGACGGTGTCGACGCCGAGGAGGTCCGTGAGGCGCGGGACCTGCTCCAGTGGCTCGCTGAGGACCACTTCACGTTCCTCGGCTACCGCGAGTACCACCTCGAGCGGCAGGACGACGGCGAGCACCTGCGCGGCGTCCCGGGCACCGGGCTCGGCATCCTGCGTGCCGACCAGGACATGGCGACGTCCTCGGGCAAGCTGCCGGCCCAGGCCGCGGCGAAGGCGCGCGAGAAGACCGTGCTCGTGCTCACCAAGGCGAACTCGCGATCGACCGTGCACCGCCCGGCGTACCTCGACTACGTCGGCGTGAAGAAGTTCGAGAACGGTGAGGTGGTCGGCGAGCGACGGTTCCTCGGCCTGTTCTCCAGCGCGGCCTACACCGAGTCCCTCACCCGCATCCCGTTGCTCCGCGACCGTGCGACGGCCGTCCTCAAGCGCATCGGCTTCTCGCCGCACAGCCACGACGGCAAGGCGCTGATGGACACCCTCGAGACCTACCCGCGCGACGAGCTGTTCCACACCAGCGTCGACGAGCTGGCCCCGATGGCCCAGGCCGCCATGCACGCGCGCGAGCGCCGCCAGCTGAAGATGTTCATCCGGCGTGACACCTACGGGCGCTACGTGTCGGTGCTCGTCTACCTGCCCCGCGACCGTTACAACACCGCGGTCCGGGAGCGGTTCTCCGAGATCCTCCGGGAGAGCCTGGGCGGCGACACCGTCGAGTTCACCGTCCGGCTCACCGAGTCGACGACGGCCCGGGTGCACTTCGTCGTGCACCCGCCCAAGGGCTCGGCGATCCACGAGGTCGACTCCGCCGACCTCGAGCGGCGCCTGCTCGAGGCGTCCCGGTCGTGGCGCGACGACTTCGCCTCCGCGGTGCTCGCCGAGTACGGCGAGGAGGACGGCGCGCGGCTGGCCCGCCGCTACCTCGACTCGTTCCCGGAGGCCTACAAGGAGGACTTCCCGGCCCGGATCGGGGCGCTGGACCTGGGCCGGCTCGAGGCGGTGCGGGTCGGCGAGAACGGCGCCGGGCTCGACCTGTCGCTCCACCAGGACCTCGACGCGGGCCAGGGCGAGGCCCGGCTCAAGGTGTACCGGATCGGACCCCCGCTGTCGCTCTCGGAGGTCCTCCCGATGTTGTCCTCGATGGGGGTCGAGGTCGTCGACGAGCGGCCCTACGACCTCGACGGCCTCGAACGGCCGACCTACATCTACGAGTTCGGCCTGCGCTACGAGCGGGCCCTGCCGGACGACTCCCGTGAGCTGTTCGAGGACGCGATCCGCGCCGTGTGGGGCGGGCACAACGAGATCGACGGCTTCAACTCGCTGATCCTCGGGGCCGGCCTCACCTGGCGGCAGGCGACGGTGCTGCGCGCCTACGCCAAGTACATGCGCCAGGGGAACTCGCCGTTCGCGCTGGACTACATCCACGACGCGCTGAGCAACAACGTCGACATCACCCGGCTGCTGGTGCTGCTCTTCGAGATCCGGTTCGACCCGACGGCCGACCACACCCGGGCCGCGAAGATCGAGGAGCGGATCACTCGCGCCCTCGACGACGTCGCGAGCCTCGACCACGACCGGATCCTGCGCTCCTACCTCGCGCACATCCGGGGCACGCTGCGCACCAACTACTTCCAGGCGTCTCGCGACGGCGGGGTGCGCTCCTACATCTCGTTCAAGCTCGACCCGTCGGGGATCCCAGACCTCCCGGAGCCGCGGCCGCGCTTCGAGATCTTCGTGTACTCACCGCGCGTCGAGGGCGTGCACCTGCGCTTCGGCGCGGTCGCCCGCGGTGGCCTGCGCTGGTCGGACCGTCGCGACGACTTCCGCACCGAGGTGCTGGGCCTGGTGAAGGCGCAGATGGTGAAGAACACCGTGATCGTGCCGGTCGGCGCGAAGGGCGGGTTCTTCTGCAAGCAGCTCCCCGACCCCGGCGACCGGGACGCGTGGCTGGCCGAGGGCATCGCCTGCTACAAGACGTTCATCTCCGGGCTGCTCGACATCACCGACAACCTGGTCGACGGGGAGACGGTGCCGCCGGAGCAGGTGGTGCGCCACGACGGCGACGACTCCTACCTGGTGGTGGCCGCCGACAAGGGCACCGCGGCGTTCTCCGACATCGCGAACGGCGTCGCCAAGGACTACGGCTTCTGGCTCGGCGACGCGTTCGCCAGCGGCGGCTCGGTCGGCTACGACCACAAGGGCATGGGCATCACCGCCCGGGGCGCGTGGGTCGCGGTCCAGCGGCACTTCCGGGAGCGCGGCGTCGACTGCCAGACCGAGGACTTCACCTGCGTCGGCATCGGCGACATGTCCGGCGACGTGTTCGGCAACGGCATGCTCCGCTCCGAGCACACCCGCCTGGTCGCGGCCTTCGACCACCGCGACATCTTCTTGGACCCGAGCCCGGACGCGGCCGCGTCGTACGCCGAGCGCAAGCGGCTCTTCGAGCTGCCCCGCTCGAGCTGGCAGGACTACGACCACGCGCTGATCTCCGAGGGTGGCGGCGTCTACTCGCGGTCGCTGAAGAAAATCCAGCTCAACGACCCGGTGCGCTCGGCGCTCGGCATCGCGAGCGACGTGGAGTCGATGACGCCGGCCGAGCTGATGCGCGCCATCCTGCTCGCCCCGGTCGACCTGCTCTGGAACGGTGGCATCGGCACCTACGTGAAGTCCTCGGAGGAGACCAACGCCGCCGCCGGGGACAAGGCGAACGACGGCATCCGCGTCGACGGCCGCGACCTGCGGGCCCGCTGCGTCGGCGAGGGCGGCAACCTGGGCTTCACCCAGCTGGGCCGCGTCGAGTACGCCCTCGAGGGCGGGCCCGCAACCGCCGACTCCGGGCACGGCGGCCGGATCAACACCGACTTCATCGACAACTCCGCCGGGGTCGACACGTCCGACCACGAGGTGAACCTGAAGATCCTGCTCGACCGGGTGGTCAAGAACGGCGACCTCACCGAGAAGCAGCGCAACGCCCTCCTGGCCGAGATGACCGACGAGGTCGCCGACCTCGTGCTGCGCGACAACTACGAGCAGAACCTCGCCCTGGCGAACGCGGCGGCGAACGCCGGCTCGATGCTGCACGTCCACGAGGAGTGGGTCCGCAGGCTCGAGCGCGACGGCTTCATCAACCGGGAGCTCGAGGGGCTGCCCACCAGCCGGGAGGTGCGTCGTCGGCTCGACCGCGGTGCGGGCCTCACCACACCGGAGATGTCGGTGCTGCTCGCCTGGACGAAGATCGCGCTGGCCGAGGAGCTGCTGGTCTCGGACCTGCCCGACGACCCCTACCTCGACCTGGACCTCCGCGCCTACTTCCCGCAGCCGGTCCAGGACGGCTTCGGGCCGCAGATCCACGAGCACCCCCTGCGACGCGAGATCATCGTGACCCAGGTCGTCAACGACATCGTGAACGGCGCCGGCATCACGTTCTGGCCGCGGCTGTCCGGGGAGACCGGCGCCACCGGCGCCGAGCTGACCCGCGCGAACTTCGTGGCCCGGGAGATCTTCGGCTCGCTGCCGCTGCGCGACGACCTGCGGACCCTCGACAACCAGCTCGACGCCGCGGTGCAGACCCGGATGCGGCTGGAGATGCGCACGCTCGTCGAGCGGGCCTCGCGGTGGCTGGTCAACAACCGGCGGCCGCCGCTGGACAGCCAGGGGACCGTGGACCAGTTCTCCGGGCCGGTCCAGCGGGTGATGGCCGAGCTGCCGGACCTGATGACCGGCCGCGAGCTCGCGGCGTACCAGGACCGGTGCGAGCGACTGGAGGGCGAGGGCGTCCCGTCCGACCTGGCCAGCCGGGTCGCGGTGCTCCCACCCGCCTACGTGCTGCTCGGGATCGTGGAGGTCGCAGCCCGCGAGGAGCTGGACCCGGCCGACGTCGCCCGGGTGCACTTCGCGCTCGGGGAGCGGCTCGGCCTGGCCGCGCTCGTCCAGCGGATCCTGGGGCTGCCGCGCGACGACCGGTGGCAGACGATGGCCCGGGCGGCGCTGCGCGACGACCTGCACGACGTGCACACCCAGCTCACCGCGCAGGTGCTGGCGACGACCTCCGCCGATGACCCGGCCCCGGTCCGGATCGCCGCCTGGGAGGACGCCGACGGCGTCCTCGTCCCGCGGGCGGCCGCCACCCTCGAGGAGATCTGCGCCGACGACGCGGCCGACCTGGCCCGGCTCTCGGTCGGGCTGCGCGTCGTCCGCGGACTGCTCGGGACGAGTTGACCCGGTCCGCCGATAACCCGTCGCCCGGTGTCGGCGGGCCGACCTAGGATCGAGCAACGATGCGCGACCCTCTCGGCCCCTCGCCCGACCAGGACCCACCCGCCGGCGTGCACTCGCTCTGGCGGCTGCGCGGGTACCTACGCCCGCACGCGCTGTCGATGTCGATCATGCTGCTCGCCTCGCTCGGCGGGGTCGGGCTCTCGATCGCGATCCCGCTGGTCACCAAGGCCCTCATCGACGGCCCGATCACCCACCACGAGCTCCGCGGGCTGATCGGCCTCGGGCTGCTCGCGCTCGCCCTCGGGGTGCTCGAGGCGGTGCTGGTGTGGTGGCGCCGCTGGGTCCAGTCGGCCACCGTGCTCGACCTGGAGACGGCCCTGCGCGGCGACCTCTACGACCACCTCCAGCAGCTGCCGATGAGCTTCCACAGCCGTTGGCAGTCCGGCCAGCTGCTCTCGCGGGCCACGACCGACCTGTCCGCGATCCGCCGGTTCAGCGGCTTCGGGCTGATCTTCCTGATCACCAACGTGCTGCAGCTGGGCGTCGTGACCGTCGTGCTGCTGGAGATGTACTGGCCGCTCGGCCTGGTCGTCGCCGCGACCGCGGCGCCGATCGTGTGGCTCTCGATGCGCTTCGAGCGGTCCTACGTGCTGGTCTCCCGCCGGGTCCAGGACGAGCAGGGCGACCTCGCGACCCTGGCGGAGGAGGGCGCGGTCGGCATCCGCGTGATCAAGTCCTTCGGGCGCAGCGAGCACGTGTCCGCGCAGTACGAAGCCGCCGCCCGCACCCTCCACGCGACCAGCATGGACAAGGTCCGCCTGTCGGCGAAGTTCTGGACCTTCCTCGAGGTGATCCCCAACCTGGCGGTGGTCGTGGTGCTGCTGCTCGGCTCGATCGGCGTCGGCAAGGGCTACCTGACCCCCGGCGAGCTGGTCGCGTTCATCACCCTGATGCTCTCGCTGGTGTGGCCGGTCGCCTCCCTCGGCGTCATCCTCGCGATGGCCCAGGAGGCGATGACCGCGGCCGCCCGGATCCTGGAGATCTTCGACACCGCACCGGCCATCGTGACCGGCACCCGTGAGATCGAGCGGCCCCGCGGCCACGTGCGCTTCGAGCACGTCGACTTCGCGTTCCCCGACGCGCCCGGTGAGCTGGTGCTGCGCGACGTCAACCTCGACATCGCGCCGGGGGAGACCGTCGCGCTGGTCGGCGCGACCGGGTCCGGCAAGACCATCCTCACGGCGCTCGTGCCGAGGCTGTACGACGTCACCGCCGGCCGGGTCACCATCGACGGCGTCGACGTCCGCGAGCTGCGCCTGAGCCACCTGCGCCAGCTCGTCGCGACCGCCTTCGAGGAGCCGACGCTGTTCTCGATGAGCGCCCGGGAGAACCTCACCCTGGGCCGCGCCGACGCCACCGAGGAGGAGATCGAGTCCGCGCTCGAGGTCAGCCAGGCCGGGTTCGCCCGGGACCTGCCGTGGGCCCTGGACACCCGGATCGGCGAGCAGGGGATGGCGCTGTCCGGCGGCCAGCGCCAGCGCCTCGCCCTGGCCCGGGCGGTGCTCGCCCGTCCTCGGGTCCTCGTCCTCGACGACACACTCTCGGCGCTCGACGTGCACACCGAGCGGCTGGTCGAGGAGTCCCTGCGCCGGGTGCTCGCGGACACCACCGGCCTGGTGGTCGCCCACCGCGCCTCGACGGTGCTGCTCGCCGACTGGGTGGCGTTGATCCAGGACGGCACCGTCACCCACGTCGGCGATCACCGTGAGCTGCTCGCCACCGTGCCGGCCTACCAGGAGCTCCTGGCCGCCGAGGCCCTCGACGACACCGAGGGTGGTGCGGCATGACGACCGGCCCCGGGAGCAACACCGACGACGACACCGACGTCCGGCGCTGGCGGGGCGTGGCCGAGGTCGACGCCGACGAGGCGGCGGAGCGGATGACCGCCGGTCGGCTCGGGGGTGGCTCCGGACGGCTGCTGCGCGAGCTGCTGGCGCCGTACCGCCGCGCCATCCAGGCCCTCGTGCTGATCGTGGTGGTCGAGAACGCCGCGCGGCTCTCGATCCCCTACCTGGTCAAGGAGGGCATCGACACCGGCATCCCGCCGATCCAGGAGTCCGGCGACCTCGAGCCCCTGTTCCTCGTCGTCGGGGCGGTGCTCGTCGCCACGCTGGTGCAGGCCCTCTCGCGCAACCTGTTCCTCGTGCGCTCGGGCCGGATCGGCCAGGACGTGCTCTTCGAGGTGCGCCGCCGGGTCTTCCGTCACTTCCAGGTGCTCAGCCCGGCGTTCCACGACGGCTACACCTCCGGGCGGGTGATCTCGCGGCAGACCTCCGACGTGGACGCCATCTACGAGATGCTCGAGACCGGCTTCGACGGCCTGGTCACCGCCGCGCTCACCCTGGTCGGCACGGCCGGCATCCTGTTGCTCCTCGACGTCAAGCTCGGACTGGTCGCGCTGCTGTGCGGCCCGTTCCTCGCCTGGTTGACGAACTGGTTCCGCAAGGAGTCGGCGCGCAGCTACCAGGTCACCCGCGAGAAGGTCGCGCTGGTCATCGTCCACTTCGTCGAGTCGATGGGCGGCATCCGCGCGGTCCAGGCCTTCCGCCGCGAGCCACGCAACCAGGAGATCTTCGACGACGTCAACGACCAGTACCGCGCCGCCAACCTGGTGGCGTTCCGGCTGGTCGCCTGGTTCATGCCCGGCATCCGCCTGATCGGCAACGTCACCATCGCGCTGGTGCTGCTCTACGGCGGCTACCGCGCCTACCAGGGCGAGGTCACCGTCGGCGTGCTCGCCGCGTTCCTGCTGTACCTGCGGCAGTTCTTCGAGCCGATGATGGAGATCTCGCAGTTCTACAACACCTTCCAGTCCGCGTCGGCCGCGCTCGACAAGCTCGCCGGCGTGCTGGACCAGGAGCCCGGCGTACCCGAACCGCAGCGTCCGCGCGACCTGCCGGAGGCCCGCGGCGAGCTGCGCTTCGAGCACGTCGGCTTCGCGTACGTCGAGGGCCGGCCGGTGCTGCCCGACCTCGACCTCACCGTGCCCGCCGGGCAGACCCTCGCGCTGGTCGGCACCACCGGCGCCGGCAAGACCACCCTCGCCAAGCTGGCCACGCGCTTCTACGACCCCACCTCGGGGCGGGTGCTGCTCGACGGCGTCGACCTGCGCGAGCTGGCCTCGGACACGCTGCGCGACCGGGTCGTGATGGTCACCCAGGAGAACTACCTGTTCTCGGGCAGCGTCGCCGACAACATCCGCTTCGGCCGCCCGACGGCCACCCGGGAGGAGGTGGTCGCCGCGGCGCGGGCGCTGGGTGCCGACGACTTCATCCGGACGCTGCCCGCGGGCTACGACACCGACGTCAGCAACCGCGGCGGCCGGCTCAGCGCCGGCCAGCGCCAGCTGGTGGCGTTCGCCCGGGCGTTCCTCGCCGACCCCGCGGTGCTGATCCTCGACGAGGCGACCTCCTCGCTGGACATCCCGAGCGAGCGCCTGGTCCAGCGGGCGCTGCGCACCGTCCTCGCCGGCCGCACCGCCGTGATCATCGCCCACCGGCTCTCGACCGTGGAGATCGCCGATCGGGTGATCGTCATGGAGCACGGCCGGATCGTCGAGGACGGCTCGCCCGCGGAGCTGGTCGCCGGCGGGTCGGGCCGCTTCTCCGACCTCCACCGCGCCTGGCTCGACTCGCTCGCGTGACCGTCCGGCCCTCTGCCGCGGCTCCCGAAATGCTGTCGTTTGGTCACCAACGGCGGGACCTGGATGGGGCGAGGTCCCGCCGTTGGTGACCAAACCACAAGGTTTCCGGACCACCGAGCCGCGCGATCGGCCCCGCCAGCCCATAGCCTGGGCGCATGACCGATCTCTCCCGAGCCGGGGTGGCCGAGACCGCACGACTGGTCGCGGGGGGTGAGGCCTCGGCGCGCGGCGTGGTCGAGCACGCCCTGGCCCGTATGGAGGAGCGCGACCGCGGGCTGAACGCCATCTCCCAGCTCCTGGTCGACGCGGCGATCGCGGAGGCGCAGGCGCGCGACGAGGCGCTGGTCGCCGGCGGTCCGATCGGCCCGCTGCACGGCGTACCGGTCGTGATCAAGGAGGAGATCGACGTCGCCGGCACGGTGACCACGTTCGGCGGCGAGGCCAACTCGACGCCGGCCGACGCGGACGCCGAGGTGGTACGCCGACTCCGCGCGGCCGGTGCGGTGATCGTCGCCAAGACGACCATGCCGGAGTTCGGGGCGTTCCCGTTCACCGAGTCCGCCTCACGCGGTGTGACCCGCAACCCCTGGGACCCGAGCCGCACCCCGGGCGGCTCCAGCGGAGGGACCGCCGTGGCGGTCTCGGCCGGAATGGTGCCGGCCGGCATGGGTGGGGACGGCGGCGGCTCGATCCGGATCCCGAGCGCCAGCTGCGGGCTGTTCGGGCTCAAGCCCCAGCGCGGCCGGGTGACCACCGCCCCGCACCCGCACCTGTGGTGGGCGCTGGGCACCGCCGGGCCGCTGACCCGCAGCGTGCTCGACAGCGCGCTGGTCTACGACGCGATCCGCGGCAACGTCGCCGGCGACCTCTACACCGCCGGCGGCGACGAGCCGTTCGTGGCGGCCGCCGGCCGCGAGCCGGGGCGGCTGCGGATCGGCTGGTCGGTCAAGCCGGTGACCCTGGGCGTGCGCCCCGACCCGGTGCACGTCCGCGCGGTCGAGGACACCGCCCGGCTGCTGACCGACCTGGGCCACGACGTCCGGGAGGTCGACCCGCGCTACCCGGACCCGACGGCCGCGTTCGTGCCGCAGTTCTTCGCCGGCATCCGCACC
Organism: Nocardioides sp. JS614; assembly: GCF_000015265.1. Lineage (NCBI taxonomy): Bacteria > Bacillati > Actinomycetota > Actinomycetes > Propionibacteriales > Nocardioidaceae > Nocardioides > Nocardioides sp. JS614. Next base: position 1,306,245 of record NC_008699.1, read on the forward strand.
GAGGCCGACCAGGTCGAGCACTTCGAGCGGCTCGAGCGCCGCACCCGCGAGACCTACCGGCTCGGGTCCTGGGTGACGCCCAAGGTCATCGACCGCGCGCTCCGCACGACCGAGCAGGTCGCCGCCAAGGCGAACCGGGTCTTCGAGGACGTCGACGTGCTGCTCACCCCGGCGATCGCGCACCGGCCGCCCCGCGTCGGCCGCCTCGACGGCGTCGGCACCGTGCGCGCCTCGCTGCGGGCGATGCCCTCGATCGCCTACGCCGCGCTCTGGAACGTGGCCGGCAACCCGGCTGCGTCGGTGCCCTGCGGCCTCGCTGCGGACGGCCTCCCGGTCGCCGTGCAGCTGGTCGGCCGTACCGACGACGAGGCGACCTTGTTCTCCCTCTCCGCGCAGCTCGAGGCCGCCCGGCCGTGGCCGCTGCTCGCGGGCGACCCCGCCTGATGCCGGCGATCGCGGTCGCCGACCTCACCATGACGTACGGCGAGCTGCGGGCGGTCGACGGCGTCAGGCTCCAGGTCGGCGAGGGCGAGTTCTTCGGCATCCTCGGCCGCGGCCCTGCCCCGATGGGCATCCTCGCGGCGTTCGCGGTTGTGGTCACCCTCGTCGCCGCCCGGCTGTTCTGCTGGGAGACCACCTGAGGCGAGCGGCGTGCCCTTGGTCGGTTTCCCCGGTGAACCGGGGAAACCGGAACTGTTGGGCCGAAGTTTCGGGCCAGAAGTTCCAACTTCCCCGGTGAACCGGGGAAACCGGAACCGGCGCTGAGCCCAGGGGCGGCTCAGGAGGCGAGCTCGTCACGGGCATCGGCCACCTCGTCGGCCACGAACCGCACCACGCTCGCGACGACGTCAGGATCGGCCAGCACCCGGCTGTGGCCCAGGCCGCGGGTCTCCAGGTACGTCGCGCCCGGCCAGCCGGCGGCGAGCTCGCGGGCGAGACCGGTGCCGACGCTGCGGTCGTCGCGGTCCTGCACGACCAGCGCCTCGGGCAGGCCCGGACGCTCGGCGAGCAGCAGCGTCTGGAGCTCGTCGGGGCGGTAGCCCGTCCGCTCCTCGACCAGCCGCTCGGTGTGCCGCTGGACCCGGTCGCCGAAGCCGAGGAGCCGGCGGAAGTACGCCGTGAACCCCGGGACGCCGTCCACGGGCGCGACGAGCACCACCCGTTCGGCGGTGAACCAGCCGTCCCGCAGGGCGAGGAGCAGGGAGAGCGTGCCGAGCGAGTGGGCCACGACCGCCCGCGCCGGGCCGAACTCCGCGACCACGGCGTCCAGGGCCTGGGCGAGCTCGACCGCGTCGGTCGTCTCCGGACCGTGCCGGCCCGCGTCCGAGCGGCCGTGGGAGGGCCCGTCGTACGCCACGACCCGGTGCCCGGCGGCGACCAGCGGCTCGACGAAGTGCCGCATCTGGTCGCCGTTGCCGCCCCAGCCGTGCACCAGGTAGACCGGCGGACCCTCGCCCCAGACCTGACCGCGCAGGGTGCGGCCCTGCCAGCGCACCTCGAACGGGGCGCCGGTCGGCGCGACCAGCGGCATGCCGCGCGGGATCCGGAACCAGATCCGGATCACGAGCCGGGCGCCGAGCCCCGGCGCCACCCGGTCGAGCAGCCCGAAGCCAATCCGGATAATAGAACGAACGATCGTGCGTTTCTGAGCGCCTGACGATGCCATGGCGGTTCCTCTCGGGGGATGGGGCGGTGGTGGGTCCGGGGCGGTGGGGTCAGCGCGGGCGGGCCGACTCGACGAGCCGCTCGAAGGCGGTGCGGGCGCGGTCGGTGGCGTCGGGGACGCGCAGCATCCGGCAGCTGTGGTGGTGGGTGAGCATGATCCCTTCGAGCTCGAAGGCGAACTGCTCGAGGTCGAGGTCGGCGGCGAAGTCGCCCTCGGCGACCGCCGTGGCCACGATCGTCATCACGGACTCGGCCTTGTCACGCTCCGAGCGGAGCAGCTCCTCGCGGACCGGGCCGTCCTGGTCGTCGAACTCGCTCACGGCGTCGACGAACAGGCAGCCACCGGCGAGGCCGCCCTGCTGCCAGGCCAGCCAGTGCTCGAAGAGCGCGCGGACCCGCTGCTCTCCGCGGGGGGTGGCGACGGTGGGCCGCAGCACCCGGTCGACGAAGCGCTCCCGGGCGCGGCCCAGGACGCCGATCTGCAGCGTCTCCTTGGAGGAGAAGTGGCCGAACAGGCCGCTCTTGGACAGCCCGGTCTGGGTGGCCAGGGTGCCGATCGTCAGCCCGCCCAGGCCCACGCGGGAGGCCAGGTCGGCCGCCTCGTCGAGGATCGCGGCACGGGTCTCGGTGCCCTTGCTCATGACCCAAGAAAAGCACGACCGTTCGGACGTGTCAACGCCCGCGCGCCTCGTGCGTCCGGCTCCGCTACGGTCCTGGCCCATGGGACTGCTGCTCGCCACGCCGCGGGCGCGCGCCGCCCGGGCGCTGCGCCGACTCGTCCACGACCCGGCCAGCCCGCTCGCCGGGCGCACCGTGCTGGTCACCGGGGCGTCCTCCGGGATCGGGGAGGCGACCGCCCGCGAGGTGGCCCGGGCCGGAGCGACCGTCCTCCTCGTGGCGCGCCGCGCCGAGGAGCTCGAGCGGGTCCGGCAGGAGATCGAGGAGGCCGGCGGCCGGGCCTCGGCGTACCCCTGCGACCTGACCGACGGCGACGCCGTCGACGCGCTGGTCGCGCAGGTGCTGGCCGAGCACGGCGTCGTCGACTACCTGGTCAACAACGCCGGCCGGTCGATCCGGCGGTCACTGGACCTCACCCAGGACCGGTTCCACGACTTCGAGCGCACGATGGCGATCAACTACTTCGGACCCGTGCGCCTCACGATGGGCCTCCTGCCGGCGATGCGCGAGCAGGGCTTCGGACACGTCGTCAACGTGCTCAGCTGGGGCGTGCAGATGAAGGCACCGAAGTTCAGCGCCTACCTCGCCTCGAAGACCGCGCTCGACACGTGGAGCCGGATCGCGGGTCGGGAGACGTACGGCGACGGGGTCACCTTCACCAACATCCGGTTCTCGCTGGTGCGTACCGCGATGTCCGCGCCGACCGAGGCGTACGCCGGGCGCGGCGCCAGCCCCGAGCAGGCCGCCGCGCGGGTGCTGCGCGCGCTGGAGGACCGGCCGGTGACGCTGAACACCCGCGCCGGGGACGTGGGCGAGCTGCTCAACATCCTCGCGCCCCGCCTCAGCGACTGGCTCTACCACCGCTTCGACGCGGTGTTCCCCGACTCCAAGGCCGCCCGCGGCGACTGACGCGACTGCTGTAACGCCGTGTTACCCCTTCCTCCCACCGTGCTGCAGCACGGTCGGTAGGACCGGTAACCGGGCGTTACAGCAAGAAGGGGGCCGGGCGCTCACCCCCGGTTCGGGCCCACGACGCTGAGCTGCACCCCGGCCGGGTCGGCGAGCACGGCCAGCCGGCCGTACGGCGTGTCGTGCGGGCCGCTGTCCGGGAGCAGGCTGCCGCCGAGCTCGACGGCGCGGGCGACGGTGGCGTCGGCGTCCGCGACCTGCACGTAGAACACCCAGGTCGACGGCGCCCCGTCGAAGTGTCCGGTGGCGTCCATGATGCCGGCGAGCGCGTCGTCGTCCCTGCCGAGCGTCGTGTACCGGAACTCCGGGGTGTCGCTCATCTGGTGTGTGGACCAGCCGAACACGTCGCGGTAGAAGGCGACCGCCGCCGGGTAGTCGGTCGTGTGCAGCTCGAACCAGGACGGCGCGCCCACCTCGGCGCGGACGGCGGTGCCCTCGAACGCCAGCGGCTGCCAGACGCCGACCGCGGCCCCGGAGGGGTCGGCGACGACCGCCATGTGGCCGAGGTCGCCCACCTGCATCGGCTCGACGACGACCTGGCCGCCGTGCTGCCGGGCCGAGGCGACCGTGGCCGCGACGTCGGTGCTGCGCAGGTACACCGACCACGTGTCGGGCAGGCCCACCTCGTTGCGCATCAGCCCGGCGACGGGCGCGCCGTCGCGCAGGAACTGCGCGTAGCCGCCGTACTCCGGGCCGCTGCCTTGGACCGTCCAGCCGAACAGCTCGCCGTAGAAGGTGCGGGCGGTGTCGGTGTCGGCCGCGAACAGCTCGATCCAGGTCGGTGCTCCGGGGACGTTGCTCATCGTGGGCTCCTCATGGTCGTGGCGGGCGGGTGCTCACGAGTCCGACCGGGCCGGGCCGGCGTTCTCATCGGCCCGCTCGACGAACGTGATGGAACGCATCGGTGTCCCCTGCGGACAGCCGGCTCCAGGTCAGCTGGCCTTGCGGGCCGGTGCCTTCTTGGCGGCCTTCTTGGCGGGTGCCTTCGTGGCGGCCTTCGTGGCCGCCGACTTCTTGGCGGCGGTCTTCTTCGCGGGTGCCCTCTTTGCCGCCGACTTCTTGGCGGCGGTCTTCTTCGTGGGCTCGGTCTGGTCCTCGGCCTCCTCCTCGGAGTCGTCCCGGGGACCGGCCGCGGTCTCCTCGCCGCGGGCGGACTTCGCGGCGTCCACCGAGCGCTGCAGCGCGGCGAGCAGGTCGACGACCTCGCCGGAGGACTTGGTCGACGTCGGTGTGCGCTTGACCTCGCCGCCCTCGACCTTGGCCTTCACCAGCGCCTCGACCGCCTCGGCATAGTCGTCCTCGAACTCCGCCGGGTCGAAGTCCCCGGCCAGCGTCTCGACCAGCATGTTCGCCATCTTGACCTCGGCCGGCTTGACCTCGCCGGCGTCCACCACGAAGTCCGGGGTGCGGATCTCGTCGGGCCACATCATGGTCTGCAGCACGATCACCTGTCCGTTGTCGGCGTCCTTCACCCGCAGCACGCCGACCGTGGTGCGCTGGCGGAGCGCGACCGTGACGACCGCCATCCGGTCGGCGTCGAGCAGCGCCTGGCGCAGCAGCGCGTAGGGCTTGGCGCCGGACTTCTCCGGCTCGAGGTAGTAGGACTTCTCGAACAGCATCGGGTCGATCTGCTCGGACGGCACGAACTTCTCGACCGCGATCTCGCGCGACGACGTCGACGGCAGCTCGGCCATGTCGTCGTCGGTGAGGACCACCATCTCGCCGTCCTCGGTCTCGTAGCCCTTGGCGATGTCGGCGTAGGCGACCTCCTCGCCGTCCAGCGAGCACACCCGCTGGTACTTGATCCGCCCGCCGTCCTTGGCATGCACCTGCCGGAACGAGACGTCGTGGGACTCCGTCGCGGCGTACAGCTTCACGGGCACGCTGACGAGCCCGAACGACACCGCGCCCTTCCAGATCGCACGCATCCGCATCCTCCTCCAAGGGGTGGTGCCCAGTGTGACTCATGTGAACACCCGCAGTCATCGGTGCGCAGTCGACGGTCCGGCAGGATGGAGTCCATGCGCCCGATGCTCGCCACCCATGGTCGGCAGGTCCCGACGGGGGAGGCCTGGGCGCACGAGGTGAAGTGGGACGGGGTCCGCGCGCTGACCGAGGTGCGCGACGGCGCGCTGCGGATGACCAGCCGCAACGAGAACGCGATCACGATCGCCTGGCCCGAGCTCGCGACCAGCCCGCTGGGTGATCGCGACCTGCTCGTGGATGGCGAGATCATCGCGCTCAACGAGCGCGGGCTGCCGGACTTCCGCACCCTCCAGGACCGGATGCACGTGCGCAAGGCGGCCACGGCGGCCCGGCTCTCGCGGGAGGTGCCCGCGACCTACATGGTCTTCGACGTGCTCCGGATCGACGGTCGCGACCTGACCGGCGAGCCGCTCGACGTACGCCGGGAGCTGCTCGCCGGCCTCGGCCTGGACGGCACCTGGCAGGTGCCGGGCTCCTACGACGACGGGCCGATGCTGTTCGAGGCCACCCTCCAGCAGGGCTTCGAGGGCATCGTCAGCAAGCGCCGCAGCTCCCGCTACGCCTTCGGCGAGCGTTCGCCGCACTGGCTGAAGTTCGCGCACCGGCACCGGGTCTCCTACGTGGTGGGCGGGTGGCGCCCCCAGGAGGGCACCGCCGACCGGCTCGCCTCGCTGCTCGTGGGGGAGCCGACCGCCGACGGGCTGCTCTACCGTGGCCGGGTGGGCAGCGGGATCGGGCCGAAGCAGGGGCGTGCGCTGGCCGAGCTGGTGGCCCGGCTCGGCCGCCCCGCCAGCCCGTTCGCCGACGAGGTGCCGCGCGCCGACGCGCAGGGCACCCGCTGGCTGGAGCCGGTCCTGGTCGTGGACATCGACACCCACGGTCGTGGGTACCAGCGCCTGCGCCAGCCCTCGTTCCAGGGGGTTCGCTCCGACCTCACCCCGGAGGACCTGTGCTCCACCTGATGGCCCGTTCACTCCTGATGTCCGTCGGCACGCCCTTCGTTCTCGCGGTCGCGCTGGCCGCGACCGTGCTCGTCGCGCCGCCTCCGGCGCAGGCGGCGCGCGACCACGTCCGCCTCGACGGCGTCGACGTCCGCCTGCGCCCGGGCACCACCCAGGTCGTCACCGTCAACCACACCCGGGGCTACCGGGCCCGGGTGACCTGGTGGGTGCGGACCGGCGAGGGCTGGCAGAAGCGGATGCGGGCCACCGACGGCCGGATCGGGTACGGCGGGCTGGTCGTCGGCCGGCACCGCAGGCAGGGCACCGGCACGACTCCGCTGGGCACCTACGACCTGCCCTCGGCGTTCGGCACGCACCGCGCGCGGCCGGGCTGGGACCTCGACTACCGCAAGATCCGGAAGGGCGACTTCTGGGTGCAGGACAACGCGTCGGACCACTACAACCGGTACCGCAACAAGCGCCAGGGCGGCTTCCGCTGGTGGCTGCCGGCCGGCGACCCGAACTCCTCCGAGCGGCTCTCCGACTACCCCGTCCAGTACGAGTGGTCGATCGTCACCGGTTTCAACGGCCGCCAGGTCCGCCACCGCGGGTCCGGGATCTTCTTGCACGTCAACGGCTCGGGCGCGACGGCCGGCTGCGTGAGCGCACCGCGCTGGTTCATCAAGTCGCTGATGGACCGCCTCGACCCGGACCGGAAGCCCGTGATCGCGATCGGCCGCTGATGGCGCAGCCCGAGAAGGAGGAGGTCCGGGTCCAGGTGGACGGCCGGACCCTCACCATCAGCAACCTGTACAAGGTGCTCTACCCCCGCACCGGCACCACGAAGGGGGAGGTCCTCAACTACTACGCCCAGGTCGCGCCGACGCTGCTGCCGCACCTCGCGGGGCGCTGCGTCACCCGGATCCGATGGCCGCACGGCGTGCACGAGGGCAGCTTCTTCGAGAAGAACGCCCCAGCCGGCACCCCGTCGTGGGTGCGGACCGCCGAGGTCCCCACGACCGGCAGCCGCGCCCAGTCCAGCTCCGATACCTTGGTCTTCCCGATCATCGAGGACCTGGCGACCCTCACCTGGCTGGTCAACCTCGCGGCCCTCGAGCTGCACGTGCACCAGTGGACCGTCGACCGCAGCGGCCGCCCGCGGGGCGCGGACCGGGTCGTCGTCGACCTCGACCCGGGGGAGCCGGCCGGCCTGCACGAGTGCTGCCGGGTCGCCCTGATGGTGCGCGACCGGCTCGCCGAGCGCGGGCTGGCGGCCAAGCCGGTCACCAGCGGCAGCAAGGGCCTGCACCTGTACGCCGACCTGCCGGAGCGGGTGCCGTCCGAGGACTCCTCGGCGCTGGCCAAGGCGGTCGCCGAGGAGCTCCAGGGGGAGCACCCGGCGCTGGTGACCGCGACCATGACCAAGGCCCGGCGCGCGGGGAAGGTGTTCCTGGACTGGTCGCAGAACGCCGGCTCGAAGACCACCGTCTCGCCGTACTCCCTGCGGGGGCGAGAGCTGCCCACGGTCGCGACGCCGCTCGCCTGGGCCGAGGTCGAGGCGGGCGCCCAGGACCCGATGGCGCTGCGCCAGTTCCGCTTCGACGAGGTGCTCGAGCGCGTCCAGGAGCACGGCGACCTGTTCGCCGGCCCCCGCTGAGTGCTGCCCCGGATCGCATCTGCGCAGGTCAGAGGCGGTGCGGGACGGTGGCGCCTTCTGTTACCGAACGGTGGATCTTCCGTGGAGATCGTGTTCATCGGGTGTGGACCGGGCCTGCCTACCTTGGCGGTGTAGCACTGGAGCACCAGGGGATGACATGACCACCACGACAGCTGCCGCCACGGCCAGGAAGCTCATTCTTCCTGTGGGCAGCGTCGTCGGCGCCGGCTTGCTGGCCATGTTGATGGGGGTCCCCTGGACGAGTGCCGGCGAAGGAGCCTCCGGGATCCGGCTGCTGGCCGACGACCACCAGGGCGCGACCCTCACGATCAGCAGGATCGAGCCCGGTGAGTCTGTGTCTCGCAGCGTGACCATCCGCAACTCCGGTGGCACGCCGTCGAGGCTCTCCTTCCAGGAGACGGGAGACCCCTCGCCGTTCGCGGACGGGGAGCTGCGCCTGGTCATCGACCAGGACGGCCGAACCTTGTACGACGGCGACTTCGCCGCCATGAGCGACATCGCGCAGGACGTGGGCACCGTCGAGTCCCACGGGTCCAGCACGTTCACGTTCACGGTGTCCCTGCCGGACGACGCCCCGTTCGCCAATCAGGGCGACCCGGCGTCGGCGTCGTACACGTGGGTGAACTCGACCTCTGGATCGTCCGGATCCTTCGGCTGAGGAGGGCCGACCGGCACTGATCGACCATCGGGGACGACGTCGGCCGCCCGCGCACCTGGGGGGCGCGCGGACGGTCGCCGTCCGACCCGGAACCTGGACGAGTCGTCCGGCGCGCCTGGGGGGAGCGCCGAGCGGCCCGACCGTCCCGGAGGGAAGCCTGTCCGGCGCTGTTGGGGGGGAGCGCCGGACGGGCCGTCCTCCCCGACCACATCTCGGAGAAATCCGCCCATGGAGATCACGACCTCCCCGCACCGCCCGGCGTCGACGCCGTGGGGGCGCCTGCTCGCGCTCGTGGTCATCGTCGCGCCCGTCTCGATCCTGGTCCTGCTGCCGATCGGGCTCGGCCTGGAGCGCTACGTGATGTCCGGCGACTCCATGGACTCCGGAGCCGCGGGCGGCATCTCACAGGGGTCGGTCGTCTTCGAGCGCGCGGTCCCGGTCGGTGACCTGCGGGTCGGCGACGTGATCACGTTCCGGCCGCCCGCCGGCGCTGGCGTCGACGGGCTCGTCACGCACCGGATCGTCAGCATCGGGACCGACGGGATCCGCACCCGGGGCGACGCCGAGGCGGTCCGCGACCCGTGGGTGCTGCACCCGAAGGAGCCGACCCTGCCCCGGGTCGTCTACACGCTCCCGTGGGTCGGCTACGGCTACCTGGTGATCTTCCACCCGATCTCACGCCTGCTGATGGCCGGCTCCGCGGTGCTGCTGGTGCTGCTGATCACCAGTGAGATCCGCCGCCGCCGGGGGGTGGCGGCCACCGGCCACGACGCCCCCGACCAGCCGGAAGCGCCGGTCCCCGGTGCGGCCACCCGCGCGACCGAGGGGAGCGAACGTTGAGTACCGCCCTCGGGCCGGGTGCCGCGGGCCCTATGCTCGCTCCCATGGCGCAACGAGTTCTGGTGGTCGAGGACGAGGAGGACATCGCGTTCCCCCTCGTCCGAACGCTGGAGCGCGAAGGTTACGACGTCTCGTGGGTGGACAGCGGCCAGAAGGCCCTGGACACCATGGCGACCGCACCCGAGGTCGTGATCCTCGACCTCGGGCTCCCGGACATCGACGGCCTCGAGGTGTGCCGCCGGGCCCGGGAGGCGGGGTTCGAGGGCGCGATCATGATCGTCACCGCCCGGGCGGGCGAGCTGGACCGGGTGGTCGGGCTCGACTACGGGGCCGACGACTACCTGGCCAAGCCGTTCGGCCTGGCCGAGCTGCAGGCGCGCGTGCGCGCCCTGTTGCGCCGTACCTCCTCCGGCTCGGCCACGGCCGAGGGCGCGAAGCCCGACGGGCTGCGCATCGACGTGGACGCCCGGCGGGTCTACGCCGGCGACGAGGAGGTCCCGCTCACCGGCAAGGAGTTCGAGGTGTTGAACATCCTCGCCGCCAACCGGGACAAGGTCGTCTCGCGCGGCCGGCTGATGGCCGACGTGTGGGACGAGAACTGGTACGGCTCGACGAAGACGCTCGACGTCACCATCGGACGGCTGCGCCAGAAGCTCGAGAGCGTCGGCGTGACCGACAGGGTGGTGGCCGTTCGAGGTGTGGGGTTCCGCCTCGAGGGCGGCACCCCAGATGCGTGAACGCCTGACGATCGCCTTCGTCGTCCTCACCATCGTCCTGCTCCTCGGCGCCGGCGCGGTGCGGACGTTCGTGCTGCGCGACCTGATCCAGGAGCAGGAGGCCGGCCACCTGCGCCAGGAGGTCGAGCTGATCGGTGCGATCATCGACGACCGGGAGGCGGCCGGTGGGGCGATCGACGACCGGTTCCTGACGACGCTGGTCAGCCCGGACCGCCGCCTCGAGTACGACCCCGAGAACGGCCCGGCGGTCGTGGTCCGCGGCCCCGACTACACCGGAACCGACGACCCCCAGGACGACCTCGCCGCGGTCCTCGCGGTCCGTGGAGCCCGGGTCACGGTGAGCCAGTCGCCGCAGGTGGCCAGTGACATCGTCGGGCGCGACACCGGGTCGATCGCGGCGCTGTTCGTCCTGATCGCGGTGGTCGCCGGCATCGCCGGCTTCCTGATCGCCTCCGCGCTCTCCTCGCCGTTCCAGCGGCTGGCCGTCGCGGCCGCGGCCCTCGGCCGCGGCCGGTTCGACCTCGAGCTGCCGCGCACCCGGATCCCCGAGGCGCGGGCGATCTCGAACGCCCTGCGGGCCAGCGCGCACCAGCTCGAGGACCGGGTGCACCGCGAGCGCGACTTCGCCGAGCACGCCTCGCACGTGCTGCGCACCCCGCTGACCGGGCTGCGGCTCGAGCTGGAGGACCTCACGCTGCGCGACGACGTGCCGGCCGACGTGCAGGAGTCGGCGGCGCGCAGCCTGGCCGCGGTCGAGGAGGTCGGCGCGGTCGCCGGCGAGCTGGTCGAGCTGACCCGGCGGGGCAGCCTGGTGGCGGGCTCCGAGCTGCCGCTGGTCGACCTCGCGACCCAGCTGGCGCAGCGGTGGGCCGACCGGCTCGGGGTGCGCACCCGGTCGCTGACCGCTGCCGCCGAGGGAGAGCTCTCGCTGACCTACACACCCGGCCCGGTCGAGCACGTCACCGACCTGCTGCTGGCCGACGTCGTCCGCCGCGGGAGCGGCCCGGTGCGCATCGTCTTCCACGGCGAGGAGGCCGGCCACCTGCGCATCCACGTCGAGTGCGAGGGCCGCGGACGGGAGGACCACCACGGCGCCGAGCCCGTGGACCGGGTCGCGCAGGTCACCTCCGTGGTCGAGGCGCTCGGCGGGCGGGTGACCGGGTCGCATCCCGCCGAGGGCATCGAGGTCCTGCTGCCCCGTCGCTGACTCCTAGGACGCTGGGTCGGGGCCTGGGCAAGAATGGCGGCCATGACGACTCGCCCCGTGGAGACCTGGCTGACCGACATGGACGGCGTGCTCGTGCACGAGGAGGTGCCGATCCCGGGCGCCCAGGAGTTCATCGAGGCGCTCAAGGCCTCGCAGCGCCGGTTCCTGGTGCTGACCAACAACTCCATCTTCACCCCGCGTGACCTGCGCGCCCGGCTGCTCGGCAGCGGCATCGACGTGCCCGAGGAGGCGATCTGGACCTCCGCGCTGGCGACCGCGCAGTTCCTCGACGACCAGCGCCCGCGCGGCACGGCGTACGTCGTCGGCGAGGCGGGCCTGACCACGGCGCTGCACGACATCGGCTACGTGATGACCGACCGCGACCCGGACTACGTCGTGCTGGGGGAGACCCGCACGTACTCCTTCGAGGCGATCACGCGGGCGATCCGGCTGGTCGCTGCCGGGGCCCGCTTCATCGCCACCAACCCCGACGCCAGCGGGCCGAGCCAGCAGGGGATGCTGCCGGCCACCGGCTCGGTCGCGGCGTTGATCAGCACCGCGACCGGGCGGCGGCCGTACTTCATCGGCAAGCCCAACCCGCTGATGATGCGCAGCGCGCTGAACCGGCTCGAGGCACACTCCGAGACGACCGTGATGGTCGGGGACCGGATGGACACCGACATCATCAGCGGCCTGGAGGCGGGGCTGCGCACCATCTTGGTGACCACCGGCTCCACCCGCCCCGAGCAGGTCTCGACCTTCCCCTACCGGCCGACCCGGGTGGTCGACTCCGTGGCCGACCTCCTCGAGCTCGTCGACCCACGCCCCGACGCCGGCTGAGGCCTGCGGCTGCGCCGGCCGGTCTTCCGGTTTCATCGGCCGGCCGATGAAGCTCGCGCGAGTCCGCATCCCGGCCCCGCGGCTACGCGGGCCGCGTCGGGGTGTGACGTTCGTCCAACGGGCCGGCGGATCCAGGCGGGGAGTGTGGCCCGCGCCACGGCCGAGGCCGTCCGTCGGGTCGTGATCCGGCGGGGTCTGTGGCTACCGTCCTCGACCGTTTGCACCACGCACCACCGGCCGCGGGTACGCCGAGTCCTGCCCGTCCGCGACCGGTCGCCGACATCCGGGGCAGGAGTGGGGGAACCACCTTCGTCGTCCGCGCGGACCACTCGGGGTGAAGCCACCAGCCGGTGGCCGGGCACCTTCCACGCCCGAACCCGACAGCTCACCTCACAGGCGTGGGAAGGAACCACGCACATGACACTCATCCTGCGCGCGCTCGCGAGCGCCGCCCTCGTCGTCGGCCTGCTGACCACGGCGCCCGCCGTCCCTGACGCACACGGCGCGACCGCGGCCCGGGAGACCAAGCACCGGACCGCTCGCCAGGCCACGGCTCGCAAGATCGGCCACGCGATCAGCATCGCGGTCAACCAGAAGGGCGACCCCTACCGGTCCGGAGCCGCCGGCCCGCACGCGTTCGACTGCTCCGGGCTGACCTTCTTCAGCTACCGCAAGGCCGGCTTCAAACACCTGCCCCGGACGTCCTCCGCCCAGGCCCACTTCGCGAAGCGGATCAAGCGCGGCGCGATGCGTCGCGGCGACCTGATCTTCTTCTACGACGGCGGCGGCGTCTACCACGTCGGCGTGTACGCCGGCTTCAACCACGGGCACCGCTGGGTGCTGCACTCGCCGTACTCCGGCACCCGCGTGCGCACCGACAAGCTGTGGACCGACCGGTGGTTCGCCGGCACCCTGCGCTACCGCTGAGACCCGAGCCGCCGGCTCACTTCCACTCGAAGGTCGCCAGCACCGAGTCGACGATCCGCTGTCGCTCGGCCGGCGGGATCCGGGCGTAGAGCTGGAACCGCAGCACGATGATGCGGTCGTCGATGATCACGCCGTACTCCGACTGCCAGTTCAGCGGCTGGGCCCGGCCCTCGAGGTGGTACATCTCCACGCCGTCGAGGACGGCGTTGGGGAGCTGCTTCGGTGTCATCGGGTAGATGCGGCGCGAGACCTTCAACGAGTTCCGGCCGAGCTCGGTCGGGCCGGCGGTCGAGCCGAACGCCGGGGTCTCGCCGAGCGACAGCAGCGACGTCGAGCCGGGGTCCTGCCCGTCCTTCTGGGTGGTGACCAGCTGGTCGCCGACGAACCAGCCCTTCGGGATCCGCAGCCGGGCGTGTGGCATCGAGAGCTGCGGCCCCGTCGCGGGCGCCACCGTCGGCGCGGCGGAGGCGGTGCTGTCGGGGCCGTCGGTGGGGTCGGCCGGACCGGTGGCACCGGGGGAGCCGGCGGCGCTGCTGCTCGCGCCGCCGGGCGACGGGTCCGGGGGTGCGGCGCCGCTCGGGTCGCCGCCGGAGCAGGCGGTGCCCAGCGTCAGGACCGCGACCACGGCGGCCGCGGGGACCGAGGAGCGCACGTCGTCCTCCCGAGCTGGGTGCGGATGTGTCCCGTGGGCCTGAGCCTAACCACGCCGCCCGGTCGGCAAACCGGGTGAGCCGACAGGTTTGGGCCGTCCGGGTTGCGGGCAAGCGGCCGTCGACGGACACGCTTCCATCGGGGGAAGGTCGACGCAGATGCACGCCGTGGACATGCTCGGGACGCTCGGGCTTCCGGACGACCTGATCGAGGAGGTGCGCGGGATGCTCGCGTCCCGCGCCACGGCGCTCGAGGCCGCCGAACCCTCGCCCATCGGCGACGTGTTCGGCGGGTCCGCCCAGGGGGCGATCCTCGGCCGGCACGCCTCCCTCGCCCAGCGGCACGTCGCCGAGGCGGTCCTGGAGATGGTGGCCGGCCTGCGCGGCTACCGCGACGAGCTCGGCGCCCACCAGGCGCGGATGGGCGACACCGACACCCAGGGCGCAGCCGACCTGCGTCGGATCGAGCAGGCGACCGCGTGCGTCGCGGCGACCAGCTTCGCCACGAACGACGCCTGCGCGCTGCCCACCTCGGGAGCCACGCGGCCCGCGGACGGGGTGGGCGGGTGAGCGGCCCGCAGCGCGCGCGGCTGGACCGGGCGCTGGCCGGCGCCCACGAGGACGCGGTGACCTCGAGCGCGCGGGAGTGGGTCCGGTGCGTCGGCATCCTGCACGACATCGCGGCCGCCCTCGACGGCGCCTCGCCGGAGGTCAGACGAGAGATCGGCGGCCGGACCGGGCCCGCGATCGACGCCGCGTTCCAGCGGTCCAGCCAGGGCATGGTCCGGCGGGCCGACGACCTGGTCCGGGGCAGTACGGCGCTCCAGGCGGCGGCCGAGGCGATCGGCGCCGCGCGGGCCGAGCAGGAGCAGCTGCGGCACCAGCCGCTGACCGCGCCCGCGCCGTACGTCGCGGGCCCGGGTCCACGCACCGACGAGGACATCGCCAGGGAGGCCGCCGCGCGGCAGGCACAACGCGACTACGACCTCGCCTACGCCGACCAGGAGGCCCGGGCCCAGGCCCGCGCCGACCACCTGGACCGGGTGTTCGCCGCGTCCACCGCGACGATGAAGGACATCCACAAGGTGCCCGACCCCGAGCCGTCCGGCTCCGGCTCGGACACCTCCGGCGGGTCGGGGGCGGGGTCCGGCGGCGCCGTGCCGCACCCGGTCCCGGCGGGTGGCGGGAGCGGGCCCCGGGGCGACGGCCCGTCGTCGACCCGGCCGCCCGGCGGGTCCGGTGACGGCTCCGGCCACCACCATCCCGGCACCCACGGCACCCACGGCACCCACGGCGTGCCGCCGCCCGCACCGGGTGACGTCGGCGCGCCCCAGGGCGGCAGCGCCGTCGACGTCCCCGGCCCGACGCCCGTCGGAGCCCTCGGCGGCGCCGTACCGGTGGGCAGCCCCGGCGGCCTCGGTCTCGGCCTGGCCGGCGCCGCCACGGGCGGCCTCGGCGGCGGACCGCTCGGCACCGGCCTCGCGGCCGGTGGCATCCGCGGCGGGGTCGCCGGCCCCATCGTCACCGCCCCCGGGACCACGGCCGGCGGCGTCCGCGGCATCGGCGCCACCTCGCGTGCGGGGGTGACCGGTGCCCTCGGGCGACCCGGCGGGGTTGCTGCGGTCGGGTCCGGCCCGGGCAGCACCGGGCGCGGGACCGCGGCCCGCTCGAGCGGGGTCGCCTCCGGACGCGGCACGGGCCGGGGCGCGGGCGGCCGTGGCGCTGCCGGTGCACGCGGTTCGGGCGGTCGTGGCACGGGCGCGGCGGCCGGTGCCCGCAGCGGGCGCAAGCAGGACGACCGACACGGCGGGCGCGACCCGTTCGGCACCGTCGCCGAGGACTGGATCGACGACGAGGAGGTCGCTCCGGGCGTGCTCGACTGAGGTCGTCCGGCGGGTCCCGGGACTCCGTTCCCGCGACGTCCCGGGACGGGCGGGCAACGGCCCGCCGACGTGGGACCAACGACCCGGGGCAGGCCCCGTGCTGGCTGCCAGCATGAAGTCATGACCTACGGCGACACCGAGACAGGGGGCGCCGGCGCCGCCGGCGTGAGCGCGGCACGGCGAGAGATCGGGGTCACCGAGCTGATCCTGCGCGACGCCCACCAGAGCCTGATGGCGACGCGGATGGCCCTCGAGGACATGGTCGACGCGTGCGCCGACATCGACGCGGCCGGCTACTGGTCCGTCGAGTGCTGGGGCGGCGCGACGTACGACGCCTGCATCCGCTTCCTCAACGAGGACCCGTGGGAGCGGCTGCGCACGTTCCGCCGGCTGCTGCCCAACAGCCGCCTCCAGATGTTGCTGCGCGGGCAGAACCTGCTCGGCTACCGGCACTACGAGGACACGGTCGTCAACAAGTTCGTGGAGAAGTCGGCCGAGAACGGCATGGACGTCTACCGGACCTTCGACGCGCTCAACGACGTGCGCAACGTGCGGGAGGCGATCAAGGCCGTGCGCCGCGTCGGCAAGCACGCCCAGGGCACCATCTGCTACACCGAGAGCCCGCTGCACACGGTGCAGGGGTACGTCGACATGGCCCACGAGCTGATGGAGCTCGGCTGCGACTCGCTGTGCCTCAAGGACATGGCGGCGCTGCTGCGGCCGCAGCCGGCCTTCGACATCGTCGGGGCGATCAAGCAGTCGCTGGGCCAGGACGTCCGGGTGCACGTGCACTGCCACGCCACCACGGGCGTGACGCTGGTCAGCCTGATGAAGGCGATCGAGGCGGGCGCCGACGTGGTCGACACCGCGATCTCGTCGGTCTCGATGGGCCCCGGCCACAACCCGACCGAGTCGCTGGTCGAGATGCTCGCGGGCACGCCGTACGAGACCAAGCTCGACGACGCGCGGCTGCTCAAGATCAAGGACCACTTCGCGGTCGTGCGGCCCAAGTACACCGAGTTCATGTCCGCGATCACCGGCGTCGAGACCGAGATCTTCAAGAGCCAGATCCCCGGCGGCATGATCTCGAACATGGAGTCGCAGCTGCGCCAGCAGGGCGCGGGTGACCGGCTCAAGGAGGTCCTCGAGGAGGTGCCGCGGGTCCGCAAGGCCGCCGGCTACCCGCCGCTGGTGACTCCGTCCAGCCAGATCGTCGGCACCCAGGCCGTGTTCAACGTGCTGATGGGCCCCTACCAGGTGCTCACCGCGGAGTTCGCCGACCTGATGCTGGGCTACTACGGCGAGGCGATCGGCCCCCGCGACCCCGAGATCGTCGAGGCCGCCCGGCTGCAGACGAAGAAGGAGCCGATCGAGGTCCGGCCTGCCGACCTGCTCGAGCCCGAGTGGGACAAGCTCTGCGCCGAGGCCAACGCCCTCGAGGGTGCCGACGGCACCGACGAGGACGTACTGACCTACGCGATGTTCCCGGGCGTCGCGCCGAAGTTCTTCCTCGAGCGGCCCGAGGGCCCGAGGAACGTCGGCAAGGACCCCGCGCAGCAGGCGGCCGAGAAGCTCGCCGCCGCAGCGCCCGGCACCGGCCCGGTCACGGGCCCCATCCACTACGCCGTCTCGATGAACGGCCGCAAGCACGACGTCACCGTCGAGCGAGCCTGAAGGGAATCCGGTGAGCAAGCACAAGCAGCACCAGGCCTCCATGGAGGAGCGCACCTCCGAGCTCGCGGAGCGGCGCCACAAGGTCGAGCTCGGCGGCGGCGAGTCCCGCCAGCAGAAGCAGCACGACCAGGGCAAGCTGACCGCCCGCGAGCGGATCGAGGCGCTGATCGACCCCGGCACGTTCCAGGAGACGGGGATGTTCGCCCGGCACCAGTCGACGTACTTCGGGCTCGACAAGGCCGACTACCCGGCCGACGGCGTGGTCACCGGCGAGGGCGCCGTCCTCGGCCGTCCGATCCACGTAGCCAGCCAGGACTTCACGGTCGCCGGCGGCTCCGCGGGCGAGGTGCACAGCGACAAGGTCGTCGCGATGATGCAGGCGAGCCTGACCACCGGCACGCCGTTCGTGTTCATCAACGACTCCGGCGGCGCCCGCGTCCAGGAGGGCATCGGCTCCCTGGCCGGCTACGGCCGGGTGTTCTACAGCAACGTGCTGCTCTCCGGTGTGGTCCCGCAGATCGCGATCATCGCGGGGCCGTGCGCGGGCGGCGCGGCGTACTCCCCGGCGCTGACCGACTTCATCATCCAGACCCGCAAGGCCCACATGTTCATCACCGGGCCCAACGTGATCGCCCAGGTCACCGGCGAGCAGGTCTCCTCCGACGCGCTCGGCGGCGCGGACGCGCACATGGCGCGCTCCGGCGTCACCCACTTCGTGGCCGACGACGACGAGCAGGCGGTGCTGATCACCAAGAAGCTGCTCAGCTTCCTGCCGCAGAACAACACCGAGGACCCGCCGATCGTCGACCCCGACGACACCATCGAGCCGGACCTGGAGCTGCCGAAGGTGGTGCCGGTCTCGGACAAGAAGGGGTACGACGTGCGCGAGGTGATCGCGCGGATCGTCGACCGCGCGGACTTCCTCGAGGTGCAGGCGGGCTACGCCCAGAACATCGTGATCGGCTTCGGCCGGATCACCGGGCGCACGGTCGGCATCGTCGCCAACCAGCCCAGCGTGATCTCCGGCGTGCTCGACATCAACGCCTCCGACAAGGGCTCGTGGTTCGTGCGGTTCTGCAACGCGTTCAACATCCCGCTGGTGACCCTGGTCGACGTGCCGGGCTTCCTGCCGGGCGTCGCGCAGGAGCACGGCGGCATCATCCGCCACGGCGCGAAGCTGCTCTACGCCTACTCCGCGGCGACGGTCCCGAAGATCACCGTGGTGCTGCGCAAGGCCTACGGCGGCGCGTACGTCGCGATGTGCTCGAAGGACCTGGGCGCCGACAAGGTGTTCGCCTGGCCGACGGCCGAGATCGCGGTGATGGGCGCCGAGGGCG
This sequence comes from Nocardioides sp. JS614, assembly GCF_000015265.1. Classification (NCBI taxonomy): domain Bacteria; kingdom Bacillati; phylum Actinomycetota; class Actinomycetes; order Propionibacteriales; family Nocardioidaceae; genus Nocardioides; species Nocardioides sp. JS614. Next base: position 1,324,915 of record NC_008699.1, read on the forward strand.
CGGCCGAGATCGTGTTCCGGCGCGAGATCGCCGACGCCGAGGACCCCGACACCCGGCGCGCGGAGCTGGTCGACGAGTACCGCTCGACGTTCTCCACGCCGTACGTCGCGGCCGGCCGGGGCCTGGTCGACGACATCATCGACCCGTGCTGCACCCGGGCGCACATCTCGCGGGCGCTGGAGATGCTGGCCAGCAAGCGCGAGCTGCGGCCCGCCAAGAAGCACGGGCTGGGCCCGACGTGAGCGGCAGCGACATGCAGGAGCTGCTCGCGGCGGTCCGCGAGCTCACCGAGCGGGTCGCGGCCCTCGAGGCCGAGGTCGCCGCCGTACGGACGCGGCAGGAGCAGGAGATCCCCGAGGAGGTCGTGCTCGCGATCTCCGCCGCGGTGGCGTCGTTCCTGGGCCACCGCGCGAAGGTCAAGCAGGTGCACTACCGGACCGGTCAGGCATGGGCCCAGCAGGGTCGCGTGGCGGTGCAGGGTCACCGGATCATCCATGGTGCCCGGTGACGGGGCCCGGTCAAGGCGAAGGTGAGGACATGCAGCTCAAGGTGACCGTGAACGGCCAGGTCTACGAGGTCGAGGTCGAGGTCGAGGAGGAGCAGCCGCCCACGCTCGGCATCTTCATGGCCGGAGGGACCTTCTCCGCGCCCGCGGGGGCGCCCGTCAACGGGGCCGCGCCCGCCGCCGACGGCGAGGGCGTGCGCGCCCCCCTGGCCGGCACCGTCGCCCGGATCCCGGTCGAGGAGGGCCAGGAGATCGAGGCCGGCGCCGTGCTGGTGGTGCTCGAGGCGATGAAGATGGAGACCGAGATCACCGCCCCGGCGGCCGGCACCGTCGGCAGCATCCTGGTCAAGCCCGGCGACGCCGTCACCGGCGGCCAGCTGTTGGTCGAGCTCGCCTGACGCCGCCGGCGGTTTCCCCGGTGAACCGGGGAAACCGGAACTGTTGGCCCGAAGTTCCGGCCCAACAGTTCCGGGATTGCCCGGGAAGTACCGGTGCCCCGTGGTGCCGGGGGCCGTGGGCCATCGGCCTACGGCGTCCCGGTGAAGTACGGCGAGAACGTCCAGGTCTTCTTGAGCAGCTCGGCGTACTCCGGGCTGAACTTGGTGCCGCCCTCGCCCTGGTCGGGCAGCCAGGGCCGACTGATCCACAGGTAGGCGTCGACGTACTTCGCGGCGATCCGTCCGACGTCGGCCGGCAGTCCCCAGGCCCGGTTGTCGACGTCGGTGGTGGGCGGGACGCCCAGCGCGGTGCACGGCGTCTTCTGGGTCTTGGTCCGGCACGGCGGGATCTCGCCCGGCTGGGTGTAGTTCGGCGTCTGCCCGCCCTGCGGATTGATCTCGCTGCCGTGGAACGGTTGGCCGTTGTCACTGGTCTCCAGCACGGCGTGCTTGTTCTTCAGGCCCTTGCGGGCCAGCGCCTCGGAGACCTTCTTCGCGAACACGATCTCGCGCTCCAGGTAGTTCTTGTGGGAGACGTTGAGCGAGAACCCGCGCGCGTGCTCGACGCCGCTGAGCGCGAGGTACTTCGCGACCGCCGCGACGTCGCCGCGGGCCCAGTCCTCCGAGCCCATGTCCAGGTAGACGGTGGCGCGCGGCTGGGCCGCGAGGGTCTGCACGGTCCACGCGAGCATCCGGGCCGGCAGCAGCGCCTTCCGGCGGCCGACCTTCCCGACCCACGCCTCGAACGCCTTCTTCACGAAGTAGCCGTCAGGCTGGACGATCACCGCGACCCGGCTGTCGCCGATGCCCTGCGCCAGGTTGGTGACGTAGCGGCGGTACGACGCCTGCTCGGCCTTGGTCGGCAGCCGCTGGTCGATGCGCGCCTCGCCCTCCCAGGGGAACATCCGGAACAGCGTCATCAGCGCGAGCTTCTCCGGGTCGCCGGCCTGGGCGCCGGCGACGTAGGCCCGCACCTTCGTGGTGACCTCGTCGTCGCCGATCCAGCGCCCGAAGTACGTCGCCTTCTCGATCATCGCGAACAACGCCAGCTCGTCCTTCTGCGCCGGACCCAGCTTGTTCCAGCCGATGTAGGCCTGGTCCTGCAGGCCGGTGTAGACCCCCCACTCCCGGCCCGCGAGCGGGTTCGACGGGTTCGCCCGCTGCGCGACCGTCACCGGCGCGATGTAGAGGGTCTGCTCGGCGTACGCCGCCTCGCCGAGCGCCGCCCGCACCGCGATCTCGTAGGTGTGGCCCAGCACCAGGTCGGCGTCGTCGGTCGTGATCGTGTACGACGTGGTCACGGGCAGGACGGTGCCGACGAGCTGGCCGTCGAGCAGGATCTCGTAGTCCAGGACGAGCGGCAGCCCGGCCGGCGCCTCCCACGTGACCGAGATCGCGTTGCGGCCCGGCACGACCGTCGTCTGCAGGTTCTGCGGGGGACCGGCCGCGGGTGGCAGGATCCCGGCCCGGTGACCGGGCTTCCGATCGTTGTCGGCCGACGCGGCCGAGGCCGCGCCGAGCAGGGCGATCGCGAGGCATGCCGCGAGGGTGACCGCGAGTCCCCGCGCAACCCGAGTGTGCATGGCTGCAGCCTAGGAGTCCGGAGCCGCGCTGTGTACTGGTTCGCGGCGCGGCCCAGGACGTGATCCGGATCGGGGTCCAGTGGCCCAGGGGCCCCGATCCGGATGCGTCCGCGATCTCGCACGGCGACCTCAGCCCGCAACCGTCGCCGTCGCCGTCGGCGTGAGATGAGTGCATGGGAACCGGCCCCGGCCCGATCGTTGTCCACAGGCAGCGACGCCGGTGGGTTTGGCGGGGGCCTCGATCAGGAAGACTCACCGCCAAGGAACCATCTCGGGGGACTCGATGTCACTGACCCACCCACCGGCGCACCCGGCGACGCACCCGGCGACGCACCCGGCGGCCCGACGTACGGCGAGCGCGCACGAGGAGCTGGTCGAGCAGCTCGACCTGCACGTCCGGGAGCTGGTGCGGCGCGAGGCCGTGGACCCGCAGCGCGAGGCCGACCTGGTCCGACGGATCGCCGAGTCGGTGGTGCGCGAGCACGACGAGCGCAGCCTCACCGGCGCGGTCGCGCCGGTGTCCGACGTCGACTCGATGGTCGGCGAGCTGGTCGCCCGGGTCTCCGGCTTCGGGCCGCTCCAGCCGCTCCTCGACGACCCCACGGTCGAGGAGGTCTGGATCAACGACCCGAGCCGGGTCTTCGTGGCCCGCAACGGCCGTCACGAGCTGACCACGTTGGTGCTCACCTCCGCGCAGGTGCAGGAGCTCGTGGAGCGAATGCTGAAGACCAGCGGCCGACGCATCGACATCAGCCAGCCGTTCGTGGACGCGATGCTGCCGGAGGGGCACCGCCTGCACGTGGTGCTGGAGGGGATCAGCCGAGGCTTCTCCGCCGTCAACATCCGCAAGTTCGTGCTGCGCGCCGCCCGGTTGCGCGACCTGGTCGAGCTCGGCAGCCTGACGCCCGCCGGCGCCGGCTTCCTCGAGTCCTCGGTCCGCGCCGGGCTGAACGTGCTGGTCGCCGGCGGCACCCAGGCCGGCAAGACCACGATGCTCAACTGCCTGGCGGCCGCGATCCCCGGCGGCGACCGGGTGGTCTCGGCGGAGGAGGTCTTCGAGCTGCGCTTCCCGCACCCCGACTGGGTGCCGCTGCAGACTCGGCAGTCCGGGCTCGAGGGCACCGGCGAGATCCGGCTGCGCGACCTGGTCAAGGAGAGCCTGCGGATGCGGCCGAGCCGGATCATCGTCGGCGAGGTCCGGGCCGAGGAGTGCCTGGACCTGCTGCTCGCCCTCAACGCCGGCCTCCCGGGGATGTGCACGATCCATGCCAACAGCGCCCGGGAGGCGCTGGTGAAGATGTGCACCCTGCCGCTGCTCGCCGGCGAGAACATCTCGGCGCGGTTCGTGGTCCCGACGGTGGCGGCGAGCGTCGACCTGGTCGTGCACCTCGGCGTCGACGAGCACGGCGTCCGCCGGGTCAACGAGATCGTCGGCGTGCCGGGCCGGGTCGAGAACGACGTGATCGAGGTCGAGCCGCTCTTCGAACGCCACGGCGGCGACCTGCGCCGCACCGGCGGGATGCCACCACACCCCGAGCGCTACGAGCGGTTGGGCATCGACGTCCGCCGGGTGCTGGCCGAGGGGGCGTGATGGGCGCGCTCGTCGGACTGGGGGTGGGCGTCGGGCTGATGCTGGTCTGGAGCGCGTTCGCCCTGCCCCGCGGGACCCGCGCGACGTCCTCGCGCCGCGGTCGGGCCGCCGGGCTGTTGGCGCGGGCGGGCCTCGGGCAGGTCTCGGTCACCGGTTTCGTCGTGCTCTGCGTCGGGTGCGGTGTCGTCACGACAGTCGTGCTCCAAGCGGTCTCCGGCACCCCGCCGGTCGCGCTCGCGTTCGGACTGATGGGTGCCTGGGCGCCGGTCGGGATCGTCTCCGGCCGGGCCCGGCGACGTCAGCGTGAGCTCGCCGAGGTGTGGCCCGAAGCCGTGGACAACCTGACCTCAGCGGTGCGCGCAGGCATGTCACTGCCCGACGCCCTGGCCGGGCTCGGCTCCCGCGGCCCGGAGCCGTTGCGCGACGCGTTCGACCAGTTCGCGCTCGACTACCAGGTCACCGGGCGGTTCGGCGAGTGCCTGGACCGGCTCAAGGAGCGGCTGGCCGACCCGGTCGGTGACCGGGTGGTGGAGGGTCTGCGGATCGCTCGTGAGGTCGGTGGCGGCGAGCTCGGCCGGCTGCTGCGCAACCTCTCGTCGTACCTGCGCGACGACGCCCGCACCCGCTCGGAGCTCGAGGCACGGCAGGCCTGGACCGTGAACGGCGCCCGCCTGGCCGTGGCGTCCCCGTGGCTGGTGCTGCTCTTCATGTCCTTCCAGTCCGAGGTGATCCACCGGTACGCCTCGCCGGGAGGCGTCCTGGTGCTCGCCGTCGGTGCGGGCGCCTGTGTGGTCGCGTACCGCCTGATGATGCGCATCGGGCGGCTCCCCACCGAGCGGCGGATCCTGTCATGACACCCGCGGTGTGGGGTGCGCTGCTGGGCGCCGTGGCGGGCTCGGGGCTGCTGCTCGTGGCGGCACGGGTGCGGGTGATCCGCCGGCCCCAGCTCGCCGTGCGGGTGCTGCCCTACGTCCGCGACCTCCCCCTGGTCGGCCGGGCGCCGCAGCTGAGGGTCGCGTCCTCGTCCACCTCCGCGGCTGCCGGCGTGTTCGGGCCGGTGCTGCGCTCGGCCGCCGACGCCGTCGAGCGGATCCTCGGCGGCGCGACGTCCGTACGTCGTCGCCTCCAGCGCGCCGGCCTCGACAAGACCGTGCACGAGTTCCGCATCGAGCAGGTGCTCTGGGGGGTGGTGGGCTTCGCCGTCGCCGCTGCCTGGGGTGTGCTGCGGATGCTCACCCAGCCCGGCGCCGCGGTGTCCTCCCTGCTGGCCTGCGCGGTGGCGTTCATCGTCGGCGTCCTGGCCCGCGACACCTACCTGACCAGCCAGGTGCGCGCCCGCGAGCGCCGGATCCTGGCGGAGTTCCCGACCGTGGCCGAGCTGCTCGCGCTCGCGGTCGCCGCCGGCGAGGGGCCGGTCGCCGCGCTGGACCGCGTCGTACGCCGCAGCGGTGGCGAGCTGTCCGCCGACCTGGCCCGGGTGTTGGCCGAGATCCGCACCGGCGAGCCCGTGGCTACGGCCTTCGACGCGATGGCGTCGGCAAGCGGGCTGCCGCTGGTCGCCCGCTTCGCCCAGGGCATCGCGGTCGCGGTGGAGCGCGGCACGCCCCTCGCCGACGTGTTGCACGCCCAGGCCGCCGACGTCCGCGAGGCGGGCCGGCGCGAGCTGATCGAGGCCGCCGCCCGCAAGGAGGTCTTCATGATGGTGCCGGTCGTGTTCCTGGTCCTGCCCATCACCGTGCTCTTCGCATTCTGGCCCGGCGTCGTCGGGCTGCACCTGACCACTCCCTGACCAGCCTGCCCTCGACGAGGACCCTTCGGAGAACGGAAGAACCATGGAACACATCTCGCTCGCGATCACCCGGCTCCACCTGGCGCTCGCCCTGGTGCTCGGGCGGCCGCGGGACCGCGACGAGCGCGGCGACGTGCCGGGCTGGGTGATGATCACGGTGATGACGGCCGGCCTCGTCGTCGCGATCACCGCCGTCGCCCAGCCGCAGCTGAAGTCGATGCTCGACTCGGCGCTCAACCAGGTGAAGTAATGCCCCGCCGCGGCCAGCGCGGGTCCGCGGTCGTGGACTTCGTGCTGGTGCTCGTGGTGCTGGTGCCGATCGTCCTCGGCATCCTCCAGGTGGCACTGGTGCTGCTGGTGCGCAACACCCTCGCCTCGGCGGCGTCCGAGGGCGCGCGGTACGCCGCCACGTTGGGCCGCGGGCCGGCCGACGGCGTGGCTCGCACCCGCCGCCAGATCGACGGGGCGATCTCGGGGCGCTTCGCGCGCGACGTCTCGGCGCGCCCAGCCACGGTTGACGGCGCACCGGGCGTGGAGGTGGTCGTCCACGCGACCGTGCCGGCGCTCGGCCTCGGCGGGCCCGGCATCTCCCTGACCGTGACCGGGCACGCGGTCGAGGAGCAACGACCGTGAGCCGCTCGCTCGCCCGGCGCCGGGGGGAGGACGGCAGCGCGCTGGTCGAGCTGACCTGGCTCGGCATCCTGCTGCTGGTGCCCCTGCTGTGGATCGTGATCTCGGTGTTCGAGGTACAACGCGGCGCGTTCGCGGTCAGTGGCGCCGCCCGCGCCGCGGGCCGCGCCTACGCGCTCGCGCCCACCGACGCGGAAGGCTCCGCGCGGGCCCGGGCGGCGGCCCGGCAGGCGCTCGACGACCAGGGCGTGCACGGCGTGCCGCTCGACGTGCGGGTCACCTGTACGCCGTACCCGCACGACTGCCACACCGGCACCTCGGTCATCACCGTGGTGGTCGCCTCGCGGGTGGACCTGCCGCTGCTGCCGGCCTTCCTCGGGGGCGGAGCGCCGAGCTTCGCGCTGGATGCCACGCACGCGGTGCCGATCGGGCAGTTCCAGGAGATCGACCGTGCCACGCCGTGACCGCACGGAGGCCGGCCAGGCCACGCTGCTGATCGTGGGCTTCGCGTTCGTGCTGGCGATGGGGGTCGCGCTGGTCGTCGACGCGTCCGCGGCCTACCTGCAGCGCCAGGGCCTGGACACCGTGGCCGACGGGGCGGCGCTGCGGGGCGCCGATCTGGGCGCCACCGGCCGCGAGGTCTACACGGGAGGAGTGCCGGAGGCTCGGCTCGAGCTGACGGCCGCGGCCGCCCGGGCCTCGGTCCACGACTACCTGGTCTCCTCCGGCGCGTACGCGTCGTACCCGGGCCTGAGCTTCACCGTCGACGTCGACCCGGACGCCGCCAGCGTCACCGTGCACGTGCGTGCCCCGCTGGACCTGCCGCTCACGGTCCCCGGCTCGCCAGAGGTCGCCGTCATCGGCGCCTCCGGGTCGGCGGTCGTGGTGCCCGAGCGGTGAGCCGCTCGGGTCAGCCGACCGGGGCCACGAAACCCAGCCGGTACGGGTCGCGACCGCCGAGGTTCGGCTCGATCCACGACGTGAATGCGAGCGCGCCGTCGGTGCCGGTGATCGACTGGACCCGGTCGGCCCAGCCATCCGTGGGATCGGGTGCGACCGTGCCGGTGGCCGCGTCGAGGAAGGGGGTCGAGCCTCCGTCGACCCAGAGCAGCCGGCCGAGCGGACTGACCCGGAGCAGCACCCGGTCGCCGGCGAAGGGTCCCGGGGCGAAGGAAGGGTCGCGGCGCGACCGGGCGTCCAGTCGGGTCAGACCGGGGCTGGCGAGATCCGGTCCCTGCAGCACCCGGGTGAACAGCCCCGCTGCGAACAGCGACCGGCCGGCGGAGGCGACGTCGTACACCGGACCCTCGATCCGGGGGTCGAACGCCGGCCGTCGCTCGCCGGTGCGCCGGTCCAGCCGCAGGATCGCCGTGTTCCGCGGGCCGCCCGCACGGGTGCGACGCTTGAAGCTGCCCGCGGCGACCAGGTCGCCGTCGATGCTGTCGAGCTCGGTGACGTAGCCGCGCAGCGGCAGCGGGTAGATCGCCACCCGCTTGCCGGACGCGCCGTAGACCTCGATCTGGTTGCGCGGGAACCGGACGTCGTCCTGCATCCGACGGGCCACGTAGAGCCGGTTGCCGATCGTCGTGACGCCGGTCAGGTCGCTGACCTGCAGGGACCGGCCCGGCAGCTCTGCGCCGGTGTCGCGGTCGAAGGCGCGGATCCACCAGTCCCACTGCGAGTAGAACTGGTGGCTCTGGGCGGCCGCGGGCGACGGGTCGTAGCCGAGGAAGTGCGTCGGTGCCACGAACAGCGCGGTCCGGCCGACCAGCAGGTCGCCGTAGGCGCGGTCCGGCACCGCGAAGCCGGGCATCGGCTCGAGCGTGTCGGCGTCCAGCGCGGCGATGCCCTCGGTCCGCACGAAGTCGCTCAGGTAGAAGTGCCCCCCGACGTAGGCGTGGCCGCCGGAGAGCTCGACCGTGTTCGCCTGCAGGTCGTACGACGGCACCGCGGGGCCGGTCGGCGCGCCGGTCGTGGCGTCCAGCACGGCGAGGCCGCCGGCCGGCTGCCCGGCCACGGTGGTGAAGCTGCCCGCGGCCCAGAGCCGGTCGCCCTCGAGCGCGAGGTCGTAGACCCCCGCGGGCACGCCGACCGCGTTGCGCTCGGCCGGGATCGCGGGCGCGAACGCGGGGTCGACCGCCCCGCTGGCGGGATCCAGCGCGACCAGGCGGCCGGCCGCCAGGTCACCGCCGACGTAGAGCCGGCCCCCGGTGTAGAGGAGCGCGTGCACCCGGCGGTCGAAGGGCGGGCCGGCCGGGCCGCCGAGGTCGGGCGCGAAGCCCGGGTCGACCGCGCCGGTGGAGGCGTCGAGGGCGGCCAGCCCCGCGCCGCCGACGTAGAGGCGGTCGGCGCCCAGGGTCATCGCGCGCACCGGCTCGTCGACGGCGGCGGCGAAGCCCGCGACCGGGTCGCCGGAGGCGGGGTCCACCGCGGAGACATTCTCCGCGGCCACGAACAGCCGCGCCGAGCGGTCTCCGGCCGCCGGGGCGAGCACGAGCTCGGTGACCCGCTTCGCCTGGGGCGCGTCGAAGTCGGACACCGCGCCGTCGTCGGTGGCGAGGGCCGCCAGGTGGTGGCGGGACACCCCGTCGATCGACTCGAAGATCCCGCCGGCGTAGAGCGTGTCGCCGTCCAGCGCCAGCGCGCTGACCAGGCCGTCGGCGACCGGGAGGAAGCCGCTGTCGAGACTGCCGTCCGCGCGCACGTGCGCCAGCCCGCCGGCGGCCCGGCCGCCGATCCGGGTGAAGTCACCGCCGAGGTACCAGCCGCCCGACCCGTCGGCGAGCGCGACCGAGACCTGGCCGTCGGCGATCCGCGGACTCGCGGCGTCGGCTCCGGTCGCGGTGTCGAGCGCGGTGCCGGGTCCGGCGTACCGACCGACGGTGGAGAACCAGCCGTGGGCGTAGATCCGGTCACCGGAGCGCACCAGCTGCTCGATCCGCTCGTCGGCCACGACCGATCCCGCCGGCAGGTCGTCGCTCGTCACGGCCGCCGGCGCGCCGACCCGCCCCGCCGGACCCGAACCGGGGTCGGCGGCGGGGCCGAGCGTCACCGCACCCAGGCCCAGCGCGATCACGACGGGCAGGGCGAGCGCGGGGTAGCGGCGTGGGGGCATGGCCCGGAACGTAATTCGACAGCACCCCGGGGGTGAGGCTTACCGTGGGGATTGGCCCAGACGGTCTAGCCCATGATCCGGGAGGGACGCATGACCGACCGACGCCGACCGGTCCGCACCGCGCTGGTGGCCTGCGCCGCGAGCGTGGCGATGGCCGCCGGCACCGTCGTCGCGACGGTGACCGTCGCGCCGCCCGCGCAGGCGCGGGTGGCCGCGGTGGAGTACCAGGCCGAGGCGTTCACGGTGACCAACGTCCAGCGGTTGGCGCACGCGCGGGTGCCGCTACGGCACCAGGCCTGCGTGCAGAAGTGGGCGGTGCGCCAGGCGCGCAAGATGGCCCGCCAGGAGCGGATGTTCCACCAGGACCTCGCGCGGGTGGCCAACGACTGCGGGCTCTCGCTCGCCGGGGAGAACGTCGCGTACGGCTACCCCTCCGGGCGGTCGGTGGTCGTCGACGGCTGGATGAAGTCCAAGGGCCATCGCGCGAACATCTTGAAGCGGGACTATCGGCTGATGGGCATCGGCGCGCGCCGCGCCGGTGGCACCTGGTACGTCGCGCAGGTGTTCGGCCGCAAGGCCCGCTGACCCACCGGCCGCACCCTCGGCGCTGCCGCCCCAGCGTTTGGCTCAGCGTGGGGCCGGGTCGCTCACCGTGACGTTGCCGGGAGGCAGGTCGGTCGTGCTCGCCAGCTCCGCGACCGAGACGAGCGTGACCGCCAGCAGCCCGACGCCCGCGACCACGCCCACGATGCGTGCGCGGTGGCGCCGCAGGGTGGGGGTCGGACGGACCTCGATGATCATTGCGGGCTCCCCGAAGAGCTGGTCGGCGGGACTTGTAGAGACTGGTGGCGCCGCCCGAGCAGCGCCTGCGCACCACGGTTCCACCCCCGCAGGCCGCGCGGGCCGGAACGGTGCCTCATCTCCGTGCGCTGCACAAACCTGCACAACTCCCGCAGAAGTTCCCAGAAGTCGATCGCTGGGCCGCGACATCGGTGCCCCCGCTGGGTTAGGTTCCCCTGGTGTCCGGGGTGGGCGAGGAACTGGGGTCGGATCCGGGTGGATCGGGCCGGCGTCCGACGATCGTGATCGTCGACGACGCCGCCGACGTCCGCACGCTGGTCCGCAGCCGGTTGCGCCTCTCCGGCCGGCTCGAGGTGGTCGGCGAGGGGTCGACCGGCGTCGAGGCGGTCGACGCGGCCCGGCGGCACCGGCCGGACCTACTGCTCCTCGACGTCTCGATGCCGGAGATGGACGGCCTGGTCGCCCTGCCCCTGATCCTCGACGTCTCGCCCGGGACCCGGGTGGCGATGTACAGCGGCTTCTCCGAGGACGGCCTGGCGCACCGGGCGGTCGCGCTGGGGGCCGCCGCCTTCCTGGAGAAGTCCACGCCGCTGGAGAGGCTGGTCGACCAGCTGGTGGCGCTGCTCGACGCCGGGCCCGTCGCCCCGGTCGAGCGCAGCGGCCCCGAGGTCGACGAGCGGGACCGCACGGTCCTGCACGAGCACCAGGAGCGGTTCCGCGAGGTCTTCGACGACGCGGCCATCGGCATGGCCACGGTCACCCTGGCCGGACAGGTGGTCCGCGCCAACGCCGCGCTGGCCGCGCTCCTCGGCCGCCGCGTCGAGAGCCTGGTCGGGCTTCCGTACGCCGACCTCACCGGCGGCCGCGCCGACCTCGTCGCCGACGCCCTGGCCCAGATCCTCGACGGCCGCAGCCGGGTCGTGCAGCTCGAGCACGACGTCACGGGCGCGACCCCGCCGCGCCGGGTGATGGCGACGGTCGCCCCGGTCCTGGACAGCAACGGCCGGCCGCTCTACCTGTTCTGGCAGGTCCAGGACGTCACGGCCCAGCGTGCGGCCGAGGAGGAGCTGCGCCGCAGCGAGGCACGGTTCCGGCTGCTGGTGGAGAACGTCGAGGACTACGCGATCTTCATGCTCTCCCCGGAAGGGCTCGTGGAGAGCTGGAACGCCGGGGCCCAGCGGATCAAGGGCTACACCGCGAGCGAGATCGTCGGCCGGCACTTCCGCACCTTCTACCCGCCCGAGGTGCAGGAGGCCCGGCACCCCGAGCACGAGCTCGAGCTCGCGCTGCGCGACGGCCACTACGAGGAGGAGGGCTGGCGGGTCCGCAAGGACGGCGGCCGGTTCTGGGCCAACGTGCTGATCACCGCCGTCCACGACCAGACGGGCCGGCACATCGGCTTCGCGAAGATCACCCGGGACAACACCGAGCGACGCGAGATGCTCGAGGGCCGCGAGGCCGCCGCCGGCGCGCTCGCCGAGGCCAACGCCCAGCTCCAGCAGGCGGCCGAGGACCAGGCCCACTTCCTCGCCGTGACTGCGCACGAGCTGCGCACTCCCGTCGGCGTCCTCGCCGGCACGGCGGAGATGCTGGCCGCGCACGCCGACGAGCTCGACGCCGAGGAGCGGCACGAGCTGCTCGAGGGCATGGGCTCCAGCGCCGCCCGGCTCCGCCGCCTGCTCGCCGACCTGCTGACCGCCTCCCGCCTCCAGGCCAGCGCCCTCGAGCTCGACGTCGAGACCGTCGACGTCGGTGCCCTTCTCGACACCGCGGCCGCGGCCGCCCGTCGCGCCCACCCGGGCGCGGAGATCGAGGCCACCGCCGAGCCCGGGCTCCTGGTCGAGGGCGACCGCGACCGGCTCGGGCAGGCCGTGGACAACTTGGTCGCCAACGCCCTGCGCCACGGGAGCCCGCCGGTGCTGGTGTGGGCCCGGGCGGCGGGCACCGACCCGGACACGGTCGAGATCGAGGTCCGCGACGCCGGGCCGGGGGTCAGCGAGGAGATGCGCGAGCGGCTCTTCGACCGGTTCGCGACCGGTCGCAGCGGCGGTGGGACCGGTCTCGGGCTCTACATCGTGCGCCAGCTGGCCCGCTCCCACGACGGGGAGGCGACGTACCGTCCCGGTGGCGCCGACGGCACCGGCGGCTCGTTCGTGCTCACCCTGCCGCGCTCGGGTGCCGATGCGCTCGGCTGACCGGGGGGCGAGGCGCCGGCCGACGCGCGGACGCGGACGGCCCCGGGTGCGTGCCACGGAGGAGTTGAGCGCCTACGCTTCCATCGTGCCCATCCGCGTCCTCCTGGTGGACGACGTCGTTGAGGTACGCCGGCTGGTCCGCACCTCGCTTCGCTTCCGGGGTGGTTTCGAGGTCGTGGGCGAGGCGGCGGACGGTGTCGGGGCCGTCCGGCTCGCCGCACAGTTGCGTCCCGACGTCGTCGTACTCGACCTCGGCCTGCCCGACATCGCGGGCCGCGAGGTCCTCACCCGGGTGCGCGAGGTCTCGCCCGTGACCAAGGTCGTCGTCTTCTCCGGGCTGGAGACCGCCGACCGCAGCTGGATCAACGACCACGCCGAGGGGTACGTCGTCAAGGACGCCGACCTCGGCTACCTCGTCGACCTGCTCGAGTCGGTGGGCAACAGCGCCGACACCCGGGCCACGATCGACCTCCCCGACGACCTGCGCAGCGTCAGCACCGCGCGCCGCTTCGTGCGCGAGAAGCTGGCCGAGTGGGGAGTCGACGGGCCCGTCGATGACGCGCTGCTGGTGACCAGCGAGCTGGCCGCCAACGCCCTCACCCACGCCGGCTCCTCATACCGGCTCCGGCTCTCGGTCAGCGAGCGAGCGCTGCGGATCGAGGTCGCCGACGGCGGGCCCGGCACCCCGGAGCCACAGCCGCTCACCGAGACCGAGGAGCACGGCCGTGGCCTGCACCTGGTCGGGGCGCTCGCAGCGTCGTGGGGGATGGAGTCGGCCGGCAGCGGGAAGCGGGTCTGGGCCGAGCTTCCGCTGTCGATCGCGGTCGCCGAGTAGGCGGCCGAGTAGGCCGGGGCCGCGGCGCACCGTAACCTTGGTCCTTGTGGCAGGACCGGACTACGACACCGAGATCAAGCAGCTCCAGGCGACGATGCACACCATCGAGCAGGTGCTCGACCTGGAGACCATGCGCGCCGAGATCGCCGACCTCGGCGAGCAGGTCGCCGCGCCCGACCTCTGGGACGACCAGGACAACGCCACCCGGGTGACCGGGCGCCTCTCCGCCCTCCAAGGTGAGCTGGACCGCTTCACCGCGCTCCAGGGCAGCGTCGACGACCTGGCGATCATGGTGGAGATGGCCCAGGAGGAGGGCGACGCCGACGCACTCGCCGAGGCCGAGGCCGAGCTCGGCCGCCTGAAGCGGTCGGTGGAGGCCCTCGAGGTCCGCACCCTGCTCTCCGGCGAGTACGACGCCCGCGAGGCGATCGTCACGATCCGCTCCGGCGCCGGCGGCGTCGACGCGGCCGACTTCGCCGAGATGCTGATGCGGATGTACACGCGCTGGGCCGAGCAGCACAAGTACCCCGTCGAGGTCTTCGACGTCTCCTACGCCGAGGAGGCTGGCATCAAGTCGGCGGAGTTCGCGATCCACGCGCCGTATGCCTACGGCACCCTCTCGGTCGAGGCCGGCACGCACCGGCTGGTCCGGATCAGCCCGTTCGACAACCAGGGCCGTCGCCAGACCTCGTTCGCGGCGGTCGAGGTGGTGCCGGTCCTGGAGCAGACCGACGAGATCGAGATCGACGAGAACGACATCCGCACCGACGTGTTCCGCTCCGGCGGCCCGGGCGGCCAGTCGGTCAACACCACCGACTCCGCCGTCCGCCTGACCCACATCCCGACCGGCATCGTCGTCAGCTGCCAGAACGAGAAGTCGCAGCTTCAGAACAAGGCCTCCGCGATGGTGGTCCTCAAGGCCAAGCTGCTGGCGAAGAAGAAGGCCGAGGAGGCCGCGCTCAAGAAGGACCTGAAGGGTGATGTCGCGGCCGCGTGGGGCGACCAGATGCGCAACTACGTGCTGAACCCCTACCAGATGGTCAAGGACCTGCGCACCGGCTACGAGGTCGGCAACCCGCAGTCGGTCTTCGACGGCGACGTCGACGACTTCATCGAGGCCGGCATCCGCTGGCGCCGCGGCGCGGAGAAGGCCGCCGCCAACTGACGACTCGGCCAACTGGCCAGAACGTGTTCTAAGGTCGGTCCATGCGGCGGGACCACTGGAAGAGGCGCAACGACTCGCTCGACCCGGAGACCGACTTCGTCGAGATCTACCGCAACGTCGTGATGTACGAGTTCCCGTGGGACATGAACCAGGCGCTCAGCTTCGCGCTGTTCCGCACCTACGCCGTGCCCGGCATCGGCCGGCTGCTCGACGACACCGGGGCGTTCACCGAGCAGGTGCAGAAGAGGTACGACGACACCGCGCTGCTGCTCGAGCCGCCGACCCGGCTCGGCTTCGACCACCCGGAGTCGCGGGCCGCGATCCGCCGGATCAACACCATGCACCGCGCCTACGACATCCCGGACCACGAGTTCCGCTACGTGCTCTCGACGTTCGTGGTCGTCCCGAAGCGCTGGCTCGACGACTACGGCAAGCGGTCGCTGACGCCGACCGAGCTCGAGGCGTCGGTGCGCTACTACCGCACGCTCGGGCGGCACATGAACATCCGCGACGTGCCGGAGACCTACGCCGGGTTCGAGGAGCTGATGGACTCCTACGAGGCCGAGCACTTCGGGTACGACGAGGGCGCCCGCCGGGTCGCCGACGCCACGCTGGCGCTGATGCAGACGTTCTACGCCCCGCCGGTGCGCCGGCCGGCCGGGCTGTTCGCCAAGGCGCTGATGGACCAGCCGCTGCGCGAGGCGTTCCGGTACGACGCGCCCGCGGCGGCCGTCCAGCGGGCCAGCCGGGCCGCGCTGCGGGCCCGTGGCCTGGCCCTGCGGGCCTTCCCGGCCCGCCGCTCGCCGAAGCGGATCGAGGACATCTCCTGGATCCGCAGCTACCCCGACGGCTACCGGATCGAGGAGCTCGGCACCTTCCCGGTGCCCGGCGTCGCCGGCTGCCCGGTCCGCCACGATCGGGAGGCGTCTACCGGCTGAGCCCGCGCGGCCGCGACGACGAGGAGTCAGGCGGCCGCCGCCTGCAGGACCGTCGCGCACCAGCCGCTGGCGCGGTCCAGCGCCTCGCCCGGCGGTCCCGGCTCGGCCCCCGAGGTCTCCACGGAGCAGGACAGCCAGGCATCGCCGAACAGCCCGTGGAACGCGGTGACCCCGCCGGCGCCGCCCGAGCAACGCACCGCCACCCCGCGTGACCCGAACCGCGGCGCGCCGGTGACCGGCGCGCAGCCCTCCGGCCGCGTGGCCGCGCGCCGCAGGTACTCGGCCTGGCCGGCGGTCACCGGTGGCGCGAACACCCACGCGCGGACCGTCGTACCGTCCGCCGACCAGCGGCAGCCGTACTCGTGGGCGACGTCGGTCAGGCCGGGCGCGAGCGTGGCCCGCTCACCGTTCGCCCACGCGTGCTCGTCGGCGGGGGCGGCGCCGAGCGCCTCCTCGACCGCGGCCGGCGCCACCCGGGCGCAGAAGTCTTCGCGGGCCACCGTCATGGTGTCGGTCGCCAGCTCGGCCAGCGGCGCGGCGGAGTCCAGCGGGGGGCGCGGTTCGGGAGCATCGCCCTCGCACGCGGTCGTGAGCGCCAGCAGACCGGCCAGCAGGCCCGTGAGCAGCCCCGTGAGCGGGGCCACGGATGGAGCACGCGGAAGGGGCACGAGGACAACCTACGGGGGTGCTTGAATGCGGGGGATGAGCGCTCCCGCCGACGTCCAGGCCGCAGCCGCCGCCCTCCTGGGCGGGCTGGGCGCCGAGCGCCGCGAGTCCTTCGCGCTGCGACTGGACCGCTGGTGGCCGGACCTGCGCGCCGCCGTCGTCGAGCTGTACGACGACCCCGATGCGGTGGCCCGTCGTCTCGTAGCGGTCGCCGCCGCGGGCCACGCGGCCCGCTCGGAGGACCTGCACCGGCTCGACGAGCGCCGGCTGCTGGAGCCGGACTGGCTGCAGCACCCGCGGATGTTCGGCTACGCCTGCTACACCGAGCGCTTCGGGGGTGACCTGGCCGGGCTGCGCGACCGGCTCGACCACCTCGAGGACCTCGGCGTCACCTACCTGCACCTGATGCCGCTGCTGCAGCCCCGGGAGGGCGACAACGACGGCGGCTACGCCGTCGCCGACTACCGCACGGTCCGCCCGGACCTCGGCACCACCGCCGACCTCGCCGACCTCGCGGGGGTCCTCCGCGCCCGCGGGATCAGCCTCGTGGTCGACCTGGTGCTCAACCACGTCGCGCGCGAGCACGAATGGGCGGAGCGCGCTCGGGCCGGGGAGCCGGCGTACCTCGCGTACTTCCACCACTACCCCGACCGCGAGCTGCCCGACGCCTACGAGGCGACCCTGCCCGAGGTGTTCCCGGACTTCGCGCCCGGCAACTTCAGCTGGGACGACGACCTGGGCGCCTGGGTGTGGACGACGTTCAACGCGTGGCAGTGGGACCTCGACTGGGCCAACCCCGCGGTGCTCGAGGAGTTCGCCGACATCGTCGTGACGCTCGCCAACCTGGGCGTCGAGGTGCTCCGCCTCGATGCCATCGCGTTCCTGTGGAAGCGGCTCGGCAGCACCTGCCAGAACGAGCCGGAGGTGCACGCGATCACCCAGGCGCTGCGCGCCGTCGCGCGGCTCGCGGCGCCGGCGGTGGCGTTCAAGGCCGAGGCGATCGTCGGCCCCCGCGACCTCGTGCAGTACCTCGGCCTCGGCGCGCACGCCGGGCGGGTCAGCGACCTGGCCTACCACAACAGCCTGATGGTGCAGGTCTGGTCGATGCTCGCCACGCAGAGCACGACGCTGGCCCGGCACGCGCTGGCCGCGCTGCCGTCGGCGCCCGCCACCTCGACCTGGATCACCTATGCCCGTTGCCACGACGACATCGGCTGGGCCATCGACGACGGCGACGCGGCGGCCGTCGGCCTCGACGGCCCGGCGCACCGGCGCTTCCTCGCCGACTGGTACGCCGGTGACTTCCCGGGCTCCTGGGCCGACGGGCTGGTCTTCCAGCACAACCCGGAGACCGGCGACAAGCGGATCAGCGGTACGGCGGCCTCGCTGGCCGGGCTGTCCGAGGACACCGACGCCGGGCTCGCGCGGATCTTCCTCGCCCACGCGATCGTCGCCGGCTGGGGCGGGATCCCCGTGGTGTGGAGCGGCGACGAGCTCGGCCAGCCCAACGACCCGGACTGGGCGACCGAGCCCGGCCACGAGGACGACAACCGATGGGCGCACCGGCCCCGGCTGGACGGCCGGCTCGCCGCACAGCGCCACGACCTGCGCACGGTCCCGGGCCGGGTCTTCAGCGGGCTCGCCCACCTGTCCCGGGTCCGGGCCGGCCTGCCGCAGCTGCACGCCTCCGCGGCCAGCGAGGTCCTCCTCGACACCGACGAGGGCGTGCTCGCGTGCGCGCGGCGGCACCCGAGCGGCGCGATGGTGACCCTCTACAACGTCACGACCACGCCGCGGCCGTTCCCGATCCACCGGCTGGCGGAGTGCGGCATCGGTGCGCCGTACGACGCGCTCGGCGGGCACCCGATCACCGCGGGCGCGGACGGCCAGGCCTGGCTGCCGCCGTACGCCGCCTGGTGGGTGGTCGACAGCACAGGTCCCCAGACACGTCCCCGGAAGCATTAGGCCCAGGGTCTACGCTCGACTCCCGTGATCCGGTTCGAGAAGGTGGTCAAGACCTACCCCGGCCAGGCGAGCCCTGCGCTCGACCAGGTCTCGGTCGACGTCGACAAGGGCGAGTTCGTCTTCCTGGTCGGCACGTCCGGCTCCGGCAAGTCCACCTTCCTGCGGCTGGTGCTGCGCGAGTACCGCGCGACCTCCGGCCGGATCTACGTCGCCGGCAAGGAGATCAACCGGCTCGCCAGCTGGAAGGTGCCGCGGATGCGCCGCCAGATCGGCACGGTCTTCCAGGACTTCCGGCTGCTGCCCAACAAGACCGTCGCGGAGAACGTCGCGTTCGCGCTGCAGGTGATCGGCCGCTCGCGCTCGGAGATCAACCGGCTGGTGCCCGAGACGCTGGAGCTGGTCGGCCTGGAGGGCAAGGGCGACCGGATGCCCGACGAGCTCTCCGGCGGCGAGCAGCAGCGGGTCGCGGTCGCCCGGGCGTTCGTGAACCGGCCGATGATCCTGATCGCCGACGAGCCGACCGGCAACCTGGACCCGGCCACCTCGGTCGGCATCATGAAGCTGCTGGACCGGATCAACCGCACCGGCACCACCGTCTTGATGGCCACCCACGACGCCGGCATCGTCGACCAGATGCGCAAGCGGGTCATCGAGCTCGCCGACGGCCGGGTCGTGCGCGACCAGGCGCAGGGCATCTACGGCTTCCAGCACTGACCCCCAGCACCGACTGCAGAGCCCCGACCCCCGAACGAGGACCTCGACACCCACATGCAGCTTCGCTACGTCTTCTCCGAGCTCGGCCAGGGCCTGCGCCGCAACCTGTCGATGCACCTGGCGGTGATCCTGACCCTCTTCGTGTCCCTCACGCTGGTGGGCCTGGGGGTGCTGCTCAACCAGCAGGCCACGAAGGCTGCCGACCAGTGGGGCTCGGAGCTGCAGATCACGGCGTTCCTGTGCAAGGCGCGCGACGACAACCCGGCCTGCACCAGCGAGGTCACCGACGCGCAGAAGGACCGGATCACCAAGGTCATCGAGGAGAACCCGGAGGTCGCCGGCTACCGCTTCGAGACCAAGGAGGAGGCCTTCGCGAAGATCAAGGACCTCCTCGGCGCGGACAAGTTCGCGGGGCCCAACCCGGCCGCAACCGCCGACGACATGCCGGAGTCGGTCTGGATCACGCTCGAGGACCCCGACGAGTACGCCGGCATCGAGAGCGCGATCGTCGGCCTCGACGGAGTGTCGAACGTGCGCGACCAGCGCCAGATCGTGGGCCCGGTGCTCCAGGGCCTGCGGGTGATGCAGTGGGGCGCGTTCTGGATCGCCGCGTTCCTGGTGGTCGCGGCGCTGCTGCTGGTGGCGAACACGATCCGGCTCGCGGCCTTCGCGCGCCGCCGGGAGATCGGCATCATGCGGCTGGTCGGTGCGTCCACCCTCTACATCGCGCTGCCGTTCATCATGGAGTCATTGGTGACCGCGGCGATCGCGGTCGGGGTGTCCGTCGGCACCCTCGGCGCGTTCATGTGGTTCGCGGTCCACGGCCGGCTGGAGGACCTGGTCGGCTTCATCCCGTGGATCGGGGCCGGGGAGTTCACCGTCGCAGCCATCTGGGTCGCGGTGCTCGGCCCGGTCCTGACGCTGCTGCCGACACTCGTGCTGACGCGCAAATACCTCAAAGTCTGACGCGCGCACGTTACCGTCGAGGAGTTCTCTTCCCCGAACACGTGAAGGCAGACCGGTGCGTCTCTTCCCCCGTACCGCACGCCATCGCCTGACGGCAGCCACCGCGGCCTGCACGCTGGCGATCGGTGCGCTGGCCGTTCCCCTCGCGAACGCCGAGCCGAAGGACCTCAAGCACAAGCAGCAGCAGGCCCAGCAGCAGGTCAAGAGCGCCGAGCAGGACCTCGACGAGTCCAGCGCGCGGCTGCGCCGGGCCCAGGGCGCGCTGGACCGGGCGATCCACGAGCTCTCGACCGCCCGTGGCGAGCTGCGGGCCGCCAGCGCCCGCCTCCAGGCCGCCGAGATCCGCGACCGCGAGATGCAGGCCCGCCTCGAGACCGCCGAGCAACGGCTCGTCGACGCGCAGACCGACCTCGCCGACGGCCAGGCGGCCCTCGACGACCAGCGGCTGAAGCTGACCGACACGGTCACCGACATCTACGAGCAGGGCGACCCGCAGCTGCTCGCGTTCGCCACGCTGCTGGAGTCGCGGAGCACCGCCGACCTGACCCGCCAGTCGGCGCTCAACGACGTGATCGTGGGTCGTGAGGCCCGGGCGTACGACGACCTCCACGCCGCCGAGGTGCTGCTCCAGGTCCGCGAGAACCAGGTGCAGGCCGCCCGCGACGACGTCGAGGTGCAACGCCAGGCTGCCGCCGAGCACCTGGTCACGATGGAGACCCTGCACCAGGAGGCGCGCGCCGCCCGCGACAAGGTGATGACCCTGGTGGAGACCCGGCGCGACGCGCGCGCCGGCGCGATCCGGGCCCGCCAGCAGGACCGCAAGGAGCTGCAGGAGGCCAAGCGCCGCGAGAACCACGTCCGCCAGCTGATCCTGGCGGCCGCCCGCCGCGCCAAGGGCGGCTACACCGGGCCGACCAACGGCCTGATGATCCGGCCCGTCCCCGGCGTGGTCACCTCGCCGTTCGGCTACCGGATCCACCCGATCTACGGCTACTGGGGTCTGCACGACGGCACCGACTTCGGGGTCTCCTGCGGCGAGGGGATGCGCGCGGTGGCCTCGGGCACCGTGATCGCGAAGTACTTCTCGTCGGTCTACGGCAACCGCCTCTACCTCAGCCTGGGCCAGATCAACGGCAAGAACGTCACCGCGGTCTACAACCACGCCACCGGCTACCGGGTCGGCGTCGGCGACCGCGTCAGCCAGGGCGAGATCGTCGGGTACGTCGGCTCCACGGGCTGGTCGACCGGCTGCCACCTGCACTTCTCGATCCTGGTGAACGGCACCGCCGTGGACCCAATGAACTGGCTGCCCTGACCCCGCCGGAACTTCTCGGCCCAGGGGTCTCCCGCTGGACGATCTTCTGTGATGGACTCCCTCTCCTCGGGGGAATGACGAGAGGGAGCGATACATGAAGAAGATGTTCTGCGCGGTGCTCGCGGCCGCGATGCTGCCGGTGCTGTTCCTCGCCCGGCCCGCCCAGGCCAGCACGGGCGGCACGTTCGACGGCGCCAACCAGTACTCGAACGTCGGCCTGATCCTGTTCTACGACGCGACCGGCCGCTACCGCTGCAGCGCGACCCTGATCAGCCCCACGGTGCTGGTCACCGCGGCGCACTGCACCGACGGCGACGTCGGCAGCGTGCTCGTCGACTTCCGCAACTTCATCGCCGCGACCGGCCCCTCGCCGTACGCGCCGGCCGCCGACCCGTCCGCGGGCTACACCGACCAGGAGATCGCGGACATGGGCTTCGTGTCGGGCACGGCCCACGCCCACCCGGCGTACTCCGACTTCACCGACATGGACAACTGGAACGACGTCGGCGTGGTCGTCCTCGACGAGCCGGTGGACATCGCCCCGGCCAGCCTGGCCGGCCTGGGCACCCTGGACCAGATCGGCACCAACAACCTGCGCAAGACCCTGTTCCGTGCGGTCGGCTACGGCACCGAGGTGCGCAAGTCCGAGACCGGACCGCAGAACCCGACGCCGCAGAGCTACCCGCTCGAGCGGCGCTACGTCGACATGCCCGGCCAGAAGCTCACCCCGCAGATCCTGCAGACCAACGGCAACGAGCGCGACGTCTTCGGCACCGGCGGCACCTGCTTCGGCGACTCCGGCGGTCCGGTGTTCTACCAGGGTGAGATCGTCGCGGTGACCAGCTACGGCTACACCTCGAACTGCCGCTACCTCGGCGGCTACCAGCGCGTGGACATCGCGGTCACCCAGGACTGGGTCAACTCCTTCCTGAGCTGACCCCGACCCGGGTCGCCCGGGACGTCATACGGAGGGTGTTGCCCCTTGCACCGTCCGTATGACGTCCGCCGACTCGGCATTCCGGTTGCCGGTCCTGGGAGAATGGGCGGATGGCCAAGGAGCAGGGGCGCAAGCTGATCGCGCAGAACAAGAAGGCGCGGCACGACTACCACATCGAGGACACCTACGAGGCCGGCCTGGTCCTCCAGGGCACCGAGGTGAAGTCGCTGCGGCAGGGCCGGGCGTCCCTCGTCGACGGCTTCGTGGACATCGACCGCGGCGAGGCCTGGCTGCACGGCGTGCACATCCCGGAGTACTCCCAGGGCACCTGGACCAACCACGCCGCGCGCCGCAAGCGCAAGCTGCTGCTCAACCGCGACGAGATCGACAAGATCGAGCGTCGGGTCAACGAGAAGGGCCTCACGGTCGTCCCGCTCGCCCTGTACTTCAAGGACGGCCGGGCCAAGGTCGAGATCGCGCTCGCCAAGGGCAAGAAGTCGTGGGACAAGCGGGCCGCGCTCGCCGAGCGGCAGGCCAACCGGGAGACCGAGCAGGCGGTCGGCCGCCGGCTCAAGGGCATGCATGACTGAGCACCCCGCGCCCGACCCGGCGCCCGACGTCGACGACGTACGCCGGTTCTGGGAGGGGCTCGGCCTGCCCGGCATCTTCGACGTGCACGTGCACTTCCTGCCGCCGAACATCCAGCGGGCCGTGTACGCCGTCTTCGACAGCGCCGGGCCGAAGATCGGCCGGGCGTGGCCGATCCGCTACCGCCAGGACCACGCCGACCGGGTCGAGCTCCTGCGCGCGATGGGAGTGCGCCGGTTCCCGACACTGCCCTACGCCCACAAGCCGGGCGTCGCGGGCTACCTCAACGACTGGGCGGCCGGGTTCAAGAAGGACGTGCCGGAGTCGCTGTGGTCGGCGACGTTCTACCCCGAGGCCGAGGCGGCGTCGTACGTCGGCGCCGCGCTGGCCGCGGGCGTGGAGGTGTTCAAGGTGCACCTGCAGGTGGGGGAGTTCCACCTCGACGACCCGCTGCTCGACGAGGTGTGGGGCCAGCTCGAGGCCGCCGGCACGCCCGTGGTCGTGCACGCGGGCTCCGGCCCGGTCGGCAACGACTTCACCGGGCCGGCCTCGACCGAGCGGCTGCTGCGGCGCTTCCCGCGACTGGCCCTCGTCCTGGCGCACATGGGCGCCCCGGAGTGCACGGAGTTCCTCGAGCTCGCCGAGGCCCACGAACGGGTCTTCCTCGACACCACGATGGTGTTCACCGACTTCTTCCCGCCCTACCCGCCCGAGCTGGTCCCCCGGCTGCGCGACCTGGGCCACCGGGTGCTGCTGGGCAGCGACTTCCCGACGATCCCGTACCCCTACGCCCACCAGCTCGAGGGCCTGGCCCGGCTCGACCTCGGCGACGACTGGCTGCGCGCGGTGTGCTGGGGCAACGGCACGGCGCTGTTCGGTGCCGCGGGAATCGATGCGGCGCCGTCGGGGTTGACCACCTAGACTGGAAGCACAACTCAAGAGGGGCTGATCGGTTTCGACTTGGGACGTTAGTTCCAGGGGAAGCGGGTCGAGAAGCCAGCGCCATCTCGTAAACGATCGCTGGAAACCTATAACTGCCAACACCAATCGCAGTTCCTTCGCTCTCGCTGCCTGAGCAGTGATCGAAGCGTCAGTCCGGGCACCTGTCTCCGTCCCGGGTCCTGGCGTCATCTAGGAGACTTGCCGCCCACTCCGCGTCACGGAGGGTGAGCGGGACTTTTCCGTGACTGAGCCTGTCGGGGACGTGTCCGTGCGAGCCCCGGGGCCGAGAAAAGCGACAGCACGGACTGCACCCGGAGAAGACCTGGTTCGACGCTCGAGGACCGGGGTTCGATTCCCCGCAGCTCCACAACAACGTG
The DNA here is from genome assembly GCF_000015265.1 of Nocardioides sp. JS614. Lineage (NCBI taxonomy): Bacteria > Bacillati > Actinomycetota > Actinomycetes > Propionibacteriales > Nocardioidaceae > Nocardioides > Nocardioides sp. JS614. Next base: position 1,348,969 of record NC_008699.1, read on the forward strand.
ATCAGGTCCCGGCACCGAGCGAAGCGACGGTGCCGGGGCCTGTCACGTTCTCGGACCGAGCCGAGTGGGCGGTTCTGCACCGGGGGAGCGAAGCGGAGGAGGTGCCGAAGCGCCAACTCGGCGATCGCCGCCGACGGCGGGTGACCACGTCGTACGTCGGGCGCCGCCCGTCGGGGAGGCGCCGGTCGCTGTGCCGCCCGACACACAAAGCGGTTGACGGCACCCATCCATTGGTCAATAGTTAGGCATATGCCTAAGTATCTCGACGAGCTCGACGTCGTGCTCCGCGCCCTCGCGGACCCCACGCGCCGGGCCGTCGTGGAGCGGCTCGCGAAGTCGCCGGCCGTCGTGTCCGAGCTCGCGGCGCCGTTCTCGATGGCGCTGCCCTCGCTCATGCAGCACCTGCGCATCCTCGAGGACGCGGGCCTGGTCTGCTCGGAGAAGCACGGGCGGGTCCGCACCGTCAGCCTGCGGCCGGGCGCCCTCGACGTGCTGCACCTGTGGTTGGGCGAGCAGCGCACCCCGGCCGAGCGTCAGGCCGACCGGCTCGCCATCCACCTGACCCGCAGCCCCGGAGGGAACCCGACATGACCCGCGTCCGCATCGACCTCAACATCTCGTTGGACGGCTACGCGGCCGGCGAGCCGACCCCGGAGAACCCGATGGGGGAGGACTGGGAGCGCCTCACCGGCGCGTACGCCGCCACCCGCACGTTCCGCGAGCGGGTCCTCGGCGACACCAGTGGCGGTGGCACGACCGGCGTCGACGACGCCCATACCGCGGCGTACTTCGAGGGGGTGGGCGCGGAGATCATGGGCGCGGCGATGTTCGGGCTGCACTCGTTCCCGGACGACCCGGACTGGCAGGGCTGGTGGGGCGACCGGCCGCCGTTCGGCTGCCCGGTCTACGTCTTGACCCACACGGCACCGCGGCCTTCGATCCGCATGGAGGGCGGCACGACGTTCCACTTCCGCAGCACCGCGATCGAGGAGGTGCTGGCCGAGGCGGTCGAGGCCGCCGGCGGCTCGGACGTGCGCGTCGGCGGGGGCGTCGGCACCGCCCGCGACTTCCTCCGCGCCGGGCTGGTCGACCGGCTGCACGTCGCGATCGCCCCGATCCTGGTCGGCGGCGGTGCCCGGTTGTGGGACGACCTGCGTGGCCTGGACCGCACCCACCGGGTGACGAGCGAGGTGGCGGAGAGCGGCACCGTCCACGTCACCTTCGAGCGACAGAGCACCGAGCGATGACGATCGAGCGCCGCCTCGCCCACGCCGGATTCACCCTGACCCGCGACTACCCCGTTCCCGTCGAGCGGGTCTGGGCTGCGTTCGCCGAGGAGGACCAGAAGCGCGCCTGGTTCGGTGAAGGCGATGCCTACGAGGCCGGCGAGTGGGCCTTCGACTTCCGCATCGGCGGTCAGGACGTCGCCGAGGGGTCCTTCCACGACGGGCCGGTCTCGCGGTACGTCGCGACGTACACCGACATCGTCGAGCAGGTCCGGATCGTGACGACGTACGACATGTGGCTCGACGGGGTGCACATGTCGACCTCCGTGGCCACGCTGGAGCTCGAGCCGGTCGCCGGCGGCACCAGGTTCACCCACGTCGAGCACGGCGTCTTCTTCGACCGGTTCGTGGCCGACGCCCCCCAGCGAGAGGCGGGCAGCAGGGGACTGCTCGACGTCCTGGCCCGGCACCTCGCCTGACGCGAGCCTAGGAAGTGGCCCCGCCCGACGGGTCCGGCTCGTAGCTGCCCTCCGGCGTCTCCACCCGGACCGGCCCGGAGCCTCGCTTGAGGGTCACGGCCCGGTCGCCGAGCTCGACCACGGTGCGCTCGTCCGCGGTGGCGGCGTCGAGCACGAGCCGCGGCTGCGCGCCGTGCCGGCCGGCACGCCAGGAACCCTTGCGTCCGTACCACCACAGGCTGCCGGAGTCCTCCTCTACGAAGTAGTCGGTGGTGTAGTCATCGCCCAGCTTCCAGGTGAGCGCCGACGCGTAGGTGCCATCGATGTCGTAGGTCTCGTCGACGAAGATCAGCAGTAGCTCGCCACCGGGGCCGTCGAAGGCGCGGACGTCCTCCGGCCCCATCGCGAGCCACGAGTCCCGTGCCTGCGTGGCGTCGGACGTGGGCCCGTTCGAGGACGTCGCATCTGAGGAGCAGCCGGCGACGAGCAGGAACAGCAGGATCAGCAGGACCGCCGCGCGCTTCACGCGCCCATGATGGCCGTTCGCTCCGGCGAGCGCGAGGGAAGCGCTGAGGGGACCTGGCTACGGTGACCGGGTGGGCGTGACGGTGCGGCTGCCGGGCGCGCGGGTCGACACGTGGCGAGCGATCCCCGGCGAGACGAGGTGGGTCGACTACTCCTGCCAGGAGGCCGGCGACGACCTCGTGGTGTACGTCCACACCTTCCGCCGGGTCCGCGAGCGCCTCGACCGCACCGAGGACCTGCTGCTCTGGAAGCCGGGCACCACCCGGGTCGCCCGGCGGTACGTCGTGGGGGAGTGGGAGGAGGTCGGCCGCGCCGAGCGGGAGTGGCCGCCGGCCGAGCTCCGGCAGATCCCACGCCGGCGGCGATCCTGATCGCTGCCAAGGAGACTGCTGAACAAGACATCATCTGGGGCGCGAGTGATGGCGTGGGCGGCGGGCGGAGCGCCGCCAAGGCCGTCGAGCGGCGAGTTTGAGTCAGCACTCTGGGTGCGACAACGGGTCGTTCCGCCCGCCGTGGCCATCGTGCGCGGCAGCGTCGGCCGGCGCAAGGTGTTGGGGAGCCCGGGCAGGTCTCTCAGGTCAGGATCCAGGCTCCGTTCTCGTTCGCGAGGCCCACGGCGAGGAGTCGGCGCAGGTTGAGCGCTGCGACTGCTCGACCGGCGACTGACACCAGATTTCGCCGACGGTTCCGGCCCAGGTCTTCCATTTCTCCCGAGTTCGGAGTATTCAAGGAGGCACGTAGCCGGCAGGCCTCGGGATCGCCCTTACGCAGCGGTGATGGCCCGAGGCCTTGCCGTGAGGGGGACCGGGTCAGCCCTGGTCGAAGCCGCCGTCCGGCGTCCACGACAGGTCGCCCACCACGACCCGGTCGTCGTCGACCACCGGGTCGGCGCTGACGTCGGTCGCCCACGCCGACTCCCAGTGCGCCAGGTCCGGAGTGGCGGCGACGGCGTACGCGTCACCGCGGAACTCGTCGCGGACCTCACCGGAGTGGCAGGTCATCAGCACGACGAAACCGTCCCCGACCTCGCGGCCCTCGAGCCAGGTGCAGGCGAAGCCCGCGGGTGCGCCGTCGAACAGGAGCGGGGCGCTCCACGTCTCGTCGCCGAGCAGGTGCGTCTGCACCTGGATCCGCCGGCCGTCCGGCGAGCCGTAGGCGACGTCGTTCCAGTGCACGAAGCCGGCGACCGCCGTGTCGCAACAGCCCCGGCCGGTGTCGACGATCTCCAGGCCGCTGGGGTCCTCGCGCGTCGTGGTCCACGTCTCGCCGCGCCGGACGAACCAGAAGTCGCGGGCGCGGTGGTCGTCGGGGTGCACCGCCACCCAGTCGGCACTGTAGGTGTCCAGGTACGACGCACAGTCCGACCCGGCCGCGCCGCGCAGCGGCCGGGTGCTTCGGGCGACCACGGAGAGGTCGGCCGCCCGCGGCTCGGAGGCCAGCAGCTCGAACGTGCAGCTCCCGCGGGCGGGCCGCGAGGAGACCACCCGCAGCGACCCGTCGGGTGCCAGCACCGGGCGAGACGGCGAGACCTCGCCGTACTCGAAGCCGGGGTGCCCCGCCCAGCGTGCGCGCGCGAAGCCCGCGCCCTCGGTCCAGAGGCTGACCGCCTGCTCGTCCTGGCCGAGGTAGACGACCTTCCCGTCCGGCGTCACCTGCGGCTCGCTGCCGAATCCCGGCTTCCGCGTCGCCGCGCAGACCAGGGCGCGGCACACGATGCCGACCTGCACGTCGGAGCTGTCGTCGTCGTCGCTGGTGTCTGGGGTGTAGGTCTCGACGATGCCGACCGTGCCGCCGCCGTAGCGCACGGTGCTGTCGATCGCGGTGTTCGTCCGGTCCGTCCACACGGTCTCGGGCTCGGTCCACCCGTGTCCGTCCGGGTCGCGCCACTGCACGACGATCCGGTGGCCGTCCGGCGACCCGAGCGAGAGCTGGGCCGCGCCGTCCTCGAGGTTCACGTAGCGGTTCGGCTCGCCGTGCTCGTCGCCGTACCGCTCCAGCGAGTGCCCGTAGACCCCGTAGACATCGTCGCCGGACCACGGCCAGCCGCCGAGCGCGCCGGCGACGACGAGTGCCGTCGCGGCGGTGACCGCCAGGCCGCCACCGGCCCATGCGTGTCCCCGAGACATGGGCGGAGCCTACGTGCATCGGTGGGCCGGTCGGTCTACGTGCGTCGGTGGTAGGTGATGGTGCCGTTGGGGTGGTGGGTGGTCCGGTAGGAGCCGTCGTGGGCTCGTGCGTGGTGCCAGGGGCACAGGGTGATGGCGTTGGCGAGGTTGGTGGGGCCGCCGTCGGTCCAGTGGGTCTTGTGGTGGGCGTGGAGTCCGGTGGTGCGCTGGCAGCCGTCGGCACGGCAGCCGTGGTCGCGGACGAGCAGCGCGATCCGCTGGTAGTCGGTGAACAGGCGGCGCTTGCGGCCGAGGTCGAGGGGTTGGGAGTTGCCGTCGAGGACGGCGGGGATGATGCCTGCTTCGCAGGCGAGGCGGCGGGCCTGGGTGGGGGAGATCTTGTCCCCGGTCTCGAGGATCCCGGCTTTCTCCAGCCGGCCGAGGAGGGTGTCGAGGTCGAGGAGTACGACCATGGTGGCGCTGATGCCGCCGGTGTGGGGGAGCTGGTGGGCGGGGTAGCGCTCGAGGAGCTCGCAGAGGGCCTGGCCCAGGGCTTCGGGGGTGGGTCGGCGTTCGGTCCCTGCTCCTTGGGTGGCGGCGAGGTGTTTGGGGGCGGCCAGGGCGTGCAGCATCTTGCGCAGCGCGGCGCCGTGGAGGGTCGGGATCGTGAAGACCCCGCGGGTCTTGCCGTGTCCGTCGTCGACCATGGTCAGGTGGCAGGCGCGGGCCGCGGCGGCTTCCTCCTTCTCGAGGAGGGCGGCTTCGTGGGCGTCGGCCTCCTCGGGGGCGATGACTTCGTAGAGGTGTTTGCCGAGCCGGGTCAAGGCCTTGGCGTCGTGCTCTGTGGCGGCGTCGAGGAGGTGGTGTTCGGCCCGGGCCCGGGTGGGGGCGTCGATGGTGTCGGGGAGCTGGTCGAGGGCGCGGAGGATCACTCGGGCTTGGTCGGCCAGGATCTGTCCGGTGGCCAGGGCCTCGCGGGTGGGTCGGTGTTCTTCGAGGGCGTGGCCGAGCCGGACGGTGTGGTGGGCGGCGGACCGGGTGGTCCTGGTCGCATGTGCCAGCCAGTTCGCGGCGCAGGAGGCGCCGATCTCACCGCCGACGTGGAGGTCGTCGGCGTGCGCGGCGACCCGGGCCTTGAGCTCGACCAGCCGGGCCTCGGCGCGTTCGAGGGTGACCAGGGTGGTGGCGGTCTCGGCGGGGTCCATCGACCACACGGAGGCGTCGAGGACGTCGTCGAGGGTGGTCTCGAGCTGGGTGGCGGCGCGCGAGACCTGGTGTCGTGGCTGGGCCATCGCGGTCATAGGGCGCTCCCGAGAATGTTGCGTGGCCGCATAGTATCAAACACCTGTTCGATTTGTCAAGAGGGCAGGGCAAGGGGCTTCGAAGAACTTCGAGGCGGACCGCGCCCGCCAGGAGGCGGCGGCCAGCGACCCGGGCATCGGGCGGCGACCACCCGCTGACCTCTCCGTAGCTGCCGAGAACCGCAGCCACCCACCGCCGGCGAGGCGAAGCACAGCCGCGAGGGGTCCCGCCTCGACGTCAGATGTTGACGCGCACCTCGACCACCGAAGCCGCGCCTCAGGCGGTGCGGGCCAGCGGCCGCACCCGAGCCAGCTCACGGAGCACGGCGACGATCGCCGCCGGGGTCATCCCGGTCCCGAGCAGCGCGCCGTACGCCGCGTCCGACTCCGGGTCCCCCGGGGGCAGACCGCGCGCGATCCGCGCCAGGAGGCCGTCCGCCTGGCGATGCTGCTGGTCCATGTCACCCCCCGGTGTTCGGCTCAGGCCTCGAGTGTCCGAGCGGTGTGACGTAGGCAACAGGGACCAAGGTCCCGGTCCAGACATCCGCTCGGTCCGACGGTGTGCTCGTCGTGGTCGCCACCGGCGAGATCGGCGTTCGGCGGACGGCGCTCGGCGCGGGCCCTAGCCTCGCGTGGTGCCCCTCCTGACTGCGCGGTCGCCGCGCTCGCTGACCGCTGCCCTCGCCGTGCTCCTGCTGACCACCCTCGGCACCGCCGCCTGCACGGGCGGCTCCGACGGAGGCGACGACGAGCCCGCCGGCACCGCCGCCCACACCGGCCGCGAAGGCGACGGCTGGACCGTCCTGCACTACTCGATGGCCGACACCAACCTCGAGCCGTTCATGGTGACCGACGTCAACGAGCTCGGCGCCGTCGGCTCCCACGGCAACCTCCAGATCCGCGAGTTCATGGACCGGTCCGCGGAGTACGGCGAGGACGAGCTGCTCGACCAGGGCAGCTGGGTGGGCGCGCGGGTGCTCGACCTCGGCCCCGACGGCAGCACCGAGGTCGTCGAGGACCTCGGCGACGTCGACTCGGCCGACCCCGAGGTGCTCGCGACGTTCATCGCCGACGGCATCGAGGCGCACCGCGCCGGCCACTACGCGCTGGTCATCTCCGACCACGGCTCCTCCTGGCCCGGCATCGGCCCCGACGAGGGCAGCGACTGGGACGTGCTCGATCTCGCCGAGATCACCGACGCCATCGCCACCGGCCTGGACCGCGCCGGTGTCGACAAGCTCGACCTGCTCGGCTTCGACGCCTGCCTGATGGCCAACTTCGAGGTCGCCAGCGCCGTCGCGCCGCTCGCCGACCGCCTGGTCGCCTCCCAGGAGCTCGAGCCCGGCCACGGCTGGGACTACGGCGCCCTGGGGCTGCTCGCCGAGGACCCGGACGCCACGGCCGACGACCTGGGCGCGGCGATCCTGGACGGGTTCGCCGACCAGGCCGCCGACCAGGGCACCCAGGACCAGATCACGCTCGCGCTCATCGACCTGACGAAGATGGACGCCCTCGACGAGGCCGTGTCCGGGTTCGCCGCCGCGATGGCCGAGGAGTCGACCGACGTCGCGCCCGCGGTCGGGCAGTCGGAGGCGACCACCCTGGCCTTCGGCAAGAGCCCGGACGAGACCCAGGACAAGCACCTGAGCGACCTGGGCCAGCTCGCGGGCGCGATCGGTGCGGCCGCCCCGGAGGTCGCCGACCAGGCCGATGCCGTCGTCACGGCGCTCGACGACGCCGTGCTCGAGACCGTCGACGGCGTCGGGACCGCCGGCGCCACCGGGCTGTCGATCTACCTGCCGCCGGTGGCCGACCTCGCGGACCCGGCGTACCTCGATGTCGAGAGCTCCGCGGACTGGGCGGACTTCCTGGACGCCTACTACAGCGCCGGCGCCGCGATCCCGGCCGCCGAGCAGCCGGCCTTCACCGATCCCGCCGAAGGGCCCGACGTCAGCTTCGACGACGACGGCAGCATCACGCTCACGGGCACCTTCGACCCGGCGGCCCTGGGCAACATCACCGAGGCCACCATCAGCTACGCGCTGGTCAACGACGACGACTCGATCACCTACCTGGGCGAGGAGATCGCGGACTTCGACGACAGCGGATCCGCGCCCGAGGCGTCCGGCAACTACGACCTCACCGTGCTGCAGATCGACGACGGCGAGGACTCCGCCTACGCCTACGTCCAGCTCGACCTCAGCGACGACCTGGGCACCGCGTTCTTCGACGTCCCGCTGACCTACTACGCCTCGACCGACCCCGAGGGCACCGACCCGCAGGACGCGCTGCTCTCGCTGGTTCTCGACATCGAGTCCGGCACGTTCGTCAGCGAGACCATCTACATCTACGACGAGCAGTCGGGCGGGTACGGCGAGCTCGCACCCGACCCCGAGGGCATCATCGTCCCCGACGTGCTGACGATCGGTGCGGACGGCGAGCAGACCTGGGAGCCCACCTCCGATGTCGGGCTGTACGCCGACATCGCGAACCTGACCTACGAGTTCGTGCCGCTCGACCCGGGCACGACCATCCAGGCCGACCTCACGCTCTACGACTTCGGCGGCAACACCAGCACGCTCAGCAGCCTGGTCGAGGTCCCGTAGGACCCTGCTGAACAACCCGCGCGGCGCCGGAGCCCGGCTCGAACCGAGGAGTAGCGGCCGCGAGCCTGGGCACGCTGACGCTCATGCGTCTCGGACCCGCGGCCGCCGCCGCCCTGCTCTCGCTCGCCGTCGCCCTCGGTGTCGCGCCCACCGCCGATGCCGTGGTCCCGGCCCGGGCCGCGACCACCGAGCTCTCGCTCCAGGCCGACCCCGCCTACGCCGACAACGACACGACGCTGCGCGTCCAGCTCGCCGGGGACGGCGGGCAGCCGGTGGCGGGCGCCCAGGTCACGTTGGAGCGCCGTACGTCGCAAGTCTGGGCGCCGATCGGCTCCGTGACGACCGACGAGAACGGTCGGGCCGGGCAGGTGGTCACCCTGAGCCGCGCCGCCGGCGACAACGTGTTCCGGGCGACCTTCGCCGGCGACGAGACGCACGAGCCGGCGACCCGGCAGGCCCGGGTCGACCTGAAGCGGCGCGCCAGCCGGGTCGTCGTCGGCGGCCCGGGCTCGGTCGTCGACGGCCGCTCGGTCGTCGTGCGGGTCCGCTGGCGGACCGGCCACGACAAGCCCGTCGCGGGCACCGTCAAGCTGTTCCGCTCGCTGGCGGGCGGGCCCTGGAAGAAGGTCCGCACGCTCACGACCGGCGACGACGGGCGCGCCCGGATCGAGGTGAAGCCGCGCCAGGACTCGCGATGGCGAGCGCGTGCGGTCCGCCGCGCCTGGGTCGAGGGCGACCGGAGCCGGGTGCACCGCATCGACAACCTCCCGCCGGGCACCCCGGTGCGTCTGCCGAAGGCCGCGCCCCGGCCCCGCAAGAACCTGCCGCTGCAGCCGCGGGCGGTCGGCGCCGGCGCGAACGTCGTGGTCACGCCGGTCCCTGGTCGGGTCTGGCGGCAGATGACCGGCATCTCCTGGCATCGCGGGTGCCCGGTCGGGCGTGCCGGGCTGCGCCTGGTGCGGGTCAACTACTGGGACTACGCCGGCTACCCGCGGCGCGGCGAGCTGGTCGCGAACTCGGGCGCGGCCCGCGCGATGGGGGCGGTGTTCGCGGAGATGTACCGCCGCGAGCTGCCGGTGCGGTCGATGTTCCGCGTCGACCGGTTCGGCTGGGGCAAGCGCACGCGCGGCGGGGACGACTACGCCTCGATGGCCGCCGGGAACACCTCGGCGTTCAACTGCCGAGACGTCACCGGGCGACCCGGGGTGCGCTCGCCGCACAGCTACGGCCGCTCGCTGGACGTCAACACCTGGGAGAACCCCTACCGGTCCGCGCGCGGCACGGTGCCCAACCGGTGGTGGCAGGGGCACTCCCATCCGCGCGTGGCCTGGCGCTCGCGCTCCCACCCGGTCGTGGCCCTGATGGCCCGTCACGGGTTCCGGTGGACCTACGGGCTCGGCGACACCCAGCACTTCGACTACGTCGGCAGCCGGGCCCGGGCGGCCGTGGCGCCGCGGGCCTGCGACCGGTACTGCGACTGACCTCGCACCATCGGCCACGATGCCCGGCCCGCACTATCGTGCCCGCATGGTCGCCTTCCCCGTCGCCGGCGTGATCCTGGGCGTGCTCGCCCGGGTGCTCCACCACGACCCCGACGACCCCGGAGTGCCGATCACGCTCGTCCTCGGCGTCGTGGGTGCCGTGGTCGGCGGCGCGGCGATGAACGCCGTGCTCGGGGATCCGCTGGGCGGCCTCGGGGCCTGGAGCTTCACCGCGGTCTGCTTGGTGTCGTTCGTGCTCCTCGGCCTGCTCGAGGGCGGCGTGGGACGCCGGCGCCCATGACCGACGGCTGCGTGTTCTGCGGGATCGTCGCGGGGGAGGTCCCGGCCGACCTGGTGCTCGAGGAGACCGAGGTCCTCGGGTTCCTCGACCGCCGCCCGCTCTTCAAGGGGCACACGCTCCTGGTGCCGCGCGAGCACGTGGTCACCCTGCCGGACCTGCCGGCCCGCCTGCGCGACCCGTACCTCGCCGCCGCGCAGCGGCTCGCCACGGCGATGCGCGACGGGCTGGGCGCGCAGGGCAGCTTCGTCGCGGTGAACAACGTCGTGAGCCAGTCGGTCGCCCACCTGCACGTCCACGTGGTCCCGCGCACCAAGGGCGACGGCCTGCGCGGGTTCTTCTGGCCCCGGACGACGTACGCCGACGGCGAGGCGGCAGAGTACGCCGAGCGGCTGCGTGCCGCGCTCGACGGCGCTCCCCGCGGGTAGGTGGGCCTGCCGTCCTGTCCTACCCTGGGGGCCGGTCCTCGGACCGCTCCAGCCGACCACCCAGCTCACCAGCAAGCTCGACCACTGAAGGAGCAGCACCCATGGGCCGTTTTGACGGACGCGTCGTCGTCGTCACCGGAGCCGCGCGCGGCATCGGGTTCGGGACCGCCACCCGCTTCGCCGAGGAGGGCGCCTCGGTCGCCGTCCTCGACCTGGACGAGGCCTCCGCGGCCGAGGCGGCCGCCAAGCTGCCGGTCAGCGGCGGCGCGAAGGCCGTCGGCATCGGCTGCGACGTCAGCGACAGCGCGGCCGCGGAGGCCGCCGTCGAGCGGGTCGTCGCCGAGCTGGGCGGCATCCACGTGCTGGTCAACAACGCCGGCATCACCCGCGACAACCTGCTGTTCAAGATGACCGAGGACGACTGGGACCTGGTCATGAACGTGCACCTGCGGGGCGCGTTCCTCATGACCCGGGCGGCGCAGAAGCACTTCGTCGCCCAGAAGTACGGCAAGATCCTCAACCTCTCGAGCGTCTCCGCCCTCGGCAACCGGGGCCAGGCCAACTACTCCGCGGCCAAGATGGGCATCCAGGGCCTCACCCGCACGCTCGGCATCGAGCTGGGCCCGTTCGGCATCAACGCGAACGCGATCGCCCCGGGCTTCATCGCCACCGAGATGACCGACGCCACCGCGGCCCGGCTCAAGATGGACGTCGATGAGTTCCGCAAGCTCAACGCCGAGGCCAACCCGGTGCGCCGCGTGGGCTACCCGGAGGACATCGCGGCCGCCGCGGCCTTCCTGTGCAGCGACGAGGCGTCGTACATCACCGGCCAGACCCTGTACGTCGACGGCGGCGCCAAGCTCGGCTAGAGGGGAACCGAATCCCCGGGCGCGCCTCCCCACGTCGGTGCCGCGCCGCTGCACACTTGAAGTCGACCAGTTCACACGAGTTTCAACGAAACGGAGCGATCCCGTGCGCCGTGCCCGCCTCACCTCGACCTCGACCCTGGCGGCCATCGCCGTCGCCGCGAGCCTCGTGCTCGCCGGCTGCGGCGGTGGCTCGGACTCCAGCGACGAAGACCAGACGCCCGCCTCGCAGCAGGTCGCCGGCGCCGAGGAGGTCGCGGCGACCTGGCCGCTGACCGGGCTCCCGGTCACCGGTGACGAGGAGGTCGCGCAGGAGCACCCCGTGCTCGTCACGAAGATGGACAACACCTACGCCAGCGCGCCGCAGGTCGGCCTCGGCTCGGCGGACCTGGTGGTCGAGGAGCTGGTGGAGGGCGGGCTGACCCGGCTCGCGGCCTTCTACTACTCCGAGATCCCGGAGCTGGTCGGTCCGGTGCGGTCGATGCGGGCCAGCGACATCGGCATCGTGTCCCCGGTCGACGGCACCATGGTCACCAGCGGTGCTGCGGGGCAGACGATCGCGCGGATCCGCGGCGCCGGGATCCCGTTCTTCGCCGAGGGCTCGAAGGGCTTCGCGCGGGACAGCTCCCGCAGCGCGCCGTACAACCTCTTCGCGAACCTCGCCGACGTCGCGACCGAGGCGGCGACCGACGCGACCCGCCCCGACGACTACCTGCCGTGGGGCCCGGAGGAGGACTTCCCCAAGGGGCAGCCGGCGAAGAAGATCGCCGCGGTGTTCGGCGGCGGGCACACCACCAACTGGACCTTCGACGGCAAGGGCTACGTCAACGAGAACACCTACGCGGCCGACGGCGACGAGTTCCCGGCCGACACGGTGCTGGTGCTCCGGGTCACCGTGGGCGACGCGGGCTACCGCGACCCGGCGGGCAACCCGGTGCCCGAGACCAAGCTCGAGGGCAAGGGCGAGGCGATGATCTTCCACGGCGGCCGGCTGGTGCGCGGCACCTGGAAGAAGACCGGCCTGGACGCGCCGATCACGCTGTCGACCAAGGCCGGTGAGCTGGAGGTCCCGGTGGGGCACACCTGGATCGAGCTGGTCCCCGCGGCGAACGGGAACGTCACCTTCACCAAGTAGGTGCGGCTCCCGGTGGGCCCGGCTCGGGGCGGACTCAGGAGGTCGTCTCGACGACCTCGCCGGACGGCAGCTCGACACCGCTCTCGGCCAGGGCCTGGAAGCCGGCCAGGATGAAGCCGATCGCGGTCTCCACGTTCGCGGCTGCCTGGATCGGGTCGGGTGCGCTCGACACGGACTCCCCGGCCGAGGACATCGCGCCGAAGAAGATCCGCGCGAAGGTCTGCTGCAGCGCGTCGTCGAGGTCCCACTTGCCGGCGGCCAGCACGGACTGGACGATCTCCAGCACGTTGGCGAACGTGGAGCGCTCCTCCTGCTCGCGGTAGCGCTCGTAGCCGAGGACCGAGGGCCCCTCCTGGATCACGATCCGGCGGTATCGCGCCTCCTGCACCACGGCCAGGAACGCGCGGAGCCCCGCCTGCGCCTTCTCCCACGGGTCGCGGTGGCCCTTGAGGGCCTTCTGGATCGCGCGGGCGGCGTCCTGCTCGACCCGCTCGAAGACCGCCTCGAACAGCGCCTGCTTGCCGCTGTAGTGGTGGTAGAGCGCGCCCTTGGTGACCCGGGCCCCGGCGACGATCGCGTCCAGCGAGGTCGCGGCGTACCCGTTCTCGGTGAACAGCTCCTCCGCGACATCGACCAGCGCCCGCTTCGTGGAGGCGGAGTACTGCTGGCGACGGCTGCCGCCCGGCACCGGGACGCCGGGCACCCGCGGCACGAGCTTGGAGACCGAGGACTTGCTCATAGTCCCGGCAGCCTAATACCGACGGTCGGTACGGGTGATCACCATCACCGCGGGCCGGATTGCGTACCGTCGGTGCGGTTACGTACCGTGGGTACGTACTTACGGTATGTAGGCCGCGCCCCCTCGAAGGAGCAGACCATGACCTGGAAGTCCTTCCACTCTCGCGGTGAGATCCTCCGCGACGTCATCACCACCGCCAACACCCGCCGCGACGGCATCCTCCCGATGGACGTCGACGGCGTGGCCGAGACCTTCGGCGACCCGCTCACCCTGCTCGGCGCGCTCCAGCTGCGCTGGCACACCCGCCTCGCCGGCCGGATCGAGCGCGAGCTCGGGCAGCAGCCGATGGACCTCGAGGGGTCCGTCATCACCGCCTGGCAGGCCACCGCGGACGAGCTGCCCGGGGTGCTCGCGATCATCGACCACTACCGGGCCGAGCCCCTCGACGCCGCCATGGCCGAGGCGATGGCCAAGTCGGCCGACAAGGAGCACGTCCTGCTGGCCATGATGGCCGGCCGGGTCAGTGCTCCCGACCGGACCGCGGTCCGGGTCGGCGCCGCGATCGAGGCGCACGCGCGAGCGACGTACCGCCCGGTCCGGCCGGTCGTGCCCTCGCGGCGCGCCAGCCACCACCCGCGGCTGCTCGCCCGCCTCAAGGCCGCCCTCGCGGCCTAGCTGTCCCCATCAGGCAGCCCCCGATCCGGCAGCCCCGACCGACGCCCCTCCCTCCCAGCGGACCTCCCACCCGCGAACTCCCGGTGCGTCGGGCGGGGCTGTCGTCATCCAGCCTCCGGTGTCTGGTGCGGTGGGCGATGATGGGGACATGACCGAGGCGCGGGCCGGGATGCTGCTCGTGGCCACGCCTGCGCTCCTGGACCCGAACTTCGCCGACACCGTCGTGCTGCTGCTCGACGTCGACGAGCAGGGCGCCCTCGGTGTCGTCCTCAACCGGCCGTCGGCGATCCCCGTCGACGACGTGCTCGACGGGTGGGGCGACGTAGCCGCCGAGCCCGAGGTGCTCTTCCAGGGCGGTCCGGTCGGCCTCCAGGGCGCCCTCGCCGTCGCCCTGCTGGCGCGCGCCGACGACGTCCCGGTCGGGTTCCGGGTGGTCGACGGCCGGCTCGGCCTGGTCGACCTGGACACCCCGCTCGAGCTGGTCCGCGGGGGGCTCGAGGGGCTGCGGGTCTTCGCCGGGTACGCCGGCTGGGGCGCCGACCAGCTGCGCGACGAGATCGAGGAGGGCAGCTGGTACGTCGTCCCCGGCGAGGCTCGCGACGTGTTTCGCTCCGACGCCTCCGACCTGTGGCGCGACGTGTTGCGCCGCCAGCCCGGCGAGCTCGCCTGGCACTCCACCCGCCCCTTCGACCCCGACCTCAACTGAGCTGAGTCGGCGCGTCTTGCCCGCTGAGAGGGCGCGAGTCGGCGCGTCTTGCCCGCTCACTTGTGGAGGGGGTGGGCATGATGCGCCGACTCGTCCCGGTGGCGGATGGGTCGATTACAGTGGGGGCCGTGACGACCATCGGCTTTTCGACAGACACCGATGTCCGCGAGGACCGGCGTACCGTCCCGACCGATGAGGGGGACCACGAGCGGTTCTCGCACTACGTCGACAAGGACAAGCTGACCGAGGCGATGGTGATGGGGACCCCGGTCGTCGCGCTGTGCGGCAAGGTCTGGGTGCCGAGCCGGGCGCCCGAGCAGTTCCCCGTCTGCCCCGACTGCAAGGAAGTCTGGGAGTCCCTGCGCGACGAGTCCGGCGGCGGCAAGTCGGGTAGCGGCGAGTGACGGGTCGGCCGGAGGCCGACCCCCGACCCACCGCGCTGACACCGGCCTGGCCGGAGCGCGCTGCCTGGGGGACGGCGCCGTCGCTGCGCGCGTGGCAGTCGGCGGCGATGCGGCAGTACTTCGAGGACCTGCCGCGCGACTTCCTCGCGGTCGCGACGCCGGGGGCCGGCAAGACCACGTTCGCACTGTCGGTCGCGGCCGAGCTGCTCGGCCGCCGGCTGGTCGACCGGGTCACGATCGTCGCGCCGACCGAGCACCTCAAGCTCCAGTGGGCCGAGGCCGCCGCGCGGGCGGGCATCCCGATCGACCCGACGTACGCCGCCGGCAAGGGCAAGACGTCGCGCGACTACGTCGGTATCGCCGTGACCTATGCGGGCGTCGCGGTGAACCCGCTCGCCATGCGGATCCGCACCGAGCGCTTCAAGACCCTGGTGATCCTCGACGAGGTGCACCACGCGGGCGACGCGCTGAGCTGGGGCGAGGGCGTCCGCGAGGCCTTCGAGCCCGCCACCCGCCGGCTCGCGCTGACCGGCACACCGTTCCGCTCCGACGTGAACCCGATCCCGTTCGTCACCTATGCGCCCGGCCCGGACGGGGTCCCGCGCTCGGTGGCGGACTTCACCTACGGCTACGCCCACGCGCTCGCCGACCACGTCGTGCGGCCGGTGCTGTTCCTGGCCTACTCCGGGGAGATGCAGTGGCGCACCCGGGCCGGCGACGAGATCGCCGCCCGGCTCGGGGAGCCGCTGACCAAGGACCTCACCGCCCAGGCACTGCGCACCGCGCTCGACCCGGGCGGGTCCTGGATCCCGTCCGTGCTGGCGGCGGCCGACAAGCGGCTGTCCGAGGTGCGCCGCCACGTCCCGGACGCGGGCGGGCTGGTCATCGCCACCGACCAGGACTCGGCCCGCGCCTACGCGAAGGTCCTCAAGCAGATCAGCGGCGAGCCCGCGACCGTGGTGCTCTCCGACGAGAAGCTGGCGTCCAAGCGGATCTCGGAGTTCACCGAGAGCGACCGGCGCTGGATGGTCGCGGTCCGGATGGTCTCCGAGGGCGTCGACGTGCCCCGGCTGGCGGTGGGCGTCTACGCGACGACCACCTCGACGCCGCTGTTCTTCGCCCAGGCCGTCGGGCGCTTCGTCCGGGCCCGGACCCGGGGCGAGACCGCGTCGGTGTTCCTGCCGTCCGTGCCCAGCCTGCTGGGTTTCGCCTCCGAGCTGGAGGTCGAGCGCGACCACGTGCTCGGCCGCCGGATCACCGACGAGGCCGACATCTTCGCGGCCGAGAACGACCTGCTCGCGCAGGCGAACGCCGGAGAGGCGGCCTCCGACGAGCTGGACAACAGCTGGGAGGCGCTCGGCTCCGAGGCCCGCTTCGACCGGGTGCTGTACGACGGCGGCGAGTTCGGTCACTCCGGCGAGGTGCACGTCGGGTCGGAGGAGGAGATGGACTTCCTCGGCATCCCCGGCCTGCTCGAGCCGCACCAGGTCCGCGAGCTGCTCCAGACCCGGCAGAGCGAGCGCGCCCGGAAGCAGCGAGCGGCCGCCCCGGAGCACGACCGGACCGGGGACTCGATCGCCGAGGTGTCGACCCACGAGCACCTCGCGACCCTGCGCCGCGAGCTCAACGGGCTGGTGGCCGCCTGGCACCACCGGACCGGCCAGGCGCACGGGATCACCCACGCCGCGCTGCGCAAGGAGTGCGGCGGCCCGGCCGCGGCCGTCGCCACCGCCGACCAGCTGCACGCGCGGATCGACCGGCTCCGGGAGTGGGCGGCCCGCAAGACCTCCTGATCCCTACACTCAGGAGCGTGCCGGCCGAGACCTCCCAGACGCTGGACCGCGGGCTGCGGGTCCTCGACGTGCTCGCCCGCGCGAGCGACGGACTGACGGTCACCGAGCTGGCCGCCCGGCTCGAGGTCAACCGGACCGTCGTCTACCGCCTGGTGAGCACGCTCGAGCAGCACGCGCTGGTACGGCGGGATCCGCGCGGGCGGCTGCACCTGGGACTACGCGTGCTGCACCTGGCCTCGGCGGTGCAGCCGGTGCTGCGCGACCTCGCCGTACCCGTGCTGCGTGAGCTGGCCGAGTCGGTCGGCTGCACGGCGCACCTCACGGTCGCCGACGGCGAGGAGGCGCTCGCGCTCGCGGTCGTCGAGCCGTCGTGGACCGACTTCCACGTGAGCTACCGGATCGGCGCGCGGCATCCGCTGAGCCAGGGTGCGGCCGGGAAGGCGATCCTGCTGGGCCGGCGCTCCGACGGCGGGTCCGTCGCGGTGACGACCGGTGAGCTCCAGCCCGGAGCCCGGGGGATCGCTGCGCCCGTGCGGGGCGTCGAGGGTCTCGAGGCGAGCGTCGGCATCATCACGCTGGGCACCGACCTCGACGTGGACGCCGTCGGCCCGGTCGTCCGCCGGGCCGCCGAGGAGGTCGCGGCCCGGCTCTCGTGAGAGCCGGGCCGTCCCCCCTCGACCTCCCCCGATCCGGGTCGGCGCTGCGTCAGTAGGTGAAGCGGCCGACCAGCGCCTGCATGTCGGCGGCCATCCGGGCCAGGTCCTCGGCGGCCTGGCTGGTGCTGGAGGCCGCGGCGGTGTTCTCGGTCGCGGCCCGGGCGACACCGGTGATGGTCTGCGCGATGTCGGCCGAGCCGGTGGCGGCCTCGGCGACGTTGCGCGACATCTCGTTGGTGGTCGCGGTCTGCTCCTCGACCGCCGAGGCGATCGTGGTCTGGGTGTCGCTGATCTGGGCGATGATCCCGGAGATCTCGCCGATGGCGACGACGGCCTCGCCGGTGTCGGCCTGGATGGCCTCGATCCGGCGGCTGATGTCCTCGGTGGCGCGGGCGGTCTCCTGGGCCAGCTCCTTGACCTCGTTGGCGACCACGGCGAAGCCCTTGCCGGCCTCGCCGGCGCGGGCGGCCTCGATGGTGGCGTTGAGCGCCAGCAGGTTGGTCTGCTCGGCGATCGAGTTGATCACCTTGATCACGTTGCCGACCTCGGAGGAGGACTCGCCGAGCTTCGTGACGGTCGCCGTGGTGGCTTCGGCGGCCTCGACGGCGCGACCGGCGACCGCGGCGGCATCGGTGGCGTTGTGGGCGATCTCGCGGATCGATGCCGACATCTGCTCGGTGCCGGCGGCGACGGTCTGCACGTTGTGGGACACCTGGTCGGCGGCGGCCGCGACCAGGCCGGTCTGGCTCGCGGCGTCGGCGGCGGTGCCGGACATCTGCGTCGAGACCGTGCTGAGCCGCTCGGAGGCCGCGCTGAGGTCGTCGGCGTTCGAGCTCATCTGACGCAGCGACCCGGAGATCGAGTCGAGCGCCTCGTCGAGGGCGGTGGACATCTGCCCGACCTCGTCGCGCCGGTCCAGGCCGGCACGCACGTCCAGGTGGCCCTCGGCCACGCGGCGCAGCTGGGTGACCATGTGTCGCATCGGCCGCACCACCGAGCGAGTGACGATCAGCAGCATCGCGACGGCCACCGCGATGGCCAGGCCGAGCGCGATCAGGACCAGCCGCTTGCCGGCCGCCAGATCCGCGTCCTGCTGGTTCTGCAGCTTCTCCACCCGGGCGTCGATGAGCTTGTGGAAGCGGTCGTAGGCGTCGTACGTCGCGGACCAGGACTCCCCGGCGGGCCCGCCGTTGATGCTGTCCATCACCGCGGGCAGCGCGTCGAGGCCCTGGCTCTTCAGCTGGGCGCGCAGCTTGACGTCCTCCGCGAAGAACTGGTCGAAGTTGGCCTTCGCCTCGGCGATGATCGCGCTCTCCTCGGGTGTGAGCATCGAGGTGTCCATGGTGGCGAAGAGGTCGTCGATGCCCGCCTGCGACTCGGTGAAGCCCTGCACGTTGTAGGCGTCGTCGGCCAGGCCCTTCTCGACACCCATCGCGGCGGCGTCGGCGATGTAGAGGCCCTGCCAGCCGGTGATGTCGTTGATGGCGATGAGGAGCTGGTCGCCGATCTGCTGCCCCTGTTGGGCCGCCGTGACCTGGTCCTCGACCACGCCGGCGTCGTGCTGCGTCTTCAGGTCCAGGGCGAACGCGCCCAGCCATACGACGCCGCACAGGGCGAACACCGCGCCCAGGCGCACTCCGATCTGCAGGTTGTCGGCCTTGCGCAGGAACTTCAACACGACTCTCCTCATCCGCACGTGGGGGAGGCAGCAAGGGATCGCCCGCTGCCGTTGCCCAGAGATCGGCGAGAAGCCCGCTCAGCTGAGGGTTCGCGCGAGGGGAAGCATCCGGTAGGGGACCTGCGTGGCCAGGGCGATCACGGTCGAGGACCGCACGATCGTCGGCGCCTCGAGCACCCGGTCGATCACCCGCTGCAGGTCGGAGTTCGACCGGGCGACGACGCGGGCCCACAGGTCGCCGGCACCGGTGATCGTGTGCACCTCGAGCACCTCGGGGATCGAGGCGAGGTGGGCACCGACCGTGTCGTGGCCGCCCTGGCGGGCGCCCTGCCGGATCTCCAGGGTCAGGAAGGCCGTCACCGGGTAGCCCAGCGCGGCGGGCGAGAGATCGGGGCCCCAGCCGGTGATCACGCCGGTGGCGGTGAGCTTGTCCAGACGCGCCTGGACGGTGCCACGGGCCACCCCGAGGCGCCGCGAGGCCTCGAGGACGCCGAGACGCGGACGCTCGGCGAACAGCTCGATCAACCTGCCGTCGAGGTCGTCCATCCTGATGCCTCCGACTGTACAAATTGCCCAGTGTGTCGGGTTAGTGTTGCACATCCTGTGTGACCCTGACCACGCTGCGGGCATGACACTGACACCGGACGAGCTCAAGGCCGACCTGACCCTCGACCAGCTCAAGGAGCTGGTCGGCCTCGTGGAGTACGACGCCGCCAACGACCCCTTCCCGGTGATCGCCCAGGACGCCGTCTGCTTCGTGGTCGGCAACGCCACCCAGACCGCGTCCTTCTACCAGCTCGCGCTCGGGATGGAGCTCGAGGCCTACCGTGGCCCGGAGAACGGGTGTCGCGAGTCCAAGTCCTACGTGCTGCGCTCGGGCAGCGCCCGGTTCGTCTTCACCGGCGGGGTCACCCCGGACAGCCCGGTGCTCGACCACCACCGCAGGCACGGCGACGGGGTCGTCGACCTGGCGATGGAGGTGCCCGACGTCGACCGGTGCATCGAGCACGCCCGGGCGATGGGCGCCACGATCCTGGTGGAGCCCCACGACGAGACCGACGAGCACGGCACGGCCCGGCTCGCCGCGATCGCGACGTACGGCGAGACCCGCCACACCCTGGTCGACCGCTCGCGCTACTCCGGCCCCTACCTGCCCGGCTACGCGCCGGCCACGACCACGGTGACCCGCCGCGAGGGCCGGCCCAAGCGCCTGTTCCAGGCGATCGACCACTGCGTCGGGAACGTCGAGCTCGGCCGCATGGACGAGTGGGTGACGTTCTACAACAGGGTGCTCGGCTTCACGAACATGGCCGAGTTCATCGGCGACGACATCGCGACCGACTACTCCGCGCTGATGTCCAAGGTCGTCGCGAGCGGCAACCACCGGGTGAAGTTCCCGCTCAACGAGCCCGCCGTGGCGAAGAAGAAGTCCCAGATCGACGAGTACCTCGAGTTCTACGACGGTGCCGGCTGCCAGCACATCGCGCTGGCGACCAACGACATCCTGCGCAGCGTCGACGTCCTGCGCGAGAACGGCATCCAGTTCCTCGACACCCCGGACTCCTACTACGACGACCCCGAGCTGCGCGCCCGGATCGGCGAGGTGCGGGTGCCGATCGAGGAGCTGAAGAAGCGCAAGATCCTCGTCGACCGCGACGAGGACGGCTACCTGCTGCAGATCTTCACCAAGCCGATGGGGGACCGGCCGACGGTCTTCTACGAGTTCATCGAACGGCACGGCTCGCTCGGCTTCGGCAAGGGCAACTTCAAGGCGCTGTTCGAGGCGATCGAGCGCGAGCAGGAGCTCCGCGGCAACCTCTGAGGCTCGGGTCGTGTGCCTGACGACGCGCCATGGCGCGTGCTGAGGCACACGACCCCGCGGGTGCGCCTAGGCTGGGCGACGAGCGTTCCCCCGGGAGGGAGACGCCCACGGTCTCCCTTCTGGGAGGGAGCAACGCCCCGGCCGCCACGGCAGCCGGGGCGTTGATCGTCAGGCCAGGTCGCCGAGCAGCTCCGCCTCGGCCTCGGCGGCGGAGTGGGACGCGGGCGTGCCGACCAGGGCCCGCCGGATCGTGGTGCTGCCGGCGGCGATGACCACGACCCCGACGGTGACGGCCGCGGCGCCGAACCAGAACGGCGCGGCCGCTCCGTGGCGCTCGAAGAGCTTCATCGCGACGTACGGACCGATCGCACCGCCGGTGAACCGGACGAAGGAGTACGCCGCCGAGGCGACCGCCCGCTCGACCGGGGCCGCGCCCATGACCGCTTCGGTCACCAGCGTGTTGTTGATGCCGAGGAGCCCGCCGATCACCACGATGCCGACGGTGATCGTGGTCTCGTTCCCGGAGTTCACCGCCAGCACCGCGAGCACCGCCGCGAACAGGGCCAGCACCGCGGTCAGCGTGGGCAGCGTGCCGAAGCGCCGCTGCAGCCACGGCGCGAGGACCACGGAGGTGAACGCCAGCAGCACACCCCAGCCGAAGAACGTCCAGCCGATCTCCATGATCCCGTAGCTCGGCAGTGCGAACGGTCCGGCGGCCATCAGCGTGAAGAACCCCAGGTTGTAGCAGACCGCGACCAGCGCGAGCAGCAGCAGTGCCGGGTGGCGCAGGGCCCGGAACGGGTCGGCGAGCGACGTACGCCGACCCTGAGGCGGCGTGGCCGGGAGCATCAGCGCGGTCGCGACCGCCGCGATCGTCATCAGCGTGGACACGCCGTAGAAGGGCGCGCGCCAGGACTGCTCGCCGAGCAGGCCGCCGACCAGCGGGCCGGAGGCGATGCCCAGGCCGAGGGCGGCCTCGAACAGGATGACGGCCTGCGCGACCGAGCCCTTCGACGACTGCACGATCGTCGCCAGCGCGGTCGCGACGAAGAGCGCGTTGCCGAGACCCCACCCGGCCCGGAAGCCGATCACGGCGCCGACGGAGCCCGACGAGCCGGCCAGTGCGGCGAACACGACGATGAGCACCAGCCCCGAGAGCAGGGTCCGCTTCGCGCCGATCCGGCTCGAGACCACGCCCGTCACGAGCATCGCGACGCCCATCACCGCCATGTAGCTGCTGAACAGCAGCGACACCTGGCTGCCGGTCGCGCCGAGGTCGGCCGCGATCTCCTTGAGGATCGGGTCGACCAGCCCGATGCCCATGAAGCCGATGACGCAGGCGAAGGCGACGGCCCAGACGGCGCGGGGCTGCTTGAGGAACGAGCTCACGAGGGGTTTCCCTTCTCGAGGACACCGCGCAGCACGGCGACCGCCGTGGCCAGGTCCTCGGTGGTCAGAGCGGGGTGGTCGGCGACGAGCGCGGCGATGCGTTCGCCGTGGCGACGGCGTACGACGGCGAGCTCGGCGCGACCTGCGTCGGTGAGCGCCACGACGGTGCCACGCGCGTCCTCGGGGTTCGGCGCCTTGGTGACCCACCCGCGCTCGACGAGCTGGGTGACCAGGGCCGACATGGTCGGCTGCGAGCAGCGGTCGGCCGCGGCCAGGTGGGTGACGCCGAGCGGTCCGTGCTCGTCGAGCAACGAGATCACCCGGGTGCCGGCGGGGAGCTCGAGCTCCCGGCGTACGGCGCGGACGAGGCGGGCGGCATGCACGACCAGGTCGCTGGCGAGGTCGCGGGTCAGGTCGCTCCCGTGCGCGGAGCCGTCGGCGTCGGCGTCGGTCTGATCGGCGGGTGGCACGTCCAGCGACAGTACATAGGAATCCTATGTACTTCCACGTGACGTGGACCACCCGGCATCATGCGGTGGGTGGCCACCTACATCGGCTTCCTGCGCGCGATCAACCTCGGGGCGAAGCGGAAGTTCCCCCAGGACGCGATCCGGGCGGCGGTCGAGGCGGCCGGGGGGACCGACGTCGAGACCTACCTCAACACCGGCAACGTCCGCTTCGACACCCGGCTGCGCTCGCGTGCCCGGATCGAGCGGACGCTGGAGGACGCGTTCGAGGCCGACCGCGGGTTCGCGGTGCCGACGATCGTGTTCACGCCGACGCAGCTGCGCGAGATCGCGGACCGGGCGGCGAGCTTCGGGCACGGGGGCCGGCACTACGTCTCGCTGCTGAAGGAGTCGCCCTCCGCAGCGGCCGTCGCGGAGGTCGAGGCGCTGGCGAGTGCCGAGGAGGTCGCGCGCGTCTCCGGACGCGCCGTGCACCTCCTGCTGGGCGCGAACTACCACCAGGCGCGGCTCACCAACGCGGTGATCGAGCGGCACCTCGGCGTCGCCACGAATCGAAACCTGACGGTCATCGAGGCGTTGGCCGACAAATGGGCTCGCTGATGCCCCGGGAGTGATAGGACATTTCTTGTTCCTATCGATTCCAGGAGGAAGTTGTGTCCCAAGTCATGCCCTCACGCCGCGCCGTGCTCGCGGGCGGCGTCACCGGGGGAGCGGCCCTTGCCGCGTCCGGGTATGTCACGCCGTCGTACGCCTCGGAGGTGGACTCCCGCATCGGCAGAAGAGGGGTCCGGCTGACCGTGCTCGGCACCACCGACCTGCACGGCAACGTCTACAACTGGGACTACTTCAAGAACAAGGAGTTCGACAACTCCGCCCACGACGACATCGGCATCGCCAAGGTCACGACCCTGGTCAAGGCGATGCGCGAGGAGCGCCGCGGCGAGCCGATCCTCACGCTGGACGCCGGCGACACCATCCAGGGCACGCCGCTGGCCTACTACTACGCCCGGATCGCGCCGATCACGGCCGGTGGCATCCACCCGATGGCCAACGCCATGAACCTGGTCGGCTACGACGCCGCCGCCCTCGGCAACCACGAGTTCAACTACGGGCTGGACACGCTGCGGACCTTCGAGGACCAGCTGAACTTCCCGCTGCTCGGGGCGAACGCCGTCGACCCCGCGACCGGGCTGCCGGCGTTCGCGCCGTACCTGATCAAGACCTTCCGCGTCGGCCGCGGCCGCAAGCTCCGCGTCGGTGTGCTCGGTCTCACCAACCCCGGCATCGCGATCTGGGACAAGGCCAACGTCGAGGGGAAGATGGAGTTCCCCGGCCTGGTCGAGCAGGCCAAGAAGTTCGTGCCGAAGATGAAGGCCAAGGGCTGCGACGTCGTCATCGTCTCCGCGCACTCCGGCGCGGACACCTCCTCGTCGTACGGCGATGCGCTGCCGTTCCCCGAGAACGCCGCGTCCCTCGTCGCCGAGCAGGTCCCGCACGTCGACGCGATCCTGGTCGGCCACGCGCACAAGGAGATCGCGCAGCGGTTCGTGCGCAACAAGGTCACCGGCCAGCAGGTGCTGCTGTGCGAGCCGTACTACTGGGGCATGCGGCTGGCGGTCATGGATCTCGTCGTGCACGAGTCCTACACCAAGCAGGGCCGGCTCAAGTGGATCGTGACGGGAAGCGGCGCCCAGCTGCTCAACTCGAACACCGTCGACGCGGACCCTGCGGTCGCGGCAGCGGTCCAGGAGCAGCACGACACCGTCGTGTCGTACGTGAACAGCCCGGTGGGCAGCTCGGCCGCAGCGATGTCGGCGGCACGCGCCGTGGTCGAGGACGTTCCGATCATCGACTTCGTGAACTACGTGCAGGCCGACGCGGTCAAGGCCGGTCTCAGTGGCGCCGCCGCGGCGCTCCCGGTGCTCTCCATCGCGGCGCCGTTCAACCGCAGCGCGTCCTTCCCGTCCGGTGAGGTGACCGTGCGTGACGTTGCGGGCCTCTACATCTACGACAACACGCTGCTGGCGGTCCAGGTCAGCGGTGCGGACCTCAAGGCCTACCTCGAGTACAGCGCCCGCTACTTCAAGAAGATCTCCGGCACCGGGCCGTTCACGATGGACCAGGTCACCAACGCGGTCACCAGCACGGCCCCGAACGGCACGCCGGACTACAACTACGACGCCGTCGCGGGGCTGGACGCACCGCTGACCTACGACATCGACATCTCCCAGGAGGTCGGGTCGCGGATCATCGGGCTGTCCTACGACGGCAAGCTGGTCGGCGACGCCGACCAGTTCGTGCTGGCCGTCAACAACTACCGCCAGTCCGGTGGCGGCGGGTTCCCGGCGGTCTCCACCGCCCCGGTCGTCTACAACCGGCAGAACGAGATCCGCCAGCTGCTCATCGACTGGGTCACCGCCCACGGAACCATCGACCCGGCCCAGTTCGCCTCCGTCGACTGGCGCCTGGTCTCCGGTGGCCAGCCGATCACGGTGAGCTGAGCGTCGCCGACCGTCGCGCCCTCCTTCGCCGCGAGGCGGGGGAGGGCGCGGCTACTCGCCGCGGAACACCGGCCGGCGATGCTCGGAGAAGGCGCGCATCCCCTCGGCGGCGTCGGCGGTGCGGAGCAGGACGGTCTGGCCGGTGCGCTCGCGCTCGAGGGCGGCGTCCAGGCCGGCGAGGGTCGCCGCGTTGACCGCCTTCTTGCTCGCGGCCAGGGCCAGCGGCGGTCCGGTGGCGAGGCGGCCGGCGAGCGCGTCGACGTACGACGCGAGCTCGTGGTCCGGGACCAGATGGCTGACCAGGCCGACCCGGTGCGCCTCCGCGGCGCCCAGCGGCTCGGCGAGCAGGGCCATCCGCATCGCACGGGTCCGGCCGATCGCGGCCGCCACCGTCAGCGAGGCACCGCCGTCGAGCATCAGGCCGATCCG
Source organism: Nocardioides sp. JS614 (assembly GCF_000015265.1). Taxonomy (NCBI): domain Bacteria; kingdom Bacillati; phylum Actinomycetota; class Actinomycetes; order Propionibacteriales; family Nocardioidaceae; genus Nocardioides; species Nocardioides sp. JS614. The sequence goes on from NC_008699.1 coordinate 1,374,657, forward strand.
CGAGAACGCCAGGAGGAAGGTCGCGGAGGAGCCGGCGACGACCAGGTCGGCGGCGAGGGCGGTCGAGCACCCCACGCCGGCAGCCATCCCGTTGACCGCGGCGAGGACCGGCTTGGGACACGACGTGATCGCGCGGACGATCCGGTTCGCCCGGTCGAGCGCCGAGACGTCGAGGTGCTCGTGGGCGTCGGCGCCGGAGATGTCCGCTCCTGCGGAGAACGCCGAGCCTGCCCCGGTGATCACCACGACCCGGACCTCGTCACGACCGGTCGCCGCCTCGATCGTGCCGGCGAGCTCGTCGGCCATCTCGCCGGTGAGCGCGTTGAGCAGCTCCGGGCGGTTGAACCTCAGCCGCAGCACCCCGTCGGTGGTGTCGACCTCGAGGTCAGGCAACGCTCACCCCGGCGGCCCGCATCTCCTCGAGCGCCGCGGCCGAGGTGTCCGGGGCCACGCCCGCGCACAGGTCGGCGAGGAGCCGCGTCGTGAAGCCCTCCCGCACGGCGTCCAGGGCGGTCTTGCGCACGCAGTAGTCGGTCGCGATGCCGCACACGTCCACCTCGGTCACGCCGCGCGACCGCAGCCACTCGGCCAGCCCCACCCCCTCGACGGTGCGGCCCTCGAACCCGGAGTACGCCGCCTGGTGCTCGCCCTTGAAGAAGATGGCGTCGAACGGCTGGGGGTCGAGGTTCGGGTGGAAGGAGGCGCCGTCGGTCCCCACCCGGCAGTGCACCGGCCAGGAGTCGAGGTAGTCCGGCTCGCGGGACCAGTGCTCGCCCGGATCTATGTGGTGGTCCTTGGTGGCCACTACGTGCGCGTAGTCGGGCGCCCCGGGCCCCTGCACGCTCCACAGGTGCAGGACCTCGGCGATGTCTGCCGCCACCCGCGCCCCGCCCGCCACCGGCAGTGAGCCGCCTTCGCAGAAGTCGTTCTGCACGTCGGTCACGACGAGGGCACGCTTCGACTCGCTCATGCCCTGGAGTCTGTCACCCGGCGCCGTGCGACCGGGAGTGCTGGCGGCCCGACCGGGGGGCCTCGAGAGGGTCGAGGGCGACGGCGATCGCGCCCATGACCTCGGCACGCTCGCCGAGCGCGCCCCCGAGGACGGTGATCGCCGCGGCCGTGGTCGGTTGGGAGTATCGGTCCAGCGCGTCCCGGATCCCGGCCTGCAGCGCCGGCGCGGCACCGAAGCCGCCGCCGACCACGACCTGCTCGGGGTTGAGCATGTTCGCGATGTTGGCGAGCACCCGGCCGATCCGGCGGCCGAAGTCGTTGAGCGCCCGGGTGGCGCCCGCGTCGCCCGACTGGGCCAGCTCCAGGATGCGCGGGACGGTCAGCTGCTCGTCGTACGCCGGCTGGAGCAGCTCCACGAGCTTGGGTCCGGACACCTCGGTCTCCAGGCAGCCGCGGCTCCCGCAGCGACACATCACGCCGTTCACGTCGACCTGGACGTGGCCCAGCTCGCCGGCGATCCCGGTGGCTCCCGTGACCAGGTGGCCGTCGACGATCAGTCCGGCGCCGATGCCCGTGGAGGCCTTGACGTAGATGACGTCGCGGTGACCGCACGCGGCGCCGTACGCAAGCTCCCCGCGGGCTCCGAGGTGGGCGTCGTTGTGGACCCGGGCGATGACTCCGGTCCGCTCCGCCAGCTCGGCGGCCGGCTGGAGCCCGCGCCAGGTGGGGAGGATCCCGGAGGTCATCCGGCCCCCGCGGTCCACCGGGCCGGGAATGCCCAGGCCGGCCCCGCGCACGTCCGAGAGCTCGTGGCCCGACTCCGCGAGCAGCTCGTCGAGCAGGGTCGCCACGCGATCCATCGACTCGCGCGGCGAGTCATCGACATCGAGGGCCACCGAGCGTTCGAGGACGATGGTCGAGTCCGGCCGGGCCAGGGCGACCCGGACGTGGCGGTGCCCGACGTCGATGCCGGCGACCACCCCGGTCAGGGCCGCGAGCTCGAGGAGGATCGGCGGCCGGCCGCTGCGGCCCTTGTACGGCGTGCCGCGGTCGAGACGCTCGACCAGCACGCCCTGGTCGAGGAGCTGGACGACCAGGCTGGACACGGTCGATCGGGACAGGCCGGTGCGCCGCATCAGGTCCGCACGGGAGAGCGCCCCGGTCTGCTCGATGGTGGAGATCACCAGGGCGAGATTGGCGGCGCGCAGCTCGCCGAGGGATCCGCCTTGAGCCATGCGTCGAGGGTACCGGATTCATTCGGGATCCGGACATAACATTCCGGCATCTTCCTACCTTTGATCCTTGACCCGAACTAATAGGGCTCTTAGCGTGGCGACAGGAGCCTCGGTCGGGCTCCTGAGCAACCTTTCGCGCGGCAGCACTCGGAATGTTCGCAAAGGCGCGACAACTTCAAATGACCGACCTATGGAGGAAAGATGAATCGCACGCGACGCGCGCTGAGCGCGCTGGTTGCGGCTGGTGCCCTCGTGCTCCTGGCTGCTTGCGGGGGAAGCGACAGCGAAGGCAACAACGACACCTCGTCCAACGGCGACGCCGCCAGTGGCGAGGTCGAGGTCTTCACCTGGTGGGCCGAGGGCAGCGAGAAGGCCGGCCTCGACGCGCTGGTGGCGGTCTTCAACGACCAGTACCCGGACATCAAGTTCGTCAACGGTGCGGTCGCCGGCGGCGCCGGTAGCGACGCGAAGAACGTGTTGGCCTCCCGGCTGCAGACCAACGACCCGCCCGGAACCTTCCAGGCGCACGCGGGCGCGGAGCTGACCGACTACATCAACAACGGGCAGATCGAGGACCTGACCCAGATGTACGAGGACAACGGCTGGAACGACTACTTCCCGCAGACCCTGCTCGACCGGCTGGAGCAGGACGGCAAGATCTACTCCGTCCCGTCCAACATCCACCGGGCGAACGTGGTCTGGGCCAACCCGGCCGTGCTGAAGGACGCCGGCGTCGACCCCGAGGCGACGTACGCGAGCCTCGACGACTGGATCTCCGACCTGCAGAAGATCAAGGCCAAAGGCTTGATCCCGCTCTCGATCGCGACCGACTGGACCCAGGTCCACCTGTTCGAGACCGTGCTGCTCGCCGACCTCGGCGCCGACGCCTACAACGGCCTCTGGGACGGCACGACCGACTGGGCCGGCGACGAGGTCGGCGCCGCGCTCGAGGACTACCAGACCCTGTTCGAGCTCACCAACCAGGACCGGCAGTCGCTCGACTGGCCGGACGCCACCCAGCTCGTGATCGACGGCGACGCCGCGTTCAACGTGATGGGTGACTGGGCCGTCGCGGCCTTCGAGGAGCAGGGCAAGAAGCTGGGCACGGACTACCTGGCCTACCCGGTGCCCGGCACCGACGGTGTCTTCGACTTCCTCGCGGACTCCTTCACCCTCCCGGTCGGGGCTCCCGACCCCGCCACCACCGAGGCCTGGCTCTCCACCGTGGCCAGCCCCGAGGGTCAGACCGCCTTCAACATGAAGAAGGGCTCGATCCCGGCCAACACGCAGGCCGACACCTCCGGGTTCGGTGACTACCAGCAGACCGCGATCGAGTCGTACGCCAACGACGACATCGTCTCGTCGCTGGCCCACGGCGCAGCGGCCCCGATCAGCTGGCTGACCGACATCACCTCGGCCGTCGCCAAGTACGGTTCGACCGGTGACCTCGGTGGCTTCCAGGACGACCTGGCTGCCGCCGCTGAGAAGAACGCCGGCTGATCTCCGGCTCGGTCGGCCCGGCCCCGCGGGGTCGGGCCGACCGGTACCCGCCACGTGGTCAGGCAACGGCGAGAAGGAGTGCATGGTGAACCGAGGCTGGCGATCGTGGGGCCCCCCGGTCCTGCTGATCCTCCCGTCCCTGATCCTGATCGGGGTCTTCGTCTACGGCCTGATCGGCGTCAACTTCAACACCTCGTTGACCGACCAGCACCACCGCATCGGCGGTGACGTCGCGTACGTCGGGTTCGACAACTACAAGACGCTGTTCCAGGACGACACGTTCGTCTACTCGCTCAAGAACCTGCTCAAGTACACCGGTGCCTTCCTCGTCGGCACCCTGGTGATGGGCTTCATCTGGGCCTGGCTCCTGGAGAAGGGCGTGAAGGGCGAGGGGTTCTTCCGCGCCGTCTACCTCTTCCCGATGGCGGTCTCGTTCATCGCCTCCGGTGTGGTGTGGCGCTGGCTGCTCAACAACGCCGAGGGCGACCGGGCCGGCGGCCTCAACCGGCTCTTCGACCAGGTCGGGCTCGGGTTCCTCCAGAACCAGTGGTGGACCGACCCCCAATGGGGTGTCGTCGCCATCGCGCTCCCCGCGATCTGGCAGCTGTCGGGCTACGTGATGGCGCTCTTCCTCGCGGGCTTCCGCGGGATCCCCGACGAGCTGCGCGAGGCGGCCCGGGTCGACGGCGCCTCGGAGTGGCAGCTCTACCGCCACGTGATCTTCCCCCAGCTCAGCCCGGTCGCGCTCTCGGCCATCGTGATCGTCGGCCACATGTCGCTGAAGGTCTTCGACCTGATCATGGCGATCGCGGGCCAGACGAACTACACGACCCAGGTGCCGGCCATCCAGATGTGGGTCGAGTTCACCCGCGGTGACTACGCCCGCTCCGCGGCGATCGGCACGATCCTGCTCGTGATCGTGGCGTTCCTGATCATCCCCTACCTCGTCTACACCTACCGGCAGGAGCGGCTGACCCGATGAGCACCACGGCTCTTCCCACGGCCGACACCGTCCTCGCGCCCTCCGGCCGGCGCTCGGACCGCACCGGCGGGTCCACGGCGATGCGCACCGTGCGGTACGTCCTGCTGATCTTCTTCCTGCTGGTCGTGCTGCTGCCGGCGTACGTCTTGTTCGTCACCTCGTTCAAGGGTCTCGGCGACGCGACCCCGAGCCGCGCGTGGTCGCTGCCCCAGTCGTGGGAGACCGCCGGATGGGACCGGGCCTGGGAGGTCCTCTCGCCGGCGCTCGTGCGCACCTTCTCGATGGTCATCCCGGCCTCGATCATCTCCGCGATGCTCGGGTCGATGAACGGCTTCGTGCTCGCGAAGTGGCGCTTCCCGGGGGCCGACGTGGTCTTCACGCTGCTGCTGTTCGGGATGTTCATCCCCTACCAGGCCGTGATGATCCCGCTGGTCCAGCTGATGCAGAACCTCGGCGTCCCGAACGGCGTGCCGAGCCTGATCGTGCTGCACGTCGTCTACGGCATCCCGATCACGACGCTGATCTTCCGCAACTACTACGCGTCGATCCCGACCGACCTGATCGAGGCGGCCCGCGTGGACGGTGCCGGGATGCTGCGCACCTACTCCTCGATCGTGCTGCCGATCTCCGCGCCCGCGTTCGTCGTCGTGCTGATCTGGCAGTTCACGTCGGCCTGGAACGACTACCTGTTCGCGCTGTTCTTCTCGAACTCGCGCAACGGCCCGGTCACCATCTCGCTGAACTTCCTCGCCAGCGGCCAGCTGCAGAACTACTCCGCGAGCATGGCCGGTGCGCTGATCGCGTCCCTGCCGACGTTGCTCGTGTACATCATCCTCGGGCGCTGGTTCGTCAGCGGCCTGATGGCGGGTTCGGTCAAGGGCTGATGGACGCCTGATGGAGACCGAGGCGGAGGGCCGGAGGCTGCTGGCCTTCGCCCGTCGCAGTGCCCTGCCCGGGCTCGGGTTCGGTTGGCTGGACGACCGTGGTGACGTCGACCCCGCCGAGCCGGTGCAGACCTGGATCACGGCCCGGATGACACACGTGTTCGCGCTCGCCGCCCTCCGCGGCGAACCGGGCGCCGCCGAGCTGGCCGGCCTCGGCGTCTCGGCCCTGGCGACCGGGCCGCTGCGCGACGCGGGGCACCCGGGGTGGTTGGGCGCGATCACGCGTGACGGCGCCCCGGCGGCGGATCGCAAGCTGGCCTACGACCACGCCTTCGTCGCCCTCGCTGCCTCGAGCGCCACGGTGGCCGGGGTGCCGGAGGCGCACCAGCTGCTCCGCGACGCGGTCGCCGTGCTCGAGCGCCACTTCCTGGACGACGCCGGTCGGGTCGTCGACGGCTACCCCCGCGATCTCGCCGAGCCCGAGCCCTACCGCGGCGCGAACAGCAGCATGCACACGGTCGAGGCCGTGCTGGCCCTCGGGGACGTGCTCGGGGAGCCCCGGTGGCACCGGATCGCCCTGGGCATCGCCGAGCACCTGATCCACCAGGTCGCGGTGGCCCGCGGCCACCGGCTCCCCGAGCACTTCGACGCGAGCTGGACCCCGCTGCCGGAGTACAACGCCGACCGGCCCGCCGACCCGTTCCGGCCGTACGGCGTCACCCCCGGCCACCTGCTCGAGTGGGCCCGCCTGCTCCTCCAGCTCGAGTCGGCGCTCCCGGACGCGCCCACGTGGCTGCTCGCGGACGCCCGCGCGCTGTTCGACCGCGCGGTGCAGATCGGCTGGGACGTCGACGGCGCCCCCGGATTCGTCTACACGACCGACTGGGCGGACCGGCCCGTGGTGCGCGACCGGATGCACTGGGTGCAGGCCGAGGCCATCGGGGCCGCCGCCGCGCTGGCCCGGCGGACGGGGGAGCGGCGCTTCGCCGACCTGGAGCGGGAGTGGTGGGCGTTCGCGGACCGGCACTTCCTGGACCACGTCCCGGGCGCGGGCAGCTGGTTCCACGAGCTCGATCCGGACAACCGGCCGGTCGCCGGGGTCTGGTCCGGCAAGCCCGACGTCTACCACGCCTACCAGGCCACCCTGCTGACCCGGCTCCCGGTCGCCCCCTCGCTCGCCGCCCAGCTGGCGGGTGGTCAGGTGCCGGCTCCTCCGGTGCGGTAGTCCCTGACGCTTGTGTGGTGTGGGAGCGCTCTCGGAGCCCGCAAGCGTCAGGGACTACCGCAGGTGTCAGACGTGGAGGGTCGGGATCACCGGCTCGCCGCGTGACATCTGCTGCACCGCGACGGGGAGCTCGGCGCGCGCGGCCAGGTGTCGGGCCCGCGCATCGTCGAGCGGCTCCCGCCCGACCACCTCCCCGGCGCGCACGAGCGGGACCAGCAGCGGGCGGTCGTCGCCGTCGTCCACCGGAGGCGTGCCGATCCCGACCACCTCGGCCTCGGCCGTGCCGGACGCGTCCCGGCGCCGCAGCGCGTACTTGCGGCCGCCGATCGAGGCCTTGTCCACGCTGCGCTTGGCGACCGGCACCAGCTCACCGGCGTCGTCGGCACGCGCCACCAGCTTGTAGACGAAGCCGCTCGTCGGGTGCCCACTGCCGGTGACGAGCTCGGTGCCGACGCCGTACCCGTCGACCGGTGCCGCGGCCAGCGCGGCGATCGCGAACTCGTCGAGGTCGCTGGTGACGATGATCCGGGTGCGGGTGGCGCCGAGCCGGTCCAGCTCCGCCCGGACCTCGTGCGCCAGCGCGCCGAGATCGCCGGAGTCGAGGCGGACCGCGCCCAGCTCGGGTCCGGCGACCTCCACGGCCAGCCGCACGGCCTCCGCGACGTCGTAGGTGTCCACGAGCAGCGTCGTGCCGGTCCCCAGCGAGTCCACCTGGGCCCGGAACGCGTCCGCCTCGCTGTCGTGGAGGAGCGTGAAGCTGTGGGCGCTGGTGCCGGCCGACGGTACGCCGTACCGCTGCCGCGCGGCGAGGTTCGAGCTGGTGGCGAAGCCGGCGACGTACGCCGCCCGCGCGGCGGCGACCGCGGCCTCCTCGTGGGTGCGCCGCGACCCCATCTCGATGCAGGGGCGGTCGCCGGCGACCAGGGTCATCCGGGAGGCGGCCGAGGCGATGGCCGAGTCGTGGTTGTAGATCGAGAGCAGCAGCGTCTCCAGCAGCACCGCCTCGGCGAACGTCGACTCCACGATCGCGATCGGCGAGTAGGGGAAGTAGGCCTCGCCCTCGGCGTAGCCCCACACGTCGCCGGAGAAGCGGTACGACGCCAACCACTCCAGCGTCGGTGCGTCCACCACGTCCGCGAGCACGGCGAGCACCTGCTCGTCGAACCGGAACCGCTCCACAGCGTCCAGGGCCCGGCCGACGCCGGCGACCACGCCGTACCGACGGCCCTCGGGCAGCCGTCGCGGGAACAGCTCGAAGACCGCCCGGCGGTCCGCTGTCCCGGCCGCCAACGCGGCCTGGAGCATCGTCAGCTCGTAGTGGTCGGTGAGGAGCGCGGTGCTGGACTCGGTGCCGAGGCCGGTGCTCGGTGCGGGGGTGAGGGACACGTGGCCCAGTGTGCCAACATGGGCACCGTGTCTGCCCCCGTCGAGGTCGAGCCGACTCTCACTCCCGACGAGATCACCCAGACCTCGAAGCCCTGGGTGACGATCGTGTGGAACGACCCGGTCAACCTGATGTCGTACGTCACCTACGTGTTCCAGAAGTACTTCGGCTACTCCAAGAAGGTGGCGGAGAAGCTGATGATGGAGGTGCACGAGGAGGGCCGCTCGGTGGTCAGCTCGGGGACCCGGGAGGAGATGGAGCGGGACGTGCAGGCCATGCACGAGTACGGTCTGTGGGCCACCATGGACAAGCAGGAGTGATCGCACCGTGAGCATCCCTGCGCGGACCGGTGAGGGCGGATCGATCGGAGTGAGGATCGGGTGAGCGGCTTCCAGCGACACCGCCGCAGCAAGCTGATCATCGCGAACTTCACCGGCTTCGAGGCCGACCTGCTCCGGTCGTTGGCCGGGCAGCTGGTCGAGCTGCTGCGCAACGAGGCCGCGGTGCCCCGCGACCCGGTCGACCCGTTCGAGGCGATGATGGACTTCTCCGGGCCGACCCAGGAGCCGGAGGACCCCGTGCTGGCCAGGCTGTTCCCGACCGCCTACCCGGGGGACCAGGAGGCGGCCTCGGAGTTCCGGCGGTTCACCGAGGGCACGCTGCGCGACGGGAAGGCGGCGGCGGCCGTCGCGATCATCGACGGGCTCGAGGAGGCCGGCCTGCCGCCGGAGCTCACCGAGGACGGCCTGATGATCGACATCGAGCTGGACGAGGCGACCGCCGAGACCTGGATGCGCTCGTTCACCGACCTGCGGCTGGCGCTCGCGACCCGGCTCGAGGTCGAGGAGGGTGACGACGCGTACTGGCACTCACTGCCCGACGACGACCCGCGGGCGCAGGCGCACGACATCTACGAGTGGGTCGGCTACCTGCAGGAGACCCTGGTCCAGGCGCTCTCGGGCTAGGAAGACACCGATGCCCATCCCACCCTTCGTCGCCGAGCTCCGCCAGCTGGTCGGGACCCTCGAGCTCTGGCGCCCGCCGTCACCGCGATCGTCCTGCGCGACGCTCCGGTCGGCACCGAGGTGCTGCTCACCCGGCGGGTCGACAACGGCGAGTGGGCCCCGATCACCGGGATCCTCGACCCGGGCGAGGAGCCGGCCGTCGGCGCCGCGCGCGAGGCGCTGGAGGAGACCGGCGTCCAGGTGCGGGTCGACCGGCTCGCCTCGGTGGGCGCCAGCCCCCAGGTGGTGCACGGCAACGGAGACCTCGGGGTCTACCTCGACCTCACCTTCGCCTGCACGTGGGTGTCCGGCGAGGCCCGGGTCGCCGACGACGAGAACACCGACGTGCGCTGGTGGCCGGTCGGGGCGCTGCCGCCCATGAGCGACTGGCTCCGGGAGCGGATCGACGACGTCCTCGCGGGTGAGACCGCGGCGAGGTTCCGGCGCTGACCACCTACCCTGGAGCCGTGCTGACCATCGCCCGAGCGACCTACGACGCCATCGTCGCGCACGCCCGCCGCGACCACCCGGACGAGGCCTGCGGCATCGTCGCGGGCCCCGAGGGCAGCGACCGCCCCGAGCGCCTGGTCGAGATGGTCAACGCGGCCGGCTCGCCGACGTTCTACGAGTTCGACTCCACCGAGCTGCTCCAGTTGTACAAGGAGATGTGGGCCCGCGACGAGGAGCCGGTGGTCATCTACCACTCGCACACCGCCACCGAGGCCTACCCCAGCCGCACCGACATCGGGCTCGCGAGCGAGCCCGGGGCGCACTATGTGCTGGTGAGCACCCGCCACGGGGCAGATTCTCGGGGAGGGAATAACGGGGGGCCTGTGGAGTTCAGGTCCTACAGGATCGTCGACGGCGAGGTGACCGAGGAAGAGGTCGTCGTCGTGGACGAGCTGACGCCGAGCAACGAGGAGTGACCATGGCCATCGAGGTCCGGATCCCGACCATCCTGCGCACCTACACCGGCGGTGAGAAGGCCGTCACGGGTGCGGGTGCCAGCCTGAGCGCGCTGATCGACGACCTGGAGTCCAGCCACCCCGGGCTCAAGGACCGGCTGATCGAGGACGGCGACCTGCGCCGGTTCGTCAACGTCTACGTCAACGACGAGGACGTGCGCTTCATCGGAGGGCTCGAGGCCGAGCTCGCCGACGGCGACCAGGTCGTGGTGCTCCCGGCGGTGGCCGGGGGATGAGCTCGAACGGCTCGCACGCCGGATGAGGTACGACAACCTCCTCGCCTCCGTCGGGAACACCCCGCTCGTCGGGTTGCCGCGGCTCTCCGCCCAACTCGCTGGCCCCGGTGCCGACGTACGGCTCTGGGCGAAGCTGGAGGACCGCAACCCGACGGGCTCGATCAAGGACCGTCCGGCCCTGAAGATGATCGAGGAGGCCGAGAAGGACGGCACCCTGCGGCCGGGGTGCACCATCCTCGAGCCGACCTCTGGCAACACCGGCATCTCGCTGGCGATGGCGGCGAAGCTCAAGGGCTACCGGATCGTCTGCGTGATGCCGGAGAACACCTCCGAGGAGCGCCGCCAGCTGCTGCGGATGTGGGGGGCCGAGATCGTGTCCTCGCCGGCCGCCGGCGGGTCCAACGAGGCCGTCCGGGTCGCCAAGCGGATCGCCACCGAGCACCCCGACTGGGTGATGCTCTACCAGTACGGCAACGCCGCCAACGCGCTCGCCCACGAGGAGGGCACCGGCCCGGAGCTGCTCGCCGACCTGCCGTCGATCACCCACTTCGTCGCGGGGCTCGGGACCACGGGGACGCTGATGGGTGTCAGCCGCTTCTTCCGAGCCCACAAGGCGGACGTCCGGATCGTGGCGGCGGAGCCGCGCTACGGCGAGCTCGTCTACGGCCTGCGCAACCTCGACGAGGGCTTCGTGCCGGAGCTGTACGACGCGGACCTGATCGACTCGCGCTTCTCGGTCGGCCCCCGCGACGCCGTACGCCGGGTCCGCGAGCTGCTCGAGCTCGAGGGCATCTTCGCGGGTATCTCGACCGGCGCGATCCTGCACGCCGCCCTGGGCCAGGCCGCGAAGGCGGTCAAGGCCGGGGAGAGCGCCGACATCGCCTTCGTCGTCGCTGACGGCGGCTGGAAGTACCTCTCGACCGGTGCCTACGAGGGCACCGTCGACGAGGCCGAGGACCGCCTCGAGGGCCAGCTCTGGGCCTGAGGGGTCGGGGCTCGACCCGGCTTCACGAGGTCCCGTCCAGCGTCGCCGGCTCCGCCCGGACCAGGTCGCCGGCGTCCAGCTCGCCCTCGGCGAGCGGATCGATCAGGTCGTGCATCATCGTCCGCGCCGAGGCGAGCGTCCGGTCGAGGTAGGCCTGGCAGCCCGCGGCGTCGCCCAGCTCGAGTGAGTACATCGCTGCGGTGAGGCCCTGCACGACGTTGTCGTTGATCTCGGCCGCCTGCCGGCGGCGCAGCCGCACCTCGCTCAGGTGGGTCGCCGCGGCCTCGCGCTCGCGCTCGGCGAGCACCTGCTCGGTGACGTCCACGCACGTGCCCCGCATCCGCTCGGGACTCCCGTCGGGACCCATGATCACCTGGCCGTTGGAGTGCAGGTACCGCACCTCGCCGTCGGGGCGCACCACGCGCTCGATCATCTCGTACGGCTCGCCGGTGGCGTAGGCGTGCTGGTGGATGGCCTGGATCCGCTCCCGGTCCTCGGGATGGATCAGGGACAGGAAGCGCTCGTAGCTCGCGTTGAACGACTGCGGCTCGTGCCCGTAGATGCGGAACAGTTGGTCGCTCCACCGGTTGGTGTCGGTGGGGATGTGCCAGTCGTAGTCGCCCATGTTCGCGAGCGCCTGGGCGTTGTCCATGCGTTGGCGGAGCAGCTCGAGCTCCTCCTCCGCGGCGCGGCGGGCGGCGGCCGCAGCGGCCAGCGCGCCGCTGACCGGGTCCGCTGCGTCTGCTTCCATGGGCCGATTGTGACCCCGGGGCTGCGCCCACGCGAGCGAATCGCCGGTGGCGGCGTGGCGCGGACCGGGCGGTTGGACGGTCAGTCGGTGACGCCGAGCGACTGGTCCGCGTCCAGCCCGCTGCCGGGGACGGCGTCGAGTCCGAGCAGGCCGGCCGCGAGGTTGGCCAGGTCGCCGTTGCGCACCGGCTGCCCTCCGGCGTACGACGGCCTGCTCGTGCCGGGATCGGCGAAGTCGGGGTTCATCGCATAGAGGTCGCCCCTGTCGACGCCCGGACCCCAGGCGAGGAACGGGATCCGGTAGTTCTCGATGTTCCGGCGTCCGGAGTGGTCGGTCCTGCCGGTGACGAACCCGTGGTCGGCGGTCAGGACCAGGACCGCGTCGGTGCCGGCGAGCGTGCGCAGCAGGGTGCCCAGCTGGGCATCGGTGCGCTGGACGGCGGCGAGGTACTGCCGCGACATGCCGCCGTAGCGGTGCCCGAAGCGGTCGGGCAGGGAGACGTGCAGGAAGGTGAACGTCGGCGGCCCGTCGGCCAGGTCGACCCGGGCCAGGCGTACCAGCCGCCGCTGGTTCTCCCGCACCCGGAAGGTGTCGATGCCGCGGGGCCAGGACCGGTCGTAGAGGCGGAACTTCGACTTGGTCGTGTAGAGCGCGGTGCTGCCGCCGGCGGCGTGCACGGTGGTGAAGATCGAGGCGACGCCGTGCCCGGCGGCCTGCTGCACCGTGGAGTCGGGCCGGTCGTCGTCCCAGGTGACGCCGTGACCGCCCTTGCCGGCGGCGATCCGCCGGCCGGTCATCATGCTCGCGTGGTTGGGCAGGGTGACGGTCTGCTCGTACTCGGTGCGCGCGTTGAGGGTGCCGGCGCCCTCCGCGAGCAGCCGGTGGAGCGTGGGGGCGCCGTCCGCCCCGAGCCGGTCGAGGGCCTCGGTGTTGAGCCCGTCGACCGAGATCGCCACCACCTGCGTGGCCGTGGCCGGCGCGGCGGAGAGCCGCGCGTCCGCGGCTGGTCGGTCGCCGGCCGCGCACCCGGCGAGCGCGAGGGACGTCGCCACGGAAAGGGTCGCCGCGACGAGGGCACGGGGCAGAAGCATGGGACCGACGGTACCCACCGGGAGCCGTCGTGATCGTGATCTCCCGTGACCTCCGTCGCGTGACCATGCGGACGGGGGCGCGAGGTTCTAGCCTTGCCTGCTGTGCGCCCAGGAACGATCGACCCGACGTCGGCAGTCGACACCGACGCCCCGATCGGCATCTTCGACTCCGGCTTCGGCGGACTGACCGTCGCCCGCTCGGTGATCGACCAGCTGCCGCACGAGTCGATCGTCTACGTCGGCGACACGGCCCGGCAGCCCTACGGCCCCAAGCCGATCGGCGAGGTCCGCGAGTACGCCCTGGAGTGCCTGGACCACCTCGTCGAGCGCGGCGTCAAGGCGCTGGTCATCGCCTGCAACTCCGCGAGCGCGGCGATGCTGCGCGACGCCCGTGAGCGGTACGACGTGCCCGTGGTCGAGGTGATCTACCCCGCGACCCGCCGCGCGGTCGCCGCGAGCCGCACCGGGCGGATCGGCGTGATCTGCACCCGCGCCACCGCCGAGTCGATGGCGTACGACGACGCCTTCGCAGCGGCACCCCACGTGCGACTGGTCACCCAGCCCTGCCCGCGGTTCGTCGACTTCGTCGAGGCCGGCGTCACCTCCGGCGACGAGCTGATCTCGGTCGCGCACGAGTACCTCGACCCGCTGATCTCCGAGGGCGTCGACACGCTGATCCTCGGCTGCACCCACTACCCGCTGCTGACCGGCGTGATCTCGCTGGTCATGGGCGACAACGTGACGCTGGTGAGCAGCGCCGAGGAGTGCGCGAAGGACGTCTACAAGATGCTCGTGCAGACCGACCTGATCCGGCCGTCCGGAGAGCCGGCGTACTCCTTCCTCACGACCGGTGCGCCGGGCGAGTTCGAGACCATCGGGCGCCGCTTCCTCGGGCCGGAGATGGCGGGGGCGTCGCAGTTCGTGGGCGGGCTGGCGGTGTAGGCGATGCGAGTGACGATCGTGGGCTGCTCAGGCTCCTACCCGGGCCCGGAGTCGCCGGCCAGCTGCTACCTGCTCGAGGCCGAGGACGGCTCCGATCGCACCTGGCGGGTGCTCCTTGACCTCGGCAACGGGTCGCTCGGCGCGCTGCACCGCTTCGCCGACCCACTCGCCATCGACGCGGTGCTGCTCAGCCACCTGCACGCCGACCACTGCCTGGACCTGTGCGGCTACTACGTGCTGCGCAAGTACCACCCGCTCGGCCCGCAGCCGCGGATCCCGGTGTGGGGCCCGGAGGGCACGGCCGACCGGATGGCCCGCGCCTACGACCTGCCGAGTGACCCGGGGATGCACCACGAGTTCGAGTTCCACGAGTGGCACGGCGCCGAGCAGATCGGCCCGTTCCGGGTCGAGCCGGTGGCGGTCAACCACCCGGTCCCGGCGTACGGGCTGCGGGTCACCGCCGACGGCATGACGCTCGCCTACACCGGCGACACCGGCCCGTGCGCGGCGCTCGACGACCTCGCGCACGACGCGGACCTGTTCCTCGCCGAGGCCTCGTTCCGTTCCGGCGACGACAACCCGCCGGACCTGCACCTCACCGGCGCCGACGGCGGCGAGGTGGCGGCCCGGGCCGGCGTCCGCCGGCTGGTGCTCACCCATGTCCCGCCCTGGCACGACCCGCAGGACGCGGTGGCCGAGGCGGTCGCGTCGTACGACGGGCCGGTCGAGCTCGCCCGCCCCGGGACGGTCTACGACCTGACAAGCGGCTGCTGAGGCTACGGCGTCGCGAACGTCACCTTCACCGGCACGCTGGTGCTCGCATCGGGCGGGCTCTGGATGCCGACCATCAGGTTCTTGCCGACGACCCGGCGCAGCGGCAGGCCCTTCTTGGCCGCCCGGACGTTGTAGATGACCTTGTCGCCGCGCACCTGGCAGCCGACCCGCAGCTTGGGATGCCTGGCCTTCTTCGTGGTCCCATCGGCCTGCACGGTGTAGCCGTCCTCGGTCTTCGTGACCGTCGCCGGCAGGCTCGGCCGGGCCTGGCCACAGCCCGTGCCGGCCCGGCCCACCGCCGGGAGGGCGGCTCGCGTCGCATGCAGGGGTCTGGCGGGCGGACCGCCTTGGAGCAGGCCGGCCAGCTGGAGGCACGCCAGCAGCACAGCGCCGGCGACACTGAGTCTGCTGGCCGACACCTGACGCTGGTAGCCGTAGAAGGGGTGCGGATCGTCCTCGGGGGCCGCGATCGCCTGGTAGACCATGACGCAGACCAGCAGCCGCCGTCCCTTGGACAGGCTCCCCATGGAGTTGACGAACCTGTCGTAGACGTCCTCCTCGTCCGGCGTGGCGCCGGCCCCGGGCTGGACGGTGACCTTGACCGACTTCACGTTCTTGCCGAGCGTGGGGGTGGTGATCAGGGAGCTGCCCCCGGCGGGGACGGTGGACGTGATCGAGGCGGGGAAGTGGTCGCGAGTGCGCCGGGCGCCCTGCTGCGCGTCGGTCTGGGCCGAGGCCGGCCCACCGGTGAGCACCGTGGTGAGCAAGCTCGTCGCGAGCGCGACCGCCAACACCGAGACGAGGGTCGGCCGGACGAGCCTCATGCCTCGGGACCCTACGTCGCGGACGGCTCGGCGTACATGGCCCGAACAGGCCGTTCAGGACCGGTGTCCGCCGGGTGTGCGCTCCTCGATCTGCCGACGAGCTCCGGTCTTTGCCAGCTCAGGCCTCTGGCCTCGGCTAGCTCAGTCCCGCGTCGTGGACGCAGATCGCGATCTGGACCCGGTTGGTCACCTGGAGCTTGTCGAAGAGCCGGGAGACGTGCGCTTTGACCGTGGGCACGGAGAGATAGAGGTCGCCGGCGATCTCGGCGTTGCTGAGGCCGCGCCCGACCGCGAGCGCGACGTCGCGCTCCCTGTCGGTGAGCAGGGCGAGGCGGGACTGCGCCTCGGCCGTGCGGGCCGCGGCGACGTCGGCGGCAGCATCGGGCTCGTCGCGCAACCGGCGGATCAGGGTGCGGGTGACCGAGGGGGAGAGCATCGGCTCGTCGTCCACGACCTTGCGGATCGCCTCGATGATCTGCGGCGGCGCGGTGTCCTTGAGCAAGAAGCCGTCGGCGCCCGCCGCGAGCGCCTCGACGACGTGCTCGTCGGCGTCGAAGGTCGTCAGCACGATCACCCGCGGCGGCGCGGGACGGGCGTGCAGCTCGCGGGTCGCGCCGAGCCCGTCGAGGCGGGGCATCCGGATGTCCATCAGGACCACGTCCGGTCGCAGCTCGGCGGCGAGCCGGACCCCTTCGTGGCCGTCGGCGGCCTCCCCGACGACCTCGATGTCACTCTGGCCACCGAGCATCAGCGACAGCGCGGAGCGCACCAGTGGATCGTCGTCGACGAGCAGCACGGTCGTGGCCGCGTTCATGCCGCCCACGGTATCCAGCCGTGCAGGACGAAGGTCGAGCCGTCCCGGCCGGCCTCGAGCCGGCCGCCCCGGAGCTCGGCCCGCTCCGTGAGACCCACGAGCCCCAGGCCCGCGCCGGGGGTGCTGGACGTGCCGAACCCGAGTGGATTGCGCAGCAGCACGTCCACGCCGTCCTCGGCGGAGCCGCTGACCTGGACGGTCACCAGCGCCCCCGGGGCGTGCTTGCGGGCGTTGGTCAGGCCCTCCTGCACGATCCGGTAGACGGTGCGACCGACCGCCTCCGGCGGGTCACCGCGCACCAGGTCCTGCAGATCCACCCGGAGGCCGGACGCGCTCGCCTCGTCGACCAGGCTGCGGAGGTCGGCGTACGTCGGTTGCGGGGCGCGGAGCCGCTCTCCGGTGGCGTCGTCGCGCAGCACGCCGAGCACTCCGCGCAGGTCGGTGAGCGCCTCGTGCGCCTTCTCCTGGATCACGGCGGCGCTCGAGCGCATCTCGTCGGCGGTGAGGTCGTCGCGGAACGCGAGGGCGCCCGCGTGCATGGAGATCTGGGAGATGCGGTGCGCGAGGACGTCGTGCATCTCGCGCGCGATCCGGGCCTGCTCGTTGCTTCGGGCCTGAGCGACCCGCAGCTCCTGCTCCGCCTCGGCGCGCTCGGCCCGGCTGCGCAGCGTCCAGATCAGCTCGCGTCGCGACCCGATGTACATGCCCCAGCCGAGGATGCCCGCGGTGGCGACGGCGTTCGCGACCAGGATGACCCAGGCCGGGTCCTCGTCGGAGGCCGTGAGGGTGCCGAACAGCTGGGCGCCCGCGAAGTTCAGCGAGCCGACGACCGCGAGCTGGCGCCACCGGCGATGGGTGGCCAGGGACACGGCCGCGAGCACGGCCGGCCCCGCGGCGACACCGGAGACCGCGCCGACGAGCGCCGTCGTCACGGCGACCGGCAGTGGCCACCGGCGCCGGAAGAACACCAGCACGTACGCCCCGGCGCCCAGGACCACGTCGGCGACCGACCACAGCTCGCTGACCCGTGCCTGGTTCTCGGCCACGGTCAGCCACGACAGTGCGCTGATCGAGAGCATCAGCGCGACCCGCCACACGTGGCCCCAGGCCCGCAGGCGGGGCTGGTACTCCTCGGGCGTCGGCCGGTCCACGCCGTCAGGCTAGGGCGCCAGGGACCCGTCGGGAGGCTGCCGGGGTCGGGAGCCGCCCCCTACTTTGGTCTCCGCCGCGCCATCCGCGTGGCCGATGCGGGGCCGCCCGCCGTTCCGGCAGGGTGGGAGCCATGATCACGGTCGAGGGACTCACCAGGAAGTACGGCTCGTTCACGGCCGTGGACGACGTGAGCTTCGTCTGCCAACCCGGCCGGGTGACCGGCTTCCTCGGTCCCAACGGTGCCGGCAAGACGACCACGATGCGCGTGATGGTGGGCCTGACCCCACCCACTGCGGGCCGGGTGACCATCGGTGGACACCTCTACAACGACATCCCCAACCCGGGCCGGCACGTCGGCGTCCTCCTCGACGCCTCCGCCCAGCACGCCGGCCGGACCGGGCGCGAGATCCTCGAGCTCGGCGCGCGGACGATGGGCCTCCCCGCCACGCGCATCGACGAGATGCTCGAGCTGGTCTCGCTCACGCCCGCGGAGGCCAAGCGGCGGCTGCGCAACTACTCCCTCGGCATGAAGCAGCGCCTCGGCATCGCGCACGCCCTGCTCGGCGACCCGTCGGTGCTGATCCTGGACGAGCCCGCCAACGGGCTCGACCCGGCCGGCATCCGCTGGATGCGCGGCCTCCTCAAGGGGTACGCCGAGCGTGGCGGCACGGTCCTGCTCTCGAGCCACCTCCTCAACGAGGTGGAGCTGATCGCCGATGAGATGATCCTCATCGGCCACGGCCGGATCGTGGCCCAGGGTGACAAGAAGTCGCTGCTCGCCGGCGCCCACGGGGTCGCGACGACGTTCGTCACCGCTCTCGACAACGAGGCGCTCGCCGCCGCCCTGAAGGCCCGGGGTCTCACCGCGGCCAGCGCGGGCGAGGGGCTGCGGGTGGAGGCCGAACCGGTCGAGGTCGGCCGGACCGCGGCCGAGAAGGCCATCGTGCTCACCGACCTGCGGGCGGCCGAGGGCGGGCTGGAGGACCTGTTCCTCGAGCTCACGTCCGATACCCAGCGCGAGGTC
Source organism: Nocardioides sp. JS614 (assembly GCF_000015265.1). Lineage (NCBI taxonomy): Bacteria > Bacillati > Actinomycetota > Actinomycetes > Propionibacteriales > Nocardioidaceae > Nocardioides > Nocardioides sp. JS614. Next base: position 1,393,380 of record NC_008699.1, read on the forward strand.
CTGTCGTGAGCGCCACGGCCCCGTCGCCCGGCCTCGGGCACGCCCTCGACCTGTCCTCGACCAGCCCCACACCGTTCGGCCGGCTGGCGCGCGTCGAGCTGCGCAAGGCCTGGGACACCCGGGCCGGCTTCTGGCTGCTGCTGTCGACCGCGGCGTTGACCGCGCTGGTGATGGTGATCCAGCTCTCGGTCGTGGTCGCCCAGGACATCTCGGTCACCTACAACGACTTCCTGACCTCCACGAACTTCTCGATCGCCGTGCTGCTGCCGATCCTCGGCATCCTGCTGCTCACGAGCGAGTGGAGCCAGCGCACCGCGATGGTGACCTTCTCGCTCGAGCCGCGCCGGCCGCTCGTGATCGTGGCCAAGCTGATCGTCGGCATCGGGTTGGCCCTGGCCGCGGTCGCCGTCGCCCTGGTCCTCGCGGTGATCTGCAACGCCCTCTACGGCCCGTTGTCGGGAGACCCCGTGACCTGGGATGCCAGCCTGGCGCAGACGGGCGCCTTCGTGCTGCTCCAGGTGATCGGCATGCTCACCGGGTTCGCGTTCGCGGCGCTCCTGCTCAGCTCGCCGGCCGCGATCGTCATCTACATGGTCTACTCCTTCGTGCTGCCCGGTCTGTTCGGTCTCGGTGCGGCGCTGATCGGGTGGTTCGAGGACCTGCAGCCCTGGATCGACTTCAGCTACGCCCAGGAGCCCCTGATCGACGCCACGATGACGGGGACCGACTGGGCGCACTTCGCGACCTCGGGCTTCATCTGGCTGGTCGTGCCACTGACCATCGGCTTCTGGCGGGTGCTGCGGGCGGAGGTGAAGTGAGGTGACCGGGACCGCCTCCGCTCCGGGCCCCGGGCTGGGCCACGCGCTGGACCTGTCGTCGACCCGGCCGGTCCCGTTCAGCCGGCTGGTCCGGGTCGAGCTGCGCAAGTCCTACGACACCCGCGCCGGCTTCTGGCTGCTCGCGGTGATCGGCCTGCTGGTGCTGGCCGCGGAGATCATCGTGCTCGCCGTGGTGACGACGCAGGACGAGGCGATCGCGTTCGGCGACTTCATCGGCACCGCGGCGTTCCTCACCTCGTTCCTCCTGCCGGTGCTCGGGATCATGGTGCTCACCAGCGAGTGGAGCCAACGCACCGCGATGGTCACCTTCGCCCTCGAGCCGCGCCGCCCGCTGGTGATCGGCGCCAAGGCGCTGGTCGGTGTGCTCCTGACCCTCGCCACGGTCGCGGTCTCGATCGTCGTCGGGCTGGTGTGCAACCTGCTCTACGGGCTGATCGAGGGCCACGCCGACTGGACCTTCGGATGGTCGGACTTCGCCGCCTTCCTGATCACCCAGGTGCTTGCGATGCTCGGCGGCTTCGCGCTCGCGGCCCTGCTCCTGAACACCCCGGCCGCGATCGTCGTGTTCTTCGTCTACAAGTGGGTGCTTCCTGGCCTCTTCGCGCTCGGCGCCGCGCTGATGGGCTGGTTCGACGCGCTGCAGCCCTGGATCGACTTCCAGAGCGCGCAGGAGGTCATCTGGGAGATGTCGGGCACTGGGACGGAGTGGGCCCAGCTGGTCGTGTCCGGGATCGTCTGGCTCGGCCTGCCCCTCGGGTTCGGCACCTGGCGGGTGCTGCGCGCGGAGGTGAAGTAGCCCCGGCTAGGGTCCTGGGCATGAGTGCAGCACCACGCGAGGACGGCCGGGCCGACGACGAGCTCCGTCCGATCACGATCACCCGGCACTGGCTGGACCACGCCGCCGGGTCGGTCCTGGTGGAGTTCGGCAGGACCAGGGTCCTCTGCGCGGCCTCGGCCGCCGAGGGGGTGCCGCGGTGGCGCAAGGGCTCCGGCCTCGGCTGGGTCACCGCCGAGTACGCCATGCTCCCCGCCTCCACCAACACCCGGTCCGACCGCGAGTCCGTCAAGGGCCGGATCGGCGGCCGCACCCACGAGATCAGCCGCCTGATCGGCCGGTCGCTGCGCGCGATCATCGACTACAAGGCGCTCGGGGAGAACACCATCCAGCTCGACTGCGACGTGCTCCAGGCCGACGGCGGTACTCGCACGGCGGCCATCACCGGCGCCTACGTCGCGCTCGCCGACGCGGTCGAGCACCTGCGCTCGACCGGGGCCCTCACCGGCGAGCCGCTCACCGGCTCCGTGGCCGCGGTCAGCGTCGGGATCATCGACGGCGTGCCCCGCCTCGACCTGCCCTACGTCGAGGACGTGCGGGCCGAGACCGACATGAACGTCGTGATGACCGGCTCCGGGAAGTTCGTCGAGGTGCAGGGCACTGCGGAGGGGGCCGCCTTCGACCGCGCCGAGCTCGACGCGCTGCTGGCCCTGGCGGAGAAGGGGTGCGCCGACCTCACCCGTCTCCAGCAGGAGGCGCTGAGCCGGTGACCGCTCCCGTCCGGCGGGTGTTCCTGGCCTCGCGCAACCGCAAGAAGATCGCGGAGATGGAGCGGATCCTGCGCGAGCACGTCCCCGGCATCGTGGTCGTCGGCCTCGACGACGTCGAGGGGTACGCCGAGCCCGTCGAGGACCAGCCGACCTTCGAGGGCAATGCCCTGCTGAAGGCGCGCGCCGGCCGGGCCGCCACCGGCCTCCCGGCCCTGGCCGACGACAGCGGGCTGTGCGTCGACGCGCTCAACGGCATGCCCGGGGTGCTCTCGGCGCGCTGGGCCGGGCCGCCCAAGAGCGACGCCCGCAACAACGAGCTGCTGCTCGCCCAGCTGGCCGACGTGCCCGACGAGCGGCGTACCGCCCACTTCCAGTGCGCGGTCGCCTTCTGCCACGACGGTGGCGAGGAGCTGGCCAGCGGCGTGATGGCGGGCCGGGTGATCCACGAGACCCGGGGAACCGGCGGCTTCGGCTACGACGTCCTCTTCGAGGCCGAGGACCGTCCGGGGCTGACCACCGCCGAGCTCAGCGTCGAGGACAAGGACGCGATCTCGCACCGCGGGTGGGCGCTGCGCCGGATGGCGCCGATCGTCGCGCGGATCCTCGGATGACGCGGCACTTCCTCGTCCGCCGCAACCTCGCCCGGCTGCTGCTGCGGCTCTCGCGCTGGCACACGGTCGGCGTGGTGCCTCGCAAGGGCATCCTGGTCGGTGCTCCGCACACCTCCAACTGGGACTGGGTGCTGACGATGCTGCTGGCCTGGGACAGCAACGTGCAGATCCGGCTGCTGGTGAAGGACGCGTTCTTCAAGGGTCCGCTCGCACCGATCATGCGGGCGACCGGCGCCGTGGCGCTCGACCGGTCGAACCCCGGCGCGACGATCCGGGCGCTCCTGGCCGACGCCGAGACCGACGAGACATTCCTGCTCGGGATCGCCGCCGAGGGCACCCGCAGCAAGGGGGACTACTGGAAGTCCGGCTTCTACCGGATCTCCCAGCAGACCGGCCTGCCGGTCACCCTGGCCTTCCTCGACGCGCCGACGCGGACCGTCGGTTGGGGCCCGACCTTCGAGCTGAGCGGCGACGTGCCCGCCGACATGGACCGGATCCGGGCCTTCTACGCCGACAAGACCGGCATCAAGCCCGAGGGGGCCACCGAGCCGCGGCTGCGCGAGGAGGATGGACGCCGAGGTCGAGAGGGTGCCGAAGGGGGGACTTGAACCCCCACGCCCGAAGGCACGGGTACCTAAAACCCGCGTGTCTGCCAGTTCCACCACTTCGGCAAGGTGCTCAGTCTAGGGACGAGCTGGATCGCCCGAGTCGGCGAGTCTGCAGGCCGGAGCCGACCGCAACCACACCGTCTAGAGATCGAAGAGCGATCCGCGGCGAGACGCGGGTCAGCGGGGTTGTTCGTCGGCGAGATTGAGGTCGAGGTCCCTGCGGAGCTTGGCGACGTGGCCCGTGGCCTTGACGTTGTACTGCGCGAGGAAGACCTTGCCGTCCTCGTCGACGACCACGGTGGAGCGGATCACGCCCTCGACGGTTTTGCCGTACAGCTTCTTCTCCCCGTAGGCGCCGTACTGCCGTAGCACCGACTTGTCGGGGTCGGAGAGCAGGGTGATCGTGAGGCCGTCGCGGGCGCGGAACTTCGCGAGCTTCTCCGGCTTGTCCGGCGAGATGCCGACGACCTCGTAGCCGGCCGCCTGCAGCGACGCGAGGGAGTCGGTGAAGTCGCAGGCCTGCTTGGTGCATCCCGGCGTCATCGCGGCCGGGTAGAAGTACACGATCACCTTGCGCCCGAGGAAGTCGCTCAGGCCGACCTCCGCGCCGGTGTCGTCGGTGAGGGTGAACTCGGGGGCGGTGTCGCCGGGGGAGAGGCGCTCGGTCACGGATGGATCTCCTTGTTGCAAGCGATGTGCAATAGCGTAGGGTGAGCACGTTCGTGGTCTACGACGAACCTACTGGCTGAGCAGGAGAGCGCATGCACGTCCCCGACGGCTTCCTCGACGCGCCGACGTCCGCGGCCACGGGCGCCGTCGCGGTCGCGGTGGTCGGCGTGGCGCTCGTCAGGGCCCGCAACGAGCTCGACGACAAGACGGCGCCGATGGCCGGGCTGGTCGCCGCCTTCATCTTCGCCGTGCAGATGCTGAACTTCCCGGTCGGTGCCGGCACCAGCGGCCACCTCATGGGGGGTGCGCTCGCGGCGGTGCTGGTGGGGCCGTGGACCGGCGTGCTCTGCGTCAGCGTCGTCCTGCTGGTCCAGTCGCTGCTCTTTGCCGACGGCGGCATCACCGCGCTCGGCACCAACATCGTGCTGATGGCGATCACGACCGTCCTGGTCGGCTGGGTCGTCTTCAGACTCCTCCAGCTCGTGCTCCCCAAGCGGCTCTCGCTGACGCCGGCGCAGGCGGGCATCGGCGCGTTCGTGTCGGTCCCGGTGGCCGCGTCGGTCTTCGTGGTCCTCTACGCCCTGGGCGGTACGGCGGACATCCCGTTCGACACGCTCATGACGGCCATGTTCGGCGTGCACACCCTGATCGGCATCGGCGAGGGCGTGATCACCGCCCTCGCGGTCGGCGCGATCATCGCCGTGCGGCCCGACCTCGTCCACGGTGCCCGCCCGGTGCTCGCGCAGCGCGAGCTGGTCATCAAGCCGAAGGTGGCCGCATGAGCAAGGTCCCCACGAAGTGGGTCGTGCTCGGCATGATCCTCGTCGCGCTGCTGCTCGCGGGCGTCGTGAGCCGGTTCGCCGACAGCGACCCGGACGGCCTCAACAAGGTCTCCCAGGACCACGGTTTCGCGCACACCGAGAAGGGCCGCGACGGCCTCCTCGGCGGCTACGGGAGCCGGACCGGCGTGATCGGCGTCCTGGTCGTGCTCGGCCTCGCCGGCGGGGTGGCCTACGCCGTGCGGCGCCGGCACTCGCAGGACGAGCAGTCCTGAGGTGGGCGCCGGGCACGGCCACAAGCTGCACTTCCACGGGCACTCGGCCGTCCACCGGTCGCCGGCGCACCTGAAGGTCCTGGCGCTGCTCGCGTTCGCGATCCTCGTGGTCGCGACTCCCCGGCACGTCTACCCGGCCTTCGCGGCGTACGCCGTGCTGCTCGTCGTCGTGATCGGCATCAGCCGGGTGCCGCCGACCTACCTGCTGAAGCGGACCGTCGTCGAGGTCCCGTTCGTCGTCTTCGCCCTGCTGCTGCCGTTCGTCGCGACCGGCCCGCAGACCGAGGTGCTCGGCGTCGGCGTCAGCCAGCACGGCCTCGAGGCCGGCGTCGCGCTCCTGGTCAAGGGCACGCTCGGCGTGCTCGCGAGCCTCACCCTCGCGGCGACCACCGAGCCGCAGGACCTGCTCGTCGGGCTGGAGCGGCTGCGGGTGCCGCAGCAGCTCGTCCAGATCATGGCCTTCATGGTCCGCTACCTCGATGTCGTGACCGGCGAGCTGCACCGGATGAAGGTCGCCCGGGAGTCGCGGGGGTTCTCCGCCCGCAACCCCAGGCACTGGCCGGTGCTCGCCAGGTCGGCGGGTGCGCTGTTCATCCGCTCCTACGAGCGCGGCGAGCGGGTGCACCTGGCGATGCTGTCGCGGGGCTACACGGGCAGAATGCCGCGGTGACGAGCAGATGAGCACTCCCGTCCTCGACGTGCGCGGCCTGGCCTACGCCTACCCCGACGGCCACCAGGCGCTCTTCGGCGTCGACCTGCACGTGCACCGGGGTGAGCGGGTCGCGCTGCTCGGTCCCAACGGCGCCGGCAAGACCACCCTGGTCCTGCACCTCAACGGCATCCTGACGGCGGGCGCCGGGACGGTCGCCGTCAGCGGGCTGCCGGTCGAGAAGGCCCACCTGGCCGAGATCCGGCGCCGGGTCGGCGTCGTCTTCCAGGACCCCGACGACCAGCTGTTCATGGGCACCGTCCGCGCGGATGTCGCTTTCGGACCCGCCAACCTCGGCCTGCGCGGTCCCGAGCTCGACCGCCGGGTGCTGCATGCGCTCGAACAGGTCGGCATGGCGGAGTACGTCGACCGTCCGCCCCACCACCTCTCCTTCGGCCAGCGGCGCCGGGTGGCGGTCGCCACGGTGCTCGCGATGGAGCCGGAGATCCTGGTGCTCGACGAGCCGTCCTCCAATCTCGACCCGGCGAGCCGGCGCGAGCTCGCCGACATCCTCCGCGCGCTCGACGTGACGGTCCTGATGGTCACCCACGACCTGCCCTACGCCCTCGAGCTGTGCCCGCGCTCGGTGGTGCTCAGCGGGGGCACGGTCGTGGCCGACGGGTCGACGTACGACGTCCTCACCGACGCCGAGCTGATGCGCGCCCACCGGCTCGAGCTGCCCTTCGGGTTCGACCCGCGGACCGTCGCGCCCCGGCCCTGGGGCGGGGCCGGAGCGGTTGATAGCCTCCAACCGACACCGACGTCGGAGGAGTACCCGTGAGCCAGGACAACCAGCTGTCCTCCCTCGAGCGCGACATCGAGGAGACCAGGGAGCACCTCGCGACCACCATCGACCAGCTCCTCTACCGCGTGCACCCGAAGACCATCGCCAGCCGCGAGGTCAGCAGCATCAAGGCGCACTTCGTCGACGCCGCGACCGGCCGGCCGCGGACCGACAACATCCTCAAGACCGCAGGCGTCGTCGTGGGTGTGGTCACCTTCTTCGTCGTCGTCCGGAAGGTCGTGCGCTAGGCCGTGGCCAAGCTGACCACCGCGGGCGCCGACAAGACGCCTATCAAGATGCTGCACGACCGCCTCCTCGTCGAGGTCGACCGCGAGTCGGGCGAGCGCCGCTCCTCGGGCGGCATCGTGATCCCGGCCACGGCCGCGATGGGTGCCCGCCGGCTGGCCTGGTCGAAGGTCGTCGCGGTCGGCCCGCACGCCCGGGCCGTCGAGGTGGGCGACCGGGTGCTCTTCGAGCCCGAGGACAAGGCCGAGGTCGAGGTCGCTGGGGAGCTGTACGTCGTCATGCGTGAGCGCGACGTCCACGCCGTCGCGGCCGACCGGGTCGGCGACAGCGCCACCGGGCTGTACCTGTAACGGTCGTAACCCGCCGGTAACCCCGGCCGTTGAGCGGTCATGCTCCGCCGCCTGCTCGCCGCCACCGCCGCCGCCGCCCTCGTCCCCCTCACCGGGTCCGCGCTGCCGTCCGGAGGGGCGGACGCCGCGCCTCCTCCCCCCGACCGCTACCGCGCCACCATCGAGATCACCGAGCACGGGATCCCGCACATCACCGCCTCCGACTTCGGGTCGCTGGGCTTCGGCAGCGGGTACGCCGCCGCGCAGGACTCCGCCTGCACGCTCGCCGACACCCTGGTGACCGGTCGCGGCGAGCGGTCCCGCTGGTTCGGGCCGGAGGCGCGCTACAACGACCAGGTGACGCTCCAGGCCTCCAACCTCCAGGTCGACGCGTTCGTCACCGACCTGCGCCAGCGCCACGTCGTGGAGAAGCTGCTGCGCGACCCGGTGACGGGCCCCGGCGCCGAGGCCCGCCAGATGGTGCGCGGCTACGTCGCCGGGGCGAACGAGTTCCTGCGCACCCAGCGGGTCACCGACCCGGCCTGCCGCGGCGCCGGCTACCTCCGGCCGGACGTGACCGCCCTCGACCTCTGGTACGGCGTCTACCTGGCCAACCTGCTCGCCTCCAGCGGCGTCTTCGTCAAGGAGATCGTCGACGCCGACCCGCCGAGCGCCGACGATCCGGGCCTGCCGGAGCTCCCGGTCAGCGCCGGCCAGGTGGACCGGGACGCGCTGCTGCGCGGCCTCGGCCGGGACCCGGAGGCGCCGTTCGGGTCCAACGCGACCGCCGTCGGCGGCGCCGCGACGACGACCGGCAAGGGCATGCTGCTCGGCAACCCGCACTTCCCCTGGCGCGGCCGCTACCACTTCACCCAGCAGCACCTGACGATCCCGGGCCGGTACGACGTCGCCGGGGCCTCCCTGATCGGCTCACCGGTGGTCAACATCGGGTGGAACAAGGACGTCGCGTGGAGCCACACGGTGTCCACCGCCTACCGGTTCACCCCCTACGAGTACAAGACGGTCGGCCCGGGCACGACGTACCTCACCGATGCCGGACCGCAGGAGCTCCTCCACGACACCGTGAAGGTGCGCGTCCGCAAGGACGACGGGACGCTGGGCACGGTCACCGAGGACCTCTATCGCACGCCGCAGGGCTTCGTCATCGACGCCCCGGCGCTGTTGATGCCATGGAGCCCGACGAGCGTCTGGGCGATCCGCGACGCCAACGCCGAGCACCTGCGCACCATCGACACCTTCCTGCAGATGGGCAAGGCGACCAGCGTGCGGGACCTGCTCCGGCGCCAGGACGCCGCCGCCGGGATGCCGTGGGTCAACACCACCGCCGCGGACCGGAACGGCGACGTCCTGTACGCCGACCACTCGGTCGTGCCGAACGTCCCCGACGACCTGGCCCAGCAGTGCATGACGCCGACCGGGCTGGTCCTCGACCAGGTCGCCGGGCTGCCCGGCCTCGACGGCACCTTCGCGGACTCACGCTGCGCCTGGGGCACCGACGCGGACGCCGAGCGTCCCGGGATCTTCGGGCCGGCGAACCTTCCGATGGAGGTGCGCCGCGACTGGGTGATGAACGCCAACGACTCCTACTGGCTGCCCAACCCGGCCGAGCCGCTGGAGGGCTACGCCGGGATCATCGGCTGCGAGCGGTGCGTGCGCACGATGCGCACCCGGATGGTCTCCCACTACGTCATCGACCGGCTCGCCTCGGGGAGGAAGGAGTCGCCGCGCAGCCTGCGCGGGCACGAGCACGAGAACCGGCTGATGACCGCCGAGGTGATGCGCGCGAACGGCGATCTGGACACCGTATGCGCCGCGACCGGCGAGACCGAGGCCTGCCAGGTGCTGCACGACTGGGACGGCCGGTCGAACACCGACTCGGTCGGCACCCACATCTTCGAGGAGTTCGTCGCCCGGCTGCCCAGCCCGCCCGTCGGGGCGGTGGACCCGGTGTGGCTCACCCCGTTCGACCCCGCGGACCCGCTCAACACGCCGCGGGACCTCAACGTGGCGAACCCGCAGGTGGTGCAGGCGATGGCGGACGCGATCGCGTCGCTGCGCGACCGGGGCATCCCGTTCGACGCGACCTGGGGCTCGCTCCAGGTCGCCGGCGACCGGGGTGCGCCGCCGATCCCGCTCGGCGGCGGCACCGGCGACTCGGTCGGCAACGCCAACGCGCTGGCGTCGCGCTGGGTGCGCGACAACGTGGACCACTACCGGCCGATCACCTACGGCTCGTCGCACATCCAGGCGATCTCGTTCCTGCCCGGCGGTCGCGTCGACGCGCGCACGATCCTGACCTATGGCCAGTCCGAGGACCCGCGCTCGCCGTACTCCAGTGACCAGACCCGGATGTTCTCGCGCAAGCAGTGGGTGGACTTCGCCTGGACCGACGCGCAGATCCGCCAGGACCTGCTGCGGCGGTTCGTCGTGCGGGGCTGATGAAGCCCGCGCGGCGAGACACGGCCGGCGGCCGGTGGCCCCCCTCAGGCACCGGACGCCGGCCGTCGGCACGCTCCCGGGTCAGCGGACCCGGACGTTGAGCGTCCCCGTCGTGTCGCCGGTCGTGTCGAGCGTCCGGGACACGGTCAGGCGGTAGGTGTAGGTGCCCCGCTGGGTCAGGCGGGGGAAGGTGACCCGGGCGGTGCCCCGGCTGGTGGTCGCGAAGCTGCGGGCGGCGATCCAGGTGCCCCCGACGTAGCGCTCCAGGGTCACGGCCCCGGCTGCGGAGTTGTCGACGTCGACGGTGTCGGCCGGGACGGTCGCACCGCGCCGCAGGCTGAGCGTCCCGGTGGTGAAGCCGTCCAGCCCCACGACCTCCTGCGGGACGTCCGGGGTGTCCGGGTCGCCGTCGGTGCGGCAGGACACGTCGCCCTGCCAGTGGTAGTTGGTGCCGGCGACCTGGACCCAGGTGACGTCGTACGACGCCAGCCCGGCCGGCCAGTTCCGGTGGCCGGCGAAGTCGAAGAACGTCGTCCCGCCCCAGGTGCCGGTGTCGTTGTGGAAGTTCAGGGTCACCTGGCCGTGGTCGGTCTCGAACCGGACGTTGACGTCGTTGGCCTGGCCGCTCGGGATGTCGGGCGGGTAGGCGACGCTCAGGCCGCCGCACGTGGGATCGGCGTACCGCCAGTCCCAGGTGAAGGGCGTGCTGCTGCCCGGCCCGGTCTCGGTGGCGCCGTCGTCGTCGCTGTCCTCGTCGGTCCCGCACGGGCCGACCCAAAAGACCTTGGACTTCGTGTCGTTGCCGCGCGAGCCCTCGGTGTCGGTGGTCACCTTGACGTGGTAGCCCTGCTCGGGGTGCGGCTCGCCGGCGAAGTCGAGCGTGTAGATCTCGCGGCCGTCGAGGTCGGTGCCGCCGTTGGCCGAGTCGTCCTCGAGCTCCACGGTGGTCCGGCCGTGCACGCCGGTGATCGTGACGTCGTGGTCCTGGCTCTCGAAGGTCACCACCGAGCCGGCTCCGGCGTCGAAGCCGTACCACTCCAGCGCGAACGTGCAGCCGACGTGCGGGTCGTTGCTCTCGGTCCCGACCTGGTCGACCTCGGCGACCTTGATCGTGCCGTTGTTGCCGCTCGGGTCGGCCAGGGCCGGCGTGCCACCCAGCGCCAGGACGGCAGGCAGGGTGGCGGCGGCAGCGGCGCAGACGAGTCGTGCTCGCACGGTGGGGCTCCTCGGGATCAGCGGGTGACAGGAGGAGCGTGGCACGCCGGACTGCCCCGGAACGGCTCGGTGCACGAACCGTTCCCGAGCCGTGGACGAACCTTGTGAGTTCCTTGAGGAACTTGCAGGAGAACCCGGGTTCTCCCTGGTCAGCGCGGGGCCAGCGCCGGGTCAGCGCGGGGTCAGCGCGGGGTCAGCGCCGGCGCAGCCCGCAGGTCGCCGGCCCCTCGAGCACGCGTCCTTCCGGGTCGAAGCGCGACCCGTGCAGGGGGCAGTCCCAGCTGCGCTCGGCGTCGTTCCAACGCACGATCCCGCCGAGGTGGCTGCAGACGGCGGAGACGGCGTGCTCGACCCCGTCGACCCGGCACACCGCCGTCGGCGTCCCGACCCGGTCCAGGCGGACCTCACCGACGCCCTCGGCGACGGTGCCGGACCCGAGCGTGAGCAGCGGCCGCAGCCACCCGGTGGTCAGCTCGACGGCCACCGAGGCGTTGAGGCGTGCGCTCGCGGGCAGTCCCGCCAGCTCGCGGGTGCTCCACGGGTCGAAGGCGGACGCCCACTGCTGGTGCCCGTCGAGGATCCGCCCGGCCAGTGCGAGCGCGGCCGCGACGCCGTTCGTCATGCCCCACTTCGAGTACCCGCCCGCGACGAGGAGCCGGTCGCTGCCGGGCAGGATCGGTCCCACCCAGGGCAGCGCGTGGTGCGGGACGTAGTCCTGTGCCGACCAGGCGTGCGTCTCGACGGCGTCGGGGAAGTGGCCCAGCGTCCACTGGCGCAGGCCGTCGAGGTGGCTCTCCTCGGACGTGGCGGCTCCGGTCTTGTGCCCGTCGCCGCCCACCAGCAGCAGGCTGCCGTCGGGGGCCGGCGTGTCCCGAAGCGAGCGGGCCGGCCCGTCGACCGAGAGGTACATGCCGTCGACGGCCTGCTCGGGGGTGCGGAACGCCAGCCCGTACGAGCGAGCCGGCTTCGCACGGGCGAAGAAGGCGCCCCGGTCCAGGATCGGCATGTTCGTCGCCAGCACGACGGTGCCGGCGCCGGCGCTGCCGACATCGGTGACGACGTCGTACGGCGCCGACCCGTGGCCCCCGTGGACCCGGTGCACCCGCGCGCCCTCGACGATGGTCGCCCCGTGCGCCCGGGCGTCGGCCGCGAGCGCGTCCAGCAGGTCGAGCGGGTCCAGCTGGAGCTGGTCGGGCACCATGACGGCGCCGCGGACCCGGAACGGCAGGGGCAGGTCGTCGACCCAGGTGGCCTTCTCGACACCGGCCCGGTGCAGGGCCTCCAGCTCCGAGCGCGCCGAGCGGACCCCGGCCGTGGTGGTGGCGTAGGCGCAGGCGGACCGGTGCTGGAGGGCCACGTCGTGGTCGCGGCAGAACCGCTCGACCCACGCGAGCGCCTCGAGGTTGGCATCGGCGTACTTGCGCAGCACGGACACGGGGTGGCGGCGGGCGACCCGTGAGAACTGGGTGCCCTGCTGCACGCTCACCTTGGCGGTGCTGCCGCCGGTGGTGCCCGCGCCGACGTGCCGGGCCTCGACGACGAGCACCGAACGGCCGGCTCGGGCGAGCAGAGCGGCCGTGGTGAGGCCGGTGATGCCCGCGCCGACCACGACGACGTCCCACTCGCCGGAGACGTCCGGGGGAGTCGCAGACCGGACCGGGTGCCGATCGCGCCAGACGGAGGTCAGAGCCATGTCAGTCCTTCCCGCGGCGGGCGTGGGTACGGCGGGCCCGCAGCCGGATCCTCCGGCCGCGGCGCTCGTCGGCCTCGTCCTTCTCCCGCGCCTTGTCGATGTTGCGGGTGTCCCGGGGCGGGAGCTGGATGAACCGCTCGGCCGGGATCCCCGACTGGAGCTCGCGACCCCGCTCGAGCTCGGCGTCCAGCTCGGCGCCGAACAGCAGGGCCAGGTTGGTCAGCCACACCCAGAGGAGGAAGGCGATCACGCCACCAAGCGCGCCGTACGTCTTGTCGTAGGAGGAGAAGTTCGCGACGTAGAAGCCGAACGCCAGGGACACCAGTGCCCAGGTGACGATCGCGAGCACGGCGCCGACGCTCACCCACCGGAACCTCGGCTGGCGCACGTTCGGCGTCGCGTAGTAGAGCAACGCGACCATCACCACGACGGCGAGCGCGATCACCGGCCACTTCGCGATGTTCCAGACGCCGAGCAGCGTCGAGCCGACCCCGAGGGCCGAGCCCACGGAGTCGGCCACCGGACCGGTGACGACCAGCGCGAGCAGGACCGCCGCGGCGAGGGTGACCAGCACGAGGGTGAGCAGGAGCATCAGCGGACGCAGCTTCCACACCGGCCGGCCCTCCCGGATCTCGTAGATCCGGTTCATCGCGCGGCCGAAGGCGCCGACGTACCCGCTCGCCGACCAGAGGGCGCCCGCGAGGCCGAGGACGAACGCCAGCCCGGCCGCCTGCGAGCGACTGATCTCGATGAGCGGGTCGTGGACGCTCTTGACCACGGACGCGCCGCCCAGGTCGTCCACGATGCCGAGCAGGGTCTCGACGCTGCTGGTGCCCTGGCCGACCAGCCCGAGCAGCGAGGTCAGGGCGATCGCGGCCGGGAACACGGCGAGGACGGCGTAGTAGGTCAGCGCCGCGGCGAGGTCGGTGCACTGGTCGTCGGAGAACTCACGGACGGTCTTGCGCGCGACGAAGAGCCAGGAGTGCCGGGTGAGCTCCGACGGGGAGTCGATCTTCGCGGCCTCGGGATCGCTCGAGGGATCGCGGGCGGCATCGCCGGCCCGGTCCTGCGGCGCCGTACCGGCGCGCGTGTCGCTGCTCATACCTCCTGGGTGCCCCAGGGAGGCCGGCCTCATGCGAGCCGCGGCCCCTCGGGGTCCGGCGGGGCGAACCCGTGCAGCAGGCACCACGCGACCGCCCGGGCCCGCGAGGTCACGCCGATCTTGGCGTACGCCGAGCGGATGTAGGTCTTGACCGAGTTGATCGACAGGTACAGGTGCTCCGCGATCTCCGGGTTGCTCATGCCCTGGGTGATCAGCGCGAGGACCTCGACCTCCCGGGCGGTGAGCGCGACGGACGCGCCCAGTGGGTCCCCCGACCCGGGCAGCGCGTGCCCGGCCGCCGCGGCCTCGACCGCCTCGACGAGCCCGGCCGAGTCGACGCTCATCGAGATCCAACCATGGGCGCCGGCGGCGAGCGCCCGGGCGCGCAGGTCGGGGCGCAGGTCACGGCTCACCGCCAAGATCACGGCCCGGCTGTCGCGGGCCAGCTGCTCCAGGTCGGCGCCCCGGGTGCGGTGCACGCCGAGCGCGTCGTACAGGACGACCTGCGCCCGGTCGACGTCGGTGACCTCGGCCCGCTCCGGGTGCTCGGCGAGCATCGCGATCAACCCCTTGCCCAGCACGTCCTGGTGGCTCACGATCCCCACCCTGGTCGGTTGCGCCGGCATGTGCCCATCGTGTCGGTCGGGGACCTCCGCGCGCCGGTCTGGCAGTACGCCCGAAGGGGTGAATTCCGGACCGACGCATCCCACCGTGCGATGCGGGGTAACGCAAGGTCAGGGGTGGAGAAGAGGAGTGGTCTGTGTCCGCCCTGCTGCTGGCGGCGATCGTCGCCGCCGCGATCTCGACCGGGTCCATGTTCGTCGGACGGGCCCGCGACCGGGCGGTCGGTCGCGTGATGTGGACCCGGCGGCTGCTCTATGCCTGCGTCGGGACCGCGATCGTCGCCGCGGTCGCCTCGTGGGTCGCATTCCTGGTGGACGGGCGCGCGGGATCCGCTCGCCTCTCGTTCGTGCTGATCCTGCTCGCCAGCATCCTCTGGTTGCCGGTGACCCGGCGATGGAACGCGCGGGCGCACCTGTGCTGGTCGACCAACGTCTACCTGTACGTCGTCTACCTGGTGTTCATGTTCGAGTGGACCTTCGCCAGTCCGTTGGGCGCGATGGGCCGGGCGGGGGCGCTGTCGCTGTGGGGGCTCGAGGTCCTCGCGGCGCTTCTCGGCTGTGCCTACCTCTGGGAGCTGTGCGACGCCATGGGCAGCGAGCAGTGGCGACGTCGGGTATCGGACGGCGTGGAGCCGGCGCGAGCAGCGGACGCCGGCATCCGGCCCTTCGTGAGCCTGCACGTCCCGGCGCACGAGGAGCCCCCCGAGATGGTGATCGAGACGCTGGAGTCGCTGCGCGGGCTCGACTACGAGCACTACGAGATCATCGCGATCGACGACAACACGACCGACGAGTCGCTCTGGCGCCCGGTGGAGGCCTGGTGCGCCGCGCACGGCGTGAAGTTCGCGCACCTCGAGGACTGGCCCGGCTACAAGTCCGGAGCGCTCAACTACGCGCTGCGCGAGATGACCGACGACCGGGCCGAGCTGATCGGCGTGGTCGACTCCGACTACCAGCTGGAGCCGGACTTCCTCGCCCGGTGCGCTCCGCTGTTCGCCGACCCGCGGGTGGGCTTCATCCAGTCGCCGCAGGACTACCGCGACTGGGAGGGCGCGCCGTTCTACCGACGGCTGTACTACTCCTACAAGTACTTCTTCTCGGTCTCGCAGCCCTCCCGCAACGAGCGGGACGGGGCGATCTTCGCGGGCACCATGGGCCTGATCCGCCGTCAGGCGCTCGAGGACGTCGGCGGCTGGGACGAATGGTGCATCACCGAGGACGCCGAGCTCTCCCTGCGGGTGCTCCGGGCGGGCTGGTCCGGCATGCACGTCGACGCGTCGTTCGGCCACGGCGTAATGCCGCTGACCTTCGAGGCACTCAAGGGACAGCGGTTCCGCTGGTGCTTCGGCGGCATCCAGATCCTGCGGATGCACTGGCGCTCGCTGCTGCCGGGCCTCCGGGGCGGGGGCAACCGGCTGACCCTGGGGCAGCGCTGGGCCTACCTCAGCGGCGGGCTGCAGTGGTACGGCGACCTGGTCGGCGTGCTGTTCTTCCTGTTCCTGCTCGGCGGCGCCACCAACCTCGCACTCGGCGGCGGCCTGCTCTTCCGCAAGCTCTCGCCGTTCCTCCTCGCCGTGATCCCGCTGCTCGTGCTCCTGGGCTTCCTGCGTGCCGTGTCCCTGATCCGCCGGGGGACCGGCGCCGGCTGGTCGGACGCGATCGGGGCGTTCCTGATCTGGCAGTCGACGACCCTGGTCGTGGCCCGTGCGTCGGTGCAGGGATTGTTCGCGCGCAAGGCCGAGTTCCTCCGGACGCCGAAGACGGAGGAGGGGCTCAACCTCTGGAAGGCGCTCTCCGCCAACAAGGGCGAGGTCCTGCTCGCCGTGCTCGGGCTGGCCGGCATCGTCGTCGGCCTTCTGCACATCGACACCCTCAGCGGGGTCCTCACCACGGGGCTCCTCGTGCTCCCGACCCTCGCGTTCGCGAGCGCGCCCGCCAACAGCATCGCCGCGCAGCGCGCCGCCCTGCCGGCCGTGCTCGCCGAGCGCCGCCGCCTGGAGTCGCGTCGTTCGTTGGCCGTGCGCGGCAGCACGGCCGCCGCCACCATCGGCATCGCTGCAGCCGCCAGCGTGGTGCTGGCGCTGGTCGCCCCGGGAGGCGAGGACGTGCGGCCGCCGAGCCTGGTGCGTCCCGGGCGCGAACCGACCGTGACGCCCGGTCCGAGCCCCACGGACGACCCGGCCGGGCCGCCGAGCACCTCCGGGCCGGCGTCGCCGTCCCCGCGCGCTTCGTCACCGGCGAGCGCGCCTGCGGGCAGCCCGCCCGCGACCGGCTCGTCGGCGTCGTCCAGCGGCTCACCCAGCTCATCACCGAGCTCCTCGCCGAGCTCCTCGCCGAGTTCCTCGCCGAGCGCGTCGGCGACCCGGTCGCCCGCGACCTCGCCGAGCGCGTCCCCGACCTCGACGGCTCCGACGCCCTCGCCCAGCCCGACCTCGCCCTCGAGCCCGTCCCCCTGACTCGCACGACAAACGAAAGGAGCCGCGGCTGCTCTGCAGCCGCGGCCCCTCGTCGGTACGCCATCAGGGACTCGAACCCCGAACCCGCTGATTAAGAGTCAGCTGCTCTGCCAATTGAGCTAATGGCGCTCGCTGTGAAGCGACGTGAACTCTACCAGCGGGGCGAGCCCGCGAAAAATCCGCGTCGCTGGTCAGCGCATCGCCAGCACGGCCTGGGCCGCGCTGTGTCCGCCGAGGCCGGAGACGGCGCCACCGCGGCGCGACCCGGAGCCGCACATCAGCACGGACCCGATGTCGGTCTGCACCCCCCACTGCTGGGCAGGCGTGTCCAGACGGGCCCGGTTCGGCGCCCAGGGCCACTCGAGGTCTCCGTGGAAGATGTGCCCGCCGGGCATGGCCAGGTCCCGCTCGACCTCCTGCGGGGTCTTGGCCTCGATGCACGGGTTGCCGTCGGCGTCGGTGGCGAGGCACGACTCGATCGGCTCGGCCAGCTGCTCGTTGAGGGCCGCCAGGGCGCGAGCGACGGCGACCTCCTTGGCGCCCACGGGGTCGGCCTCGAACAGCGCGGCCGGCGTGTGCACGCCGAAGTAGGTGAGGGTGTGGGTCCCGGCCGGTGCGTCGCCCAGGATCGAGGGGTCGGTCAGGGAGTGGCAGTAGATCTCACCCGGGAGCACCGACGGCACCCGGCCGGCGGCCGCCTCGGCGTACGCCGCCTCGAGCTGGCGGTATCCCTCGGCCAGGTGGAGGGTGCCGGCGAACGCGACCTCCGGGGCCACCCCGGACCGCAGCCGGGGGAGGCGATCGAGGAGCAGGTTGATCTTGAGCTGCGCCCCCTGCGGCTTGCTGTCCGGGTCCTCGCCCTCGCCGAGGAGGATCCGCAGCACCCACGGCGCGACGTTCGAGAGCACGTGCCGCGCGGCCACCGTGTGGGTGAGCGTTCCGTCGTGCCAGCTGACCTCGGCCGCGTCCTCGCCGGCGCGGATGCCGCTCACCCCGGCCGAGGTGAGGATCTCGGCGCCGGCCGAGGCCGCGGCCGCTCCGAGCGCGTCCGTGACGGCGCCCATCCCGCCCACGGGCACCCGCCACTCGCCGGTGCCGTTGCCGAGCAGGTGGTACAGGAAGCACCGGTTCTGGACCAGCGACCGGTCGTGGAGCGAGGCGAAGGTGCCGATCAGCGCATCGGTCGCGACGACGCCCCGGACCGTGTCGTCGGTGAACCGCTCCTGGATCGTCTCGCCGATGGGGTTCACGACGAAGTCGCGCCAGACGTCGGCCGGGACCCGGCCGCGGAGCTCCCGCTCGAGCGGCAGCGGCTGGAGCAGGGTGGGTGCCACGACCGCGGCGAGCTCGCCGACCTCGGCGTAGAACCGCTCCCAGGCGGCGTACTCCTCGTCGCCGCCCGTCAGCCGGCGGAACGACTCCGCGGTCTGCTGTCCCGCCGGCCGCTCGACGAGCAGGCCACCGGCCTGGCCGTCGCGGATCGTCGGGGTGTACGACGCCACCGATCGCGACGCGAGCCGCAGGTCGAGGCCGAGGTCGGCGATCAGCTCGGCGGGCATCAGCGACACCAGGTAGGAGTAGCGCGAGAGGCGAGCCGGACGGCCGGGGAACGCCTGGGCCGAGACCGCCGCCCCTCCCGTGTGGCCGAGCCGCTCGAGCACCAGCACGGAGAGCCCGGCGCGGGCGAGGTAGGCGGCGGCGACCAGGCCGTTGTGCCCGCCTCCGACCACCACCACGTCATAGCTGCTCTTCGACGAAGTCACCGGGCCAACGTAGTGCGCCGTCGGCAGGTCGCCCGGCAGGCGGCGAGTCGGGGCGTCAAGATGGGCGCAGGGCGGGCGCAGGGTGGGCGCTCGGGAGGAGTGGTTCACCGTGGCGAGGTCGTGGGTCGTGCGCGTCACCGGCCTGCTCGCGCTGATGGCCCTGGTGGGCGTCACCGCCGTCCAGGGGGCGCCCGACGGTGGCCGGGCGATCGGGATCTGGCCGGTCGGCCTGGCGACGGGCTGCTTCATGGTGGCCCCGCGCCCGCGGACCCCGGTGCTGGTCGTCCTCGTGGCACTGCTCGCGACCGGCAGCATCTGGGTGGGCGGCCGCGGCCCGGACGTCGCGGTCGGCCTCGGTGTCGGGCTCGCTGTCGGCGCCTGGCTGATGTGGCGGGTCCTGGCGCAGGGTCGCCGCGAGCGCCCCATGCTGCACACCAGCGCGGACCTGGCCCGCTTCCTCGGCGGGGCGTTCGCGAGCGCACTCGTGGTCGCAGCGGCAGCGGCCGTGACCAGCTCGGTGACGGGCTGGGGCGACCCGGGCCTCCTCGCCCTCGCCGTCGGGACCTCGAACCTGAGCGCTCAGTCCGCCGTCGTCCCGTTCTTCTGCCGACTGCGCAACCATGCACCGCTCGCCGGACCCACGGAGCGGCTCGCCCAGTGGCTGCTGATCCTGACGATCACCCCGGCGGTCTTCGTTCCCCAGGACTTCCCGTCGGTCGTCTTCCTCGTGGTCCCGGTGCTGGTGTGGGGCGCAATGCGCAGCAGCCCCTACGAGGCGCTCGCCCAGCTGATCACGACGCTGGGCTTCGCGATCCCGCTCACCACCTGGGGCCACGGCCCGTTCGCCGACGCCGGGCCGCGCTTCCAGATGTCGGTGGACGGCCAGGGCATCCTGCTGGCGACGTACGGCGTGGTCTGCGCGCTGGTCGTGATCCCGTTGGTGCTGACGGTGAGCGAGCAGCTCGAGCACGCCCGGCAGGCGGCGGCCGAGCGCGACAAGGTCCAGAACATCGTCAACGGGACCGCCGGCGTGGCGATCATCGGCACCGACGAGCACGGCCGGGTGACCCTCTTCAACCCCGGCGCGGAGCGGCTGCTCGGCTACCGGGCCGACGAGGTCCTCGGCCGGCTGATCCGAGAGTTCCACTCCGCGGACGCGATCTCCGAGAAGGCTGCGGAGCTCGGCGTGGCCGCCGACTTCGGCGTGGTTGCGAGGTCGCTGATCGGCCAGGGCGCCACCGATATGCGCTTCCTGCGCAAGGACGGCGAGGAGCGCAGCCACTCGATGTCGCTGAACCGGATCGAGGACGACCGTGGTCGGGTGATCGGCTACGTCAGCACCTCGGAGGACATCACCGAGCGGGTGGAGGCCGAGGGCCGGCTGGTGGAGGCGTTGGAGACCGAGCGCCAGGCGGTCGAGCGGCTGCGGGAGGTGGACCAGGTCAAGGACGCGTTCGTCTCGAGCGTCAGCCACGAGCTGCGCACCCCGATCACCAGCATCCTCGGCTACACCGAGATGCTCGAGGACGGGGTGTACGGCGACCTCGGGCGCGAGCAGCTCGACGCGGTGCGTCGGGTCGCGGCCAACAGCACCCGCCTGCTCTCGCTGATCAACGACCTGCTCACGCTCTCCCGGGTCCAGGAGGACGAGATCGGCATCGTCGACCGCGTCTTCGACCTGCGCTCGGTGGTCTCGGCCGGGACGGCCGTCGTCGCACCGACGCTCGAGCGGAGGTCGCTCGAGCTGACCGCGGAGCTGCCCGACGAGCCGGTCCCGTTCCTCGGCGACCGAGACATGCTCGAACGGGTGGTGATCAACCTGGCCGGCAACGCCGCGAAGTTCACCCCCGAGGGCGGCCGCATCGGGGTGCGGCTGCTGGTCGGGCCGGAGGAGTCGGTGATCGAGGTCAGCGACACCGGCATCGGCATCCCGCACCAGGAGCAGGAGCGGCTGTTCAGCCGGTTCTTCCGGTCCTCCCTCGCCCAGGAGCGAGCGATCCCGGGCAGTGGACTAGGCCTCTCGATCGCGCACGCGATCGTCGAGAAGCACGGTGGCACCATGAGTGTCGACTCCGAGCCGGGGGAGGGTACGACGTTCCGGGTCCACCTCCCGGCCCTCACGGCGCCCTGACGCGCACCGCGACGCAGCCACGCCACCGGAATATCCAACTTTCAACGACCGTTGGGCCTGGTGTTCCGACACCGACAGCAGGAGGTGGGCCGCATGCCCGCTGTGACCGTGGCCGACCTGACCGTCCTCCCTCGCGTCCGCGAGCCCGGGCTCGGTGACCAGCCCCGCCCCGTGTGGCAGGTCAGCACCGCGCCGCAGGGTTACGAGGGCGAGGGGTTCCCGGTGCGTCGCGCGTTCGCAGGCATCGACCTCCAGCACCTCGACCCGTTCATCATGATGGACCAGATGGGCGAGGTCGAGTACGCGCCCGGTGAGCCGAAGGGCACGCCCTGGCACCCGCACCGCGGCTTCGAGACCGTCACCTACATCATCGACGGCGTCTTCGACCATCAGGACAGCCACGGTGGCGGCGGCACGATCACCAACGGCGACACCCAGTGGATGACCGCCGGCTCCGGCCTCCTGCACATCGAGGCCCCGCCGGAGTGGCTGGTCCAGCAGGGCGGCCTCTTCCACGGCATCCAGCTCTGGGTGAACCTGCCGCGGGACGCCAAGATGAACGATCCCCGCTACCAGGACATCCGGTCGGGCTCGGTCCAGCTGCTCACCAGCGCCGACGCCGGCGCGCTGGTCCGCGTGATCGCCGGCACCGTCGACGGGCACGCCGGCCCGGGGTCGACGTACACGCCGATGTCGTTGGTCCACGCGACCGTGGAGCCGGGCGCGCGCCTGGACCTGCCGTGGAACGTCGACTTCAACGCACTGGTCTACGTGCTCAACGGCGCCGGGACCGTGGGGACCGACGCCCACCCCGTCCACACCGGTCAGGCGGCCGTGCTCGGGGCGGGGGACTACCTGACGGTCGCGGCGAACCCGCGCCAGGAGGGCCGCTCGCCGAAGCTGGACGTGATCGTGGTCGGCGGCCAGCCGATCCGTGAGCCGCTCGCGTGGGCCGGGCCGTTCGTGATGAACACCAAGTCCGAGGTGATGCAGGCCTACGAGGACTTCCAGCACGGTCGCTTCGGCCACATCCCCGGCTGACGGGTCCCCCTGCCGCGTCCACGGATCGTCGGCCGTCGAGCTGCCGGCGGTCGACCTCGCGCGGCAAACGCGAGACAGTGAGGGCATGCGCCGCCTTCTCGCCGTCCTCGCCGGAGCAACCCTGGTCGCGAGCGCGCTGGCCGGCTGTGGGGACGACGGGGCCACCACCGCGACCGACCCCGGTCCCTCGGAGTCGACGACGACCTCGAGCCAGCCCGCTGACCAGCCGTCCGAGGAGCCCGTGAGCGTGCGCAAGACCTGCGCCGAGCTCTATCGGCCCCCGGCCCAGCTGATGCCCCGCGCCATCGAGTTCGTGCACGGTTCCCCGTCGGCCGAGGGGTCGGCCGAGGCCGAGCAGCTGGTCGGCGCGCTCGCCGACGCCGAGCGGCACGCCCTCGGCCCGCTCGCGGAGGACATCGCCGTGGTCGGCGAGGCGGTCGACGCCCAGCGCGCGGCCGCGGAGTCCGGCGCGGACGGGCCGAGGGTCGCGCCGTTCGACGCCGCCGCCAACCGGCTCGCGCGCCACTGCGAGATCTACAACGACTAGGGGTACCCGGGGCCGGCCGGCTCGGCCGGCGGGCGGCCACGACCGGGTCACGATCCGGCCGCGGAAGGGATTCCTGCGCGTCGACCCTTGACGTGGAGGGTGTTTGGACGTTGGGTGATCGCCGTGCAGACCTGTCGGTGACGCTGGGAGGCCACCGGACGTCCGCACCTCACCATTCGGCAGCACTCCGCCTCGGCGGACACTCGGTAGGGGAGACGTAGGTGTCAGTTCACTTCTCGAGGGCGGGCGCGCTTCGGCGCGGGGCCGGCCTCTTCTCGGCGGGGGCGGTCGTGGCCGGCCTCCTGGTCGGTACGCCGGCCTCGGTCGGTGCCGCGGAGGCCAAGCCCGCGGCGTCCGGATCGACCAGTCTCACCGCAGGACGCTACGTCGTGCTCCTGCGCGAGCCCAGCGCGGCCCAGTACGACGGGACCAACCCGCGGTTCGCGGCGACGCGCGCCAGGGGCGACCGCCAGTTCGACGCGCGCTCGCAGCGGGTGCGCACGTACACCGCCCACCTGCGCTCGGCGCAGCGCTCGATCGCGAGCTCCGTCGGCGCCGACGTCGACCAGAGCTACACGATCGCGGCCAACGGGTTCTCGACCGCCCTCACCCAGGAGCAGGCGCTCGACCTGTCCTCCGACCGGCGGGTGCTGCTGCTGCAGAAGGACCAGCTGGTCCACGCCGACACCTGGAACACCCCGCGCTTCCTCGGCCTGACCGGCAAGCGGGGAGCGTGGGCCACCCACGGCGGTCAGAAGAAGGCCGGCGCCGGCATCGTGGTCGCCGACCTCGACTCCGGCATCTGGCCCGAGGCGAAGTCGTTCGCGGGCCCGGCGCTCACCAGGAACCCGCAGACCAAGTGGCACATCAGCCGCATCGGCACCTCGACCCGGATGGACAAGGCCGACGGCGGCGTGTTCACCGGTGAGTGCGAGCTCGGCGAGGACTGGACCGCCGACGACTGCAACACCAAGCTGATCGGCGCCCGCTCCTACAGCGCCGGCTACCTCGCGAGCGGGAACGCGATCATCGACGCGGACTACGCCTCGACGCGCGACGGCAACGGCCACGGCACCCACACCGCCAGCACCGCCGCGGGCAACATCGTCGACCGGGTCAGGACCGAAGGCGTGGAGTTCGGGACGATCTCCGGCATGGCGCCCGCCGCCCGGATCGCGGCGTACAAGGTCCTCTGGGCCCAGGACGACGGCACCGCCTCCGGCGTCACCAGCGACATCGTCGCCGCGATCGACGACGCCGTCTACGACGGCGCCGACGTCCTCAACTTCTCGATCTCGGGCGCGCTGGACACGGTGGTCGAGGCCACCGAGGTCGCCTTCGAAGGTGCGGCCGAGGCCGGCGTCTTCGTGGCCGCCTCGGCCGGCAACTCCGGTCCCGATGCCTCCACCGTGGCACACAACAGCCCCTGGCTGACCACGGTGGCCGCATCGACCCACCACAACTTCGAGAACACCCTGGTGCTCGGCAACGGCACCAAGATCGTGGGCGCCTCGATCAACGACAAGCGCGTCTCGTCGAAGAAGCTCGTCGACTCCGAGGCCTCGGGCGTCGCGGGCGGCGACGACGCCGACGCCAAGCTCTGCGGCCCCGACACGCTCGACCCGGCCAAGGTCACCGGCAAGATCGTGGTCTGCACCCGCGGCGTCTACGACCGGGTGGCCAAGAGCGCCGAGGTCGCCCGCGCGGGCGGCGTCGGGATGGTGCTCGCCAACCCGACCGAGAACAGCCTGGACGCCGACTTCCACTCGGTGCCGACCGTGCACATCACCAACACCGACGCGGCCAAGGTGTTCGCCTACCTGGCCGCGCAGGGCAGCGCCGCCACGGCGACGATCGAGCCCGGCAACCTCACCAAGAAGACGACGCCGCTGCCTCAGATCGCCGGCTTCTCCTCGCGCGGTGCGGCGATCGCGAACGACGCCGACCTGCTCAAGCCGGACATCGCCGCACCGGGTGTGAGCGTGCTCGCCGCGGTGGCGCCGCCGTCGAACGAGGGACGCGACTACGACCTCTACTCCGGTACGTCGATGGCCGCGCCGCACATCACCGGCCTGGCCGCGTTCATGCTGAGCGTGCACCCGACGTGGAGCCCGATGAAGGTCAAGTCCGCGATGATGACGACCGCTCACCGGGTCAAGGACGCCGAGGGGAAGACCTCGAACGACGTCCTCGCCGAGGGTTCCGGTCAGGTGAGCCCGCGCCGGTTCTTCGACCCCGGCCTGTTCGTGACCTCGACCCCGCGCGAGTGGCTCGGGTTCCTCACCGGTCAGGGGCTGGACACCGGCTACGCGGCCGTCGCGGCGAAGGACCTCAACGGTCCCTCGATGGCCCAGGGCCAGGTGCCGTCGGCGACGTCGTTCACCCGCACCTTCACCTCGTCGATGGCGGGCACCTGGAAGGTCTCGGTCTCGGTTCCCGGCTTCGCGGCGGCCCCCAGTGCCACCAAGCTGGTGGCCAGCGGTGCTGGTGACGTGGAGACGCTGACGGTCGACTTCACCCGGACGACCGCCCCGCTCCTCGAGTTCGCGATGGGGTGGGTGACCCTGACCGGGCCGACCACCGTGCGGATCCCGGTCGCGCTGCGCCCGGTGTCGGTCAAGGCACCGGCCTCGGTCCAGGGCACCGGCACCGACGGCTCGGTGGAGGTTCCGGTCACCGCCGGCGCCACCGGCGAGCTCCTTGTCGAGCCGACCGGGCTGGCGAAGGCGCAGACCGCCGACAACACCGTGGCCGTGGCCGACTTCCAGCTCGAGTGCGTCGAGATCGGCGCCGACAGCAAGCTGGCCCGGTTCGACCTCGACGCGGCCGACGACACCGCCGACCTGGACATGTTCGTCTACTACTCGCCGACGTCGTGTGACCCCGACACGCTCGTGGCCCAGGTCGGTCAGTCGGCCAACCCGACGGCTGACGAGTCGGTGACGGTCATGGCTCCGGACGCGGGCTTCTACGTGATCGAGGTCGACGGCTTCGCCGCCGGCGACGCCGGCGCACCGATGGCCTACCAGCTCCGGTCCTACGACCTGGGCCCGGCCGCGACCCTGGGCAACCTCACGGTGACGCCCAACCCGGTCCCGGTCGTCGCGCAGCAGGAGACGACGTTCGACGTCAGCTGGTCCGGCCTCGACCCGGACGCGTCGTACCTCGGCATGCTCGAGTACGACGGCGCCCTGGCTCCGACGATGGTGGAGATCACCAGCTGAGGTAGCCGCCGGCACGATGCGCAGCGCCCGGGACCGCACGGTCCCGGGCGCTGTCGCAGGCCACGCCCGGGGTCATCGGATCCGGTGACCGGGCGTCAGGGGATCAGACGGGCGGTACGACGAGCCGGCAGTAGCCGGGCGCCGCGAACGGCTCGAGCTCGCTGCCGGACGGGTCGGCGCCGAACTCGTCGAGCATGCCGCGGATGATGCCGAGGTGGATCCCGCAGACGACCGCGGGTGCTCGGTGGGCGGCCTCGAGCAGTGGGCAGCGGGTGAGCAGGACCTCGCAATCGTCGGCCCCGCGCCGTGGCTCGAAGCCGAGGTCGTCGAGCTGTCCGACCACCTCGGACCGGGCGTCCTCGCCGGCCCCGGTCCGGGCGCGGCGCTCGCGGGCCAGCTCGCGTCCCCACTCCACCCCGACGGCCGCCGCGTGGCCCGCCGGGTCGCTGCTGCTCGACGCCAGGGCGTCGGCGAGCGCCACCGCCAGCCGGGCGTACTCGCCGGGGCCGTGCTCGACGTGCTCGAACAGGTACGCCGGCCGGCCGCGGCCCTGGGGCCGGCCGGCGAGGCGACGCACCAGACCTCGGCGTACCAGCGCGTCCAGGTGCTCGCGCACGGTGTTGGGATGCAGCCCCGTGATCCGCGCCAGGGCCGCCAGGGTCAGCGGCTGCGGCTGGCCGTGCAGGTGCTCGAGGATCGCGCGCCGGGACGGTGACAGCGGGTGCCGACCGGGCTTGGGCCCGGCACCGAGCCGGCGATCGCCAGGAGAGGACCAACTGCCCCTGTTTTCCACGGAGTCGAGTGTAGTAAAACCCTCGGGAGGGCCGCCGAGGGTGGTCCCTGGAGTTGGGGGTGTCCCGGTTGGCAACGTCAGTGATTTCGGACAAGGTGGTCGTGGACACGATCTCGGGAGGTCGGGCATGACCGTGGCGGAGGAGGGCATCGTGGGCAGTCAGCGCGGCCTCAACGGGCCCTGGACGATGCTGGTGATGGCGACCATCGGGTTCGCCGTGAACTTCTGGGCGTGGGCGCTGATCAGCCCGCTCGGCCCGCTGTTCCGGGACAACGGCCGGGTGGGCACGCTCAGCGAGTCCGACGTCGCGCTGATGGTCGCGGTGCCGGTCGTGGTCGGTTCACTGGGCCGGATCCTGGTGGGCGCGCTGACGGACAAGTACGGCGGCCGGGTGATGTTCCCGTTGATCTCGGCGATCACGATCGTCCCGATCCTGTTTCTGGCGTTCGTCGCCCTGGACTCCTACACGCTGATCCTGGTGGGTGGGTTCTTCCTCGGCATCGCCGGCACGGCGTTCGCCGTCGGCGTGCCGTTCGTCAACGCGTGGTTCCCGCCGGAGAAGCGCGGGCTCGCCGTCGGCATCTTCGGCGCCGGCATGGGCGGCACGGCGATCAGCGCGCTGACCACGGTCAAGCTCTACAAGAACATCGGTGACACCGCGCCGTTCTTGATCACCGCCACGGTGCTCGCGGTGTACGCCGCGGCGGCCTGGCTGATCCTGCGCGACGCCCCCGGCCGCACCCCGCCGACCACCTCCCTGGCCGCGCGCCTGGCGGCCACCTCGAAGCTGTCGATCACCTGGCAGGCCTGCATCCTCTACGCCGTCGCCTTCGGCGGGTACGTCGCGTTCTCGGTCTACCTGCCGGCGTACCTCAAGACCGCCCACGGCCTCACCCCGGCAGACGCGTCCAACCGGATGGCGGGCTTCGTGGTGATCGCTGTGCTGATGCGCCCGGTCGGCGGCTGGCTCTCCGACCGGTTCGGCGCGGTCCCCGTGCTCGCCTCCGGCTACGCCGTGGTCGTGGTCTGCGCCGGCATCTCCGCCGGCGACCCGCCGCTGGACGGGATCGGCACCGTCGTGTTCCTCGCGATGGCCGCGGCCCTCGGCTCCGGCAGCGGCGCGACCTTCGCCCTGATCGCCAAGGTCACCGAGCCCTCGCGGGTCGGTGGCGTCACCGGCCTGGTCGGCGCCGCCGGCGGCCTGGGCGGCTTCGCGCCCCCGCTGGTGATGGGCTACGTCTACGGCCGCACCGATTCCTACGCCATCGGTCTGTGGATGCTGTCGGTGACAGCAGCCCTGACCCTCGTGCTCACCCTGACCGTGGTTCGACGGACCGCGGCCGAACACCGAACCGAGAGGATTCCTGCGTGACGATCGAGGGCACCTCCCAGCCCGGGCTCGACGGACCGCTCAGCGATGCGCTGGTGCGAAGTCGGCGGTACTTCACCCGGGGGACCGTCTCGGAGGATCTGCGCACGCTGACGAAGAAGGGCGGCCGGCAGGCCGACGACTTCTACCGTGACCGGTGGAGCCACGACAAGGTCGTGCGCTCCACCCACGGCGTGAACTGCACCGGCTCCTGCTCGTGGAAGGTCTACGTCAAGGACGGGATCATCACCTGGGAGACCCAGCAGACCGACTACCCGTCGGTCGGGCCGGACAAGCCGGAGTACGAGCCCCGCGGCTGCCCGCGTGGTGCCGCGTTCTCCTGGTACACCTACTCGCCCACGCGGGTGCGCTACCCGTACATCCGCGGGGTGCTCCTGCAGATGTACCGCGAGGCCAAGCAGCAGCACGGCGGCGACCCGGTCAAGGCCTGGGCCCACGTGGTCGACAACCCGCAACGCGCGCGCGCCTACAAGGCCGCGCGCGGCAAGGGCGGCCTGGTCCGCGCGACCTGGGACGAGGCGGTCGAGATGGTGGCCGCCGCCCACGTGCACACGATCGCCAAGTGGGGCCCGGACCGGGTGGCCGGGTTCTCCCCGATCCCGGCCATGTCGATGGTGTCGCACGCCTCCGGCGCGCGGTTCATGCACCTGATCGGCGGCTCGATGCTGAGCTTCTACGACTGGTACGCCGACCTGCCGGTCGCCTCGCCGCAGGTGTTCGGTGACCAGACCGACGTCCCCGAGTCCGGCGACCGGTGGGACGCCGGCTACCTGGTCATGTGGGGCTCCAACGTCCCCGTCACCCGGACCCCGGACGCGCACTGGATGACCGAGGCGCGCTACCGCGGCCAGAAGGTCGTGGCGGTCGCACCGGACTACGCCGACAACGTCAAGTTCGCCGACGAGTGGCTCCCGGCCAACCCGGGGACCGACGCCGCGCTGGCGATCTCGATGGGCCACGTCATCCTCAAGGAGTTCTACGTCGACCGGGAGACGCCGTACTTCCGCGACTACACCAAGCGCTACACCGACCTGCCGTTCCTGGTGAAGATCGAGGTCGGCGCCGACGGCGTGCACCGGCCCGGCAAGTTCCTCACCGCCGAGGACCTCGCGGACCACCGCGGCGAGGAGAACGCCGCCTTCAAGACCGTGCTCATCGACGCGGCGACCGACGCTCCCGTCGTGCCCAACGGCGCCCTGGGGCACCGGTTCGGCCAGAGCGGCGAGGGCCAGTGGAACCTCGACCTCGGCGACGTCGACCCGCGGCTGAGCCTCGCCGGGCCCGGCGCCGAGTCGGTCGAGCTGGCGCTGCCCCGCTTCGACAACGTCGACGGCACCGCCGGGGACCTGCGCCGCGGCGTCCCCGTGCGCACGGTCGAGGGCCAGCTCGTCACCACGGTGCTCGACCTGATGCTCGCGCAGTACGGCGTGGCCCGTCCCGGCCTGCCCGGCGAGTGGCCGAGCGGGTACGACGACGCCGAGGGGCCCGGCACCCCCGCCTGGCAGGAGCGCTTCACCGGCGTGCCCGCCGCGGCGGCGGCGCGGATCGGCCGTGAGTTCGCCCAGAACGCCGAGGAGTCCAAGGGCCGGTCGATGATCCTGATGGGGGCCGGGACCAACCACTGGTTCCACTCCGACACGATCTACCGCACCTTCTTGGCCCTCACCACGCTCACCGGCTGCCAGGGCGTCAACGGCGGCGGTTGGGCGCACTACGTGGGGCAGGAGAAGGTCCGCCCGATCACCGGCTACAACCAGGTCGCGAACGCCCTGGACTGGAACCGGCCACCGCGGAACATGATCCAGACGGCGTACTGGTACCTCCACACCGACCAGTTCCGCTACGACCAGTTCGGCGCCGACACGCTGTCGGCGCGCACCGGGCAGGGCCAGCTCGCCGGCATGAGCAGCGCGGACGTGATCGCCAAGAGCGCCCGGCTGGGCTGGTCGCCGTCGTACCCGACGTTCGACAAGAACCCGCTCGAGATCACCGAGGAGGCGGCCGCGGCCGGCCGCAGCGTCGCCGACCACGTGGTGGCGGGGCTCAAGGACGGGTCGCTGAACTTCGCCTGCGAGGACCCGGACGCTCCTGAGAACTTCCCGCGGATCCTCTCGATCTGGCGCGCCAACCTGCTCGGCTCGTCGTCGAAGGGCAACGAGTACTTCCTCAAGCACCTGCTGGGCACCGACAGCTCGGTGCGTGCCACCGAGACCCCGGAGCCGCTCCGGCCCCGCGACGTCGCCTGGCACGAGGACGCCCCGGAGGGCAAGCTCGACCTGCTGTTGACCCTGGACTTCCGGCAGACGTCGACCACGATCTTCTCGGACGTCGTGTTCCCCGCCGCCACCTGGTACGAGAAGCACGACCTCAACACCACCGACATGCACCCGTTCGTGCACTCGTTCAACCCCGCCATCGCGCCACCGTGGCAGACCCGGACCGACTGGGACACCTGGCGGGCGATCGCGGCCAAGTTCAGCGAGCTGGCCGCTCCGCGGCTCGGCACCAGGCGCGACGTGGTGGCGGTGCCACTCATGCACGACACCCCCGACGCGATGGCCAACCCGCACGGCGTGGTCCGTGACTGGAAGCTGGGGGAGTGCGAGCCGGTGCCGGGGGTGACCATGCCCAAGCTCGTCGAGGTCGAACGCGACTACGGTGCCGTCAGCGCGAAGATGAACGCCCTCGGCCCGCTGCTCGACAAGCTCGGGGCGACGACGAAGGGCGTGACCTTCGAGCTCGGCAAGCAGATCGACTACCTGCGCGCCAAGAACGGTGCCGTCCGCGGCGGGGTCGCGGACGGCCGTCCGTCGCTGCAGCGCGACGTGCACGTCTGCGAGACGATCCTCGCCCTCTCCGGCACCACCAACGGCCACCTGGCCGTGCAGGGATTCAAGCAGCTCGAGAAGCGCACGGGCCGCGAGCTGCACGACCTCGCGGCCGAGCACGAGGGCAAGCAGGTCACCTTCGCGGACACCCAGTCCGCACCGGTCCCGGTGATCACGTCCCCGGAATGGTCCGGGTCGGAGTCCGGTGGCCGGCGCTACTCGCCGTTCACGATCAACGTCGAGCGGCTCAAGCCGTGGCACACGCTGACCGGCCGCCAGCACTTCTACCTCGACCACGACTGGATGCTCGAGCTCGGCGAGGGGCTCCCGGTCTTCCGGCCGCCCTTGAACATGGGGGCGCTGTTCGCGGAGCCACCGATCGGCGACGTCGCCGGCCCCGGCACGGGAGCGGTCGAGGGGGTGACCGTCCGCTACCTGACGCCGCACAACAAGTGGTCGATCCACTCGGAGTACCAGGACAACCTGTTCATGCTCTCGCTCTCCCGTGGCGGGCAGACGATCTGGATGTCGGACAAGGACGCCGCCAAGGTCGGCGTGCAGGACAACGACTGGATCGAGGCGGTCAACCGCAACGGCGTCGTCGTGGCCCGGGCGATCGTGTCGCACCGGATGCCGGAAGGCACCGTCTACATGCACCACGCCCAGGACCGCTTGATCGACGTCCCGGTGGCGGAGACGTCGGGGAAGCGGGGCGGCATCCACAACTCGCTGACCCGCCTGCTCGTGAAGCCCTCGCACCTGATCGGTGGCTACGCCCAGCTGTCGTGGGCGTTCAACTACATCGGCCCGACCGGCAACCAGCGCGACGAGGTGACGGTCATCCGTCGCCGGTCGCAGGACGTGGAGTACTGAATGGCACCCCACGAAGTTCTCCGCTCGTTCCTTGCTCCGAAACTCCGCGGGGGCCCCGACGCCTCGGAAGGTTGTGACCGATGAAGGTAATGGCCCAGATGGCCATGGTGATGAACCTCGACAAGTGCATCGGGTGCCACACCTGCTCCGTGACCTGCAAGCAGGCGTGGACCAACCGGACCGGCACCGAGTACGTCTGGTTCAACAACGTCGAGACGCGGCCCGGCCAGGGCTACCCGCGGACCTACGAGGACCAGGAGGAGTGGAAGGGCGGCTGGGAGCTCAACAGCCGCGGCCGGCTCAAGCTCAAGGCCGGCGGCCGGTTGAAGAAGCTCGCGACGATCTTCTCCAACCCGAAGCTGCCCTCGATCCAGGACTACTACGAGCCGTGGACCTACGACTACGCCACGCTCACGGACGCGCCCGCACAGAAGCACACGCCGGTTGCGCGCCCGAAGTCCCTGCTGACCGGCAAGGACATCAAGATCGAGTGGTCCTCGAACTGGGACGACGACCTCGGCGGCTCGGCGGCCACGGCGAAGCACGACCCGATGCTCAAGAAGATCGCCGACAAGGTGAAGTTCGAGTTCGAGCAGACCTTCATGTTCTACCTGCCGCGCATCTGCGAGCACTGCCTGAACCCGTCCTGTGCGGCGTCCTGCCCCAGCGGCGCGATCTACAAGCGCGCCGAGGACGGCATCGTGCTGGTCGACCAGGACCGGTGCCGAGGCTGGCGGATGTGCGTCTCGGGCTGCCCGTACAAGAAGGTCTACTTCAACCACCGCACCGGCAAGGCCGAGAAGTGCACGTTCTGCTTCCCGCGCATCGAGGTCGGACTGCCGACCGTGTGCGCGGAGACGTGTGTCGGCCGGCTGCGTTACATCGGCCTGGTGCTCTACGACGCCGACCGGGTGCTCGAGGCGGCCTCGGTGCCCGACGAGCACGACCTCTACGAGGCCCAGCGCTCGATCCTGCTCGACCCCGACGACCCCGAGGTGGTCCGGGCGGCCGAGGCAGCCGGCATCCCGGCGGACTGGATCGACGCCGCGCAGCGCTCGCCGATCCACGCGCTGATCAACAAGTACAAGGTCGCGCTGCCGCTGCACCCGGAGTACCGCACCATGCCGATGGTCTGGTACATCCCGCCGCTCTCGCCGGTCGTGGACGTGGTCCGCGACACCGGCGAGGACGCCGAGGACACCGGCAACCTGTTCGCGGCGATCGACGCGCTGCGGATCCCCGTCGAGTACCTCGCCGAGCTGTTCACGGCCGGGGACGTGGCTCCCGTGGACCGGGTCCTCAAGCAGCTGGCGGCGATGCGCTCCTACATGCGCGACATCAACATGGGTCGCGAGTCGAACCCCGCCATCCCCGCGGCGGTCGGCATGACCGAGGAGCAGATGTACGACATGTACCGCCTCCTCGCGATCGCCAAGTACGACGAGCGGTACGTGATCCCGGCCGCACACTCCGAGCAGGCGCACTCACTGGAGGAGCTCGGGACCGAGTGCGCGGTCGCGGACTACGGCGGTGGCCAGCAGGACCTGTTCGGAGAGGGCTCCGGGGTGCCGACGCCGATCGCGGTGGAGAACTTCCAGATGCTGCAGAACCGGCAGACGGCGGACACCTTCGCCAGCCCCGACGACAAGGGCTCCCGGGTGAACCTCCTCAACTGGGACGGTCGCGGCAAGCCCAGCGGGCTGTTCCCGCCGCGACCGGACGGGCCTGGCGGGCCGGCGGACACGGCCGAGGGCGGCACCCCCGACACCAGCCACGACGGCGAGACCGGTCCGGGTGGCACGGGCGGACTGACCGGAGGGGCGGACTTCCGATGAGCCGTCGCTCCGCTCGGCCCGAGCTGTCACCTGGCCAGCTCACGATCGCCTGGCAGTCGGCCTCCCTGCTGCTCGGCTATCCCGACCAGACGCTGCTCGACCGGCTCGACCTGGTCCGGCAGGCCTCGCACGAGCTGCCCGGCACGATCGGGGAGCCCCTGCGCGAGACCGTGGCCCGGCTCGACGGCACGCCGCTGACCGAGCTCGAGCAGGACTACGTCGACACCTTCGACAGCAGGCGTCGGCACAACCTGTTCCTGACCTACTTCGCCCACGGTGACACCCGCAAGCGCGGGGTGGCCCTGCTGCGGTTCAAGCAGACCTACCTCGCCTCGGGCGTCGAGCTCTCCGACGACGAGCTCCCGGACCACCTGTGCGTCGTGCTCGAGTACGCCGCGACCGTGGACCGGGAGGCGGGGCGCCAGCTGATCCTCGACCATCGTGCCGGGCTCGAGCTGCTCCGCCTGTCCCTCGTCGACGTCGGCTCCCGCTGGGCGGGGGCGGTGGAGGCGGTGACCGCCACCCTACCGCCGTTGCAGGGCGACGAGGTCGAGGCCATCCGCCGGTTGGCCGCCGAGGGGCCCCCGGAGGAGGAGGTCGGGCTCACGCCGTACGCCACGCCCGGCTTCGACCCCGGGCCAGCCCAGCCCGCCCAGCCCGACGGTCCCGTCGCGCTGCCGATGCCGTCGTTCCCCGGAGGACGCTGACCATGGACACCTTCTTGTGGGTGATCGTGCCCTACCTGTGCCTCACGACGTTCGTGGTCGGGCACTTCTGGCGATACCGCTACGACAAGTTCGGCTGGACCACCCGGTCCTCGCAGCTCTACGAGGACCGGCTGCTGCGGCTCGGTTCGCCGCTGTTCCACTTCGGCATGCTCGGCGTGGTCGGCGGACACATCATCGGGCTCCTGGTCCCGCAGTCGTGGACCGACGCGATCGGCATCAGCCACGAGGCCTACCACGTCATCGCGGTGACGGGCGGCCTGGCCGCCGGTGTGATGACCGTCGTCGGCATGGTGATCCTCATCTACCGGCGTCGTACCGTCGGGCCCGTCTTCTCGGCCACGACCGTCATGGACAAGGTGATGTACGCCTTCCTGGCCGCGGCGATCGTGCTCGGGATGTGGAACACGGTCGCCGGGTCGATCATGACGGTCGGCGGCGAGTACAACTACCGCGAGGGCGTCTCGATCTGGTACCGCTCGTTCCTCGCCTTCCAGCCGGACGCGTCCTTGATGGGTGATGCACCGATCGGCTTCCAGCTGCACGCACTGGTGGCCTTCGGGCTCTTCGCGCTGTGGCCGTTCACCCGACTGGTGCACGTGTTCAGCGCACCGGTCGGCTACCTCACCCGGCCCTACATCGTCTACCGCGGCCGCGACGAGCAGCTCGGCAGCCACAGCCCGCGGCGGGGCTGGGACAACACCCGTGTGTGAGCACTGCGGCTGCCGCGGGGTGGAGCCGATCGCCCAGCTGATGGACGAGCACCTCGCGCTGCTCGACCTCGGCGGGGAGATCCGGCGCCACCTCGACAAGGGCGACCGGCGCGGTGCCTGGCAGCTGCTCGGGCAGCTGGCTCACGACCTCGGCCACCATGTCGACCGGGAGGAGCGCGGCCTGTTCCGGGCGATGAAGGACCAGGGCGACTTCGGCGACGCCGTCGGCGAGCTCGAGGGCGAGCACGCGGACTTCGACGAGCTGCTCTCCGAGCTGGGGCTCGACGACGCCGACCTGGAGGCACGCGTCGACGACCTGCTGACGGAGCTCTCGACGCACATCGACAAGGAGAACCTCGGTCTCTTCCCGGTCGCCGTCGTCACCCTCGGTGCCGAGGGTTGGAACACCGTCGCCGCGGTGCACGAGGAGCCGGCACACCGAGCCCACTCGGCCTGAGCCTCGGCCCACCGATTTCCGCCTGCTGCGCGCCACCATCTGGGCACGCTGGCTGCGTTGCCGACGCTCGATAGACGCTCGGTATGGCTTCGCGCCGGTCGCCTTGCCAGCGCACCCATCTGGTGACGCTCGCGACGCCGCAAATCGGCGGATCGAGGCTGAGCCGAGCGCCGGCCCTGACCTCCGCTCGTGTGGTCGAACAAGGCGTACGACGCCCCCGCCCAGTGAGTCGGCGGTCGGCGGCGGCAACACGTCCGAGCCCCCGGCCAGCCGTGCTGGTCGGGGGCCCGACGTGTCTGGGGTGAGTGACGGGACTTGAACCCGCGGCCACCTGGACCACAACCAGGTGCTCTACCAGCTGAGCTACACCCACCATGAGCGGTTCCGACGGTGTCGGGACCGACCGAAAGTGTAGGGGAACTAGGGCTGATCCGCAGAATCGGCCCCCGGGCCGGACGCGGTCTCCACGGCCTCGTCGCCGGAGAGCCCGGTGAGCGAGCCGCCGTGCTTGAGCGCGATCGCGCGCGCCGCGTCGCTGTCGGGGCCGGGGGAGGGCACGAACACGGCGTCGCGGTAGTAGCGCAGCTCCTCGATGCTCTCCTGGATGTCGGCGAGTGCCCGGTGGTTCCCGCGCTTGGCCGGCGCCTGGAAGTACGCGCGGGGGTACCACCGGCGCGAGAGCTCCTTGATCGAGGACACGTCGACGATCCGGTAGTGAAGGAACGTCTCGAGGTTCGGCATGTCCCGGGCGAGGAACGCCCGGTCGGTCGCCACGGTGTTGCCGGCCAGCGGCGGGCGGCTGCCGTCGGGGCAGAACTCCTTGACGTAGGCCAGCACCTGCTCCTCAGCCTCGTCGAGGGAGATGCCGGAGTCCAGCTCGCGCAGCAGCCCGGACTTCTCGTGCATGTCCCGGACGAACTCGTTCATCTGGTCGAGGGCCTCCGCGGGTGGCTTGACGATCAGGTCGACGCCGCTCCCGAGCACGTTGAGGTCGAAGTCGGTGACCAGCGCGGCCACCTCGATCAGCGCGTCGGCCCGCAGATCCAGGCCCGTCATCTCGCAGTCGATCCAGACGAGTCGTTCGTTCACGGCTGCCACCTTAGCCCCGGGCCCGGTCGGCGCTTCTCTCAGTCACAGTTCAGCCTCGGGCTCTAGGGTCGCGGGGTGGCGACGACGTTGACCGGGTGGCTGGGCCTGCTCGCGCGCCTGGTGACCGGAGGGGTCTGGATCGCCGCCGGCGCCGTCAAGCTGCCGGACCCCGCCCAGAGCGTCGACGCCGTGCGGGCCTACCAGCTGCTCCCCGCGTCCCTGGTCGAGCCGGTCGGACAGCTGCTCCCGGTCGTCGAGATCGTGGTCGGTGCGACCCTGGTGCTCGGCCTGTTGACCCGGGGCTCGGCCATCGTCTCCGCACTGCTGTTCGCGGCCTTCATCATCGGCATCGCGTCGGTGTGGGCCCGCGGCATCACCATCGACTGCGGCTGCTTCGGGGGCGGGGGCTACGACCCGGACGCGGCGTCGAAGTACCCCTGGGAGATCGCCCGCGACGGTGCCCTCCTGATCGCCTCCCTGTTCGTTGCCTGGCTGCCGACGACCCGCCTGGCACTGGACTCGGTCCTCTTCGGCCGCGTCCCCGAGCCCGAAGGACCCTGATGTCGAAGAAGAACCGTCCCGCCGGCCGCGCCGAACGCGCGGCAGCCGCGCTGCGTGAGCAGCAGCAGCAGGAACGCCGCCGGCGCAACCTGATGGTCGGTGGGGTGGTCCTCGCCCTGCTGGTGATCATCGTCGGCGGCTTCTTCCTCTCCCGGGCCCTGGACACGTCCAAGGACGTGCAGGCGCCCGCTGCGGGCGGCAGCAAGTACGGCCTGACCATCGGCCCCGACGACGCTCCGCACGACGTCGTGATCTACGAGGACTTCCTCTGCCCGTACTGCGGGCAGCTCGAGCACGCGAGCCGTGACGATCTCGCCAAGCTCGCGGCCGACGGCAAGGTCCAGGTCGAGTACCGACCCTTCAACCTGCTCTCCTCGATCGGCGACTACTCCGAGCGCTCCGCCGCCGTGTTCGCGGTGGTGCTCGACAAGTCCGGCCCGGACGTGGCCAAGAAGCTGCACGACCTGCTCTACGAGAACCAACCGAGCGAGTCCGGGCCGTTCCCCTCGGACGACGACCTGATCAAGCTCGCGGTCGAGGCCGGCGCCGACGAGGCGGAGGTCAAGAAGGGCCTCGACGCCGGAGACGGGAAGGCGTGGGTCGGCGACGCCACCCAGGCGGCGCTCGACGCCGGCGTGCGCGGCACCCCGACCGTGCTGCTCGACGGAAAGGTGTTCCAGGACGGCCGGACCATGGAGGACCTGGCGGCGAACCTGGTCGACAAGGTCAGCTGACCGCGGCGCACGCCGCTCCGTTCGAGCAGCGGGCGTCGTCGAGACCAAGGAAGTGAGCTGGCGCCTGCCTCGAAACCACCCGACGCTCTCCTCTGGTGCGAGCCGCGGCTCGGCGGCTCGTTGCGGTAGCGGGAACGAGGAAAGGTGGTCGCGGTCGGCGGTGGTCAAGGGGGCATGGTCACCGCCGCCAGGCGAGGACGGCGATCCAGCGCCGTTGGTCGACCCAGGTGACGGCGAAGATTTTACTTTCGGATCTCCCGGAACCCTGTGGAACAAGGGGTTCTGGGCCGCTCGATGTCGGTGGCCGGTGCTTGGGTTGAACACATGGCAGCCCTCCCCGTCGAGCACCCCGACCCGGAGTCCACCGACTCCGCGGCCGGGGTGCTGGCTGCGCTCGAGTCGACGCACACGGTGCTGGCTGATGCGGAGATCGGGCAGTTCCGGCTGGCCGTGGAGTGGGCGATCGCGCACCCGATCACCTCGGTCGCCGACATCGCCACCGTGGAGGGCACCGAAGGCGAGGTCGCGATCGCCGGGACGGGTGCCCCGCTGGTGGCGGAGTTCTGTGTCGCGGACTTCGCCGCCGCGATCGGGATCACCACCGACGCGGGCCGGGCCTACCTGGGGGACGCGGTCGAGGTCTGCTACCGGCTCCCCCGACTGTGGGCCCAGGTCATGGGCGGGCGGGTGCCGGTGTGGAAGGCCCGCCGGATCGCCGCCCACACCCACTCCCTCTCCTTCGAGGGCGCCGCCTGTGTGGACCGGCACCTGGCCCCGATCGCGCACCGGGTCTCCTACGCCCAGATCGACCGCACCGTCGACGCCGCCCGAGCCCTGCACGACCCGGCTGCGGCCGAGCAACGCCGCCGCGAGGCCGCCGAGACCCGGTTCTGCGACGTCGACACCACCCAGGTCGGCCTCCAGGGCACCATGACCGTGCGCGGCGAGCTGGACCTGGCCGACGCCCTCGACCTCGACCAGGCCCTGCGACACGGCGCCCAACAGCTCGCCGACCTCGGCTGCACCGAGACGTTGAACGTGCGCCGCGCCCTGGCCGTGGGTGCCCTGGCCCGCGGCGACCTCACCCTCGGACTCGACACCCAGCAGCCCGCCACCCACACCGGCACCGAGGCGACGGCTGACACCGAGGCGGCGCCGGGTCCGGCCCGGCCTCAGCGGTCCCGGCGGGGCCGCGGGCTGATGCTGTACGCGCACCTGACCGACGACGCGGTCCGCGGCCTGCTCGCGACCGTGGAGAACACCCGCTCGGAGGTCCTGGTCGGGCAGGTCGCCGGCTGGTGCGCCACCGCGACCGGTCCGGTCACCATCCGGCCGGTCCTGGACCTGCACGAACACCTGCAGGTCCCCGGCTACCGGCCCTCCCCACGGCTACGCGAACAAGTCCTCCTCACCCACCCCACCTGCGTGTTCCCCCACTGCACCCGGCCATCCCGCTCCTGCGACCTCGACCACGTCATCCCCTGGGCCGAGGGCGGCCCCACCTGCTCGTGCAACCTGGTGCCGGCGCGGCCTGCCGGTTCCACCACCGGCTCCGCACCCACGGCGGCTGGCGGCTGCACCGCGTCGGCGAACGACTCTTCGTCTGGACCAGCCCCCACGGCCGCACCTACACCCGACATCTGTGACCACCCGACCCCGCCGGCCACGGCCGACGGGGCCACTCCCATGCTCAGGGCGCGGCTACTCGGACGGGAACGGTGCGTAGTCCCGGCGACCGGAGGGGGCGACCCCGGGCCCACCGACGCGGCGTGGATTCCGCTTCGGCGCCCGGCGCTGACAGACTCCGTCGGGTGAGTACCCGGGACCCCCTCGCCACCTTCATCGCCGGACTGCCCAAGGCCGAGCTGCACGTCCACCATGTCGGGTCCGCGTCGCCTCGGATCGTCTCCGAGCTCGCCGAGCGGCATCCGGGGACTGTCCCGAGCGACCCGGACGCCCTGCGTCGGTTCTTCGAGTTCCGCGACTTCGCGCACTTCGTCGAGGTCTACCTCGCGGTGGTCGACCTGATCCGTACGCCCGAGGACATCCGCTACCTGACCCACGAGATCGGGCGGGAGATGGCCACGGGCCAGGGCCTGCGGTACGCCGAGCTCACGTGCACGCCGTACACCTCAGTGCGACCGCACGAGGAGGGCAAGGGCATGCCGATCGAGGCCTACACCGAGGCGATCGAGGACGCCCGGGTCGCGGTCGAGCGTGACTTCGGTCTGGTGCTGCGCTGGATCTACGACATCCCCGGCGAGTTCGGCCTGCCCGCCGCCGACGCCACGCTCGGGTACGCCCTCGGCCACCGCCCGGAGGCCCTGGTCGGCTTCGGGCTCGGCGGCCCCGAGATCGGGGTGCCGCGACCCCAGTTCCGACCGCACTTCGACGCGGCTCGCGCGGCCGGCCTGCACAGCGTCCCGCACGCGGGGGAGACGACCGGCCCCGAGACGGTCCGGCACGCGATCGAGCTGCTGGGCGCGGAGCGGATCGGGCACGGCACGTCGTCCGCCCAGGACGCCGGGCTCCTGGCGCTGCTCGCCGAGCGCGGTATCCCGCTCGAGGTGTGCCCCTCCTCGAACGTCGCGACCCGGGCGGTGGCCGACCTGGCGGAGCACCCGATCCGGGCGTTCCGCGACGCGGGCGTGGTCGTGACGGTCAACTCCGACGACCCGCCGATGTTCAACACCACGCTGAACCGCGAGTACGAGGTGGCGGCCGGGCTGCTCGGCCTCGACCGGGCCGGAGTGGCCGAGCTGGCGCGCACCGCCGTACGTGCGTCGTTCGCCGAGCTCGACGTCCAGGCCCGGATCCTGGGAGAGATCGACGCCTACGTCGCGTCCGGTCCGGCCTGACGCCGGCTTCTCCGGGCCGGAAGAAGGAATGGGCCCCGCGAGCTCATACCAAGCGGGGCCGACACCTTTGTATCCCGAACGGGGCCGGATTCCTGGGATTGGCGCGCGTGTCGACCGCATCACACTGGCGCTCGCGCGGCGGCGGCATAGGGTGACGCCATGTCCAACTCGCCGATCCGGGTCGCGATCGTCAACGACTACGAGATCGTCATCGCGGGAGTCGCGGCGATGCTCGCCCCCCACCACGACCGCGTCGCGGTCGTCGAGCTCGACTCGGGGCTGCCCGTCATCAGTGACGTGGACGTGATCCTCTACGACACCTTCGGCCAGGTGCAGGGCGACGCGGTCGACCTCGAGGACCTGCTCGCCGGCGACGCCGTGCCGGTGGCGATCTTCAGCTGGAACCTGCAGCCCGACCTCGTGCAGCGGGCGCTCGAGCGCGGGGCCGCCGGCTACCTCTCCAAGGCCCTGAACGCCGGCGAGATCGTGGCCGCCATCGAGGCGATCCACCGCGGTGAGACCGTCGCGCCGCCGCCGTCCGCCGAGACCGCCGACCGGGAGGTGACGGGGGAGTGGCCCGGTCGCGACGTCGGTCTCACCGCCCGCGAGGCGGAGGTGCTGGCGCTGATCACGCAGGGCCTGAGCAACCAGGAGATCGCCGAGCACACCTACCTGTCCATCAACTCGGTGAAGACCTACATCCGCACCGCCTACCGCAAGATCGAGGTCACCCGGCGGGCGCAGGCGGTCGCCTGGGGGATGACCCACGGCTTCTCGCCCGACCGTCTCCGCAGCGTCGCGACCGGTCACTGAGCCCGCTCGCGCCGGGCATGCCGGTGCCGCGGACGGGTACCGGATCGTCATGGGAGATCGAGAGCACACCAAGCAGCCGGTGGAGGAGCTCCGTGCGGTCGACACCGACGCCATCCCGGACGAGGAGGGCGTCTCGAACGCCAGCGCGGCGGAGACCCTGGACGAGTCGCCGGAGGAGCAGGTCAACCGGCCCGACCAGGAGGACTTCGACCCGGCGGAGCGCGAGCAGTACCAGCGCCCCATCGCCGAGGACGACCACCCCGAGGACCGCTGAGCCCGGGAGCTGAGGACCGCCGGAGCCCCGCTCCGGACCGTTTGCGGTCGTCGCGACCCGGGCACCTCCCGACCATGCGTCGATCGCCGTGGAGCAGCGCGGCGACCGCCCTCGCCGGGGTGCTCGTCCTGGTCGCGGTCGCCGGTTGTGGGAGCAGCCAGGATGGTGACGTGCGGGGAGTCGCCGACGCCTTCTACGCGGCGATCGGGTCCGACGACGGCGGGACCGCCTGCGCTGCGTTGGCCCCCAACACCCGCCGTGAGCTGCAGCAGTCGGCGAAGGCACCCTGCCCGCGGGCGATCCTCTCCGAGGAGGTGCCGGCGGCGGACGGCGCCGCCGCCGTGCAGGTCTTCGGCACCATGGCGCAGGTCCGCTACGCCGACGACACGGTGTTCCTCTCCCGCTTCCGGTTCGGCTGGCGGGTGCTGGCGGCGGCCTGTGTCCCGCAGGCGCACGGTCCCTACGACTGCCGGATCAAGGGAGGGTGACGTGCGCGTCGTGTTCCTCGGCTACCTCGTGCTGATCTCGACCGGCCTGGTGTACCTGATGGTCATCGGCCTGAGGCACGCCTGATGGGCCGGGTCATCGGGAAGTTCGTGCGCGAGAACTCGCTGAGCTTGTTCTTCGGGCTCCTGTTCGCGGCGTCGCTCGTCGCCCAGGCCTACGCCGGGTGGCACCAGGTCAACGCCGAGCAGGTCGCCGAGGGGCTGGGCAGCATCGGCTTCGGCTCGTACGTCACCTCGGCCGACTTCGCCGTGGACGTCGCGGAGAACTGGCAGAGCGAGTTCCTGCAGTTCTGGCTCTACCTCACGGCCACGGTCTGGCTGGTCCAGCGCGGCTCCCCGGAGTCCAAGGAGCTCGACAAGGTCGGACGCGAGTCCGACGAGGACCAGCTGGTGGGGGAGTACGCCGAGGCCGACTCACCCCGGTGGGCACGCGGCGGCTGGCGGACCCGCGTGTACTCCTCGTCGCTGGCGATGGTGATGGGTGCCATCTTCCTCGGGTCCTGGTCGGTACAGTCGGTCGCCGGCTGGGCGTCGTACAACGAGACCCGGCTGCAGCGCCTGCAGGACCCCATCGGGTGGGGGTCCTACCTGGCGAACGCCGACTTCTGGAACCGGACGCTGCAGAACTGGCAGAGCGAGTTCCTCGCCATCGGGACGATGGCGGTCCTCGCGATCTACCTGCGGCAGCGTGGGTCGTCCCAGAGCAAGCCGGTCGGCGAAGCGCACGGAGCGACCGGCGTCGACGGCTGACCAGCCCAGACCGCGTCCTCGCGCGTGTCGTAGGTGGCCGACAGGTCGCCGTGGCCCTCGATCCGGTTCTTCCACGAGCCGTCGGCGTGGTAGGTCTCGACGTCGCCCTCTGGCATGGCGCTCTCCTTCGGTCGGTTGCCGGGCCGG
Source organism: Nocardioides sp. JS614 (assembly GCF_000015265.1). NCBI lineage: Bacteria > Bacillati > Actinomycetota > Actinomycetes > Propionibacteriales > Nocardioidaceae > Nocardioides > Nocardioides sp. JS614. The sequence continues at coordinate 1,436,375 of NC_008699.1, forward strand.
TACCCGAGGACGGCCCGGCCAACGCCAAGAGTCGAGGCGCGGTCGAGCGGATCGCGGCGATGCCGGAACGAGAGGCGCCCCCGGCAGGACTCGAACCTGCGACCGGCGGATTAGAAGGCCGCTGCTCTATCCAGCTGAGCTACGGGGGCCGCGGGCCCGGAGCGGCCCGGGCGCAAGGATAGCGCCGTCCCGGCCGCCGAGGCGGAGGCGGCGGTCAGCGGGCGTCGTACGCCTGGAGCAGGCCGACCTGGTTGAGCGCCCGGCCGTCGGAGGTCAGCGTCAGCGAGCCGATCGAGGAGCTGGGCCGGTCGAGGTAGCGGGTGCGGGCCAGGGTGCGCGGGCCGGTGGTCTGCCACAGCTTGCCGCCCTGGCGCTCGGCCGCCAGCTCGCGGACGTCCATCTCGATCCGGTCGTCGAAGACCCGCGCGACCAGGTAGGTCGCGTCGCCGCGGTAGAGCAGCCCTCCGGTGGAGACCTGGGTGACGCCGTCGGCCTGTCGCATCGTGGTGGCGTGCACCTCGCCGTTGAGGTACAGGTCGACGCCGTAGCGCGCCATCGTCCGCCACAGTGCGGACCGGCGCCCGCCCTCGATGTGGCCGCCCGAGGAGGAGACCTCACGGACCGGCATCAGGACCGGGTTGTGCCCCTGCACGATCACCCACGGGATCCCGTCGGCGCGCGCCTGCTTCAAGGTGGCGCGCAGCCACCGCAGCTGGCCGCCCTGCACCTCCAGGTGCACGTCACCGTCCCGGCGGTGGAACTCGTCCAGGCTGACCAGCAAGACGTCGGGGGACAGGTGCACGGCGTACGCCGTGTCCGACCAGATGGTGCCCACCGGGCGGTGCTGGTAGCGCGGCTTCCCCGACGGGAGCCGGGTGAAGTGCCGGGCGAACTGCTCCTTGAACAGGCCGATCTCGCGGCGCTTGAAGTCCGACCACGCCGAGCGGTGGTCCCAGAAGTTGTCGCCGATCTCGTGGTCGCCGAGCGCCGCGTGCAGGGTCAGCCCGCGGACCTCGAACCGGCGCAGGTAGGTCGAGTAGTAGAACCTCGCCGCGCGCTGCACGGCCCGCTCCTTCTGCGCCCGGGTCGTGACCGGCCCGAAGATGCCGGTGCCGAGCCGGTCCTGGCCCCACCGGCCCTCGACGAGGTCGCCGGGGACCAGGACCGAGCCCGGTCGTACGGAGGCGATCTCGTCGAGGAAGCGGCGGATGCCGTGCTGCAGCTGCGGTGTCCACGAGTTGGGGTCGCCCCGGTGCCACGACGGCAGCGTCCGCAGGTCGCCGACGTCCTGGTTGAGGAAGTCCGGCGCCGCGACGAACGTGTACGTCGGCTCCTGCTCGGCGGGGAACGCCTGGGCGTTGACGATCCGCGGCCGGTGCGCGGTCGGCCCCGTCGTCGACGTCGTCCCCGGCGCGCAGCCGACGATCAGGGGGGCGAGGATCAGGGCGGCGGTGACCACGCCGATCAGGGCGGCCGCGGGACGCGTCGAGCGCAGCCGCCGCCGCAGCGAGGTCGGACGAGTGATGGGTCGGCCCTTTCGTCGAGCGGACGCCACGACGGCGCCGAGGTGGCCGGCGCGCGAGCATCAACCGAGGGCCCACCGCCGACTCCTGCCACCTCGAGCCTACGGAACGCCCCCGAACAGGTCGCGGGGTGGTCGCTCCGCGGGCACCGGCCCCACCCGGGGACTGCGGCGCGGTCGCCGAGCCGACCGCACCCCAGCCGGCGTGGGTCACGGCGACGCGAACCAGGGGTCGTGCAGGTCGTAGTAGCGGGCTCCCGCCATCATCTCGCCGAGCAGCTCCCTCACCTCGGGTGGGGGCTCCGCCTTCTCACCCACCCGTGCGGCCGGCTCGTCATCGAACGCGATCGTCTTGGTGAACGATCCGTCGTCGGCGACGCCGATCGTGCCGCCGATGATCTCCGGACGGGCTTCCCGCAGCGCGCCGGTCGTCTGCAGCAGGCGCTCGACCACACTGCGGTCCGCCACCCGTCACTGGATCACCTGGACGAAGCCGGCCCGGTCGGAGCCGCCGTCGAGGAAGACCGACACGTCGTCGTAGTCGTCGAACTCCGGTGGCCCGTCGAGAGTCGCGCTGAACCGCTGCGCCCAGGCGCCCTGCTCGGGTCGGTCGGAGTTGGCCCGCGCGTGCTCGACCGAGTCGAAGCGCACGAGAGCGAGGAACAGGCCGTCGTCGGTGAAGCCGTAGGTGCCGCCCAGCCAACCCGCGGCCCCTCCACCGAGCTCGGACTCCCACGAGTCCAGCGCTGCGCGAACGTCATCGTGGCGCGTGGCGGGCGCCTTGATCACCTGGAGGAACATGGCCGTCCCCGTCCCTCATCGCGGCGTGGCGTACGCCGCCACGCCCGTGTCGAGCAGCACGCACGGCTCGTCGCCCATCACCCAGGCGTCGTGCCCCGGCTCTGCGACCAGGACGTCGCCGGGCCCGACGATCGTTTCCGTGCCGTCGTCGTACTTGATGGTCATGTGGCCGGACAGGCAGATGCCGGTGTGCCGGACCTGGCACGAGTCGGTGCCGGCGATCGGCCGGACGTCCTCGGACCACCGCCAGCCGGGCTCGAAGGTGCCGCGGCCGAGGGTGAAGTCGCCCAGGGTGACCACGTCCATGTGACCGTGGGCGCGGAACGGGCGCGTCTCGTGGGGCTTGTCGATGTTCTGAAGGGCAGAGGACATGACGCCTCGATTCATGCAGGGGAGATCGAGAGAGAGTTGCCAGGGCCACCGGCGGCCCTACCGTCCGGCGGTACCGGCGGGCTCGTCCGAGCGCGAGTCGTGAGATGGGTGCGCGTGGTGCCGACATCGTCGGCTCCTGCTGAGCGTAGGCGCGATTCGGCCCGGGTGGGAGACCCCTTCTCCCTCAGGTGGTGAGGGCGGGACGGGCCGCCGCGCCAGAGCTCACTCGTCAGCGGCGCAGCGCGCCCATCCACTCCTCGACGTCCCCGGAGGTCCGCGGGAGCGCCGCGGAGAGGTTCCGGGGCGCGCCCGCGGTGACGAGGATGTCGTCCTCGATGCGGATGCCGATGCCCCGCAGCTCCGCGGGCACCAGCAGGTCGTCCTCCTGGAAGTACAGGCCGGGCTCCACGGTGAGCACCATGCCCGCGGCGAGGGTGCCGTCGGCGTACGCCTCCGGTGCGGCCTGGCCGCAGTCGTGCACGTCGAGCCCCAGCATGTGGCTGGTGCCGTGGAGGGTCCAGCGGGCATAGACCCGGCTCTCGGGGTCCAGCGCCTCCTCCGCGGAGACCGGCAGCAGCCCCAGGCCCTCGAGGCCGTGCGCCAGCACCGCCATCGCGGCGTTGTGGATCGAGCGGAACGGCTGGCCGGGGACGGCCGCGGCGATGCCCGCCTCCTGGGCTGCGTGCACCAGGTCGTAGAGCTCGCGCTGCAGGTCGGTGAAGCGGCCGTCGACCGGCAGGGTCCGGGTCACGTCGGCGGTGTAGAGCGACCGGTTCTCCACGCCCATGTCCAGCAGCACCAGCTCACCGGGCGTGATCGCGCCGGAGTTCTCGATCCAGTGCAGCGTGGTGGCGTGCGAGCCGCCGCCGACGATCGAGTCGTAGCCGATGTCGTTGCCCATCGCCCGGGCGCGGCGGAAGAAGGTGCCCTCGATCCAGCGCTCGCCGTAGCGCAGCACGTCGGCCCACTCGCGCACCGAGTCCTCGAACCCGAGCGTGGTGATGTCGCAGGCCTCCTGGAGCTGCTCGAGCTCCCAGTCGTCCTTGACCAGCCGCATCTCCGAGACGACGCGAGCGAGCTCGGAGTCGCGGGCCTCGTCCGGGCTCACGGCGGTGTCCACGCTGGCGGACACCCCGCGCAGCACCCGCGTCTTGCCGCCACCGCTCAGAGCGGCCGGGAGGTCGTCGAGGTGACGCACCGGGAGGCCGAGGGAGTCCGACATCTCCTTGAGCGAGGGGCGGCGCCCGGCCCAGAGCTCGCCGTACTGCCGGTCCCGGAAGAACTCGTCGGTCTCGCGCGACGAGCGCGGCCGGGCGTAGAGCACGGACTCGCCGTCGGCGACCACGAGGACGGCGTCACTGGTCTGGTTGCCCGAGAAGTAGGTGTGAGCGGTGTCCGGGCGGAACCGGTAGTCGGTGTCGTTGGCCCGGACCTTGAAGGTACCGGCCGGCAGCACGAGGCGCTCGCCGGGGAACGCCTCGGCGAGCCGCGCGCGCCGCAGTGCTGCAGGGGTCGCGACCGGCTGGACCGGCAGGTCGAGCTCGCGGTCGCCCCAGCCCTCGCGCATGAACGCCGCGTAGGCGGCCGGGACGGCAGGATCGTGGGACTCGGTCTTCGGCGCCGTGGGCTGGGTGGACGGGTCGGTGCCCTCGGGCGGGGTCTGCTCGCTCACGCGGTCACTGTACGCCGGGGGCCGCCAGGACCGCGGCCCCGCGGACCTGCCCCGATAGGCTGGCGTCCATGCCTGGAGCCCGCCGCGACCGTGCGACCTCGTCGGTCGCGTTCGCGGTCGTGGTGACCGTGCTCGTGTGTCTCGGCGCGCTCGCGATCCTGGCGCTGCTGGCCTTCTCCGGCGCCCCCGGGTCCCTGGCCCTGGCCACCGTGCTGGCGGCGCTGCCGGTGGGCCCGCTCGTGGCCTGCTACCTCTGGCTGGACCGCTACGAGCCGGAGCCGCGCACCCTGCTCGCGGCCGGCCTGCTCTGGGGCTGCTTCGTGGCCACCGCGGCCGCCCTGCTCATCCAGGGCGTCGGGGGCTTCGTCCTCTCCTTCACCGACAACCAGAGCCTCGCCGTCGTCGCGCCGGTCACCGAGGAGGCCAGCAAGGGGATCTTCCTGCTGCTGCTCCTGTGGTGGCGCCTGGCCGAGCTGGACGGCGTGCTCGACGGCATCGTGTACGCCGGCATGGTCGGCATCGGCTTCGCCTTCACCGAGAACATCCTCTACCTGGCCGCGGCGTACAACGGCACCGACGGCGCGGGGCCGGGCGGCACCGAGGCGCTCACCGCGACGTTCGTGGTGCGCTGCCTGTTCAGCCCGTTCGCCCATCCCCTGTTCACGGCGTTCACCGGCATCGGGGTCGGACTCGCCGTCAACGCCCGCAGCCGGCCGGCCCGCATCCTGTGGCCGCTGGGCGGGTACGCGGGTGCTGTGGTCGCGCATGCCGTCTGGAACACCTCCACGGTCTACGGCTTCGACAACTTCGTCATCGCGTACGTCGTGCTGATGGCACCCGCCTTCGTGGCGCTGACCGGCCTCGCGGTGTGGGTGCGCAGCTCCGAGCGTCGGGTTCTCGCCGCCGCCCTCACCGACGCCGCGCGTCGAGGGCTGGTGCCGGCGACCGACATCGGCTGGGTCGTCGACCTCGGGGCCCGCAGGCGCAGCCGCGCCTACGCGCGCCAGCTGGGCGGCCGGCCGGCGGAGCGCGCGGTGCGCGACTACCAGCAGGCCGCCATCGAGCTCGGGTTCTTGCACTACCGCTTCCTGCGCGGCACCCCGCCGCCCGACTACGCCGAGCGCGGACAGCAGTTCCTCCAGCGGATCGCGGCCCTGCGGCCGTCGATCGCCTTCCCCGGACAGGTGGTACCGACCAGATGAGTCTCTCCCGCGACGAGAGCGACCCGATGGACACCCGGATGCTGACCGCCCTGGTGCAGCTGCGTGGTGCCCTGCAGGCCGCGCGGCTGCCGCTGGAGGTCGCCGGGGTCGAGGAGCGGCGTACGTCGCGGCAGCAGATGATCGACCAGCTCGAGGACTACGTCATCCCGCGGCAGATGACGGTCGACGCACCCCTCCTGGTCGTCGTCGGTGGCTCGACCGGGGCCGGCAAGTCGACCTTGGTGAACTCGCTGGTCGGCCGCCGGGTCACGGCCTCCGGCCTGCTGCGACCCACCACCCGCTCGCCCGTGCTGGTGCACCACCCCGACGACGCGACCTGGTTCGGGCAGGACCGGCTGCTGCCGGACCTGGTGCGCACCGACCGCACCACCGACGACCCGCACGCGCTGCAGCTCGTGGCCTGCGAGACCGTGCCCGAGGGGCTCGCGATCCTCGACGCCCCGGACGTCGACTCGGTCGAGGAGCACAACCGGACGATCGCGGCCCAGCTGCTCGCAGCGGCCGACCTGTGGCTGTTCGTCACCTCGGCGGCGCGCTACTCCGACCAGGTGCCCTGGGACTACCTGCGCCAAGCCGCCGAGCGGTCGACGGCGGTCGCCGTCGTGCTCGACCGGACGCCCGCCGACGCCGTGCAGACCGTGGCCGCCCACCTGGCCCGGATGCTCGCCAGCCGTGGCCTGAAGGACTCGCCGCTGTTCACCGTCAACGAGGCGCCGATCTCCGAGGCCGGGCTGCTCGCGGCGGCGGAGGTCGCCGAGATCCGGGGCTGGCTGGTCTCGCTCGCCGAGGACGGGGACGCGCGCGCCCTGGTGGTCCGGCAGACCCTGGACGGCACGATCCGGACCCTGGGCCGGCAGACCTACCAGATCGCCGACGCGGCCGTCGCCCAGCTCGAGGCGGTGGCCGACCTGCGCGCTCTGACGGCCGAGGCGTACGACGCGGCCGCGGCCGGGCTCGTCGCGGAGTCCGGCGACGAGACCCTGCTGCGCGGGGAGGTCCTGGCCCGGTGGCAGGAGCTGATCGGCACCGGTGAGCTGCTGCGCAGCCTGGACAACCGGGTCGGCCGGCTGCGCGACCGGGTCGTCAGCGCGGTCAAGGGCACGCCGCAGCAGGCCGACCGGGTGCTGGTGGCGGTCGAGGCCGCCGCCGAGGCGCTGGTGCTCGATCACGCCGAGTCGGCAGCCGCACGGGTGCACGCCGCCTGGACGGAGTCCGAGGCGGGGCGGGGGTTGCTGGCCGGTCGCGACGACCTCGGCAGGGCCGCGAGTGACCTGCGGCGCCGGGCGGAGTCGGAGGTGCGTGCCTGGCAGGAGGAGGTGCTCGACCTGGTGCGCGCCGAGACCGCCGACAAGCGCACCAGCGCCCGCTTCCTCGCCTACGGCGTGCACGGCCTGGGCGTCGCGCTCATGGTGGCGACGTTCCGGCGGGGCGCGCCCGTGGTCGACGACCTCGGCCGCACGCTGCTCGACGCGGTGCTCGGTGGCGCGACCGTCGACTCCCTGGTCGAGCGCGCGGGGGCCTCGCTCGAGCGGCGGCTGACCGGGCTCGCCGAGAGCGAGCGTGCTCGGTACGCCGCGGTCCTCGACGGTCTCGACCTGCCCGCGGACGCTCCCGACCGGCTGCGGGCGGCCTCGCGCCGCATCGATGACCGGAGGTTCGAGCAGGCTCGGGCGGGAGTCGAGCCCACGTCGTGAGCGCCCGAGCATCTAGGGTGGGAGGAGACCTGTCCCACCGCCGCACCCCGCTGCTGACGGGTCGAGGGAGAACATGACGTCCTTGCTCGAGGGGGCCAAGAAGCTGGTCACCCGTGGTACCGACATCGGTGCCCGCATCGAGGGTCTCGACGCGGCGACGTACGCCGCGCGCGGCCGGCTCGACGACGGGCTCGTCACCGAGGCGCAGGCGGTCGTCGACCGCGCCACCGGGCGGCTGCGGCTCTCGGCGACCCACACGGTGGTCGCGATCGGTGGCGCGACCGGCTCGGGCAAGTCCTCGACGTTCAATGCCCTCACCGGCCTCGAGCTGTCCGCCGTCGGCGTACGCCGGCCGACCACCTCCTGGGCGTCCGCCTGCGTGTGGGGACGCGACGGTGCCGAGGAGCTGCTCGAGTGGCTGGGCATCCCGCCGCGGCACCAGACCACGCGGGACTCGATGCTCGACTCCGGGCGGCGCGGCGCCGACTCCGAGCTCGACGGGGTGGTGCTCCTCGACCTGCCCGACCACGACTCGACGGAGGTCGCGCACCACCTCGAGGTGAACCGCCTGGTCGACCTCGCGGACCTCCTGGTCTGGGTCCTCGACCCGCAGAAGTACGCCGACGCGGCCATCCACGACCGCTACCTCGCGCCGTCCGCGGAGCACCAGGACGTGATGCTGGTCGTCTTGAACCACATCGACACGGTGCCGGAGGAGCGCCGCCAGTCGATGCTCGACGACGTACGCCGGCTGCTCGACGCCGACGGTCTCGACCGGGTGCCGGTGCTCCCGGTCAGCGCCCGGCACGGCATCGGCATCCCCGAGCTGCGGGCCGAGATCGCCCGACGGGCCGGCGAGAAGCGTGCCACCCGGTCGCGGATCGACGCGGACGTGAAGGCCGCCGCCAGCGAGCTGTCGGCTGCCTCCGGCGAGGCCCCGACCCGGGTCCTGGCACCGGAGCGGGTGACCGCCCTCGACGACGCCTTCGCCGAGGCCGCGGGCGTGCCGACGATCGTCGACGCCGTGGAGCGCTCGACCCGGATGCGGCTGGGTCGCGCCACCGGCTGGCCCGTGCTCACCTGGATCTCGGGGATCAAGCCGGACCCGCTGCGCCACCTCGACCTCGACGCGGACGCCGAAGGCCGCCAGCTCTCGGGCCGCCAGCTCGCGGGTGGTCGCGCGACCACGCCGCAGACGGCGCAGGTGCAGCGCGCCCGGGTCGACACCGAGGTGCGCACCCTCGCCGACGACGTCTCCAGCGGCCTCGCCCATCCGTGGGTCGAGGCGGTGCGCCGCGCGTCGGTCTCACGGCTCGACGAGCTGGGTGAGCGGCTCGACGCCGCGCTCGCCGGCGCCGAGGTCGGCGCGGCCCGGCTGCCGTTCTGGGCCGGCGTGGTGCGGGTGCTCCAGTGGCTGCTGCTCCTCGCCAGCCTCGCGGGACTGGTGTGGACGGGCGTGCTCGCCGGCTCCGGCAAGCTCCAGGATGCCGACACCCCGCAGGTCGCCGGGGTGGCGCTCGCGCTGGTGCTCCTGGTCGGCGGGATCGGCCTCGGGCTGCTCCTCGCCCTGGTGAGCCGGATCGGGGTCGCCGGGGCCGCGCGCCGGCGCGCGGAGGCGACCGACGAACGCCTCCGCGGGGCGGTCGCCGAGGTCTCGCACGAGCTGGTCGTCGACCCGGTGGAGATCGAGCTGGCCGCCTACACGGCGGTCCGCAACGGCCTGGCCCGCGCGCTCGCCTGAGGCTGAGCCTCACTCCCGACCCGGCTGCCGTCCACAGCGTGGGCTCCGGCACCGGTCCCCACAGGGTCTCCCGCCGTACCGTCCGGGCGTCGGCGCGGCCGCCCAGCCTGGAACCGGGACAACCCCGACGAGGCAAGGAGACCTTCATGAACGAATCGCTCATCACGATGCACGGCTGGCTCGGCAGCGACGTGACCCTGCGGCGCGCGGGCGACGTCTCGGTGGCCAGCTTCCGGGTGGCGTGCACGCCGCGACGCTTCAACCGGCGCACCGAGAACTGGTCCGACGGCGCGACCCAGTGGTACACGGTCAACGTCTGGCGCCAGCTCGCCGAGAACTGCGCATCCTCGTTGCGCCGCGGGGACCCGATCGTCGTGCACGGCCGCCTCGACCTGCGGGTCTGGGTCAACGCCGAGAACGTCGAGGTCAGTGGCTTCGAGATCGAGGCCACCCACATCGGCCACGACCTCGCCCGCGGCACCAGCCGGTTCACCCGGACGCCGCGCCGTGACCAGGACGGCGCCGCCGAGGCGGCCGTCGCGGAGCCGACGCCGGAGGCCGCCCAGGAGGCGTCGCGGGAGGAGGTCGCCGCGTGAGAGCCGTCGGCACTCGGCGTCGCGGCCCCCCGATCGGGTCCCGCCGCCGTTCGCCAACTAGGCTCGGGCCCCATGGCGGAATATGTGTTCACCCTGCGCAACGTGCGCAAGGCCCACGGCGACAAGGTCGTCCTCGACAACGTGACGCTCTCGTTCCTGCACGGGGCGAAGATCGGCGTCGTCGGCCCCAACGGTGCCGGCAAGTCCTCGCTGCTCAAGATCATGGCGGGCCTGGACCACCCCAACAACGGCGACGCCATCCGCGACCCGGACGCCACCGTGGGCATGCTCCAGCAGGAGCCGCCGCTGACCGAGGGCAAGACGGTCCTGGAGAACGTCGAGGAGGCGGTCGGCGAGATCAAGGGCAAGCTGGACCGCTACAACGCCATCTCGGAGGAGCTCGCGAACCCCGACGCCGACTACGACGCGCTGCTCGCCGAGATGGGCGACCTGCAGACCGACCTCGACCACGCGAACGCGTGGGACCTCGACAGCCGCCTCGACCAGGCCATGGACGCGCTGCGCTGCCCGCCGCCCGAGGCACTGGTCGACAACCTGTCCGGAGGTGAACGCCGCCGGGTCGCGCTGTGCAAGCTGCTGCTCCAGCAGCCAGACCTGCTGCTCCTCGACGAGCCGACCAACCACCTCGACGCCGAGTCGGTGCAGTGGCTCGAGGGCCACCTCAAGAGCTACCCGGGCGCCGTGCTCGCGGTGACCCACGACCGCTACTTCCTCGACAACGTGGCCGAGTGGATCGCCGAGGTCGACCGCGGCCAGATCCATGGCTACGAGGGCAACTACTCCACCTACCTGGAGACCAAGAAGGAGCGCCTGAAGATCGAGGGCCAGAAGGACGCCAAGCGCGCCCGGATGCTCGAGAAGGAACTGGAGTGGGTCCGCTCCAACCCCAAGGCGCGCCAGGCGAAGAGCAAGTCCCGGCTGGCCCGCTACGAGGAGATGGCCGCCGAGGCCGACCGCGCCCGCAAGATCGACACCTCCGACATCAACATCCCCGCCGGGCCGCGGCTCGGTGACGTAGTGCTGGAGGCCAAGGGGCTGGCCAAGGGCTTCGAGGGCCGCACGCTCATGCACGACCTGTCCTTCACCCTGCCGCGCGCCGGCATCGTCGGCGTGATCGGACCCAACGGCGTCGGCAAGACCACGCTGTTCCGGATGATCACCGGCAGCGAGCAGCCCGACGAGGGCGAGCTCACCGTCGGCCAGACCGTCAAGATCTCCTACGTCGACCAGAGCCGCGGCGGCATCGACCCGAACAAGAACGTCTGGGAGGTCGTCTCCGACGGCCTGGACTTCATCAAGGTCGCGAACTTCGAGATGAACTCGCGCGCCTACGTCGCCTCGTTCGGCTTCAAGGGCCCCGACCAGCAGAAGAAGGCGGGCGTGCTCTCCGGCGGAGAGCGCAACCGGCTCAACCTCGCCCTCACCCTCAAGATGGGCGGCAACCTCCTGCTGCTCGACGAGCCGACCAACGACTTGGACGTGGAGACGCTGTCCTCGCTCGAGGACGCGCTCCTGGACTTCCCCGGCTGCGCCGTGGTCACCTCCCACGACCGCTGGTTCCTCGACCGGATCGCGACCCACATCCTCGCCTGGGAGGGCGACGACGAGGACGACGCGAAGTGGTTCTGGTTCGAGGGGAACTTCGCGTCCTACGAGGAGAACAAGATCGAGCGCCTCGGCCTCGAGGCCGCCCGCCCGCACCGGGTCACCCACCGGCGGCTCACCCGCGACTGAGCGGTCCGGCGCCGCGGGTGATCATCGCACGCGGCACCGGTGGTCGAGCGCGGCACCGGTGGTCGAGCTCGTCGAGACCCCGCGCCGACGCAGGGCGGCGCCGGCCTGCCTTCGCTTGCGGGGTCTCGCTCGCCTCAGTGCCCCCCGCGCCTCCTGGGTCTCGACATGCGCCGTCGCGGCTTCGCAGGCTCAGCCGCGGGCGCTCGCTCGAACCGCTTCCGTTCGACGCGCTGACGCGCGTCGAGGTCAGCGCATCTCCATCTCGGGGTGGGCTTCGACGAGGTGGTCGGCGACGGCGTTCATTACCCGGCCGACCGCTTCGAAGTCCTCGCGGCTGACCAGGTCGACCAGGTGGGCGCGGACCCCTTCGACGTGCGTGGGCGCCATCCGCACCAGCAGGTCGAACCCCTTGTCGGTCATGGTCGCGACCACGCCACGGCCGTCGTCGGGGGAGCTCTTGCGGAGCACGAGCCCGGCGTGCTCCATCCGCGCGACCGTGTGCGTGACCCGGCTGCGGCTGTGCGCGAGAGCGTCGGCGAGCTGGGCCATCCGCATCTTCCGGTCCGGCGCCTCGGAGAGGCGGACCAGGATCTCGTACTCCACGAGGGAGAGCTCGCAGCGGCGCCGCAGCTCGTCGTCGAGTCGGTCCAGGAGGAGGGTCATCCCCATCAGGAGCGCCCGCCACGAGCGCTGCTCCTGGTCATCGAGCCAGCGCGTGTCGTCTCCCCCGGTGTCGGTCACCCTCGCAGTCTAAATCCTCGTCCGAGGCGGCGTGGCGGCATCGGAGGATGGGTGGTGTGACCTCGGTCCGGGCGCGAGGACGCCCGGCCGCGGTGGGCGGCCGGGCGTCCGGTGTGCGTCGCGGTGAGGGTCAGAGCCGCTCGAGGATCAGGGCCATGCCCTGGCCGCCGCCCACGCACATGGTGATCAGGCCGGTCGTCTTGTCGTGCCAGTCCAGCGAGTTCAGCATCGTGTTCTGGAGGCGGGCGCCGGTCATGCCGAACGGGTGGCCGACCGCGATCGCCCCACCGTTGACGTTGAGCCGGTCGAGGTCGATGCCGAGGTCCTGGTAGGACGGCACGACCTGAGCCGCGAACGCCTCGTTGATCTCGACCAGGTCGATGTCGCCGATGCTCATCTTGGCGTGGGCCAGGGCCCGCCTGGTGGCCTCGACCGGGCCGAGGCCCATGATCTCGGGGGAGAGGCCGCTCACGCCGGTCGCGACGATCCGCGCCAGCGGCGTGACGCCGAGCTCGGCGGCCTTGGTGTCGGACATGATCACCACGGCCGCAGCACCGTCGTTGAGCGGGCAGCAGTTGCCGGCGGTGACCACGCCGTCGGGGCGGAAGACGGGCTTGAGCTGCGAGATCGCCTCGTAGGTGACGCCGGCACGCGGGCCGTCGTCCTGGCTGACGACGGTGCCGTCGGGGGTGGTGACGGGGGTGATCTCGCGGGCCCAGAAGCCGTCGTTGATGGCCTTCTCGGCGAGGTTCTGGGAGCGCACACCGAACTCGTCGAGCTCCTTGCGGTCCAGCCCGCGCAGCCGGGCCACGTTCTCAGCGGTCTGCCCCATCGCGATGTAGGCGTCGGGGAGCAGCCCGTCCTCGCGGGGATCGTGCCAGTCGACGCCGCCCTCCGCGGTCTTCTCGGTGCGCGCCATCGCCTCGTCGTACAGCGGGTTCTTGGTGTCCGGCCAGTGGTCGGAGGTGCCCTTCGCGAAGCGGGAGACGGTCTCGACGCCGGCGGAGACGAAGATGTCGCCCTCGCCGGCCTTGATCGCGTGGAACGCCATCCGGGTGGTCTGCACCGAGGAGGCACAGTAGCGGGTGATGGTGGCGCCCGGGACGTCGTCCATGCCGTTGAGCACGTTGACGATCCGCGCCATGTTGTTGCCCGACTCGCCTCCGGGCAGGCCGCAGCCGAGGTACACGTCGTCGACGGTGTGGGGGTCGAGGCCCTCGACCTTGTCCAGCGCGGTCTTGATGATGAACGCGCTCAGGTCGTCGGGCCGCAGGTCCTTCAGCGAGCCCTTGTTGGCCCGGCCGATGGGGGAGCGGGCGACGGAAACGATGACTGCCTCGGGCATGCAAGCTCCATCTCGGTTGCGATCGCGGGCGATCGGAGGGGTGGGTCGAGGTGTCCGGCCAGATTAGACCGTGTTCTCCTGGCGTGGACGAGACGCTCGTCACGCCGCGGGCTCGCCCCCGAGCTGCTCGCCGAGGAGCTCGAGCGAGCGGGTCAGGAACTCCCGTCGGCTGGCGGGCGGTCGCAGCAGCGCCGCGAGCAGGACGCCGTCGTACGACGCCACCAGGGTCTCGGCGCGGTCGCGGGCGTACCCCTTGCCCGAGGTCGCCATGATCCCCTCGACCAGGGTGACCAGTCGGGACCGGTGGTCGGCGAGCAGCGCGGCCAGGCCGGAGTCACGGGTCGCCGCCATGCTCAGCTCCAGGCGCGCGACGAGCAGCTCGCGCTGATCGAGCCAGTGCAGGAACAGCGACAGGGCGGCATCGATGCTCTCCTCGTCGCCCTCGCACTCGGTCCGGAGCCGCTCCGCGAGCTCGTCGACGTCACCGAGGAGACTCTGCGCGACGTACTCGGTGAGCGCGCCGTGGAGCGCGGCGCGGGTCCGCCAGTAGGCGGAGCAGCTGCCCTCGGGAAGTCCGGCACGACGGTCCACGGCTCGGTGGGTGAGACCGCGCAGCCCGTCGTCGGCGATGACGTGGAGCGCGGCGTCGAGGAGCTGGCGGCGGCGCGGGCTCGTGGACATCGCGACCTTCCTGGTCCTGCTGGCCTGTGAGCCGGGACACTACCTCGTTCCGAGCCCGGCCCTTGTCCGGTGCCGATCACGGAACCAACTTCTGCATAGATGAAATCTACAGTTGTAGAAAGGTACGCCGTGGCCTTCTGCACCACCCAGGCCGCATTCGGCGTGGCCTTCATCGTCTTCGGGCTGATCGCATCCGTCGTCGCCATCGCCGTGCTCGGCGAGTTCGTCGTCAGCAACCGGCGCGACCGGCTCGCGCGCCACGGGTCGGTGCGCACGCACTACCGACGCCTGGTGATCACGCACTGATCGCAGGCGGCCCCTCGGGCCGCGGTCTGGCAGCATCGACCCCGTGCGGCACACCTATCGGTGCCCCCTGCGCTGGGCCGACCTGGACCCACTGGGGCACGTGAACAACGTCGTCTACGTGGACTACCTCCAGGAGGCCCGCGTCGACATGCTGCGCACCCACGGCCCCGCCGCGAGCACCGGCGACCTGGCCGAGGGCGTCGTGGTCGTCCGCCACGAGGTGAGCTACCTCGCCCCGCTCGCCTTCGGGTTCGAGCCGGTGTCCATCGAGTCGTGGGTCACCGAGATCCGAGCGGCGGCCTTCACCCTCGCCTACGAGATCTTCCACGAGCGCGACGAGGGACGACACGTGTACGTGCGTGCCAGGACCGTGCTGACGCCGTACGTCTTCGCCAGCGAGCGTCCGCGCCGGCTCACGGCACTCGAGCGGGAGACCCTGGCGACGTTCCTGGAGCCCGACGAGCCGGGCCCGCGGGCACCACTGGCGTCGGCCCGCCCCGAGGTGGCCGCGCACGCACCGGTGCAGGTGCGGTTCTCCGACGTCGACGTCTACGGCCACGTGAACAACGTGAAGTACTTCGAGTACCTCCAGGAGGCCCGGATCCAGCTGATGGCCGACCTGTGGCAGGGCTTGGAGCCGATCTCGCTCGTCGTCGGGCAGACCGACGTCGACTACCGGGTGCCGATCCTGTTCCGGCCGGAGGCGTACCACGCCTGGTCCTGGATGTCCCGCGTCGGCCAGCGCTCGGCGACGATCGAGTCGCTGATCCTCGACGGGGAGACGGTGCTGGCGCGGGCGCGGATCGCGATCGTGTTCTTCGATCCTCGGACCGAGCGGTCGCTCGCTCCGCCCGAGCCCTACCTCGAGGCGCTGCGCTCGCTGCTGACGTCCTGAGGGCCGGGGGGGGTCGGGCGCCGCCAGCCGCAGCCGCTTCAGGCCGCGGTGCCGCGCCACCCGCACCGCCACGTGCGACAGGTCGAGCGCCCGGGCGGTGGTCTCGATGTCCAAGCCCACGACGTCGAGGCAGCCGACGACGTCGCGCTCACGCGGCGGCAGCGTCGCGAGGGCACGGACCACCCAGTCCTGCGCGGCGTACGACGACTCCGGGCCGGCAAGCGGCCCGGGCTCACCGAGCTCACCGGGGTCGGTGGCGTAGGTGCCGCGACGCCGGCTGCGGCGGCGCACGTTGCCGCCGAGGTTGCGCGCGATGCCGAACAGCCAGCCGGCGAACTCGTCGGCCGTCCCGTCGAAGTCGTGGACCTTCTCGGCGGCGATCAGCCACGCGTCGGCGGCGAGGTCCTCGGCGGCGATGGCACTGTCACCGCTCGGGCGGGTGCTGAGCCAGACCAGCAGACGGC
Source organism: Nocardioides sp. JS614 (assembly GCF_000015265.1). Classification (NCBI taxonomy): domain Bacteria; kingdom Bacillati; phylum Actinomycetota; class Actinomycetes; order Propionibacteriales; family Nocardioidaceae; genus Nocardioides; species Nocardioides sp. JS614. The sequence continues at coordinate 1,452,183 of NC_008699.1, forward strand.
CGGCGTGGCTGCGGTAGAGGGCGCGCCACGCCTCGGCGTCGCCCCGCTTGGCGGACGCCACCACGTCGTCGTCGCTGCTCACCTGGCTTGTCTGCCGCCTGCTCCGCCGCCGGGGTGCTCCCCGGCGGCCTGGTCCGCATTGTCCGCCTTCTGGGTGGCGTGCTCGTCGGGATGGTCGCCGGCATGCTCGTCCGGCCCCTGCCCCTGGTGGTCGGGTCCCTCGTTCTCGCCGGGCTGCTGTCCCTGCCCGACTCCCGGAGTGCCGGTGGGTCCGGCCTGGTCCGACTCGTCCTCACCCTGGGGCTCGTGGGTCCCGGTGGGGCCGGCGCCCGGGGCACTGCCGCCGTCGGTGGCGCCGGTCGACCCGGGCAAGGTGTCGTCCGAGGTCTGGCCGGTCTCGTCGGGCCCGTCGCTCGTCGAGGAGTCGGGCGTGGTGCTCGGGAGGGTGGTGGGCCCGCTCGGGGGCGTTGCCGGCGGCGCCGGCGAGCCGTTGTCGGCGAAGCCGCTGAGCCAGGTGCCGCCGACCAGCACCGTCGCGACACTCGCCGCAGCCAGCCCCACGCGCCAGGCCCGGCGCGGTGCCGCTGCGCCGGCCGGTGCCGGAGCGCCGGCCGCGGCGAGCGAGCTCAGGCGCGCAAGGAACGCAGCGTCCGGCTCCAACGTGGGAGCGGGCGTGCGCAGCTGCGCGCCACGGGTTCGGTGGTCGGCCATGTCGTCCTCGCAGGGTTGGCGGTCCCGACGTTAGTCGGGGGTGGGTCAACGTCGGGACCGCCGGTCCTGGATCAGCCCTCAGCGGGCTCGGGGGAGGCGTGCTCGTTCGGGTGCTCGCCGGCGTGCTCGTCCGGGCCGTTGCCCTGGTCGCCGTCGGCGTGGTCACCCTGGTGGCCGTGCTCCAGGCCGTCCTGGCCGTGCTCGGTGCCACCCTCGAGGGCGTGGGTGTCGGGGTGGGTCCCGGCGTGCTCGTTCGGGCCCTGGGTCTCGGGCGCCTCGGTCTCGGGTGCCTCGGTCTCGGGTGCCTCGGTCTCGGGCGCCTCGGTCTCCGGTGCCTCGGTCTCCGGTGCCTCGTGCTGGGCGCGGGCCTCGGCCGCGCGCGCCTGGCCGAAGGCCGCGTGCTCGTTGACCTCGTGGCCGTTCTTGTTCAGGACGGGCGAGCTCGTCGTGGTGGTCGTGGCACTGGCATCGTCGCTGTCCGAGCCCGTCTGGGTCGCGTACGCCGTACCGAAGGTGAGTGCGGCAGCGAGCGCCGCGGTCGCGGTGACAGCGGTGGTGGTCCTGCGCATGCTGGGCCTCCTGTGTCGGGGGATTGGGTCGGCGGTCTCCCGCCCGTTTCACCCCTGACCTGTCGCGACCCGCGCCCGGTGTTACACGACCTCGAGGATTTCTGGCTCTCCTGACCTATCAGTGGGTGCGTAGAGCCCCGGGTCGGGCGTTGCGTGGCTTGCGGACGGCCTGGGGTGACGGCCGACAAGGCTGGCAGGGGGCACGGTGGGCGGGCGGTTGCGGTTCGCTCCCGGCCGCCGGGTTCTGGCGGGACGTCATGCAGACGGAGCAAGCGGTAACACCGTCCGCATGACCTCCCGGAGACCCCAGCCTCGACCAGGCCCCACCGCCTGGTGCAGAACCACAGATGCAGCAGGAGCGCCGGATTTCTCCGCGCGTGCTCACTCGAGGCTGTTGACCATGAACTGGGCGGCGTGGGTGATGTAGTCCCAGAACTGCGCGTCCTGCTCCGGGGTGAGCGCCACCTCGTCCAGGCCCGCGCGGAAGTGCCGGAGCCAGTGCTCCTTGGCCTCGGGGGTCACCGCGAACGGTGCGTGCCGGGCCCGCAGGCGAGGATGGCCGCGGCTGTCGGAGTACGTCGTGGGGCCGCCCCAGTACTGCACGAGGAACAGCAGGAACCGCTCCTCGGCGGGACCGAGGTCCTCCTCGGGGTACATGGGCCGGAGCACCGGGTCCGCGGCGACCCCCTCGTAGAACCTCGCGACGATCCGCCGGATCGTCTCGAATCCGCCGATCTCCTCGTAGAACGTGCTCACCGGTCCATTCTGGCGGTCGCCGGGTGAGCGTCGTACGCCGGCGTGCAAGACTCGCGACGTCCCGGACTTCCAAGCCGACGAACGAGGAGTGATCCGTCCATGGCAACGACCCGCACCGCCAGCACGCACTGGGAAGGCAGCCTCTTCGAGGGAGCCGGCAAGGTCACCCTCGAGTCCTCCGGCCTCGGCACCTACGACGTCTCGTGGCCTGCGCGCGCGGAGGAGCCGAACGGGAAGACGAGCCCCGAGGAGCTGATCGCCGCGGCACACGCGTCGTGCTTCTCGATGGCACTGTCGAACGGGCTCGCCAAGGCCGGCACCCCGCCCACCTCGCTGGACACCAGCGCCGAGGTCGAGTTCACCCCCGGCACCGGGATCACCGGCATCAAGCTGACCGTCAAGGGCGTCGTCGAGGGCATGAGCGGCGACGACTTCGTCGCGGCCGCCCAGGCCGCCAAGGAGGGCTGCCCGGTCAGCCAGGCGCTCGCCGGCACCACGATCACGCTGGAGGCGTCCCTGGCCTGACCCTCCGATCAGCCCTCGACGGGCTCCGCTTCCTCGGGAGCGGGGCCCGTCTGCTGCTCTCGGTGCCAGATGACCCGCTGGGGGAGCGGGATCTCGATGCCCTCGTGGTCGAAGCGGGCCTTGATCCGTTGGCGCAGCTCGCGGGCGATGCCCCACTGCTCCATCGGCGCGGTCTTGAGCAGCACGCGCAGCGTCAGCGACTCGGGGCCGAGGACCTCGACCCCGGTCACCTCGGGCTCCTCGATGATGATGCCGTGGAAGTCGTCGTCCTCCCACAGGTCGTGCGCCAGCTCCTTGAGGACGCGGGTGACGCGGGCGACGTCCTCGCCATACGCGACGCTGACGTCGACCACCGCCCGCGACCAGTTCTGGCTCATGTTCCCGACCCGCAGGATCTCGCCGTTCGGCACGTACCAGACCGTCCCGTTCAGGTCGCGCAGGCGGGTGACGCGCAGGCTCACCGCCTCGACCGTGCCGCTCGCCTCGCCGACGTCGACCACGTCGCCGACGCCGTACTGGTCCTCGAAGATCATGAAGATCCCCGACAGGAAGTCCTTGACCAGCGACTGGGCGCCGAAGCCGAGCGCGATGCCGATGATGCCGGCGCTGGCGATGATCGGGGCGATGTTGACGCCGATCTCGCTGAGGATCATGGTGCCGAAGACCGCGATCAGCAGGCCGGTGATCACGCTCTTGAGCAGGTCGCCCATGGTCTTGGCGCGCTGCACCCGGCGGGTCGACGCCGCGAGGTCCTGGGCGGTCGCCTGCTGCGCGGCCTTGCCGCGCAGGCCGAACCGGCTCACCCGGTCGGGCAGCACGCCGTCCTCGGCGCTCACCACCAAGCGGTCCACGAGCCGGTGCAGCAGCCACCGGACGACCATCATCAGGAGCAGCAGACCGGCGATCGAGAGCGGCTTGCCGATCAGCACATCCACCGCGTTCGCCACGCCCTGGTTGTCGGTCATCTTGAAGGTCCACTCACACAGGTCGTGGCCCGTGTCGCAGTCGCTGTCTCCGAAGCCGAACATGGGCCCCATGTCTACCGCACCGGGCCTAGGCTCCTCGACCCCACCGAGCCGATAGGCTGGCGGCGTGACCACGAAGCTCGCGCACCCCGTCCTCCGCAGCGTCCTCAGCGGCGTCCGTCGCAGCACCGTCGTGCTGCTCGCCGGCTCGCTCGTCCTCCTCGCCGCCGGCCCCGCGGGCGCGGACACGCCCGAGGGCTGGCCGGTGTCGGACAAGGTCGACCCGGTGCACGCCGTCCTCCTGCTCGGTGGCGTGCCGCTGCTGCTGATCGCGGTGATCGCCGTGCTGGTCATGGTCCCGGGCCGTGGTCGCGAGCGGCACGCGCTGGCCTCGGGCGACGACCAGTGGTTCGGCGGCCCCCGCCAGGGCACGGCCGAGCTGCCGCCGGCCGAGGCCGGCGAGACCGGCGCCGGGGGCGCAAGTGCGCGGTGGTGAGCTGGGCGCCGCCGAGCGGTTCGCGATCGAGGACGCGATCCGCACCGCCGAGCAGGTCTCGCGCTACGAGTTCAGCGTGTTCATCGGCCGTGCCGAGGGCGATCCGCACGCCTTCGCCACCCGCCTGCACGGGTCACTGGTCGCACCCGAGCGCAGCGTCCTCATCCTGGTCGACCCCACCGCGCGGGCCCTGGAGATCGTCACCGGCGCCATCGTGCGCAGCCACCTCACGGACCCCGAGGTCGAGCTGACCGCGCTGCAGATGCAGACGTCGTTCACCGAGGGCGACCTCGTCGGCGGCCTGCGCCGCGGCATCCAGATGCTCGCCGACCACGCGCGCGGACCGGACATCCTCCACTCCGAGCATCGAGGCTGAGCTGAGCGGTCGACCCGCCCGAGCGCCTCGGGCGGGTCGACGCTGCAGCGGGTGCCGAGGCTCAGGCCTGGGCGTCCCTGGCCTGGGCGGCCAAGGCCCGGGCGACATCCGCGCGGCCCTCGCGCACGTAGCGCTTCGCGGCCGGGTTCGCCGGGGAGGACTCCAGCCAGGCGTCCACCCGGTCGAGCAGGTCCTGGCTGGCGAGCTGCTTGGGGAAGATGAACTCCAGCGCGGTCGAAGCCCGCTGGGTGCCCTTCTCCTCCCACATGGTGTCGGCGGCCTCGAGGTACTTCTCGACGTACGGCGCCAGCACCTCGTCCTGGCCGAACACCTGGAAGGCGAGCACCACGCTGCGCTGGGTCTCGTTGGCGACGTCGTCGCGGACCATCGCGATCTCCCACGCCTCGGCCTTCGCCTCGGCGGTGGGCCGCTGCGCCCGGGCGGCGGCGGCGTGCTCCTGCCCGGAGATGGTGTTGTCGCGGGCGAGCTCCTCGGCGATCCGGTCGGCGTCGGCGCGGCCGTTCTTCGCGAGACCGCTGAGCAGGGTCCACCGGAGGTCGGTGTCGACCGCGAGCCCCTGGAACGTGAGCGTGCCGTCGAGCAGGCCCTCGAGGTCGGCGACCGCCGTGTCGCTGTGCGCGGCGCCGGCGTACGCGCGCGCGAACGACAGCTGGTGGTCGCTGCCGGGCTCGGCGTTGTCGAGCAGCTTGCGCAGGCCCTGCTCCCAGGTCGCCCGCAGGGCGGCGCGGTTCTCCGGGGCCGAGTAGAGCGTGGCGGCCTGGGCGGCGTACGTCGGGATCCGGCTCACGCCGAACGCGTCGGTCTCGCTGCCGATCCCGCTGAGCACCAGGGCGACGAAGTCGGTCGCGCTCATCTCCGCGTCGCGGGTCATGTCCCACGCCGCGCCCCAGCAGAGCGCGCGGGCGAGCGAGTCGTCGAGCGTCGCGATGCCACCCACGACGCTCGCCAGGGAGCGCTCGTCGAGGCGGATCTTCGCGTAGGCCAGGTCGCCCTCGTTGAGCAGCAGCAGGTCCGGCTGGCGCTGGCCGACCAGCTCCGCGACCTCGGTGAGCTCGCCGGCGACGTCCGTCTCCAGGGAGGTACGGCGGACCAGCCGGCCGTCCGCGGCGTCGTAGAGACCCACGCCGAGCCGGTGGCGGCGCAGCGTCGGCTGCTCGGGCGCCGCGGTCTGCCGGATCGCGAAGGAGCTGTAGTTGCCCTCGTCGTCGAGCTCGAACTCGGCCGCGAGCGTGTTGACGCCCGAGGTCTGGAGCCACTCCTGGGCCCACGCCTCGAGGTCTCGGCCCGAGGACGCCTCGAGGGCGGCCAGCAGGTCCTTGAACTCGGTGTTGCCGTACTCGAACTCCTTGAAGTAGGCGCGCACGCCCTCCAGGAAGTTCTCCAGGCCGACCCAGGCGACCAGCTGCTTGAGCACCGAGGCGCCCTTGGCGTAGGTGATGCCGTCGAAGTTGACTTCGACGGCGCGCAGGTCGACGTTGTCGGCGGCGATCGGGTGCGTGCTGGGCAGCTGGTCCTGGCGGTAGGCCCAGTTCTTGCGGGCGTTGGTGAAGCCCGTCCAGACCTCGGTGAACTCCGTGGCCTCGACCGCGGCGTGGTAGCACGCCCACTCGGCGAACGACTCGTTGAGCCAGAGGTCGTCCCACCACTTCATCGTCACGAGGTCGCCGAACCACATGTGCGCCATCTCGTGCAAGATGACCTCGACCCGGAACTCGTAGAACGCGCGGTCCTGGCGGCTGCGGGGGAGGTACTCGTCGCGCAGCGTCACGCACCCGGCGTTCTCCATCGCGCCCATGTTGTACTCCGGCACGTAGAGCTGGTCGTACTTGCCGAACGGGTAGGGGTAGTCGAAGGCGTCCTCGAAGTAGCCGAACCCCTGCTCGGTGATCTTCACGAGCTCCTCGACGTCGAGGTGCTCGACGAGCGACTGGCGGCAGTAGTGGCCCAGCGGGATGTCGCCGTGCCTGCCCTTGTAGACGTGCTGCACCTCGTGGTACTCGCCCGCGACGATCGCGGTGACGTACGTCGAGAGCGGCTTGGTCGGCGCGAAGCGCCACACAAGGGGGGCTCCGCCCACAAGGGGGGCTCCGCCCCCCTTGGACCCCCCGTCCAGGACCTCGGGTTCAGGGGTGGGGGAGTTGGAGATGACCTTCCAGCCCTCCGGCGCCGTCACCGTGAACTGGAACGGCGCCTTGAGGTCGGGCTGCTCGAAGGTCGTGTACACGCGCCGGGCGTCGGGGACCTCGAACTGGGAGTAGGTGTAGACCCGGTCGTCGGCGGGGTCGACGAAGCGGTGCAGGCCCTCACCGGTGCGGGAGTAGGTGCAGTCGGCGCGCACGACCAGCTCGTTCTCGGCCGCGAGGCCGGTCAAGGTGATCCGGCTGTCGGCGTACGCCGTGGCCGGGTCGACCTGCTCGCCGTTCAGGGTGATCTCGTGGACGGTCGCGTCCACGAGGTCGGCGAACGTCTCGGCACCGGGCTCGGTGCAGGTGAATCGGATCGTGGTGGTCGAGCCGAAGGTCGCGTCACCGGTCGTGAGGTCCAGGTCGATGGCGTACGAGGTGACGTCCAGGAGCGCGGCGCGGGTCGCGGCCTCGTCCCGGGTGAGGTTGGTTCCAGGCATGCGACGCATCCTGCCACCCGGGCCGGGGTCACCGGAAAGGGAGATGCATCGGCATGATGAGCCCGTGAGCGAGCCGGGTCGGACACGCGAGGTCGCCGTGCTCTTCCTCCGGTTGGGCACGATCGCCTTCGGCGGCCCCGTCGCGCACACCGCGATGATGCGCGAGGAGCTCGTCCGCCGCCGCGGCTGGGTCACCGACGAGCGGTTCGTGGACCTGATGGGCGCCACGAACCTGATCCCGGGGCCGAACTCCACCGAGCTCGCCATCCACCTCGGCTTCGACCGGGCCCGTTGGCGCGGCCTGCTGCTCGCCGGTGTGTGCTTCATCCTCCCCGCGGCGCTGATCGTCACCGCGCTCGCCTGGGCCTACGTCGAGTACGGCGACACCCCGTCGGCCGAGTGGCTGCTCTACGGCGTGGTGCCGGCGGTCCTGGCGATCGTCGCCTGGGCCCTGGTGGCGCTGCTGCGGACGGTCGTGAAGACCGTGTGGCTCGGGTTGCTCGCGCTCGCCGGCCTGGCGGCGTACTTCCTCGGCGTCCACGAGCTGGTGGTGCTCTTCGGTGGCGCCGCGGTCGCCGGCCTGGCCCGCGTCGCGAGCCGCGCCGGAGGCTCGCGCCACGGGCTGCTGGCACCGCTCGCGGTGCTGTTCCCCGACCCCACCGGCGGCCAGCTCGCCCAGCTGTTCCTGACCATGCTCAAGATCGGCGCGGTGCTCTACCGCAGCGGCTACGTGCTGCTGGCGTTCCTCCAGGGCGACCTGGTCGACCGGCTGGGGTGGGTGACCCAGCAGCAGCTGCTCGACGCCGTGTCGATCGGCCAGGTCACGCCGGGTCCGGTGTTCACGACCGCGACGTTCCTCGGCTACCTCGTGGCCGGGCTGCCGGGAGCGTTCCTCGCGACGGTCGGGATCTTCCTGCCGTCCTTCGTCTTCGTCGGGCTGCTGACCCGGATCACCGACCGGCTCCGGTCCTCGCCGTGGACCTCGACGATGCTCGACGGGCTCAACGCGACCGCCCTCGCCCTGATGGCCGGCGTCTCGTGGGAGCTGGGCCGGGCGGCCCTCGTCGACGGCTGGACGGTCGGGATCTTCGCGGTCACCCTCCTGCTGATGTGGCGGACCGAGCTCAACAGCGCCTGGTACGTCGCCGGGGGCGCGACCGCGGGAATAGTCCTCGGCCTGATCGGTTGGAACTGACATGACCTCCGACACGACCACCGGCACCCGTTCCCGGGCGGACTTCTGGTTCGACCCGGCCTGTCCGTTCGCCTGGATCACCTCCCGGTGGATCCTCGAGGTCGAGAAGGTCCGGGACATCGACGTGACCTGGCACATCATGAGCCTGGCCTACCTCAACCAGGACAAGGACATCTCCGACGAGTACCGCGAGTTCCTGGCCACCGCCTGGGAGCCGGTGCGCGTGCTGATGGCCGCGGAGCAGAAGTACGGCAAGGACGTCCTGCTGCCGCTGTACACCGCGATGGGCACCCGGATCCACATCGGGAAGCAGGACCGGGACCGCGCGATGATCGAGGCGGCCCTCGCGGACGCCGGTCTCGACCTGGCGCTCGCCGACGCGATGGACGACTCGTCGTACGACGAGGCGATCGCGCGCTCCCACCACCTCGGCATGGACCAGGTCGGCAACGAGGTCGGCACCCCCACGATCGCGTTCGAGGGTCACGCGTTCTTCGGGCCGGTGCTCAGCAAGACCCCACGCGGTGAGGATGCCGGCCGGATGTGGGACGCGTTCGTCACGCTCTCGGCCTTCGAGGACTTCTACGAGCTCAAGCGCAGCCGCACCAAGGACCTCGACTTCACCTGAGCGGCGCCCCTAGCCTCGGGGACATGACCACGCACCACACACCGCAGGCCAGCTGGGGTGACGACGTCCGGGTGCTCGCGCGGGCGCTCGACCAGGCCGGGGACGTGCTCGACCAGGTGCACCGGGACGTCCTCGACAGACCGACGCCGTGCGCGGACTGGGACGTCGCAGCCCTTGCCGACCACTTGGTCGCGACGCCGCCCAACTTCCTCGCCATGGCGCACGGCGAGCAGCCCGACTGGTCGGCGCCGCCGCACGTCACCGAGGAGTGGGGCCCGGCGTTCCGGGTGGCCGGCGACGACCTGATCCACTGGTGGCACGAGCACGGCGGCGAGACGGAGTCGACCGCCGACATGGCGACCTCAGAGCTCGCGGTGCACACCTGGGACCTGGCGCGGGCGATCGGCTTCCCCGTCGAGCGCCTCGACCCGCAGGTCGCGACCCGGGCGCTGGAGTTCCTGCGGTCCGGCCTGACGCCGGACAACAGAGGCGGGGTGTTCGGTCCCGAGCAGCAGGCCGCCGCCGACGCCGGACCCTACGTGCGGCTCGCCGCGTTCGCGGGGCGCTCGACCGGGTGACCCGGGCCTGGTCGGCTCAGCCTCGAGGCTCAGGTGCCGGCGCCGCCGGCCGCCGCCGCGGCGGCCGTCGTCGCTGCCACCGCGGTGATGGCCGCCGTCGAGGCGGTGATCGCGTCGCGGACGGCCTTGGCGGCCCAGTCACCCTTCGCGACCTGCTTCGCCCGCTTGCGCACCTGCCCGGCCGAGAGGCCCTCGTGGTCGACGACCTGGTGCGGCTTGTCGATGGCCGAAAGCAGCGCGACCAGCGCGCCGGTGCGCTCGTCGGGCTCGACGCCCTGGACGAGGACGGCGGTCAGCTGCCGGCGGACCTCCTGCTCCCGGCTGGAGTCCACGGCGGGCCAGCGGGTGCGCGGGAACAGGCCCAGCACCCGGTCGTCGTGCCGCTCGAGGATGCCGCGCGCGCCGAGCCGCTCGGCGAGCGCTTCCCGCGTGCCCTTCCCGAGCCGGTCCACGAGGTCGTGGGCGGTGCGCGGCTTGGCCGCCACGACGTCGTACGCCGTGCGCAGCACTGCGTCCTGCGGAGCCGCACCCGGCAGGGCGCGGACCTTGGCCGAGTGCCACACGCCGGTCTGCTCCTCGACCTCCACCGCCCCGGCGGACGCCAGCTCCACGAGGAGCGCTCCGCCGAGCACGGCCTGGGGGTAGGAGGTCAGCGTGAGCTTCCCGCTCTCGTCGTCGAGCAGCAACAGGAGCAGGTCCTCCGCGATCAGGGTCTCCACGATCTGACGGTAGCGCGACGCCGCGGGAAACCCGCTGGCCGGCGATCCCTAGGATTGACCCCATGAGTCGCGTCCTGTCCGCCGTCGCCTGGCCGTACGCCAACGGCCCGCGCCACATCGGCCACGTCGCCGGTTTCGGCGTGCCCTCCGACGTCTTCAGCCGGTACATGCGGATGGCGGGCCACGACGTGCTCATGGTCTCCGGCTCCGACGAGCACGGGACACCGATCCTGATCGCGGCCGACGAGGCCGGGCTCTCGCCGCAGGAGCTGGCCGATCGCAACCACCGGATCATCGCCGAGGACCTGGCCTCGCTCGGCCTGACCTACGACCTCTACACGCGCACCACCACCCGCAACCACCACGCGGTCGTGCAGGAGCTGTTCCTCGGCGTCTACGAGAACGGGTACTTCGTCGAGCAGACGACGTACGGCGCCATCTCGCCCTCGACCGGGCGCACCCTGCCCGACCGCTACATCGAGGGCACCTGCCCGATCTGCGGGTACGACGGCGCGCGCGGCGACCAGTGCGACAACTGCGGCAACCAGCTGGACCCGCACGACCTGATCGACCCGCGCTCGAAGATCAACGGCGAGACGCCGGAGTTCATCGAGACCCAGCACTTCTTCCTCGACCTGCCCGCGCTGGCCGAGGCGCTGGGGGAGTGGCTCGACGGGCGCGAGGCGACGGGGCTCTGGCGGCCGAACGTGATCCGGTTCAGCCAGAACATCCTCAAGGAGATCCGGCCGCGAGCGATGACCCGCGACATCGACTGGGGCATCGCCGTACCCCTCGACGGCTGGCGGGAGAACCCGACCAAGAGGCTCTACGTCTGGTTCGACGCGGTGATCGGCTACCTGTCGGCGTCCATCGAGTGGGCCCGCCGTCTCGACGAGCCCGACCGCTGGCGCGACTGGTGGAACGACCCGGACGCCCTGTCGTACTACTTCATGGGCAAGGACAACATCACCTTCCACAGCCAGATCTGGCCGGCCGAGCTGCTGGCCTACTCCGGCAAGGGCGCGAAGGGCGGCACGCCGCGACAGTACGGCGAGCTGAACCTGCCCACCGAGGTCGTCTCCTCGGAGTTCCTCACGATGGAGGGGCGCAAGTTCTCCTCCTCCAAACGGGTCGTGATCTACGTGCGCGACCTGCTCAGCCGGTACCAGCCGGACGCGTTCCGCTACTTCGTCGCGGCCGCCGGGCCGGAGAACCAGGACTCCGATTTCACCTGGTCGGAGTTCGTGCGTCGCACCAACGACGAGCTGGTCGCCGGCTGGGGCAACCTGGTCAACCGCACCGCGAACCTGATCGCGAAGAACTTCGGGGAGATCCCGAAGGCCGGCGAGCTCACCGCAGCGGACCAGGCTCTCCTGGACTCCGTGGCCTCGGCGTTCGGCGTCGTCGGCGACCTCATCGGCCGGCACCGGCAGAAGCAGGCGATCGGCGAGGCGATGCGGGCCGTGGCCGAGGTCAACAAGTACGTCTCCGACACCGAGCCGTGGAAGATCAAGGACGACCCCGACCGGCTCGGCACGATCCTGCACGTCGTCGCCCAGTGTGTGGCCGACCTCAACCTGATCCTCTCGCCGTTCCTGCCGTTCGCCGCGAACGAGGTGGACCGGGCGCTGGGCGGCTCGGGCGAGATCGCCCCGATGCCGCGCCTGGAGGAGGTCGACGACCTCGACGGCGGCGCGCCGTACCCGATCATCACCGGGGAGTACTCCGGCTTCCCCGCCTGGGAGCGGCGCCCGATCGTGCCCGGCACCCCGGTCTCGAAGCCCACGCCGATCTTCACCAAGCTCGACCCGTCGATCGTCGACGAGGAGCTCGCCCGGCTGGAGAGCTGAGGGGCGACACGCCGGCGGGGTTCGGCTGCCAGGTGACGCCTCGGACCGGTCGCGTGCCTCAGTCGTCGCGCACCCGACCGCGCAGCGACTTCGTCCGGCCGCGCTGCTTCTTGGCCTCCAGCCGGCGCTGCTGGGAGCCACGGGTCGGCTTGGTCGGTCGGCGGGGTGGCGGCGGGGGCGCGAGTGCCTCGCGCAGCCGTTCCGCGAGCCGCTCCCGGGCGGCGACCCGGTTGCGGTGCTGGGAGCGGTGCTCGCTGGCGACCACCCGCACGGGCGAGCCGAGCCGGCCGACGACACGAGCCCGCTGGGCGTCGTCGAGGACAGTCGAGACGGCCGCGTCGTACTCCAGCTCGACCCGGCTGTCGGTGGTGTTCACCGACTGCCCGCCGGGGCCCGGCGAGCGGGAGAAGCGCTCCACCAGCTCGCCCTCCGGGACCACCAGCCCGGCAGGCAGACCGGGCCCGGGCGGGACGACGAGGTCCATCCCCGGGATCAGCGTCGCTTGCGCCACTCGATGGCGGGACAGGTGTCCATCACCATCGGCACGCCGGCCTGCGTGGTCCGCGCGAACGCGTCCTCGTCGATGACGCCGAGCTGGAACCACACGCCCTTCGCGCCGATCGCCACGGCCTGGTCCGCGAACTCCCCGGCTGCCTCGGAGCGGCGGAAGACGTCCACCACGTCGACCGGGAACGGGATGTCGGCCAGGCTCGCGTAGCCCTGCTCGCCCAGCACCGTCGGGGCGGCGGGGTGTACCGGCACGATCCGCTTGCCGTGCTGCTGGAGCAGGGCGGCGATGGAGTACGCCGTGCGGCTCGGGTCGCCCGAGAGGCCCACCACCGCCCAGGTCTCGCAGTCGTCGAGCATGAACCGGACCCGCTCCGGGTCCTGCCAGTCCGCCATGGTCGCAGCCTAGTCGGGAGGGAAATCGCAGGATTCGATCAGACTTCTGGGTTTCTGGTCACGGCCGTCTCGCGGAGGAGTTAACGTGGCGCGATCTCGCGCTACCGAGTGGTAGCGCCACCTGAGTTGCTCGGGAGGGAGCACTTTCATGAACCTTCGCACCATCACCGCACGCGCCGCCGGCGCGGGCGCCGTCACCGCCCTGATCGCGGGCGGCCTGGTCGCCGCCACCAGCACCACCGCCGACGCCGCCGAGGTCACCGGCAGCTATGCCTGCACGGCGCTGGGCTCCCCCGTGGGAAGCTTCCCGCTGTCGGTCTCGGTGCCGCTGCTCCCGCCGAGCGCGCCCGCGGGCATGACCATCACCCCGCTGCTCGGCGTGGAGGCCCACCTCGTCGTTCCCTCGGTGCTCCTGCAGGCCGCCGGGATCGACGGTGGCACCGTTGACGACTTCGGGATGACCCTCGGCTCGGAGACCATCGGGGCTCCCCTCACCGTGACCGACATCGCCGACAACGGCGACGGGACCTCGACGGTCAACGCTACGGGCATCAACGAGACGTTCACGACGCCCAGGGCCGGGACCTACGACGTCAAGCTGCCCACGGCGTTCACGTTCTCCAGCACCTCCCAGGGGAACCCGAGCGTGCCGGTCGCGTGCTCGACCGCCGACCCGGCGACCCTCGGCACCGTCGCGCTGTCGAAGCAGGCCAGCGAGATGACGGTGAAGGCCGTCAAGCGGCACCGGGTCATCGTGACCGTGACGAACGAGTACAGCACGCCGTCCGGCAAGGTCGTGGCCAAGGTCGGCAAGAAGGCCTTCTCCGAGAAGCTCGACAGCAATGGCAAGACCGTCTTCACCTTCCCGAAGGCACTGAAGGGCAAGAAGGCCGTCTTCAGCTACAAGGGTGACGGGTTCACCGCTGGCGACAGCAAGGACGCGCTCGGCAAGCCGATCTCGGTCATCATCAAGTGACGGCCCGGCACTAGCGCCGAACCGGCGAACGCCCGGCCGGGTTCTGCCCCGGCCGGGCGTTCGCGCGCCCGGCCGCGAACAGTCGCTGACCCGCGGATAGAGTCCGACACATGAGCTCCGAGTTCCCTCTCTTCGCCCTCTCCGAGGAGCACCAGGCCGTCCGCGAGGCGGCCCGAGCCGTGTGCGACGCGAAGGTCGCACCGTTCGCCGCCGACGTCGACGAGCACGCCCGCTACCCGCGGGAGGCGGCCGAGGCCCTGCTGGCTGCGGACTTCCACGCCCCGCACATCCCGGAGCAGTACGGCGGTGCCGGCGCCGACGCGCTCGCCACCGTGATCATCATCGAGGAGGTCGCCCGGGCCTGTGCCTCGAGCAGCCTGATCCCGGCGGTGAACAAGCTGGGGTCGCTGCCGATCCAGCTGGCCGGCTCGGAGGAGCTGAAGGCGAAGTACCTGGGTGCGCTGGCGCGCGGTGAGGGCGGGTTCTCCTACTGCCTCTCCGAGCCGGACGCGGGCTCGGACGCGGTGGGGATGAAGGCCCGAGCCGTGCGCGACGGGGACACCTGGGTGCTCAACGGCGTGAAGCGCTGGATCACCAACGCGGGCGAGTCGGAGTACTACACGGTGATGGCGGTGACGGACCCCGAGAAGCGCTCCCGGGGGATCAGCGCGTTCGTGGTGGAGAAGAGCGACGAGGGCGTCTCCTTCGGTGCCCCGGAGAAGAAGCTCGGCATCAAGGGCTCTCCGACCCGGGAGGTCTACCTGGACAACGTCCGCATCGGTGCGGACCGGATGATCGGGGCGGAGGGCGGCGGGTTCGAGATCGCGATGCGCACCCTGGACCACACCCGGGTCACGATCGCGGCGCAGGCCGTCGGCATCGCCCAGGGGGCGTTGGACTACGCGCTGGGCTACGCCCAGGAGCGCAAGCAGTTCGGGAAGCCGATCAGCGACTTCCAGGGCCTGCAGTTCCTGCTGGCCGACATGGGGATGAAGGTCGAGGCCGCGCGCCAGCTGACCTACGCGGCGGCCGGGAAGTCCGAGCGGGGCGACAGCGACCTGACGTTCTTCGGGGCTGCGGCGAAGTGCTTCGCCTCCGACGTCGCCATGGAGGTCACCACCAACGCCGTCCAGGTCCTCGGCGGGTACGGCTACACCCGGGACTACCCGGTCGAGCGGATGATGCGGGACGCGAAGATCACCCAGATCTACGAGGGCACCAACCAGGTGCAGCGGATCGTGATGGCCCGCCAGCTCCTCGCCGGCGTCCAGTCCCAGCTCTGACCTTCCGCCCGCCGGTGGACCAGCGCGGCGACCCGGTCGCGCATCCGCGGCGCCGTGGCCGGGTACCTCCTCGGAAGTCGGATCGAGGAGGTCAGGACATGCCCCAGCAGCAGTGGAGCGAGAAGCGCGAGCGGCAGTACGACCACATCAAGGAGGGCCTCGAGGAGCGTGGCCGTCCGGAGGACGAGGCCGAGGAGATAGCCGCGCGCACGGTGAACAAGGAGCGGGCCCGCAGCGGCGAGGCACGCCAGCGCAGCCGGACCTCGACCGAGGACATCTCGTCCTCCCGTCGTGGCGGCCTACGCTCGCACTCCGGGTCCGGTGGGCGCACCCGTGACCAGCTCTACGAGGAGGCCCGCCGCAAGAACGTCAAGGGCCGCTCGTCGATGAACAAGGCCGAGCTGGAGCGGGCCGTCGGCCGATGAGCGTCAGCCCTCGGCGGACACCTCGGCGCTGCCCGCCGTCGAGGGGGAGCGCAGCCAGTGCGCGAGGACGGTCTCGAGCGACCCACTGGTCACCGGCTTGGTGATGTAGTCGTCCATGCCGGCGGCCAGGCAGCGCTCGCGGTCGCCCGCGACCGCGGAGGCGGTCATCGCGATGATCGGCAGGCCGCGGCCGCCCAGCTCCAGGCGGCGGATCTCGGCGGTCGCCTGGTAGCCGTCCATCACGGGCATCAGGCAGTCCATGAGCACCGCGTCGAAGGACTGCGTGCGCAGCGCCTCCAGGGCGGCGAGCCCGTCGGCGGCGACCTCGACCTGGTAGCCGAGGTGCTCGAGGATGCCGATCGCCACGAGTTGGTTGATCTCGCTGTCCTCGACGACGAGGAGGCGGGCTCCTCGTGGCTCGGGGGCGGGCTCCGGTGCCGGCGTGCCGCTTGGGCCGTTCGGGAGGTCGGCGATCGCCTCGACCAGCGCGTGCGGACGCACCGGCTTGACGAGGCGGGCCGCCAGGCCCGCCGGGAGCGACGCGGTCGGCAGCACGTCCGTGTCCGACGTGAGCAGGATGGTCGCCGTACCGGCCAGCTCCGGGGCGTCCTCGATCATGGCGGCGAGGTCGAGGCCGTTGATCCCGGGCATCGACAGGTCCAGGAGCGCGAGGCGGTACGGCGCACCCGCGGCCGCCGCCTGGTGCAGCCGGACCAGTGCCTCGTCGCCCGAAGACGCCAGGTCCACCTCGACTCCCCAACGCGTCAGCTGCTCGACCAGCGCCGTGCGGCTGCTCTCGCTGTCGTCGACGACCAGTGCGGACTGCCCCCGCCAGGCGTCGGCCAGGGCCAGGTGGGCCTGCGGTTGGCCGGCGCGCACGGGCAGCGGGACGACGACCCAGAACCGGCTCCCGGGACCTGACCGTGGCTCGACGCCGATCGCACCGCCCATGGCGGTGACGAGCTGGCGGCTGATCGCCAGCCCCAGCCCGGTGCCGCCGAAGCGCCGCGTGGTGGTGGAGTCCGCCTGGGTGAACGCATCGAACAGGTGCTCCCGCTGGGCGGGGTCGATGCCGATGCCGGTGTCGGCGACCTCGAACCGCACGCTCGCCACGTCCGCGACCGGTGCCCGCTCGAGCTGCGCCGAGAGGACGACCTCGCCGGTCCGGGTGAACTTGATCGCGTTCGAGGTGAGGTTGAGCAGTACCTGGCGCAGGCGGACCGCGTCGCCACGGAGCCCGGGCGGCACCTCGGGCGAGCAGCGTACGACGAGCGCGAGCCCCTTCTCCTGGGCCGGGCCCGCGACCATCCGGGCGGTCTCGTCGAGCAACCGGGCGACGTCGAGGTCGACCTCCTCCAGCTCCAGCCGGCCGGCCTCGATCTTGGAGAAGTCGAGGATGTCGTTGATGACCTGGAGCAGCGCCTCGCCGGCCACCCGGATGCCCTCGGCGTACCGGCCCTGCTGGCCGTCCAGGCGGGTCGTCAGCATCAGCTCGGTCAGCCCGAGGACCCCGTTCAGCGGCGTCCGGATCTCGTGGCTCATGGTGGCGAGGAAGGTCGACTTCGCGCGCGAGCCGGCCAGCGCGGCGTCTCGCGCTCGGCCCAGTTCCAGCTCCATCTCCTTGCGCTCGGTCGAGTCCGACAGCGAGATCACGATCCCGCGGACGGCGGGATCATGGAGGAGATTGACGAACCGGGCGAGGATCCAGCGCGGCTTCTCGTGCTCCGGCACGAGCAGGAACTCCTCCTGCACGATGGCGTCGGGTGCCGCCACGGTGCGCGCCAGCGCGTCCTCGAGCCCGTCGTGCAGCCGCAGCCCGGCGGCCTCGGCCCAGGCGGGCAGCCCGCGCCGTGGCGACGGGCCGAGGTACTCCTGGACGCCGCTGGACGAGAACACGATGTCGAGCCGCTCGTCGACGACGAGGATGGCGTCGACCGAGTTGTCCGCGAGTGCCTGGAGGTACTCGTGGCTGCGCGCCAGCTCGGCGTGGGCGGCGTCCTCGGACGCCAGGAGCCGGCCGACGCGGAGCAGGGTGATCAGGAGCAGGACGCCCATCCCGAGGTAGGGGACGTAGAGGGCGCGCTGGTCGTGGTGGGTGACCAGGTGAGCCACGGGGGGCACGGCGGCCGGGAGGATGGCGAGCAGCATCCGCGCGGTGTGCCGGCGCCGCACGGCGGGCCGCCCGACCCGAGCCATGCTCGCGGCGGCGGCATCGCGCGGCAGGGCGGCGGCCGCGAGGAGCAGCATGCCGAGCAGCCAGCCGGTGTCCAGGCGGTCGGGGGCTCCGCCCGCCACGATCGCGAGGCTGGTCAGCAGCCACGTGCCCGTGGCGCCCGTGAGCAGCCAGCCGGTCGCCGAGCGGCCACGACGTACGACGACGGCGCGGGCCGCGAAGGCGAGCAGGGTGAGGTCCGCGACCGGCGTCGAGACCTGGAGGGCGCCTTCGGCGACACTCAGTCCGGTGGCCTCGAACGCTGCGGTGGTGGACGCCGTCCACACGAGCAGTACCGCCACGGTCACGATGGTCGCCGCCTCGAGGAGGGCGTCGACGCGCACCAGGCGTCTCCGGCTCCCCGGGGGAGTGAGGACCTGGAGCAACGCGGCCCCGAGGAACAGGTAGCCGATGAAGTAGGCGACCGCGGCCGACCATTCGCCGACGCCGAGCCCGGCCCAGCCCGCGACGCACCGCTCCAGCACGTCCCCTGTCACGGACACGCTGACGGCCGTCGCCACCAGCAGCGGGACGCCCCGGCCCGCCGGGTGGCGGAGCACGCCCACCCAGGCGATCGCGACGGCGACGAGGACGCCGGCCAGGTAGGTCAGGTCACCCGTGCGGCCCGAGGGGGTGACCAGGTGGAGGCCGACGACGCCGACGACGGCACACGCCACCCCGGCCACGGCCGGCCGGGGCGTCGTCCTGTCGTCCGGCGCGTCCATCGTCCTCCGGTTCTATCGGGTGAGGTCAGGTCGGTCGAGGCCGCCTCGCCGCACGCCGGAACGACCGCGCACGGTGTCGGCCGTACCTCAACCTTCGGCCGGAGAGCGGCAGACCTGATGCCAACTCCGCGAGCGCTGTGCGCGGTCCCCCGTAAGGGTGGTGTGCCGTCTGGGGCGCGCTGCGAGGATCGAGTCGGCGGGCGCCTCGCGCGCCCGCCGCCAATCGCCCAGGAGGTGCGAGATGGAGCACCGACGAGAGGCCACCGCCCGGCTCTTCGACGAGTTGGAGAACGCGTCCGACGACGAGCGCCGCCGTATTCGCGACGAGATCGTCCGGCTCAACATGGGCGTCGCCAGCGACTGCGCCCGTCGCTACCGGCAGCGCGGCATCGCCACCGAGGACCTGGACCAGGTGGCCTACCTGGGGTTGGTCAAGGCGGTCCGCGGCTTCGAGCCGGGCCGCGGCCACGACTTCTTGTCCTTCGCGGTGCCGACGATCCGTGGCGAGGTGCGCCGGCACTTCCGCGATCTCGGCTGGGCGCTGCGGCCGCCCCGATCGATCCAGGAGCTCCAGTCGCGCATTCACGCTGCCGAGGGCGACCTGTCCCAGGAGCTGGGTCGCTCGCCGCGGCCGAGCGACCTCGCCCGCCACCTCGGGGTCGACCTGGAGCAGGTGCTCGACGCGCTGGGCGCGACCGGCTGCTTCGCCCCGGCCTCACTCGACGTGGTCGGCGCCGACGGTGACGACTCCCTGGGCGACCGGCTCGGCACGGCGGATCCGGCGTTCGACCAGGCCGAGGCACGGATCACGCTGGCGGCGGTGCTGCGCGGACTGACGCCGAGGGAGCGTCGGATCCTCGAGCTGCGGTTCTTCGGCAACCACACCCAGGCCGAGATCGGCGCCGACATCGGCGTCACCCAGATGCAGGTCTCCCGGCTGCTGAACCGGATCCTGGCCCGCCTGCGGGAGCGGATGCTCGCCGCCTCCGACGAGGCGCCGGTGTCCTCGGGCCCGGCGGCTTAGGAGATCGGCGGCAGCTCCGAGGCGCGACCGGTGAAGGTGGGCGCCCGCTTCTCCAGGAACGCGGCGACGCCCTCCTTCCCGTCACCGATCGAGGCCCAGTACATGGCCAGGGAGTCCGACAGGTGCGCCTCGAGGGGGTCGGCGACCGCGCTGTTGCGATAGAGCAGCCGCTTCGCCAGGCCCAGCGCCATGGGGGACCGACCGACCACGAAGGAACGGGCGAGGTCGTGCGCCGCGGCGAGCAGCTCGTCCGGCTCGTGCACGCTGCGCACCAGGCGGCCGGCGAGCGCGGCGTCGGCGGTGAGGATGTCCGCCGAGTAGACCCACTCGAGTGCCTGCTGGATGCCCACGATCCGCGGCAGGAACCAGGTCGACGCCGCCTCCGGGACGATGCCGAGCCGCCCGAAGACAAAGCCGATCCGGGCCCTCGTCGACGCCAGCCGCAGGTCCATCGCCAGCGTCATCGTGGCGCCGATGCCGACCGCCGGGCCGTTGATCGCCGCGATCACCGGCTTCGGCAGGGCGTGGATCGCGAGCGTGACGCGGCCGCCGGTGTCGCGCACCCCGTCGTGGTACGGCGGCTCGTCGTACGACGCCCGGAACTCCTCGGGCGTCGGGCGCAGCGACTCGTCGAGCCCGAACACGTTGCCCTCGACCGCCAGGTCCATCCCGGCGCAGAACGCGCGGCCGGCGCCGGTGACCACGACCGCGCGCACGTCGTCGGACCAGGCGTCGCCGCGGAAGACCGACTCGAGCTCGCGCGCCATGGTCACGTCGAAGGCGTTGAGCTGGTCGGGCCGGTTCAAGGTGAGTGTGGCGATCCCGTCCGTGTCGACGGACCAGTCGAGGGTCTGGTAGCTCATCCGGTCACGCTCTTCGGGAGTCCGGTGGGCGTGCACAGGCTCGCCGGGATGGCGTCGGTCCTGTCCTCGATGATGTAGCGGAACATCTGCTGGGAGCGCTCGGCGTCCCAGTGCACCGCGAGGTCGGCGATCGGCACCACGCAGCTGAGCCCGTTCTCGCCGTTGACGTGCGTCATCGACGAGGCCCACATGGCTGCCCGCACGGGGCTGGTGCCCTCGCCGAAGGCGAAGAAGTCGGGGACGGCGTTGGACAGCCGCCAGTAGCGGACCGGGTTGAGCACCGTCCACGGCGACACCACCTCGTCGCCGACCGCCGCGACGACCTCGCGCTGCCGCTTGACCCGGTCGATGTCGCCGATGTTGGAGGTGTGCCGGGACCGGGCGTAGCCGAGGGCCGTGGTGCCGTCGGCCTCCTGGCAGCCCTTCTTCACGTCCAGGTTCGCCAGCTTGTCCACCATGTCCTGCTTCGGGCAGATCGTGATGCCGCCGACGGCGTCCACGACGCCTGCGAGCCCGCCGAGCCCGATCTCCACGTAGTCGTCGACCCGGATCCCGGTGTTCTGCTCGATGGTCTTCACCAGCAGCTTGGGACCGCCGTACGCGTAGGCCGCGTTGATCTTCGTGGTGCCGTGCCCCGGGATCTCCACGAGCGAGTCGCGAGGGATGGACATCAGCAGGTTGGGGCCGTCGCCGGTGTGCAGCAACATGATCGTGTCGGTGCGCTGTCCCGCCGCGTTGCCGGTGCCGAGCTGCTTGCGCTCCTCGGGACTCAGGCCGGCCCGCGAGTCGCTGCCGACCAGCAGGTACGTCGTGCCGGGCTGGTCGCCGGGTCGGTCCCCGGAGGGCTCGAAGTCGACCTTGTCGACCTTGCTCCAGGCCCAGAGCGGCACGGCGACCAGGTAGACCACCCACAGCACGAGCAGGGCCACGACGATCCGCAGCCAGAACCCCGGCCCCCGGCGCCGGCCGCGGGGTCGGCCGCCGGGAGGCGGACCGGTGGGCGGGCCGGTGGGCGGCGTGGGGCGGCCGGGCTGCGTCGCCGGCCGGCCCGGTGCGGGCGGCCGGGTCTCGCCGGGTCGCGGGACCGTGGGCAGCACCCGGGTCTCGTCGGGTCGCGGCTCGCGGCCCGGGTCCTCGGAGCCGCCGTACAGCCAGTGGAAGTCGGGAGACCCGTCCCCGGGCTCGCCGTCCCCCCGGGGGCGATCAGTCATGCCCCGACGCTACCGTGCGGTCAGCTCCGACCAGGACTCCGCAATGCCGTCGGCCAGGACCTGGAGATCCGGCATCGACTCGTGGTCGCCGGTCAGCCCGAAGGTCAGGGCGTCCTGGTAGGACAGCATCGCCACGCCGACCCGGAGGTGGTCGGCGATCGGCACCCACGGCACGATGGAGCACACGGGTCGGCCCAGGCAGTACAGCGGCACCGGGGGACCGGGTACGTTCGTGGTCACGGTCGTCACCTGGTGCTGCGGGAACCGCCAGGCGGTCCGCAGGCCCCACGACACGAGCGGGAACGGGCCCAGCCCGGCCGTCGAGGTGACACCCACGCCGGCCTCTGGCTGGTGGCGGGCGCGCAGGCGGCGCAGCCGCCGGTGCACGGCGTGCACCCGCTCGACGGGGTCGGCGACGTCGACCGGCAGGTAGGGGAGCAGCAGCGACACCTGGTTGTCCGTCGTCGCCTCGTCGCCCTTCGCGCGCGTCGAGACCGGGACCAGCGAGCGGACCGTCCGGGCGTCGGGGCTCTCGCCCCTGCCGAGCAGCAGCTGACGGAACCCGCCGGCGATCGCCGCGAGCGCGACGTCGTTGACGCTCGCGCCGCAGCGCCGGCGTACGTCGGCGACCTCGGACAGGTGCACCTCGACCCACGCGAACCGCCGGTCGGCGCCGATCGGGCCGAGGAGGGAGGACGGGTACACGGGCCGGGCCGCGCCGCTCAGGTCGAGCAGCCCCCGGGCGGCGTGCGCGACGGCGTTGGCCGAGCGGACCGGGGTGCGGGAGAGCCGGCTCAGCGCGGTCGCCACCCGGGCCGGGTAGCCGACCAGCTCGCCGAGGCCACGGGCCGCGAAGGCGGCCGGCGTGTCCGCGCGGCCATGCGGGTCTGGTGCCGGCACCAGCGGAGCGGCGTTCGGGGCCAGGTCGAGGAAGAGCCGGTAGAGATCGATCCCCGAGACCCCGTCGGCGAGGCAGTGGTGGACCCGGGAGAGCACCGCCCACTTCCCGTCGGCGAGCCCCTCGATCAGCCACGACTCCCAGAGCGGGCGGGACCGGTCCATGCGGGCCGACATCAGCGCGGCCACGACCCCGGCGACCTCGCCCGGCCCGCCGGGGCTGGGCACGGCGGCGCGCATCACGTGGTTGCGCAGGTCGAAGGCCTCGTCCGCGACCCACGCCGGTGCGGCCAGGTCGAACGGCACCCGCCGCAGGCGCTGCCGGTACCGGGGGACGAGGGGGAGCCGTGCGTCGACCAGCGCCAGGAACTCGTCGTACCGGGGCGCCGGGCCGCCGAGGACCGCCAGCGACCCGATGGCGAGCGAGACCGCCGGGTCGACGTCCTCGACCTCGAGGAACGCATCGGCGAGCGGTGTGAGTCGGTCCACCGGGGACTCCTTCCGCGACCAGTGTCGACGCGGTGCCGCCCCGGGCGCCCGGGCCGACCGACCCTCGCCGAGGCGGCGCGGATCCTGAGGGTCCCGGGCCCAAAGCCCCTACGGCCGCACGCACGCCGGGGCGATGGTGGGACCAGGAGGCTGCTGAACGGCTGCGCGGCGCGCAGCAGAGCGTCTCGTCGGCAGGCTCCCCAGGGAGAGGAGGAGCCGTGAGCGAGCAGGAGCAGGCACTCGCTGAGCAGGAGGCCCGCACGACCGCAGCCCGGTCATCAGCCGGTGCGGAGCGGGCCCGGCTGTGGGCCGGCATGAACCGCTACTTGGCCGCCGAGGCGGCACATGCCCACCGCGCGAACGACGAGTCCGGGAAGTCCGGGGAGTCGACTTCCCGACGCCGCGCGTCCGAGTGATCGTCGAGCCGGTCGGGGGGCGGCGGCCCTCACGTGGCCGCTGACGCGTGGGGACGCGGTACGGCGGCGGTAGCGTGCCGGACATGGCACCGGATCCGGACCTGCACGGCCTGCCGCCGTCCTACGCGCGCGTCTCGCTGGCGATCGTCACCTCCAGCGCGGAGGCGAACCTGCTCGGCAACATCCACGGCGGCGAGATCGCGAAGCTGGCCGACTCGACCGCGGGCGCCGTCGCGGCACGGCACAGCGGAGGGCCCGCGGTCACCGCGGTCATGGACGAGATGGCGTTCCTGGAGCCGGTGCACGTGGGCGACATCGTCCGCACCCTGGCCCAGGTCAACTGGGCCGGGCGGTCCTCGATGGAGATCGGCGTGCGGGTCGAGACCCAGCCGTGGAACGACCCCTCGACGACGTCGCTGCACGTGGCGTCGGCGTACTTCGTGTTCGTCGCCATCGACGGCGCCGGGCGGGCGCGCCGGGTGCCGGGACTGGTGCCTGAGACGCCCGACGAGGTCCGCCGGATGCGGGAGGCCGAGATCCGACGGGCGAACCGGCTCGCGCGACGTGAGCAGATCGAGGCCGGGCGCCTTCCCGGCGGCTGATCGACTTCCCTCGGCGCGTCGCGCCGGGATGTGACGGGTGTGACTGGTGATACTGGCGGGCAGCAGCACCCTTCCCCGTTCCACTTGCAGAGAGGCATCTCGATGCCGCCCGTCTCTTCCCCCGGGTCGCACGACAGCCACGGTCCGCGCTTCACCGCGGTCGACCGCGCCGCTCGGGTGCGCTTCCGCAGGGCCATGGCCCTGATGCTGATGACCCTGCTCCTGCCCGGCTCGGCCCAGCTCGTGGCCGGCAACCGCAAGGTCGGCATCGTCGCCCTGCGGATCTGGTTCCTGCTGGTGGCGACCTCCCTGTCGACGCTGGTGGTCGGGGCCTTCTGGCACGAGCTGATCTTCCGGCTCGCCTCGGACACGTTCGCGCTGTTCTGGATCCGGTTCGGCCTGATGGCGCTCGCGACCGGCTGGGCGGTGCTCTTCCTCGATGCCTGGCGGATCGGCCAGCCGCTCACGCTCTCCCTGGGGCACCGGCGAGCGGTCGTGGGTGTGAACGGCGTGCTGTGCCTCACGGTGGCGGGTTCGCTGCTGTTCGGCGCTCATCTCGTCGGCGTGCAGCGGCACCTGATGCTCACGATGTTCGGCAGCGACCAGGTCACGGGTGCCCACGACGGCCGCTACAACGTGCTGCTGCTGGGCGGCGACTCCGGCGCCGGCCGATGGGGCCTGCGCCCGGACTCGATGACCATCGCGAGCATCGACGCCGACACCGGCCGCACCGTGCTGATCTCGCTGCCGCGCAACATGCAGAACTTCCCGTTCGTGCGGGGGTCGGTGATGCACGAACAGTTCCCGGACGGCTTCGACGCCGACTACCTCAACGGGGTCAGCACCTGGGCGGGCGACAACACCGAGCTGTTCCGCGGGTCCGACAACCCCGGCGTCGACGCCACGATCATGGCTGTCGAGGGCATCACCGGCCTCGAGATCAACTACTGGGCGATGGTCAACCTCGAGGGGTTCAAGGACCTGGTCGACGCGGTCGGCGGCGTCACCCTGAACGTGCGCCAGCCGATCCCGGTCGGCGGGCTCGGCGACGACGTCACCGGCTACATCCAGCCCGGCGTGCGCAGGCTCGACGGTCACGACACGCTGTGGTTCGCCCGCGCCCGCGACGACTCCGACGACTACTCGCGGATGGCTCGCCAGAAGTGCGTGATGAACGCGATGCTCCAGCAGATCAGCCCGCAGGTCGCGCTGCGCAACTTCGAGAAGATCGCCGACGCGAGCTCGGCGATGATCTCGACCAACATCCCGGGCAGCGAGGTGGACCGCTTCATCTCGCTGGCGCTCGAGGCCCGGAACCAGAAGGTCTCGACCCTCTCGCTGGTGCCGCCGATGATCAACACCGCCGACCCGGACATCAAGCTGATCAAGAAGAAGGTCACCGAGGCGATCGACCGCGCGGAGGGCACCGCCCCGCCGCCGACCAAGCACAAGCAGCACGACGGCGACCCGGTCACCGGCGGCTCGATCGGCTCGCTCAGCACCGGCTACGCCGCCAACGAGGCCGACGACCTGGGCTCCGCCTGCTAGCGAGCGCCGACGGCGGGCTCGGCGGTGCGCCGGGGCGGGGGCCTCGGGAGGCTCGAGCGCCGTCGGCACCTAGGGTGGACGCGTGAGCCAGCCGTCCCAGCACCGCCGCGTGGTGGCGGTCGTGGTCACGTTCAACCGGCTCGCGCTGCTGCAGCGGCTGGTCGAGCGCCTCGACCAGGTGCCGGAGCTGAGCGAGATCCTCGTGGTCGACAACGCCTCGACGGACGGGACGGGTGAGTGGCTCGCCGGCCTCGACGATCGGGATCCCGGCGACGAGCGGCCGACCACCCCGGTGCTGGGCCGCACCCTGGCCGAGAACGGCGGCGGCGCCCGCGGGTTCCACGACGGGCTCGCGTGGGCGATGGAGCGTGGCGCCGACCTCGCGTGGCTGATGGACGACGATGGGCTGCCCGAGCCGGACTGCCTGTCCCGGCTCCTGGTCGAGGAGGACCTGGACTTCTGGGGACCGGCCGTCGTCGACCAGGACCGCCCGGACCGGCTGGTCTTCCCGATCCGGCTGCCGGGGGGCACCCGCGTGGCGCACGACCTCCCCTACGTCGAGCGCGCGGCGATCGGTGGCCGGATCGACGGCATCGTGATCCCGTTCAACGGCGTGCTCGTCACCCGTGACCTCGTCGAGCGGATCGGCCTGCCGCGCGCCGAGTACTTCATCTGGGGCGACGACCACGAGTACCGCCTGCGTGCCGAGGCGGCCGGGGCCCGGATCGCCACCGTCGTGGGCGCGCGCGTGCTCCACCCCTCGGTCGGGAGCCTCGGCACCCCGATGATGTTCGGGCGGACCACGTACAACCACAGCCCGAGCGACCTCAAGCACTACTGCATGGCCCGCAACAACCTGCTGAACCTGCGCGAGTACCGCGGCTGGCCGCACGCGCTCGCATTCGTGGCGAAGACCGCGTGGTTCTACACGTTCACCCGTCCCGACCCGCGTCGGGTGGCGCTCAGCGCCCGTGCCATGTACGCCGGGCTCCGCGGCGACTTCACCGGTCATCGGAGGTTCCTGCGATGAGTGCGCGGGAGAGCGTCGCCGTCGTGGTCGTCACCTACAACCGGGCCGACCTGCTCGCGCACATGCTCGACGGGCTGGCCGCCCAGACCCGGCCGGCGGACGCGATCTTCGTGATCGACAACGCGAGCAGCGACCACACCCGCGCCCTGCTCACCGAGCAGGTGGCCGCCGCACGCCCCGGCCTCCCCCTGCAGGTCACCCATGTGGAGGAGAACCTCGGTGGCGCGGGTGGGTTCCACCTCGGGGTGGGGATGGCGCACGCCGCCGGGCACGACCGGATCTGGCTGATGGACGACGACGTCGTGCCCGCTCCCGACTGCCTCGAGATCCTGCTCGCTCACGACGAGGCCTGCCTGATGTCGGTGCGTCAGGACACCCACGGCCGGCTCGTCGAGAAGGCCGCCCTCCGCTTCGACCTGCGCAACCCGCTCTCCGTGCGCCCGAAGACCGCGATGGTCGAGACCGAGTACGGCAGCCGGGACCTGATGCCCGACCGGGTGGAGCTCGAGAACGTCGCGTTCGAGGGCTTCATGCTGCGGCGCGAGGTCGTCGACGCGATCGGCCTGCCCGACCCGTCGTACTTCATCTTCTACGACGACGTCGACTACGCGGTGCGCGCGCGCCGCGCGGGCTTCCACATCTGGGCGGTCCGCGACGCGGTGCTCGTGCGCCAGCTGCCCTTCGACCAGCAGCACGACCTGAGCGGGTGGAAGGGCTACTTCATGTACCGGAACCTGTTCGTCGTGCACCTGAGGTACGGCGAGAACGTCCTGGTGCGGCTCAAGCCCTGGGCGGTGGCCGCCGCGGTGGTGCTGCTGAGCCCGCTGCGCGGCGGCCGGGCCGAGGCGCGCAATGTGATCCGGGCCATGCGCGACGCGCGGGCGATGCGGTCCGTGCCGTCCCGGTCCGTAGACTGACGCATCGTGGCCACCTCTGCTCCAGACCTCGTCGTCGTCGGCTCGGGCTTCTTCGGCCTCACGATCGCCGAGCGCTGCGCCAACGAGCTGGGCCTCCACGTGCTCGTCCTCGAGCGTCGCCACCACCTCGGTGGCAACGCGTACTCCGAACGCGAGCCCGAGACCGGCATCGAGGTGCACAAGTACGGCGCGCACCTGTTCCACACCTCCAACGAGAAGGTGTGGGAGTACGTCAACCGGTTCACCACCTTCACCGACTACAAGCACCGGGTGTTCGGCAAGTACCAGGGGCAGGTCTACTCCCTGCCGATGAACCTGGGCCTGATCAACCAGTTCTTCGGCAAGAGCCACACCCCGCAGGAGGCTCGCGAGCTGATCGCGGGCCAGGCCAGCGAGATCGACACCGCGGCCGCCCAGAACCTCGAGGAGAAGGCGATCAGCCTGATCGGCCGGCCGCTCTACGAGGCGTTCATCAAGGGCTACACCGCCAAGCAGTGGCAGACCGACCCCAAGGAGCTCAGCGCGGACATCATCACGCGCCTGCCGGTCCGCTACACCTTCGAGAACGGCTGGTTCAGCGACACCCACGAAGGCCTGCCGACCGACGGCTACACCGCCTGGCTCGAGCGGATGGCCGACCACCCGAACATCGAGGTGCGCCTCGAGACCGACTTCTTCGACGTGGTGGACGAGTTCAAGGGCAAGGTCCCGATCGTCTACACCGGTCCGGTCGACGAGTACTTCGGCAACTCCGAGGGCCGGCTCTCCTGGCGCACCGTCGACCTGGAGGAGTCGGTCGAGGACGTCGACGACTTCCAGGGCACCGGCGTCGTCAACTACAACGACCAGGACGTGCCGTTCACCCGGATCATCGAGTTCAAGCACTTCCACCCCGAGCGGGCCAAGACGCACCTGCCGGGCAAGACCGTCATCGTCCACGAGTACTCCCGCTTCGCGGAGGAGGGGGACGAGCCGTACTACCCGATCAACACCGCCGAGGACCGCGCGAAGCTGCTTCGCTACCGCGAGCTGGCGAAGAAGGAGCCGATGGTGCTCTTCGGCGGTCGCCTCGGCACCTACAAGTACCTCGACATGCACATGGCCATCGGCTCGGCCCTCTCCATGTTCGAGAACAAGCTCCGGCCGCACTTCGCCGAAGGCGCGCCCCTCGCCAGCGGAGGTGTCGACGAGTGAACACCCCACGAAATTCTGTGCTTCCCCCGCTGCGCTCCTCCAGCCCACAATTTCGAGGGGACCCCGCATGACAGTCACCCGCCTGCTCCAGCGACAGATCCTGCCCGTCGACCGCGACTTCGACGTGCTCGCGCTGTACGTCGACCCCGAGGACGCCAAGCTCGACGCGGACAAGTACGAGATCGGCGGCAGCCGCGCGGCCAAGGACCTCAACAACGCCGCGATCCGCCAGTCCACCGCGACCGGCCACACGATCCACCCCGACCAGATCGAGTCCCGCACCGCGCTGCGGGTCAAGTCGGGCGACCGGCTCTCGTTCGGCACCTACTTCAACGCCTTCCCCGCCAGCTACTGGCGCCGCTGGACGATCGTCAAGGACGTCACCTTGACGATCACCGTCGCGGGCCGGGGCGCCACCGTCCTGGTCTACAAGTCGATGGCCAAGGGCCACTCGCAGCGCGTCGCGTCCGCCGACACCGGCGCCGAGGGCCGCAGCACCTTCAGCTTCGACCTCAGCCTCAAGCCGTTCGTGGACGGCGGCTGGTACTGGTACGACATCATCGCCGGCGACGACGACGTGGTGGTCGAGAGCGCCGAGTGGAGCGCCGAGGTGCCCGAGGACCGGGCCGAGCACGGCACCGTCGACATCGCGATCACCACGATGAACCGTCCCGACTTCTGCGCGAAGCTGCTCGGCCAGCTCGGCGACGACCAGGACGTGCGGCCCTACCTCGACACCGTCTTCGTCATGGAGCAGGGCACCGACAAGGTGGTCGACTCGCCGGACTTCGCGAAGGCCCAGGGCGCGCTCGGCGACCTGCTGCGCGTGATCGAGCAGGGCAACCTCGGCGGCTCCGGCGGCTACGCCCGCGGCCAGCTCGAGTCGGTCCGCAAGGGCACCGCGACGTACACGATGATGATGGACGACGACATCGTCTGCGAGCCCGAGGGCGTGATCCGGGCGATCACCTTCGCCGACCTGGCCCGCCGCCCCACCATCGTCGGCGGCCACATGTTCAACATCTACTCCCGCTCCCGGCTGCACAGCTTCGGCGAGATCGTCCAGCCGTGGCGGTTCTGGTGGCAGTCGCCGCTGGACACCTACAGCGACTGGGACCTCGCCGGGCGCAACCTGCGCTCGAGCCGGTGGCTGCACAAGCGCATCGACGTGGACTTCAACGGCTGGTTCATGTGCCTGGTACCGCGGCAGGTGCTCGAGGAGATCGGGCTCTCGCTGCCGCTGTTCATCAAGTGGGATGACTCCGAGTTCGGGCTGCGCGCCAAGGAGGCCGGCTACCCCACGGTGACCTTCCCCGGCGCGGCGGTCTGGCACGTGCCGTGGACCGACAAGAACGACGGGTTGGACTGGCAGGCCTACTTCCACCAGCGCAACCGGTTCGTCGCCGCGCTGCTGCACTCGCCGTACCCCAAGGGGGGTCGGATGGTGCGGGAGAGCCGCAACCACCAGATCTCCCACTTGGTCTCGATGCAGTACTCCACGGTCCAGATCCGCCACCAGGCGCTGCTCGACGTGCTGGCCGGGCCGGACAAGCTGCACGAGATGCTCCCGACCCGCCTCGCCGAGATCAACGCGATGCGCAAGCAGTACACCGACGCCCAGCTCGAGGCGGACCCGGACGCGTTCCCGCCGATCCGGCGCAAGAAGCCGCCGCGCAAGGGGCGCGACGGCAGCGAGATCCCCGGGCGCCTCTCCCAGCTGGTCAGCGCCGGCCTCCAGCCGCTGCGCCAGCTCAAGCCCCCGCGCGAGCTCGCCCAGGAGCACCCCGAGGCCGAGATCCGCGCGATGGACGCCAAGTGGTACCGGTTGGCGTCGTACGACTCCGCGATCGTCTCGATGAACGACGGCGCCTCCGCGGCGTTCTACCGGCGCGACCCCCAGCTGTTCCGCGAGCTGATGGTCAAGACCATCGAGATCCACGAGCGGCTCAAGCGCGAGTGGCCGCGGCTGGCCGAGGAGTACCGCGCCAAGCTCGGGGAGGTCACCTCGCCGGAGGCATGGGAGGAGACCTTCCGGCCGTGGACGTGATCTCCTCCGAGCCCGCCCGTCCGGTGCGGGTCGTCGACGCGGAGCTCGCACCGCCCTCGTCGTCGTCCGGGCTGCTCGCGGTCTTCCAGCGCCGCTACCTGCTGCGCCTGCTCGTGCGCCGCGAGATCAGCGCGCGCTACCAGGGCTCGTTCCTGGGCCTGCTGTGGTCCTACGTGAACCCGCTGTCGCAGTTCTTCATCTACTACTTCGTGATCGGCGTGCTGTTCAAGCTGCACCAGGAGGTGCCGAACTTCGCCATCCACATGTTCTGCGGGATCATCATCGTCCACTTCTTCAACGAGACCTTCAACGCCGGCACCCGCTCGATCGTGCGCAACCGGTCGCTGGTGCAGAAGATGGCGATGCCGCGCGAGATGTTCCCGGTCGCGTCGATGCTGGTCTCGGCGTACCACGTGCTGCCCCAGCTGGTGATCCTGCTCGTCGTGTCCCTGCTGCTCGGCTGGACGCCCAGCCTCGTCGGTGCCGCCGCCCTCGCCATCGCGCTGGTGATCATCATGCTGTTCGGTACGGCGATGGCGCTGCTGTTCAGCGCGGCGAACGTCTTCTTCCGCGACGTGTCGAACGTCGCGAGCATCCTCACGAACTTCGTGCGCTTCGGCGTCCCGATGATCTACCCGTACACGATGGTGAGCGACCGGTTCGGGTCGGCCGCGGCGTACTACCTCTACAACCCGCTCGCGGACGCGGTGCTGCTGTTCCAGCGGGCGTTCTGGGTGGGCACGACCGACGACCCCCAGGCGACCATCGACAAGCACATCCCCAGCGACCTGTTCGCCTACAGCGCGTTGGCCCTCGTCGTCAGTGTCGCTGTCCTGGCGCTCGGGCAGCTGATCTTCTCCCGGCTCGAGAACAAGATCCCGGAGCGCCTGTGACCTATTCCGCCAGCACCTCGATCGTCGTCGACCACGCGACCAAGGACTTCACGCTCCGCTACCACCGCACCTTCAAGCAGATGACGGTCGCCGCGCTGCGCCGGCAGAGCATCGCGGACTCCTTCCGGGCCGTCGACGACGTCTCCTTCACGGTCCAGCAGGGCGAGTCCATCGGCCTGATGGGCCTCAACGGGTCGGGCAAGAGCACGCTGCTCAAGCTGATCAACGGCGTGATGCGCCCCGACAGCGGCCGGGTCCTGACCCGCGGGCGGATCTCGGGGCTGATCGCCACCGGCGCCGGCTTCCACCCCCAGCTGACCGGACGCGAGAACGTCTACCTCAACGCGGCCGTGCTCGGCATGAGCGAGGCCGAGACGCGGCGCAAGTTCGACGACATCGCGGAGTTCGCCGACATCGGCAAGTTCCTCGACTCACCCGTCGGCCACTACTCCTCGGGCATGTTCGCGCGGCTCGGGTTCGCCGTCGCCATCCACGTCGACTCCGACATCTTCCTCGCCGACGAGGTGCTGGCGGTGGGGGACAAGCCCTTCAAGCAGAAGTGCCTGCAGCGGATGCAGGAGATCCGCGACGGGGGGCGGACGCTCTTCTACGTCAGCCACGCCGCCGGCTCGGTGCGCAAGATGTGCGACCGGGTGATCGTGCTGGAGCAGGGGCGCCTCGCCTTCGACGGCGGCGTCGACGAGGGCATCAAGTTCGTCAAGTACGACGAGGAGAAGGCGACCGACGAGGAGCTCGGCGTCGACGACACCGACGACGAGCTCGGCGCCGACATATAGCCATCCGCGGATATCCGCGCCACCGCATCAGGCGGCGGCCCGCAGCCGAGCGCCCACCGCAACCAGAGCGTGGGGCCATCACCCCGTGGCTGAGCTCGCGGCCGGCGCGGCGGCGAAGCCGACGCGCCAGACGCGAACACGCCAGACGCGAACTACAACGTTGAAGTTTCTTGACAAATCTCGGATTCCTCGGCGTGTCGACTGGAAATTACAAGATTGTAGTTACTCAATTCCTCTTCCCGGCCCCTGTGACTGGTGTGACAGTTGCTCCACGTGTGAACTTCCCCGCGCACATGGAGTACCCCGATGCCCCCCAGCAGGACCACCTTCGTCACCGCCTGTCAGCAGCTGCTGGCACTCGGTGTCGTGCTCGCCGCACTGACCCCCGCGGCCAGCGTCATCAGCCTCGACGTCGTCCGTGAGCTGCCGACCGGCGCCGCCGGTCAGGACCCGCTCGCCGCCGACCTGTCCGCCTACACCCGAGCCAGCCGGCGGCCCTCGAAGGTGCCCACCGAGGCGGTCGACCCGACGGTCACCGAGTACTCGCTCACGGCGCCCGCCGGGGCCAAGGCCGCCCCCCGGGGCGTCAGCAGCCGGACCAAGGCCGGCGCCCTCGGCGGCGGCGAGGTCACCAGCGTCCCCGAGGCGGTCGTCGGCTACGGCGCGGTCGGCGTCACCTGGGCCCATGGGACCGAGCTGCCCGAGGACGCGATCAGCCTCGCCGTGCGGACCCGCACCGGCGCGAGCTGGTCGTCGTGGATGGACCTCGAGTACGACGTCGAGCACGGCCCCGACCCGGGCAGTGTCGAGGCCCGCCACGCGCGCCCCG
This sequence comes from Nocardioides sp. JS614, assembly GCF_000015265.1. Lineage (NCBI taxonomy): Bacteria > Bacillati > Actinomycetota > Actinomycetes > Propionibacteriales > Nocardioidaceae > Nocardioides > Nocardioides sp. JS614. The sequence continues at coordinate 1,485,476 of NC_008699.1, forward strand.
GCACGGACGCGCTGCTCGTCGGCGACGTCGACCAGGTGCAGGTCCGCGCGTCCTCGACCGGCGCGCTGCCCCCGGACCTGCGGCTGGCCGTGGTCGACCCCGGCACCGCCGCGCGGACCGCGGTCGAGAAGCCGGCGCTCGACACCAACACCATGGACGACGCCCCCGGCGCCACGACCGGCGCCACGTCGGTGCAGCCTGGTGCGTTGGCGACCGACCCCGGCGAGGGCACCGACGGCGGCGACGAGATCGACCTGCAGGCCGCGACGTACACCCCGCGCCCGACGATCTACTCGCGCGCCCAGTGGGGGGCCGACGAGCGGATGCGGGAGAAGAGCTCACTGCGCTACTTCGAGGTGCACGCCGGCTTCGTGCACCACACGGTCAACGCGAACGACTACTCCCGGGCCGAGGTCCCCGGGATCATCCGCAGCATCTACGCGTACCACACGCAGTCCCGCGGCTGGTCAGACATCGGCTACAACTTCCTCGTCGACCGGTTCGGCAGGATCTGGGAGGGCCGGTACGGCGGCATCGACCGCCCCGTGGTCGGCGCCCACACCCTGAACTACAACGAGTACTCCTTCGCGATGTCCGCGATCGGCAACTACGACGTCAAGCAGCCCTCGCAGGCGATGGTCCAGGCCTACGGCGCCCTGTTCGCGTGGAAGCTCTCGCTGCACGGGGTGGACGCCTCCTCGACCAGGCAGTGGGTCGGCTCGAAGTTCTTCGAGGCCATCAACGGCCACCGCGACGCCGCGGCGACCGCGTGCCCGGGCAAGTACCTCTACGCGAAGCTGCCGGAGATCCGGCGGCTCGCCGCCGAGGCCCAGCAGGGTTGGGCGGGCCGGGAGCTGGAGTCCGACCTGGCGTCGACCCCGCACCCCGACCTGATCGTCCGTCGCGCCAGCGACGGCCAGGGCTTCGTGATCCCGACCGGCGGGCTGACCGGCTTCGGCAAGGGTGTCACCGCCCTGACCGGCCTGCTGTCCGGGGACACGGTGCTCGCCTCACCGGACCTGACCGGCGACGGCATCGCCGACCTGGTCGTGCGGTCCGCGGACGGCGTCGCGCGGGTCCGTCCCGGCGCCGCCGACGGGACGTTCGGCGCCCCGGTCAAGCAGTTCCGCTCGCTGGCCGGCCGGGACCTGCTCACGGCGGTCGGCGACCTCAACGGCGACGGTCGCAACGACCTGGTCGCCCGCTGGCCCGAGACCGGGCGTCTGGACACCTACCTCGGGCGTGGGGACGGGGGCTTCAAGCTGATCCGCCGCGGGACCGCCTGGGGCCGCTACACGATGCTCGTCGGCGCGGGCGACCTGACCGGTGACGGCCGGGTCGACCTGCTGGGCCGCGACGCCGATGGGGCCCTGTGGCTGCACCGGGGCCGGGCCAAGGGCGGCTTCGGTGCCCGGGTGCAGGTCCCCGGCGCGTGGGATCGCTGGTCGACGATCACCGGCATCGGCGACGTCACCCGCGACGGTCGCAACGACCTGTTCGTCCGCGACGGCTCGTCGGGCAACGGCTTCGTGGTCCCGGCCACCGGGGACGGTTCCTTCGGGCTGCCGTTCGGGCCGGTGACCAGGGTGCGGTCCGTGGGCAGCCTGGTGGGTGCCGCCCAGGTGCTCGGCGACGCCACCGCCGACGTGATCGCGCGCAGCGGCCGACGGGTCGTGGTCTACCCCAACAGCGGCGGCTTCGAGACCGGCAAGCCGATCCCGACCGGCGCCGACCTGTCCAACGTGAACCTGGTCCTCAACGCGGGTGACTGGGACCGCGACGGGTTCGGCGACATCGTGAACCGGAACACGAAGACCGGCGCGCTCTTCGTGCGCCGCGGCGACGGCACCGGTCACTTCGAGCGGCCCGTCAAGATCGGCACCGGCTTCAAGGCCGTCGGGCTGCTCGCAGCTGTGGGCGACATGACCGGTGACGGCTACCCGGACCTGATGGGGCAGCCGACGGGCAGCGCGATGCGGATCTACCCCGGCAACGGGCTGGCCGGGCTGAAGCCCAGCTACGTCGCGCACGGGCGGATCGCCGCCGGCCGGCAGGTGCCGGTCGGGCGGTGGGACGGTGACGGCGCGCCGGACTCGCTGTTCCGCAGCGGCGCGAGGCTCACCCTGTTCCCCGGCAACGGCCCCGGTGGCTTGACCGACCCCAAGAGGCTCGGACTCGACCTGACGCCGTACGACTGGGTGATCGGGGTCAGCGACGTGCTGCTCACCGGGCACCCGGACCTGGTCGTGCGCGAGAAGGCGACCGGCTACCTGTGGCTGCTCCAGGGCACCGCGACCGGCTTCAAGCCGCGGCGCTTCCTCGCCGAGGGGATGGGGGAGTACGACCTGGCCGGCTAGCCCGGCAGCACGGAGAGGAGAGGACTGGCTGGTCGGCCGCGATCAAGGGAAGCGGGCCGTGGCGCGCTCGGTGGTGTAGATCGCCGCCAGGCGCTCCGGTCCGGCGTGGGTGACCAGGACCAGCGAGCCGCCGCGTGCGAGCGGCTCGGTGAAGGTGGCGATACCCGGTGGGGAAGCCGGGTTCGCCTCCGTGAGAAGGCGGCCGCCGTCGGTGAGCAGACTCCCGGCGGCGGCCGCGCTCCATGTCTCGCCCTGGGTGGCGACGCCGTACGGCGCCACCGTCGCGGGGTCGTCGGCGCCCGGCGGGTCCCAGGGTGCGAACGAGTCCGGCTGCGACCAGATCTCGACCCCGACGTCGTGCACTCCCGGGGGAACCGGGTCGGCGAAGCGGACCCCCATCGGCCGCAGCGAGCAGGCGAGCACCGGGAGCTCGTCGGCCCGATCCGCCCAGCGCTCCAGCGAGCCCGGCCCGCACACGACGGCGGCGGGCTCCGCCGCATCGGGGCGGTCGTCCTCCGGGCCGGTCACGACCAGGCCGACGCTCCACGCTGCGCCCAGGAACACCGGTCCGAGCCAGTGGGCGGGCAGGTCGATGCCCAGCGTCTGCCCGCGCTCGAGGTCGTGCTCCTCGACCAGCAGCGACCCCGCCTTCGCGACCCAGTTCGCGTAGGTCGTCACGGACAGCTCGACCCGCTCGCCGCTCGCCTCGTCGTAGAACGTGATGAGCGGGCGGGAGGAGTCGGCGCGCAGCTGGCGCGCCAGGACGTCGGCGAAGGTCGGCACGCCGCTAGCCTCTCAGCATGGCTGCCGTCGACAACTTCTGGGCCGTGATCCCGGCGGGTGGGGCCGGCACGCGGCTGTGGCCGCTGTCCCGCTCCTCGAGCCCGAAGTTCCTCCACGACCTGACCGGGCAGGGCCGGACCCTCCTCCAGGGGACGCACGACCGCCTGGCCCCGCTGGTCGCCGACCGCTTCGTCGTCGTGACCGGCGCGGCCCACCGCGCCGCCGTGCTCGAGCAGCTCCCGGAGGTGTCGCCCGAGCGGGTGCTGGGGGAGCCGGCTCCGCGTGACTCGATGGGCGCGATCGGGCTCGCGGCGGCGGTGCTGGAGCGGGAGGACCCCGACGCGGTGATGGGTTCGTTCGCGGCCGACCACGTGATCCCGGACCGGGCGGCGTTCGCCGAGGCGGTGCGGATCGCGGCCGAGGTGGCTCGCGACGACTGGCTGGTGACCCTCGGCATCCAGCCGGTGTTCCCCTCCTCGGCCTTCGGCTACATCCACCTGGGCGACCCGCTGGCCGGCCATGCCGGGGCGAGCGCCGTACGCGAGTTCGTCGAGAAGCCCTCGGTGCGCACCGCGACCGAGTACGTCGCCACCGGCCGCTACCGCTGGAACGCGGGCATGTTCGTGGTCCGTCCGACCGTGCTGCTCGACCTACTGGCTACCTGGCACGCCGAGTTCGCCGGGGCGCTGCGCGCGATCGCCGCCGACCCGGCACGGCTCGAGGAGCTCTGGCCGGGGCTGCCGAAGATCGCGCTCGACCACGCCGTGGCGGAGCCGGCGGCCGCCGCCGGTCGGGTCGCATGCGTGCCGTCGTCCTTCCACTGGGACGACGTCGGCGACTTCGACTCGCTGGCGGCCCTGCTGGGAACGACCGCCACGGCGACCACGATCCTCGGCGACGCCGACCTGGTCCGGGTCGTCGACGCCAGCGGGCTGGTGGTCCCGGGCTCCGGCCGAACGATCGCCGTCGTCGGCCTCGACGACGTGGTGGTCGTCGACACCCCCGACGCGGTGCTCGTCACGACCCGCTCCCGGGCCCAGGAGGTCAAGCAGGTCGTCGAGGCGCTCAAGGCCGACGGGCGCGCCGACCTGACCTGAGCTGAGCAGAACGTTCGGTGGCAGCTCACATCGCGTTGGGCTCGGGGGAGTCGAAGTACGGGTACTTCTTCATGAACGAGTCGAGCGCGGCGCCGCTGATCTCGGTGCAGTACTGCCAGACGCCCTCCTGCTTGGAGGCGTCGGTCTCGCCGGTGCCGCCCGCGGACCAGTGCGTGAACGCGATGTGCTGACCGTCGGGGAAGCTCGTGCCGTTCTCGTCCGCGGAGGTCCACGGCAGGGCGATGAACTTGTAGCGGAAGTTCTCGGTGCCCGCGAACTTCTCGGCGATCGCGCGCAGCTCGTTCAGGTCGGCGTCGTTCTCGGCGATGGTGTCGTCGTACCACAGCAGCGTGTACCCGTGCTCGAGGTTGTGCACCAGCGCCTCGAGCTCGGGCCGGTCCTCGGCGGTGTAGAACTTGCGCGCGAACGGTGCGGGAGCGACGCCCGACTCGTTCCAGTGCGCGCCGAACGCCGGCGGAGCGTCGGTGTACTCGACCGGCGTGCCGGTCGGCACGTGGTTCTGGTTGCCGTCGGCCTTCTTCGTCTCGATGTCCTGGCAAGCGGACGCCGGCGCCCCGATGTCGGCGAGGGCGAGCTGGTCGAACTCCCGGCCGTCCCACCAGTCCTTGATCGGCTTGTACGCCGCGGCTCCGATGATCAGCACGGCGACCAGGATGCACACGCCGACGATCGCGAGGCCGCGCCGTTGGTCGGCGCTTCGCTGCTTCTTGCGCATCCGGTCGATGACCGCCTGGCGGTCGTTCTTGGCGGGCTTGGCCACGGTGTTCGTCCTCGGTGTTGCGGGCGTGGTCGGGTCGGTCGTCGGCAGAGTCTACGGGTGCCTCAGTGCGGTGTCGGCCGCAACCGCGTCTTGCTCGGTGAATCGGTGGGCAACACGTCCCAGCCGTGGGCGAAGGCCAGGGCTGCGACCGGGCGGACCAGTCCGCGCGGCACGGTGAGCAGCAGCTCGGCGGGCCCGGCGCCGATCGAGCGCGAGGCGACCAGCCCGAGGGTGTCGGCGATCACCGCCGCCAGCTCCTCGGCCGCGACGGGCGCGCCGAACGGCGCCCGGTCGGCGGCGTCCCCCTTCAGGGCCCGGATCACGGCCTCGCGGGCGCCGTACCCGAACAGGTCGCCGCCCTCATCACGGACCAGTGCTGCGGCGCCGGGACCGTCCTCGCCGGGCGGCAGCACCAGGTCGCCGCGTCCGCGCACGACCGCGAACGGACGACCGCCGAGCTTGCCCTGCGCGAGCTCGGCCATGCCCGCCACCTCGTCCGCGACGGCAGGGAGGGTGACGGCGAGCTCGTTTCCCCACGCATCGGTCCGCCCGGCGTACTCCTCGGCCACGACCAGCCCGGCGGCGCCGATCGCGATGTCGGTCTGGCCCTCGCGCCAGGCGCGTCCGGCGGTGTCGGTGACGACCACCGCGACGTTGCGCCCGGTGCGCTGCCGGATCCCCTCGCGCAGGCCACGGGCGGATGCGTCGGGGTCGAGAGGGAGCAGCAGCACCTGGCCGGCCGGCACGTTGGAGCTGTCGATGCCGGCCGCCGCCATGGTCAGGCCCAGGTGGGTGCGCACGATCGTGGTCCCGCCACGGCGGGCCACCACCCGGGCCGTCTCGCCGGCGAGCGCCTGCTCCCTGGTGCCGGCCCGCACCCGGCCCTCGGCCTTGCTGACCACCTTGCTCGTCACGGCCACGATGTCGCCGTCGGCGAGCTCGGTCAGCGCCACGAGCAGCTCGACCAGGTCGTCGCCGGGGTGGATCTCCGGCGCGCCGTCGGGGGCGGTGACCTCGAGGTGCGTCATCCGCGGACCAGCTCGATGGCGGCCGCCGCCATGGCAGCGGTCGCATCCGGATCGGTCATCATCAGCGGCACGGCCCGGCACGCCAGGCCACCGGCGAGCACCCGGTCGACCTGGTCGCCGTCGACCTCGTCGACCAGCCACCCGTCGAGCACGCCGTCCGCCGAGCGGGCGCCGTAGTGCAGGCCGACTCCGGCGGCGCTCACCTCCAGGCCGAGCGAGCCGAGCAGCTGGTTGGCCATGCCGCGCACGTGGCTGCCGCCGACGATGGGGGAGAGGCCCACGACCGGTGCCCGGGTCACGGTGAGGGCGTCTCGCACTCCGGGGACCCCGAGGATCGTCCCGATGGACACCACCGGGTTGGACGGCGGCAGCACCACCAGGTCGGCGTCGATGATCGCGTCGACCACCCCGGGGGCGGGGGTCGCCTGGTCGAGGCCGACGACCACGACGGCCTCCGCGGGCACCTCGGCCCGCAGCCGCACCCAGTACTCCTGGAAGTGCACGACCTTGCGGCCACTGGGCGACTCGGCGTCGGCGAGGGCCACGTGGGTCTCGACCCGGTCGTCGGTCATCGGCAGGAGCCGGAGCCGGTCCCCGTGGGCTGGGTGCAGCCACCGCTTGCAGAGGGCCTCGGTGACCTGGGACAGCGGATAGCCGGCGTCGAGCATCTGGGTGCGCACCAGGTGGGTGGCGATGTCGCGGTCCCCGAGGCCGAACCAGGTGGGCTCCACGCCGTACGTCGCCAGCTCCTCCTTGACGCTCCACGTCTCGTCGCGTCGGCCCCAGCCGCGCTCGGTGTCGATCCCGTCGCCCAGGGTGTACATGACCGTGTCGAGGTCGGGGCACACCTTGAGGCCGTGGATCCACAAGTCGTCGGCGGTGTTCGCGACGACGGTCACCACCGCGTCGGCTGCGACACCGGGGAGCGCGCCGGCGGTGATGCCGTGCAGCAGCCCCTGGAGGAATCGGGCGCCGCCCATGCCGCCGGACAGCACGGTGATCTTCTGCATGCGGACACCTTGCCGCACGGATGCGGCCCGTAGATCGCCGGTCCGGTGCCCCATAGCAGATCCGGGGTTGACTTTCGGGGTACGACAGGCATGTAATTCCCACAGTGTCGTTCACGATGTGGGGAGCGGCCGTATCGGGTCGAAAGGGCGAGTGCCGTGAGAGAACTCTTTCTCCTCGACGGGGACGCCGAGGAAGCAGGCTGGCAGGAACGTGCGCTGTGCGCACAGACCGACCCCGAGGCGTTCTTCCCTGAAAAGGGAGGGTCGACGAGGGAGGCCAAGAAGGTCTGCCTGACGTGTGAGGTGCGAGACGACTGTCTCGAGTACGCCTTGATGAACGACGAGCGCTTCGGCATCTGGGGCGGGCTCTCCGAGCGGGAGCGCCGCAAGCTGAAGAAGCGGGCCGTCTGACACCGAGGAGACCGCCGAGGTCACCCCTGGGGCCGGCGCCGCGGAGCTGAGCGCCGGCCGAGGGGCCTCACCTACCGGCCGTTAGGGTTCGGGATCGTGGGTTCCTCGGTCTCAGCGCTGCTCGTCAGCCACGACGGCGCTCGCTGGCTGCCCTCCGTGATCGAGGGGCTGCAGGCCCAGCGCACGCCGGTCGACGACGTCGTGGTCGTCGACACGACCAGCAGGGACGGCAGCGCCGACCTGCTCCACGACGCGTTCGGGGAGGTCGTCTCGGCGCCGGGCGCCACGTCGTTCCCGGCCGCGGTGGCCCTGGGACTCGACGAGCTGCGCCGCCGCGGCTCCACCAGCGAGTGGGTCTGGATCCTCCACGACGACGCCAACCCCGACCCGGGAGCGCTTGCCGCGCTGCTGGCAGCGGCGGCCGCCGACCCCGGCGTCGACATCCTCGGACCGAAGCTGCGGGAGTGGCCCTCCCTCAAGCGGCTCCTCGAGCTCGGGGTCACCATCTCCGCCACCGGCCGTCGGCAGACCGGCCTCGAGCGCGGTGAGTACGACCAGGGTCAGCACGACGAGATCCGCGAGGTCCTCGCCGTCAACACCGCAGGCATGCTCGTGCGGCGCGCGGTGCTCGAGGGGCTGGGTGGCCTCGACCCGCAGCTGCCGATCTTCGGCAACGACATCGACTTCGGCTGGCGGGCCGCCATGGCCGGGCACCGCACGGTCGTCGTCCCGGACGCCGTGGTGTTCCACGCGGAGGCGGCCCATCGCGGCCTGCGGCGCACGCCGCTGACCGGGCGGCACACGCACTACCAGGAGCGCCGCGCCGCGCTGTACACCCTGCTGGTCAACGCCCGCCGTCGCTCGCTGCTGTGGCTCACGATCCGGCTGGCGTTCGGCACCGTGCTGCGGATGATCGGCTTCCTGCTGGTCCGCGCCGTCGGCGAGGCGCTGGACGACCTGGCCGCGTTGCTGTCGATCTACACCCATCCCGGCGAGGTGCGTGCGGCGCGGCGGGCCCGCCGCGCCCGCGGGCCCCTCCTGGAGGAGCGCGCCCGTCCGTTGCTCGCGCCGTGGTGGCTGCCCTATCGGCACGGCCTGGACTTCCTCGGCGACCTGGTCACGGCGGCGACCAACCAGGCGCAGGACATCGCCGAGCGGCGTCGGATCCCGGCGGCCCAGCACGCGCCCGCGAGCACCGTCGCCCGACCGCGCACCGAGGAGGACGAGCTCGCCGAGGACACCGGCGCGGTGGCCCGCTTCCTGACCAACCCGGTGGCCCTCGCGCTCGCCATCGTCGTCCTCGCCGCGCTGGTCGGCGGCCGGGAGGCCCTCGGCAGCGTGGCCGGCGGCGGGCTCTCGCCGACACCGGCCGGCGCATCGGACTGGTGGCGCCTCCACACCGAGACCTGGCACCAGCTCGGCACCGGGACGGCCGTCCCGGCCCCGCCGTACCTGCTCCCCTTGGCGCTGCTGGCCACGCTGCTCGGTGGCAGCGCGTCGGCTGCGGTGTCGGTGGTGCTCGTGCTGGCGGTGCCGGTCGGCCTCTGGGGGGCGTGGCGGTTCCTGCGGGTCGTCGGGCGGCTCGTGACCCCGGCCGGCGCACCGCGCCGGGCGCTGCTGTGGGGCTCGGTCACCTGGGCGCTGGTGCCGGTCGTCAGTGGCGGCTGGGGCGACGGGCGCCTCGGCGTCGTGGTGGTCGCGGCGCTGCTGCCCTGGCTCGCCCACGCGGCTCTCGGCTTCGCGGACCCGGACGCCGACCGCCGCTGGCGGGCGGCCTGGCGGACCGGGCTGCTCCTGGCGGTGAGTGCCGCCTTCGCGCCCGTGCTCTGGCTGTTCGCGGGGCTGCTCGGCCTGGTGGTCCTCGCTGCGGCGTTCGCGATCGTCCGCGGTACGGGCCGCGACCGGTCGGTCTGGGGGCCGCCGGCCACCGCGCTCGGTCTGGTCCCGCTGCTGCTCGCCCCCTGGTGGATCCCGGCCATCCAGCGCGGCGCCGCGGAGGCCCTGGTGCTCGACGTCGGCCGGCTGCCCGGACCGGAGGTGGACGGGCTCGGCCTGCTCAGCGGCCGACTCGGCGACCTCGGCGCTCCGTGGTGGCTGGGCGTCGTGCTCGCGGTCCTGGCCGTGCTCGCGTTGGTGCCGCGGACGACGCGGATCCCCGTGCTGGTGTGCTGGGTGGTCGCCGCGGTCGCGGCGGTCCTGGCCGCGGCGCTCGGTGCCGTGACGGTCTCGATGGCGGCGACCTCCGCCGAGGCCGGCCTCGGTGCGCTGGTCGTGGTGCTCCAGGGGGCGCTCGTGGTTGCTGTCACCACGGGAGCGATCACCGCCGGCCGGGGGGCCGGGGCGTCGTGGCGCCGGGTCGTCGCTGTGGGGCTCGCGCTGGTGGCCGCCGCCGTGCCGGTCGGTGGGCTCGCCTGGTGGCTCGGCGGAGCCGATCCCGCGATCGCCGACGGCATCGAGACCGACATCCCCGTGTACATGGTGCAGAGCTCCGAGAGTGGTGCCTCGCACGGGATCCTCGTGGTCCGCGGCAGCGTCGAGGACGGCCTGACCTTCACCGTGCGCCGCGGCGACGGCGTGACGCTCGGGGAGGACGAGATCCTCGACCTCACCGGTGCCGACACGTCGTTCACCGCCCAGGTTCGTGAGCTCGTCTCCCGGCCGACCCCGGGCGTGATCGACCGGATCGCGCAGAGCGGCATCGAGTACGTCGTTCTGCCCTCGCCCGCCGACGGCGACGTCGCCGCGGTGCTGGACGCTGCGCCCGGCCTGGTCCAGGCGAGCGCGGAGGACCGCAGCACGCGGGCCTGGCAGGTGGACCGCCCGCTCGACTCCTCGGCCCTTGAGGGCCCGACCTCGTGGCTGCGGGTGCTCCTCCTCGTCGTCCAGGGAGCGGCGTTGCTCGTGGTCGCCGTGCTCTGCCTGCCCACCACCAACCGGAGGCGGTCGTCGTGAGCCACAGCGCCCCATCGGCCCCCGGCCGCCGCTCGACCCGGCGCGGCTTCCGCCCCGACGTCACCACGGTGCTCGCCGTCGGGCTACCGGTCCTCTGCGCGCTCGCCCTGCTCCTGGTCCAGGCCCCCGGGGCCCTCGACGCGGACCACCCGCCGACCCGGGTCGCGCTCACGCGGGCCACCCTCGTGTGTCCCTCCGCGGTCGAGGATGCCGACGACGTCGCGCTCACCAGCGCCGCGGACGACGCACAAGGCCAGGTCCAGGTCGGGCTCGGCGACGAGCTGCGGACCGCCGACCTCGCCGCCGGCCGGGTGACGACGGTCTCCGGTCTGACCGGCCCGGCCGCGGTGGCCGGCGAGGACGAGACCGCCCCCGGCCTGGTCGCCGGCCGGTTCGGCGGCAGGGAGCCGACGGCGGTCGCCTGCTCCGCCCCCGCGCCGCACGCGTGGTTCACCGGCGTCGGCGCGGGCGCCGGACACACTTCCGTCCTCGAGCTCGCCAACCCCGACTCCGGCACGGCCGTCGCGGACATCACCGTCTACGGACGCGGCGGTGTCGTCGACGCCCCCCGGCTCCGCGGCGTCTCGGTGCCCGGCGGGACCAGCGTCCGCCTCGACCTGGGGTCGGTGATCCCGCGTCGTGACGAGCTGGCGATCGAGGTCGTCGCCTCCCGCGGCCGGCTCGGTGCGAGCGTTCTCGACCGGTACGACGAGGTCGGCGCCGCTGAGCTCACCCAGGACTGGCTGCCAGCCCAGGCCGAACCGGCCACCGACAACCTGCTGATGGGGCTCGCACCGGGCGGCGGTCGCCGTACCCTCGTCGTCGCCAACGGCACCGACGACGAGGTGCGGGCCGACGTCCGGGTCGTCACGGACGACTCGGTGTTCGCACCCAAGGGACTGCACGAGATCCGGATCGCGCCGCAGAGCGTGCAGCGGGTCGCGGTCTCCCACGTGCTCGGGCCCGCGATCTCCGACGGCGCGACCGGTCTGCTCGTCACGGCGACAGCGCCGGTCACGGCCACCCTGCGGTCCTTCGTCGAGGGCGACCTCTCGCACGCGGTGGCCGACCAGACCCTGGACGGCCCGGCGACCGTGCTGCTCCCCGAGGGTGGCAAGGGCGTGGCCAAGACGGTCCAGCTCGCCGGTGCGACCCGCACCGGCGCGGTCACCGTGGTCGCGCGCTCCGCGTCCGGCCAGGAGCTGGACAGCACCCGCGTGGACATCACCCCCGACCGGGGAGTCACCGTCAAGCTCCCGGCGGACGCCGTCCTCGTGACGGTCACGCCCGAGCGCACGACCCTTGCCGGTGCCGTGCTGGTGTCGGGGAAGGGCAAGGGCCGGGCTAAGGGCGCGGCCGTGGTGCCGCTGACGACGCCGGAGCTGAACGGGCTGGTGCCCGACGTGCGTCCCGGGCTGCCCTAGGGCGGGTCTCCCAAGTCCATGGCCTGCTGCGCGTCGCCCATCACGCGCTCTCGCTGCGTTGCCGTCGCTCGACAGACAAGCCCGGTATGCCTTCGCTCCGCCGCCTTGCGAGAGCACGCGCTGGACGACGCTCGCGACGGCCGAGACTTGAGAGACACGCCCTAGCCGCCGACGGCCCCGAGGTCCCTGCGCTCAGACGTCGAGACTGAACGCCTGGCCGAGACCTTGCTCGGTCGCCTTCGCCGCGACGAGGGCCACCGCGGCGGCGTCCACCGCCGACGAACCGACCGAGTCGAAGACCACGTGCCGTCCGGGCGCCACCGGCGGCGGTTCGTTCCTGCTCAACAGGGTGCCGAGCTCCAGGACCTTCGCCGCAGCCGACTCGTCGAGGTACGCCGAGTCACCGACGCGGAGCGCGTCGGCCCGGACGTCCGCGTAGACGACAGCGGCTCCGAGCAGCGCAGAAGGCAGCTCGCGCTTGCCGGGGGAGTCGGCTCCCATGCCCAGGACGACGGCCCCGGCGTGCAGCCGGTCGGCCTCGAACAGCGGTGCTCGCGATGGCGTGCAGGTGACGACGAGGTCGGCGCCCTCCAGCGCGTCGTCCACGCGCGCGTGCGCCCGGTGGTCGACGTCGGGGTAGGCGTCCGCCAGCTCGGCCGCGCGGGGGAGGTGGCGGCTCCAGACGCGCACCTCGCCGGCCAGGCCGAGATGGGTGAGCGCCTCGTCGACGCGTCGCGCAACGGGACCGGCCCCGAGCAGTGCCACCGTGGCGGGTGCCGCGCCGCGCAGCGCCTGGGCGGCGACGGCGGCGATCGCTGCTGTCCGCATGGAGGTGAGGTCGCCGCTGGCCATCACCGCGTGCAGCCGCTGCCGCGCCAGGTCGAACGCGAGGATCGCGCCGGAGGTGTTGCCTGCGTCCGGGCGGAGGTTCGCCTTGACCGACAGGAGCGGGGGCTGCTGCAGCGCCCCGGCCTTGAGGTGCAATGCGGCTCCCGGCACCACGAGCTGGCCGGCCAAGGTCGTGACCGGGTCGCCGGCGGAGACGGCGATCAGGGCGGAGCGGGTGGCATCGATGAGCTCGCGCCAGGTGAGCAGTCGACGTACGTCGGAGCGGTTGAGGAGGAGGATCGGCTGGGCGTCGGACATGGGTCTCCCTGGGTGCGGATCAGAGGCTGCGACGCATGGCGTCGACGCGGATTCGCTGGACGACCTGCCCGCCGCGGGTGCCGTACACCTCGGGTTGCAGGTCCATCCAGACACAGACGTGGATAGGCAGGATCTGGACCCGGTCGCCGACACGGAGGTCGTCGTCCTCGGTCGCGAGCTCCAACACCCCGTGCTCCTCGGAGAGGAGGGCGAACCCGCTGCGCGGCCGGTTGACGAGGTGACCGTGACCGTGCTGCACGGTGGACGCGGTGGTGATGCTCTTGCTCCCGGCGTTCAAGGTGGCCCGGGCCGGGCCACGGCTGACCACCGTGGCGAGCATCGTGACCGCCAGCTGGTCGGGGGTGCACGCATACCGGCTCAGGGTGCGCAGGTCGTTGTAGACGTACGTCCCCGGTCGCACCTCGGTGATGCCGTCGTCCGAGGACAGGTATGGCGTCGTGATCGTCGACCCCGCGCTGACGACCTCCACCGTGACACCCGCGCGCTCGACCGTCTCGCGCGCCTGCTGCATGGCGCGCACCTCGTCGCGCGCCACCTCCTCGATCCCACGCTGGTCGAGGGCCGCGTGGGAGTGGCCCGCGTGGGTCAGGATGCCGCGGACCCGCAGACCAGGAAGGCGGTCGACCTCGACGGCCACGGCTCCGGCCTGCTCGGGGGGGACCCCCGCTCGCCTCATCCCCGAGTCGATCTCGATCAGCACCGCGATCTCGCGACCGGTCCGGCAGGCCAGGTCGCTGTAGCCGCTGGCGACCTCGACCGAGTCGGCGACCATCGTCAGCGAGCCGGCCTCGACGATCGGCGCGAGCCGGTCGAGCTTGGCCCGGCCGAGCACCGGGTAGGCCAGGAGGAGGTCCGCCACGCCGTGGCGCCACATCACCTCGGCCTCACCGGCAGTGGCCAGGCACAGGCCGGTCGCACCAGCGTCGAGCTGGAGGTCGGCGATGAAGGTGCTCTTGTGGCTCTTCGCGTGCGGCCGCAGCGTCATCCCGCGCCGTTTGGCGAGGCTGGCCATCGAGGCGATGTTGCGCTCGACCTGGTCGAGGTCGACCAGGATCGAGGGTGTGTCGAGGAGCTCGCTGTCGATCGGGAGGGGCAGCTCGGCGCTGGGGTCCAGCGCCATCGGATCCCGGAAGTGCGGGGGACGAAGGTTGATAGTCACGGCCTTCTGTTTCAGGTCGGGCGCTGCGGCACGCCTGGTGGGCGTACGGCAGCGCGAAATGAGCCGGGAGAGGCGCTCGGTCAGGAGACGCGAACGCGGTCGAGCAGGTTCGGGAGCTCGTGCCACGTGCTCTCGGGGATCTCGAGCGTCAGGGCGTCCCAGCAACCGGTGACCTCCTGCGCCGTCGCCGCGCCGAGGAGGGTGCAGTCGTAGCGATCCTCACGAACGCTGAACTGGAGGGCGAGGGCGAGCACCGGGATGCCGTGCTCGTCGCACCATCGGTGCACCTCCTTGGCGGCCGCGACCTCCGCGGCCGGCGGGGTCCACACCGGCGTGCCGATGGAATCGGGGTCGCGTCCCGAGAGCAACCCCATGGCGAGGGCGGCGCCGTTGATCAGCCCGACCCCGGTCTCCTCGGCCACCGCGAAGATGTCCTCCGCGTTCTGGCGCAGCAACGTGTAGTCGTTCACCATCATCGCGACGTCGAGGTGACCGGTGTCGACCATGCGGAGGTGGAGATCGTGGTCCTGGACGCCGATGCCGATGGCCCGGATGACGCCCTGGTCCTTCAGCTCGACCAGCGCCTCCAGGGCGCCGCCGGGTGCCAGCGCCTGGTCGAGGTGGTGCGGCTCGGGCTCGTGCAGGTGGCACACGTCGAGGTAGGCGACGCCGAGCACCTCGAGGCTGCGGTCCACGGACCAGCGGGCCGCGTCGGCGGAGTAGTCCAACGGTCGGTCCGGGTGGGTCCCGACCTTGCTCGAGAGGTAGTAGCTGTCCCGGGGCACGCCACGCAGTGCCAGGCCCATGCGGCGCTCGGCCGCGCCGTACTTGGGCGAGGTGTCGAGGTAGTTCATCCCGAGCTCGAGCGCCTTCTCCACGGCGGCGACGCCGTCGGCGTCGCCCACCGGGCCGAAGATCCCGCCCAGGCCGGCCCCACCCAGGCTCACCGCGGTCACGTTCATGTGGGTCTTGCCGAGCTGCCTGATCTCGAGCGGCTTGGGGATCGTCACGATGCTCCTTCGAGGTTGCGATGGTCGCTCCCTGCAGGTGCGGGGAGGCCGGTCTGGTTGCGGCGCAGTGGGCGTCCGGCACGCACGCCGGTCGGGTCGCCGTCGCGAAGCGCCACCCGCCCCGAGACCAGGACGTGCTGGATCCCGCGCGGGTGCAGGGTGGGACGGTCGTAGTCGGCCGGGCCGGCGACGGTGTGGGCGTTGAGGACGACCAGGTCGGCGGCGTAGCCGGGCTCGATCAGGCCGATCCCGTCGAGCCCGAGGCGGCGCGCGGGCCGCGAGGTCATCTTGCTGATCGCCTCCTCGAGGGTGAGCAGGCCGGTCTCGCGCACGTACTCCCCGAGGATCCGCGGAAACGTCCCGTGCAGCCGAGGATGCGGCCGGCGGCCGGCGTAGAGGCCGTCGCTGCCGAACGTGGTCGTCGGGTCGCTCATCACGAGGCGCAGGTCATCCTCGGCGCAGGCCATCTGCACGTTGCCGACGGCCCCTTGCTCGTCGAGCAGCAGGTCGAGCAGGAAGTCCCCGGGGTCTGCACCACGCTGGCGCGCGACCGCTGCCGCCGCGACGCTGAGCCCGACGACATCCTGGTTCACGTCCGTCGCCACGTGGGCGATGTAGATGTTGTCCCAGCCGAGGCTCGCGACGCGGTTGTCCCAGAGCGGGATGCCCTGCACCCAGTCGCGCTTGATGCGCTCGCGGTCGGTGGGGTCGGCGAGCCGGCGAAGCATCGCGTGCCGCCCCCCGACGAGCGTCCAGTCGGGGAGGAGCGCGGTCATGGTGGTGCTGCCGGCGAGGTAGGGGTACACGTCCGACCCGGCGTCGATGCCTTCTGCTCGGGCGGCGCGGAGCATCGCGAGGGAGGTGGACACCTGACCCCAGTTGCGTGGGCCGACGACCTTGTGATGGGCGATCTGGACCGCCGCGCCGGTACGGCGTCCGACGTCGAGCGTCTCGGCGACGGACTCGAGGAAGCCGTCACCCTGGTCGCGCATGTGGCTCGAGTAGAGCGCGCCGACGCGGGCGGCCTCGTCGACGAGCTCGCAGATCTCCTCGTCGGAGGCGTACGACCCGGGTGCGTAGACGAGACCCGTGCTGACCCCGACCGCCCCCTGCGCGAGGGCCTGCCGCGTGAGCTCACGCATGGTGCGGCGCCGCTCGGGGTTCGGCGCGGTCGGGTCGAAGGCGGAGACTGCGCAGCGGACCGTGCCCAGGCCGACGTAGGTGGCCACGTTCACCGCCGGTCCGGCACGCTCGATCCGCTCGAGGTACCCGGCGGTGTCGGTCCAGTCCCACTCGATCTCCTCGAACGCGAGCACCGGGTGCGCGTACTGCTGGCAGTCGAGGAGGTGCTCGGCGGTGACCGGAGCGACCGAGATGCCGCAGTTGCCCACGACCTCCGTGGTGACGCCCTGCCTGAGCTTCTCCTCCGCGCCGGGCCGAGCCAGGAGGGCGAGGTCGGAGTGGGAGTGGATGTCGACGAATCCGGGAGCGACGACGAGACCGTCGGCGTCGATGACCTCGTCCACCTCGCCGTCGAACCGACCGGGCGGGACGACGCCGGCGATCAGACCGTTCCCGACCAGTACGTCGGCATGGCGCCACGGTGCGCCGGTGCCGTCGACGACTCGCCCCCCGCGGAGGAGCAGATCGACGCGAGCGTGCCCGCCGGTCACTTGACGGCCCCGGCCGTGAGGCCCTTGACCAAGTGCTTCTCGATCAGGAGGAACAGCACCAGGACCGGGATCCCGGCGATGAGTGCGGCTGCCATCAGGTAGTGCCACTCGACGGAGTACTGCCCGAGGAAGGAGTAGATGCCCAGCGGCAGGGTCCGCTTGTCGGGTGTGGAGATGAAGGTGAGCGCGATCATGAACTCGTTCCAGGACCAGATGAACGCGAAGACGAGGGCAGCGACCAGACCCGGCGCGGACATGGGGAGCACGACGCGCACCAGGGCGGTGACCCGGCTACATCCGTCGATCATCGCCGCTTCCTCGATCTCGACCGGCACCGACTCGAAGTAGCCCGCCAGGAACCACACGGAGAAGGCCAGGCTGAGGGCGGCGTAGGTGATGATGAGCGAGCTGCTGGTGTCCACGAGCTGGAGCCGGCTCATGAACCGGAAGAGCCCGATGACCAGCACGACGGGCGAGAACATCTGGGTCACGAGCAGGAGCTGGCGGAACAGCGTCTTGCCGGGGAAGTCCAGCCGGGCAAGGGCGTAGGCCGCGGGCACGGCCAACGTCACGTTGAGCGCGGTCGCGCCGAGTGAGACGACGAGGCTGTTCCGGACGTAGCGCGCCAACGGCACCGCACTCCACACGTCGACGAAGTTGTGCCACGACCAGGTGTCGGGGAGCCAGGTCGGCGGGTAGTGGAACAGCTCCGCACGCGGCCGGAGCGCGGTCGAGAACGCGAACGCGAACGGGAAGGTCGATACCGCCAGCACCAGGATCAGGAAGCTCAGGAGCAGCCAGCGCGCGAGCGCTCGGTCGCGGGTCATCGCCCACCCGCCCGGGTGCGCTCACGGGTGAGGTAGGAGAAGCCGAGACTGAAGACGAGGAGCAGCACGAACGTCACCATCGCCATGGCGGCCGCAGGCCCGAACTGGCCCTCGGTGAAGGCGCGCTTGTAGAGGTAGGTCACCAGGATGTCCGTGTGGTAGGCGGGTGCCCCCTGGGTGAGCACCCAGGGGATCGGGAACGAGTTGAAGACGTAGATGACGTTGAGCAGGGTCGTGACGACGAGCACGGGGCGCATCAGGGGGAGCGTGACGTGCAGGAGCGTCGACCAGAAGCCGGCACCGTCGACCACCGCCGCCTCGTAGACCTCCTCGGGCACCGACTGCAGGCCTGCGAGCAGCGAGAACGCCGTGAAGGGGATCGAGACCAGGATCCCCACCGCGATGATCGCGAACCAGGCCGTCCGTTCGGAGCCGAGCCAGATGATCGGCGCATCGATGAGCTGCAGCCTCATCAGGGTGCCGTTGATGATGCTGTACTGCCCATCGAGGATCCAGCGCCAGATGATCGCGTTGATCATGAGCGACGCCGCCCACGGCACGATCAGGAGTGCGCGAGCGATCCGCCGCCCGGGGAACTTCTGGTTCAGGCCCAAGGCGACGGGCAGCGCGACCAGCGTGGTGACGCCGACGACCGCGACGGTCCAACCGACCGTCTGCATCAGGACGCGCTGGAAGACCGGGTCGGTGAGGGTGCGGTAGTTCTCCAGGCCGGTGAACCCCTCACGCTGGGCCAGGGAGTTCACCGAGCTGACCGACATCAGGGCCGTCTCGAGAATGGGATAGAAGACGACCACGCCGACGAGAACCAGCGTCGGGAGCACGAACAGCACTCCGAGGAGGCTTTCCGAGCGCAGGTGCGCCCGGGTGCGTGTCCGGACCGAGACTCGGGTCCGCGGTGCGGCTTCGCCAGTGATGGCCATGGTCAGTCCTCGGGTCGAGCGCGATGGTGGGGCGGGTTGTCGACGCGAGGGACGCCGGCAACCCGCCCCTCGGTCAGAGCTTGTCGATCTGCTCGGTGGCCTCGTCCAGCGCCTCCTGGGGCGTGGCCTGGCCGCTGAGCGCCTTCTGCACGGCGACGGTCTCGATCTGCTGGATCTGCTCGAACTTGGGGTGCTGCGGCTGGAACTTGGCAGTGTCGAGGGCGTCGACGAACGGCTTGTACTCGGGGCTCTGGAAGTAGTCCGACTGGCTCACGGCGATCAGCTCCGGGAGCATGCCCTCGCCCTCGTCGAAGGCCTGGCGGTACTTCGTCTGGTACATGAACTCGACGAACTTCCACGCCTCGTCGGGGTGCTCGGTGTTCGCCGACAGACCGAGCGAGTCGGTCACGGAGACGGTCTGCTGTGGCTTGCCGTCGTTGGTCGGGAACGGCACCGCGGAGTACTCGAGGTCCGGGTTGTCGGCCTCGATCATGGCGTTGAGCCACGGACCGGTGGGATACATGGACAGCTGGCCGGCCTTGAAGTTCTCGATGACCTGCTCGCGGGTGAAGCCGGTGGGCTTCGGCTCACTGCCCCCGGCCTTGACCAGGTCGGTGAGGTACTGCAGGGCCTCGACGCTCTCCGGGGCACTGAGCATCGACTTGCCGTTCTCGTCGAGGATGTCCCCCCCGTTGTTGTACAAGAAGTAGTTGAAGAACGTGTCGACCTCGATCCCGCTGGCGGGTACGCCGAGGCCGTAGCGCTCCGGCGGCTGCCCGGTGGTCGTCGCGGCCTCCATCAGGTCGTCCCAGGTCTGGGGCGCCTGCAGGCCGGCCTCCTCGAACACGTCCGCGCGGTAGAACAGCAGCCGCGCCGAGACGGCGGCCGGAAGGCCGTAGGTCTTCCCGTCGTACGTGCCGGCCTCGAGCACCTTCTGGTTGAACGTGCTCTTGAAGTCCTCGCTGAGGTGCTCGTCGAGGGGTGCGAGCTGGTCGAGGCCCGCGAACTCGGAGATCCAGCGGGTGGCATAGCCGAACACGTCGGGCGCCTGCCCCGAACCCATGGAGACCGCGAGCTTGTCGTGCATCTTGTCCCAGGGGGCGATCTCGAGGCTCACCTCGATCTTGCCGTCGTTGGCCTGGTTGAAGTCGTCGACCATCGCCTGCATCAGCGGGGCGGTCTTCGCGCTGTACTCCGGGAACAGGAAGCGCAGCTTGACCTCGTCACCGGCACTGGCTCCGGAGCCGGCGCCGCATCCTGCGACGGTGGCCACGCTGGCGACCGCCAGCGCAGCCGCCGCGATCAGGCGCGTCCGCCCCCCACGGCGACCAAACGGGAAACGCATCATGATGGAACGGTCCTATCTCTTCGGGTTGGGTTGTTCGAGCTACTCCGGGGGCCGGAGCGACTGGTGGGCCGGCGTCACAGGCCTTCGCCGACGGGATCGCGCAGGTTGAGCACGACGAGCTGCGATTCGGTCATCTCCTCGACGGCGTATCGCACGCCCTCGCGCCCGGTCCCGCTGTGCTTGACCCCGCCGTAGGGCATGGAGTCGACGCGATACGAGGAGGCGTCGTTGACGATCACGCCGCCCACGTCGAGTCGTCGTGCCACCGCCATCGCCACGTCGAGGCCCTCGGTGAACACGGCCGCCTGGAGGCCGTACTCGGTGCTGTTGGCGATGTCGATGGCCTCCCGCAGCGTTCGGTACGCGATGAGCACCGCCACCGGCGCGAACGCCTCCTGGCAGGCCAGCGCCGAGTGGGCGGCCGGCCTGGCTACGACGGTCGGGACGAAGAACTGGCCGTCGCGACTTCCCCCACACACGAGCTTGGCCCCGTCATCGATCGCCTGGGCGACCCACTGCTCCGCCCGTCGCGCGGCATCGAGCGAGATCATCGGACCGACATCGGTGCCTTCGTCCGACGGATCGCCCACGCTCAACGCGCTGACCTGGTCCGCCAGCAGGGCGGAGAACTCCTCGAAGACGTCCTCGTGAACCAGGATGCGCTGAGCGCTGATGCACACCTGGCCGGCGTACGCCGTCGACGACTTCGCGAGCACCTTCGCGGCGAGACCCAGGTCCGCATCGGCGTGCACGATGTTGGCGGAGTTGTTCCCCAGCTCGAGCAGGGTCTTCCGCAGCCCCACGGTCCGGCGGATGTGGGCGCCCACCGCCGTGCTCCCGGTGAAGCTGTACACCGCGAAGCGCGGGTCTTCGAGAAGCTGCTGGCCGACGGTCTCACCACGGCCCTGCACGACGGTCACGTGGCCCGGGGGCAGGCCGGCGTCGAGCAT
Source organism: Nocardioides sp. JS614 (assembly GCF_000015265.1). NCBI lineage: Bacteria > Bacillati > Actinomycetota > Actinomycetes > Propionibacteriales > Nocardioidaceae > Nocardioides > Nocardioides sp. JS614. The sequence goes on from NC_008699.1 coordinate 1,506,394, forward strand.
CGCTTGGACGACCTTGATCGCGGACAGCGGGGTCACCTCGGCGGGCTTGACCACCACGGTGCAGCCGGCGGCGATGGCCGTGGGCACCTTGTGCGAGAGCTGATTGACCGGGCCGTTGAACGGCGTGATGGCGCACACGACGCCGGCCGGCCGCCTGATCGTGAATGCCCGGCGGTTCTCGGATCCGGGCGTGCCCTCGACGGGGACGACCTCGCCGGCCAGGCGGGTGGCCTCCTGCGCGCACAGCTCGAAGGTCAGCACGGCGCGGGCGACCTCCGCCCGCGCGTCCCGGAGGGGCTTGCCCGCCTCGGCCACGACCGAGTGGGCGAACTCCTCGGCGCGCTGAGCGATGAGCTGGGAGGTCCGGCGCAGGATGTCGGCCCGCTCGTGGGGGGTGAGCTCGTTCCTGGCGAACGTCCGCGCGGCCAGGGTCACCGCCGCGTCGACCTCGTCCGGCGTGGACTCGGCGATCCGGGCCAGCAGCTCGCCGCCGTACGGTGCGCGGACCTCGAGGAGCTGCGCTCCCCGGCCCGTCTCCCACCCGGCGCCGACGAGGAGTCCCGACACTCGTCCACCGGACGGCATGACAGTTTGCATGCAGAGGAGTATGCAAATTAGGATGCGAGGGGTCAAGGAAAATCTATGACGTGCGTCTCAGTGTCCGAGACCGAGGGTTCGATGGGATGCAGAAGTGCATGCAGTGCTGGTGTGAGAGGCGTCCGCGGTCGATCGCGACGGTAGAGTCGCCCGGCATGCCCCATCGAGCCCACTCACCCGGAATGCGGCGAAAGGAGGAACCGATGACTCCGTTGGAACCGACGAACCATCGTCAGGCCCCGAATCGAGCGGCCGAGGTCTATGAACAGCTGCGTCAGGCCATCGTGGATGGCTCGATCCGTCCGAACGAGCGCCTCATCGAGGCCGATCTGGCCGAGCGCCTCCAGGTCAGCCGAACGCCCGTGCGCGAGACCATGCTGCGGCTCGCCGGCGACGGCCTGATCGTCAATCATCGCCGGGGCTGGGTCGTGCGGGAGCACTCGCCCGATGAGATCCGCGAGGTCTACGAGGTGCGTGCCGCGCTGGAGGGGTTCGCCGCGAGGCTGGCCGCCGAGCGCGCCACGGACGACGAGCTCGAGCAGATCGCGGCGAACCACCGCGACTACACCGACACCGTCCGGGGATCTGCCCGCGGCCAGCTGGTCGAGCACAACGACGCGTTCCACGATGCGGTGATCAACGCTGCGCGTAACGCCCTCCTCGCGCAGCGGATACGGGACAACAGCCAGTACTACTTCATCCACCGCATCGCGGGCTTCCTCTCCGACGAGGAAGTCCGGTCCTCGATCGCGGGGCACGAGAACCTGGTGCAGGCGCTGCATGCCCGGGACGCCGATCGTGCCGAGCGGGTCGCCCGGGAGAACGTGACCGAGGGCCTGCGCAAGGTGCTCGACCGGCTGCCTCGCTGACCGCGCCGCGGTCACTCGTCGCGGTCGTACCTCGGGTCGACCTGCTCCGCGTCGATCCCGAGCAGCTCGGCGACCTGCTCGACCACCACGGTGAGGACCATCGCCTCGAGCTCGGCGCGAGTCTCGCAGCGATGCTCGATCGGTCGACGGAACAGCACCAGGCGGGTGGGGGTGGCGCCGGACCCGCGGACGAGCGAGGACAGGGGGACGGTCCCGGACGACCAGTCGTCGGGGATCTGGGGGGTGTCCTCGACGGCGTACTCGACCAGGCCGAGCCGGTCCTGCCAACGGGCGTCGATGTCGGTCACGATGTCGAGGGCGAGGTCGTCGAAGCGCTCCCGGGCCGTGGGCAGCTCGGGCCGTCCGGGGATGGCCGGGAGCACGGCGGGGCCGCGCATGCCACGTCCCCGCCGGTCGCGCAGGCGGCGTCTCGGGGGGCCGTTCTCGGGCCGGAGATCCTCCACGCCGCGAGCCTAATCCGGAGGAGCGCGGGCGGCGGGTAGCGTCAGGGCCGTGAGTCCTGCCCGCCGCTGTTCGCGAACCGCCTGCGGCCGCCCCGCGGTGTGCACCCTGACCTACGTCTACGCGGACCAGACTGCCGTGCTCGGACCGCTGGCGACCTACGCCGAGCCGCACGCCTACGACCTGTGCGAGGCGCACAGCGAGCGACTCTCCGCCCCGCGTGGCTGGGAGGTGCTGCGGCTGGCGCCGGACCCGGCGGACCAGGGCCCGTCCAGCGACGACCTCCTGGCCCTCGCAGACGCGGTCCGCGAGGCCGCCCGCCCGGTGCCGCCGGCACGGGTGGCCCCGGCCGCCGAGACCGGCCGCGAGACCGCCCGGCGTGGACACCTGCGGGTGCTGAGCAGCGACTGACGCTCGCCGATAGGCTGCCAGTCATGGCGGACTCCACCCTCGACCCGGCGAACGTCCGCTCGGTGTTCAAAGCCTACGACGTGCGCGGCCTCGTCCCGGACCAGGTCGACGACGTGCTCGCCCGGGCGACCGGCCGCGCGTTCGTCCGGGTGGTGGGCGCGAGCACGGTGGTCGTCGGACACGACATGCGCCCGAGCTCTCCCGGGATGGCTGGCGCGTTCGCCGAGGGCGCGAGTGCCGCGGGCGCCGACGTGGTGATGATCGGGCTCGCCTCCACCGACCAGCTCTACTTCGCCTCCGGTCACCTCGGCCATCCCGGCGCGATGTTCACCGCCAGTCACAACCCTTCGCAGTACAACGGCATCAAGATGTGCCGCAAGCTGGCTCAGCCGGTCGGGATGGAGACCGGCCTCGCCGAGATCCGCGACCTCGTCCTGAGCGAACCGACCGGCTCGGGACGACCTTCGGCCGGCTCGACGGTCGGGGACATCTCCGAGCACGACGTGCTCGAGGCGTACGCCGCCCACCTGCTCGCCCTCGCACCGGTGTCCGGCCGACGGCTCAAGGTGGTGGTCGATGCGGGCAACGGGATGGCCGGCCACACGGCACCGGCGGTGTTCGCTCGCCTGGGCGCCGCCGTCGAGCTGGTGCCGATGTACTTCGAGCTCGACGGCACCTTCCCGAACCACGAGGCGAACCCGATCGACCCCGCCAACCTGGTCGACCTCGAACGCCGGGTCCGCGCCGAGCACGCCGACCTCGGGCTGGCCTTCGACGGTGATGCCGACCGCTGCTTCGTCGTCGACGAGCGGGGCCGGGCCGTGTCGCCCTCGACGCTCACCGCGCTGATCGCGGCTCGCGAGCTCGCCAAGGAGCCGGGCGCCACGGTGATCCACAACCTGATCACCAGCCGCGCCGTCCCCGAGATCGTCCGTGAGCTCGGCGGCACCCCGGTCCGCACCCGGGTCGGGCACTCGTTCATCAAGGCGACGATGGCCGAGACCGGTGCGATCTTCGGCGGCGAGCACAGCGGGCACTTCTACTTCCGCGACTTCTGGCGCGCGGACTCCGGCATGCTCGCCGCCCTGCACACGATGGCAGCGCTGGCCGAGACGAAGCAGCCGCTCTCGAGGCTCCTGGCGCAGTACGAGCGGTACGTCGTCAGCGGCGAGATCAACAGCGAGGCCGCCGAGCCGGCCACGGTGCTGGCGGACATCGAGGCGGCGTACGCCGGCTCGGACGGTGTCGGCATCGACCACCTCGACGGACTGACGGTCAGCCACGCCGACTGGTCGTTCAACGTCCGGCCGTCCAACACCGAGCCCCTGCTCCGGCTGAACGCCGAGGGCCGAGACGATGCCACCATGGCCGAGGTGCGCGACCGCGTGCTCGAGCAGATCCGGGCTGACCACCCGAGCCCCGAGGAGGAGTGACGTGAACGCCGTGAACATCGATCCCGAGCTGCTGGAGATCATCGTCTGCCCGGCCTGCCGGTCCGAGCTGGACCTGGTCGAGGCGGAGCTGGTGTGCCGCGGCTGCGGGCTGGCCTACCCGATCCGAGACGACATCCCGGTCCTGCTGGTCGACGAGGCCCGCAAGCCCTGACGGGCCCCCGCGATGGTCAGCTGGTTCGACGAGTCCCGTCTCGACGACGTCGCCACCTTGGAGTCCGACGCCGAGCTGCGCACGCTTGCCGAGTCCGGCGCCCGGGTCCGTCGAGCAGCAGGTGACGTCGCGGCGGCGACCGCGGAGGCGGTCGCCCGGGCCGAGGACCTGGCCCGGCCGCGCGCCGTCATCGCCGCCGGCCCGGACTCCAGGCTGCTCCGGGCGGTCCTCGAGCCCTGGTGCCCGGTGCCGTTCGTGGCCTGGCCGGGCCCGGCGCTGCCGGGCTGGGCCGGCAGCCTGGACCTCGTGGTCGTGCTGGCACCCGACGGGTCCGGCACCGGCACGGCGTCCGCGGTCGCCGAGGCGGTTCGCCGCGGCTGCCAGGTCGTCGTGGCGACGCCTGCGGGCTCCCGGGTCGCGGAGCACGCCGCCGGCCGGTGGAGCACGATCCTGCCGACCGAGACTCGCGACCAGCTCGCGACGGCGGTCGTGGTGCTGGAGTACCTCGAGCGGGTGTCGCTGGGTCCGCGAGCCGACGCCGAGCAGGTGGCCACCGCGCTCGACCAGGTCGCGATCGAGTGCTCGCCGCACCGCGACCTCGCGGTCAACCCCGCCAAGATGCTCGCCATCGCCCTCGCCGACACCAATCCCCTCGTGTGGGGTGGCTCGGTGCTGGCCGCCCGGGCGGCGCGTCGCGTGTCGGAGTCGATCCGCCGCGCGAGCGGGCGCACCGCCCTGGCAGGGGACGCGGAGCACCTGCTCCCCGTGCTCGAGGCGGCCCGACCGCGCGACGTGTTCGACGACCCCTTCGCGGACGGGCCCGGCGACCTGCGCCCGATGCTGCTGGTGCTCGACGACGGCGCCGAGGAGCCGGTGGTGCGGGAGCACCGGGGCCGGCTGCAGGCGGCGGCCGCGGCCCGCGGCATCCGCGTGGAGAGGGTCACCACCGAGGCGCCGACCGAGGTGGCCCGCTACGCATCGCTGCTCCTGAGCGGCCGGTACGCCGCCGAGTACCTCCGGATCGGCCTGGTCGAGGACTGAGTCCGGCCCCGAGCGGGTATCTCACCAAGGTGCCGACCCAGAACACGCCGACCGCTCGACCGACGGCCCCGCCGCCCGTCCCGGCCGCCCGCGACCCCTGGTTCGACAACGCCAAGATGGCGCTGGTCACCCTCGTGGTCGTCGGGCACGCGTGGACCCTGCTACCCGACAACGCCGTCACGGAGCACCTCTACGACTTCCTCTACGCCTGGCACGTGCCGGCGTTCGTGCTGGTCACCGGCTACCTCTCCCAGCGCTTCTCCTACACCCGGACCCGGATGTGGCAGCTGGTCCGCACGGTCGCGGTGCCGTACCTCGTCTTCGAGTGCGCGCTGGCGCTGTTCCGGGTCTACGTGGGTGGCGAGGAGCTGGCCGACCTGTTCCGCGACCCGCACTGGCCGATGTGGTACCTCGCCGCGCTGTTCCTGTGGCGGCTGATGACCCCGCTGTTCCGGCCGCTCCCGCACGGCCTGGTGGTGGCGGTCGCGGTCAGCCTGATCGCCGGGATGTACGCCGGCGACACCCTCGACATCGCCCGGGTGCTCGGCCTGCTGCCGTTCTTCGTGCTGGGTCTCAAGGCGACGCCCGACCGGCTCGAGCTGTTGCGGCACACCCGGGTGCAGGTGGCCGGCGTCGCCGTGTTCGTCGCCCTCTGGATCCTGACGACCTGGACGGACGTCTGGGCGAGCACGGAGTGGCTGTACTACCGCTCCCGCTACGACGAGATGGGCTACGCCGACGACCTCGACGCGCTGCTCACCCGCGGGCTGGTGCTCGCGATCGGGACGCTGGGTGCGCTCGCGTTCCTGGCGCTCGTTCCCCGGGTGACCGGCTGGTTCACCCGGATGGGTGCCTGGACCCTCGTCGTCTACCTCTTCCACGGGTTCTTCGTGAAGGGCGCCGAGTACGCCGGTTACAGCTCCTGGACCGACGCGCACGCGGTGGTGTCGTTCGGCGCGACCACGGCCGCCGCCGTCGTGCTCGCGTTGGGGCTCGCTTGGCGCCCGATCGCCGCGCGCCTCAACGACGTGGTGGACCCGCTCGACTACGCCGAGCGGCACGTACGTCGTGCCGTCGACCTGGCCATCGTCCGGGACCAGGTCCAGCCCGAGATCGAGGCGGAGATCGAGGCCGAGATCGAGGCCGAGTCCGAGTCCAGGTCGGAGACTCGTGTGGAGGCCGGGCGGCGCTGAGCCTCGCGGGTGGGGCGTGACGAGGGCCACGCGGATCAAGGACCTTCGGTCCAGGTGCCCCGGCCCCTCGCGCGGCGAGGATGGCAGCATGACCGGTTCCGGTGGGCACGAGCGCGCGCACACGGTCGTGGTGGGCGGCGGGATCAGCGGACTGACGACGGCGTACTTCCTGCGGCAGCGTCTCGGTCCGGACGCCGTGCTGCGGGTCGTCGAGGCCTCGGACGCCCCCGGCGGCAAGATCCGCACCGCGTCGATCGCCGGGCACCCGGTCGACACCGGCCCGGACGCCTTCCTCTCCCGGGCGCCCGAGCTGCGGCGCGTGGTCGACGCGCTCGGGCTGGCCGACCTGGTCGTCGAGCCGCAGAGCACGGGCACGTTCATCTGGTCCCGCGGCCGGCTCCGACGGCTGCCCCCCGGCACCGCGTTCGGCCTGCCGGAGCGGCTGTGGCCGCTGTTGCGGTCCGGGCTGCTCGGCCCCGCGGCGGTGGCGCGCGCCGGTCTCGACCTGGTGCTCCCGCGGACCGCGCTGCCGGACGACCCCTCGGTCGCGGACGTGGTCCGGCCCCGGTTCGGCGCCGGCGTCTACGACCGGCTCGTCGTGCCGCTGCTCGGCGGCGTGCACGCCGGCGATCCGGCACTCCTCAGTGCGACCAGCACCGTGCCCGAGATCGCCGCGATGGCCCGCTCGGGCCGCAGCCTCTACCGCACCCTGCGCCGCCGGCGCCGGTCCGCGCCCCCGGCCACCGGCCGGCCGAGTGCCCCGCTGGTGTCCCTGCGCGGCGGCCTCGCGGCGCTCACCGACCGCCTGGTGGAGGAGCTCGGTCCCGACACCGTGCTGACCGGGACGCCGGCCCGCGCCATCGAGCGCGACGAGAACGGGGGCTACACGGTGCGCACCGACCGCGGCGCCTTCGCGGCCCGGCAGGTCGTCCTCGCGACCCCGGCGTACGTCGCCGCGGAGCTGGTCGCCGACCTCGCGCCCGATGCGGCCGCGCTGCTCCGGGAGATCGGGTACGTCGACGTCGCGAACGTGACCCTGGCGTTCCGGCGCGACCAGGTGCCGGCGCTGCCCGCAGGCACCGGGTTCCTGGTGCCGCCGGTCGAGGACGAGCTGGTCGTCGGCTGCAGCTGGCTGTCCCAGAAGTGGCCGCAGCCGGCCGACGCCGGCGACTACGTCCTGCTCAAGGTCATGGTCGGCCGATCGGGCGACACCCGGTGGCTCGCCATGGACGACGCCGAGCTGGTGCGCCACGTGCGCGAGGCCCTGCGCCGGATGCTCGGCGTCACCGCGGACCCGGTGGAGAGCCTGGTGCAGCGATGGCCCCGCGCGATGCCGCAGTACGTCGTCGGGCACGCCGCCCGGCTCGCGGCCCTCGACACCGCACTGGCCGCGGCGCCGGGCCTGCTGGTGACCGGTGCGGCCTACCGCGGCGTCGGCCTGGCCGGCTGCGTCGCCCAGGCCGACGCGACCGCCACGTCCCTGCTCGCAACGCAAGGAGCGCCCACATGACCCACCCGGCGACACCCCCGACCGGCCGCCACCCCGGCAGCCACCCGGCCGGCCTGGAGCTGCCCCGCACCATCGACTACTCCCAGCGTCCGATGCTGGTGTTCTGGGAGGTCACCCGCGCCTGCCAGCTGGCCTGCCGCCACTGCCGCGCCTCGGCGGCCCCCGACCCGCTGCCCGGTGAGCTGACCGGCGCCGAGGGCCGGGCACTGATCGACCAGGTCGCCGGGTTCGGCCGGCCGTACCCGATCCTGATCCTCACCGGCGGCGACTGCCTGCTCCGGCCGGACGTCTTCGAGATGGTGGCCCACGCCAACGGACTCGGTGTCCCGGTCGCCATGTCCCCCTCGGTGACCCCGAGGCTCACGCCCGAGGCGATCGACCAGATGGTGGCCGCCGGCGTGAAGGCGGTCTCGCTCAGCCTGGACGGCGCCACCCCCGCGACCCACGACGGCGTGCGCGGCATCCCCGGCCACTTCGACCAGACCATTCCCGCGATCCGGGCGCTGGTCGCCGCCGGGCTGAAGGTGCAGGTCAACACCACCGTGATGCGGGCCAACCTCCACGAGCTCGCCGACGTCGCGGCGATCATGGCCGAGACCGGCGTGGCGATCTGGGAGGTGTTCTTCCTGGTGCACGTCGGTCGCGGAGAGGCCACCGGTGCGATCACGCCGGAGGAGCACGAGCAGGTGTGCCACTTCCTGTTCGACTCCTCGCACTACGGCTTCACGATCCGCACGGTCGAGGCGCCGTTCTTCCGACGCGTGGTCGTGCAGCGCAAGGCGGGCGGCCCGGCCCCGCAGCAGGCGCCGTACCTGCAGCTGCGCGAGCGCCTCGTCGAGCGGCTCGGTCCGCCGGTCGGCCGGTCGACCGCGCACACGGTGTCGACACGCGACGGCAAGGGGATCGTGTTCGTGGCCCACGACGGCCAGGTCTACCCGGCGGGGTTCCTGCCGCTGCCGCTCGGCTCGGTGCGCGACCATCCGCTGGTCGACATCTACCGCGACAACGAGGTGCTGCGCAGCATCAGGGCGGCGGAGTTCGGCGGTCGGTGCGGGCGGTGCGAGTACGCCGACCTCTGCGGCGGCTCGCGCGCCCGGGCCTACGCCGACACCGGCGACCCGCTCGCGGAGGACTCCGCCTGCGTGTACCAGCCCGCCCTGGCCTGACGACGGGATCCTCACGGCCCGCCCGATAGCCTGCTGACCATGGCTGGAGGCTTGTTCGCGCTGCTCGACGACGTCGCCGCGCTCGCGCGGCTGGCCGCCGCCTCGGTCGACGACGTCGGCGCGGCCGCCGGCCGGGCGACCACCAAGGCCGCGGGCGTGGTCGTCGACGACACCGCGGTCACCCCGCAGTACGTCCACGGCGTCACCGCCGACCGCGAGCTGCCGATGATCCGACGGATCGCGATCGGCTCGATCCGGAACAAGCTGCTGCTGATCCTGCCGGTCGCGCTCGTGCTCAGCCAGTTCCTGCCGTGGCTGCTCACCCCGATCCTGATGCTCGGCGGCGGCTACCTCTGCTTCGAGGGCGCCGAGAAGGTCTGGGGCCGGGTCCGCGGCCACGACGGGCACGCGGTGCCGGTGACCGAGGTCGGCGCCGACGCCGAGAAGACGATGGTGAGCGGCGCGATCCGTACCGACCTGATCCTCTCGGCCGAGATCATGGTGATCGCGCTCAACGAGGTCGCCGACGAGCCGTTCCTCAGCCGCCTGGTGATCCTCGTGGTCGTCGCGATCGTCATCACCGTCGCGGTGTACGGCGTCGTCGGGGTGATCGTGAAGATCGACGACGTCGGCCTGCGCCTCGCCCAGCGGTCCTCCGCCCTCGCGCGTCGGGTGGGGCACGGGCTCGTCGGGTTCATGCCGCGTCTGCTCGCGGCGATCTCGGTGGTCGGCACCGCCGCGATGCTCTGGGTCGGCGGCCACATCGAGCTCGTCGGCCTCGATGATCTCGGCTGGCACGCGCCGTACGACGCGGTCCACCACCTGGAGGAGAAGGTCCACCACGCGGTCCCGGGCGCCGGTGCGGCGCTCGGCTGGCTGGTGAACACCGTCCTCTCCGCCGTCCTCGGTCTCCTGGTCGGCGCCGTGGTCGTGCTCCTCGCACACCTGTTGCCCTCCGGCAAGAAGCCCGCCGCCGCCCACTGACGCTCGGTCGGGACTTCTGGCGGTCGAGTCGGGACTTCCTTGCCCTCGGGGTGACCGAGACTCCCGACCCGACCAGTCGGCGGGGTCGCGGGTGGGAGGCCGAGGATTCTTCGGAACCCCCGGCCGCGATCTAACCTCGGATTCCAGGCAGCACCGATCGTCGCCGGACCCGCAGGAGCAGACATGGACTACAAGGTCGCCGACCTCTCCCTGGCCGACTTCGGCCGCACGGAGATCCAGCTCGCCGAGCACGAGATGCCCGGCCTGATGGCGATGCGCGAGCGCTACGCCGCAGAGCAGCCGCTCGCCGGGGCCCGGATCGCCGGCTCGCTGCACATGACCATCCAGACAGCGGTCCTGATCGAGACGCTCGTCGCGCTCGGCGCCGAGGTCCGCTGGGCCTCCTGCAACATCTTCTCCACCCAGGACCACGCCGCTGCCGCGATCGCGGTCGGTCCGAACGGCACCGCCGACGACCCCCAGGGCGTGCCGGTCTTCGCCTGGAAGGGCGAGACCCTGGAGGAGTACTGGTGGTGCACCCAGCAGATCCTCGACTGGCCCGGCGGCACGATGCCGAACATGATCCTCGACGACGGCGGCGACGCCACGCTCCTCGTCCACCTCGGCGTCCAGGCCGAGAAGACCGGGCAGGCGCCGGACCCGGCGAGCGCCACCAGCAACGAGCAGCGGATCATCTTCGAGGCCCTGGGTGAGGTCCTCGCGAAGAACCCCAACCACTGGACGCCGATCGCCAACTCGATCAAGGGCGTCACCGAGGAGACCACCACCGGCGTGCACCGTCTCTACGAGATGATGCGCGAGGGCTCGCTGCTGTTCCCGGCCATCAACGTCAACGACTCGGTGACGAAGTCGAAGTTCGACAACAAGTACGGCTGCCGGCACTCGCTGATCGACGGGATCAACCGCGCGACCGACGTCCTGATCGGCGGCAAGGTCGCGGTCGTCTGCGGCTACGGCGACGTCGGCAAGGGCTGCGCGGAGTCGCTGCGCGGCCAGGGCGCACGCGTGATCGTCACCGAGATCGACCCGATCTGCGCGCTGCAGGCGTCGATGGACGGCTACCAGGTCACCACGCTCGAGGACGCCCTGCCGATCGCGGACATCATCATCACCGCCACCGGCAACAAGGACGTCGTGACCGTCGACCACATGCGATCGATGAAGCACAACGCGATCGTCGGCAACATCGGCCACTTCGACAACGAGATCGACATGGCCGGCCTGGAGGCGCCGGGCGTGGCCGAGCGCAAGAACGTCAAGCCGCAGGTCGACGTGTGGACCTTCGCCAACGGCAGGTCCGTGGTCGTGCTGTCCGAGGGCCGGCTGATGAACCTGGGCAACGCGACCGGCCATCCGTCGTTCGTGATGTCGAACTCCTTCACCAACCAGGTGCTCGCCCAGATCGAGATCTTCACCAAGACCGAGGAGTACCCGGTCGGCGTCTACGTGCTGCCCAAGCACCTCGACGAGGAGGTGGCGCGCCTGCACCTCGACGCGCTCGGGGTGAAGCTCACCCGCCTCACCGACGAGCAGGCCACCTACCTCGGCGTCGATGCCGCGGGACCGTACAAGCCGGACCAGTACCGGTACTAGTGATCCTTGGTCGCTAGGTGCGCTGAGCCTGCGACGGCCGGGGCCCAGCAGCCGGGTCGAGAAGCACGGCTCCGGCAACGAGAAGATGCCCGCTCCACACCGGCACTAAGGCAAGATGGACGGCATGACTGAGCCCGTCGGCGCGCCCTCCGGCTTCCCGAGCGTCCCGCTCGGCGACGGCCTGAGCAAGGGTCGGATCCTGGTGGTCGACGACGACGCCTCGCTGGCGGAGATGCTCACCATCGTGCTGCGCCAGGAGGGCTTCGAGAGCCACATGGTCGCTCGCGGGGACCTCGCGATGGAGGCGTTCCGCGAGTACCGGCCCGACCTGGTGCTGCTGGACCTGATGCTGCCCGGCAAGGACGGCATCGACGTGTGCAAGGAGATCCGCGCGGAGTCCGGCGTACCCATCGTGATGTTGACCGCGAAGGGCGACACGGTCGACGTGGTCGTCGGTCTCGAGTCGGGTGCGGACGACTACGTCGTCAAGCCGTTCAAGCCCAAGGAGCTCGTGGCGCGGATCCGAGCCCGGGTCCGCAGGTTCGACGCGCCCGCGCAGGAGACCCTGACCATCGGCGACCTCACCATCGACGTCGCCGGCCACGCCGTCACCCGGGCCGGGGAGCGGATCAGCCTGACGCCCCTGGAGTTCGACCTGCTCGTGTGCCTGGCCCGCAAGCCGTGGCAGGTGTTCACCCGCGAGGTGCTCCTCGAGCAGGTGTGGGGCTACCGGCACGCGGCCGACACTCGACTCGTCAACGTGCACGTCCAGCGGCTGCGCTCCAAGGTCGAGCATGATCCCGAGAACCCCGAGATCGTGGTGACGGTCCGCGGCGTGGGGTACAAGGCCGGAACCCCGTAGGCCCGCGGTGCTCCACCTGCGCTCCCCGGGGAGCTCCCGCCGACTGCCGGAGTCCGTCCGCCGGGGGCTGACCTTCTGGCGGCGCTCGATCCAGGCGCGGGTGGTCGCCAGCACCCTGATCCTCTCGGCAGCCGTCGTGAGCGTGGTGGGCTGGTTCCTGCTCCAGCAGACCCGCGACGGCCTCCTCGAGCACCGGGTGGACGCCGTGGTCGCCGAGGCGAACGACGAGACGGCCGAGGCGCGCGACCTGCTCAGGTCGGCGTCGGGGATCGACAGCGACGCGTTCGGCCAGCAGCGGGCCCTGGCTGCCACGCTGATCCAGCGCGGCGAGACCCGCGGTTTCGCGGTGGTGCTGGTCGGGCCCACCACCCCCGGGAGCCGGATCTCGGACGGCGGCGCCAACTTCACCCGCGGCCTCGACACCGACAGCGTCCCGCAGTCGTTGGAAGAGCACTTCGACGAGGGCACCGCGACCGCGTGGACGTACACCACGATCCGCACGACCAGCCCCGCCGGGATCGTCACCGAGGAGCCCGGGATCGCGGTCGGCTCCCAGGTCCTGCTGCCGGCGGACGCCGAGTCCTACACGCTCTACTACCTCTTCCCGCTCGACGAGCAGGAGGAGACCCTGGCGCTGGTCACCCGAGCGCTGCTGACCGCCGGGGTCCTGCTGCTGGTGCTCGTCGCCGGCATGACCTGGCTGGTGACCAGGCAGGTCGTGACGCCGATCCGACTGGCGCGCAAGGTGGCCGAGCGGCTCGCGGCGGGACAGCTCCAGGAGCGGCTCAAGGTGTCCGGCGAGGACGACCTGGCTCGGCTGGCGACGTCGTTCAACCAGATGGCCAGCAACCTCCAGCGCCAGATCCGCCAGCTCGAGGAGCTGAGCCGCGTGCAGCGACGGTTCGTCTCCGACGTCTCCCACGAGCTGCGGACGCCGCTCACCACGGTGCGGATGGCCGGCGACGTCCTGCACGACGCGCGCGCGGGGTTCGACCCGGCCACCGCGCGCGCCGCGGAGCTCCTGCAGACCGAGCTGGACCGCTTCGAGGTGCTGCTCGCCGACCTGCTGGAGATCAGCCGCTTCGACGCGCGCGCCGCCGTCCTCGAGCTCGACGACGTCAACCTCGTCGACGTGGCCCACCGCATCGTCGACGTCACCCGCCCGCTCGCCGAGCAGCGCCACGTGCGGGTCGTCGTCACCGCGCCGGACCACGCCTGCCTGGCCGAGGCGGACGTCCGGCGCGTCGAGCGGATCGTGCGCAACCTGGTCACCAACGCCATCGACCACGCCGCCGCCGACGGCCCGGACGCCGGCATCGTGGTGCACGTGGACGGCGACGACCATGCGGCGGCGATCGCGGTGCGCGACCACGGGGTCGGCCTCGCGCCGGGGGAGGCGTCGATGGTCTTCAACCGGTTCTGGCGTGCGGACCCGGCCCGCGCCCGGACCAGTGGCGGCACCGGCCTCGGCCTCTCGATCGCCCTCGAGGACACCCACCTGCACGGCGGATGGCTCCAGGCTTGGGGTCGCCCGGGCGAGGGGGCACAGTTCCGGCTGACGCTGCCCCGGCGCGCCGGGGGCGTCCTGCGGCACAGCCCACTGCCGCTCGTGCCCGCTGATGTCACGGAGCCGGTCTCATGAGGCGCGGCGTGCTGGCCGTCCTGGCCGGGATCCTGCTGGTGGCTCTCGCGAGTGGCTGCGTGCGCCTGCCGGGCAGCGGGCCGGTGGTCGAGACCCGCTCGGAGGGCGATGTGTCCAGCGACAACGGCGTCTCCTTCGACCCGATGCCGCCGCAACCGGGTGCCACCCGGACCGAGATCGTGCGCGGCTTCCTGATCGCGATGCAGAAGACGCCGATCGGCACCAAGGTCGCCCGCCAGTTCCTGACCACCGACGCGGCCGCGTCCTGGAACCCGCAGCAGGAGACGATCACCTACCCGCTCTCGCCGACGCCGCGCGAGAGCCAGCGCGGAGTCACGATCACCCTCACCGACGCCGACCACCTCGACAGCCGAGGCGCCTGGCGCGGGCCGCTCCCCAAGGACCGCCGTACGGTCACCTTCTCGATGTCGTCCGAGCACGGCGAGTGGCGCATCGCCGATCTCCCCGACGCGCTGATCGTCCCGGAGGACTGGTTCCAGCAGTACTACCGCCAGGTCTCCCTGTACTTCTTCGACCCGACGGCCTCGATCCTCGTTCCCGAGCCGGCGTTCGTCCCCCGCGGTGACCAGCTGGCCTCCGCCCTCACCCAGGCGCTGCTGCTCGGGCCGTCTCCCGGCCTGGAGCGGGTGGCGCAGAGCTTCATCCCGCCCGGCCTCGAGGTGTCCGTCGGGGTGACCGTCTCCGACGACGGCGTGGCCGACATCCTGTTGTCCGGAGAGGTCGGCCAGCTGACCGCGGACACCACGGAGATGATGCTGGCGCAACTGGCGTGGACGCTCCGCCAGGAGCCGGCGGTCAGGAGCATCAAGCTGTCGGCGAACGGCAACCCGGTCCCGCTGCCGGGCGGCGTCTCGTCGTACCGCGTCGACGGCGGAGCGCAGTTCGACCCCGCGGGGTTCCAGGCCAGCCCGCTGCTCTACGGCCTGAGTCACGGCGGTGTCATCTCGGGCACCCCGACCGGCCTGGCTCCCGTCGAGGGCGTCCTCGCCGGCCCGGGCCTCGGTCTGACCTCGATCGGCGTCAGTCTCGACGCCGGGTCGGTCGCGGGCATCGGCGCCGACGGCACCGCGGTCCTCGTCGGTGAGCTCGGCGTCGCGGGCGACACCCAGGTGCGGACCGTCGTCAGCGGCGGGCAGAGCTTCCTCGAGCCCGCGTGGGACTTCTCGGGACGGATGTGGTTGGTCGACCGCGCCTCGCGTGGAGCGCGGGTCTCCTACGTCCAGGGCACGCGAGTTCGTCCGCTGGACGTGCCCGGCGTCTCCGGGGAGCAGGTCCGGTCGTTCCTGGTCTCCCGCGACGGCAGCCGCCTGGTCGCCGTCGTGCACAGGAAGGGTGGCGACCAGCTGGTCGTGAGCCGGATCGAGCACGACGGCACCGGCCGGGTGCTGGGCGCCACCCGTGCGACGCGGATCGGGACCGGCGTGGACGCGCCGCTGCCGATCCGCGCGATCGCCTGGCGCAGCACCACCAGCGTGGCGGTGCTCAACCCGCCCGTGACGAGCTCGCTGGCCTCGATCGGGCTGGCCTCCGTGGACGGCTCGCCGTCGAGCCAGGAGCCCTCGTCGGTGACGGTGGAAGGCCGGCTGATCGCGCTCGCCGGTTCGCCCGCAGGCGACGAGCCCGTCTACGGGCTGACCCGCGCCGGCCTGGTCGACATCAGCAGCTCCGACCAGCGGGTGACGCCACTGCCGAAGGGGACCACGGACCTCGGCTACGTCGGCTGATCCACAGGCGCGGCCGGCCCGCTTGAGTCGCGGCACCGGGCCTGCTGCCATCGAGCATGCTCCGCGACCTCATCGACGCGTCCCTCGACCTGCTGCTCGGCGGCTCGTGCGTGGGCTGTGCCCGGCCGGGTCGCGCGCTGTGCGACCGGTGTGCGGCGATGCTGCCCGGGGCAGGGCGGCCGGCGTGGCCGACACCGGCTCCAGCCGGGCTGGCGGCGCCCTGGGCGGTCACGGAGTACGCCGGTACGGCCCGCGCCATGGTGCTCGCCCACAAGGAGCACCGGGTGCTGGCGCTACGGCGACCGCTCGGGCGGCTGCTGAGCGTGGCCGTCGAGTCCGGGCTGGCCGGCGCCGACTCCCCGGTCGGGCCGGACGATCCCGTCGTCCTGGTCCCGGTGCCCTCCCGGCCCGGGTCGGCGCGCGTCCGGGGCCACGACCCGACCTGGTCGATCACGGCCCGGGCCGCCCGGCTCGCCCGGGCGACGGGACGCGACGTCGTGGCGATGCGATTGCTGCGCAGTCGGCCCGGCGTGCTCGACCAGGCCGGCCTGGACGCTGGTGCGCGGGCCGCCAACCTGGCCGGCTCGATGCACTGTCCCAGCGGCTCCCTCGGCCGGCTGCGGGCGCGCCGGCCGCGGACGCACGTCGTCATCTGCGACGACGTGATCACCACCGGCTCGACCGCCCGCGAGGCACAGCGCGCGCTCGAGGCGGTGGGTCTCTCGGTCGTCGGAATCGCTGCCGTCGCGGCCACCCGGAGGCGCGGTGCGCCGGCTCCCGGTTCCTGGGACCTCGGTCCCTTTTGATTGCCGAGGGGTTCGACTAACGTCTGTGCATGGAGTCCGTCCGGGTCCGTGGTTGCGTCGTCGGGACGCCCGGGTCCACCCGGGCGGTCAGTCGACAAGCCGATGCCAGTCGCAGGCGAAACGGTCCACGTAACCACACAAGGGGGACCTGCCCCCTGGCCTCCTCGGGGGGTCCAAGGGGGGCGAAGCCCCCTTTGTCCTCCTCGGGGGGTCCAAGGGGGGCGAAGCCCCCTTTGTGTGGGATCACGGTGCGGCTTAGTGGTAAGCCCTGCCTCGACCCCGTCGCCAGATGCGGCGAAGGTCGGGAGAAGGTCAGTAGTGGCAGTCAAGCTGCGAGCACCTCAGCAGGCGGTTGTGGGGTCGAAGACCAGGTCGGCCGGACGGACTCCTGTCTCCACCTCGAGCGCCGGACCTCTCCTGAGCAGGGGTGCCGGGGCCTCGGCCTGCCCGCAGCAGGGCCCGCTCGGGAGCGGATCAACGCTGGTCAACGCTGAAACCAACTGTGCAACGGGAGGTTCACATGGAAGTTGTGGTCACCGGTCGAAACTGCGAGCTGACGGACAGGTTCCGCAGCCACGTGGAGGAGAAGCTGGGGAAGCTCGAGAAGCACGACCATCGCATCATCCGCGTGAACGTGGAGGTGAAGTGTGAGCGCAACCCGCGGCAGGCTGACCGCGCCGTACGACTTCAGCTGACCGCGCTGTCGAAGGGCCCGGTGATCCGGGCCGAGGCGATGGCCGCTGACAAGATGGCGGCGCTGGACCTCGCGCTGGACAAGATGGCGGCCCAGATGCGTCGCGCGTCCGACCGCCGGCGGGTGCATCGCGGACGGCGTACGCCGGTCTCCGTCGGGCAGGCCCTGGCGGACACCGCGGACGCCACGGCCGCCACGAACGATCAGGTGACCACCCACGACCGCCAGGTCGGGCCGATCGACGTCACCGGCGACGGCCCGCTGGTGGTCCGCGAGAAGACGCACACTGCCAGCCCGATGACCCTCGACCAGGCGCTCTACGAGATGGAGCTCGTGGGTCACGACTTCTACCTGTTCGTCGACAAGGAGAACGACCGTCCTTCGGTCGTCTACCGCCGGCGCGGCTACGACTACGGGGTGATCTCGCTGGAGGTCGAACCGCGCTCCTGACGCGACCGCCTGGTCCGGACTGGTCCGGACTGGTCCGGATCGACACGGCCGGGGTGGCCCGAACGGGCCACCCCGGCCAGTCGCGTCACCACCCGCATATGCGACCTTGGGGGGCCTGATCGTGCCATGATGCGGGGGTGGGAGACGAGACGACCGACGCCGGACGGGAACCGATCCGGGTGCTCGTGGTCGATGACCAGGAGCTGTTCCGTCGAGGCCTGACGATGCTGCTCGGAACCGAGGCCGGTATCGAGGTGGTCGGCGAAGCCGGCGACGGCGTCGAGGGCACCAACCTCGCGGCGACTGCCGCACCCGACGTCGTGCTCCTCGACATCCGGATGCCGAAGCGCTCCGGGATCGAGGCGTGCCTCGCGATCAAGGAGGCCGTCCCGTCGGCGAAGATCATCATGCTGACGGTCTCCGACGAGGAGGCTGACCTCTACGAGGCGGTCAAGAGCGGCGCCTCCGGCTACCTGCTCAAGGACTCCTCGATCGAGGAGGTCGCGCAGGCGGTCCGCGTCGTCGCGGACGGCCAGTCGCTGATCAGCCCGTCGATGGCGGTCAAGCTGATCGACGAGTTCAAGCAGATGTCGCGCCCCGAGCGCGACCACGTCCCCGGCCTACGGCTCACCGAGCGAGAGCTCGAGGTGCTGCGCCTGGTGGCGAAGGGCATGAACAACCGGGAGATCGCCAAGGAGCTGTTCATCAGCGAGAACACGGTCAAGAACCACGTGCGCAACATCTTGGAGAAGCTCCAGCTGCACTCGCGCATGGAGGCCGTGATGTACGCCGTCAAGGAGAAGCTGCTCGAGCTGCCGTGACGCCCGGCACGCACTCTGGCGGCGTTGTCGTCGCTCGACGGCCCGCTTCGCTCAAAGGCCGCCTTCGCTCCTCCGCCTTGCCAGAGCACGCACCGGACGCCACGGCTCTGTTCCACCGTGCGGGCGGACCGGAGCCGACCTGAGGTTGTCGGCGCTCGACGGCCCGCTTCGCTCAAAGGCCGCCTTCGCTCCTCCGCCTTGCCAGAGCACGCACCGGACGCCACGGATCTGTTCCACCGTGCGGGCGGACCGGAGCCGACCTGAGGTTGTCGGCGCCCTCCTCTAGGGTCTCGCCTCGTGGAGTCGTTGAGCAACGCGCAGGCGCGCCGCGTGGCGCTCGCCGCGCAGGGCTTCCTCGACCCGCGCCACACCATCCCGACGATGCGCACCTTCCAGCGCACCCTGGAGCGCACCGGAGTGCTCCAGGTCGACTCGGTCAACGTGCTGCAGCGGGCGCACTACATGCCGGTGTTCTCCCGGATCGGCCGGTACGACGTCGAGCTGCTGCGGCGCGCGGCAGAGCGCCGGCCCCGGCGGATGGTGGAGTACTGGGCGCACGTGCAGGCGTACATGCCGGTCGAACTCTGGCCGGTCATGCAGCACCGGATGGCGGCGTACCGTCAGAAGCGGGGCAAGTGGGGGTTCGTCGTGGGTGACGACGGCCTCGAGCAGAGCCTGTTGGAGGAGATCCGCGAGCGCGGCGCCTCGACCGCCCGGGACCTCGACGACGGGCTGCCCCGCGACAAGACCCACTGGGGCTGGAACTGGTCCGAGACGCGCAAGGTCCTCGACTACCTCTACATGTCGGGCGCCGTGGCGATCGCCGATCGCAACACCCAGTTCGAGATCCGCTACGACCTGCCCGAGCGGGTCCTGCCGGCCGAGGTGCTCGCGCAGCCGACTCCCTCGCTCGACGACGCCAACCGTGAGCTCATCCGCCGGGCAGCCCGGTCCCACGGGGTGGCGAGCGTCCAGGACCTGCGCGACTACTACCGCATGGAGGTCGCGCCCGCCGCTCGGGCCGTCGCCGAGCTGGTCGAGGAGGGTGAGCTGCTGCCGGTCGCCGTCGAGGGGTGGCGGCGCCCGGCCTACCTGCACCGCGACGCCCGGCTGCCGCGGCGGGTCCGGGCCCGGGCGCTGCTGAGCCCGTTCGACCCGGTGGTGTGGGAGCGCACCCGCACCGAGCAGCTGTTCGGCTTCCGCTACCGCATCGAGATCTACGTACCGGAGCCGCAGCGGGTGCACGGCTACTACGTGCTGCCGTTCCTCCTCGGCGATCGGCTCGTCGGGCGGGTCGACCTGAAGGCCGACCGCCAGTACGACGCCGGGGCCGGCCGGTTGCTGGTCAAGGCGGCGTACGCCGAGCCGGACGCTCCCGCGGAGACCCCCGAGGAGCTCGCCGCGGAGCTGGCCGCGATGGCGGGCTGGCTCGGGCTGGGCTCGGTCGTCGTGGAGCCGCGTGGCGACCTGGCCCCCGCGCTCAGCCGGTTCATTTAGGGCGGCCTCGGGCGGCTGGGTAGAGTGGCGGAGGCCTGTCTACACCCCATCCAGGAGTCCGTGCCTCGTGCCTGCCATTCTCGACAAGATCCTCCGCATCGGCGAGGGCAAGATCCTGCGCCAGCTCGAGGCCATCGCGCAGGCGGTGAACGCCATCGAGGACGACTTCGTCGCGATGAGCGACGCCGAGCTCCAGGGCATGACCGCGGAGTTCAAGGAGCGCCTCGCCAACGGCGAGAGCCTCGACGACATCATGCCCGAGGCGTTCGCGACCGTCCGCGAGGCGGCCCGCCGCGTGATCGGCCTGCGTCCGTTCGACGTCCAGGTGATGGGCGCCGGCGCGCTGCACATGGGCAACATCGCCGAGATGAAGACCGGTGAGGGCAAGACGCTGGTCGCCGTGCTGCCGTCGTACCTCAACGCGCTGTCCGGCAAGGGCGTCCACATCGTCACCGTCAACGACTACCTCGCGAAGTTCCAGTCCGAGATGATGGGCCGGGTCCATCACTTCCTGGGGCTCACCGTCGGCGTGATCCTCCCGGAGATGCGCCCCGACGAGCGCCGGGTCGCCTACAACTGCGACATCACCTACGGCACCAACAACGAGCTCGGCTTCGACTACCTGCGCGACAACATGGCGGGCTCGATCGAGGAGTGCGTCCAGCGCGGCCACAACTTCGCGATCGTGGACGAGGTGGACTCGATCCTGATCGACGAGGCCCGGACCCCGCTGATCATCAGCGGCCCGACGCAGGACGAGGTGCACTGGTACGCCGAGTTCGCGAAGGTCGCCCGCAACCTGGTCCGCGACGAGGACTACGAGGTCGACGAGAAGAAGCGGACCATCTCGGTCCTCGAGCCCGGCATCACCAAGGTCGAGGACCACCTCGGCATCGAGAACCTCTACGAGTCGGCCAACACGCCGCTGATCTCGTTCCTGCACAACTCGATCAAGGCCAAGGAGCTCTTCCACAACGACAAGGAGTACGTCGTCCTGAACGGCGAGGTGCTCATCGTCGACGAGCACACCGGCCGGATGCTCGCGGGCCGCCGCTACAACGACGGCCTGCACCAGGCGATCGAGGCCAAGGAGGACGTGCAGGTCCGCGAGGAGTACCAGACCCTCGCGACGGTCACCCTCCAGAACTACTTCCGCCTCTACGACAAGCTCTCGGGCATGACCGGCACGGCCATGACCGAGGCGTCCGAGTTCGACAAGATCTACAAGCTCGGTGTGGTCCCGATCCCGACCAACAAGCCGATGGCGCGCAAGGACCAGGCCGACCTGGTCTACCGCACCGAGGAGGCGAAGTACGAGGCCGTCGTCGAGGACATCGCCGAGCGCCACGAGAAGGGCCAGCCGATCCTGGTCGGCACCGTCTCGGTCGAGAAGTCCGAGCACCTGTCGGCCAAGTTGAAGAAGCGGGGCATCCCGCACTCGGTGCTGAACGCGAAGGTGCACGCCGACGAGGCGAAGATCGTCGCCCTCGCCGGTCACAAGGGGGCGGTCACGGTCGCCACGAACATGGCCGGCCGAGGCACCGACATCATGCTCGGCGGCTCCGTCGAGTTCCTCGCCGACGCCGAGCTGCGCAAGCGCGGCCTCGAGCCCGCCGGCGAGACCGCCGATGAGTACCAGGCCGAGTGGCCCGGCACCGTCGAGCGGATCAAGTCCCAGGTGGCCAACGAGCACGACGAGGTCCGCGCGCTCGGCGGGCTCTACGTCGTCGGCACCGAGCGGCACGAGTCGCGCCGCATCGACAACCAGCTCCGCGGCCGTTCCGGGCGCCAGGGTGACCCGGGCGAGTCCCGGTTCTACCTCTCGCTCCAGGACGAGCTGATGCGGCTGTTCAAGTCCGACTGGGTGGACCGGGTGCTCCAGGTCCTCAAGATCCCGGACGACGTCCCGATCGAGAACAAGCGCGTCACGAGCGCGATCGCGAACGCCCAGGGCCAGGTCGAGTCCCAGAACTTCGAGTCCCGCAAGAACGTGCTCAAGTACGACGACGTCATGGACCGCCAGCGCAAGGTGATCTACGCCGAGCGCCGGGAGGTCCTCGAGGGCAAGGACCTCCAGGACCAGATCCGGACCTTCATCGACGACACGGTCACCGGTTATGTCACCGGCGCCACCGAGGAGTTCGCGGAGGAGTGGGACCTCGAGGCGCTGTGGACCGCCCTGCGCCAGATCTACCCCGTCGGCGTCGACTACCGGGTCCTCGAGGAGGAGGCCGGCGGCCGGGCGAACATGGACCGCGACGAGCTGATCGCCGTGCTCCAGAAGGACGCTCACGAGGCGTACGACCGCCGCGAGGCCGAGGTCGGCGAGACCGTGATGCGCGAGCTCGAGCGGCGCGTCGTGCTCTCCGTGCTCGACCGCAAGTGGCGCGAGCACCTCTACGAGATGGACTACCTCCGCGAGGGCATCTACCTGCGTGCCTACTCCCAGCGCGACCCGCTGGTCGAGTACCAGCGCGAGGGCTTCGAGATGTTCGCCGCGATGATGGACGGCATCAAGGAGGAGTCGGTCGGCTTCCTGTTCAACCTCGAGGTCCAGGTCGAGATCGAGGAGGAGGACGAGGAGGAGGAAGAGGTCCTCGAGCCGATGCGCCAGCCGGTGCCGTCCTTCGACCAGCAGGGGGCGATGCCGCAGATCCGGGCGAAGGGCCTGGAGCGGCCGAGCCAGCCCACCAAGCTCGCCTACTCCGCGCCCAGCGAGGACGGCGACGCGGAGGTCAAGGGTGCGACGGTGACCAACGCGGACGACGAGTTCGCCGGGGTCGGCCGCAACGACCGCTGCCCCTGCGGCTCGGGCAAGAAGTTCAAGCAGTGCCACGGCCGCCCCGGCGGGCCGACGGGACTGACCGCTCGCGTCAGCTAGGGTCCGGCTCTCACTTCTCGGCCGTCGCGAGCGTCGTCCAGGGAGTGGGAGCCAGACCCTAGGCAAACTCCAGCGCGGTGCAGCACCAGCGTTGGCCGGTGATCTCGAAGCGGGCGGCGAGCGCGCGGGAGCGCTCGCCGTACCGCACGTGCGCGCTGACCTCGACGGCGTCGCGGGACAGGAAGCAGGTGTGCACCCCCAGCACCCTGGGCCGGACCGGCTGGACCCGGCCCTGGCCGGGCTGGTGCCGCCCGGCGCGGGCGACCAGCTGAGCGCGACGGTCGAGGTTCTCGTAGACCTCGCGTGAGCTCCAGCGCAGCAGCTGGGAGACCGGTCGGTCGCCGCCGACGATCTCGACCGCCGCCTGCGTGTACCGGCGGGCCCACTGCTCCAACCCGCGACGCAGCGGCTGCTCGATCGCGATCACGTCGGCCGCGGCGTGGCCGTGGGGGACGATCGGGTCCGGCGGGTCGAAGCGGGGCTGCAGGTCGAGGGCGAGCGTGCCCTGCACACTGGCGAGCGGCACGGCCGCCGCGCGCAGCACGACGACGGTCTGGTCGGTCTCCGGGTTGTTCATGAGGTCTCCTCCGGTCGGTCGGCGGGAAGCCGAAGTCGGGTCGCGGGCTGGATCAGGCCCGGGTCGGGGCCGATCTGGTCGCGGTTGAGGGCGTAGATCTGCGGCCAGCGACCGGGGTCGTCGAGATGGGTGGCCGCGAGCTCCCACAGCGAGTCGCCGGGCCGGACGACGACCGTCGGGAGCCGGCCGGGGGCAGTGGTGGGCCGAGGCGCTCCGTGGGAGAGCAGCGCCCGGCCCGGGAGCCCGACGGCGCGGTCGGGCAGCGGCAGGCCGGCGAGCCCGGCTGTCGGCTGCCGATCGACGTGCACGTCGCCCGGCGTGGCCTGCGCCGGGGCGACCAGGCCCGCCGCCAGGCCGGCCCCGCACGCGGCGAGCACCAGCCGGCGTACGACGGCGGGGACGCCCGGCGCGCGCGCCGGCCGGCCGCGCAGCGCCGCCACGACGGTCGCACTGGCGGCCAGCCACAACCAGCAGGTGCCGACCAGGGCCACGGCGGCGCACGCGCGCACCAGGACCAGGTCGAACCTCGAACCGGCGTCGCCGACGGCGACGGGCAGCAGCCAGGCGCCCAGCGCGGCGGCGAGCGCACTGGCGGCCGCCCAGACCGCCAGGCACCGCGTCGCTGAAGCGTGCATCCCGAGAACCTTACGTTGGCCTGCGTTTGCGTCTGTTTAGTTAAGGAAACGCCTCTTTACCTGTGACGTCAATGGGGTCTCCACAGGGCTGCCGGGGCTGCCCCAGGGCGCCGGGGCGTGGCAGGGTCGACGCATGACCTGGGAGGAGGAGCTGTTCGCGGTGCTCGACGACCTCGAGCAGCAGGCCGAGGCGCTCTACGAGGCCGAGCGCGACGCCGAGCTCGCTGACCGGGGCCGGGCGGAGTACCAGCAGGTCACCCTGGCCAGCAGGCTGATGGCGTCGACCGGGGAACCGGTGCGGCTCGAGGTGACCGGCGTCGGCCCTGTGGTCGGGGTGCTCGACCGGGTCGGCACCGGCTGGTGCCTGGTCAGCGGTCACGCCCAGGACTGGGTGGTCCGCCTGGACGCGGTCGCGCTCGTCCACGGTGCCTCGGACCGCTCGCGGCCGGAGGTGGCCTGGTCACCCGTGGCGCGGCTCGGCCTCGGCTCGGCGCTGCGCCGGGTCGCCGACGCCGGGGAGCGGTGCGTGCTGCGCCTCGTGGACGGCAGCACCCACGAGGCGCTGCTGCGCCGGGTCGGCGCCGACTTCGTCGAGGCCGCGGTCGGCGACGGTCGCACCGTCCTGGTGGCGTTCGGTGCCCTCGCTGCGGTCCAGAGCCGCGGCTGATCGCGACTCGGCGCGTCTTGCTCGCCAGTGGCTGCCGACTCGGCGCATCTTGCCCGCTCGAACCGTTGCCGACGGCGCGAGGCTGGGCAAGACGCGCCGACTCACCGGATGGGGCTGGGCAAGACGCGCCGAGTCGTGTCGGTCGGGGGTCAGGTCGCGTCGGGGTCGTACGGCGGCACCTCGCCGTCCTGGAGTGGCCGCTGGCCACGCCGGACGGGGCGGGGGGCCGGCTCCTCGTCGTCGTCCTCGAGGGCCTCGGCGATGTGCCGCTTGACGATGGTGCGCGGGTCCAGGTCCCGCAGCTCGAGGTCGGCGTACTCGGGGCCGAGCTCGGCGCGCAGCTCGTCGCGCGCGTTGTTGGCCAGGACCCGGGCCCGGCGCACGAGCTGGCCGGCCTGGCGCGCCAGCTCGGGGAGCTTGTCGGGCCCGAACACGAGCACGGCGACGAACGCGAGCACCGCGAACTCCGGCAGGCCGACCCCGAACACGGGCTAGAACCTACAGGCTGGCGTCTAGAACTTGCTGGTCGGCGTCAGCCCGAGCTGCATGCCGGCCAATCCACGGCCGCGCCCCGCCAGTTGCTCCGCGATCGCGCTCAATGCCATCGCGCTGGGCGCGGTCGGGTCGGCGTCGACGATCGGCTTGCCGTTGTCGCCGCCCTCGCGCAGCGAGGTGTCCAGGGGGACCTCGCCGAGCACGGGCACGTCGTACCCGAACCGGGTCGAGAGCGTCTGCGCGACCCGGGCCCCGCCGCCGGTGCCGAAGATCTCGAGCCGGTGGTCGGTGCCCTCCGCGGCACAGTGCGGGCAGGGCAGGTAGCTCATGTTCTCGACGACGCCCACGACCCGCTGGTGCATCATCGAGGCCATCGTGCCGGCGCGCTCGGCGACCTCGGCGGCGGCCTCCTGGGGCGTGGTGACGACCACGACCTCGGCGCCCGGGAGGTGCTGGCCCAGCGAGATGGCGATGTCGCCGGTGCCGGGCGGCAGGTCGAGGAGGAGCACGTCGAGGTCGCCCCAGTAGACGTCGGCGAGCATCTGGACGAGCGCCCGGTCGAGCATCGGGCCACGCCACGCGACCACCTGGTCGCGACGCGGCTTGAGCATCCCGATCGAGATCACGGACACGCCGCTGGGGGTGGGCACCGGCATGATCAGGTCGTCGACCTGGGTGGGTCGCTGGTCGGCGACGCCGAACATCGCCGGGACCGAGTGGCCGTAGATGTCCGCGTCGACCACGCCCACCTTGAGGCCCCGCCCGGCCATCGCGATCGCGAGGTTCACGGTGACCGAGGACTTGCCGACGCCGCCCTTGCCGCTGGCGATCGCGAAGACCTTCGTCAGCGAGCCCGGCTGGGCGAACGGGATCTCGCGCTGGGCCCGGCCGCCGCGCAGCGTCTCGTGCAGGCCGCTGCGCTGCTCCGCCGTCATCACGCCGAGGGTGAGGTCGACCGCCGTGACCCCGTCGACGCGGGAGACCGCCGCGGTGACGTCGCGGTTGATGGTGTCCTTGAGCGGACAGCCCGCCACGGTCAGCAGCACCGTGAGGTGCACGACGCCGGCGTCGTCGATGTCGACCGAGTCGACCATGCCGAGCTCGGTGATCGGGCGCTTGATCTCCGGATCGTTGACGGTCGCCAGTGCGGCGTTGACCTGCTCGAGGGACGGGGTGCTCACGTTGTCCGAGTCTAGGTGGTGGCAGCGTCGCTCTCGTCGCCGCCCAGGTGACGCTGGCCACCCTCCTGCGCCCGGTCGTCCAGCTCGCTGAGCAGCGCGCGCAGCTCCGAGCGCAGGAAGTCGCGGGTGGCGACCTCGCCCACGGCCATCCGCAGCGAGGCCACCTCGCGGGCGAGGAACTCCATGTCCGCGTGCGCCCGGGCGTTCGCCTGGCGGTCCTGCTCGGCGACCACCTTGTCGCGCTGCTCCTGCCGGTTCTGGGCGAGCAGGATCAGCGGGGCGGCGTACGACGCCTGCAGGCTGAGCATCAGGGTGAGGAAGATGAAGGGGTATTCGTCGAAGCGCGAGCCCCCGGGGATGATCAGGTTCCACAGGACCCAGACGGCCACGAAGAGCGTCATGTAGATGAGGAACTTCGCGGTCCCCATGAACCGAGCGAACTGCTCGGCGAAGATCCCGAACGCGTCGGCGTCGTACGACGGGCGCCGCACCAGCGGCCGGCGCGCCTCCTTGGGCGTGTCCAGGCGGGCCCGCGGCGTGCGGCTCTCAGCCACGGCGGACCCCCTGAGAGCGGTCGGACGAGCGGATCGCCTGGTCGCGCCAGTTCTCCGGGAGCATGTGGTCGAGCAGGTCGTCGACGCTCACCGCGCCGAGCAGGTGGCCGTTCTCGTCGACGACCGGTGCCGCGACCAGGTTGTAGGTCGCGAGGTGGGCGGCGACCTGGTCGATGGTGGCCTCGGGCTTCAGCGGGTCCATCGAGTCGTCGAGCACGCCGGCCACCAGGGTCGACGGCGGCTCGCGCAGGAGCCGCTGGATGTGCGCCACGCCGAGGAACCGGCCGCTCGGCGTCTCCAGCGGCGGGCGGCAGACGTAGACGAGGGCGGCGAGGGCCGGCGTGAGGTCGGGGTTGCGGACGTGTGCGAGTGCGTCCGCGATGGTGGCGTCCGGGCCCAGGATCACCGGCTCGGGCGTCATCATCGCGCCCGCGGTGTTCTCGACGTACGACATCAGCCGCTTGACGTCCTCGGCCTCCTCGGGCTCCATCAGCTCGAGCAGGGCCGCGGCGGTCTCCGGGGGCAGGTCGGCGATCAGGTCGGCCGCATCGTCGGGGGACATCTCCTCGAGCACGTCGGCCGCGCGCTCGGAGTCGAGCTGCTCGAGGATCTCGACCTGGTCCTCCTCGGGCAGCTCCTCGAGCACGTCGGCGAGCCGCTCGTCGTCCAGCGCGGAGACGACCGCGATCCGGCGCTCGGCCGGCAGGTCGTGGATCATGTTCGCGGCGTCGGCGGGACGCATCTCGTTGAGGGCGGCGATCAGGTGCGTGGCGCCCTGCGTCTCCTCGCGCTGGGTGAGCCCCTCGACGTCGCGCCACTCGACGACGTAGGTCTGCCCGCGTCGGCGCAGCCCCTTGGCCGGCTCCTGCACCGCCACCCGGCTGAGCACCCAGTCCCGGTTGCGGGCCTGCTCCATGGCGACGTCGTAGACGGTCCCGGTCACCCCGGAGCTGGTGACCCGGACGGTGCGGTCGAGCATCTGCCCGATCACCAGGGTCTCGGTCGGCCGCTGCTCGAAGCGGCGCATGTTGAGCAGCCCGGTCGTGTAGACCTGGCCGCTGTCGATGTTGGTGACCCGGGTCATCGGCACGAAGATCCGCCGCCGGCCGAACACCTCCGCGACCATCCCGAGCACGCGCGGCTGGTGCACCTCCGAGCGGACCGCCACCACGAGGTCGCGCACCTTGCCCACCTGGTCACCCACGGGGTCGAAGATCGGCAGCCCGACCAGGCGGGCCGCGTAGACGCGGACGGGGGTGGTGCTCACAGGGACGAACGCTACCGGCCGGAGCGGGTGGCACGATGTCACCGTGCCGACTCCAGCACCGCGCATCGTCATCCATGTCGGGCTGCCCAAGACCGGTACGACCTACCTCCAGGGCCTGCTCGCGGGCCAGCGCGATCGCCTGCTCGCCGGCGGGGTCGGCTACCCGCTGGTGCGGCCCGGTGCCATGTTCCACGGCGCCGTCGAGGTCCGCGGCAGCCACGCCAAGTTCGGCCTGGTGGCCGGTGAGGTCGCGGGGACCTGGGCGGCGCTGTGCGAGCGCGCCCGCGCCTTCGACGGTACGACGGTCCTCGGCCACGAGGTGCTGGCCGGTGCGACGATCGCGCAGATCCGGGCCGCGCTCGCGCCGCTGGCCGGCCACGAGGTGCACGTGGTGGTCACCGCGCGCGACCTCGGCCGCCAGGCGACCGCGCACTGGCAGGAGGAGGTGAAGCTCGGCGCGACCTGGTCCTTCGCCGAGTTCGAGCGCGACCAGCTGCGCGCCGACACCGGTCCCGACGCGGGGCCGGACGCGGGCGGGGCCCGACCGCACTTCTGGCACGCCCAGGACTTCGCGGACTGCCTGCGCCGCTGGGGGTCGGCGGTCGGAGCCGACCGGGCGCACCTGGTGCTCGGGCCGCCTCCGGGAGCGCCCCCCGAGGAGCTCTGGCGCCGGTTCGCCGAGGCAGTGGGGATCGACCCGGCACTGGTTGACGCCGCCGTACCACCCGCGAACCCCTCGCTGGGGGCCGCGGAGGTCGCCCTGCTGCGGGCGGTGAACGCGGAGCTCGCCGGCCGGCTGGACCCGCACACGTACAACCGGGTCGTGAAGCGCGGCTACGCCGAGGGCCGGCTCGCCGGCCGGCCGGGCCCGCGACCGCGGACCCCGCACGAGCTGGCCGGGCTGCTCACCGAGGCGACGCAGCGGTGGGTCGCGCAGGTCGCCGCGGCCGGCCATCCGGTGCACGGCGACCTCGCCGACCTCGCGCCGGTGACCGCCCCGGAAGGGAGCCCGCACCCCGACGACGTCGCGCTCCCCGAGGACCCGGTCGCTGTCGCTCAGGTTCTGTTGGCCGAGGCCGATAAGAGGACCGGGTCGACGTCCGCGTCCGGTCCACAGGGCGGTCGGTGGCCGCGCCTGATCGGTCGTCGCCGGCGGGGTTGAGAGGCGCTCGTTCGGGTAGAGTCAGCACAGCCAGTCAGGCGGCGAACCGGCAGCGACCGGTGTGGAAGAGGGATCGCGAGGCATGTCCAAGCACGCCGGTCCGCACGACCCGGACGAGCGCAACGGCGCCGCGGTCGCGACGATCGCGGTGGTCGGCCTGCTCGGTCTGGTCGTCTCGGTGCTGGCCATCTTCCGCCCCGGGGACGCCGGCACCACCGGCGCGACCGACGTGGCCCTGGCGACCCAGCGGCCGAGCATCACCCGGACCACCGGATCTGTGGAGCCCACCGGGGCGCCCGAGCAGCAGGCCGTGCTCCCGGCGCCGACGATCCGGCCGCAGCAGGTCGGCAAGGTGGGTCGCGAGCTGCGCCGCAAGACCCAGCTGGTCGCCCGCCAGGCGCCGACCACCTTCCGGGTGAGCACCTTCAACGTCCTGGGTGCCTCCCACACGAACGCCGGCGGCAACAAGCGGGGCTGGGCCAGCGCCGGCACCCGGATGGGCTGGGCGGTCTCGGTGCTGCGCTCCTCCGGTGCCGACGTCGTCGGCCTCCAGGAGTTCGAGGAGTCCCAGTTCCGCACGTTCACCAACCTGACCGCCGGCAGCTGGGGCGTCTATCCCGGGACGAGCGGCGACCCCCGCGCGGTCCGCAACTCGATCGCGTGGCGCACCGACACCTGGGAGCTGGTGGCGGGCGCCACCACCCCGATCCCGTACTTCCGGGGCCAGAAGATCCCGATGCCCTACGTGCGCCTGCGCAACATCGCCTCGGGGCAGGACGTCTACTTCATCAACGTGCACAACCCGGCCACGACCGGGCGCTGGGGGAACAACGAGCGCTGGCGCGACGCGGCCATCGCCCTCGAGATCGGGCTGATCAACCAGCTGCACACCGCGGGCTTCCCGGTGGTCCTCACCGGTGACTTCAACGAACGCGACGAGGTGTTCTGCAAGGTCACCGGATCGGGCGCGATGCGCGCCGCGAACGGCGGCTCGGCCGGCGGTTCCTGCGTGCCGCCGCCGGACATGAACGTCGACTGGATCTTCGGCTCCTCGGTCATCGAGTTCTCCAACTTCCTGGCCACCAAGGGCGGCCTGGTGCAGCGCGCGACCGACCATCCGTTCGTCGTCGCAGACGCGCTGATCCCCCCGCTCGCGCCCGTGCTCGCCCGGCGCTGACCCGGCCACCACTGGGTCGGACCGGATCGGACGGCGCGCTCCGACCTGCCCGAAAGGGCAGGTGGTGACGTGAGGGACTGGTGTGACAATGGGTGATCGTGAGCACTCTCCGGATCCCGTACGTCGCCGTCCTGGTCCTCCTGAGCGCGCTCGCCGTCGCCCTGCCGGCGGCGGCGCCCGCGGCCGCGCCGGCGCGGACGGCCGCGCCGTACGCCGCGAAGGTCGGCAGCTACGAGCCGCCCGCGGGCCCCAGCTTCAACAACCCGCTCGGCGCGCCCTGGCAGCAGCGCAAGCTGCTCCAGCAGGTGATCCGCACGATCAACAGCTCGCCCGCCGGCTCGACCATCCGGATGGCCGTCTATTCCTTCGGTGACGGCCAGACCGCCGACGCCCTGCTCGCGGCCCACGCCCGCGGGGTCAGGGTGAAGCTGGTCTTCGCCGGCGAGAACGTCTACCCCGCGATGGCGCGGCTGCGCAACGCGCTCGGCACCGACACCACCCAGCCGTCGTTCGTCGTGATCTGCCAGCACAGCTGCCGCGGGGAGCAGGGGCAGATGCACGCCAAGTACTTCTCGTTCACCGCTGCGGGATCGGCCCGCTGGATCACGATGGTCGGCTCGGTGAACCTCACGCAGTACAACGCGCAGGACCAGTGGAACGACCTCTACACCCGGGTCGACGACCGACCGTACTTCCGCGCCTACGGACGGTGGTTCGGGCAGCTCAAGAACGACGAGCCCGTCGCGAAGCAGTACGTCCACAAGGCGACGGCGACCGCCGACATCCGGATGACTCCGGTCGACCTCACGGCCGAGACCGACCCGATCGCCGATGCGCTGGGCCGGATCCGCTGCGAGGTGACGATGGGGGAGCTCGACCCGGAGAGCCCGACCCCGGACGAGGTCGTGGCGACGGCGCTCTACATCAACACCCACGCGTGGAACGAGGAGCGTGGCAAGGCGCTCGCCTGGCAGGTCGTGGGGCTGCGCTCCGACGGCTGCGACGTGAAGGTGTTCTACGGGACCGGCCTGGGGGCGGCGGTCCGGTCCATCCTCGGCAACAACGGGGTGAGCCTGCGCAAGGGGAACCACCGGGGCATCCGCACCCATCAGAAGGTGATGATCGTCGATGGCGCGTACGGCGACGACCTCGACACCGTGCGGGCCTGGACCGGCTCCCAGAACTGGAGCGACCGGGCGGCCAAGCGCGACGACCTGATCGTCCAGATCAACGACGAGGCGGACGCGCAGCGGTACGTCGACCGGTTCCTGTGGATGTGGGACCGGGCCTAGCTTCCCGGCCCGGCTGGATGTGGGCGAGCGCGGCCCGCGGGATACGATCACGCGTCCCCACGTACCGTCGACCCGCAGGAGCCTGCCGCCCGTGAGGAGCCCGCTGTCCCGGCTCGGCCGGGTGTCCTCCGTCTCCGTCGACGCGGACGGCATCACCGCCCGCAGCCGGCGGGAGGTCGTCCTGGACGTCTCCTTCGACGGGCGGCGCATCTACTCGTTCTGGCTGCACCGCGACGGCACCCGCGCCGGCGCGCCCGGCACCTGGCAGGTCCCGTGGCCCGGCAGCCTGCACCGCTTCCTCTCCGGCACCACCCGCCTGACGCTTGCCGTCCACGAGAGCCAGGAGGTCGTGTTCGACCAGGAGGTGACCCTCGGGGACGGCTCCGGGCGGATCGCGGTCGTCAACACCGCGGGGCAGCCGCTGAGCCTGGACAAGTCGCTGCGCCTCGTCCAGACGTTCGACAGCCGCAGCGAGGAGAACGTCCGGCCGCTCCTCGACGCCATCGACCACGTGCTCGCCGGCCTCGAGCAGGCCGGGATCCACGCGTTCCTCGCGTACGGGACGCTCCTCGGCGCGGTCCGCGACGGACGTCTGATCGGTCACGACAGCGACGCCGACCTCGGCTACGTGAGCGAGCACGAGCACCCCGTCGACGCGATCAGGGAGTCCTTCCGGGTCCAGCGGGCGCTCACGCAGGCGGGCTACCGGATCACCCGCTACTCCGCGCTGGCCTTCAAGGTCGACGTCGTGGAGAGCGACGGGGTGGTGCGCGGGCTGGATGTGTTCGGCGGGTTCATGCGTGACGGCTACCTGCACCTGATGGGGGAGATCCGGACCCCGTTCAAGCGCTCCTGGGTCACGCCGCTGGGCACCGCCACGCTCGAGGGCCGCTCGTTCCCGGTGCCGGCGGACACCGACCGTTTCCTGACCGCGACCTATGGCCGGTCCTGGCGGGTCCCGGACCCGGCGTTCCACTTCGCCACCCCGCGCTCGACGCACCGCCGCTTCGACGGCTGGTTCCGTGGGATCCGGGTGCGCCGCCCGCTCTGGGACCGCGTCTACTCCCGGCGCCGCGCGCCCTCGGGCACGCCGTCCGGCCTGGCCCGCTGGGTCGCGGAGCGCGAGGACCCGGCCCTGCCGGTGGTCGACCTGGGCTGCGGCACCGGCAGCGACGCGCTCTGGCTGGCGCGCCGCGGGACGCCGGTCACCGGGCTCGACTTCGTACGGCGCGGGTTCGAGCGCGCCGAGGAGGAGGCGGTGGCCGAGGGCCTGGACGCCCGCTTCCTGGTCTGCAACCTGCTCGAGCTCCGCTCGGTGCTCGCGACCGGGGCGCTGGTCGCCGCGGACCGGGGGCCCCGCGTCGTGATCGCCCGCCACCTGGCCGACCACCTCGGCGCCGGAGCCCGCAGGCACGCCTGGACCGCCGCCCGGATGATGCTCCACGACGGTGGCCGGCTGTACCTGGAGTTCCTGGTCCAGCGCGGCGACGGCCGGCTCGCCCGGCAGCAGCGGGCCCGGGTCCGCAAGCCGCGGGCGGTGGCTCGGGAGCTGCGGGCCCTGGGTGCCACAATCGTCGAGCGCGAGACAGTACGAATCCCGAGGAGCGACCGCGACGGCGGCTCGCCCGCCAAGACCTGCCGGATGGTGGCCACATGGCAATGAAGGGTTGGGCAGTGAAGGACCGGATGAGGAACGTCGCCGGGCGGTTCCGGGCACCGGCGACGTACGACCTGCGGCAGCGGGTGGTGGCGCTCGAGGCCGAGGTGCAGGAGTGCCGCCAGCTCAACCTGCGGCTCGCGGAGCTGACCGATGTGGTCACCGCCCTGCTGGTCCCACTGGCGCGCGCCGACGAGGCCGAGCTGCGCGAGGTGCTCGCGAAGTACCACGAGAGCCTCTGAGAGTCGTGGCCGACCGGGTCTTCCTCCACATCGGGCTGCCCAAGACCGGGACGACCTATCTGCAGGGCGTGCTCTGGGCCAACCGCGAGCTGGTGGCCGCTGACGGCGTGCTGCTCCCGGGCTCCGGCCATCGCGAGCACCTCTGGGCCGCGCTCGATGCCCAGGGCCGCAAGAACCTCCGGCGCCGTGGCCCGCGGGCCAAGGGCGCCTGGGGTCGCCTGCGCGACGAGCTGAACCGGGCGAGTGGCACCGGCCTGGTGACCCATGAGTTCTTCTGCGGAGCCTCACGCCAGCAGGCCGAGCGGGTGGTGGCAGACCTGGCGCCCGCCGAGGTGCACGTGATCGTCACCGCCCGGCACGCCGCCGGCATGCTCACCGCCGGGTGGCAGGAGATGGTCAAGAACGGTGGCATCGAGCCGATCGACCAGATCCCGCAGAAGTCCGGCCCGGGCTCGGAGTTCAGCTGGCGCACCTGGGACCTGCAGGGTGTCCTGAAGCGGTGGGGGAGCGTGGTCCCGCCGGAGCGGGTGCACGTGCTCCCGATGCCCGCGAAGGGCGAGCCCGCGGACCGGCACTGGCGCAACTTCGCGGGCGTCGTGGGCCTGCACTCCGACTACCCGCTGCCCGAGCGGGCCGCCAACCAGTCGCTCGGTGTCGTCCAGGTCGAGCTGCTGCGCCGGGTCAACCAGCACCTGCGCGGATTCAAGGGCCCGACGGACCGGGGCCGGTGGATCCGCGGCTACCTGGCCGAGGGCCATCTCGCGACGCAGCCGGGCGAGTCGTTCGGGCTCGACGAGGAGCTGCTCGCGGAGTGCCGAGGGCGGGCGGAGCGCGCCGTGCGCCTGATCCGGCGGCGCGGCTTCCACGTCGTCGGCGACGTCGAGTCCCTGCTGGTCCCCGCGGAGCTGCCGGCCCAGCGGCCCGTGACGAGTGTCACCGAGGCCGAGCTCGTGGATGCAGCCGGCCAGCTGGTCGCTGTTATGCTCGCCGACGTTCGTGAGTTGTCCGGGGGCGCGACGGGGCGCCGCAAGCGTCGTTCGGCGAGGACCGCACCCAGCACCTGACCGGTTGCGTGCTCGACGCTGTCCTGGCGCGTCGGTGATCTCGGTGATGCGAGGTGCAAGGGGTGTGGTTGTGAGGTCGAAGATCCTGGCGCTGGTGGGCGCGGCGGCGCTGGGTGCCTCGCTGCTGGCCGCCTCACCGCTCGCCGGCCCGGCCCAGGCGCACGTCGACGACTCCGCTGTCGTCAGCGCCGGCAGCGCTCGCACGGGCACCGCGCCGGCACGCGCCGAGGGCACCAAGAACCCCTGGATGCCGGCTACCGGCGGCTGGTTCAACGACCCCTGGGGCCTCCAGGAGGCCAAGTTCCGCATCGAGCGGCAGATCGTCGCCGCGATCAACCACGCCCGCAAGGGCTCCTACATCCGGATCGCGGTCTACTCCTTCGACCGGGTCAACGTCGCCCGGGCCCTGCTCGACGCCCACAAGCGCGGCGTCCGGGTGCAGGTCCTGCACAACGACCACCAGTACACGACCGCGATGAAGATGCTCAAGCACGGTCTGGGCACCAACCGCGGCAAGAAGAGTTGGGACTACACCTGCAAGACCGGGTGTCGCAGCGTCCAGGGCGTGGCGCACGACAAGATCTACCTCTTCGAGCACACCGGCGGCGCCAAGAACGTCGTGATGACCGGCTCGGCCAACCTCACCGGGAACGCCGCGATCCACCAGTTCAACGACCTGCTGGTCAAGAACGACGTCCCGAACCTCTACGCCCGGCTGCTGAAGCTCTTCTGGGAGCTGAAGAAGGACAAGACCGCCAACCCGCTCTACCAGGTCGACGAGCTGCGCGACTACAAGCTCTGGGTGATGCCGCGGCCGCGCAACACCCGCGATCGCGACCCCGTCATCGACATCCTGCGTCCGGTCCAGTGCACGGGCGCCGGGGGCGGCACCGGTACGAACGGGCGGACCAAGATCCGCGTCTCCATGCACGCCTGGAACGGCGCACGCGGCAGCTGGATCGCCGAGCGGCTGCGCAACCTGTACGCGCAGGGCTGCGACGTGAAGGTGCTGTGGGCGCTGGGTGGGACCGAGATGAAGCGGGTGATCGGCATGAACACCCCGCGCGGCACCGTCCCGAGGCACACGGACAGCTACAACACCGACTGCGACGAGCTGCAGGAGGTGGACATGTACAGCCACCAGAAGTACCTGACGATCTCCGGCCACTACGGGGACGACGCCTCCACCTCCTACGTGTTCACCGGCTCCAGCAACTGGACGCCGTCGGGCATCAGCGGCGACGAGATGATCCTGCGGGTCAAGGGCCCGCACCTGGTCAACCAGTGGAACCGGAACTTCGACTTCATCTGGAACCACCGCTCGCGGCCGGTCGGCAACAGCCCGGGCCCGGCCTTCTACCCGACCCCACCGGAGTGCGAGCCGACCACGACAACGACCACGCCGAGAGCGCGGCGGGCAACGAGCACCGACCTGCAGTTCTCCGGCCGCTACTGGGAGGGCGACTGATCGCGTGGCCGAGCGGCTGGTCCTGCATGTCGGGACGATGAAGTCCGGGACGACGTTCCTGCAGAACGTCGTCGCCAACAACCGTGAGGCGCTGCGCGAGCAGGGCGTGAGCTTCCTGGGCCGCAAGTGGCGCGAGCAGATCAAGGCCGCCCAGGACGCGATCGAGCGCGGCGGCAAGGGCCAGCCGGAGCTCTCGCCGGACGGACCCTGGGCCCGGACCGTCCGCGAGGTCGAGGCCTGGCCGGGCACGGCCCTGTTCTCCGTGGAGTTCTTCGGTGCCCGCAAGCCCAGCAAGATCGAGCAGATCGTCGGCTCGCTCGGCACGACGCCGGTGACCGTGGTGCTCACGGTGCGCGACCTGGCCCGCACCATCCCGAGCATGTGGCAGGAGTCGGTCCAGAACGGCGGGCGAGCGACCTGGGCCGACTACCTGGTCGCGGTCCGCGAGGAGCGCAAGGACTCCGCCCTCGCGAACTCCTTCTGGCGCCAGCAGGGCGTGGCGGCGATGGCGCGTCGCTGGGCGGCGGTCGTCGGCACCGAGAACGTCGTGCTGGTGACCGCTCCCCCCAAGGGCGCGCCCAGCAACCTGCTGTGGGACCGGTACGCCGGCGTCCTCGGCGTCGCCCCGGAGTCGTGCAGCCTGGACGTCCCGGCCAACCCGTCCCTCGGACTGGCCTCCACGCTGGTCCTGCGCCGGCTCAATGAGGAGCTCGCCGCCGCACCGCTCTCGCGAGGTGCGTACCACCAGAAGGTGAAGCGGGTGCTGGCGAAGAACGGCATGGCCCGGCATCGCCGGGAGGAGCCGGTGCTCGGGCTCGACGAGCCCTGGGTCTACCAGCGCTCGGAGCGGGAGATCGCCGCGCTGCGCAAGCTCGGCTGCCCGGTGGTCGGTGACCTCGCGGAGCTCACCTCCCACCCCGTCCCCGGCGTGCAGCCCGAGACCGTGTCCGTCGAGCAGGAGCTCGAGGCGGCCGTGCGTGGCCTTTCTCACGCGGTGCGTGATCTCACATGGGCCAAGACTGGGAAGAAGAAGTAGGTTACCCGCGAATTCGTCCCGCTGCCGGGACGCCGCCGACCGAGAGGACGCCCATGGGCCGCCTGTGTGAGACCGAGGGACTGACCGAGGACCAGACCGAGATCCTCAAGGCCGTCCGCGCGTTCGTGGAGGAGCGGATCCTCCCGGTCGCGACCGAGCTGGAGCACGCGGACGAGTATCCGCAGGAGATCGTCGACGGGCTCAAGGAGCTCGGCATCTTCGGGCTCACGATCCCCGAGGAGTACGACGGCCTGGGCGAGTCGCTGCTGACCTATGCGCTGTGCGTGGAGGAGATCGCGCGCGGCTGGATGAGCGTGTCCGGGGTGATCAACACCCACTTCATCGTGGCCTACATGCTGATGAAGCACGGCACGGAGGAGCAGAAGCGCAAGTACCTGCCGAAGATGGCGACCGGCGAGATCCGGGGTGCGTTCTCCATGTCGGAGCCCGGCCTGGGCTCCGACGTGTCGGCGGTGAAGACCAAGGCCACCAAGACCGACGGCGGCTACACGATCGACGGCCAGAAGATGTGGCTGACCAACGGCGGCACCTCCAACCTGGTCGCGGTCCTGGCGCGGACCGATGAGGGTGCGGACTCGGTGTACAAGAACATGACGACGTTCCTGGTCGAGAAGGAGCCGGGCTTCGGGGAGACCGCGCCCGGGCTGACCATCCCGGGCAAGCTGGACAAGATGGGCTACAAGGGCGTGGAGACCACCGAGGCGGTCTTCGAGGGCCACCAGGTCTCCGACGACCAGGTCCTGGGCGGTGCTCCGGGCCAGGGCTTCTACCAGATGATGGACGGCGTCGAGGTCGGCCGCGTCAACGTCGCGGCCCGGGCCGTGGGCATCGCCAACCGCGCGTTCGAGCTGGCCATCGCCTACGCCCAGCAGCGCGAGACCTTCGGCAAGCCGATCGCGCAGCACCAGGCGATCCTGTTCCGGCTCGCGGAGATGGCGACCAAGGTCGAGACCGCGCACGCGATGATGGTCAAGGCGGCCCGCCTCAAGGACCGCGGCGAGCGCAACGACGTCGAGGCCGGGATGGCCAAGATGGTGGCGGCGGAGTACTGCAACGAGGTGGTCCAGGACTCCTTCCGGATCCACGGCGGCTACGGCTACTCCAAGGAGTACGAGATCGAGCGGCTGTACCGCGAGGCGGCGTTCATGCTGATCGGCGAGGGCACCTCGGACATCCAGAAGATGATCATCGGCCGCTCACTGCTCAAGGACTACCAGCTGAAGGGCTGACGCGCAGGCCCGCCAATGGGGCCGGTGAGACGGATGTGACGTTAGAGTTCTTCCGTCGCCTCACCTTCCCCGGAGGACCCGATGCTGTCCGACCCCCGTTCGCGCTCCCGTGCTGCCCTCGTCGCGGCCCTGCTGCTGGGCATGGTGCTCGGCGCTCTCGTGCTCCGCGTCGCCGGCGGGACCGGTGCCGGTGACGAGGCCGCCCGACTTGCGGAGGGCAACGCGACGACGAGCCCGACGCCCACGAGCACGCCGACCCCGGGTCTGGCCACCCAGTTCACGATCAGCTCGCTGAACGTGCTCGGTGCCGACCACACGGCCGCTGGCGGGAACCGCAAGGGCTGGGCGTCGGGTGAGCAGCGGATGCGGTGGCTGACGAAGGTGATCCAGGCCAAGGACGTCGACGTCCTCGGGCTCCAGGAGTTCCAGAACCCGCAGTACCGGGTCTTCCTCGAGGAGACCGCCGGCTCGTACGCCACCTACCCGGGACTGCTGTGGGGCAAGAAGGGGATGCGGAACTCGGTCGCCTGGAAGGTCGACGAGTGGGAGCTGGTCAGCGCGAGCTGGGTGAAGATCCCGTACTTCCACGGCACCATCCTCCGGATGCCGGTCGTCCTCCTGCGCAACCTCCAATCGGGCCAGCAGGCCTACTTCTCCTCCTTCCACAACCCGGCCGACGCGCGCGGCCCCGCCGCCAAGTGGCGCAAGCAGGCGACCGACATCGAGATCGCCCTCGTCAACCGCCTACGCGCCGAGAGCGGGCTGCCGGTCTACGTCACCGGCGACATGAACGAGCGCGACGTCTACTACTGCCGGATGACGTCGGGCACCGACATGGTCTCGGCGAACGGCGGGATGAACGACGGCCGGACCTGCGCACCCACCCGCCCGACGTTCATCGACTGGATCTTCGGCTCACCGGAGACCACGTTCAGCGGCTACGTCGCCAACCGGGGGCCGCGGATCCGCAAGTCCACCGACCACCCGATGATCATCGCCCAGGCAGAGCTGCCGCCGGTGATCGCGCCGACCGACTGCCCGGCGCCCACGACGTCGCCGACCCCCACGCCGACCCCGACGGGCAGCCCGACGCCGAACGTCCCCTGACCGGCCGCCAAACTCGGCGGGACCGAAGTCCGTGGCGCGGGGATGGTCCGCCGTGCCATGGTGGAGGGGCCGGTGCGCGGCACCGGATCGCAGGACCCGATCACAGGAACTGGCCGGCTCGACCCGTGGAGGATCCATGACCGACTCGAACGCCAACGACGACCTCAAGGCGAAGATGCGGGAGGCGCTCGACCGGAAGAACGACAAGGAGAAGGGCGTCCACCAGGACGGCCCGCTCCGGGAGAAGGCGCACGGCTCCGAGGTCGCCAGCGGCGGCCCGAAGATGCACCGCCGCAAGGCCGGTGGCGGAGGCTCGTGACGCCCGATCCGTGCTGCTGGTGAGATAAGCCACGGTGCGACCCGGCCCGCGGCCGGGCAGAGTGTGCGCATGCAGTTCGGACGCAGCTATGAGGAGTTCGAGGTCGGCGCGACCTACAAGCACTGGCCCGGGAAGACGGTCACCGAGTACGACGACCACCTGTTCTGTCTCCTGACCATGAACCACCACCCGCTGCACCTCGACGTGCACTACGCGGGGGAGACGACCCAGTTCGGGAAGAACGTCGTGGTCGGCAACTACGTCTACTCGATCCTGCTCGGCATGAGCGTGCCGGACATCTCCGGCAAGGCGATCGCCAACCTGGAGATCGAGTCGTTGCGGCACGTGGCGCCGACCTTCCACGGCGACACGCTGTACGGCGAGACCACGGTGCTCGACAAGTGGGAGTCGACGTCCAAGGACGACCGCGGCGTGGTCCACGTCGAGACGATCGGCTACAACCAGGACGGCAAGGTCGTGTGCATCTTCCGCCGCAAGGTGATGGTGCCGAAGAACAACTACCTCGAGGCGCGTGGCGGGGAGCAGCCCGGCCGCCCGGTCCCGCAGCCGGACCGCAACTGGCCGGGCTCGAGTCAGGGCTGACGCGGCCGCCCGGCCCGTCAGTCCTGTCGGGAGACCAGTCGGGCAGCCACGCGGGGCGCGAACGCCGGGGCCAGCGGCACGATGCCGAGGACCAGCACCATCGGGACGGCGAAGCCGATCCGCAGCGAGTCCGCACCGACCAGGCCGGTGAGCACCGAGCCGAGCAGCGCACCGACGTAGTTGAACTGGTTGAACCGCGCGATCACCGCGTCCACGCGTGCCTGCCGGACCGCGGGCTCGAACTCCTCGCCGTCCTCGGCCGCACCGGCGATCCGGGCCGCCGCCGAGAAGCTCAGCGGCGCGACCACCGCGACCCCGCCGCCGAGCAGCGCGAAGCCGAGGACGGCCACCCGCCAATCCGGCGAGAACACCACGAGCGCGAGCGCCGCGGCCCCCACGACGGCGCCGGCGCGCAGCACGGGGACCGGGCCGAAGCGGCGGACCAGCCCGTCTCCGGCGAGCCGCACGGCGCCGCTGACGAGCAGGTAGGTCAACGCCGCGAGTGCGACGTACCGCTCGGGGGTCGGGAAGGTGTGGTCGAGGAACAGTGGCCCCCAGGTCTGCACGGCGGTGTCGACCATGTAGAAGAGCACCATCGCGGTCCCCACCAGGAGGATCGGCCGCCAGGGCACCGCGACCTGGGCGGACAGCTCGGTCGGTCCGTGGTCGCGCGGGAGGAACGGGAGGAACGCGACCAACAGCGGGATGACGCCGACAGCGGCGTTCGCGGAGAGCGGCAGGTGCGACGTCGCCAGGGTCACGGCGGCGCCGATCACGCCGCCGAGCGTCCAGGCGCCGTGGAACGACGGCAGGATCGGACGGGCGTAGCGGTGCTCGAGCGCGACCGCCTGCATGTTGGTGCTCGCGTCGACGATGCCCAGGCCGAAGCCGTAGACCGCGATACCGGCCACGAACGTCTCGGTCGCCCGGGCCGTGCACAGCACCGGCACGCCGACCGCCACGATCAGCAGTCCGGTGCGGAGCAGCAGCGCGCTGTCGCGCCGCTTGGCGAGGGCCTCGGCGGCCACCGAGCCGGCGCCGGCCAGCAGGATCATCATCAGCAGGATCATCGAGAGCTGGACGTCCGAGAGCCGCCAGCGGTCCTGGAACTCCGGGAGGCGGGTCGTCAGGCTCAGCAGGATCAGGCCCTGGCTGAGGAACCCGGACGCGGTCCCCAGCCGTGCCCGGGTAAGGTCCATGCGCCGCATCGTGGCACGGGTTGTCCGAAAAGCGGTGCCACTTCGGCCAAGCTGGTCCACCATTCCGTGAGCACGGGCTGATCGGCCCATCGGCGAGAAGAGGGAACATGGCGCGCACCGGGCAGCAGCTGCGGCAGCGGACGGCGAAGGCGATGGCCCAGTCGCAGGGCCCGAGCGGCCCGGGGCCGACGCGGGCGACGAGCGCGCCACGCTCGGGCTGGGGCGACCGGCTCCGCTACGGCTTCGACAACAGCATGTCGCGGGGCACGCCGGCGCTGATCATGTGGCTGTGCGTCGCCACCCTGGCGCTGATCGTGGTGTTCACGGTCCTCGTCACGGTGCTCAGCCTGCGCGGGGGCGGCGAAGGCAGCTTCTTCCGGGAGCTGATCCAGAGCCTGTTCCACGCCCTCGACCCGGGCACCGTCGCGGGTGACGGCGACACCCCCTGGCGGTTCCTGCTGACGATGCTGCTGCTGACGATCGGCGGCCTGTTCATCGTCAGCGCGCTGATCGGCGTGATCGCCGCCGGCATCGACACCAAGCTCGCGGAGCTGCGCCGTGGCCGCTCCATCGTGCTCGAGCGCGACCACACGGTCATCCTCGGCTGGTCGGACTCGATCTTCACGATCGTGCGCGAGCTGACCATCGCCAACGAGAGCCGCCGCAAGCCGGTGATCGTCATCCTCGCCGACCGCGACAAGGTGGAGATGGAGGAGGACCTGCGCGCCAAGGTCGGCGACCTTCGCGGCACCCGCGTGATCTGCCGATCCGGCTCGCCGATGGACCTCGACGACCTGGCGCTGAGCAGCCACCCGACCGCGCGCTCGGTGATCCTGCTCGCCCCGGAGGACTCCGACGACCCCGACAGTGAGGTCATCAAGTCGCTGCTGGCCCTGACCCACGCCGGCGCGGACGGCCCGCGCATCGTCGCGGAGATCCGCAACCCGACCAACCTCGAGGCGGCCCGTCTGGTCGGAGCCGACCGAACCGTGCTCCTCGACATCCGCGAGACCGTGGCCAAGCTGGTCGTCCAGACCTCCCGGCAGTCGGGCGCCGCGGCCGTCTACACCGAGCTGTTCGACTACGACGGCGACGAGATCTACTTCCTCGAGGACCACCGGCTCGACGGCGCGACGTACGCCGACGCGCAGCTCGCGTTCGAGCGCGCCTCGGTGATCGGGCTGATCGCGGACGGCGTGCCGACGCTGAACCCGCCTCCCGAGACCCGCGTCGCCGGGCACACGCTGATCGTGGTCGCCGAGGACGACTCCACCCTGCGGGGGGAGCCGGATGCCGCCAGCCGCCCCGACCTCGACCTCCTCGGCACCGTCGCCGCCGACGAGGAGCACCCGACCCAGGCCCTGCTGATCGGCTGGAACGAGCGGGCGCCCATCGTCGTGCGCGAGCTCGACCACTACGCCCCGCCCGGCTCGACGCTGACCGTGCTGACGTCGTACGCCGTGCCGACCGTGCCCGGCCTCCGCAACCTCGCTGTCACGGTCGCACCCGGGCCGACCACCGACCGCGCCACGCTGGAGGAGCACGTCGTCGAGGGGCTCGACCAGGTCATCGTGCTGTGCTACTCCGACGACCTCGCCCCGCAGGCCGCCGACGCGCGCACCCTGGTCACGCTGCTGCACGTGCGCGACATCCTGTCCCGGTTCGACGCCGCGACGCCGGTGGTCAGCGAGATGCTCGACGACCGGAACCGGGTGCTCGCGCAGGTCGCGCACGTCGACGACGTGGTCGTCAGCGGCGAGATCGTGAGCCTGCTGGTCACCCAGCTCTCCGAGGATCCGCGCCTGGAGCTGGTCTTCGGCCAGTTGCTCGGCAACGAGGGCAGCGAGATCTACCTGCGGCCCGCGGAGTGGTACGTCGCGCCGGGCGCCGAGGTCTCCTTCGCCACGATCGTCGCGGGCGCGACGCGCCGCAACGAGACCGCGATCGGCTACAAGTCGGTGGCCCTGGCCGATGCCGACGCGTCGTTCGGGGTGCGGGTGAACCCGGCGAAGTCCGAGACGTTCCAGGTCCTGCCGGGCGACCGGGTCGTCGTGCTCGCCGACGACTGAGCTGTGTTGTGATGGCCGGGTGAACCAGCCGCCCGTCCACGAGCTCTGGGTCGTCCGGCACGGCGCCACCGAGTGGAGTCGCGACCACCGGCACACCTCCACCACCGACCTGCCACTGCTGCCGGAGGGCGAGGAGGTCGCCCGGTCGCTGGCGCCGCGCCTCGCCGACGCCGGCTTCGCACTGGTGCTGACCAGCCCGCGGCTGCGGGCGCGGCGGACCGCCGAGCTCGCCGGCTTCCCGGACGCGGTCCCCGACGACGACCTCGTCGAGTGGGCGTACGGCGACTACGAGGGCACCACGACCGAGGAGATCCGGGAGAAGGTGCCGGGCTGGACCGTGTGGACCCACCCGACAC
Source organism: Nocardioides sp. JS614 (assembly GCF_000015265.1). Lineage (NCBI taxonomy): Bacteria > Bacillati > Actinomycetota > Actinomycetes > Propionibacteriales > Nocardioidaceae > Nocardioides > Nocardioides sp. JS614. Next base: position 1,550,621 of record NC_008699.1, read on the forward strand.
CGGGCGGCGAGTCCGCCGCCGAGGTCACCCGCCGGCTGGACCGCGTCGTCGAGCGGGTGCGACGAGCCGATGGTCCGGTGCTGGCCTTCGGCCACGGGCACGCGCTGCGGGCGCTGGCCGCGCGCTGGCTGGCGCTCCCGGCCACCGACGGCCGGCACTTCCGCCTGGACACCGCTACCGTCTCGGTCCTCGGCTACGAGCGGGAGACGCCGGTCCTGCGCTGCTGGAACTCCTGAGGCAGGGGAGTGGCCCGCGGGCGCGCGTGCGAGGGCCGGCGGCTGGCGTCCGGTTGGCGGGTGGTGGTGGCGGGTCGAAGGTCGGTGGTCGGTCTATGTCCGTCTGGTGAAGGCGACCTTCCCGCCGGGCAGGGTCGTGGTCGTGTAGTGGGGGTCGTGGGCGCGGGTGTGGTGTTTGGGGCAGAGGAGTCGCCCGTCTTTGACCGATGTCGGGCCGCCTGCGGCCCAGGGGTTGTTGTGGTGGATGTGGCAGAGGCCGGGGGGCCAGTCGCAGCCGTCGGCGGTGCAGGTCTGGTCGCGGTGGGCGATCGCGAGGCGTTGGGCTTTGGTGTGGAACCGGCGCCGGCGTCCGAGGTCGAGGGGTTGGGAGTTGCCGTCGAGGATCATGGGGATGATCTGGGCTTCACAGGCGAGGCGGCGGGCTTGGCCGGGTGAGATGGTGGTGCCGGTGTCCAAGACACCGGGCTCGAGGCCGCCGAGGAGGGTCTCGACCGGGATGGTGACCACGACGGTGGCGGTGAGGCCGCCGGCGTCGGGGAGCCGGTGGGTGGGGTAGCGCTCGATCCATTCGCACAGGGCCCGGCCGAGCCGTTCGGGCCCGGGCAGCCGCTCCCCCACTGATCCTTCGACCGCGGCGCGGTGTTTGGGGGCGGCGAAGGCGAGGAGCTGCTTCTTCAGCGTCTGGGCCTGGGCGGTGGGCAGGGTGCCGCGGAGTCGGGTGGTGCCGTCGCCGTGGTCGGTCAGGGTGAGCCGGGTGGTCTGGGTGGCGGCGCGTTCTTCGGCTTCGAGGAGTCGGGCGTAGTGGGCGTCGGCGGCGTCGGGGTCGATGACGTGCAGGAGGCCTTTGCCGAGGCGGCGTAGCGCGTGGGCGTCGAAGTGGGCGGCCTGGCCGATCAGGTGATGCTCGGCCTCCTCCACCAGGACCGGGTCCACGTCGTCGGGCAGGGCGTCGACCGCGGTCATGATCACCGCCGCCTGGTCGACCAGCACCGTCCCGGCCGCCAGCGCGTCACGGACCAGGCCGTGCCGACCCAGACTGGCGGCGAGTCGGGTCTTGGCGGCCGCGGTCCCATGGGTCTGCCGGGTGGCGTGGGCCCACCAGTTCGTCAGCGACGTCGCCCCGGCCCGTTCGGCGACCTCCACCCTCGTGGCGTGGGAGGCGACCCGGGCTTCGAGCTCGGCGACCCGGGCGCACGCGCGGGTGGCCTCGACCAGCGTGGCGGCGGTCTCGGCGGGGTCCATCGACCACAAGGACGCCTCGGTGATCTCGTCGAGCAGGGCGTGGACCTGGGCGAGGGCGCGGGAGACCTGGTGTCGTGGCTGGGCCAGTGCGGTCATAGGACGCTCCCGAGAAGTGTTGCGTGCGAACATGATATCAAACGTATGCTCGAAAAGTCAACAGGTGATCGAAACCTTCTTCGAGCACGGTCAGAGGGGTCGGCCAGTGACCCGGTCGCAGGCCGCGACCCGACGCGGGCCTGTCCCGTTGCTGCCGAGGACCGCGACCACCCGCCGACGGTGAGTCGCAGCAGGGTCGTGGCCGGCGCGGTGGCTTCGAGGCTCGCTGCGCTCGCGCCTCAACCACCGGCATGGCAGCGTCCTGCGTCGCCTGCGGGGGGTCTCGACGAGCTCGACCACCCCGGCCGCGGACCTTGTGCCCTTGACGCCCGACCGCGCGATCCGCACCGTGGAGCCATGTCGCTCGCGGCCAGCTGTGTGCGCTGCTCAGCCCCGGTGCTGGAGGCGCCGGACGATCCCGAAGGGCGCTGGGCATGCCCTCAGCACGGGCTGACCCGGGCGTTGTGGCACGCCCCGGAGTCGACGTACGACGCGTTCGGCGAGCACCTGGCGGTCTCGCGGCTGTTCCCGACGTACCTGCCATGGCCGCTGAGCCCCGGGTGGAGCGTCACGGACTTCGCCGCGGTCGGCGACGGCCCGGAGCGGACCCGGGCCACGCTGACCTGCGCGTCCGGCACCAGCGAGCTGGACGGCCCGGTGGACGTGCTGGTCGTCGCCGAGGAGGCCGGCACCGGGCTCGGCGCGCGCTGCGCCGGGACCCGGTACGACGACCCCGGCGGCGACATCGGGCACCGGCCACCGGCGGTCCGGATCCGGATCGGTAGTCAGGCGGTGAACCTCTGGGACGTGTCGACCAGCAGCGCCGACGGCGAGTTCGACCGGTCCGTGGTGGCGGGGGAGGCCGGTGGTCGCTGGCTGTGGATCGTGCTGCGGCCGGCCTCGGCGCTGCTGCTGCTGCGCGACGACTGGATCCTGCGCGACGTGTCCCACCTGGGACCGCAGCTCGTGGAGCTGCCCTTCGGGGGTCCCCGCCCCGGCTGGTGAGCCTCGAGGACGTCCTAGGCTGCACGGGTGCGCATCGACCTCCACACGCACTCGCGGGCCAGTGACGGGACCGACACCCCGACCGAGCTGGTGCGCGCCGCGGCGGCGACCGGGCTCGACGTCGTGGCGATCACCGACCACGACACTGCGGCCGGCTGGGCAGAGGCGACCCGCGCCGCGGAGGCGGCCGGCGTGGACGTGGTTCCCGGCATGGAGATCAGCACCGAGCACCGCGGCCGCAGCGTGCACCTGCTGGGCTACCTGCCGGACCCGACGTACCCGCCCCTCGTCGAGGCCCTCGACCGGGTGCTCGACGGCCGCGAGTCCCGGGTGCCGGTGCTGATCGAGCGGCTCCGGTCGCTGGGCATCGACATCACCTCCGACGACGTCCGCCGCGCGTCGTACGGCACCGCTGCCACCGGGCGGCCGCATGTCGCCGACGCGCTGGTGGCGATCGGCGCCGTCGCCGACCGGGACGAGGCGTTCGCGACCTACCTGGGCTGGGGCAAGCCCGCCCACATCGACCGGTACGCCGTGCCGCTGGTCGACGCGCTCCGGCTGATCGCGGAGGCGGGCGGGGTCTCGGTGATCGCGCACCCGTGGGGGCGGGGCGGGCTGGCCCTCGGCGGGTCGGAGCGCGCCGACGAGGAGGCGCTCAGCGGTCTGCAGGAGCTCGGTCTGGCCGGCATCGAGGTCGACCACCAGGACCATGACGCCCGGGCCCGCGACCGGCTGCGCGCGATCGCCCGCAACCTCGGCCTCGTCGCCACGGGCTCGAGCGACTACCACGGCGACGGGAAGAAGGACCACGAGCTGGGCTGCAACACCACCGACCCGGAGCAGTACGCCCGCCTGCTCGAGCTCGCCCGAGGGGCCTCGCAGCGCTCCGGGCGCGGCACGCCCACCGTGGCGGGCTGAGGGTCAGCGGCGGCCCATCGACTGGAACCGCTGCAGCACGCCGGTCGGCACGAGTCGGGCCGCGGTGGCGATGGCCTGGTACTGCGCGCCCGGGATCGAGAACGGCTTGCCCCGCGCGTGGTCCTTGAGCGCCCGGGCCACCAGCGTGTCCGCGTCGAGCCACATGAACCCCGGGGCCGAGTCGCGGCGCACCCCCATCCGCTCGTGGAACTCCGTGCGCGTGAAGCCGGGGCACAGGCAGGTCACCGTCACGCCCTGCGGCCCGTACTCGTAGTGGGCCCACTCCGAGAAGCTGTTCACCCACGCCTTGGCGGCCGAGTAGGACCCGCGCGGCAGGAACGAGGCGACGCTGGAGACGTTGATGATGCCGCCGCTGCCGCGCTCCGACATCGGGGCCAGCGCGGCGTGGCTCAGCCGCATCACCGCGGTGACCAGCACGTCGAGCATCGCCTGCTCCTCCTCGACCGAGTTGTCGAGGAACCGTTTCTTCAGGCCGAAGCCGGCGTTGTTGACCAGCAGGTCCACGGGGCGGTCCGGGTCGGCGAGCCGCGCGGCGACCACGTCGAGCTGCGCCCGGTCGGTGAGGTCGGCGGGCAGCACCTCCACCAGCACGCCGTACGCCGTGCGCAGCTCCTCGGCCTCGGCCTCCAGCCGGGCCTGGTCGCGCGCGACCAGCACCAGGTCGTGGCCCCGCTCGGCGAGCTGGTGGGCGAAGGAGCGGCCGATCCCCGCGGTGGGGCCGGTGACCAGTGCGGTTCTCGACATGACGCAAGTCAAACAGGTGGCTGCACCATCCCGGCACCCCCGTCCGGCATGATGGGCAACGATGAGCACCCCACGACGTTCTTCGTCTCCACCGCTCCGCTCCTCCGACGAACAACGGCGCGGGGACCCCGCATGAGCACCCCACGACGTTCTTCGTCTCCACCGCTCCGCTCCTCCGACGAACAACGGCGCGGGGACCCCGCATGAGCACGACACTCGCGATCGCCAACCAGAAGGGCGGCGTCGCCAAGACGACGACGGTCGCGTCGGTGGGGGCCGCCCTTGCGGAGCTGGGCCATTCGGTCCTGCTCGTCGACCTCGACCCGCAGGCCTGCCTGACCTTCTCCCTGGGCATCGACCCGGAGGACCTCGAGCTCTCGGTCCACCACGTGCTGACCAAGGGCCTGGACCCGGCCGAGGTGATCATCGAGACCGAGGACGGTGTGGACCTGGTGCCCGCCACCATCGAGCTGGCCCGCGCTGAGGCCGAGCTGCTCACCCGGACCGGCCGGGAGCACGTGCTGCGGTCGATGATCGAGGCGCTGGCCGACGCCGAGGTCGACTACGACTGGATCCTGCTCGACTGCCCGCCGTCCCTCGGCGTCCTGACCGTCGCGGCGCTCACCGCCGCGGACGGGGTGCTGGTGCCGCTGCAGTGCGAGACGCTGTCGCACCGGGGCGTGGGGCAGCTGCTCGACACGGTCCACGATGTACGCCGCTTCACCAACCGGGGTCTCGAGGTCTGGGGCGTGCTGCCGACCCTGTACGACGGCCGCACCAACCACTCGCGCACGGTGCTCGAGACCATCTCCGAGACCTACGACCTCGAGGTCGTCGAGCCGCCGATCCCGAAGACGATCAAGTTCGCGGAGGCGCCGGCGGCCGGACGCTCCATCCTCGCGACCAGCCGCAGCAGCAAGGGCGCCCAGGCCTACCGGGACGTGGCCGAGAGCCTCGTCGCCCGGTCCCAGCGGCCCAAGGCCAAGAAGGGATCCGGCAAGGACCGTCCGGGGAAGGCCGGCAAGTGAGCCGCCACCGCGGCGCCCCGGTCCGGCCCCGCTACGGCCGGCTCGCGGCGCTCGGGTCCTCGCTCTCCGTGACCGTGATCGCGGTGCTCGGCGGCACCGGGGTGCTGCCCTCGGCCGTCGGCGATCCGCAGGACTCCTCGGCCGCGCTCGAGAAGGCGGTCGACCCGGTCCCGTCGAGGTCGGTGGAACCGGACGCGGGCACCCCGACCACGGACTCCTCGACCGCCGAGTCCTCGACCACGGACCGGCCCGCGGCGAGCGGAGCGGTCGAGGAGCCGGAGGAGACCGAGGGGACGGCCCTGCCGCCGGGGACCGGGCACGGCAAGCGGATCGTGTTCAGCCAGAGCCGCCAGCGGGTGTGGCTGGTCAGCCGCGCGAAGCACGTCGAGCGCACCTACCTGGTCTCCGGGAGCCTCACCGACAACCTCGACCCGGGCACCTACTCGGTCTACTCGCGCTCCGAGCAGGCCTGGGGGGTCGACGACTCCGGGACGATGCGCAACTTCGTGCGCTTCACCCAAGGCGACACGGGCGCTGCCATCGGCTTCCACGACATCCCGGTCGACGACGGTGAGCCGGTGCAGACCGTGGCGCAGCTCGGCACCCCGCAATCGCACGGCTGCATCCGCCAGCGGCACGCCGACGCCGTGGCGCTCTGGGACTTCGCGCCCTTGGGCACGACCGTCGTCGTCACCGCCTGACCGGCGCCGTCCGAGGCAGGGTCGTGTGCCTGAGAACGCGCCATGGCGCGTTCTCAGGCACACGACCCGGGAGGCGCGAGCTACTCCGCGGCGGGGGCGGGCTTGGTGCCGCTCGAGCGGCGGCGGTTGCGCGAGCGGGACCGGTTGCGGGAGCCGTTCGAGCGGGCCTCCCCGCCCTCGGCCTCGGCCGCCGCTGACGTGGCCGCCGGCGTGCCAGCGGTGACGGTCTCACCCGACCGGGTGCGGGTCCGACTGCGGCTTCGGTTGCGGTTCCCGGAGCGCTCGCGACGCTCGCCGCCACGGTCCTCCCGCGGCTTGCGCTCGACGGGGGCGGGGTCGACGATCCGGCCCTTGGTGCCGGGCGCGATGCCCTGGTCGTGGTAGAGGTGCTCGGAGGTCGAGTACGTCTCCTGCGGCTCGTCGAAGGGCAGGTCGAGCGCCTTGTTGATCATCTTCCAGCGCGCCAGGTCGGCCCAGTCCACGAAGGTGATCGCGATGCCCGACGCGCCCGCCCGGCCGGTGCGGCCGATCCGGTGCACGTAGGTCTTGTCGTCCTCGGGACAGCTGTAGTTGATGACGTGGGAGACGCCCGCGACGTCGATGCCGCGCGCCGCGACGTCGGTCGCGACCAGCACCCGCAGCTTGTCCTCACGGAACTTGGTCAGCGCCTTCTCGCGCGCGACCTGCGCCATGTCGCCGTGCAGCGGGCTGGCGCTGAAGCCGCGCTCGGCCAGGTCGTCGGCGACCCGCTGCGCCTGGCGCTTGGTGCGGGTGAACACGATGACCTTGCCGGCGTCCTCGGCCTGCAGCACGCGGCCGATGATCTCGGGCTTGTCCAGATCGTGAGCCTGGTAGATGAACTGGGCGGTCGCGGGCACGGTGGCGTTCTCGTACGACGACTCCGCCCGGATGTTCATCGGGTGCCGCATGTGGGTGCGGGCCAGCGCGACGATCGCCGCCGGCATCGTGGCCGAGAACAGCATCGTCTGGCGGGTCTCGGGCGTCATCGCCAGGATCCGCTCGACATCCGGCAGGAAGCCCAGGTCCAGCATCTCGTCGGCCTCGTCGAGCACCAGGGCGTGCACGTGGGAGATGTCCAGCGCGCGCCGGTTGGCCAGGTCGATGAGCCGGCCCGGGGTGCCGACGACGATGTCGACGCCCTCCTGGAGCGCGTCGAGCTGGGGCTCGTAGCCGACGCCGCCGTACACGGTGAGGACCCGCAGGCCGCGGTCCGCGCCGGCGAGCGCGAGGTCGCCCGAGACCTGGAGCGCGAGCTCCCGGGTCGGCGCGACGATCAGTGCCTGGGGCTTGCCCTGCGGCAGCTCGGCGTAGTCGGGGTCCTTCGGCGCGACGCTGCGCTGGAGCACCGGGATGCCGAACGCCAGGGTCTTGCCGGTGCCGGTGCGGGCCTGCCCGATCAGGTCGGTGCCCATCAGGGCGACGGAGAGGGTCATCTCCTGGATCGCGAAGGGGGTGACGATGTTGACGCGCTCGAGCGCATCGCAAATCTCGGGGAGCACCCCGAGCTCTCGGAACGTGGTCAGGGTCTTTGTCGCTTTCGTGAGTCAGCCGGGATCAACCGAATGAGATGTCGGATGCGGCGGACTCGGAATGCGGGTCTGCATGCGGTCTGCCGCGCACATACGTGGGCCGCTTGGGCGACCTCGATCACCCGCAGTCTATCGGTAGGGTGCGCACGTGCCCTCATCCCCGCCGGACGACGCGCGCCCCGCCGATGGCGTGGCCTTCCAGGACCCGGACTATCGCGAGGCCGTGGTCGACCTGCTCGGGGCGATCGCGTACGGCGAGATCTCCGCCTTCGAGCGGCTCGCCGAGGACGCCAAGCTCGCGCCGACGCTCGAGGACAAGGTGGCGATCGCGAGCATGGCGACGGCGGAGTTCGGCCACGTCGCGCGCCTCAACGAGCGGCTCGTCCAGCTCGGCGCCGACCCGTTCCGCGCGATGGCGCCGTTCGTCGAGGCGATCGACCGGTTCCACCAGCACACCGCCCCGAGCGACTGGTACGAGGGGCTGATCAAGGCGTACGTCGGCGACGGCCTCGCCAACGACTTCTACCGCGAGATCGCGGCGTACCTCGACACCGAGACCCGTGACCTGATCGTGGCCTCCCTCGAGGACGGCGGCCACTCCGCCTTCGTGGTCGACCGGGTCCGGGCCGCGATCGAGGCGGACCACCGCCTGGGCGGGCGGCTCGCGCTGTGGGGGCGGCGGCTGATGGGGGAGGCGCTGACCCAGGCGCAGCGGGTCGCCGCCGACCGGGACGCGCTGTCGGCGCTGCTCGCCGGCGGCGTGGACCGGCCGGGCCTGGACCTCGCCGCGATCGGGCGGATGTTCACCCGGATCACCGAGCGACACGCCGAGCGGATGGCCGAGCTCGGGCTCGCGTCCTGAGGTGGGCCGCCCGGGTCGGTTTCCCCGGTTCACCGGGGAAACCGGAACTGTTGGGCCGAAACTTCGGGCCAGAAGTTCCAACTTCCCCGGTTACCCGGGGAAACCGTCAGCCATCGGCAGGCGTCGCTCGACGAGCACCGGTTCTCACCGGTGGGGATCCGCCCGGTCCGACTCCGGCTGGCTGCGAGCTCGGCCGGCGCTGACGGAAGCGGACGCGACGAGTACGGCGGCCACTGCGACCTGCCAGCCGTGCCGCCACCAGTCGATGCCGCGGGAGTGGTCGGCGAAGAACAGGCCGTAGAGGAAGTTGCCGATCAGCACCCCGCCGATGCCGCAGATGACCGTGAGCCACAGCGGCACGTCGTCGCGGTCGCCCGGGGCGAGGGCCTTGCCGAGCAGCCCGATGACGGTGCCGCCGATCAGGGCCCACAGCAGCGCGGAGACCATGCGCCGATCCTCCTCACGGCCGGACCCGCGACGCAAGCGGCGGCACCCCTTGGCGGCTCAGGTGTCGACCCGTCGGTAGGGCTTCCTCGGTCGCGTGGCAGCGGTTCCTGGGGAGCCGAGGCGCGAGGCGGCCCCGAAGGGCGACCGCCACGGGCCGGGCCCGCTGCGGGTCCCCGTCAGCTGCGGAAGCCCACCTGGCCCAACGTGCCGTGGCCGATCTCGACGTAGGCCAGCTTGGCGGCGGGTACGACGACCTTCCGGCCCTTGGTGTCGGACAGCGTGAGCACGCCCTCGCCGGCGACCGCCTCGCTGACCAGCTTCTCGACCTGCTCGGCCGACTCGTCGGTCTCGATGGTCAGCTCACGGGCGGCGTTCTGGACGCCGATCTTGACCTCCACGAGGTCCTCCTTCGGTTCGGGGTGGTGCCGGGTGGATCAGTGTTCGTCGGACTTGGGGTAGCCGCGGATCCCGCGCCAGGCGAGCCCGGCCACCAGGGCGGCTGCGTCGGACTGGCTGATGCGGCCGGGGTCCGTGAGCCAGAACCGGGCGCTGACCTGAGCCATTCCCACCAGGGACACCGCGAGCAGCCGCGAGGCGTCGCTCGGCAGGCCCGTGTCGTCTTGGATGACGTCGGCGATCATCGACGCGCACTCGATGGTCACCCGGTCGACCTGCCCACGCACCGCCGGCTCGTTGGTCAGGTCGGACTCGAAGACGAGCCGGAACGCACCGGACTCGCCCGCGACGTACTCGAAGAAGGCGTCGATGGTCGCCGCGACCCGCTGCTTGTTGTCCTGCGTCGAGGCCAGGGCCGCGCGACAGTTGTCGATGATCGTGTCGCACGACTCGTCGAGCAGGGCGAGGTAGAGGTCCAGCTTGCCGGGGAAGTGCTGGTAGAGCACCGGCTTGGAGACACCGGCCCGTTCGGCGATGTCGTCCATGGCGGCGGCGTGGTAGCCCTGGGCGACGAACACCTCGAGCGCTGACTCCATCAGCTGCGCACGGCGCTCACGCCGCGGCATCCGCGCGCCGCGCGGTCGCGCGGTCGGTGCGTCGTACTGCTCAGCGGTCACCCGCGAACTGTATCGGCAACGCGGGGCTGTCTCGGGGATGGCGTCGAGCGAGCCGTGCCGGCGTCCGGATGACGGGACGCGGCCGTCGGCTGCTTGGTCCGGCGGGGGAACATGGCAGAGCCGGACGGTGTTGTGTCCAGCGTCGCCAGGCGAATCGACCAAGCCAAGGAGTACGCCGTGTCCTACCCCGCGCTCGTGGAGCCCGCGGACGAGCTGAGCATCGACGAGGTACGTCGTTACAGCCGCCACCTGATCATCCCCGACGTCGGGATGACCGGCCAGAAGCGGCTCAAGAACGCCAAGGTGCTGGTCATCGGCGCCGGCGGCCTCGGCAGCCCGGCGCTCCTGTACCTGGCCGCGGCCGGCGTGGGCACGATCGGCATCGCGGAGTTCGACGAGGTCGACGAGTCGAACCTGCAGCGCCAGGTCATCCACGGCGTGTCCGACATCGGGAAGTCCAAGGCCCTCTCGGCCAAGGAGTCGATCGCCGAGATCAACCCGTACGTCGACGTGGTGCTCCACGAGCAGCGCCTCGACAACGACAACGTGATGGGCGTCTTCGAGGGCTACGACCTGATCCTCGACGGCACCGACAACTTCGCGACCCGCTACATGGTCAACGACGCGGCGTACTTCCTCGGCATCCCCTACGTGTGGGGCTCGATCTACCGCTTCGACGGCCAGGCGTCCGTGTTCGCCCCGTCCCTCGCCGACGACGCCCCCTGCTACCGCTGCCTCTACCCGGAGCCGCCGCCGCCGGGCATGGTCCCCAGCTGCGCCGAGGGCGGCGTGCTCGGCGTGCTGTGCGCGGCGATCGGCTCGATCCAGGTCAACGAGGGGATCAAGCTGCTCACCGGCATCGGTGACCCGCTGGTCGGCCGGCTGATGATCTACGACGCCCTCGAGATGGAGTACCGCAAGCTCAAGGTTCGCAAGGACCCCAACTGCGCACTGTGCGGTGACAACCCGACCGTCACCGGGCTGATCGACTACGAGACGTTCTGCGGTGCGGTCTCCGAGGCCGCGGCCGATGCAGCGGCCGGCTCGACCATCTCGGTCACCCAGCTCGAGCACATGCTCAAGGAGCGCGAGGAGGGCACCCGCGACTTCGTCCTCGTCGACGTGCGCGAGCCGAACGAGTACGAGATCAACCGGATCCCCGGCTCGGTGCTGATCCCCAAGGGCGAGTTCCTCAACGGCAGCGCCCTCGAGCAGCTGACCTCGCTCACCGGCGGAGACAAGCAGATCGTCATGCACTGCAAGTCCGGTGTCCGCTCCGCGGAGACGCTGGCCATCGTCAAGGGCGCCGGCTATGCCGACGCCGTGCACGTCGGTGGCGGCGTGGTCGCCTGGGTCAACCAGATCGACCCCTCCCAGCCCTCCTACTGAACCCGATCTCCTGCGCCGAGTCGGCGCAACCTGCCCGCCTGAACGCGCCGAGTCGGCGCGTCATGCCCACCTGAGCGGGCACGATGCGCCGACTGGGCGGTGGTGAGCCGGCAAGACGCGCCAGCTCGGCCGGGGTGAGCGGGCAAGATGCGCCGACTGGGCGGTGGTGAGCGGGCAAGATGCGCCGACTCGGCGGTCGTCAGCGGGCAAGATGCGCCGACTCGACCTACCGGTGCGTAACCCGCGCGGGTGCGGTGTCGTTGGGCTGCCGTCAGGATCCGTGGCCGGCACGCGCCGGCCTGCCCTACCGGGAGGGACCAGCCCCCATGATCACCGCCACCTCGTGGTCGGCCCGTCGCGCCGTCACCGTGCTCGCACTCCTGTGCAGCGCCGTGCTCGCCGTCGCGCTCATCTCGTCCTCGCCCGCGGACGCCAAGTCCCACAAACCCCACAAGCACCGCACCACCGTCGCCTGGGCGCCGGCCGACACGGCCCAGATCCACCCGGGCACGATGATGTACACAGACGGTGCCCAGTGCACCGGCAACTTCGTCTTCACCGACGGCGCCGGCAACGTGTACGTCGGCTACGCCGCACACTGCGCAGGCACCGGTGCGGCCACCGACACCGACGGCTGCCTCTCGAACTCGCTGCCCCTCGGCACCAAGGTCACGTTCAACGAGGGCGGCAGCCTGATCAGCGAGGGCACCCAGGTCGGCTCGGGCACCCTGGTGTACTCGTCCTGGGACACCATGGACAAGCTCGGTACCACCGACGCCAACACCTGCGCCTACAACGACTTCGCCCTGGTGAAGGTCGCCGCCGGCGACGTCGCCAAGGTGAACCCGTCCGTCCCGTTCTGGGGCGGCCCGGTCGGGATCGACACCGACGGCACCGCTGCGGGCGACCGGCTCTACACCTACGGCAACTCCAGCCTGCGGGCCGGCCTCGAGCCGCTCTCGCCGCACACCGGCATCAGCCTGGGCGACGACCCGGCCGACGGCGGCTGGAGCCACCCGCTGTACACGGTGACCCCCGGCATCCCCGGCGACTCGGGCTCCGGCTTCCTCAGCGCGGACGGCTCGGCCGTCGGAGTCCTGTCCACCCTGGGCCTGGCCCCGCTGCCGGCATCGAACAACATCGGGGACCTCGCCCACGAGCTGGCCTTCGCGCAGCAGCACTCCGGCATCTCGGGCCTGCAGCTGGTCAACGGCACCGAGCCCTTCTCGCCGATCCTCTGATCCGCTGAGCACCGGTTCAGCCGCTACCTGAGGGAGCGTCCCGGAGGCTCGGCACTTGCCTCCGCCTGCTCGACGACGACGGCCCCGCCCGACCCGGGCGGGGCCGTCGTCGTGGTCGGGTAGTTTGCGATCCATGACCGCGCGGCAGGCTTCGACCCTGGCCGTCGCGTCGGTCGTCGCGACCGCGCTGCTGGTCGTGGTCCTGGGTGCCTGGGCCGCCTCGATCGGGCCCAGCGGCGTGCTCCGCGGGGAGGGGCCGTCGCCGGCGGGCACGCCGACCGTCACCGAGTCGACCTCCGCCTCCGCGGGCCCGGCTGCCGTCGACACCACGTCTGCGGAGTCCCGCGGCACGCCGCCCTGGGTCCGGGCGTTCGCGCTGCTCGTCGACCTCGCGGTGGTCGTCGGCCTGGTCCTGCTCGCGGCCCGCTACGCCGTGCTGCCCGCGGTGCGCTCCGTCCGGAGGCGGCGCCGGGCGCGGCTGCGGCGTACGACGGAGTCGCTCGACTTCCCCGTCCTGGAGCCGCCCGCGGCGGTCGCGCAGGAGATCCTCGCCGATGCCGCGAGCCAGCGCCGCCTGCTCGCCGAGGGCGGCAGCCCCCGCAACGCGGTCGTCGAGTGCTGGCACCGGTTCGAGACCCAGGCTGCGGCCGCCGGGCTCGCCCGCGGCGCGTGGGAGACGTCCTCGGAGTACACGATGCGCGTGCTGGACCTCGTCGACGCCCACCAGCCGGCGGTCACCCGCCTCGGCGAGCTCTACCGGGAGGCCCGGTTCTCCGAGCACCCGCTGACCGAGGCCCACCGGCAGGAGGCGCTCGCGGCGCTCGACGACATCCACCGCACGATCGGCCGCTCCTTCGGGGTCCACGCATGATCGCGCGACGCTGGTGGCGCCGACTGGTCGGCGGCACGGTGGCGTACGCCGCCCTCGAGGTCGGCCTCGAGCTTGCGAGCGCGGACCCCGACCCGGTCCGGCTGGCGCTGCTGGTCGCGAGCGCCGTCGCGGTCCTCGGCCTGCTCCGCGACGCGCTCGCCGACGGCGGCGCCTCCTGGGACATCGAGGTCGAGCGCCCCTCGCTGGGCGAGCGGGGCGACCCTCGACTGCGCCAGTACCTCGGCCTGCTCGAGGCGCACCTTGCGGCGCGCACGCCCGACGCCGCGCTGCGCGACCGGCTCACGCTGCTGGCCACCCGGGCCGTCGCCCAGCGACACGGGACCGAGCCCGGCGACCCCCGTGTCACCGGACCGGTCTGGCCGTGGGAGGGCCCACCCCGCCGCCTCACCCCGGCCGAGATCGACCGCTGCCTGACCCAGATCGAGGAGCTGTGAGCATGACCGACCCCGTGTCCGATCCCGTGCCCGATCCCGTGTCGGATCCCGCGTCCGAGCGCCTGTCCGTCGCCGAGGCCGCCGACCTGGCCGGACGGGTGCTCGACGAGGTGGAGAAGGCCGTCGTCGGCAAGCGGAAGGCGCTCGTGCAGGTCCTGGCCGCCGTGCTCGCCAAGGGCCACGTGCTGCTCGAGGACTACCCCGGCCTCGGCAAGACCCTCGCGGCCCGGTCCCTGGCCCGGGCGCTCGGTATCGACTTCGCCCGCGCCCAGTTCACCCCCGACCTGCTGCCGGCCGACCTGACCGGGTCGTTCATCTACGACCAGCGCCGCGGGGAGTTCGAGTTCCGCCGCGGGCCGCTGTTCACCGGCCTGCTGCTGGCCGACGAGATCAACCGGACGCCACCGAAGACCCAGGCCGCGCTGCTCGAGGCGATGCAGGAGCGGCAGGTCACCGTCGAGGGCGAGACGTTCCCGCTGTCCGCTCCGTTCCACGTGCTGGCCACCGCGAACCCGATCGAGTACGAGGGCACCTTCCCGCTGCCCGAGGCCCAGCTCGACCGGTTCCTGCTCCGCGTCTCCTTCGGGTACCCCAGCCCGCACGAGGAGTACGACGTGCTCGCCCGGCGGATGGCCCGCCGGCAGGAGGAGGTCGAGCTCGACCGGGTCACCGACGGCGCCGGGCTGCTGGCCATGCAGGCGGCCGTCGAGACCGTCGCCGTCGACGAGAGCGTGGGGCGGTACTGCGTGGAGCTGGCCGTCGCGACCCGGCACCACCCCGACGTGCTCACCGGCGCCTCGCCCCGCGGCTCGCTCGGGCTGGTGCTGACGGCCCGTGCGTTCGCGCTGCTGCGCGGCCGCGACTACGTCGTGCCCGAGGACGTCAAGGCGATCGCTCGGCCCGTCCTGGCGCACCGGATCACGGTCAAGCCGGAGCTCTGGATGTCGGATGCCAGCGGCCGTCGCGTGGTCGACGCGGTCCTCGGCCAGGTGCCGACCCCGACCACGCTGGACGGGCGCCGATGAGCCCGCTCCCGCCGGGCCGGGGCGGTCCGGCGTCCTGGCGGCCGACCACCGCGCTGGGCCGGGCCCTCGTGGTGGGCGGGCTCGGCGTGGTCGGCGCGCTGCTGTCCGGTGAGCCCGCGGTCGTCGTGCTCGCCGCGCCGTTCGTCATGTTGGCGGCGCTGGGGGTGGCGCACCGGCCCACCCGCGAGCCCGTCCTCGACTCCCGGCTCGACCACCTCACGCTGCGCGAGGGCGTCGGCACCACCTCGCGGCTGAGCGTGGCCGGCGCCGAGGACGCCGAGTACCTCGTGCGGGTCACCGGGCAGCCGCCGTACGTCGTGATGCGCCCCAGCGGCGGCCGGGTCGGCCGGCTGCTCGCCGGGGGGCAGGTGCCCGAGGTCGAGATCAGCCCGCGCCGCTGGGGCCGGCGGATGCTGGGGGAGGAGAAGGTCGCGCTCTACACCCCGTGGGCGGGCTACCGCTTCGGCCCGGTCGGGATCGGCGGCCAGTGGACGCGGGTGCTGCCGACGACCGCGCCGTACGACTCGCGCGCCGAGGCCCCGCAGCCGCTCGGCCTGGTCGGCGCGCACCGCTCGCGGCGCACCGGCAGCGGCACCGAGCTGGCGGGGATCCGGCCGTTCCAGCCCGGCGACCGGCTCCGGCGGGTCAACTGGCGGGTCTCGCTGCGCACCCGCGACCTGCACGTCGTGACCACCCGGGCCGAGGAGGACACCGGGGTGCTGCTGGTGCTCGACGCGCTCGCCGACCACGGCGCCTCCGACGGCGTCGACGGCGCGGCCAGCAGCCTGGACCTCGGCGTCCGTGCGGCCTCCGCGATCGCCGAGCACCACGTGCGCCGGGGCGACCGGGTCGCGCTGCGGGTGGTCGGCCGCGGCCACGAGCAGGTCGGGTACGGCGCCGGTCCGCGGCACCTGCGCCGGATCCAGGACCAACTGGCGACCGTGCGGATCGGGGTCGCCGCCGAGCCCGACTCCGGCGTCCTGCAGCTCGGCGTGACCGGCGGCGTCGTCGTCGTGGTGCTCTCCCCGATGCTCGCCGAGCCGGTCGCCACCGTCGCCGCGACCCTGACCCGCCGCGGCGTGGCGGTGCTGGTCGTCGACACGCTCCCGCCCGACCCCCGGCCCGACCTCCCCGGGGACGCCGACCCCACGCTCGCCGCGCTGGCCTGGCGGATGCGGATGGTGGAGCGCTCGGTGGTGCTCGACCGGCTCGCCGCCCTCGGCTGCCCGGTCGTCGCCTGGCGCGGGCCGGGCACCATCGACGACGTGCTGCGCCGCCTGGCCCGCCGCGGCCGGCTCCCGCGGGTGGTGGGCCGGTGAACCCCCTGCGGGGGTACGGCGAGCCGGACGACTGGGCCCGCTCCCAGGTCGCGCTGCGGATGCTGGTCCTGGCCGGGCCGGTCGTGGCGGTGCTCGCTGCCGGACCGGCCGGTCATGCGGCACCGTGGTGGCTGGTCGGCGTGGTCGCCGCCCTCGCCGGAGCCTCGGCCTGGGTCCCGGACTCGCCGTTCGGGGTGGCGCCGTTCCTGGTCGTGCTCGGCTGGTGGGCGGCCGCGCTCGGAGACGCCTCCTCGGCGTGGGTGCTGGTCGCCGCCGCCGGGCTGGTCGTGGCGCACGTCGCCGGCGCGGTCGCGTCGTACGGCCCGGCCACGATGCCGGTCGACGCCGCCACCGCCGGCCTGTGGGCGCGTCGGGGGCTGCTGGTGCTGCTGACCGCGCCGGTAGCCTGGGTCACGGCCCGGCTGCTGCGCGACCAGCCGGAGCAGCCCGGCGTCTGGGTGCTCGGCGTCGCGGCCGCGTGCCTGGCCACCGTCGTCGCGACCGCCGCGTTGGGGACCCGTGAGGAGGACCGGTGAGGATCGACCCGGAGGAGTACGCCGAGCGGGTGCTGCAGTGCGTCGAGTCGGTGCCCCGGGGGCGGGTGACGACGTACGGCGCGATCGCGGAGGTCGTCGGCGAGCTGCTCGGCGGCGGCGGGCCGCGCCAGGTCGGCTCGGTGATGTCCGCCCACGGCGGTGCGGTCGCGTGGTGGCGGGTCGTCCACGCCGACGGGTCGCCACCGACCTGCCACGACGGCGAGGCACCCCAGGCCTACCTCGAGGAGAGCACGCCGCTGCGGCCGTCGGGCCGGATCGACCTGGCCCGCGCCTTCTGGCGGCCCCGCCTGGAGGCCGAGCCCCGACCCCGAGCCTGAACCCGCAGCCCCCGGTGGCGCCGCTCCTGACGCTTCCGCGGGGGCAGCGCTCCAGCAGGAGAGCCCAAAGTCGGTGGCCGCTGTCGGCGGTCCCCGGCAGAGTGGTGCCATGTCGACCGGCAGGCCCACCGCGATCCGTGCCACCGGCCTGGTCAAGAGGTACGGCGCCGTCACCGCGCTCGACGGGCTCGACCTGGAGGTGGAGGAGGGCACCGTCCTGGGCCTGCTCGGGCCCAACGGTGCCGGCAAGACCACCGCGGTGCGGGTGCTCACCACGCTGCTGCGGCCCGACGCGGGCCACGCGGAGGTCGCGGGCATCGACGTGCTCCGCCATCCCCGGGAGCTGCGCCGGCGGATCGGGGTGTCGGGCCAGTACGCCGCCGTCGACGAACACCTGACCGGCTTCGAGAACCTCGA
This sequence comes from Nocardioides sp. JS614, assembly GCF_000015265.1. Classification (NCBI taxonomy): domain Bacteria; kingdom Bacillati; phylum Actinomycetota; class Actinomycetes; order Propionibacteriales; family Nocardioidaceae; genus Nocardioides; species Nocardioides sp. JS614. Next base: position 1,568,135 of record NC_008699.1, read on the forward strand.
CATGGTCGGGCGGCTCTACCACCTCGGGGCGGCCGAGAGCCGGGCCCGGGCGCGCGAGCTGCTCGACCAGTTCGACCTCGCGCACGCCGCGGGTCGGGTGGTCAAGGGCTGGTCCGGTGGCATGCGCCGGCGCCTCGACCTGGCGGGCGCGCTGGTGGCGAAGCCGCCGGTGATCTTCCTCGACGAGCCGACGACCGGGCTGGACCCGCGCGGCCGGGTCGGGATGTGGGACGTCATCGAGGAGTTGGTCCGTGGCGGGACCACGCTGCTGCTGACCACGCAGTACCTCGAGGAGGCCGACCGGTTGGCCGATCGGATCGCCGTGATCGACCGCGGCACGGTCATCGCGCTCGGCACGGCGGACGAGCTCAAGGCGCAGCTCGGGGGCGAGCAGGTCGAGGTGCGGCTGCCCTCCGGCGGCGACCTGGTGGCGGCGGCGCGCGCCGCCGCGGGCGTGGGCGTCGGCGAGCCGGTGATCGACGAGCGGGACCGGCGGCTGACGGTGCCGGTGGACGGCGGCACCCACGACCTGCGAGAGCTGCTCGACCGGCTGGACCGGGCCGGCGTCCCCGTCGCCGAGGCCGGGCTGCGCCGTCCGACGCTCGACGACGTGTTCCTGGCCCTGACCGGGCACGCCGCCGAGGAGCCCGCGCCCGCCGGTGAGGACGCCGACGAGGACGGAGCCGCGTGATGTCGGTCCTGGTCGAGGGCGCCTCCGACGCCTGGGTGATCACCCGCCGCAACCTGCGCAAGATCCTGCGGGTGCCGGACGTGCTCGTCTTCACGACGCTGTCGCCGATCATGTTCGTGCTGCTGTTCGCCTACGTGTTCGGCAACGCGATCGGCAGCCAGGACACCGGTGTCGACTACACCGAGTTCCTAGTCCCGGGCATCTTCGCGCAGACCGTCGTGTTCGGCGCGACCTTCACCGGCTACAGCCTCGCCGAGGACCTCCAGAAGGGCATCATCGACCGGTTCCGGTCACTGCCGATGTCGTCGTCCTCGGTGGTGCTCGGCCGCACCGTCGCCGACATCGGCATCAACATCGTCAGCCTCGTGGTGATGGCGCTGACCGGGCTCGTGGTGGGCTGGCGGATCCGGTCCTCGATGGTGGAGGCGCTGGCCGGCTTCCTCGTGCTGCTGGTGTTCGCGTTCGCGATCTCCTGGATCATGGCGACCGTCGCGCTGCTGGTGCGCACCCCCGAGGTCGTCAACAACGCGTCGTTCATCGTGATCTTCCCGCTGACGTTCATCGCCAACACGTTCGTCTCGATCAGCAACCTCCCCGGCCCGCTGGCGACGTTCGCGAACTGGAACCCGGTCTCCGCGGTCTGCCAGGCGGCGCGCGAGCTGTTCGGCAACACCGACCCGGCGGCGACGGTGCCCGACGCGTGGTCGATGCACCACCCGGTGCTCTACACGCTGGTGTGGGTGGTGCTGATCCTGCTCGTGTTCGTGCCGCTCTCGATCCGCCAGTACCGCCGCGCCACCAGTCGCTAGCGGGGACGCGTCAGCGGACCCGCTGATGGTGGTCGAGCGAGCCGCGCGACTGAGGAACGAAGTCGCGACCGGCGTGTCGAGACCCAGTCAGCTTCGTGGACACGCCAACTCCGCGAGCCGCGCCAGCGCCTTCGGGAAGATCTCGGCGGGCGGGGTCACCAGGCCGGCGCCGACCTGGCCGACGCCCGCCAGCTTGCCGGCCATGCCGGTGTTGATCTGCGGGAGGATCCCGGTCCGGCACACCATGGTCACGTCGATGCCCGTCGGCGTGCCCTGGAACTCGAGCACCGGCACCGACCACCGCGGGTTCTCGCCGAGGGTGATCTCGTGCATCCGGCGGGTGGTCGCGAGCGCGTCGGGGACCGAGCCGCCGACGAACCGCACGATCGCGGGCGCCGTGGCCATCGCGAAGCCGCCGATGCCGGCGGTCTCGGTGATCGCCGAGTCGCCGATGTCGGGGTTGGCGTCCTCGGGCCCGTAGTCGCCGAGGAACAGGCCGTCGGCCAGCTGCGCCGGGCCGGTGAACCACTCGTCGCCGGTGCCCGCGACCTGGATGCCGAAGTCGGTGCCGTTGCGGGCCATCGCCACGACCATGGTGGACCCGTCGATGCCGCGGGCCGCGTCCAGCGCCAGCTTGCACGCGGGCATCGCGAGGTTGAGGAAGAAGTGGTCGTTGGCGCCGATGAAGCGCAGCGCCTCGGCGACGTCGGCCGGATCGCTCCCGGCCGACCCGATCGACCCGACCAGCGCGGGGGAGAGGTCGCGCAGCAGCATCAGGGTGCCGGCCCGGTTGCGGTTGTGGGCCTCGTCGCCCATCTGGAGCATCTGGGTGAGGATGCCGGTCACGTCGACCGGCCCGGCCTCGGAGTCGCGCACGGTGCGGACCGCGCGCTGGAGCAGCGGCCCGAGCACGTCGCCCATCCAGCGCAGCCGGGTGATCACCTCGGGGGAGTAGGCGCCGTACCGCAGCACCTTGCCGAGACCCTCGTTGAGCGAGCAGTAGCTGCGCCGGCCGGTGGCCGGGTCCTCGAGGACGAACACCCACATGCTCGGCGTCACCACGCCGGCCATCGGGCCGACCGCGGAGCGGTGGTGGCACGGCTCGAGGGAGACGCTGGTCCCGGCCTCGAACAGCGCGGCCGCGTCCTCCGGGTCGGCGACGAGACCCTCGAGGGCGGCGCCGCCCATCAGGGCGCCGCGGAGCGGGCCGGAGGCGCGGTCCCAGCCGATCGGCGGGCCGGCGTGCAGGAACTGGCCCGGCTCCAGGCCGAGGGCCTCGGAGGCCGGCAGCACGTCGACCAGGGTGGCGGTGACCCCCAGCATCGCGGCCAGGGCCCGCTCGTTGGCGGCCTGCCGCCGGGGGTCGGCGGCGACGGTCGCGAGGTCCGCGGCGGTGCCGTCCATCGGGGGCCGCCAGTCCACGCGGGTGACGGGCACGGCCTGGTCGGCGACGGCGTCGGCGAGCAGGTCGGCGCCGACGTTCACGACGGCCTCGGGGGTGGTCATCGGGTCCCTCCCAGCAGCTCGATCGCACGGCGGGTCGCGCCGGCGTTGGACAGGTGCACCTCGGCGCCGGCGTCCACCAGGGCGCGGACCTGCCGGTCGCGTCCCTGCGGGTCGCCTGCGGTGCCGACGACCGCGACCACCACCGGTTGCGCGACCCCGGCGAGGGCCGGGGCCAGCGACGCGGCGGGGTCGGGCTCGGCGCCGTGACCGAGCACGACGTCGAGCAGCAGCACCCCGGTCGTCGGGTCCGCTGCGGCCCGGGCGAGGTGCTCGAGGCGGATCGACGGGTCGATCATCGGGTGCGCCCGACCGGTCGTGTACTCGTCGTCGCCGAAGTCCACGAACGTGTGGCCGTCGGCCTCGCCGAGCAGCTCACCGGCGACCAGGGCGGCCTCGCTGGCGAGCGTGCCGCCGACGAACAGCCCGCGCAGCGCCCCTGGGTTGACCCGCGGGGAGACATCGGGTGGGTCGACCGGCCAGGCGGGCACCTCGCGACCGAGCCGCCGCAGCACCGCCTCGGCCGCGGCCGTGAGGTCGGGCCGGCCCGGGCCGAGCAGCGCGAGCTCGACCGGCGTGGCCAGGGCGGCGGCGTACGCCTCGATCTCGGCGGTCACGTCCGCCGCCGGCGGCTTGGAGATCAGCACGATCAGCTCGACGCCCGGGTCCTCGTCGAGGCGGCGCAGCGCCTCGCGGGTGGCCAGGCCACGGACCTCGGCGGAGAGGTCGCGCCCGCCGACGCCGAGTGCGGAGGTGACCCCGACGCCGGCGTGGTCGAGCAGGGCGAGGAGCTGCTGGCAGCCGGTGCCCGAGGCCGCGACGATGCCGACCGGGCCGGGCTCGACGACGTTGGCGAAGCCGAGGCCGACGCCGTCGACCACCGCCGTGCCGCAGTCGGGCCCCATCACCAGCACGCCGCGCTCGGCGGCAGCCCGCTTGAGGGCCAGCTCCTGCTCGAGCGGGACGTTGTCGCTGAAGACCATCACGTCGCGGCCCGCCTCGACGGCGTCCATCGCCTCGACGAAGGCGTGCGCGCCCGGCACCGAGACGAGGGCGACAGCATCGGGAGTACGCCGCAGCGCGCTCGCCGTGGTCCGCGGCGGGGCGATCGTGGCGGCACCCTCGTCGCGACGGTTCGCGTCGCGCAGCGCCTGGTCGACCCCGGCGAGCGCGGCCGGCAGCGCGTCCGCCGCCTCGAGCCGGAGCGCCACCACGAGGTCGTTGGGGCCCGCCTGCGCCGGGACCTCGAAGCCCATCCCGGTGAGCACCTCGACGTTGAGCGGGGTCGCCATCGCGACCTGGGCGGCGAGCACGCCGGGCAGCCCCTGGACGACCCGGCTGACCTGGAGCAGCGTCACGGAGTCGGCGTACGCGCCGGGGCGGAGCTCGACATGGGTGGGACTGGGCGTGGTCATGCGGCGCCTCTCAGGTGGTCGAGGACGAAACGGGCGCCCTGCAGCATCCCGCGTCCGGAGGTGTGGCCGACGGCGGCCAGGGTCGCCGTGCGGTCGGGGTCGTCGGGGGTGGCCACCCAGGCGGCGAACTCGGGGATCACCTCACCGTGCATCGCGCAGTCGAGGAGGGTGGCCGAGAGCAGCGTGGTGCGGTCGACGCAGGCCCGGATGGCCGCGTCGGCGTCGGGCGTCGGCACGCCCAGGCCGCGGTGGACCGCAAGCCAGCCGCACAGCACGTCGTCGTCGTACGGCGTGAGCCCGTCGCCGCGGCCGACCATCTCCCGCACGTCCCCGGGGAGCGGGGCGGGGCCGCTCGTCGTCGCGGCGGTGAGCCGCGGGACCGTCACGTCGACGATCCGGCCGATCACCAGCGGCTCGTCGTCGAGGTGCAGCACGCCCCCGGTGACGCGGGCGCTGCCGGCGTCGAGCGCGTCCAGGGCGGTGCGCAGCGCGCACGGTACGGCGGTCGCGCGGGTGCCGACCACGCCGACGCAGGATCCGGCCAGGTCGAGGTAGATCGCGTCCCGGCCGCGGTGCACCACCGGCAGCGGTCCGTCGGGCGCCGCGTGCAGGCGGGCACGCACCCGAGCCGGCGCGCTGACGGGGATCACCTTCCCGACGCTATCGGGGCCGATTACCGTTTGCCGATGTGAGGTTGTGCCAACGGGGCACGCAGAGGAGCGCAAGTGTTGATAAGTGGAGACCGCGAGGAGCTGGCCAGTGCCGCGCTGGCCAAGGTGGACGCCCTGCACACCGGGCTGACCCAGATCGTGCTCGAGGGCGGCAACCTGGACGGCATCGCGGCCGAGGTCGCGCGGGTGCTGGAGGTCGGCGTGGCGTTCACGAGCACCGACGGCCGCGAGCGCGCCTCGGCGCTCCCGGAGGACCTGCGCTCGGCCCTCGACTCCCACGACCTGGTCGACCCGACCGGACGGTTGCGGGTCGAGCGGATGGCGGGCGACGGGGCCCCGGTCGAGACCGGCGAGGCGCGCAGCCTCCGGGTGGCGGCGGGCGGCGTGGACCTGGCCCGACTGGTCTGCCTGCGCCCGGACGAGCCGCTCAGCTCCGACGACGTGCACGCCCTGGAGCGGGCGGCCGCGGTCGCGGCGCTGCTGATCACCCGCGAGGAGGCCGTCACCGCGGTCGAGAACAAGTACCAGGGCGACTTCCTGCGCGACCTGCTGATGCGCCGCGGCGGCCTGGCCAACGACCAGGCGTACGTCACCGAGCACGCCGCGACCTTCGGCTGGGACCTGGCCCGCCCGGTGGTCGTCGTCTCGGCCGAGATCGACCCGGTGCCGGGGGAGGAGCCCGTCGGGGGCGTGCAGCGCCGCCAGTGGCAGGAGCGCTTCTCGGCCGCGTGGCGCCAGGTCAGCAACGGCCTCGGGACCGGGATCCCGTGCGTGGACTTCTCCTCGGAGGTGGTCACGCTGCTGCCGTTGGCCGGCTACGGGCCGGAGGACGACCCCGGCGACCGGCGCGAGGACGAGCCGGTCGCGGGCCACGACGTCGTACGCCGGGCGGTGACCGCCGTCGCCGGCGACAAGGGCGGCGGCCGCCGCTCGTTCTCGGTCGGCGTCAGCCGGGTCGCCCGCACCCTCGACGAGCTGCCCGGCGCCTACGCGCAGGCGCGCCGAGCCGTCGAGGTCGGCCGGCGGGTGAGCGGCTGGGGGTCCACGACGTTCTTCGACCAGCTCGGCCTGCACCGGCTGATCGCGCTCATCCCCCCGGAGGAGAACGGCGAGCTGCGCTCGTTCGTCCGCGACGTGCTCGGCCCGCTGGCCGAGCCGACCAGCGAGGCCGCCGACCTGCGCGAGACGCTCCAGGTGCTGCTGGACACGAACTTCAACGTCGCCGAGGCCGCGCGGCTGCAGTTCTTCCACTACAACACGATGCGCTACCGGGTCTCGAAGCTGGAGCGGCTGCTCGGGCCGCTCTCCACCGATCCGCACCTGCGCCTCGACGTCGCCGTGGCCCTGCGAGTGCTGGAGCTCGCCGGCTGACCCCCGCGGCGTCCGCCCTCAGCCCTCCCCGGGCCGGCAGCGGGTGCCCGGCCGGTTTCCCCGGTGAACCGGGGAAACCGGAACTGTTGGGCCGAAACTTCGGGCCAGAAGTTCCAACTTCCCCGGTGAACCGGGGAAACCGCGGCCGCGAGCGTGTCGTGCGGGTTCGGCTGCCGGATGGTCCGAACACGCGGCCGCCGGCGGCGTGACGCGCAGATGTCCTCGACGAGGCTCGCCGACAACAGGTGCCAGCCATCCCGGCGTTCCTTCGGCATTTATCGCCGTCGTCGGTGTGTTATGTGCATCACTAGTTTGTGACCCACTCGGGACCGGTCACCAAGGCGGAAGGGTGCTTTGTCATGTCGATGTTCAAGTGGGAGTTGGTCGATCCCAAACCTGGTGAGGCCGTAGCGCCGCACCAGCGGCTCAGCTGGGGCAAGACGGTGGGCCTCGGCGCCCAGCACGTCGTGGCGATGTTCGGGGCGACGTTCGTCTTCCCGCTGATCATGGGCCTCAATGCCAACCTCGCCATCATGATGAGCGGCATCGCGACGATCTGCTTCCTGCTGATCGTGCAGGGCAAGGTGCCGAGCTATCTGGGGACCTCGGCCTCGTTCGTGGGCGCCGCGGCGGCCATCTACGCCTACCAGGGCGGCGACGGGCCGGGCGGCCCCGCCGACGTGACGGGCGCGATCCTGGTCGCCGGCATCGTGCTGGCCATCGTCGGCGTGATCGTCCACTACCTCGGCGCCGACTCGGTCAACGCCGTGCTGCCGCCGGTCGTCACCGGGGCCGTGGTCATGCTGATCGGCTTCAACCTGGCTCCGGTCGCGACCCTCACCTACATGCCCTCCGACCCGTGGGTCGCGCTGATCACGATGACTGCCGTCATCTTGATGGCGGTCGGCCTCCGCGGCTTCTTCGGCCGGATCGCGGTGTTCCTCGGCCTGATCTTCGGCTACCTGCTCTCGGTGGTCTGGGACTGGATCTTCGGCCAGAGCACGCTGCCGCTGCCCGGCAACCCCGAGCCCGGCCCGCACGACCGCGTCAACTGGGACGCCGTCAAGAACGCCGACTGGTTCGGCTTCCCGGTCCACACCAAGGACGGGCTCGTCGGCAACCAGGCCTTCACCGACGGCTACGCGAACGTCGGCTGGCACATGCCGTCGTTCTCGATCGCGTTCATCCTGCTCGCGCTGCCGGCGGTCATCGCCCTGGTCGCCGAGAACATCGGCCACGTCAAGGCAGTGGCGGAGATGACCAAGACCGACCTCGACCCGGTCATGGGCCGGGCGATCGCCGCCGACGGTGTCGGCACGGTCATCGCCTCGACGGTCGGTGGCTCGCCGACCACGACGTACGCCGAGAACATCGGCGTCATGGCGGCCACCCGGGTCTACTCCACGGCGGCCTACTTCGTCGCCGCGATCGTGGCGATCCTGCTGGGTCTGGTGCCCAAGTTCGGTCAGATCGTCAACGCGACCCCGCCGGCCGTGCTCGGCGGCATCACGCTCGTCCTCTACGGCATGATCGGCCTGCTCGGCGCCAAGATCTGGAAGGAGAACGGCGTCGACTTCGCCAAGCCCATCAACCTGGTCCCGGTCGCCGCCGGCATCATCCTCGCGATCGGCAACGCCGACCTGAAGATCACCGACGACTTCCACCTGACCGGCATCGCGCTCGGCACTCTCGTGGTCGTCCTCGGCTATCACCTCGCGCGGGTGGTCGCCCCCAAGGACCTCGACGACGGCACGATGATCGCCGTCGGCCACGAGGGCGTGCACGCCGAGGACCACGCGGCACCGCACGACCACCACCACTGATCTGAGCAAAGGAAGTCGTGAAGCCAGCACCGTTCGAGTACCGCCGGCCGGGGACGATCGCCGAAGCAGTGACCGCCCTGGCCGGCGGGACGGACAGCAAGGTGCTGGCCGGTGGCCAGAGCCTGGTCCCATTGCTGTCGATGCGTCTCGCCGCCCCGGCGCTGCTCGTCGACATCAACGCGATCCCGGGCCTGGACACCATCGAGGTCGAGGGGGAGGACGGCGGCGTCCGGGTGGGCGCGCTCGCCCGGCATGCCGCCGTCCTGGCCTCGCCGGACGTACACCGCGTCCAGCCCCTCGTGCCGATGGCCCTGGCCCACGTCGCGCACGCGACGATCCGCAACCGGGGCACCACCGTCGGCTCGCTCGTGCACGCCGACGCCGCGGCGGAGATGCCGGCGGTGCTGGCCCTGCTGGGCGGCAGCGTCGAGGTGGAGGGCCCGGCCGGCGGGCGCACGATCCCGGCCGACGAGCTGTTCGTCGGGCCGCTGGAGTCCTCCCTCGCCCACGACGAGATCGCGCTGTCGGCGTACTTCCCGGCGCTCGCCCCGGGCGCCGGGGTGGCGTTCGACGAGATCGCCCGGCGGCACGGCGACTACGCGCTGGTCGGTGCGGCGGCCCTGGTGGACGGGGACGAGGTGCGGGTCGGCTACCTCTCGGTCGCCGACGTGCCTACCGTCGTCGACCTCTCCGGGGTTGCGGAGGAGGAGCTCGGGGACGCGGCGCTCACCCACCTCGAGCCCGGAGACGACATCCACGCCACCGCCGAGTACCGCGCCCAGCTGGTGCGGGTGCTCACCACACGGGTGGTTCGATCGGCACGCGAGCATGCCCAGCAGTCCAGGGAGGGACGACGGTGACCGAGGAGCTGCACGACGTTCGGCTGAGCGTCAACGGCACGACGTACGACACCCGGGTGCCGGCGCGCCGGCTGCTGTCCGACGCGCTGCGCCACGACCTGGGGCTCACGGGCACGCACGTGGGCTGCGAGCACGGCGTCTGCGGCGCCTGCACGATCCTGGTCGACGGCGAGCCGATGCGCTCCTGCCTGATGTTCGCGGTCTCAGCGGTGGACCACGAGCTCACCACGGTCGAGGGACTGACCAACGAGGACGGGTCGCTGAGCCCCGTGCAGCAGGCGTTCTCGGAGTGCCACGGCCTCCAGTGCGGCTTCTGCACCCCCGGCTTCCTGACCACGATCACGGCCGGGCTGCGCGACAACCCGACCCCCACGCACGAGGAGGCCCGCGACATGATCGCCGGCAACCTGTGCCGCTGCACCGGCTACCAGAACATCGTCAAGGCGGTGGAGCGGGCCGCCGAGCTGGTCGAGCTCGCCGAGCTCGTCGAGACCCCCGCACCCGAAGCAGGGCGGTGATCCGATGACCACCAAGCTGATGGGCCAGAAGGTCCAGCGGGTCGAGGACCAGCGGTTCCTGCGCGGGCAGGGTCGGTACGTCGACGACGTCGGCGTCTCCGGCAGCACCCAGCTGCTCCACGCCGCCGTGCTGCGCTCCCCGCACGCCCACGCCCGGATCCTCGACATCGACGTCGAGGCGGTCCTCGACCTCGAGGGCGTGCACGCGGTCTGGACGTACGACGACCTCGCCGGGCTGGCCGCGCCGATGGCCGAGCCGCTGCCGCTGCTGATCCCGCACCCCGCGCTCACCCACGGCCGCACCCAGTACGCGCTGGCCAGGGACGAGGTCAACTACGCCGGCGAGGCGATCGCCTTCGTCGTGGCCGACGACCGCTACCTCGCCGAGGACGCGGTCGGGCGGATCCGGGTCTCCTACGAGCCGCTGCCACCGGTGGTCGGGATCGACGCCGCCCGGGAGGCCCGGGCGCTGGTCCACGAGGACGTGCCCGGCAACATCGGGGCCCGGCTGGAGCAGAACGTCGGCGACGCTCCTGCCGCGATCAAGGCCGCGCCGCACACGCTCTCCCTCGACCTCACCGTCGAGCGCAGTGCCTGCACCCCGCTCGAGGGGCGCGGGACGGTCGCCCGCTGGGACCCCGACATCAACCGGCTCCAGGTGTGGACCTCGACGCAGAGCTCCACCGGCGTGCGAGCCGCGGTCGCGGTCAAGCTCGGCCTGGACCTGGGCCAGGTCGACGTGATCACCCCGGACGTCGGCGGCGGGTTCGGGGTCAAGATCAACCACCCGTGGCCCGAGGAGCTGCTGGTGCCGCTCGCGGCCCGCGCCCTGGGCCGCACGGTCAAGTTCACCGAGGATCGGCGCGAGCACTTCATCTCCTCCGCGCACGAGCGCGGCCAGGTCCAGCACATCGAGGTCGGCTTCGACGACGACGGGCGGCTGCTCGGCCTCGACGTCGAGTTCTGGCACGACCACGGCGCGTACACGCCGTACGGGCTGATCGTCCCGATCATCACCTCCACCCAGCTGCTCGGCCCCTACAAGCCGCACAACTACCGGGTGGTCTTCGAGTCGCTCTACACCAACACGGTGATGGTCACGCCCTACCGCGGCGCCGGCCGGCCCCAGGGCTGCTACGCCATGGAGCGCACGATGGACGCGATCGCGGCGTACCTCGGCAAGGACCGCGCCGACGTCCGCGCGGTGAACTTCATCCAGCCCGATGAGTTCCCGTTCGACCAGGGGCTGATCTTCCAGGACGGACGCGAGCTGGAGTACGACTCCGGCGACTACCCGGCGTCGCTGGAGAAGATCAAGGCGCTCGTGGGCTGGGACGAGTTCCCGGCGTTCCAGCGGGAGATGGCGGCGCAGGGCCGCCGGGTCGGCATCGGCCTGGCCTGCTACGTCGAGGGCACCGGTGTCGGCCCCTACGAGGGCGCGCACGTGCACATCGAGACCTCCGGCAAGGTCAAGGTCGCCACCGGCCTCACCACCCAGGGCCAGGGCCACGCGACGGTGTTCGCGCAGCTCGTCGCCGACGAGCTCGGCGTGAAGTTCGAGGACGTCGAGGTCGTCACCGGCGACACCCGCCGGATGGCGTACGCCGTGGGCACCTTCGCCTCGCGTGCCGCGGTGATGAGCGGCTCGGCGATCCACCTCGCGGCCAAGCGGGCCAAGGAGAAGGTGCTCAAGATCGCCGCCGACGCGTTGGAGGCGGCCCCCGAGGACCTCGAGATCGTCGACGGGGTCGTGTCCGTCAAGGGCTCACCGGGCGCCTCGATCGACCTAGGGACGGTCTCGGTGCTCTCCAACCCGCTGCGCTACGCCTTCGACGAGGCGTCCAAGGCCGCGACCCAGTTCTCCGTCGGCGACCCCGGCAAGCCGCCGGTCGCCGAGGACGACGAGCCCGGCCTGGAGGGCAAGGACTTCTACTCCCCGGAGCGGGCCACCTTCGCCTCCGGCATGCACGCCGTGATCGTCGAGACCGACCCCGAGACCGCCGAGATCAAGATCCTCAAGTACGCCGTCGTCCACGACTGCGGTCACCTGATCAACCCGATGATCGTCGAGGGCCAGATCCACGGGGGCGTCGCCCAGGGCGTGGGCGGCGCGCTCTACGAGCGGATGGCGTACGACGAGTCCGGCCAGCTGCTGAACGCGTCCTTCATGGACTTCCTGATGCCCTACGTCACCGAGGTCCCCGACGGCATCGACATCGACCACCTGGAGACCCCCTCGCCGCTCAACCCGCTCGGCATCAAGGGCGCGGGCGAGGCCGGCGTCATCCCGTCGGCGGCGGTGTTCGCGGCGGCGATCGAGGACGCCGAGCGGGTCGACCGCCCGGCACTCGCGATCACCGCGATGCCGATCTCGCCCTCCGAGCTGTACACCCTGCGACAGGAGCACCCCCGATGAAGATCACCGGATCCAACGTCGTCCCGTACCCCGTCGAGCAGGTCTGGGACGCGATCCTCGACCCGCGGGTGCTGGTGGCGACCATCCCCGGCTGCGAGCGGCTGGAGACACGGAGCTCGACTCCTGGGAGTGAGCACGCCTACGACATGACCGTCACCGCGGGCGTGGCGGCGATCAAGGGCACCTACGCCGGTGCCTGCGTCCTCTCCGACCTCGTCGAGCACGAGTCGCTCGTGATGCGGCTCGAGGGCGCCGGCGCGCCGGGCACCATCGACGCGACCGTGAACGTCTACTTCGGCGAGGCGGAGCCCGGCCACACCAAGATCGACTACGACGCCGACGCGGTCGTCGGCGGCATGGTCGGCGGGGTCGGGCAGCGGATGCTCACGTCGGTCTCGCGGCGGATGGCCGGTGAGTTCTTCAGCAACGTGGGCCAGGCCATCGGCGCGCCCGCACCCGCAGCCGCCGTGGCCGCCGCTCCGGGCGCCGCGGGCGCCCCGGGCGCCCCGGCCGCCGTGGGGCAGGTCTTCACCGCTCCCGCCAAGGCCGGCATCGCCTCGCGCGACGACTTCGTGAAGGGCATCGCCGTCGGCGCCGGCCTGGTCCTGCTCGGCGTGCTCGCCGGATCGCTGCGGCGGCGCCGGTGACCACTCGACCGGCGGCCGTGACGGTTTCCCCGGTTCACCGGGGAAGTTGGAACTTCTGGCCCGAAGTTTCGGCCCAACACTTCCGGTTTCCCCGGTTCACCGGGGAAACCGCCGGGGGCTCGCGGCGGGGCGGGGCGCGGCGATGAGCGGGGTCACGGTCGAGTCGACCGCGCGCGAGCAGGCGGCCGCCGTACGCGCGAAGGAGATCTCGGCGCGCGAGCTGCTCGACCTGCACCTGGCGCGGATCGCCGAGCGCAACCCGGAGCTGAACGCGATCGTCTCTCTCGACGAGGAGCGTGCCCGCGAGGGCGCCGCCGAGGCCGACCGGGCGCTCGCCGCCGCCGATCGTGACGGCACCGACGTCGGCCCGCTGCACGGGCTGCCGTTCGCGTTCAAGGACACCCACGCGGTCGCCGGCTGGCGCACCACCTACGGATCGCCGCTGTACGCCGACCACGTCCCCGACGCCGACGAGCTGATCGTCGAGCGGGTACGCCGCGCCGGTGTCGTGGTGATCGGCAAGACCAACGTGCCGGAGTTCGCGGCCGGGTCGCACACGTTCAACCGGGTCTTCGGGACCACCCTCAACCCGGTCGACCCGTCGCGCTCGGCCGGCGGCTCCAGCGGGGGAGCGGCCAGCGCGCTGGCCGCCGGGATGGTGCCCCTCGCGGACGGCTCGGACATGGGCGGCTCGTTGCGCAACCCCGCGTCGTTCTGCGGCGTCTTCGGGCTGCGCCCCTCGCTCGGCCGGGTGCCGGAGTGGCCGCTGTACAACCAGTGGGAGACGACCTCGGTGGGTGGCCCGATGGCGCGCAACGTCGGCGACCTCGCGCTGCTCCTCTCGGTGCTGGCCGGGCCCGACCCGCGCGCACCCCAGGCGCTCGGGGACCCGGGCGCGACCTTCGCCCCTCCACTCGCGGGCTCGCTGGCCGGGCTGCGGGTGGCGGTCTCGGTCGACCTCGGCGGTGCGTTCGAGGTCGACCACGAGGTGGCGGCGGTCGTGGAGTCCTCGGCGGCGGCCTTCACGGCCGCGGGTGCCCAGGTGACGGCGGCGCACCCGGTCCTCACCGAGGCCGACGACACGTTCCGGACGCTGCGCGCCTGGCACCTGCAGGCCAAGCTCGGCGGCCTGCTCGCCGCCCACCCCGACGGTCTCAAGCCGTCGCTGGCCGACAACATCCGGCTCGGCGAACACCTCACCGGCGCCGACGTGGCCCGCGCCTATACCCAGCGCACCGCGCTGTCCGAGCGGATGCGGGAGTTCTTCGTCCCCGGCGGGCAGGGCTTCGACCTGCTGGTGCTCCCGGTCTCCCAGGTGCCGCCGTTCCCGGCGGACCAGGAGTACCCCGCCACCATCAACGGCCGGCCGATGCAGACCTACCTGGACTGGATGCGCGCGGCGTACCTGATCACCGTCACCGGCTGCCCCGCGATCTCGGTGCCGTTCGGGCACACCTCCGACGGGTTGCCCATCGGCCTGCAGCTGGTCGCCGCGCACGGCCGGGACCGGTTCCTCCTCGAGACCGCCGCGGCGCTCGAGGCCCGCTGAGCTGTTCGGCACTGCTGCCGGGCTGCTGCCGGGCGGCCGTCGATCCGGTCTGGTCCACGCCGTCTCGCTGTCCACAGGCACGGGAGGAACCTGTGGGTTTCGGGCCCTCTGACTGTGGAGGACCGGGACCTGAGTTGTGGACCGGGCAGGGTCTTTCGGTGGAACCAGGAGAATGTTGCGCGAACCCCTTGCGCGGTCCCCGGTCGGGGGCATAGAACTCTCTCACGCACTCCGGAGACGGGGAGCGGGACAGCTCGGAGACGAGGGTCCGAACGACGCGAGGCGGCTTGCCGGCTCGTGGCGCAGCGGCTGGGTGACGAGGTCGCTGGGACCGGAGAGAAAGAGCGTGTCGACCGGAAGCGTCACCGGTACCGGTCACCCGAAGGGCCCCTTGCGACTCATACTCGCGAGGGGCCCTTCACCATTTCCCGGGTGCGCCGTGCCGAGCGTCGGCGTCGGGTCTGCTGGCCTGCGGCCGGTCCAGCCGCTCGAGCCGGTCGACGAGAATCCTGCTCAACTGTGGGAATCTCGCGGTGATCTGTGGATGACCGGTGGGCGATCTGTGGATGAACGGGCTGGTTTCGGTGGAACCAGAAGAATGTTCCGCAAAGCCCTTGCGCGGGCCCGGCGCAAGGGCATAGAACTCTCTCACGCACTCCCGCAAGGGAGCGCGGGACAGCTCGGAGACGAGGGTCCGTACGGCGTGATCACCAGCTTGCTGGAGGTCGGGCCGCGGTGGCTGGGTGACGAGGCCGCCGGGACTCAGAGGAGAAGAGCTGTCGACCGGGAGCGTCACCAGTACCGGTCACCCGAAGGGCCCTTGGAACTCATACTTTCGAGGGCCCTTCACCTATTTCGGCTCCGACCTCGGTGCGGGCCGCGCACCCGGCGGGCCAGCGGTGCGCAGGCAACCGAAGGCGGTGGCGGTTCGGTTGCTGGGACACCGCCCGCCGGGGCCGGCCCCGGTCCACGACCGAGAGCGGGCTACTGGCGGTAGTTCTCCACGGTGCCCGGGGGCCGCACCGCCGCCTCGGCCGGGTCCCGCCCCGCCTCGCGCTTGGCCCGTCGCTGGCGCAACAGGTCCCAGCACTGGTCAAGCTCCACCTCGAGGTCGTGGAGCCGGTCGTGCTCCTCGCCGGGGGAGATGTCGCCCGCCGACAGCGACGCGCGCAGCCGGTGCTCCTCGTCGATGAGCGACTTGATGCGGTCCTGGATCTCCGGGTCGGCCATGTCTGCCAGTGTCGCACCGCGGAGACCGTCCGGAGCGCCCCGACCGAGACCGGAATCGGCCGACCGGTCGGTAACCGCGACACTGGACGGGTGGTGATTTCGAGACACCTCGTCCCTCGGGCCGTCGACCTGAACATGTACGCCGTCCTGCACACGGTCGTCCCGCCGGTCGCGAAGGCCATCTGGCGCCCGCAGGTGGTCGGCCTGGAGAACGTCCCCCGCACCGGTCCGGTGATCCTGGCCAGCAACCACCTCAGCTTCGCCGACTCCCTGGTGATCCCGATCGTCGCGCCGCGCAAGGTGGTCTTCCTCGCCAAGTCCGACTACTTCGCCGGCGGGGGCGTCAAGGGCACGCTGCAGAAGGCCTGGTTCGAGGGCATGGGCATGCTGCCCGTCGACCGTGACGACACGAAGGCCGCGCTGGCCAGCCTCGACACCGCCCTGGACGTGCTCGGCCGCGGCGAGGCCTTCGGCATCTACCCCGAGGGCACCCGCTCTCGCGACGGCCGCCTGTATCGCGGCCGCACCGGCGTCGCCCACCTGGCCCTGACCGCCGGCGCACCCGTCGTACCTGTCGGGCTCACCGGCACCGAGCGGCTCCAACCCGTCGGCGCCAAGCTGCCACGGGTCGTTCCGGTCACGGTGCGCTTCGGCCGCGCCATCGACGTCGCCGGCAGGTACGACGGTGTCCCGCCGGGCCGGGCCCGCCGCGAGGTCACCGACGAGATCATGGCCGCGATCCAGGAGTTGTCCGGCCAGGAGCAGGCCGGAATCTACAACGACCGCGCCCCGGACGCCTGACCGCGGGGTTCGGCTGTCAGCAGCCGAAACCCGCACGACACGGCCGATGCGCCCCGGCGTGTCGTGCGGGTTCTGGCTGCCAGCAGCCGCAACCAGCAACAGCCGCGCTGGCAGACCTTGCCGGAGAACCCCGGTCCCGTCGGCAATCTCTGCCGTGGTCGGGGTCGACGCCGCCCGGTTGAATCGTCGCGTGCCCACTCACCAGATCGTCGTCGCGGACGCGCGACTCCGCCATCCACCGGGCGGCCGTGACGGTCGCTGGCAGGTCGGGATCGACGACGGCCGGATCACGGCGCTCGCGCAGGACCCGCTGACCGGCACCGACGAGATCGACGCCGCCGGCGCGCTGGTCACGGAGAGCTTCGTCAACGGTCACATGCACCTGGACAAGGTGCACACCCTCGACCGGATCGGCGACGCCGCGCTCACGGCGTACACCTCCGGCGACATGGGCTCGGCGATGACCTCCATCGAGCTCGCCTCGGCGGTCAAGGCCGGCTACGACCGGAGCTGGATCGAGCCCAACGCGCGCACGGCCGTCCTCGAGGCCGTGCGGTACGGCGTCCGCCACGTGCTGGCGTTCGCGGACGTGGACCCCAAGGCGCGACTGGAGGGCGTGATCCCGCTGCTGGCGCTGCGCGAGGAGTTCCGCGGCGTCGTCGACCTCCAGGTCGTCGCCTTCCCGCAGGACGGACTCCTCCGCGACCCGGGTGCCGAGGAGCTGGTGCGCGAGGCCGTCGAGCTCGGCGCCGACGTGGTCGGCGGCATCCCCTGGATCGAGCACACCGACGCCGATGCCCGGGAGCACGTGCAGCGGATGTGCGCCCTCGCCGCGACCCACGACCGCCGGGTCGCGATGCTCGTCGACGACGCCGGCGACGCCGGCCTGCGCACCACCGAGATGCTCGCCGTCGCGATGATCGAGCACGGCCTGGTCGGCCGCGGCGTCGCCAACCACGCCCGGGCCGTCGGCCTCTACGCGCGCCCGTCCCTCGAGCGGCTCGCCGGGCTCGCCCGCCGCGCCGGTCTCGGCTTCGTCAGCGACCCGCACACCGGGCCGTTGCACCTGCCGGTCCGTGAGCTGACGGCGATGGGCGTCCCGGTCGCCCTCGGCCAGGACGACATCGAGGACGCCTACTACCCGTTCGGTCGGCACAACATGGGCGAGATCGCGTTCCTCGCGGCGCACGCCCTCGAGGCGGTCGACAGCGCCGGCATCGACCTGGTGTACGACGGCGTGACCACCACCGCGGCCCGGGTCCTCGGCGTGATCGGGCACCGGCTCGAGGTGGGCGGCAACGCGGACCTGGTCGTCCACCACCACCCGACGCTGCGCGAGGTCGTCGGCCACCACGCGGCCCCGGCGTACGTCCTCGCCTCGGGCCGGTTGGTCGCCAGCTCGAGCGCCACCACCACGTTCCACCTGGACAACCTGGACAACCTGGAAGGGAACCAGCCATGACCCGGAGCATCCGGATCGGCATCGACACCGGGGGCACGTTCACCGACGTTGTCGCGTTCGACGAGGACTCGGGGGAGCTGGTCACCACCAAGACCCCGTCCACCCCGAGCAACCCGGCGGACGGCTTCCTGGCCGGCATCGACAAGGTGCTCGCCGTGCTCGGCGCGAGCGGCGCCGACATCGACGCCGTCAGCCACGGCACCACCGTCGCCACCAACCAGCTGCTCGAGGGCAAGGTGGACCGCCTGGGCTTCATCACCACCGCCGGCTACGAGGCGATGCTCGAGATCGCTCGCCAGTCGGTGCCCGACGGCTACGGCAACTCCTACTTCTGGGTCAAGCCGGACCGGATCGTCCCGCGTGACCGGGTCAAGGGCGTCGGGGGCCGGCTCGACTTCACCGGGGCGGAGGTGCGGCCCTTCGACGAGGACGCCGCCCGCGCCGCGGCGCGGTGGTTCCGCGCCCAGGGGATCAACACCCTCGGCGTCTGCTTCCTGCACGCCTACGCCAACCCCGAGCACGAGGAGCGGATGCGGGCCGTGCTCGCCGAGGAGCACCCCGACGCGGTGGTCTCCCTGTCGAGCGAGGTGCTGCGCGAGTACCGCGAGTACGAGCGCGCGATGACCACGCTGGTCGACGCGGCCGTCAAGCCGCGGCTCTCGGCGTACGTCTCCAACATCAAGGCGCGCCTCGCGGGCTACGTCCCGGCGGGTGCTTCTGGCGGAGCCCCCCGTGTTGTCCCGTTCTACGTGATGAAGTCCAACGGCGGCGTGCTCTCGGCCGACGAGGTCGTGCACCAGCCGATCACCACCGTGCTCAGCGGCCCCGCCGCCGGCGCCCTCGGCGCCGCGCTGATCGCGAAGGTGGCCGGGTTCGACAAGGTCCTCACCTCCGACGGCGGCGGTACGTCGACCGACGTCAGCGTGGTGATCGACGGCGAGCCGACGCTGACCACCGAGGGCTCGGTGGGGGCGTTCCCGTCCAAGATCCCGATGATCGACGTGGTCACCGTGGGCGCCGGCGGCGGCTCGATCGCCTGGCTCTCGCCCGAGGGCACCCTCAAGGTCGGCCCGCAGTCGGCGGGCGCCGACCCGGGGCCGCTGTGCTACGGCAAGGGCGGAACCGAGGTGACGATCACCGACGCCCACGTGGTCCTCGGCCGGATCCCCCCGCACCTGCTCGGCGGCGAGATCCCCCTGGACGTCGACGCGGCACGCGCCGGCGTCGAGCAGCTCGCCGCGAAGCTCGGCCTCACGCCGGAGGCCTGCGCCACCGGCATCCTCGAGATCTCCGCCTGGAACCAGGCCAACGCGCTGCGCCAGGTGACCGTCAAGCGCGGCCTGGACGTCCGCGACTTCACGCTGACCACGTTCGGCGGCTCGGGCTCCCTGCTGCTGTGCCGGCTGATGGACGTCCTCGGGATCCCGACCGTGCTGGTCCCGCCCAACCCGGGCAACGTCTCGGCGTTCGGCCTGCTCACCGTCGACGTCAAGAACGACTACGTGCAGACCCACGTGACCCTCGACGACCACCTCGACCCGGCAGCGGTCACCGGCATCTACGACGAGCTCACCGCGCGCGCCGCCGAGGCGCTCGCGAAGGAGGGCTTCGAGCCGGCGGAGCACCAGTTCGTGCGCACGGCCGACCTGCGCTACTTCGGCCAGGCCTTCGAGGTGCGGGTACCGGTCGCCGCCGGCGCGCTCGACCCGCAGGCGGTGGCCGACGCGTTCCACGCCGAGCACAAGGCGCTCTACGGCTACGACTTCTCCGGCGACTCCAGCCAGCAGGTCGAGTGGGTCAACCTCCGGGTCTCCGGGATCGGCCCGATCAAGCGGCCGGCAATCACCCGCCACCCCGTCGAGTCGGGAGTTCTGGCGACCGACTCTCCCGACTCGACCGTCACCACTCCCGACTCGACGGTCCGGGCGGTGTGCTTCGACGCGGCCGAGGGGTACGTCGACACGCCGGTGCTCTGGCGTCCCGACCTCGCGCCGGGGACGGTCCTGGACGGACCCGCGATCATCGAGGAGTTCGGCTCCACGGTGCCGCTCCACCCGGGCTTCACGGCCCGCATCGACGAGTACCTCAACATCATCGTGACGAGGAGCCAGGCATGAGCGAGCGCAGCGAGCGAATCATCCAACTCAGCGCAGCGTGTGCCTCATGCGCGCACGGAGCGAAGCGAGTACGTGCATGAGCCGCCGCGCACCCACCCAGTTCCCGTTCGGCCACCTGACCGCCGACGCGGGCGCGAGCGCCGACCCCGTGCTGGTCGAGATCGTCCAGGGCTCCCTGGCGAGTGTGGAGATGGAGGTCGAGACCGCCATCGGCCGCACCAGCCGGAGCCCGATGATCCGCGACGCGCACGACTTCCGCGCCGGCATCCACGACCGGCTCCTGCGCAAGCTCACCGGCCGGTCCTACTCCGCGCTGGTGCACCCGGTCGCCCGCGACTTCCCGATCGAGGAGATGCGCGAGGGGGACGTCTTCTTCCACAACGACGTCTACCGCTCCGAGGGCGGGATCGGGCACCTGCCGGACCTGTGCGTGACGGTCCCCGTGTTCGCCAAGGACGCAGGGGCCTCCGGGGGGTCCACGGGGGGCGGAGCCCCCCGTGTGGTGGCGTTCGTGCAGGCCTTCGGCCACCACGACGACATCGGCGGCGCGGTCCCCGGCTCGATGCCCTCCCACGCGACCAGCGTGTTCGAGGAGGGGCTGATGGTCCCGCCGATCCGGCTCTGGGACGCCGGCGTCCCGAACCGCTCGGCGCTGGCGATCATGACCCGCAACTCCCGGATGCCCGAGTCCCTCGCGGCCGACCTGGACGCCGAGTGCTCGGCCTGCCTGATGGGTGCCCGCCGGCTCGGCGAGCTCTTCGACCGGTACGGCCTCGACGCGGTCGAGTCCTGCTTCGACGCGATCATCAACCGCACCACCGAGACCTACCGCCGCGAGATCCTCGGCAAGATCCCGGTCGGCTCCTGGGTCTGGGAGGACTACGCCGAGCACGACGGCGTCGACGAGCCGCAGCTGCACACCCAGCGGATCACGCTCACCCGGACGCCCGCGGACGACCCCGAGGGCGAGCGGCTGATCCTCGACTTCGACGGCACCTCGCCGCAGGCCAAGGGCCCGATCAACCACTGCGGCGACTACAGCGACGGCGTCTTCCTCAAGAAGTGGCTGGCGCCGATCCTGCGCAACCTCGCCGACACCCCCGAGCGGATGGCCGAGCTCGACGTCAACGAGGGCATCGTGCCGCTCATCGAGATGCGCTTCCCCGAGCCCGGCACCCTGCTCACGCCGGTGTTCCCGGCGCCCACCAACGCGCGCACCTTCGTGATCCTGCGGCTCCTGGGCGTGCTCGCCGGCGTGGTCGCCAAGGCCGTCGACGGCCGGATGCCGGCCGACCAGGAGACGATCCGCTACACCGGCGTGTACGGCGAGGACCTCGAGGGCCGTCCGTACCTCATGCGCGAGGTGCTCGGCGGCGGCTCCGGCGGCCGCTACTACGCGGACGGCGAGGACACCATCCACGTGGTGCCGGACTCCCGGAACCTGCCGACCGAGTTCACCGAGGCCCGGTTCCCGTTCCGGGTCGAGTCGCTCTCGCTCGCCGTGGACAGCGGCGGCGCCGGGCAGTACCGCGGCGGCCTGGGCTACGAGAAGCACCTGCGGATGCTCAAGGACGGCCACTTCATGTCGATCGCCGACCGCTCGATCCTCGCCTGCTGGGGCGTCAAGGGCGGCCGGGCCGGCCAGCCGTTCCAGGTCACCATCGACCCCGGCGGGCCCAACGAGCGTGAGGTCGACGCCCTCGCCGACGCCGAGCCGGTGGCCGCCGGCGAGGTGATCCGGATCCGGACCACCGGCGGCGGAGGCTGGGGCGACCCGTTGCGGCGCGACCCCGCCCTCGTGGTCCGCGACGTCGTGTGGCGCAAGGTCTCACCCGAGGCCGCGCTGGGCGACTACGGCGTGGTGCTGACCGGCTCCCTCGACGACGACTCGCTGGGGTACGACGAGGCCGCGACCGCCGCCGAGCGGGCCGCCCGGCCCGCGGCGAGCGAGGCGTTCTTCGACCGCGGGCCCGGCTACGCCACGCTGGCCGCGGGCGCGCCGTACGCCGCGGTCGACCTGGTCTGACCGGCGCCGACGAGCGCCCGCCGGTTCTCATCCCGGTGGCCTTGTCCGCCGCACCCTGCGGGCGCACCATGGAAGGGACGGCACCCCGAAGAGGTGAGGCCGATGGGCACGACCGATGTCCTCAGCAGATCACTGGACCACACGCACTCCCGGCTGGCCGAGCGGCTCGAGGCCGCGCGTGCCATGGCGGCTCCGCCGGGGGAGCCGCGTCGCGACCGGCAGCGCATCGACGCGTTCCTGGGCGAGACCAGCAAGCACCTGCACGCGGTGGACGCCGTGCTGGTGCCCGAGGCGCGCCGCGCGCTCGGGGACGGCGGGCCACGGGTGCACGACTACGTGCACGCCGTGAAGGAGCTCGAGGTGGTCCTCGCGCACGTCAAGGCCCACGAGTACGGCTCGGTGTACGAGAGCTCGTTCGCCTGGCCGGCGGTATGGGCCGACGTCGACGAGGCCCTGGCCGAGCAGGCCCGGCGCGAGCACGACCTCGGCGAGCGCCTCACCGACGCCCTCGGCGACGACGACCTGGGCCGACTGGCCGAGCGGCTCCGCAGCGCGGAGCAGGCGGCCCCGAGCAGACCGCATCCCTACACTCCCCACACCGGTCTGCTCGGGCTCGTCGCCCGCCGCGTGATGCACGTGGCGGACCGCTTCTGGGACGCGGTCGAGGGCCGGATGGTGCCCGAGCCGGAGCGGGCGCCCAAGCCGCCGCCCGGGCGGGTCGCGCAGTACTTCCTGGCCGACCCGCACTTCGATCCGCGCTTCGAGCAGGAGCGGCGCGCCGGGCGGCGAAGCCGCTAGGGCCATGCCCGACTAGGGTCCCGGGCATGACCCGGATCGCGCTGCTCGGTGGACACGGCAAGACCGGCCGGGCGGTGGCGGCGGCGCTGGCCGCGCGCGGCGCCGAGCCGGTGGCACTGGGCCGCGCCGACTGGCCCGACCTGACCGGGGCGGTCGCCGGGTGCGCCGCGGCCTACGTGGTCGCGCCCAACCTGCACCCCGACGAGCCGGGGTACGTCGCCGCGGCCCTGGACGCCCTGCACGCCGCCGGCGTGCCGCGGATCGGCTACCACTCCGTGGCCTCGCCGTACTGTCCGGAGCTGCCGCACCACCTCGGCAAGGCCGTCTCCGAGGACCTGGTCCGACGCTCCGGGCTCGCGTGGACGATCCTCCAGCCGGGCGCCTACCTGCAGAACCTCGACCTCTCCGGGCCGGTGCGGGTGCCGTACGACGTGCACGCCGTCTTCGGGTTCGCCGACCTGGCCGACGTGGGTGCGGCGGCCGCGACCGTGCTGCTCGAGGACGGCCACGCCGGCGCCACCTACGAGCTCGCCACGCGGGTCACCACGGTGGCCGAGCTGGCCGCCGAGGCGGGGGTCACCGCGGAGCGGGTCGAGGATCCGGGCACCCACCCGTGGCTGAGCGCGATGTTCGCGTACTACGACGCCCACGGCCTGCCGGTGGGCACCCTGCCGCTGCGGGCACTGCTCGGACGCGTCTGAGTGTGCCCCGCAGCCTGGGTGGGTCGTGTGCCTGAGCACGCGCCATAGCGCGTTCTCAGGCACACGACCCGGGAGCCGTCAGGAGAACAGGCTGTCCCCGCCGCTCTTCTGGGTGGGCAGCTTCGGCACCAACCAGCCGAGGAAGGCGTCCTGGCTGCGGGTCTGGAGGTAGATCCGGCCGGGACCGGTGAGGTCGCAGACCAGGCCCTCGCCGGAGAAGAACGTCGACTTCCAGTTGCCGACCTTGCGCACGTTGTACTGGACGCCGTCGGTCCAGGCGACCATGTGGCCGGTGTCGACCGTGTAGGTCTGGCCGGCCTGCAGGTCGATCGCGTGGATCGCGCCGTAGCTGGACAGCACCAGCTCGCCCTGGCCCTCGATGCGCAGCATGAACAGGCCCTCGCTGGAGAAGAACGTCTTGCCGCCGCCCCATTTGGTGTCGACCTGGATGTTCGACGAGGCGGCCAGGAACGACCCGGACTGCACGTAGAGCACGCCGTTGAGCGGCCACGCGACGACGTCGCCGGGCAGCGCGGGCGCGACGTACAGCTCGGCGCCGTCGACCTGTGCGGTGAAGGTGTTCATGAAGAAGGACTCGCCGCCGAGGACCGAGCGCTTGAGGCCCTTCAGCACCCCGCCCTGCGTCGAGGTCTCCATCGCGATGCCGGGCGACATCGCGAGCATCGCGCCGGACTCGGCGCGGACGGCCTCGCCGGCGGCGAGGGTGAGCTTGGCGGTCGCGTAGGCGGGGCTGTACATGACTTCGGATTGCATCGGTCTACTTCCTCTACGGTCCCGAGCCGGGTCGACATCTCGGGTCGAGAGTAGTGGCCGTCGCGCCGCTGTGAACCGCGTTCGCCAGGCACGCGGCAGGATGGTCGCATGCGCCCTCCGCTCGCCGAGACGCTCGACCTCCAGCCGCATCCCGAGGGCGGCTGGTACCGCCAGACCTGGTCCGCCCCGGAGACCGTGACCCTCCCGGACGGCCGGGTGCGGCCGACGGCGACGCTGATCTACTTCCTGCTGCCGGCGGGGGAGTCGTCCGCGTGGCACCGGGTCGCGTCCGACGAGCTGTGGCTCGCGCACCGGGGCGCGGTGGCCCTCGAGCTCGGCGGCGTCGGGCCGGCGCCGGTGCTGGAGTCGACGGCGGTGGTCGACGTCGAGCGCCCGCAGGCCCTGGTGCCCGCCGGGACCTGGCAGCGGACCGTCCCCGCGGAGGCGGACGCGCTCGTCAGCTGCCTGGTCTCCCCGGGCTTCGACTTCGACGACTTCGAGCTGGCGTGACCGCGGCGCCGACCCCGGTCACGCTGATCACCGGCGGCACCCGCGGGATCGGCGCGGCCACGGCGCTCCGGCTCGCCAGGGACGGCCACGACCTGGTGCTCGGCTACGCCCGCGACGTCCGCGCCGCCGAGGAGGCGCGCCTCGCGGCCGAGGACGCGGGGGCCCGCTGCGTCGTGGTGCGCGCCGACCTCACCGCGCCGGACGGCGTCGCGGAGCTGTTCGCCCGGGCCGCCCAGCACGGCCGGCTGACCGGCGTCGTCAACAATGCCGGCGCCACCCTGCACCTCGGCCCGCTGGCCGAGACCCCGGTGGAGGTCGTGCAGGCGACCGTCGACCTCAACCTCACCGCCGCTCTCCTCGTGGCGCGCGCCGCCGTCCGCGCGCTGGGAACGTCGTACGGCGGTGCCGGCGGCGTGCTCGTCAACGTCAGCTCGGGTGCGGCGACGCTCGGCGCGCCCGGCGAGTACGTGCAGTACGCCGCGGCCAAGGCCGGGGTCGACGCGCTGACCGTCGGGCTGGCGCAGGAGGTCGCGGGCGAGGGGATCCGCGTCGTCGGGGTGGCGCCGGGCATCGTGCGGACCCGGATCCACGCCGACGCGGGCGAGCCCGATCGGGTCGACCGGGTCGGGCGGCTGGTGCCGCTCGGTCGCGCCGGCGAGCCGGGGGAGGTGGCCGACGCGGTCGCCTGGCTGATGAGCGCAGAGGCGACGTACGTCACCGGCACGACGCTGCGGGTGGCCGGCGGCCGCTGACCGCCGGAGCCGTGCGCCGAGAACCCTTGTCGTTTGGTCACCAACGACACGTCTCGGGCCGGTCTTGTTGTCGTTTGGTCACCAACCGAGTGAGCTTGCGGCCGTCGCGGCCGTCGCGGCCGCGGCGGCGGATGAGTCAGGGTCGATCAGGCCGGCCCGGATCGCGTAGCGGGTCAGCTGGGTGCGATCGCGCATGCCGAGCTTGGCCAGGATGTTGGCCCGGTGCCGCTCGACGGTCTTGATGCTGATCGTGAGCGCGGTGGCGATGTCCTTCGACGAGCTGCCCTCCGCGATCAGCTTGAGGACCTCGTCCTCGCGCTCGGTCAGGACGGTCTCGGGCACCCGCTGGCGCTCGCCTTCGTCGCGTTCGCCGTCGCCGGCGTGGTCGGCGCCAGCGGGCTGATGGCGATCTACGTCGCCGGCCTGACCCTCGGCAACACCCGGCTGCCGCACCGGTCCGCGACCGCGAGCTTCGTCGAGGGCCTGGCCTGGCTCTCGCAGATCGGGCTGTTCGTGATGCTCGGGCTCCTGGTCAGTCCGGGCCGGCTCCTGGACGCGCGGCCCTACGCGCTCGTCCAGGGCCCCACGCTGCCCTGGGTGACGCGGCGCCTCGGCGCCACCGTCGACAACCAGCCCCAGCCGGTCGCCATCGAGTCCGCTCCGCTGGAGAAGCTCGACGCGACGCTGCTCCAGCTCACCGTCGGGCCGGGGTCGAGGCTCGCCGGCGTGGAGGTCTCCGAGCTCCGGCTCCCGCAGCCGGCGGCCGTCTCCCTGGTCCTGCGCGGGGACCAGATCTTCGCGCCGACCGGCCACCGTGCTGCGCGTCGGCGACCACGTCCTGCTCGCCGTCGGCCGGGCGGAGCACGCCGCGGTCGAGCGCCGCCTGCACGACGTCAGTGACCGCGGCCGGCTCGCGGGCTGGTACTCCCGTCTCCCGGAGGGCTCCGCCTCGTGACCAGCCCCGTGACCGGCGAAGGCGAGGCACCCGGTCGGCTTCTGGCGGTTCACCCGCTCCGGCCCGGTGGTGACCGCCGTGACGCCGGGCGTGGGCCCGGTCCGACGTGTGGATGCGGTCCTGCGCGCTGATGTGAGCCCGGTCGGCTGGCAACTGTTGCCAGCGATCGGGGCCGGTCCTCGTCGCCGCCCACGGTGCCCGACGCCGACCGGGTCACTAGGTTCGACGCCATGAGGGTCCTGCTCGCACTCGGTGGCAACGCCATGACGAACGCCGACGGCCGGGCCCGTCCCGAGGACCAGATCGCGGCCGCGAGGGTCGCCATGGACGCGGTCGCCGACCTGCTCGGGGCCGACGTCGAGGTCGTCATCACCCACGGCAACGGGCCCCAGGTCGGCAACCTGCTGGTCAAGAACGAGCTCGCCGCGGGCGTGGTCCCGCCGGTCCCGCTGGACTGGTGTGGTGCGCAGACCCAGGCGACGCTCGGGTTCGTGCTCATGAACGCGCTGGAGGCCGCGCTCGCGGAGCGAGGGGTCGAGCGGCGTACGGCGACGCTGGTGACCCGCGCGCTCGTCGACGCGGACGACGCCGGCTTCACGAACCCGACCAAGCCGATCGGCCGGTTCCTGCCCGCCGACGAGGCCGCCGTGCTCATCGAGCACGGCGAGACCTGGGAGGACCGCGGCGCGAAGGGCTGGCGGCGCGTGGTCGCCTCGCCCGAGCCGATCGAGATCCTCGACGCTCCGGCGGTCGCGGCGCTGGTCGCGGCCGGGTTCGTCGTGGTCGCCAACGGCGGCGGCGGCATCCCCACGGTGCGGGAGCCCGACGGCACGCTGCGCGGCGTCGAGGCCGTGATCGACAAGGACCTGGGCGCGGCCCTGCTCGCCGGCACCGTGGCCGCGGACGTGCTGGTGATCGGCACCGACGTACCCAACGCGGTGCTGCGGTACGGCGCCCCCGACGCCGAGCCGCTCGGCAGGGTGACCGTGTCCGAGCTGCGGGCCCACGCCGCCGCGGGGCACTTCGCCAGCGGCTCGATGGGGCCGAAGGTGGACGCCGCCTGCCGGTTCGTCGAGGCCGGCGGCTCCCGGGCCGTGATCACCGACCTGACCCACATCACCCAGGCCATCACCGGCGACGCGGGAACCGTCGTCGTACCCAACTAGTGCCGGACCAACCCAGGAGGACACACCACATGCCCGACGCCATCGAGGTACGCAAGGTCCCGATCCACTCCGTCGCCGATGCGAGCGAGCTCGCGAAGCTCATCGACGACGGCGTGATGCAGGCCGAGCGGGTGATCGCGATCATCGGCAAGACCGAGGGCAACGGCGGGGTGAACGACTACACCCGGATCATCGCCGACCGCGCCTTCCGCGAGGTGCTCGTCGAGAAGGGCGCCCCGGCCGAGCAGGTCAAGCAGGTCCCGATCGTGTGGTCCGGCGGCACCGACGGCGTGATCAGCCCGCACGCGACGATCTTCGCGACCGTTCCGCCGGAAGACCTGACCGGCGCCCTGGCGCCCTCCGACGAGCAGCGGCTGACCGTCGGCTTCGCGATGAGCGAGCGGCTGGCCCCCGAGGACATCGGGCGCACCGCGATGATCACCAAGGTCGCGGACGCGGTGAAGGTCGCGATGGAGCGGGCCGGCATCAGCGACCCGGCCGACGTCCACTACGTGCAGACCAAGACCCCGCTGCTCACCATCCACACCATCCGCGACGCCAAGTCGCGCGGCAAGACCGTGTGGACCGAGCACACCCACGAGTCGATGGACCTCTCCAACGGCTGCACGGCGCTCGGCATCGCGGTGGCGCTCGGCGAGATCGAGATGCCGAGCGATGAGGACGTCATGCACGACCGCTCGCTGTACTCCTCGGTGGCCTCGTGCTCCTCGGGCGTCGAGCTCGACCAGGCCCAGGTGGTCGTGGTCGGCAACGCCCCCGGCGTGGGCGGCCGCTACCGGATCGGCCACTCGGTGATGAAGGACGCGCTGGACCAGGACGGCATCTGGGAGGCCATCAAGGACGCCGGGCTCGACCTGCCCGAGCGGCCCCGCACCTCCGACCTCGACGGCCGGCTGGTCAACGTGTTCCTCAAGTGCGAGGCCTCCCAGGACGGCCTGGTCCGCGGCCGCCGCAACGCGATGCTCGACGACTCCGACGTGCACTGGCACCGCCAGATCAAGTCGTGCGTCGGCGGCGTCACCGCGGCCGTCACCGGCGACCCGGCCGTGTTCGTCTCCGTGTCCGCGGCCCACCAGGGCCCCGACGGCGGCGGCCCGGTCGCCGCGATCGTCGACCTGGGCTGAGGCCTCTGGCGGGCGGGTCGGTTTCCCCGGTTCACCGGGGAAACCGGAACTGTTGGCCCGAAGTTTCGGCCCAACAGTTCCAGAATTGCCCCCGAGGTCGCCGGCACGGCGGTCGAGTGGCGACTCGCCGTACGACGGCGCCGGCTGGGGCCCGCCCGCCCGCATTCAGCTCACGAGTCGAGCCACTCCCGGATCGAGGCGTCGTGCTGGCCCAGCGTGGGCGGCGCCAGGTGGGTGGACCGGCCACCGGACCACGGGTCGTCGTCGAAGCGGATCGGCGACCCGGGCAGCTTCAGCTCGCCCTGGGTGGCGTGCTCGACGGCGAGCAGCAGGCCCTGCGACAGGGTCTGCTCCCAGGAGTACACGTCGTCCATCGAGCGCACCTTGCCCGACGGCACGCCGGCGTCGGCGAGCGCCGCCAGCCAGTGCTCGGCGGGCTCGGTGGCGAACAGGTCCTCGATCCGCGCGGTCAGCGCGTCGCGGTTGGCGACCCGCTCGGGGTTGGTGGCGAAGCCCGGCTCCGCGGCGTCCCAGCCGAACGCCGTGCACAGCGCGCGCCACAGGTTCTCCGACCCGCACGCGATCTGCACGGGCGCGGTCGCGGTCGCGAACATGCCGTACGGCGCGATCGAGGGGTGGTGGTCACCGGCCAGCCCGGGCACCTCGCCGGCGACCGTCCACCGGGTGCCCTGGAACGCGTGCACGCCGACCATCCCGGCGAGCAGCGAGGTCCGGACCACCCGGCCGCGGCCGGTGCGGGTGCGCTCGTGCAGGGCGGCCAGCACGCCGAAGGCGCCGTTCATGCCGGCGATCAGGTCCGCGATCGGGACGCCCACCTTGGTGGGCTGGGTGGTGCCGGTGATCGACATCAGCCCGCCCTCGCCCTGCGCGATCTGGTCGTAGCCCGCCCGCGTGGCCTCCGGCCCGTCGTGCCCGAAGCCGGTGATGCTCAGCACCACCAGCCCGGGGTTGAGCTCGTGCAGCCGCGAGACCGGGAAGCCCAGGCGGTCCAGCACGCCGACGCGGTAGTTCTCCATCAGCACGTCGGCCCGCTCGACCAGCCGCGCCAGCACGTCCTTGTCGTCCTCGGACTTCAGGTCGAGGACGATCGACTCCTTGTTGCGGTTCGCCGAGAGGAAGTACGTCGACTCGCGCTCGTCGTCCGCGCCGACGAACGGCGGACCCCAGCCGCGGGTGTCGTCGCCGGCGGGCGGCTCGATCTTGATCACCCGCGCGCCCATGTCGCCGAGCATCATCGCGGCGTGCGGGCCCGCGAGGGCGCGGGTCAGGTCGAGCACGACCAGGTCGGAGAGGGGGCCTTCAGTCATGGCAGGACGCTATCGACCGCCCGTGGGAACGCCTACGGCCAGAGGTGACAACCGGCCCCGGGCCGGGCCAGTCACGATTGCCACATCCACTCCATCTCGCTTACGACGAGGTCGCGGGTGACCTGGCCGGCCAGCAGCTGCACGGCGTGCAGCGAGAGGTCGACACCGGCGGAGACACCGGCCGAGGTGAGGATCGTCTCGGTGCTGCGCACGAACCGCTGGCCGCGCACGACCTGGGTGGTGGGGGAGAGCGCCGCGAGCTCGTCGTACGCATCGTGGTGCGTGGTCGCCGGCCGCCGCTCCAGCAGCCCCGCCGCGCCGAGCAGCAGCGCCCCGGTGCACACCGACAGCAGCAGCTCGACCTCGGCCGCGCGCTCGCGCACCCACGCGAGCAGCCGCTCGTCATGCAGGAGCGGCCGGGTGCCCGCGCCGCCGGGCACCACGAGCAGGTCGGGCGGCGGCGCGTCGTCGAGGGAGTACGCCGGCAGGACGGTGAACCCGCCCCGCCCGACGGCCGGGGCGCCGGTCAGGCCGACCGAGAACACCGAGAACGGCGCGCCCTCGCCCAGCTCGCCGGCGACGTTGAACACCTCGTACGGGCCGGCGTAGTCGAGCACCTCCATGTCGTCGAAGGCCAGGATCGCCACGGTTCGCTGACTCACCGGCCCATTGTCGGGCCGTTGACGGACGCTGTCGGCGGCGGATGGTCGAATGGCCACATGCCGACCACCGCGACGACGTACCGCCTCCAGCGGCCGGAGGCGACGGTGCGCGTTCCCGAGCTCGACGAGCACCAGCGCCGGGTGGTCGACCATCCCGGCGGGCCGCTGCTGGTGCTGGCCGGCCCCGGCACCGGCAAGACCACGACCCTGGTCGAGGCGATCGTCGACCGCATCGAGTCCCGCGGTGCCAAGCCCGACGAGGTCCTGGCGCTGACGTTCTCCCGCAAGGCCGCCGAGCAGCTGCGCGACCGGGTCACCGCCCGGCTGGGACGCACCATGTCGACCACGATGAGCTCGACCTTCCACTCCTTCGCCTACGCGCTGATCCGGCGCTACTCCCCGGCCGAGCTCTACGAGGCGCCGTTGCGGCTGCTGTCGGCCCCCGAGCAGGACGTCGTGCTCCGCGAGCTCCTCACCGACCATCCCGAGTCGGTCGTCTGGCCGGACTCGCTGGCCCGCGCCCTCGGCACCCGCGGCTTCGCCCGCGAGGTCCACTCCGTGCTGTCCCGCGCGCGCGAGAAGGGCCTCGACGGGGTCGCCCTGCAGGCGCTCGGCGAGGCCGAGGGCCTGCCGGAGTACGTCGCCGCGGGGCTCTTCCTCGACCAGTACCTCACCAACCTCGACTCCCAGGGCGCCACCGACTACGCCGACCTGATCCGCCGCGCGACCATCGAGGCCGAGACCCACCGCGACGAGCTCCGAGCACGGATCGGTGCGGTGTTCGTCGACGAGTACCAGGACACCGACCCCGGCCAGGTCGCGCTGCTCCGCGCGCTGGCGGGCGACGGTCGCGACCTCGTCGTCGTGGGTGACCCGCACCAGTCGATCTACGGGTTCCGGGGCGCGGAGGTGCGCGGCATCCTCGAGTTCCCCACTGCGTTCCCCCGCACCGACGGCGCGCCGGCCGACGTGGTCGCGCTGCGCACCACCCGCCGGTTCGGGCCCCGGCTGCTGATCGCCTCGCAGCGGGTCGCGGGGCGGTTGGCGCTGCCGGGCAGCATCCCCGAGGAGGCGCGCTCGGCGTTCCTCGCGCCCGAGGCGCAGCCCAACCCGCTCGGCGACGGGCGGGTGCTGGTCCGCACCTTCGACACCGAGCGTGCCGAGGCCGAGCACCTCGCCGACCTGCTCCGCCGGGCCCACCTGGAGGACGACGTCCCGTGGGACCAGATGGCGGTGCTGGTCCGCTCGGGCCGTACGTCGATCCCGCCGCTGCGCCGAGCGCTCGGCGCCGCCGGGGTGCCGGTCGAGGTGGCCAGCGACGAGGTGCCGCTGGTCCGCGACCCGGCGGTGCTGCCGCTGCTCGACGCCCTGCGTGCCGTGGTCGACCTCGACACTCGGCCGGACGAGGGCGAGGTGGAGCACGTCGCCCCGGAGAACGGGTGGAGTCTCGACCCCGCGCGCGCCGAGGGCTTGCTGCTCGGCCCGCTCGGCGGGCTCGACGCGGGTGACCTGCGCCGCCTCGCGCGCCGGCTGCGGACCCGCGAGAAGGAGCAGGGCAAGGCCGAGGCCCGCACCCCGCGCACCTCCCGCGACCTGGTCCGCCGGGTGGTCGTCGAGCCGGGCTTCCTCGACGGGCTGGACGGCCCCGAGGTGGTCCGCGCCCGGGCGCTCGCCCAGCTCCTGCTCGACGCCCGCGAGGCGCTGCGCGTCGGCGCCTCGGCCGAGGAGCTGCTCTGGACGCTGTGGTCCCGCACCGGCTGGCCGGCCCGGCTGCGCCGGTCGGTCGACCTCGGCGGTGGGGCGGCCCGCCGGGCCCACCGTGACCTCGACTCGGTGTGCGCGCTGTTCGACGTCGCCGCCCGCGCGGACGAGCAGCGCGACCACGTCGGGGTCCGAGCCTTCCTCGCGACGCTCGTGCAGCAGCAGATCCCGGCCGACACGCTCGCCGAACGGGGCGCCCGCGGCGCCGCCGTACGCCTCCTGACCGCCCACCGCGCCAAGGGCCTGGAGTGGCGACTGGTCGTCGTCGCCCACGTCCAGCAGGACGGCTGGCCGGACCTGCGGCGCCGCTCGACGCTGCTGCAGGCCGACCGGATCGGTGAGCACGGCGTGGTGCCGCCGGTGTCGACCCGCGAGCTGCTGATGGAGGAGCGGCGGCTCTTCTACGTCGCCTGCACCCGCGCCCGGCAGCGGCTGGTCGTCACCGCGGTCGCGTCGCCCGACGACGAGGGCGAGCAGCCGTCCCGGTTCCTCGACGAGCTCGGGGTGGGCGTCGAGCGCGTCGTCGGCCGGCCGCCGCGGCCGCTCTCGCTCCCCGGGCTGGTCGCCGAGCTGCGCCGTACGCTCGCCGACCCCGAGACCTCCGAGCCGCTCCGCGAGGCCGCCGCCCGCCGGCTCGCGCGGTTGGCGCCCGAGGTCCGGATCGCCGATCCGTCGAGCTGGTGGGGCACCCGCGCCGCCACCCGCTCGGTCGAGCCGATCCGCGACCCCGGCCAGCCGGTGCCGGTCTCGGCGAGCGTGCTCGAGGCGGTCGCGGTCTGCCCGACCCAGTGGTTCCTCGAGCGCGAGGCCGGCGGCAGCGCGCGCGCCCACCAGTCCGCGAACCTCGGCGAGCTGCTCCACGCACTCGCCCAGCGGGTCGCGGCCGGTGAGCTCGAGCCCGCGGTCGAGGTCCTCATGGAGCACGTCGACGCGGTGTGGGACCGGCTCGACTTCCGCACGCCCTGGTCGAGGGCGCGCGAGCACGACCGGGTCCGCGCGGCGATCGGCCGGTTCCTCCAGTGGCACCTCGCCAACCCGCGCGAGCTGATCGCCACCGAGGCGCCGTTCACCACCGTCGTGGCGCTCGAGGGCGGCGAGCAGGTCAAGATCAGCGGCTACGCCGACCGGGTCGAGCTCGACGCGGACGGCCACGTCGTCGTGGTCGACCTCAAGTCCGGGCGCACCAAGCCCAGCAACAGGGCGGTCGAGGGCCACGTCCAGCTCGGCCTCTACCAGTACGCCGTCGACCACGGCGCCCTCGCCGACCTCGCACCCGGCGCCCATGCCGGCGGCGCGGAGCTCGTCCAGCTCGGCCTGACCGACGGCGGCGAGGCCGCTGTCGTCCAGGCGCAGGACGCCCAGCCCGAGGACGGCCCGGCGCGCGACGACCTCCGCCGGCGGCTCGACCATGCCGCCGCCCTGCTGCGCGCCGAGACGTTCCCGGCGGTCGCCGGCCAGCACTGCCGCGACTGCAGCTTCGTCGCGATCTGCCCGATCAAGAGTGCCGGGTCGGTGACCGCCCAATGAGCCGCCGGATCAGCACGCCCGAGGAGCTCGCGGCCGTGATGCGCACGCCGTACGCCCCCAGCGACCAGCAGTGGGCCGCGATCTCCGCCCCGCTCGCGCCGGCCGTCGTCATCGCCGGCGCCGGGTCCGGCAAGACCACGTTGATGGCCGCGCGCGTCGTCTACCTCGTCGTCACCGGGCAGGTGCGCCCCGACGAGGTGCTCGGCCTGACGTTCACGACCAAGGCCGCGAGCGAGCTGCGCCAGCGGATCCGCCAGGCACTGAAGGCCGCCGGCGCCCTGGAGGAACCGGAAGAGGCCCCTGGTGACGGGCAGAGCGACGTCCTCGAGCCGACGGTCGCGACCTACAACGCGTACGCCGCGGGCCTGCTGACCGACCACGGCCTGCGGATCGGCCACGAGCCGGACACGCGCGTCATCACCGACGCCGCCCGCTACCAGCTGGGAGCTCGCGCGGTCGACCGCTACACCGGCGACGTGCGCTACCTCTCCGACCACCCCGAGACGGTGATCCAGAACCTCCTCGCCCTCGACAGCGCGATGAGCGAGCACCTCGTCGGCCCCGACGCCGTGCGCGAGATCGACACCGAGGCGTGCCGGGGCTTCGAGGCCGCGCTCGCCGAGGAGGTCGCCGGCAAGAACCGCGTCACCTACCGCGAGGCGATCGAGAAGGCCATCTCGGCGATCGACCGGCGGGGCGAGCTGCTCGGCCTGGTCGAGGCGTACCGACGGCTCAAGCGCGACCTCGGTCTGATGGACTTCTCCGACCAGATCGAGCTCGGCGCCCGGCTGGCCAGCGAGCAGCCGGACGTGGGGGAGCTCGAGCGGTCCCGGTTCAAGGTGGTGCTGCTCGACGAGTACCAGGACACCTCGGTCGCCCAGGCCGTGATGCTGTCCCGGCTCTTCTCCGGCGGCCATCCGGTGACCGCGGTCGGCGACCCGAACCAGGCGATCTACGGCTGGCGTGGCGCCTCGGTCTCGAACATCCTCAACTTCGCCGACACCTTCCCGGCCGCGGGCTCACGAGCCGTCCCGACGTACCCCCTCACGGTCAACCGGCGCTCGGACGCCCGCATCCTCGAGGTCGCCAACCGGCTGGCCGCGCCGCTGTACGAGAAGTACGGCCAGGTCGAGCCCCTGGTCGCCAAGCCCGAGGCCGAGACCGGCACGGTCACCACGCAGGTGTTCGAGACGCACGCCGACGAGCTGGCCTGGCTGGTCGGCGCGGTGAAGGAGGCCCACGAGGGGCTGCCCGCCGACGGGGGCTGGGCGCAGATCGGCGTGCTGACCCGCGACAACGCACACGCCGAGGACGTCTTCGACGCGCTGACCAGCGCCGGCGTCCCCGTCGAGATCGTCGGCCTCTCCGGCCTGCTCCGGCTGCCCGAGGTCGCCGAGATCGTCGCCACCCTGACCCTGCTGCACGACGTCACGGCGAACGCCGCGCTGCTCACCCTGCTCACCGGGCCGCGCTGGGCGATCGGCCCGCGCGACCTGCGGCTGCTCGGCCGGCGCGCGCTCGAGATCGCCGGCCGGCATGGTCGCGGTGCCGACGCCGCGTCGATCACCGACCAGCTCCTCGAGATCGCCGACGGCATCGACCCCGCCGAGCTCCCGTCGCTGGACGACGCGCTCGCCGACCCGGGGGAGCACGCCTACTCGCCCGAGGCGCTGGAGCGCTTCGGGCTGCTGTCCGCCGAGCTCCGCATGCTGCGCACGTACGTCGGGGAACCCCTGCTCGACATCGTCCGCCGGATCATCGACACCAGCGGCACCGACGTCGAGCTCGGCTCGGCGGTCAGCCCGGCGGCCGCGGCCCGCCGCGACAACCTCGACCTGTTCGTGAAGGCGGTCGCCGAGTTCCAGGCCGTCGACGGGGACGTGACGCTGCCCGCGCTGCTCGCCTACCTGACCGCCGAGGACGACCAGGGCAACGGCCTCGACGTCGCGACCCCGACCGAGGCCGACTCGGTCAAGCTGCTCACCGTGCACCGGGCCAAGGGCCTGGAGTGGGACTCGGTCTTCCTCGTCGGCGTCTGCGAGACCCGGTTCCCGTCCAACCGGTCCCGCACGCTGTGGACCTCCTCGCCGGCGATCCTGCCGGCACCGCTGCGAGGCGACGCCGGCGACCTGCCGCAGCTGGCCGGTCACGACAAGGCCGCGCTCGACGCCTACCGCGCCGCCACCCGCGACCACGACGCCGAGGAGGAGCTCCGGCTCGGGTACGTCGCCTTCACCCGGGCCGCCCGCCGGCTGTCGGTCACGTCGTACCTCTGGAGCCCGCGGGCCACGCCGTTCGGCCCGTCCGCCTACCAGCAGGTGGTCCGCGACCAGCTCCACGACTGGGCGGAGCCGCCCACCTGGCTGGCCAGGCCCGAGAAGGGTGACCCGAACCCCTACGACGCCGTCGATCCGTCGCGGCCGTGGCCGGCGACCGGCACCGGCCGCGAGGCGGCGCTGCGGATCGAGGCGGCCCGCCGGGTCCGCGAGGTCGACGCTGCGGCCGTCGACGCGGGCCTCGACATGATCGAGACCGCGCGGGTGGCCGAGTGGGACGCCGAGCTCGAGCGGCTGCTCGCCGAGGCCCGGCGCGACCGCAGCACCGACCTCGCCGTCCCGCTGCCCCCCAGCCTGTCCGCCACCGCCCTCGCTCGGCTCCGCGAGGACCCCGAGACGTTCGCCCGCGAGCTGGCCCGGCCGATGCCCCGGCCGCCGTCGTCTGCGGCGCGGTTCGGCACCCGCTTCCACGCCTGGGTGGAGGCACGGTTCGGCCAGCAGGACCTGTTCGACTACGGCGACCTGCCCGGCCGGGCCGACGCCGGCATCGACGACGACTCCGACCTCAAGGAGCTGATCGCGACCTTCGAGGCCGGCCCCTTCGCGACCCGGACGCCGCACCAGGTGGAGGCGCCGTTCGCGCTCGTGCTCCGTCATCCGGGTGGGCCCGGCCAGGTGGTGCGCGGTCGGATCGACGCGGTGTACGCCGAGTCGACGCCCGAGGGCGACGGGTTCCTCGTCGTGGACTGGAAGACCAACCGCGCCGCGACCGCCGACCCGCTCCAGCTCGCGCTGTACCGACTCGCCTGGGCCGAGCTCCACGACCTGCCGCTCGAGCGGGTCCGCGCGGCGTTCTACTACGTCCGCACCGGCGAGGTGGTCGAGCCGCCGGACCTGCCGGACCGGGCTGCGCTGGAAGCGCTGCTGGACGGCACCTCCTGACCCTGCGCGGCCGGATCTCCACAGGTGACGGTGCGGCGGTTTCGCTGTGCGTCCGGAGGGGGAATGATCGTCGCCGTGACCCGGTCTCGGACGGTCGTCGCCGCTCTGTGTGTCGTGTCGGTGCTCGCGCTCGGCGCCTGCTCCGGCGACGACCCCCAGCCCAGGTTCGCCCCGCCGTCCTCCTCGGCACCCACCTCGCCGTCCACCACCGCGGTGTCGGGGCCGGTGGAGCCGACCATGCCGGCCGCCGCGCGGGGGAGCGACGCGGCCGCGGCTGAGGCGTTCGTGCGGTTCTACTGGGAGATGGTCAACTACGCCGAACAAACCGGCGACCTGGTTGGACTGAAGCGCATTGCGAGGTCTGAATGCGCCGCCTGCACGCGAGGCATTGGCTACCTCCAAGATGTGTTTGCGGCGGATGGCGAGATCACTGGTGGGATCCAGACCGTCTCTCACGCCAGGACCACGTTCGCTGCCGACAATGGAGTGCACGAGGCAACGGTTGAGTTCAAACTCACCAGCACTCGTCAGCGGGTTGACTACCCAGGCCCCGCCAAGGACAAGATCTTCGAGCCTGGAACCGTCCGGCTGCGGGCAGTCCTAGTGCTGTCGACCGACGACGAATGGCGCATGGTCTATTGGGGTGAGCGTTGATGCGCGCTCCCGTCTATATGCTCGTCATCTGGCTCGTGGTCCTGCCTTGGGCGTCGCACGCGGACAGTCACCATGTGACGCCCAATCAGACGGGTTTCACCCTTACCGGCATGGATGAGTCGGAGCCGAGCCTTACTTCCGGTGGCGGACCGACTCCGGCCGGCGCCATACCCGGAGCTTGGCACCATGAGACGCAATGTGCGGTCGGTCTCGGTGGCTTGGACACGTGCGCTGAGCCGGCTAGATGTCACGACGGCACACTCATGACCTACACCTGGTTCGAAACGCCAGACGGCACTCGTTCGAGCTACGAGAGCAGTTGTCCCGAAGATGCCGCGGTCGCCGCGTCGCCGGCGGTGACGCCGGGGTTGGTGTTGCGCGCCTTCCGGCGGGTCCCGTTGCCGGCCTCGGAGCTGGTGGTGCAGCCGCCGGGTGGGCGGACGCTGGTGAACTTCGAGACGAACTTCTACACCGAGCGCGGTGAGCTGACCCGGGTGGTGCGGTTGTTGGGGCGCCGGGTGGAGCTGCGGATCTGGCCCGAGGCGTTCACCTGGCAGTACGGGGACGGGGTCAGTGAGCGGACCAGGGGTGCGGGGTCGCCGTACCCGGACCTGGAGATCACCCACCGCTACCTGCGGCGGGGTCGGGTGGTGGTGCGGGTGGACACGACGTATGCGGCCGACTTCCGGGTCGGTGCCGGCGGGTGGCGGCACGTGGACGGGACGGTGACGATCCCCGGTGCGGCCGAGGGGCTGCGGGTCGTGACGGCACGGCCGGTGCTGGTCGGCGGCTGAGTGGAGTCGGTGACGTGCCTGGTACGTCACAGACTCCAGCTTGTCGGGCGCGTGCGGTCAGGCGGTCGAGACGTCCCCGGCGACCCGCGCGCGATCCAGCCAGGCGGCGACGCCGCGGGCGGCGGCCCGGCCGGCGCGGTTGGCGCCGATCGTGCTCGCCGACGGCCCGTAGCCGACCAGCTGGACCCGCGCGTCGGCGAGCGCCGTCGTACCGGCGTGGTCGAGCTGGATCCCGCCGTGGGTCGAGCGCAGCCGCAGCGGCGCGAGGTGCCCGATCGCCGCCCGGAAGCCGGTCGCCCAGACGATCGCGTCGGCGGCCCACAGGGTGCCGTCGGGCATCCGGACGCCGTCCGGCTCGATCCGGACGAACATCGGGTGCCGCTCGTAGGCGCCGAGCCGCTCCGCCTCGCGCTCCTGCTCCCGCAGCACCAGACCCGTCACCCCGACGACGCTGGTCGGTGGCAGGCCGCGCCGCACCCGGTCCTCGACCAGTGCGACGGCCTCGCGGCCGCGGTCCGGGGTGAAGTCGTCGGTGCGCCAGACCGGCTCGCGCCGGGTGACCCAGAGCGTGTCGGAGGCCACCGGTGCGACCTCGCCCAGCAGCTGGACGGCCGAGGCTCCACCACCCACGACGACCACCCGCCGGCCCCGGAAGTGCGCCGGACCGGGGTAGCCCCGCGTGTGCAGCTGCTCGCCACGGAAGTCGCCGATGCCCGGGTAGTACGGCAGGTGCGGCTGGGTCCAGGTGCCCGTGGCGTTGACGATCGTGCGGGCGGTCCGGCTGCGGTCCCCGGCGTGCACCACGAGCAGGTCGCCCACGGACTCCACCCGGTCGACCCGCACGGGCCGCAGGATCGGCAACCGGTGCTCGCGCTCATAGGCGTCGAAGTACGCCGGCACCACGGCGTTGGCCCGGCCGGCCCCGTCGGCAGGGGCGTCCGAGTCGGGCAGGGCCGCCACCCCGTGCACGTCGGCCATCGTCAGCGAGTCCCAGCGGTGCTGCCAGGCACCGCCCGGCGCCGGGGCCGCGTCGAGGACCACGTGGTCGATCCCGCGGCGGGTGAGGTGGTACGACGCGGACAGGCCGGCCTGGCCCGCACCGATCACCACCGCGTCGAGGATCTCCATGTCCTCTGAACGCACCGACCCGGCTGGTTAGTCCTGGGGCGCCACGGCCTGGGCGAGCCCGGCGGCGAGCGCGATCTCCACCATCGTCCCGAACGTCTGCTCGCGCTCCTGCGCGGACGTCTCCTCGCCGGTGACGACGTGGTCGCTGACCGTGCAGATCGTGAGTGCCCGCCGGCCGTGCTTGGCGGCCAGCGTGTAGAGCGCGCTCGCCTCCATCTCGACCGCCAGTACGCCGAAGTCGACCATGCGTGCGGCCAGCTCGGGCCTGGCGGGGTAGAACGAGTCGCTGCTGAAGATCAGCCCGACGTGCACCCCCTCGGCGAGCTGCTTCGCCGTGGCCGCGTCGTGGGCGGCGCGGAGCAGGCCGAAGTCGGCGACCGGCGCGTAGTCCAGCCCCTCGAACCGGATCCGGTTCATCGAGGAGTCGGTGCAGGCGCCCGAGGCGATCACGATGTCGCGTACGGCGAGCCGCTCGCTCAGCGCGCCGCACGAGCCGACCCGGATGATCGACTGCACGTCGTACTCCCGGAACAGCTCGTTGGCGTAGATCGCCAGCGACGGCTGGCCCATCCCGGAGCCCTGCACCGAGACGCGCTGACCCTGCCAGCTGCCGGTGTAGCCGTACATGCCGCGCACCTCGGTGTAGCAGCGCGCGTCGTCCAGGAACGTGTCTGCGATCCACCGGGCGCGCAGCGGGTCTCCGGGCATGAGGACGAGGGGGGCGATGTCGCCCGGCCGGGCGCCGATGTGGGTGCTCACGTAGGGCAAGGCTAGGGCTAACCTCGCCCGGGTGACGTATCCGCACCAGCAGCTCGCGGCCAACCCCCACGACCGCACCGCGCTGCACCGCGGCGACGACGAGTGGCTCGACCAGCGGTGGGCCGACCCCGAGTCGCGGGTGCTCGTCGTCTCCGGCACCCGGATCCGGCCCCGCGACGGCCAGGTCGAGTGGGTCTCGCCCGCGGAGGCGCCGGAGGGCCTTCGCGTGCTGCTGGGCGAGCGCGACGGGCGGGCGTGGTTCGCGGTGGTGACCGATGCGGCGCTCTCGAAGACCGGCGAACCGGGCGAGTGGACGCCACTGCGAGGCCTGCTGCCCCGGCTGGTCGAGGGCGCGGTCGACGACGCGGTCACCGGCGCCCCGCTGGTGTTCCACGCCCTCGGCCTGGCCGAGTGGCTCTTCGTGACCCGGTTCTGCCCGCGCTGCGGTGAGCCGCTGCGACCCCGGTCCTCGGGCCACGAGCTGGTCTGCGACAACGGGCACACCCAGTTCCCGCGCACCGACCCGGCCGTGATCATGCTCGTGACGTCGGGCGAGCCCGGGGTCGAGGACGAGCGCTGCCTCCTCGGCCGGCAGGCGGTCTGGCCCGAGGGGCGCTACTCGACCCTCGCCGGCTTCTGCGAGCCGGGCGAGACGCTCGAGGACGCCGTACGCCGGGAGGTCCTCGAGGAGGTCGGCATCCGGGTGGGCGATGTGGAGTACTTCGGCAACCAGCCCTGGCCGCTGCCCGCCAGCCTGATGCTGGGCTTCGTGGGCCGGGCGCTGACCACCGAGGTGCGCGTGGACGAGCACGAGATCGAGGACGCCCGCTGGTTCACCCGCGCCGAGATGAGGGCGCTGGCCGAGGCCGGCACCCTGGTCCTCCCCGGCGGCGTCTCGATCAGCCGGTCCCTGGTCGAGCACTGGTACGGCGGCCCGCTCCCCGGCCACTGGTAGCCGCGTCTCGCGGGATCGGACTCGTGGTCGGTCGTCCGACGACGTGGTTACGGTCGGCGCGGACGCCGAAGACCCCAACCCGCCGCCGGCGGGTCGATCACACGGAGAGCGCGGCGAGCTTCTCCTTGACCTGGGCCACGGACGGGTTGGTCTGGGCGGTGCCGTCGGGGTAGACGAGGGTGGGGACGGTCTGGTTGCCGTTGTTGGCGGACTCGACGATCTTGGCCGCCTCGGGGCTCTGCTCGATGTCGACGATCTCGTAGGCGATGTCCTCACGGTCGAGCTGGCTCTTGAGCCGGTGGCAGTAGCCGCACCACGGGGTCGTGTACATCGTGAAGGAGCTCATCTGGGACTGTCGCCTCCGGCGTCTAGGGTTTGACTGCACCCGGTCCAACGCCCCGTCCCTAGGAGATGTTCCCCCGAATGGCCACGCCCGCCGACCTGCTGACCGCGCTCGATCCCGAGCAGCGCCAGGTCGCGGAGGCACTGCGCGGGCCGGTCCGGGTGCTCGCCGGCGCGGGCACCGGCAAGACCCGCGCGATCACGCACCGGATCGCGTACGGCGTGGCCTCCGGGGTCTACGCGCCCACCGAGGTGCTCGCGGTCACGTTCACCACGCGAGCGGCCGGCGAGATGCGCAGTCGGCTGCGCGCCCTGGGCGCCGGCCCGGTCCAGGCCCGCACCTTCCACTCGGCCGCGCTGCGCCAGCTGCGCTACTTCTGGCCGACCTCCTATGGCACCGAGCTGCCCACGCTCATCGAGTCCAAGATCGGCCTGCTGGCCACGGCCGCCCGGCGCCAGCGGCTCAACGCCGACCAGGCGCTGCTGCGTGACCTGGCCTCGGAGGTCGAGTGGGCCAAGGTCAGCAACGTCCACCCGGACGAGTACCCCATCGTCGCCGCCCAGCGGGGCCGCAGCGTCTCGGGCCACGACCCCGACACCGTCGCCCGGGTCTTCGGGAGCTACGAGGAGGTCAAGCGCGGCCAGGGCCGGATGGACATGGAGGACGTCCTGCTGCTGACCGCCGGGCTGCTCGCCGAGGACGAGCGGGTCGCGGCCCAGGTGCGCCGCCAGTACAAGTGGTTCGTCGTCGACGAGTTCCAGGACGTCTCGCCGATCCAGTCCGCGCTCCTCGACCTGTGGCTCGGCGGCCGCGACGAGCTGTGCGTGGTCGGCGACCCGGCGCAGACCATCTACTCCTTCGCCGGGGCGAACGCCGCCTACCTGCGCGACTTCCCGACCCGCCACCCCGGCACGACCTCCATCGAGCTGGTCCGCAACTACCGCTCCACCCCCGAGGTCGTCGGGGCCGCCAACGCGCTGCTCGGCGGGTCCGCGAGCGCCGGCGTCCAGCTCCGGGCACAGCGGCCCTCGGGGCCGCCGGTCACCTACACGCCGCGGCCCGACGAGGTCGCCGAGGCCGAGTCGGTCGCCGCGCAGGTGCTCCGGCTGCGCGATGCCGGCCGCTCGCTCGGTGAGGTGGCCGTGCTGTTCCGCATCAACGCCCAGTCCGAGGCGTTCGAGGAGGCCCTGGCCGCGCGCGGCCTCCCGTACGTCGTGCGCGGCGCCGCTCGGTTCTTCGACCGGCCGGAGGTCCGCGAGGCGGTCACCCGGCTGCGTGGCGCGGCCCGATCCGGCGAGGCCGCCCGAGCCGCCGAGAGCGGCGACGGCGACTGGGTCGACGTGGTGCGGGCGATCCTGGCCGGCATGGGCTGGAGCCCGGAGGCACCCACGACCCGCGGCCAGACCCGCGACCGGTGGGAGTCCTGGCAGGCACTGGTGGACCAGGCCGCCCAGTTCGCCGCCGAGTCGGCACGCGACGGCGAGGCCGCCGACCTCGACGC
This sequence comes from Nocardioides sp. JS614, assembly GCF_000015265.1. Classification (NCBI taxonomy): domain Bacteria; kingdom Bacillati; phylum Actinomycetota; class Actinomycetes; order Propionibacteriales; family Nocardioidaceae; genus Nocardioides; species Nocardioides sp. JS614. The sequence continues at coordinate 1,611,475 of NC_008699.1, forward strand.
GTTCGTCGACCACCTCGACCGGCGCGCCGCCGAGCAGCACGCCCCGGTCGCCGACGGGGTCACCCTCGCGACCTTCCACGCCGCCAAGGGCCTGGAGTGGGACTCGGTGTTCCTCTGTGGCCTCCAGGACGGCACCCTGCCCATAACCTACGCCGACACCCCGGCCGCGGTCGAGGAGGAGCGCCGGCTCCTCTACGTCGGCATCACCCGGGCCCGCGTCGACCTCACGCTGTCCTGGGCGCTCTCGCGCAACCCCGGCGGCCGCGCCTCCCGCAAGCCCTCGCGCTTCCTCGAGCCGCTGCTGCCTGACGACGCGCGCGCCACGCGCGAGCGGCCGCGCGGCCGCAAGGTCGCCAACTGTCGCGAGTGCGGGCGTCCGCTCGCCACCGGCCAGGAGCTCAAGCGCGGCCGCTGCGCGGACTGCCCGGCGTCGTACGACGAGGAGCTCTTCGAGCGACTGCGCGAGTGGCGCCGCGAGCGCGCCGGGGAGGAGAGCGTCCCCGCGTTCGTGGTCTTCACCGACGCCACCCTCCAGCTGATCGCCGAGCACAAGCCGCGCACACCGGAAGCGCTGCTGCGGATCAACGGGATCGGCCGGTCCAAGCTCGAGCGGTACGGCGACGAGGTGCTCACGGTCGTCGGCTGAGGTGCCCCGCCGAGACGCCTGCCGAGACGTCGGTCGAGGCGTCGAAGGCCCCCTCGGCGGCAACTCCTCCAGAAATTTCGCGAAATACCCACTAAATGGTTTGCCCATTACAGCGGGGAGACGATACGTTTCCTCAGAACCAACCGCACGCGCACACGGTCCTGGCAAGATCGGCGCCCGACGCACCGAAGGAGGTGGCCTCGTGAACAGCATCAAGCTCCGGAAGACGGCTCAGACCCCGTCGCCCTTCGGCATGCCCATTTCCGGCCACGCCTTCGGCGTGACCACGCGTGCCACCGATCGCTGCGCCGCCGCCACGCTCGTCGTGCGCGACCGCGAGGCCGTCATCGGCAGCACCACGGGCACCGCTGAGGACGCGGGTCTCACCCAGTCCTACTTCCCGGGAACCCCTGCCTGGAGACCACCGACCTGTTGACACCCAACAGCCATCGGCAGCCTCCAGGCCGCGGACCCGAACCCCGGGATCCGCGGCCTTCTTGTTTCTCAAGACGGAACAAGAGTCCGGCCAGCACCGCACACCCAACGCGATCAGGTCAGAAGAAGGAGGTGAAACATGACCATCAGTGAACTCGTCCGCACCGATGGGGCTGCCGAGGTGACCCTGGGCCAGCTGCACGACCAGGCCCTCCAGGTCGACGACGAGCTGCTCCCGTGCCGGGCCAACAACCCCGAGCTCTGGTTCGCCGAGTCGCCCAGCGACGTGGAGCACGCCAAGACGCTGTGCCAGGACTGCCCGGTCCGGGCCATGTGCCTTGACGGCGCGCTCGAACGCCGCGAGCCCTGGGGAGTCTGGGGAGGCCAGCTCTTCCTCCAGGGAGTGGTGATCCCCCGCAAGCGGCCCCGGGGCCGGCCTCGCAAGAACGAGGTCGCGGCCTGACCCACGCCGACCGACGCACCACCGCTGCACCCGCAGCACCGATCGTCCATCTTCGACAACGACGTCAAAGGAAACCGACATGATCCACAGCCACGACCTCCTGGCACGAGCGCACGTAGCCGCTCGCTTGGGTGAGGCGCAGCAGTGCCGACCGGGCCGCCAGCTGACCCGCGTGGTCCACTCGGGCCGCAGGGCCGAGCAGCTCGCTCAGCAGGCCCGTCTCGCCATCGCCCGCACGCTCTGAGCGTGCTGCCACCGAACACGAAAGCCCGACTTTCCCATGAAGAACACCCAGACCACTGACCCGAACGGAACCATCGAGATGAATCTCCTCCACGAAAACCTGGCCAGAGCGCAAATGTCCGAGCGCCTGGGAGAGGCGCGGCAGCTCCGGCGCGGCCACCAGCTGGCCCGTGCCCGTCGGCTCAGCCGCAAGGCCGAGCAGGCAGCGCAGCAGGCTCGGCTGGCCCTCGCCCGCGCGCTGTAGTACCAGTCCGGACTCACCCCTTCCCTGATCGCGGGTGCTGAGAAGAGAGCCGGGTACGACGACCGTCGTACCCGGCTCTCGCCATGTCCGGGGCTACCCTGGCGGGGTGATGACCTGCGACTTCTGCGGGCGTCAGGAGGCCGACGAGGCCAAGACGCTGACCTGGAGCACCGCGGTCGAGAACGGCCGCAGGCGGGTGTACTGCGAGGAGTGCTCCCGGGCCAACCTGCGCGCCATGGAGGGCAAGCTCGACAGCGAGTACTGGTGAGGCGGCAACGACCTGCGCGGTGCCGCGCTCGGCTCACCCCACCAGCCCCTGCGCCCAGGAGCAACCGCAGTGCGGGTGCCGGCTCCAGGCGTGCCGCACGGGCTCGAGGTCGAGCCCCACGGTGACCGTCGCCGACCAGGTCGTCGGCGAGCCCCCCGCGAGGTAGCAGAGCACGTCGCGCACCGCCCAGGCCGCGGCGATCGTCCGCAACGCCGGGTCGTCCGGACCGCCCGGCCGCCCGCCGAGCTGCTCGACGACGACCGCCCGCCGCGGGTCGTGCTCGCCGCGGTGGGCGTCGACACAGCGCAGGCACGCCGTCGCCCCCGGCACCACGAACGGACCGATGGTGTAGCCGAGCGCGGACCCGGTGACCACCAGGTGCGGCCGGCCGTCCCGGACCTGGGCGTCGACGTCGCCGCGCCGGGCCTCGCCGTCGGCCAGCAGCAGCGCCACCGCCCCGTCGTCCCCGGCCCCCGGGCACCCGGCCGCGCGCAGCATCCGGCGGGCCTCCGTGGCCGCCGGGCCGCTGCCGTGCACGGCCACGGCCGCCTGCGGCGCCGGCGCGGCCGCGTCCACCAGCATGCCGGCGCGCGTGAGGGCGAGCAGGACCCGGTGGGCCTCGGGGCTCTGCGGTGTCGGCGGCCGACCGGCCAGGAGGTCGTCGAGGAGGCGCTGCACGTCCGGCCGGTCGGGGACCACCAGGCGCCAGGGCGGGTCGACGCCGATCTGCAGGTGCTGGTCGTCACGACGTACGACGTGGAGGCCGGGGCGCAGGAGGCTCATGACTCCCGTCTACCCGCTCCGGTCGGATCCGGCGCACTGCCTCCACAGGCGCGGAGCCGGCAGGACGGCGACGGCGGCGCCGCCCGGTCTCGAGGACCGGGGCGACGCCGCCGTCGTCAGAAAATCGGGGCGCTACGCGCGGAAGTGTCGCGTCACGCCTTGCCGAGGATGCGGTTGAGGTTGGTGCCGCACACCGGGCAGACGGCCTTCGCCATCCGGGTGCCCTTGTCGTTCACCTTGACCTCGCCCTCGGCCTCGCGCTTCTCCTTGCACTTCACGCAGTAGAACTCGCCGCTCCAGGTCTCCGCCATGACGGCCTCCTTGCCTATGTATAACTGGTCGTCGCGACGGGGCAGAGGGGAAGACCCGCCGGAAGTCCGGCGACGGGTGCCGCCGAACCGACACAGACCCTACGGCACCAGCGGTGAGATGCGTGTCAGGCGCACCGTGAGCGGTGAATCGGGTCACGGCGCGTCGCGGCGGCGATCAGTACGTTGGGCCCCATGCCTGAGCCCACGACCGCGTCCGCGACCGCCCCGACGCCCACCCCACCGGACCTCACCGACCTGCGCCTCGAGCGGCCCTCCGACGGGGTCGCCGTGCTCACCCTCGACAACCCCGACCAGCGCAACGCGATGTCGGATGCGATGACCTCCTCATGGGTCCGGGCGATCGACGCCCTGGCCGCCGACTCGTCGGTGCGGGTCGTGGTGGTCACCGGCGGGGGCTCGGCGTTCTGCTCCGGCGGCAACACCTCGTGGATCGCGAGCGAGCCGGACGCGACCGTCGACGAGCTGCGCACCCGGATGGTCGCGTTCTACCGGGCCTGGCTGTCGATCCGGCGCCTCGAGGTGCCGACGATCGCGGCCGTCAACGGCCCCGCGATCGGCGCGGGCCTGTGCCTGGCCCTCGCCTGCGACGTGCGGTACGCCGCCGCCGGCGCGCGGCTCGGCGCTCCGTTCGTCAAGCTCGGCATGCACGCCGGCATGGCCGGGACCTACCTGCTGCCGAACGTCGTGGGGGAGGCACACGCCCGCGACCTCCTGCTGACCGGGCGGGTCGTCGACGCCGACGAGGCACTGCGCCTGGGCCTGGTCTCCCGGGTGATCGAGCCGGAGTCCTTCCGCGACGAGGTCCTGGCGACCGCCGCGGGGATCGCGGCCACCGCCCCGATCGCCAGCCGACTCACCAAGCTGGCGCTCGCCGACGGCGGCCACGCGGACTTCGAGAGCTGCCTGCAGTGGGAGGCGCTCGCCCAGCCCGTCACGCTGGCCACCGCGGACCTCCAGGAGGGCATCCGGGCCGCGCAGGAGAAGCGGGCGGCGGTCTTCACCGGCCGTTGACGTGAGCAGGGACGTGAGGAGGCCCCCGGCCGCATCTGGACACTTGCCTTCCCCTTGCGAGTGTCCGTCCGCGGCCGAGGGCCTCATCTGCGCCCCACGCTAGGAGGCGCACCGGACGAGGGTCAACGCGGCGCCACCCCACCCTGTGGACAAGCCTGTGGACAAAGCTGTGGAGGAGCGGCCGTGCCGGTGGAGGAGGCCGGATCGATCCTGGAACAGGCTGTGGACAGCTCGGCTCGGGGACACCGGCGCTCCCGTCGTACTCGGCGCTGACCAGGGAGAATGGCTGTCCACCGGGTGTGGACGAAAGAAAACTGGGCCAACCAGCGGGAGAACCGACGCGAGAGAGAGGTCAGCGGCGTGCCGGACCAGACAGCGGGCGACGAGTACGGCGCCGGGCCGGTCGCCGCCCTGCGCCGGATCGCGTTCCTGCTCGAGCGCGGCCGGGAGGACACCTACAAGGTCAAGGCGTTCCGCGGTGCCGCTGCCGCGATCCTGCCGCTGACGGCCGAGCAGGTCGCCGCGGCGGTCGAGGACGGCAGCCTGACGTCGCTGCCGGGTGTCGGTGCGAGCACGGCCCGGGTCATCGCCGATGCCGTGCGCGGGGTGCTGCCGACCCGGCTGGCCGAGCTCGAGCGCGAGCACGGCGGTGACCTGGCGAGCGGCGGCCAGGGGCTCCGCGCCGCCCTGCGCGGCGACCTGCACTCCCACTCCGACTGGTCCGACGGCGGCTCGCCGATCGAGGAGATGGCGTTCACGGCCATCGAGCTCGGCCACGACTACCTGGTGCTCACCGACCACTCGCCGCGGCTGACCGTCGCGCACGGCCTCAGCGCCGAGCGGTTGACCCGCCAGCTGGGCGTGGTCGACGCGGTCAACCGGCACCTCTCCGGGGTCGACGACTCCTTCACGCTGCTCAAGGGGATCGAGGTCGACATCCTCGACGACGGCTCGCTGGACCAGGACGACGACCTGCTGGCGCAGCTCGACGTCCGGGTCGCGAGCGTGCACTCCAAGCTCAAGATGGAGCCGGCGGACATGACCCGGCGGATGATCGGCGCGATCCGCAACCCGCGCACCAACGTCCTCGGTCACTGCACCGGCCGGCTGGTGACCGGCAACCGCGGCACCCGCCCGGGCTCCCGTTTCGACGCGGGTGCGGTGTTCGAGGCCTGCGCGGAGCACGACGTCGCGGTCGAGATCAACTCCCGGCCCGAGCGGCGGGACCCGCCGACGGCGCTGCTGGAGCTGGCCCGGGACGCCGGCTGCGTGTTCTCCATCGACAGCGACGCCCACGCCCCCGGGCAGCTGGACTTCCTGGTCTACGGCTGCGAGCGGGCCGAGGCGGCCGGCATCGACCCGGACCGGATCGTCAACACCTGGCCGCGGGAGCGGTTGCTGGCCTGGGCGAGGAAGTAGCGTTCGGCCATGGGACGTCCCGAGGTGGAGGTGCGGCGCTCGAAGCGGCGTCGCCGTACCGTCTCGGCCTACCGCGACGGTGACCGCGTCGTCGTGATGATCCCGGCCTCGCTCTCGCGCCGCGAGGAGGCGGAGTGGGTGGAGAAGATGCTCACCCGGCTGGAGCGGTCCGAGAGCCGGCGCCGGCCCAGCGACGGCGACCTGATGCGCCGGGCCCGCGACCTCAGCGACAGCTACCTCGGCGGGCTGGCGACCCCGGAGTCCGTGCGCTGGGTCGACAACCAGCAGACCCGGTGGGGCTCGTGCACCCCCGGCGACCGCACCATCCGGCTCTCGGCGCGGTTGCAGGGGATGCCGTCGTGGGTGGTCGACTACGTGCTCGTCCACGAGCTCGCGCACCTGCTCGAGCCCGGGCACGACGCGAACTTCTGGGCCTGGGTGGACCGCTATCCGCGCGCCGAGCGCGCCAAGGGCTACCTGGTCGGCTGGTCGACCGCCGCCCGGCTCGATCCGCCGCCCGGCGAGGAGATCGACTAGGGCGCTACCCGGGCCCGCGCCAGCTCGACCAGCTCCACCAGGTCGGCCTCCGGGTCGGGCAGCGCGTCGAGGGGCCACCAGCGCAGGTCGAGCGACTCCTCGCTGATCGCGTGCACGGCGTCCGGGGGAGCGACCGCGACGAACCGCACGTCGAGGTGGTGCACCGGCCGGCCCGGCCCGTTGGAGCCGCAGAAGGGTACGGCGTGCTCGCTGAGCTGCACCGGCACCGGGTCGAGCCGCAGCCCGGCCAGCCCGGACTCCTCGGCCGCCTCCCGCAGCGCGGCCCCGGCCAGCGTGGCGTCGCCGGGCTCGCAGTGCCCGCCGAGCTGGAACCAGGCGTGCGCCTTGGCGTGCAGGGTGAGCAGGGCGGTGCTGTGGTCCGCGGCCAGCACCAGCGTGCTCGCGGTGAGGTGGTCGGGCCGGCAGGCCCGGTCCAGCCCGTCGGCATGGGCGAGCAGGTGCTCGACGTACCGCTGGCGGAGCGCCTCCTGGGCGTGCCCGGGGGCCCGCCAGCCGGTCAGCACCGCCAGCGCGTCGGCGTGCAGGTCGAGGGGGAGCGTCACTCGTCGGGAGAGTCGAGCAGCTTCTTCAGCTCGGCGTCGAAGTCCTCGTCGCTGAGCTCGGGCAGCGCCGTGGCGTCCTCGCGGAAGCCGAGCGGGTCGTCGAGATCGGCCGCGGTGGGGAGGAGGTCCGGGTGCATCCAGACACCGTCGCGGGCCTCGACGCCCTGCCGGGTCCGCAGCGAGCCCCACAGCGTCGACGCGTCTCGCAGCCGGCGGGGGCGCAGCTCCAGCCCGACGAGGTTCGCGAACGTCTCCTCGGCCGGCCCGCCCGCGGCGCGGCGCCGGCGGAACGCCTCCTGCAGCTTGGCCGCCGCCGGCATCCGCTCGGCGGTGGCCTGGCCGACGACCTCGTCGACCCAGCCCTCGACCAGCGCCAGGGTCACCTCGAGGCGCTGCAGCGCGGCCTCCTGCGCCGGCGAGCGCGGGATGTCGAACATGCCGCCCTCGAGGAGCTGCTGCATCGACTCCGGGTTGGTCGGGTCGATCCCGCGCATCTGCTCCTCGATCCGCGACTGGATGCCTGCGGCGTTGATCTCGATGCCGCGGGCGTAGTCGGCGACCGCGCCGATCAGGTGGTCGCGCAGCCACGGCACATGGGCGAACAGCCGCTGGTGGGCGGCCTCGCGCAGCGCGAGGTAGAGGAGGACGTCGTCCTGGCTCACGTCCAGGCCGTCGGCGAACGTCGCGACGTTGGCCGGCACCAGCGCGGCCTTGCCCGGTGCGGCCAGCGGCAGCCCGATGTCGGAGACGCTGAGCACCTCCGCGGCCAAGGCGCCGAGGCCGGAGCCGACCTGGGAGGCGAGCATGCCGCCGACGGCCTGGCCGAGGATGCCGAGCAGCGGACCGGACATGGCGCGGGCCTCCTCGGGCAGCGCGCCGCCGAGCGCCTGCACCGACGACTCCGCGATCGGCTCGACGAGCACCTTCCACACGTCGGTGGTGCCGACCACCCACTCCGCGCGGCTCCAGGCCGCGGTGGAGGTGACGCCGGAGGGGAAGGTGGTGGTGTCGTCGAGCCAGTGGTCGGCGAGCCGGACGGAGTCCGCGACCGCGTCCCGCTGCTTCTGGCTCGGCGTCGGGTCGGGGGACTGGGCCACGGTCTTGCGGGCGATGTCCAGCGCGAAGTCCCAGTTGACCGGGCCCTCGTGCGGCTGCATGAGGAACTGGATCTGGCTGAAGAGCTGGCCCAGGTCGGGGAGCCCGGCCGCACCGGCACCGCCGGCTGCGCCGCCGAGGGCGCCGAAGAGCTGTTCGAAGGGCGTGCCCTTGAACGGGTTCTGGCCGCGCTCGGGACCCGGGTCGCTGCCCTCGTCGGGCGTCTCGCCCGGCTTGTCGTTCATGGCTCCACGGTACGCGGCCCCCGGTCACCTCGGGGCCGCTGTGTTCTATGGTCACGTCGTGAGCTCTGCCGTTCGTCTCGTGGCCCTGCGCGAGTCCCCGCTCGACGTCGCCGAGGTGGTCGCCGCGCTCGACGACGACGCCTCCGGCGGCCTGACCCTGTTCGTCGGCCGGGTCCGGGACCACGACGGCGGCAAGGACGTCGACGGCCTCGAGTACTCCGCCCACCCGACGGCGCTCGACCGGCTGCGCGAGGTGTGCGAACGGGTGGCGGAGGAGTACGACGTGCACGGGGTCGCGGCCGTGCACCGCACCGGCACCCTCGGGATCGGCGACATCGCGGTCGTCGTCGCCACCACCGCCGCCCACCGCGGCGAGGCGTTCGTGGCCTCGAAGGCGCTGATCGACACGCTCAAGGCCGAGGTGCCGATCTGGAAGCACCAGCGGTTCGGCGACGGCACCGACGAGTGGGTCGGCACCCCCTAGCCGCGTCTCGCGCGTCGACTTCGTCGCCGCGTGGGCCGCGGGTCGCTCTCGGGTCGGCCGCCACGCGGTGTGGTGACGGTCGGCGCGTCGGCTGCGGGCCACCGGCTGCGCGCCTAGCCTGTGAGCGTGGAGATCCTGCTCTGGCTGGTGCCCTCGGTCCTCGTCACGGTCGTGGCGATGCTCTGGGTCGCCTGGCTCGGCCGCGAGGGTCGCGGCGAGGTCGACCGGGAGGTCGCCGTACGCCGGCTGGCCGCGGCGCTGGAGCCCGATCCGCGCCGACGGCGCCGGCCCACGCCCGGGTACGCCGCGCCACCGCCGGCGGTCGACCGCTCCACCGGCATCGCCGTACGCCCCTCCCGCCGCGTGGGCTAGGCGGTATCTGACAGGCTTGCGCCATGACGCAGCGCACCCTGGCCGGGCTCCTCGCCGTGCCGCTGCTGATCGGGCTGTGGGTGACGGCTGCGCTCAAGCCGCTGCCGTTCGTCACCTACGAGCCGGGGCTCACCCTGGACGTGCTGGGGACCAACCAGGAGGGCAAGGAGATCATCGAGGTCAGCGGGCACCCGGTCTACCGCGACGCGGGCGAGCTCCGGATGACCACGGTGTACGTGTCCCAGCCGGAGCCGAAGGGCAGCAACAGCCTGTTCGAGCTGATGCGGGACTGGCTCAGCGACGAGGATGCCGTCTATCCCTACGACGCTGTCTACCACGAGGGCGAGACCGTCGAGCAGAACCGGCAGGAGGGCGCCCAGGAGATGACCAGCTCCCAGGACGCCGCTACCGCGGTCGCCCTGGAGGAGCTGGGCTACCACGTGACCGAGGCGGTCGTCGCCGGCGTCGCGAAGGGTACGCCGGCCGACGGGGCCCTCGAGACCGGCGACGTGCTGCTGCGGGTGGACGACACCCCGGTCTCGACCGCCGCCGACGTCGTGGACTCGGTGGGCGGGCTGCGAGAGGGCCAGCCGGTCCGCCTGGAGATCAGGCGGGACGGCGAGCGCCGCACGATCTCGATCACCCCGGAGCTGACCGACGGACGGCCGCAGCTCGGCATCCAGATCGGCACCCAGGCCAAGGCCGACCTGCCGGTCGAGGTCGACATCGCCATCGACCCGAGCATCGGCGGGCCGAGCGCTGGGCTGATGTTCTCCCTGGCCATCTACGACACCCTGACCCCCGGCTCGCTGACCGGCGGGGCCACGGTCGCCGGCACCGGCACCATCGACGCCGCGGGCAAGGTGGGCCCGATCGGCGGCATCCAGCAGAAGATCGTCGGCGCCCGCGACGCCGGCGCCGAGCTCTTCATGGTGCCGCCGGACAACTGCGAGGAGGCGCTGGGCGCCCCCAACGGCGACCTGCGGCTGGTGCGCGCCGACACGATGCACGACGCCCGCGTGGCCATCGCCGCCTGGGTCAAGGACCACGACGCGGACCTGCCGAGCTGCGAGGAGAGCCAGAAGTGACGGACTTCGACCCCGAGTTCAGCAAGGACCTCACGAACGACCTGGACGCCGACCCCGCCCTCGCCTCGGCGGTCCTCGAGATCGAGAGCCACATCGCCGCCGACGGCTGGGACCAGCCGGCCCGGCTCTACGCGCTGGTCGACACCGCCGCGCTCGTCGAGCGGGAGCCGGCGCTGGCCGCCGCCATGGGCCTGGACGCGGCCTCGGCGCAGGGCTCGCTGACGCCGATCGAGCAGGACCAGCTCCGCCCCGACCAGCCGCTCGAGGTCGCCCTCGAGTCGATCGTGTGGCCGCCCGAGGTCACCGGTTGCGCGGCGGTCGTGGAGCGGCTGGTGCTGCCACCGGACGCGGACCCCCTCATCCCGGCGGACCCGGCCTCGGCGGAGGAGTTCGCGCGCGAGCACCCCGACCGCCAGGACGTGCGCATCGTCGCGGGTGTCACGCGCGCGGGAGCGACGTACTGTGCGTTGCGACTGCGCGCTCACGACGACGACCAGTCCGTCGTCGGCGGCGCCGACCTCGTGCCGGGGTTGCTGCAGCTGCTCGGGGTGACGTTGGAGGATCCCGGGGACGGCCCCGGGGACGGCCCGGGTACTAAGGAGTGAAGCAGGGATGAGCGAGCTGTTCGACGAGGCCCCTCGGGACCCCGGACCCCCGGCGCGGTCCGGTTCGCGCCGGTCCCGTGCCCTGATCGTCACGGCCGTGGTGCTGGTGATCGGCTTCCTGGGGCTGAGCACGTTCGCGGGCATCTACACCGACCGGCTCTGGTACGTCTCGGGCGGGTACGGCGCGGTCTTCACCACGCTGTTCTGGACCAAGACCGTGCTGTTCTTCCTCTTCGGCGCGGGCATGGCGCTGGTGGTCGGCGTGAACATCTACCTGGCCTACCGGTTCCGGCCGTTCTTCCGCCCGAACTCACCGGAGCAGAACGGGCTGGACCGCTACCGCGAGGCCATCAACCCGATCCGGACCTGGCTGCTGGTGGGCGTCGCGCTCGTGCTCGGCGCGTTCGCCGGCAGCTCGGCGATCGGCGAGTGGCGCGACTACCTGCTGTGGCGCAACGGCACGTCGTTCGGCAGCGAGGACGCCTACTTCCAGAAGGACATCGGCTTCTACGTCTTCGACCTCCCGTGGCTGCACTACCTGGTCGACTACGCGATGGCCGTCCTGGTCGTCGCGCTGATCGCCGCCGCGGTCGTGCACTACCTGTACGGCGGGATCCGGCTGCAGACGCCCCGCGACCGGCTCTCCGGGGCCGCCCAGGCGCAGATCTCGGTGCTGCTCGGGTTCTTCGTGCTCGCGAAGGCCGCCGACTACTGGCTGGACCGCTTCGACCTGGTCAGCCAGGGCGGCGGCGTGATCACCGGCATGACCTACACCGACGACCACGCGGTGCTGCCGGCCAAGAACATCCTCCTCGGCATCTCGATCATCTGCGCCGTGCTCTTCTTCGTGAACGTGTGGCGCCGCACCTGGCTGCTGCCCTCGGTCGGCCTGGCCCTGCTCGCCGTCTCGGCGATCCTGCTGGGGCTGATCTGGCCGGGCATCGTGCAGCAGTTCCAGGTCAAGCCCTCCGAGGCGGACAAGGAGGCGCCGTACATCGAGAAGAACATCGAGGCGACCCGCACCGCCTACGACGTCGCCAACGTCGACGTGGAGAAGTACGACCCGGCGACCGCGCTCGGCGCCGGCTCCGCGAGCATGGTCGAGGAGGAGACCTCCTCGGTGCCGCTGGTCGACCCGCAGCTGGTCCGGGACGCCTTCGAGCAGAACCAGCAGGTGCGGGCCTACTACTCGGTCGCCCAGGTCCTCGACGTGGACCGCTACGACATCGACGGCAACGACCGGGCGCTCGTGCTCGGGGTCCGGGAGCTCGACCAGAGCGGCATGAACGCCGGCGACCGCAACTGGACCAACCTGCACACCGTCTACACCCACGGCAACGGCATCATCGCGGCGTTCGCCAACCAGCGCAGCGAGGACAACAAGACCCAGATCGACAACGCGGACAACACCGGTGACCAGGCCGGCATCGTGTGGGCCCAGGGCACCAACGCCGGGCAGGACGCCCTCGCTCGTGCCACCGGCGGCTTCGAGGACCGGATCTACTACGGAGAGCAGAGCCCGCAGTACTCCGTGGTCGGCAAGGCGACGCCGGACTCCACCGACGTCGAGCTGAACCTGCAGACGGCCGGGTCCGACGAGGGCTCGACGACGACGTACGACGGCAACGGCGACGCCAGCGTCGGCGGGTTCTTCAACCAGCTGATGTTCGCCACCAAGTTCGGCGAGCCGAACTTCCTGCTCTCGGGGCGCGTGAACCCCAACAGCAAGGTGCTGTTCAACCGCAACCCGGCCGACCGGGTCGAGAAGGTGGCGCCCTGGCTGACCGTGGACAGCGACCCCTACCCGGCCGTGGTCGACGGCCGGATCCTGTGGATCATCGACGGCTACACCACCACCGACCGCTACCCGCTGTCGGAGAAGGAGTCGTTCCAGACGATGATCGACGACTCCCTGCAGGAGGAGACCGGGCTGCGCACCCTGCCGACCGACGAGATCAACTACATGCGCAACGCCGTGAAGGCCACCGTCGACGCCTACACCGGTGACGTCACGCTCTACGCCTGGGACGAGGAGGACCCGATCCTGCAGGCCTGGCGCAGCGCGTTCCCCGGCACCGTCGAGGACAAGTCGGAGATCTCCGACGATCTGCTCGACCACCTGCGCTACCCCGAGGACCTGTTCCAGGTGCAGCGCTACCAGTTCGCCCGCTACCACGTGACCGAGCCGATCGACTTCTACCAGGGCAACAACCGCTGGCAGGTGCCCGAGGATCCCTATTCAAAGGGCAAGTTCCAGCCGCCCTACCGGCTCTTCGTCGACAGCAACGGCGGCACCGACCAGGTGTTCGCACTGACCTCGGTCTACGTCCCCTACAACAAGAACAACCTCGCGTCGTTCGTCTCGGTGAACGCGGATGCGACCAGCGACCAGTACGGCCAGATGCAGGTGCTCGAGCTGCCCAACGAGCAGACGCCGGGCCCCGGCCAGGTCGCCAACCAGTTCGCCACCGACCCGGAGGTCGCCAACGAGCTGGCCCAGTTCAACCGCAGTGGCGCGCGGCCGGTGTACGGCAACCTGCTGACGCTGCCGATCAACGACGGGCTGATGTACGTCCAGCCGGTGTATGCGACCCAGGCCCTCTCGGACTCGAGCTTCCCGATCCTGCGCTACGTGCTGGTGAAGTACGGCAACGACATCGGCTTCGGCTCGACGCTGCGCGACGCCCTGGAGAACCTCCTCGGCGTCAGCACCGGCCCCGGCACCCAGCCCCCGGACACCGGCCAGCCCGGCGACAACGAGAACCCGCCGCCCGCCACCGGCACCGTCGCCGCGCAGATCCGCGCCCTCCTCGCCCAGGCCCAGGACGCCTTCGACGCCGCCGACGCGGCGCTGGCCGACGGGAACCTCGCCGAGTACCAGCGCCAGATCGGCATCGCCCAGGCCAACGTCGAGGCCGCCATGGAGCTCGGCCAGAAGCGCGGCTCGGCCGGTCAGCCGTCGGGCTCGCCCTCGGGGTCCGCGTCGTCCTCCCCCTCGGAGTCGCCGAGCCCGTCCTCCTGAGCCGGGCCCGCTGCTCGGGTGCGGTGGTCGAGCCTGGCCGGCCACCGCACCCGCCCGAGCCCGGTGATCGGGCTCGTCGAGATCCCCGCACCCCCGCAGGGCGTTGCCCCGACACCATCGCCGGGGCAGTTCGCGCCCGGTCGCCCAGCCGTCCGCGCGCGCAGGTCCGGGTGTCCCCGAACTGCCCCGAGTTGTGGCCACCTGTCCAGAGTGGGTCGGCTGCCGAGGGCCGATTTGGCCAGCCCGTCGCCGGTCTGTAAGGTTGTGCTCACCGACGCGGGGTGGAGCAGCTCGGTAGCTCGCTGGGCTCATAACCCAGAGGTCGCAGGTTCAAATCCTGCCCCCGCTACAAAGTGTAAATGCGCAGGTCAGAGGCGGTTTTCGGAGAGATCCGGAGGCCGCCTCTGATGCTTCTCCGGGACCGAATGTCAGCAGGATGTCAGCAGACGCTGCACCCTTCGGGCCCCTCGCTCGCCGATGTGAGGCACTTCGCCGCCCGCTGTGAGGCGCTAGGGGCACCCCGTGTGAGCCCGTCGGTGAGCCCGTGCAGCGAGGCGCCGTCGGTCGTCGATGCGCCACTTCTTACCGCCAATTTCAGTACCAACTCCTCGCCGGCGCCGCTGGGTCCGAGGCTGCTGGCACCCCGGCGGGATGCTCGGCTCAGGAGCAGCCGGCGAGCACCAGCATGGGATGCGGTAGAAATCGCAACCAGTCCGCGTCGCATGTCAGGGCCATTTCGCTTGGTCAGTTTGTGGAGTTCAGGCAGCTGATTCCGGTGGAGCGCTGGGACTCGTCACCTTCGCGTGCTGGGCCCAGCCCCACAGCGCTAGGTCGTAGCCGCCCTTGACGGTGCCGGCGACGACCAGCGGCAGGCCGAGGGCAACGCCCTGCAGGGCACCGCCGAGCAGCGGTCCGGCGGGCCGAACCGTGTAGCGGGCGGCGTTGGTGACCGCGGCTGCGGCAGTCCTTTCGCTGGGGTCGACGACACTCATCACGAGTGCCTGCCGGGTCGGCACGTCCATCTGCGACAGCGCAGTTCGGGCCAGCACGAGGATGATCGCGACCGGCAGCGTGGGGGCGAACGCGATCGCCGCGAGCAGCATGTTGCTGGGCAGGTGCGTGAAGACCATCGTCGGGACCAGGCCGATCCGGTCCGCCAGTCGCGGCGCGACCCAGACGGAGGCGGCCTGGAGCAGGGAGGTGGCGAAGAACAGGACGCCGAGAGTCGAGGGTGAGGCGTCGTAGCGCAGCGCGAGGTAGTAGGCCAGGAAGCTGGTGGTGACCAGGCCACCGCCACCGGCATCGACTGCGAACAGGGCCGCCAGCTGTCGCACCTTGCGTCGACCGTCCGACAACTCGTCGGATGCGAAGATGCTGCGCGGCTCGGCTTCGACGTGGGGGCTGAGGCCGAGCGCGAGGCCTAGCCCGAGGAGGCCGAGGGGTACGAGCACCGCGAACGGCTTTGGATCCGCCGGGTCGAACCCGACCCTGGTGGGAAGCCCGGCGGCGAGGGCGCCGAGGGCACCCGCGATCGAGGCAACGGCGTTGTAGAGCCCGTAAACACGTGCTCCGGAACGGCCGGCCGCTGCGGAGTCTTCACCGGCGAGCATCACCTGCTCCAGCGTGGTCGCCGGTCCGTTGTCGACGACGTCGGTGGACAGCCCGCCGGCTAACGCGAGGATGACGATCAGCCACAGCGGCGGCCCGAACGCCATCACCAACCCGGCGAGAGCGACGCCGAGGTAGATGGCGGCGTACCAGCGCCGCCGACCCACCCGGTCGGCAACGCGGCCCAACAGGAGGGATCCCCAGGCCGTGCCCGCGACGACGCTCGCGAGGACGAGCCCGGTGGTCAGCGGCGAATAGTGGCGGGCTGCGAGCAGGCTGCCGAGCAGGACGGCGGTGCAGCCATAGCCGGCGGCGCGCAGGGCCTGTGCGGCGACTATCCGCTGCGCGTCGACGCTGACCCTGCGCACCGCCGACGCCTCAGAACGCCAGGGTCGCGATCAGGCCGAGGACGGCGCACACGCCGAGGGTGCGCATGGTCGACCAGCCGAGCTTGAAGATCAGCACGATCGCGACCGCGGTGATCGCCCACGCGGTCGGGCTCCACGACGAGAGGACGGGGACGTCGAGGTGCACCGGACCCCAGACGTGGGCGACCGACTTGGTGAACAGGTTGTGCAGCGCGAAGAACACCGCGAGGTTCGCGATCACGCCGACGACTGCCGCGGTGATGCCCGTCAGGGCTGAGGACAGCGTCTGGTTCTGGCGCAGTCGCTCTACGTAGGGGGCGCCGAGGAAGATGAACAGGAAGCACGGCACGAAGGTGACCCAGGTGACCAGGAACGAGGCCAGGAACGCCGCGACCCAGGGGTCGAGTGAGCCGGGGTGGCGGTAGGCGCCGACGAAGGCGACGAACTGGACCACCATGATCAGGGGACCGGGGGTGGTCTCGGCGAGTGCGAGGCCGCGGACCATCTCGCCCGGCGCGAGCCAGTGGAAGACGTTGACGGCCTGCGCGGCGACGTAGGATAGGACCGCGTAGGCGCCACCGAAGGTGACGACCGCGGCCCCGGAGAAGAACAGGCCCTGGTCGACGAAGACGCTGTCGCGGCCCCAGATCAGGGCGGCCAGGGCGACCGGGGTGAACCACAGGGTGAGCCCGAGCAGCAGGATCGCGGCGCCGCGCTTGAGCGAGGGCGGGTCCGAGTGCAGCGCGTCGTCCGGGATCAACGGGGCCGGACCGTCGGCCGATCCGTGCGAGGGTGCCTTGCGCAGGCCCGGGATCCACTTCGCGAGCAGCCAGCCGAGCAGGGCGGCGGCGAGGATGACGAGCGGGAACGGGACCTTGAACACTGTCAGCGCCAGGAACGACGCCACGGCCATGGCCACCAGGACCGGGTGGAACAGGGCCTTCTTGCCGACTCGCTGGACTGCGTGGACCACGATCGCGATCACCGCGGGCGCGAGGCCGGCGAACAGCCCCGTGACCAGCGTGGTCGAGCCTGCGCCGACGTACAGAGCCGAAAGCGCGAGTAGGGCGATGACGCCGGGCAGGACGAACAGGGTGCCGGCGATCAGGCCGCCGGCGTAGCCGTTGAGCAGCCAGCCAATGTAGATGGCGAGCTGCTGGGCCTCGGGGCCGGGCAGCAGCATGCAGTAGTTCAGCGCGTGTAGGAACCGCTGTTGGCCGATCCAGCGCTTCTCATCGACCAGCTTGTGCTGCATCACCGCGATCTGGCCGGCCGGTCCCCCGAAGGTCTGCAGGCAGATCGCGAACCACGTGCGGGTGGCCTCCCGTAGCGGGATGAGGTCACCGTCGCGGGTGGTGGGCGTCGTCATGGGACTCCGTTCGGTTGTCGCTGTTCAGGGGTTTCCGTCGATGACGGAGCGACGCAGGTAGCCGTAGACCGCGTCGAAGATCGGTTTCGTGATGGCCAGGACGTCGGCGTCCGGATGGCTGATCGAGAGGGCTCGCAGGATCAGGTCGAAGCCGGGTGCCTCGGGGGCGTCGTAGGCCTCGTCCTCGATGTCGGCCTCGTGCACGATCGCCGCGATCCGCCACAGCACCGGGTCGGTCAGGTCGTAGCGGCGCAGGATCGTCTCGAAGGTGCAGTCGCTGCCCTGGTGGCCCAGGTCGACGCCGCGCATGTCGAACGGTGTCGCGTCCGCCGGTACGTCGTCGGGGTCGGTGACGAAGGCGAACTCGGCCTCGGGGTCGACGTATCGCCGGATCAGCCAGGCGCAGGCGGCCCGGTCGATGTGGACGCCGGCGCGGGTCGCCCACCTCACGGCGACACCTCGGTGTCGACCGTGGTCACGGCGTCCGCCGTGGCGACCGAGGCCGCCAACTCGTCCAGCAGACGTCGCGCCGTCTCGCGCTGGGCCGGCCGGAAGAAGTCGCGCCGCCGGATCCGGCGGTTCTCCTCACGCAGTCGCCGCAGCGCCCGGGTGCGTTCGACGTCGGGGCGCTGCAGGGCTTCTCGGGCATCGGCGATGACCACGTCGTACTCCGCGGCGCGGGCAGTGTTCATGGACTCCTTGATCTCGCGCTCCTGGGCCCGGGTCGCCGGCTGGGCCAGCCACACCCCGGCGCGGCCACCGTTGCCGACCACCTCGTCGGCGGCCCACTCCAACTGCTCGCGCGTGCGCGAGTCCGCCGGCAGGGCCACCAGGCCGTCGGCGAGCTGGGCCACCCCGAGCCGCTTCAGTCGACGCCACAGCGCCAACCTGGGAGCGGACGGGTTCCGAGGCAGTGCATAGGTGAGGAACACCCACTCGCCGACCTTGCCCGAACCAGTCACACGGGTACTGTAACCATGGTTACAAACCATTCCCGGAAGGTCTCACGATGCGTGCCCCACGCCGCCGAACCCGCCTCATCGGCTTGGCGGTCGTCGCCCTGCTCGTCACGCTCGCGGGAGGCGGTCTCGCCATCTGGTGGAAGCAGCGCGGGCCCTCCACCCTGGACCTACCGATCACCCAGGCCCGAGTGATACCGCTGACCGGCGACAGCTCACGCTTCGACTACGAGGACCTCGACGCCGAACGAGGGCTGTTGTTCATCGCCCACATGGGAGCAGGTCAGGTCATCGAGGTCGACGTACGCACAGGCAAGGTCGTGCGCACCATCGACGGGCTCGACGACGTCCACGGCGTGATCGTCGTGCCGCAGCTTCAGCGGGTCTTCGCCACGGCCACCGGGACCAACGAGCTCGTCTCGCTCGACGAGGACACCGGCCGTGAACGCGGGCGTGCGCCGACCGACGCGTACCCCGACGGCCTGGCCTACAACCCG
Source organism: Nocardioides sp. JS614 (assembly GCF_000015265.1). Taxonomy (NCBI): domain Bacteria; kingdom Bacillati; phylum Actinomycetota; class Actinomycetes; order Propionibacteriales; family Nocardioidaceae; genus Nocardioides; species Nocardioides sp. JS614. The sequence goes on from NC_008699.1 coordinate 1,630,131, forward strand.
GACACGAACACCGTCTGGACCACCAACGAGGACGCCGGCACCGAGACCGTCGTGGATGCCAAGACCCTCGACGTGCGCGGCAGCGTCGAACTCGGCGACAGCGTCGGCAACGTCGCCTACGACCCCGGCAGCCACACCATGATGGTCGGCGTCCAGTCCGACAACGTCCTCGCCGTCATCGACCCCAGCACCCTGCGCGTCGAACGACGCGTCGACCTGCCCGGCTGCGACACCAGCCACAGCCTGCGCATCGACGCCGTCCGGCGCCTCGCGTTCGTCGGATGCGAGGACAACGACCGCCTGCTCACATTGGACCTGAACAGCTGGATGATCACCGGCAACGAGGAGGTCGGCGATTTCCCTGACGTGCTGAGCTACGACCAGGCAGACGGGCGACTCTGGGGTGCTGCCGAGAGCGGCTGGGTAACGATCCTCGAACTCGACGGCCGTGCAATCCAGGTCGTCGGCCGCGACTTCCTGACCGACGGCGCACACGTCGTCGCCGTCGACCCGACCAACCACCACGCATACCTCCCCGTCCCTGATGGCGGCGACCGACAGCCCGCGGTGCTCGACGAAGCGCCCGACGGCGGTTGAGAGTCCGAGGCGTGTCGCCGACGGGGCTGTCCACGACTCGTGTCCACTCGGCTCCGTCGACGCGCTTGAAGGAGGTCCCGGAGCCGAGGAGATGGAGATGGAGAACGTCCTGCTGAAGATCACCGACGTCATGGAGCGCCTGTCTGTCGGGCAGACGAAGGTGTACGAGCTGATGTCCAGCGGTGAGCTGCGGTCGGTGAAGGTCGGCCGCGCCCGTCGCGTGCCGAGCGACGAGCTCGAGCGCTTCATGGCCGAACTCGATGACACTCGCCCCAACCTCCGCCTCCCGATGCCGAGAGGCTCCACAGCCCGCGCTTCCTGACGCTTCGTCCACAGGTGAAGGCTGAGCGGGTGCCGCGGGCGGTCTCGGAGATCACGCTGAGTTCCGTGTCCATTCGCGCACCTTCGTGCGCTTGAAGAGTCGGAACCGAGAGGAGGCGGATCGCGGTGTGTCGCATGTGGCTGGGGATGGAGCCTGTCGGAGCGGGCTGCGACGGGCGTATCGTCGATGACTCAACATCGCCACGTGCCAACTCGGAAGGGCCTGGAATGTTGCGGCGGAGAATCGTGCTCGCGACCTTCCTGGTGGTGACTTGCGCTGCCTGTAGCGACGGCGGGGCCTCTCCGGCCCCAACTGACAGCCCTTCGTCGACCTCGTCGGCGCCCACGGCGCCGACGTCTTCTGTGCCACCAGAGCTCGCCGGTTACAGCGAGCAGGAGCGCGCGGCGTACGAGACCGCGGTGACCGAGTACGACGCATTCACCCGGCGGAACGACGAGTTCTACGCCACCGGCGAGACGACCGGTGCCGCGAAGCGCTTCTACCAGCGGTACGCCGTCGACTGGTCGACCGCGTGGGGCAACCTCGCGCAGATCGCGAACAACAACGTCACCGTCACCGGCTCGACGAAGACGGTCTGGACGAAGCCGAAGTCGATCGAGCTGGGCGGACCAAAGGGAGACATGGTCGTCCTCCGCAGGTGCCTCGACGAGTCCGGCCGCGTCGTGAAGCAGAACGGCCAGAAGGTCAACCAGCCCCAGCTCAAGGACCCTCACGTCTACACCGTCCGGCTCGACAAGCGTCGCGGTGAGGACCGGTGGCGCGCAGGGATCGCGGAGCAGGGCTCGACATGTTGACCCGGGCCCTCGGCACGCTGGTGGCGGCGCTGTTGCTGCCACTGGTCGTCGCGGCGCCGAGGGCAGCCGCCGAGGGTGACTCGCCCTGCCCTCCGGGCACCAATCCGGTGAGCGTCGGATCGGGCGTCATCTGCGTTGTCGTCACCGACCCCGGACAGCCGGGAGAGCCGGGTGACCCGGGAGATCCAGGAGACGGCGGACAGGCTCCGGCCGGGTGCTACAAGGACGACGGCACGCAGGTGCCCTGCCAGACCAGCGACGGCTACTGGTGGTCGGGCTATCAGTGCTACGCGTCGCCGTACGACGCTCCACCCGGCACGCCCGCCTGGCAGGGTCACAACGACGGATCGCTGTGGCAGTGCACGATCTGCAAGGACTCGGGGACGGCGACGAACTGCAGCGTCCAGATCATCTGGACGGCGCCGGGCGAAGAGCCGGGGCCGCCGACGCCAGAGCAACTTGCCTCGACTGCCTTGGACCAACTTCCGCTGGAGCAGGCCGAGGTGCACACCGCTCCCGCGCCACCAGAGGAGAGTTACGTCGGCGTCGAGAACTGGCTCTGGGTTCCAGGCGGACAGTGGCAAACGCTCAGCAAGTCCGTCAGCGCAGGCGCCACGACGGTGACCGTCACGGCCGCGCCCTCCCAGATCGTGTGGAACCTCGGGCCGTCGTCGATCACCTGCTACGACGCTGGGAAGCCGTGGGAGCTGGGCATGTCCGAAGCCGCGACCACGACCTGCGGCTACACCTACGAGTCCAGCTCCGTCGACCAACCGGACGGGAACTTCGGGATCTCGGCGACGATTCGCTACCAGGTGACCTGGGCCTGCACGGGGACCTGCCCGGCGGCCAGCGGAGACCTGGGGCTGGTCGACGCGCCCGCCGGCACCAGCACGATGCGCGTGCTCGAGCGACAGACGGTGGTGGTCCGATGACGACCGATACTGGCAGGCGTACGTCGGCAGATCAGCAGCCACGCGCCACCAAGCCTCGCCCGAAGTCCCTCGGCCACGACCTGCCTCGAGTTCCCCGCCGCTACGGGCAGTGGGCGGGAGCCGTGCTGTTCGTCGTCATGGCCGTCCTGCTGGCCGGGTGGTTCTGGCAGCAGAAGAGCGACCGGGAGGCCGTCCTCGCGATCGATCACTCGGTTCCGGCAGGAGCGGTCATCGCCAAGGACGACTTGAGGATCGTCGAGGTCGCCGGTGTCGACTCCACGATCAGCTCGGAAGATGCCCAGACCGTCATCGGGTCGACCGCCGCGGTCGGCCTCGTGGAAGGTCAGATCCTGACGCCCGACATGGTCACGTCCAAGCCGCTGCCGGGACCGGGCGAGCGCGTCGTCGGCCTGCAACTGGACGCCACGCGGGCGCCGACGGGCCTGCTTCCCGGGGATGTGGTCGTCGTGATCGCCGTGCCACCTGCCGGAGATCCGAGCTCGCCCGCCGAACTGGACGACCCGACAGTCCTGGCACCGCAAGCCACCGTCGCATCGGCCGATGTCGTCGAGGGAGCCGGGACGCGCCTGACGCTCGTCGTGCCGGAGGCGGTTGCCGAGCGGGTCACGGCGTACGTCGCCGCGGGACGTGTGGCGCTGGTCCAGGCGCCGATCGGGGGTGACGGCTGATGTTGATCGCGCTGTGCGGCGACAAGGGCGCCCCCGGAGTCACGACGACGGCGCTCGCGATCGGGTCGGCATGGCCCGAGCCAGCGGCCGTCGTCGAGGCGAGCCCCACCGGCGGTGATCTCGCGATCCGGCTCCGACCGAAGGGGTCGGTCCTGCCCGAGACTCCGACCGTCCTGTCTGTGGTGACCGCGGCCCGTGGCCACGATGGAACGGACGCCGTGGCCAGCCACAGTTACGTCCTCAACTCGACGACGACCGTCGTACCCGGGCCAGCACTGGCGGAGCAGTTCACGAACATCGGTGACTGGTCGCCCCTTGCCGACGCACTCGGGCACAGCCTTGCGCCGGTGTTCGCCGACCTGGGGCACCTTCACGCGGCATCCCCGACGCTCGCGGTCGCTGCCCGTGCTCACCTCGTGGTCGTTGTGTCGCGACCCGACATGGCGTCGGTGGTTCGGGTGCGTGAGCGGCTGATTCGTTTGTCTACCGACCTCGCCCGGATGGGCGGAGCGCCGCCACGGCTGTTCCCACTGCTGATCTCGACCATCCGACACGGGCAGGCGGACGTCGCCGACCTTCTCGCGGTGCTCTCCGAGACGCCTGCCAGACCCTTCATCGTCGACGCCGGCTTCCTCGCGCATGATCCTGCCGCCGTACGGCGCCTCCAGAGTGGCGAGGAACCGGCCGGCCGACTCGCGCGAACGGCCCTCATGCGCTCGGCGCGCACAGTCGTAAGCCAGATCGAGCGCCTCGCGAAAGCGCCGGTGCGCAAGGCGGCAGCTCCCGCATCGGGGGCGCGATCATGACCGACCTCGACTACGCACTGATCAAGCGGCTGCAAGGCGAACTCGGTCGGCTCCGACAGGAGGAGATCCTGCGGCGGCGGAGCGCCAACCTCCCAGCGCTCACCGGTCCCGACGCGGTCCAGCACGGCAAGGCGCTGGTCCAAACGGTTGTCGGAGACTACGAGTCGAACCTCGTCGAGACAGGTTCCGAGCCCATCACGTGGGAAGCGCGGCAGGATCTCGTCGAAGCGCTGGAGTCCCGTCTCTTCGGAGCGGGCAGCCTGCAGGCACTACTCGACGACGCGAACGTCGAGAACATCGACATCAACGGCTTCCAACACGTGTACGTCGAGTACGCCGACGGCACTACCGCGAAGGTGCGACCGATCGCCGGATCGGACGAGGAGCTCGTCGAGACCGTCCAGACGCTCGCGGCACACGAGGGGCTCTCGGCTCGGGCCTTCGACGTCGCCAACGTTCGCGTGAATCTCCGGCTCCCGGATGGTTCGCGCCTCTATGCCGTCCAGTCGGTGACGAAGCAGCCGGTCGTCTCGATCCGACGCCACCGCCACCCTCGCGTGACTCTCAAGGACCTGATCGGCCTGGAGACGATCGACGAGGAGATGGCCGACTTCTTGGCAGCACTGGTCAGAGCCCGCAAGAACGTCATGGTCGCCGGGGCCACCAGCGCGGGGAAGACGACCATGCTCCGGGCACTTGCTTCCGAGATCGGTCCGGACGAACGCATCCTCACAGTCGAGCGTTCGCTCGAGCTCGGCCTCGACGAGGATCTGGAACACCACCCCAACGCGATCGCGTTCGAGGAGCGCCTGCCGAACGTCGAAGGGGCCGGCGCCGTCACGATGGCCGAGTTGGTCCGCGACACCCTTCGCATGAATCCCTCCCGCGTGATCGTCGGGGAGGTCCTCGGCGACGAGGTCGTCACGATGCTCAACGCGATGACCCAGGGCAACGACGGCTCGCTGTCCACGATCCACGCGAATTCGTCCTCCGACGTCGTCCACAAGATTGCGACGTACGCCATCCAGGCGCCCGAACGACTGCCTTGGGAGGCGACCGTACGGCTGGTCGCGACGGCGCTGGACTTCGTGGTGTTCATCCGTCGGGTGCGCGGCGAGGACGGGCAGCGACGGGTCGTCGAGTCGATCCGCGAGATCGCCGGGATCAGCGACGACGGCCAGCTCCAGACCAACGAGCTGTGGGCACCGGATTCGTTCGGCAACGTCGTACGACGCCACGGCGTCCAGGTGCGAGCCCACGACGACCTGGTGGCGGTGGGTTGGCAGCCGGAGCCGGGTGGGTGGTCGTGATGGCGATGCTCGGCTTCGTCCTCGCAGTCGCGGCGGCGGCTCTGGGGCTGCTTGTCATCCTGCGCCTGTCCCGCGGACTGAGTGCGATGCCCAGGATCGAGTTGCGGCCGTCACTCGACCGACACCAGACCCGGCAGGTCGGCGTCGCCCTCGCGGCCGGTCTCGTCGTGCTGCTCATCACCCGATGGGCGTTGGCCGCCCTCGCGGCCGGTGCCGTCGTCTACCTGTGGCCGCGACTGTTCGGCGGTGGCCGAGCCGGTCGGCGGCAACTGGAGAAGATCGAAGCGCTCGCAGCCTGGACGGAGAGTCTCCGGGACACGGCGACGGCTGCGGCGGGACTTGAGCAGGCGATTCCGGCGACAGTGGGCGCCGCTCACGCATTGCTGCGGGCACCGGTTCGCGATCTCGCGGCCCGGCTGGACGGACGCGTGCCGCTGCCCGAGGCGCTGGCGCGCTTCGCCGACGACGTCGACGACCCCGCCGCGGACATGGTGGTTGCCGCGCTGTCCCTCAACGCCAGGCAGCGCGCCGGAGGCCTCGAGCGGATCCTGACCTCACTCGCCGCCTCGTCTCGCACCGAACTCGAGATGCGCCGCAAGGTCGAGCACGAGCGTCGAGCCCTGCGGAGGCAGGCGCAGCGGATCGCGTTCGCCGTGCTCGGCTTCGTCGCGCTGCAGGCTGTGTTCGCTCGAGGCTGGGTCGAACCGTACTCGACACCACTCGGCCAACTCGTCCTCGCGATCCTCGCCGCGATCTTCGTCGGGTCGTTCGTGCGCATGAGGTCGCTCTCCAACGGCGAGGTCGAGGCCAAATTCTTGACCTCCCCGCGCGACATCACCGAGATCGCCTCCTACAAGCCGCACCCTGTGCGGATAGGAGGCCGCACGTGATCCCCTTCGTGCTGGCCGCCGGACTTGTCGCCGTCGCGCTGCTTCACGCCTATCGGCTGGCCGTCCCTCCGCGCGCGGACTTGGCGGGCGCCGTACGCCGATGGGATTCCGCTCGCGCCCGGCAGACCCGCATCCAAAGGATCGGCGCACCGCGGGCGACGACGGTCAGCGGCAGGATTCAGAGTTGGCTCTCCGACCAGGTCCTCCGCAGAACCAAAGACGTCAAGGGCCTTACCCAGGATCTCGCTGTCACCGGTGGAAGCGTCGAGCAGTACGTCGGCAAGACCACCACGCTCGCACTCTTGGGCTTCTTCGGCCCGCTCGTCATCCTCGGCTCCTTCAACGCCATCGGCCTCGGGATCCCGCTCGTCTTCGGCCCCGCGGCCGGCGCGCTGCTCGCCGCAGCGATGCTCGTAGTCACCCGGCAGGAGCTCATGGACAAGGCCAAGAAGCGGCGGGCCGAGTTCCGGCGGACGCTGTCGGTGTACCTCGACCTCGTCGCGATGTCGATGCAGGCGGGCCGCGGCCACTCGGAAGCGCTGCCAGCGTCCGCGGCCATCGGGACCGGGTGGGCGTTCACGCACCTACAGGACGCGATCGACGGAGCCCGATTCTCCGGCACCACCCCATGGCATGCGCTCGGCCAGCTCGGCGACCGCTTCGGCATCCGAGAGCTCACCGATCTGGACTCCGCCCTGACCCTGGCCAACGAGGACGGCGCCAAAGTGCGGGCAACCCTGGTCGCGCGCGCCGAGACGCTGCGGGCCGAGCGCATCGCTGACGCGGAGGCCGCGGCAGCCCAGGCGACCGAGTCGATGAGGTTCGCCCTCATCGTCATGGTCTTCGCCTTCCTCACCTACGAGCTCTATCCCTCGGTCGCCCGGCTCTTCGCCGGATGACCACGTCCAACGGGAGAACCACATGGAGGAAATCAGGATCCTGGTGATCTGGCTCAAGGCACACGTTGCCGAAGTGAAGCGCGACGAACGCGGCTTCACCGCCGTCGAGTGGCTGCTCATCGCGCTCGGCGTCATCGTCATCGCGGGCATCGCCGTGGCTGCGATCAAGGCCTACGTCACCGGGCAGACCAACAAGCTCGGACAGCCCTGAGCTGCTGGACCATGCGTGCGGTAAGGCGGGTCCCAGACGAGCGAGGAGCGCTCTCGATCGAGCTCCTCCTCGTGATGAGCGCGCTCATGCTCGTCTTCCTGGTGATGCTCCAGTACGCCATGCAGGCGTACGCGCACCGGGTCGCCCAAGCCGCCGCCGAGCAGGCACTCGCCGCCGCGTCGGCGTACGACGGCTCGGCTGCCTGGGGCGAGGAGACCGGCGAGCACTATCTCACCGACCTTGGAAACCTCTCGAACGGCAACGTCACCGTGACCCGGACCGGAGACACCGCCGTCGTCACGGTCACCGGCGACGGCCAGCAGGTCTTGCCGTTCGTGCCCGTCCACGTCTCGGTTCACTTGGAGGGCCCGATCGAACAATTCGTGGAGTCGCCATGAAGCGCGACGAACGAGGCGCGATGGCGATCGAGGTCGTGATCCTCACCCCGGCCCTGGTCGCCGCGATCATGGTGATCGCCGGTGGGGCGCGCTACGTGGATGCGCGGGGACAGGTCAACGGCGCCGCGTACGCCGCGGCCCGTGCCGCGTCGCTGACCACCAATCAGGAGGCAGCCGTCCAGGCCGGGACCAAGGCCGCGGAGCAGTCTATGAGCCGGCGTGGACTGGCCTGCGCGAGCCTCTTGGTGTCCGTCGACGCGGGCGACTTCAACCCCGGCGGTGACGTCAGCGCGACCGTCACCTGCGTGGCGGATCTCTCGGATGTGGCGGGCGTGGGCGCGATCCCGGGGTCGAAGACGTTCAGATTCACGGCGGTTGTCCCGCTTGAAGAACACCGGGACTTCCCGTGAGGCGCGACGAGCGCGGCAGCGCATCCATCTGGGCGATCCTGGTGATCGCCGGCGCGTTCACGGTCCTCCTCGGGCTTGTCGTGGACGGCGGCCGAGTCATCGACGCGCGGGTCGCGTCCTCGCGGGCCGCCGCCCAAGCCGCTCGCGCGGGTGCCGACGCACTCTCGGAGTCCGGCGTCCGCAACGGAAACGACGCGATCGATGCCGAGGCGGCTCGGGCACGCGCGCAGCTCTACCTGCGGGACGCGGGACTGACCGGGACAGTCAGCGTCTCCGGCGACACCGTCACGGTGACTGTCAGGGGCGAGTCGACGAACCAGATCCTCGGCGTCATCGGGGTCTCGTCCTTCGCGATCGAGGAGACCGAATCAGCCCGCGCCATCACCGAGGAGGACACGCCGTGACCGTGATTCGCCGTGCCGGGATCGTCCTTCGCGGCCTGCTCGCCGCGGTCGTCCTCCTGGTCCTGGTCGTGGGAGTTCCGGCCGCGCTGGCAGTCACCGTCGGCAACCCAGTTCCTGAAGGCTGGGCCTGGGGCCCACCGCTCACGAATTCGGCTCTGCTCGGCATCCTGGCCTGCGTTGCCTGGGTGCTCTGGGTACAGCTCTTGGTCTGCGTCATCGTCGAGACAGTCGCCGAGATCAGGCTCGCAGCAGGGCACTCGGCGGAATGGCTCGCGCGGGTTCCAGGCACCTTCGGCGTTCAGCAGTCGCTGGCCCGCGCTCTCGTCCAGGCGGTAGTCGCGATCGGTGCGACGACCACCGCCGCCTCCGTCATTGCGACGCCCTGGATCTTGCACGCCGATGCCTCGACCTCCAGCCCGGCGCCGGCATCAGATCCCGCCGTGGCCGATCCCCCCGCTGTGGCGCCGACGCCGCAACTGCCGGCCAAGCACAGATCGCAGCAGACGACCGAAGTCGTGGTCGCCCGCGGAGACACCCTGTGGTCGATCGCGGAACATCACCTTGGTGCGGGCGAGCGCTGGCGAGAGATCGCCGATCTGAACAGGGACCGCGAGATGGTCGACGGGTCGAGGTTCGACGACACTCGGACCATCCTGCCCGGCTGGACGTTGCTGGTCCCATCGGCGGACCCGTCGCACCATCCGGCCGTCACGGTTGCGCCGGGCGACACCTTGTGGGAGATCGCGACCGAGGAGTACGGCGACGGCTCCAAGTGGCCGCGGATCTACCGGGCCAACGACGACGAGATCGAGGACCCGGATCTGATCTACCCCGGACAGCGGCTCGACGTATCAGGATCGCGGACCGTCGAGCCGTCGAAGCCCCCGACGCAGCACGAGACTGATCCGCCTGCCGCCGACACCACAACACGTCCACAGGAGCCGGGGCCTTCGGATCACGCAGTGCCCTCGACCGAACCGACCCCCGAGTCCACGCCGACGGAACCGGCCAATGCGGCCGCCGAACCCGGGCGGGAACACGACGACGCCCCCGACGACTCGGAATTCCACGTCGACGGCGCCACGGTTGCTCGGGCACTGCTGAGCGGGGGCGGCTTCCTCGCCGCCGGAATGCTCGCGATCTACGTCGCCCGGCGGCGGACTCAGTCACGCAACCGCAAGTCCGGCAAGGCGGCGCCGCCCGTGGCAGCGCACCTGCGGGCCGAGGACAAGGCGCTACGGGCCATCGGCTCGTCGGCGAGCGAGCGCGCGGCGTACTTCGATGCGCTGCTGCGCGAGTTCCCCGCGCTCTGTGAGCAGGCGAAACTCGATCTGCCCGAGGCGGTCGCCGCCAGCCTCGGCAGCCACGCGCTCGAACTGCACCTGCGGATACCGTCGCCAACGGCGCCGCCTCCGTGGAAGGTGTCTCAGGGCGGGACCGTGTGGAGTGTGTCGACAGGGCGCCGACCCACGTTGACGGATCGCACGCCGGCGTACCCAGCGATGGTCACGGTCGGGGTGGACGACGAGGGCTGCACGCTGTTCATCGACATCGAGGGCGCGGGCGTCGTACAGATCGTCGGGGACGCCGCGGCCGCGGTCGAGCTGGCTCGGTTCATGGCTGCCGAACTGGCTCTGAACCCCTGGTCGGACTGCGAGTCGATCGAAGTGAGCGGAGGGGTCGAGGACGTCCTGCCGCTCAACTACGGGCGCCTGTACGCCTCACCGAAGGCCGAAGTCGAGCAGCTCGCGAAGTTCGCTCATCGAATGGCCGAGGGAGTCGAGTCGGCCGGGACGAGCGTCCTCGGGTCGCGGGTGACCGATCGGGACGCCTGCGTCCCGTCGCTCAGCATCTCCGCGTTGGCGAACGAGGATCTGTCAACGGGGCGGGAGCACACAGCCGCCCTGCTCGACGAGATGGAGCGAGCGCCGGGTCGGACGTCGGCCGGGTTGGTCGTCGCTGCGGCCGACGTCGTGGATCCGCGTGCCACCACGCTCGAGTTCAGATCAGACGGCGATCTCGTCACGCCGTGGGGTGTCGTCCGACCGAACCGGCTGAGGACGGAGGAGGCCGCCGTTCTGGCGCAGCTGTTCGAGGACGCGGAAACCGAAGGTGACGTCGACGTACCGGCCGCCGTTGATGCACACGGTGAGACGACCAACACGGACCAAGCCGGGGCGATTGCACAGGAGCTCACCGAGGCACGTTGCGGCACCGGCGATCCCGAGTCGACGCTTCCCCGCCCGGATCGGGCGTACGTCGAATCCGCGGCCACCACATTCGAGGACCTCGCCGTACTCGCACCAGCTGTGCCCAAGAGTGAGGAAGCAGCCGCCCTCGCATCCGACCCCACGCTCGACCAGGACCTTGCCGACTGGGCCGACCCGGGGTGCCCTCGGCCGAAGCTCCGCGTCCTCGGGCCGGTCGAGCTTCGCGCGGTCGGGGAGAAGACCGCGGAGGTCGAGGGGCGACCGGCGTACTACTCCGAACTTGCCGCGTATCTGGCCTGCCATCCCGAAGGCGTAACGCCGAACCGGGTCGCGGCGGACTTCGGCATCCAGAACAACACGCTCCACTCTCGGCTCACCGGGCTACGGAAGTGGATGGGGAACAAGCCAGGCACCGAGGAGTGGTACCTGCCGGTCGCGCATCGGGTTCGCGGGCAGCAGGTCTACCAACTCTCCGATGTGCTCGTCGACGGAGACCTCTTCCGGCGACTGCGCGGTCGCGGCGAGGCTCGCGGCCCGAGCGGCATCGATGACTTCAGGACGGCGCTGGAGCTGGTGGCTGGCCAGCCCTACGAGCGGCAGCGCTCGAACGGCTTCGGGTGGCTCGTGGACACCCCGGTCGACCAGTACGCCGTCGTCGCGATCGTCGACGTGGCTCACGTGTATGCGACCCACTCGCTCGCGGAGGGTCGGCCCCGTGACGCCATGTGGGCGGCCGAGCGGGCCATCGCGGCCGCACCGTCGGAGGACAAGCCGCGGCTCGACCTGGCCAAGGCGATGCAGGCTTTGGGCGAGGTAGACGAGGCGGATCGCTACCTCGGCCGAGAGGTGTTCAACCGAACCGACGACGACCGTGCGCCTCTCGATCCGTCCGATCGCACGAAGGAGATCTTCCACCGGATGGATCGGCCACACAGGGGCTGACGAGCCGCGGTGGCCGCAGGGGTTGTCGCGCATGTCCGTCCTTTGCCGATCGGTGGCACAGAAGGTTTGGTCTCGACGAGGGGTCTGCGGCGGTCAGCGCGACTCGGCCGGCGCCCCGGACTCGCGACGGGTGAGGCGCATCAGGAGCATGAACGCGACCGCCTGAAGCCCGCCGATGACGGCTGCCAGGATCGGGACGTGACCGGTGACCAGCGCGCCGGCGAGGCCACCGCCGGCGAGCGCACCGAGTCCTTGGACGGCGGCGAAGACCCCATAGGCGGTGGCTCGGCGGGGCGCGGGGACGAGGTCGGCGACGTAGGCCTTGACGGTCGAGTCCTGGATGCCGGTGGCGACGCCCCACACGACGATGCCGACGAGCACCAGCCACAGTTGGGTAGCGAAGACGCAGAGTGGCACGATCGCGACGAGAACCGGGACGGCCAGCAGGACGCGACCACCTCGGCGGTCGAAGAGGTGCCCGGTGCCGAGGGCGGCAATGGCCTCGACGGCCATGGCGAGGGCGTACGCGAGGGGGACGGCGGCTGCGGCCAGGAGCCCGTCTTGTACGAGGCGGAATGAGATGACCCCGAACGTCATCAGGCCAGCAGTCATCATCGCGGTGGCCAGGGCGAAGAGGTGGAACGCGCGCGGCAGATCGCTGCCCACCACCGCCTTGCCGACAGCCACGAGCGCGCTCGTTGCCGGAAGGGGCGCGTCGTCGCGCTCGGGTTCGGTCACGATCGGTGCCCGAAGGCGCAGCTGTGCCAGCAGCACGAGGGAGAGCGCCCCGGGAATCGCCAGGATCGCGAAGCCCGGCCACAGCACACCGGTCGCGGCCGCGACTCCGGCCAGGAGGAGCGGTCCGGAGAAGGCGCCTATCTGGTCGAGGGCCTTGTGGACTGCGAATCCCTTGCCTCGGCCGGTCGCGGTCGCCATCCGTGCAAGCAGGGCGGACTTTGCCGGACTGCGGACGGCCTTTCCAGTGCGCTCGAGCAGGATCAGGGTTGCGGCGACGGCGAGCCCGGCAACGCCGATGAACGGGGTGATCGCGAGCAGCGGGACGCAGACGGCGGTCATGGCGTAGCCGAGGACGGTCAGCCGCCAGTGGTGGTGGCTCCGGTCGGCCCAGACGCCGGTGACCAGCCGGAGTACCAGCGCGATGCCTTCGCCGGCGCCGGTGACCAGGCCCACGGTGAGCGCAGACGCGCCGAGGGTGCCGAGGAAGGGTCCGGCCGTTGCCCGCATGCCTTCGTAGACCATGTCGGCGGCCAAGCTGACGAGGCCGAAGGCGAGGACCGTTCGCCACGGCGACCATGCTCCGCTCTGAGTGGTCGATGTGGCGGCGCTCGCGGGTGTCTGCGTCACGTGGACAGATTCTCGCAGGAACCGCTGGACCAGTGGTCCCGGAGGGGGCCGACGGCTGCCGAGGCGAGCGGTCCGCCCAGGAGGCGCTCTGTCGCGTGCAGGGTGTGACGCCAGTCGCCGTGGGGGGCGTGGAGGTCGGTGTCGTGGAGCAGGATGGTTCCGCCCGGTCGCAAGGTGCGTGTGACGGTTGCGACGATGGTGGTTGGGGTCGCGGATCGTTCCCATTCTCGTCCCCAGGCGGTCCACAGCACGGGGGTCAGGTCGAGGTTTCGGCACGCGAGGAGGGCTTCGGTGTTGAGCACGCCGTAGGGCGGTCGGTACCAGCTGACGGCGGTGTTGGTGATGTCTTCGACGGCTCGTTGCGCGTCCCGTAGCTCGCGGGTCAGGCGCGCGGGTGGCACGGTCAGGGTGCAGCGGTGTATCCATCCGTGGATGGCCAGTTCGTGCCCTTCCTGAATGATCCGCTGGACCAGCGCGGGATGGGCGACGGCCTGGGAGCCGAGCACGAAGAAGGTCGCCTGCCGCTGGCGTTCGGCGAGTAGCTCGAGGAACGCAGGTGTACTGACCGGGTCCGGCCCGTCGTCGAAGGTGAGTGCGATGTGGGGTCGGCTGCTGATTCCCGACAGGCGACGCATCCAACGTTGGCGGAGCGGGCCGATCGCCGTCACGGCGGGGCCTGCCGCGACGGTGAGTGCGCCGACGCCCAGCGCGGCCTGAAGCCGGCTGCTCATGCGGCGACAGTTGCAGCATGTCGGCCGGTGAGCACGTCGAGCAGGTCGGGGGCGTCCATGGGGAGGCGGTTGTGGCGGGGGGCGACTTGGGCGCCCGCCATCCACACTGCGAGCTCCTCCGGGGTGCGGGCCCAGGGGATCAGGCCCGCCGCCTCCAGGTTGGCCGAGTTCGCGACGCCGTGGCCCGGCAGGGGCCGGTAGGTGATCACCGGCTTACCGGAGGCCAGTGCCTCCAGCGAGGTGAAGCCACCCGCGTTCTGCACGATGCAGTCGCAGGCCGCCATCAGATCCGGGATGTCGTCGCGCCAGCCGAGCGCAACCACGCCGGGGATCCGGGCGAGGCGACGACGAAGCCGGTCGTCGGTCCCGCAGAGCACGACCGGTGTCATCTGCCCGTCCTCGAGGATGTCGCGCGCGGTTGCCGCCAGCTGGCCCATGCCCAGCGAGCCGCCGGTGACCAAAGCCCATGGGCCCGTGATGTCTGCGGCTCTCGGTTCACCGTGGATCGGCGCGGGCGCCTCGCGACGCGTCGGGATGAGTGGCCGAACGACGTCGGTTCGTCCGCCCCAGCGGCGTGCCTCGGCTGCCGCGACGTCGTGGATGGCGAGGTTGAGATCGACCCTGGGGTGGATCCACAGCGGGTGGACCGAGGTGTCGGTGAGGTAGGTAACTGCGGGTACGGCGAGGTCGCCGGTCGTTCGGGCGTGCCCGAGGGCCTGGGCGCCGAACGGGTGGGTGGTGACCACGAGGTCACAGCCGCGAGTGGCTTCGACGACGGGGGCGGCGGCGAAGGCCAGCAGCCACGTCACCAACCGGTGGGCCGCGCGGCCCGGCTCGAGCAGCCGCAGGGTGGTTCCCCAGGAGTTGGGACGCCGCCGCAGCTGCGCGTAGTAGACGCGCCGCAGGATCGGCCCGATCCTCCACGGCAGCAGCGTCACGACGTCATGGATCGCGACCTCGCACCCCGCGGTGGTGAGGACGCGGGCGATCTCGCGTGCCGCGGAGTTGTGGCCCGCGCCGTAGCTGCCGGTGATCACGGCGACGCGCGGTGCGGGCGCTCCGGGCGTGAGGGCGAGCAGCGGCGCCGCCGCGGGAGGCACTGTCTGGATGGTCATGAGGGTGAGGATGGCCTTGGTCGAGTGAAGGCCACGTGAAGCCGGAAAGTCCGTCCTGGGCCGGGACGCCTCCAGAGCAGGCGTCAGGTCTGCGTCTGGCGGCGGCGCCACCAGTGATAGGCGGCCGGCAGTGCTGAGAACGCCAGAATGGCGAGGATGGCGGAGTCGATGTTGTCCTTCATCGACGGGACCGTGGTGCCGAGGAAGTATCCGAGGAGAGTGATGCTGGCGACCCAGGCCGTCGCTCCAAGGGCGCTCCAGAGGACGAATCGGCGTCGTTCCATGCGAGCAACGCCGGCGGTCAATGTGATGTAGGTGCGAATGAAGGGGACGAAGCGGCCGATCACGATCGCTCGATTGCCGTGGCGTTGGAAGAATGCGTGCGTCTTGTCGAGGTGGCGGCGCCGCAGCAGGCGGCTGTCGCGTCGGTAGAGCCGCGGCCCGATGAGGCGGCCGATCTCGAACCCCGCAATGTTGCCGAGGAATGCGGCGGCCGTGAACATGCCGAGCGCGAGCGCCAGCTCGACGCCGTGGCTTCCCGACAGCAGCGAGATGTCGCCGGTGGCGACGAAGAGCCCGAGCGCGAACAGCAGCGTGTCGCCGGGCAGGAACGGGAACAGCAGGCCGCATTCGACGAAGATCATCAGCAGGCTGACCCAGACCAATGACGGGCCGAACTGCTGCAGTAGCCAGTCCGGATTCATCCAGTTGAGGCCGAGCAGCAGCGGAACCACGAGGCCTCTCATTCGACAGCACCCCGCCCGCGGCATCCGTGCGGCTGTTGGCGCGCGGTGGTTGAGCCGCCCCGCCTTGGGATGGGTCCGCGACTGGTGCCCGGGCCGGCCCGCGACCGCGGGTCTGCGGGGGCGTGGGTGTCCTGATCCATGGTCCGCAGCGTGACCCCACCCGGGTGAAGGGCAGGTGAAGGTCCGGATCGATCGCTTCATGGCTGCTTCATGCGGGCGTGTCTACCTTCGTCCGGACGCGGGTCGCCGGTCGGGCTGCGGGATGGAGGACGACGTCGTGAGCACGAGCGCTGGATCCGTGGTGTGGGGTTCGGCTCAGGAGGCCTGGTTCGATGCGGTCAATCACCTGGCACGGGTCACGCCGTGGTTGCACACGCCGGCGCGGCTGTATGCCGAGTACGGTGTCGAGCTGTTCGCTGGCCTGCTGCTGGTGTCGTGGTGGCTGGCCCGCCGCGACGGCGACCTGCGCCGCGTCGCGGCGACGCTGTGGGCGCCCGTGGGTGCTCTGGTCGCCTTGGGGGTCAACCAGCCGCTGGCCTCGGCGGTCGCCGAGCCTCGGCCCTACATGGTGCTCCCGCACGCGATGATCCTGGTTTCGCGGAGCAGCGACTACTCCTTCCCGAGCGACCACGCCGTGATGGCCGGAGCCGTGGCAGCCGGAGTGCTGCTCGCGCACCGCAGGCTCGGACTCGTCACCGCCGCGCTCGCGGTCCTGATGGCCTTCACCCGCGTGTACGTGGGCGCGCACTTCCCCCTCGACGTCGCCGCCGGCCTGGTCGTCGGGGCCGTCGTGGCGGTGGTGTCGTTCCTCCTTGCCCGGTCGCTGATCGTGCGGCTGGTCGAGCTCCTGGCGCGAACCCCCGCGCGTGCCTTGCTGACCACCGGCTCGCGGGCGACGTGATGACCGGCCTGATCGAGCACCTGCTAGCGACCCCGGCATGGGTGGCGCTGCTGGTGGTGTTCGCACTGCCCGCCCTGGAGTCCTCGGCCTTCCTCGGGTTCGTCTTCCCCGGAGAGCTGGCGGTCCTCCTCGGTGGCGTCGTGGCCAGCCAGGGTCACGTCCCGCTGGGCGGCGTGCTGGCGGCCGGCGTCGGTGGCGCGATCGCCGGGGATGCGGTCGGCTACCTCGTCGGGCGCCGCTGGGGTCGACGGATCCTCGACTCCACCCTGGGCCGGTTCGTCAAGGTCGAGCATCTGGATCGCGCAGAGGTCGCCCTGGCACGGCGCGGCGGCTGGGCGGTCTTCTTGGGCCGGTTCACCGTCGCGTTGCGCGTGATGATTCCTGGCCTGGCCGGCATGGCGGGTATGCCGTATCGACGCTTCGCGCTCGCCAACGTCACCGGCGGCGCATTGTGGGGCGCGACCGTGGCGCTCGCCGGGTACCTGGCCGGGAGCAGTTGGCACGTGGTCGAGCACGACATGTCGGTTGCCGGCATCGGCGTCACCCTCGGGGTGATTGCGTTGCTGCTCATCGCCCACGCGATCGGCCGTCGCAGGGCTAGGACCCGCACCGCCACAAGCAATCCCGAGAGCATCGGCGGCAGCGACGGATCGGGGCGCCGCCGGAACGGTGATGCGGGGCTCGGCGGACACGGCACGCGGGGCGGCGCAGCGTCGGCCGATTCCCCGTTGGTGTGAGCGGTGGCGGGTCGCACGGGACGGGACCGCGCCGTTCGTGACCGCGCGGTCGGCTCCGCGGCGATCCGGCAGTAAGGCGGCGGGACTTGCAGGCCAAGCCGATTGGGCGGGAGAGGCGGCGACGGGCGCCTGGCGTCCGTCCGCCCTCGCTGCGTTGGTGCCGCGGGCACGGCCAGCGACTCAACCTTCTCGGCGGCCTTCTCGCCACGGCCTGTATGACCATCGGCTCATACGCCTACGCGCCGATGCCGACGCCCCCTGCGTTGCTGCGTGCTACGCCGCTCGGCGCCGCGCTCACCGCCCTGCGGGCATCGGATGGGGCGCGGACGTGGGGGCTCGTCCTGTGCTTCACCGGTGTCACGGTTCTCACCCTCGCCTGGTTCGCACTGGGTGTCGCTGTGAAGAACGAGGAGTCGGGCGTCAGGCGGGTAACCCTGACGGGCCTCACGTGGTCGGTGCCTCTTCTGCTTGCCCCGCCCATGTTCAGCGGCGACGGATGGAGCTATGCCGCCTACGGCTACCTCACCGGGCACGACATGTCGCCCTATGTGGTGCCGCCGTCGGTGCTGCACGGGCCGCTCATCGACGCGGTTTGCAGTTGTTGGCGAGACACGCCGGCGCCATATGGTCCGGTGCCGCTGCTGTGGGGCGGGGCGTTCAGCAGGTTCACGGCGAGCCCGTGGCTACTGTTGGCGGCCTACCGGCTGCTGGCGCTGCTGGGGCTCGGGATGCTCATGTACGCCGCGCCACGGCTTGCCCGAATCGCCGGCCGGCACCCGGCGCGTGCGGCGTGGCTCGTGGCCAGCCCGCTCGTCTTGGCCCACGGGGTGGGCGGTGTCCATCTCGATCTGGTGATGGTCGGCTTGGTGGCCACGGCCCTGGCCTTCATGTTCAGTCTACCGTCTCAGACGTTGCCAAGGCGGCGCGAGAGTGCTCGAGCGATGGCCTCGGGCTGGTTCACCGGAGCGGTCGGTATCGGGCTGGCCACCGCGGTCAAGGCACCGGCGGTGGTCGCCGGTCTCGGCGTCGCCCTGGTTGCGCTCCCGCGCGAAGCGACCACAGCAGCCCGGCTGCGAGCCGGAGCACGGGTCGGCTTCCTCGCGGTCGGCACGACCGGCGTCATCGGCGTGCTCGCCGGACTCGGCGTGGGGTGGCTCATCACGATCCATGCGACCCTGGTGCTGCATACCCCGCTGTCGCTGACCTACGACGTCGGCACCTGGGTCAGCGGGCTCACCGGTCACAACGCGGCGCCGGTGGTCGACGTCATCGGGATCGTGGTGCTGATCGGGGCCTGTGGCGTCATCTTGTGCCGAAGCCGTACCGGTGAGCCAGGCGCCGCGCTCGGGGCGGCCGCGGTCGCCATGCTGCTGACCACCGTGCTCAGCCCGGTGACGAACTACTGGTACTACCTGTGGTGTCTTCCGCTGCTGGCCTGCTGCCGCCTGCCGGCCTGGGCTAGACGAAGTTTGACCGCGCTGGTGGGCGTGCTCGGCCTCCTCGCCCCGCTCGACCCCGCGCTCCACGTTCCGGGCACCGGGAACATCCAGCTCGCCGCGGCGCTGGGCGCGGTCCTGCTTGCCGCAGGCGCTCCCATCGCCCGCGACCTTGTTGACCGAGCGGCCAAACAGTCCCAGACACCACCCGCTCCTGCTGGTCGCACGGCCGCCGACGCCATTGGAGCGCCGGGTGGGCATACCGACGTCGCGGACGGTGTGGCGTCGCGCAGCCGCCCGCTCGGCTGATCCACCGACCGGCGTACTGCGGTGGGCAAGCTAGCTGCCAAAGGCGACCGGGCAGGCCGCAGCGCCGGGTACCCGCAGCGAAGCCTTCATGCCTCGTTCATCGACGGCTGTCTAGGTTCCCGGCCATGAATGTCGTCGGGCTCCTGGTCGCCATCCTCGCGGCGGCCGGCTTCGCCACTTCGACATCCCTGCAGCACCACGCGAACACAACACTGACAACGAGCGACCCCCGCGGTCATCGCGGTCCCGAGGAGCATCATGGCCGGGGCGAGGGACATTTCGCGTCGCTGCTGCGCCAACCGTGGTGGGTTGTCGGGCAGGCGATCGCCCTGGTCGCGTTCGCGCTGCACGCCTGGGCGCTGCGCGTCGGCCTCCTTGTTGTCGTCCAGCCGGTCGTGGTCTCCGGCATCGTCCTGGCGGTCCCGATCCGTGCCGCGCTCGAGCGGAGACTCCCACACCTCGGGGAACTAGGGACGGTCGCCCTGACCGCGACCGGACTGACCGCATTCCTCCTCGCCGTCCATCCCACCGCGCCGTTGGCCGCGCATCCCGCGACGGGCAGCGCCGCGGTTGCCACCCTCGTCGGTGCCGCCGCGGCACTGGCTGCCAGCCGGTGGGCCAAGGGGCGGTCCGGAATTGCTCAAGCCACCGGCTACGGCGCCGCCTCGGGCGTGCTGTTCGGCCTGAGCGCAGGCCTGGTCAAGCTCGCGGCCACCGCCGGCGCGACGGCGACAAGCTTCCCCGCCGAGCTCGCGGCAGTACTCACCGCGTGGCCCACCTGGCTGGTGCCACTCGTCGGGGTCGCCGGCGTCGTGCTGAATCAACGGGCCTATCGCGCCGCGCGCCTGTCGGCCTCCATGCCGCTTCTCAACATCATCGACGTGCTGGTCGCCATCGCCTTCGGAATCGTGGTCTTCTCCGAGACCCCAGCGCATCGTCCGCTTGACCTCGCCGGTCAGGGGATCGGGATCACGCTCATGCTGATCGGCCTGCACCGCCTCGCCCGTGATCCCGGTGTCGACGCCGAAACGCAGTCGTGCTCGTTGCCCACCACCTCCGCCGGCTCAGCTGTCGGTGAACCGCAGCGCACGAGGAGTGCTCGTTGATCCCGTTCTCCACCCCGTCACTCTTGCTTGCCGCAACTCTCGCGGCTGCCGTCGGGTTGCATGTGTCGACCTGGGGGGCGTTCAAGGACTCGCCGTACGAGGGCTATCACCCGTTGCGTCAGGTGCGCACCGTCGCGCTGGCCGCGGTCGCGGCGCTCGTGGTCGTGGCCAGTACGGCCACCCGCGCGGGCGGCGTTGCCGTGGTGATCCTGCCGGCCCTCGGGGTGGTCTACACCCTGGAGAGGCTGGCGACCGAGTGGTGGAAGTCGATCGTCCGATCCGACGACCAGGCCGCGTACACGATCCCGATGCGCCTGGGTTTCCGCGGCCGTCCCATCGACGCGACGGTTGTGCGGTGGGCCGTGGGCCTGGCGGTCATCGCCGCGATGGTGGTGATCGGGTGGCTGGTGCACGCGGCCCAACAGCAGGCGGGCGAGGTGCCCGGATGGCTGGTCGGGCTGACCGTCGGCGGGCTGGGTGGCTGGCTGACCGCGATCGGTGGCGCCTGGAAGGACGCCCCGATCGAGGGGTTCAGCGGTTGGAAGTTCCTGCGTAGCCCCCTGGTCGCGACCGCGTGGGCGGTACCGCTGTCGCTGCTCACCCAGGACTGGGTGACGCTGGTGCTGTCCGCTGGCGGGATGGCGGTCGCCTCCATCGAGACCTACAAGACCTTCCTCACCGGTGGTCGCCCGCCTGGCAAGTTCGACGGGAAGCCGGTCCGGTGGGTGCCCACGCTGCTCATGCGCCGGATCGGCCGTGCACACGCGGGCGGCTGGGCCATCTTCGGTGCGATCGCCCTGCTGCAGGCTGCGCAGCTGCTGCGGGGGCCGCACACCCTCAACGACGGGCATGAGGACCCGTCCCGCCTGCTACCCGCCCTCGTCGCCGGAGGTGTCGCCGTCGTGTGCGTGTGCGCCGTTGCGGTCGTCCTGCGCGCCTCCGCCCTGTTCGCGAGTGCGCAGGACCAGGTCGCAGAGGCTAGCGAGCGCGCCGCGACCACGTGCGGCGTGGGTGAACCGGTCGATGTCGCCATCTAGACGTCCACGCCTCGACGGGTCGCCCCCGAGGTGCCACACCGGGGCTCGGTAGAGGTTCCTGCGGCTGTCACACGGGGCGGGGCGTGGCGATGCCTGGAGCCGCCAGTCGCCGGGTCGCCCGGCCTGCGCCGGAATTAACGGCACCTTCACTCACCGTCTCCTACCGTTCCAGCGTGTCCACCTCACTCAGCGACGACACTTCGCGGCCGGCTCCCACGGAACCTGGCGCCGGGGCTGACCGGGGCACCGGTGGCCGGGCCTGGTCAGCCGTGGCCGTGCTGGTCGCCGCCGGAGTGACCGTGGCCGCGTGGCTGCCGTTCCTGCACGCCCCGCTGGGCTCGGATGAGAGTGGGTTCCTGCTGCTGGCCCAGCACTGGCGGCCGGGTAGCTCGCTGTATGG
The DNA here is from genome assembly GCF_000015265.1 of Nocardioides sp. JS614. NCBI lineage: Bacteria > Bacillati > Actinomycetota > Actinomycetes > Propionibacteriales > Nocardioidaceae > Nocardioides > Nocardioides sp. JS614. The sequence goes on from NC_008699.1 coordinate 1,651,852, forward strand.
CGACTATTGGGTCGACCGGCCCCCGCTGTTGCTGTGGCTGTTCTCGACGGCCGACCACCTCGGCCCTACCCGCGTGACGGCGGCCGGCGTCACCGCGCCCGGGGTCAAGTTGCTCGGGGCTGCCGCGAGCGGTGCCGCGGTGATTCTCGCCGGCATCCTCGCCAATCTGGTCGCCCCGAAGGCCGGGTGGTCCCGGCGTGCTGCCATCGTGCTGGCCGCCGCTCTGTTGTCCAGCCCGCTCTTCGGGATGCCAGAGACCGACGGTGAAGTGCTGGCGGTACCGTTCGTGCTCCTCGGCGTGCTGTGCCTGCTCGCGGCGCTGCGCCGGCCGTCGGGGCGGCGCGCGATGCTGCTCGCGTTCACCGCCGGCGGGTCCGCGACGGCTGCCGCACTGGTGAAGCAGAACGTCATCGACGTCTTCGTGTTCGCCGTCGTACTCGCCATCCTGTCCCGAGGCCGGGTACCCGGTCTTGGGCCCCGGTTGGCCGGGTTCGCGGGCGGCGCAACGGGGGTGCTGGCCGCGGCGGTCGCCGGAGCGTGGGTGCAGGGTACGACGGTGGCGGGGTTGTGGGATGCGATCGTGGTCTTCCGCCTCCAGGCCTCGGGGGTGATCGGCTCCTCGGCGTCCGAGGCCACCCCGGCGCGCATGACCGGGTTGATCGAGGCTTTTGGAGCCAGCGGCGCCGCCGCTGTGCTGGTGGTGTCTGGGGGCGTGGTGCTGGCCCGCGTGGTGCGGGGGCGGCGACCTGCGACTCAGGAGACGGTGGATCCGTCGCTGATGCCCGGGCCAGATTTGGCGTGGCCGGTGCTGGCCATGGTCGTTTGGGAGTTGTGCGGGGTCGCTTTGGGCGGCAGCTACTGGCTGCACTACCTGACCGGCCTGGTGCCGGGTCTGGTGTTGATGGTCGCCATTGCCCGGCCCGGGCGGTGGTCGAAGCGGGTGTTGACGCTGACGGTGGCCTATGCGGCGGTGGCCAGCCTGGCTGTCTGGGGTCACGATGTGGCTACGCCGGCCGGTGTCTCCTCTGATGCGCAGGTGATGTCGTACCTGCGCGAGCACGCGCGGCCCTCCGACGGGGTGGTCGTCGGGTTCGGGCATCCCGACATCGTCGCGGGCAGCGAACTCCACAGTCCGTATGAGCACCTGTGGAGCCTGCCGGTGCGGGTCCGGGATCCACGGCTGACCGAGCTGCGGCTGGTGATGGCGGGACCATCGGCTCCTCGGTGGATCGTTGTGGCCGGCGACAGCCTGGACACGTGGGGGCTGGAGGCCGACGAGGCGCAGCAGTACCTGGTGCGGCACTACGTTGAGCAGGTGGCCTACGGCGACTGGCACATCTGGCGACGACTGGGCCAGCGCGGCGGCATGGAGGCGGTGCGATGAGGATTCTGGTGGCCGAGGACGATGTCCGCCTGGCCGGCCTGCTGGAGGAGTCACTGGCCGAGGCCGGGTGGCAGGTCGAGGTGGTGCACAACGGCCGAGTCGCCTACGACCGGCTCCTGAGCGACACCAGCTTCGATGTGGCGCTCTTGGACTGGATGCTGCCCGGCATGGACGGCGTCACCGTTGCCCGCCGGCTGCGCGGCCTCGGGCTGGCGCTACCGATCCTGATGTTGACCGCCCGAGGGGACGTGCGGGACCGCATCGACGGGCTCGACGCCGGTGCCGATGACTACCTCCCCAAGCCCTTCGACCTCGACGAGCTGCTGGCCCGCCTCCGGGCGCTGTACCGGCGTGGTGGCCTCGGCGGCGAGGCGCCGGTGCAGATCGGTGATCTGGTCGTGGATCCAGGGGCTCGCAGGGTCTCCCGAGGCGGCGTCGAGATCATCTTGTCCACGCGTGAGTTCGACATCCTCTATCTGCTGGCCTCGCACGCCGGACAGGTGGTGACCCGGTTGACGATCCTCGACGAGGTCTGGGACGGCGAGACCGACCTGCGCAGCAATGTCATCGACGTTCACCTCGCCGCCATCCGCGGCAAGATCGACAAGCCGTTTGGCACCGACACCATCACCACGCTGCGGGGGGTCGGCTACCGGCTCGACATCCCAGCCGGGAAACGATGAGCAGGCTCTGGGCACGCCTCTCCCGGTTGCCGCTGCGGGTCCGTCTGGTCGCCGGCTTCTCCGCCGCCAGCCTTGTGGTGCTGATCGGTGCCGGGGTGTTCGTGTACTGGCGCGTCGACTACGCCCTGGACCGCGGCCTGGACACCGAGCTCACCCAGGCCAGCCAGACGCTCAGGCCACTGGTGCGGTCCAACGGCGCGGTGAGCAGCCGGACGGCGGCCGACGCCACCGGCGTGGCCTGGCAGGTACTCGACGCGGACGGCACCGTCCTCGACCACGGTGGTCCGGCCGGCGCGACCAGCCTGTTGAGCTCACGACAGCTGGACCGGGTGACGACGACGCCACGCACCTTCGATGTCGGCGACTTCCTCCCCGTCTCATCCGAGCCGTATCGCCTGCAGGTCGTCGAGCTGTCGGCGACCCCCCAGCGCTACCTGCTGGTCGGGGTACGGCGCGATCACCGCGACGAGGCGCTGCGGGAACTCCTCGTGCAGCTCACCGTCGCCGGGCTCGGGGCTCTTCTCGTTACTGGCCTGGTGGGCGAGCGACTGGCCCGGGCCGCGCTGCGACCTGTCGAGCGGTACCGCCGCCGTGCCGCCGCGATCGCGGCCGGCAACACCAGCCTCCGGCTCGACGTGCCGCCCCTGCGCGAGGACGAGATCACCCGCCTGGGGCACACCTTCAACGACATGCTCACCACCCTCGAGGGCGCCCTGGACCGAGAACGGCAATTCGTCACCGAGGCCAGCCACGAGCTACGCACCCCGATCACGCTGCTGACTAGCCGGATCCAGTTGGCCCTGCGGCGCCCCCGCAGCCCGGCCGACCACGAACGCATCCTCACCGAGCTCAAGGTCGACCTCGACCGGCTCGCCGCGCTCTCCGAGCAGCTCCTCCAACTCGGCCGGGTCGACGGCAACCACATCGCCGGGCGTAGCGACCTGGTGAGCGTCGCCAGCCGCACGGTCAACCAACGGCGTCTCGCCGATCCCCGGCACGCGGGGAACATCACCGTCACCCTGCCCGAACGCCGCGTGCCGGTGCCGATGGCCGACTTCGAGCTGGAGCGGGTGGTCACCAACCTCCTGGACAACGCCGTCGTCCACGGGGCCCCGCCGGTCGAGGTGAGCGTCGATGAACCGGCCCCGGGGTGGGCGCGGCTGATCGTCACCGACGCCGGGGTCGGCATGCCACCCGGCCTGTTGGCAACCGCGACCCAGCGCTTCGCCCGGGCGGACGACGCGCGACCGCGCCCCGGGTCGGGGCTCGGGCTCGCCCTGGTCGACGCGCTGGTCACCGGAGCGAGCGGTGAGCTGCGGCTGTGCCACGACGGGCGGCACTCCATTCACGGTCACCCCGCACCGATCGCCTGTGCCCACGGGCCGCAGATGACGGTCACGGTGCTCCTGCCGACGACACCCGAGTCCGACGCATCAGCGGCACTGCCTGCTGCGTAGCCGCCGGCATGTCCTACGCCTGTTCATGCGGCCTTCATGCCCAGGCACCTACCGTCCGGGCGTGAAGGAGATCAAGAGGTGAGCGCCCTTCGGGAAGCGGCCACCGAACCGGTCGAGGCCGATCGCGAGACGCCGCGGTCGGCGTGGGTCCGCGCGGCGCGGCTGTGGGCCGTCGTGGTGTGCTTCGTCGGGGTGGGGATCGCCCGGTCGGTCCAGGTCGACATCCCGTTCCGCGATCCGCACGGGGCGTTCCTGGTGAGCCGGGTGTTCCTGACCCTGTGGATCTTCCTCGGACTCCTCGCCCTCGACGCGCTCATCCGCGCCGGTCGCCCCCGGACCGTAGGCCGGGTGTGGGCAACCGTCCGGCGCCGGTGGACGCCGCGGCGCCTGGCCCTCGCCTGGGCCGCGCTGCTGGCCTATCACGTGACCTACTTCACCTACCACAACCTCAAGAGCTGGGACGTCTTCAACGCCCCGCGGGATGCGATGCTCACCGGGTGGGACCGGTGGTTGTTCTTCGGCCACAGTCCCGCCGTCCTTCTGCACGACCTGTTGGGGCAGCAGGCCGCGGCGTGGGTGCTGATGGTCTGGTACGAGACGTTCCCGACTCTCGTGGTGCTCGCGTTCCCCGCCGCCGTCGTCCTGGCCCGGCGGATCCGGGATGCCTACGTCGGGATCGCGGCGTTCGTGTGGGTGTGGATCCTCGGCACCGCGACGTACTACCTGATCCCCTCGCTGGGGCCGTTCCACGCCGAACCCGCTGACTTCACGGGCCTGCCGCACATGATGATCCAGGACACCCAGGCCCGCTACCTGGCGCAGCGCGACTACCTGCTCGTACACCCCCACGCGGGCGACGGATTCGCGCAGGTCTCGGCGTTCGCCAGCCTGCACGTCGGCGTGACTGCCACGATTCTGGGGCTCGCGTGGTGGCACCGGCTGCGCCGCACCACCATCGTGCTCGGGGTGTTCCTGGCCGGGACGATGGTGGCCACCGTTTACCTCGGCTGGCACTTTGCCGTCGACATCCCCGCCGGCCTCGCGATCGCCGCCGTCGCCTGGTGGCTGGCGCCGCGGACCGTTGGGGTACGCCGCCGACCATCCCCGGCACGGCAATGCGAGGACTAACCGAACCGGGTCCCGGCTTCATGCTTGCTTCATCGGCGCCCGCCTACGGTCCGGTCATGCGGTGCGTGATCGTCATCCCGACCTACAACGAGGCCAGCGCACTTCCCGGGCTGCTCGCGGCTCTCGAAGCGCTCCGAGGCACCGCGCAGCGCCCGGCGGTCGACGTCCTGGTCGTCGATGACAACAGCCCCGACGGCACCGGAGACCTGGTCCGCGCCCACCACGGCTTCGGGAACTGGCTCAGCCTGCTCACCCGCACGTCCAAGGACGGCCTCGGTGCCGCCTACCGTGCCGGCTTCGCCGCGGCCATCGCCGCCGGCTACGACGCGGTCGTCCAGATGGACGCCGACGGCTCCCACCCGGTCGCCGCGGTTCCGGAGATGCTGGCGCTGCTGGACACCCACGAGGTGGTGCTCGGCTCCCGGTACGTCCCCGGTGGCGCAACCGAGAACTGGCCGGTTCGCCGACGGGTCCTGTCCTGGTGCGCCAACTTCTATGCCCGCCGCGTACTCGCCCTGTCCACCCGGGACACCACCTCGGGTTTCCGGGCCTGGCGCACCGACGCACTCGTCAGGGCCGGAGTCCTAGACACCGCCTCCAACGGCTACGGGTTCCAGGTGGAGAACACGTGGCGCTGCGAACGCCTCGGTCTGCGGGTAGCCGAGCACCCGATCACGTTCACCGAGCGCACCGCCGGCGCCTCCAAGATGAGCCCCGAGGTCGCCCGCGAGGCCGCCGCGCTCGTGCTCCGCTGGCGGATCGGCGAGATCACGCATCGCTCCAGCGCGCCGGGAGCCCAGTCCGCCCAAGCGACCGGCGTGAGGCCACGATGACTGGGACCTACGCGGCCGAACACTCGCCCGACGCGCTCGCCGGCGCCGCGCTTTCCCCCGCGCGCCGTTCACAGATGTGGGGGCGCCTGCGGTTCCTCGGCTCCTGGATTCTCGCGCTCATCCTGGTTGCGGTTGCCCTGCCTCGGACCGTCGACGTCTCCTGGCACGGCCTGCTTCCGGCGTTGCGGGCCGTGCACTGGCCGGCCCTGCTGGCCCTTGTGGCCTTGTGGCTCCTTGGGCTCTTCGTCCACTCCTTCGTCCTGACTGCGGCAGCACCCGCCCTGACCCACCGCCGTGCCCTGACCCTCAACGTGACCGGCAGCGCCGTCGCCAACGTGGTCCCCCTGGGCGGGGCCGCAGGTGTCGAGCTCAACCGCCGGATGATGAAGGCCTGGGGCATCGACACCCGTGCCTTCGCCGGCTACACCTTTCTCACCAACCTGTGGGACGTCGCGTCCAAGCTGCTCCTGCCCATGATTGGCGTCATCGCACTCGTCCACGCAGGCGAGACGATCACGCCCCAACTCAAGACCGCCTCAGTGCTCGCCGGCATCGCCTTCCTCGGGCTTGCCGCTTTCGCAACGGTGCTCCTTCTCAGCCCGAGAGGAACCGCTCAACTCGGACACGGGATCGAGCAGACGCTGCGGTTCGGGCTGCGGCTGATCGGCCGCGACCGTGCACTGGATCTGGCCGGCCGGCTCAACGACGTCCGCTCCGAATGCGCCGGCCTGGTCGCCTCCGGATGGGTTCGAATGACGGCCGGCATCACCGGGTACGTCGCCCTGCAATGGCTCCTCCTCGGGTTCTGCCTGCAGCTGACCGGCGCCGGAACCACCTGGCCCGAAGTGCTCGCCGGCTTCGCCGTCGAACGGCTCTTCACGATCGTCCCCCTCACCCCAGGCGGAGTCGGCGTCGCGGACCTCGGCCTCGTCGGCGTCCTGCTGACCCTCGGCGGTGACCCGGCCGGCGTCACCGCCGCGGCCGTGCTCTATCGCCTGTTCGTCTTCGCCGTCGAGATCCCCGTCGGCGGCGGCGTCCTCGGAATCTGGTTCCTCGCCCAGCGCCGAACTCCCGCGCGTCCGCAGGACGCGGTGCGGTCGCTCGGCCCGACCCGCCGGATCGCGCACGTCACCGACGTCTTCCTGCCGCGGCTCGGCGGGATCGAGACCCACGTCGACGACCTCGTCCGACACCAGCGGGCAACCGGGCTCGACGCCCACGTCCTAACCCCCACCCCTGGCAACGGCCCCGACCCGGCATGGGTGCGCCGGATGCCCGCCGTCGTCGCGCGCGGCACCGTCACCGAGTACGACACCATCCACGTCCACATCTCCATGTGGTCGCCCTACGGGATCGCGGTCGCTCGCGCCGCGATGGCCGCCGGGATGCCCACCCTCATCACCGTGCACTCGATGTGGGCCGGCGCCGGCGGACTCCTCCGGCTCATCGCGCTCGCCGGCCTCCGACGCTGGCCCGTCGCCTGGTCCGCGGTCAGCGGAGCCGCCGCCGAAGCATTCCGACGCTCGCTGAACGGAGCCGAGGTAGCGGTGCTACCCAACGCGATCGATATCGACTCCTGGCGACCGCGTCCGGCCCCCATCGCTCGGCGCGAGCCGCAGGCCGCTGAGGGGCCGCTCACCGTGGTGAGCGTGATGCGCCTGATGCCGCGCAAACGACCCCTCCAACTGCTCGACATGTTCGAGCGGATCCGCGCACTCACTCCGAACGACGATGTTCGGCTGGTCATCGTCGGTGACGGCCCGCTCCACAGACGGCTGCAACGCGCGGTGCGCCGACGCGGCCTCGACGAGCGCGTGCGGATCACCGGGCGCATCCCTCGACACCAGGTGCTCGAGGAGCTACAGGCCGCCTCGCTGTACGTCGCACCCGCCCCCAAGGAATCCTTCGGAATCGCCGCACTCGAAGCACGCTGCGCCGGCCTGCCCGTCGTCGCACACCGCCGCAGCGGCGTCGGCGAGTTCGTCCGCGACCGCGTCGACGGCATCCTGGTCGCCAACGACACCGAGATGGTCGTCGCGATCGCCGACCTGGTGCGCGACCCGAGCCTCCGCAACCGGTTCACCGCGCACAACCGACGCGTCGCCCCGAAGCTCGACTGGAGCGACATTCTCCGGCAAACCGATGCGCTCTACCTGAAGGCCGCCAGCCGCGCCGTTCTCTTGACCCAAGAAATTGCCGCGCCGGTGCCAGTGATGGCGGAAGCCTGAGCTCACCATGGCCACCATCGTCTCCCTGCACGCCCACCCCGACGACGAGGCACTCCTGACCGGCGGCTGGTTGGCCCAACGAGCCGCCGCCGGCGACCGCGTCGTGCTCGTGTTCGCGACAGACGGCGACGCCGGGCTCACCGCCGCGACCCGCGCCCCGGGGGCCCTCGGGCAGACCCGGCGCCGCGAGGCTGCCGCCTCCGCGAGAGCTGTCGGAGCAGCGCGCATCGCCTGGCTCGGCTACGCCGACTCCGGCATGGCCAACGCACCCACGACCGGCCAAGGCCGGCTGGTCGACACACCCGTCACGGAACTGGCCCAAGCAGTCGCGACGATCCTCAACGAGGAGAACGCCGACATCCTCACCGGCTACGACGCCAACGGCGGCTACGGACACCCCGACCACATCCAAGTCCACCGGATCGCCCGCGCCGCACAGCAGTTCGCCAACCGCCGTCCGCTGCTTCTCGAAGCCACCCTCGACAGGACATGGCTGGTGCGCATCCTCCGCCTCGTCCGACCCCTCGGACGGCTGCTCCCCGGCCTCACCATCCCCGGCAACGACATCTACACCCCTCGCACAGGCATCTCCCACTCGATCGATATCCGCAACCACCTCGAAGCAAAGCGCGCAGCGCTGGCAGCCCACGCATCCCAAACCAGCGGCGGCGTCCGCACCATCAGCCTCATCCTCGCCATGCCGCGACCGCTGGGCCGCCGACTGCTCGGGACCGAATGGTTCCACGCGGTCCTGTAGGACCGTCTTGATTGGGGACCTACAACCTGACGTCCGTGCGTCACGGTCGCCTTGTCTATGGGAGCGACGTTGCCTGGCAAGCCGGCCATTGAGTCACTTGGGGCCTCGGACCGGCAGCCGGCTCTCGTGAGGATTTCAAGATTTTTCGGTTTGTGAGCCATCCGGTGAGGCAGTTGGTGAGCGTGTCGGTGAGGACCGTCTTCTTCCGTGGAGTTCCGCCTGGATCCACGGAAAGGAACTCCGCCGATGCCTTCGATCACGCAAGCGGGCATCACGCCCCGCGAACTCGACGACCTCGTCGACGGCGAGCGCTGGCGAGCGTGGTGCCGCGCCCGACCCGAACTCGAAGCCTTCGACTCGCTGGCCAATATCAGGCGCCTGAGGGGCGCGGCCGAGGACCAGGCGCTCGGCGCCCTCCTTTGGCTGGGAGCGGCCGAGGGAGGCGACGACCAGCTCGCGGCTGTCGCGGTGCTCCACCAACTCGGCGCCTCCATCCGGATCATCGCCAGGCACTTCTGGTACGCCGCCGACGGCGAGGCGGACGGCATCGTCGCGGGCGCCATGTGGGAGCAGATCCGTGCCTACGACTGGCGTGAGCGAACTGGGCGCCATGCGCAGGCGATCCACCACGCGACCAGGAAGTCGGTGCGCTCGGCGTTGCTTCGCGACCCCTCCCGGTGGCAGACGCGAGGGGTGATCCCGCTCAACCCCCAGTCGTGGCTCTTCGAAGCAGTGATGGAGCGACAGATCGGGGCGGAGCTCCAGGTGACCGACCTCGGGCCCCAGGATGAGCTGCAGGCGCTCCTCTGCTGGTCCCTACGGACCGGCGTCCTCGGTGACGACGAAGTCGCACTGCTCACGGAGCTTCTCGACGCCGACCGGGACAACCCCCGCATCACGAAGTGGATGCGGGGAGCCTGCTCGACTTTGGCAGTGGAACGGGCGGCGTCGGCGCGCGGCGTCTGCGCCAAGTCCGTGACCCGGGCCCGTGATCGAGCCATCGCGAAACTCCGCGTGGCAGCCCCGAACTTCCTCGACGAGGTCGCGTGATGACTGTCCACTCCACCCCCGTTGGCGCGCTTGAAGGGGACATGAAGACCTGCCCTTCCCCAGAGACGCTCCCGATCGAGGCCGGCGACGTCGAATGGGTCGCCGACCTGTTCGACACGCTTCGCGCAGGTGACATCGACGCCATCGTCGATCGCCTCGACGAGGTGGCTCGGCTCGCCCGCAAGTCCGCCAAGGCACGTCGCATGTTGGGCACGGTCGATCCGAGATTGCTCAGCCAGGGGCTCGCGCTCCACCGGGTCAGGGGCGAGGCGTCCCGATGAATGCCGTCACCGAGCCTGTCGCCCTCGCCGATCTCGTGGCCGCAGTACGCCGCCAACTGGCAAGCGCAGCCCCTCCGACCTGGATGGCGACCTCACTCCTGGGAGCGAGCACGAGCGTGCGCGGTGCTCACCAAGGCGCTGGAGCCAGCACAGTGTCAGTTGCCCTGGCCGAGGCGCTCGCTGAGAACGGTGACGCCGGCGGCGCCACGATCGTCGACCTCACTGACGACGAGTCGTTCGGTGCCTGCGCGACGATCGAGGCACGTGCCGACGTCGGGCTACGAGGATGGTCCGGCGGTCGTCGAGGCAAGGTCCGGGTCGTGCGTCCCACCTGCGGTGTCGCCGATGCCGACGCCATTCCGGGCAGCGTCGTCGTGGACACCGGCGAGTGCGGCTGGCCCGAGCGGTCTGACGTGCTGGTCATGCGGGCGACCATCCCCAGCGTCCTTCGCGCCGAGCGGGTGCTCGACACTTCGTCGGCGTACGCGGTCGCCGTCGTCGCCGCAAACAAGTGGCCCTCGACCGTACGAGCCTCCCGTGGACCACGGCTCATGGCCGCCGAGGCTGAGAACCGGGTCGTGTTCTTCCCGCGCGAGGCCGAACTCGAGATCAACGGGTTGTCGGCCGATGACCTGCCCGCGAGCACGCGCCGCTCGGCCATCCGCCTGCGCGAGCTCCTGGACCGCGAGGAGCGGGACGAGATCGGAGCCAGCGCATGATCCTTCAAGCCATCAACGACGTCTGCGCCCAGGCGCCGACCGGCATCGACCGGTACGCCGACATGCTGCTCGGCTGGGTGAAGTACGGCGTGGCGGCCGTCATCATCGCCGGCGGGTTCGTGTCGATCGGCGCGCTGGTCGTCGGCAAGCTCGGCAGCATGTCCCGGGCCGCCCAACTGGGCGCGTCCGGCCTCATCTACTCCGTCCTGGCTGCCGTCGGCTACGTGACGATCTACGGCATCCTCAACGCGATCGTCGGGAACTGCTGATGTCCGCGCGCAACGCAGCTGCACGGATGCTGTCCGGGCCGGACGAGTGGAACCGGCGGCGCCTACAGGTCCTTCTCGTCGTCGCGGTGAGCATCATGGCCGCGGTCGTCGGCGGGATCGTTTGGTCAATCATCGAGCTGCTCCACGGCGACCAAGGCTCGACGCAAGCCGAGACTGCTGAGCGCGCACCCGCAGATCAAGCCTGGGGCGATACGTCGCTGGATGGTGCGCAGCCGGGCACGCTGTCGAGGGGATCGACCGGCGTCATCCACATCCCGCAGCCCCGCTCCCTCGGAGAGGCGCAGGTCGGCACGACGTTCCCGAGGTCGCCGGAGGGTGCACTGGCGCAGTTGATCGCGATCGACCGCCGAGCGATCGAGTCCGGATCTGTCGTGACGGCGCAGGACGTCATCTCAGCCTGGGCGGCTCCCGGAGGCCCGACCCCAGACTCGTGGTCGGGTGTCGCCGCGGTCCAGTCGTTGCTCGAGTCCGCCGGCCTCCCCGCGAATGGGTCGACCGAGCTGGCCATCCAGCTCGAACCGGCCATGGGCCTGGTCCAGGACGAAACGCCGACCGTCTGCGTCGACTTCATCCTCACTGTCACGGTGCGAGGCGGGCAGCCGGCCCGGATCGCGGCGGCCGACTGCCAGCACATGACCTGGATGGGCGACCGGTGGGTCATCGCGGCGGGCGACGAGGCAGCAGCGACCCCGTCGCTGTGGCCGGGCTCCCAGGCCTCCTACGACGCCGGGTATCAGTGGCTGGAGGTCGAGCCGTGATCACGAACCTCGTCCCGATGATCGACCTCAACCCGTTCCACTGGCTCGGGGACCAGGTCAAGGAGAGCCTGGCCGACACGTTCACTTCGATGATGATGGCGCTCTGGTCGGCGGCACTGTGGCTGATGGATCTGGTGTTCAGCGTCCTCGACAGATTCCTGACACCAGACGTCACCGACCCGGGCCTCAACCATCTGTACGGCGTGACCCTGTGGCTGTCGCTGGTCATGGCACTCGTCATCGGGTTCGGCCAGATCGGCCTGGCCGCCGTACGCCGCGACGGCCAGACCCTTGGCGCACTCGCGATGGGCATCGTCCAGTACGGAGCCGTCGTCGCCGGCTGGGTCGTAGTCTGCGGCGGCCTGATCGTCGGTTGCGCCGGACTGACCCGCGGGCTGCTCAGCACTTTGCTCGACGTACCAGGCTTCGCGGGCTACTCCGCCTCGGCCGGGCTGCCAAACCAGGTCGTCGGCACGGTCGAGGCCGCGGTGCTCGGCCTCTGCTCGCTGTTCCTCGTGATCCCCGCTGCGTTCGGCTATCTGCTCATCATGCTCGTGCGCGAGGCTGCACTGCTGATCCTTGTCGCCACCATGCCGGTCGCCGCGGCCGGGGCGCTGGGAGAAGGCACCCGAGCGTGGATGTGGAAGTCGATCAGGTGGTTCGTTGCCGCCTGCCTGACCTCGCCACTCCTGGCCCTGGTGGTCGGCCTCGGCGTCCAGATCTCGCGAGCCTCCTTCCCGGAGGCGAGTACGACGACCCAGGTTGGCTCGCTGGCAGGCGGCATCGTCAACGCCAACGCGGCGAGCGTCGGGATGGCCGTCGTCGGCTGCTCGGTGTTCGCGATCGCCTGCTTCTGCCCGATGGTGCTCTTCCGACTGCTGGCGTTCGTCGACCCGGGCACAGCGTCGGGCGCCTCGTTCCGGACCAACCTGGCCGCGAACGGCGGCATCTCCGGCCTGATCTCAGGGAGGCGCGCACAGGCCGACGGATCCGGCGCCGCGACCCAGGTCGACTCTGACGGCCGGGCGGCGAGTGAGACCGGTGCGGACGCCGAGACGGCCAACCGCTTCCAGTCCCGTGCGGCCAAGGCCTTCGGCGTCGCCGGCAAGGTGGTCGGCACTGGCATGGACGCGGTCGGGAAGGTCGCATCCACCGGCGCCTCGATGTCGGTCGACGTCATGGGCCAGGCGGGCGTCGGCCATCAGGGCTACTACGACACGACGCCTCCCCGGCGCACCGGCAAGCCACCACCGCAGCGGACACGCGTCGGCCGCGGACACGACGAGGGCGGCGTCGCGAACGACCCGGCGCACATCGCCAACGCCGACGAAGCGGCCGCCGTGGCCGAGGACGGCGCGATGCTGGCATGACCGTCTACGGAGCTTCCACGAGCCGCGACAGGCAGGGCTGGTTCTTCGGCCTCACTGGCCCACAGGTCTTCCTCGTGCTCGCGGCCGCGTTCCCGTGCTGGCTGGCCATGTCGGTCGGCCAGTGGCGGGCGCTGCTCGGGCTCGTGCCACTGTGGCTCGTCGCCGTCGCGCTGGTCTGCGTCCCCGTGCGCGGCTGGTCGGCCGCTCAGTGGATCGGGGTCCTGGTCCGTCACGTGATCGGCCGCGCCACCGGATGGACGCGCTTCCAGTCGAAGGCGGCTGCCGGGGAGTTCGAAGACGTGACCGAGGCGGACCTGCCCGGCGTACTCGCTGGCATCCAGATCCACGACGGACCCCCGATGGCGGGGCGCGCCGTACGCCCCGCGCTCATCCAGAACCACGCCACCCGCACTTGGGCCGCGACCGCAAGGGTCGTCCATCCCGGCATCGGCATGGCCGACGACGCGGACCGCGGGCGGATGGGCGCAGGGCTGTCCGAGCTCTTCGAGGCTGCGTCCGCGAGCAGCCTGATCGACGTAGTCGCCATCTGCGTGCGCACGGTTCCCGACGACGGCACGGAGCGAGCCGAGTGGGTACGCCAGCACGCCCGCGCTACAGAGCCCGAGATCTCGGCGCGCATCCACGCCCAGCTCGACGCCTCGATCAACGGCGCCGCCGTCCGCACGGAGGCGTTCGTCACCGTCGTCGTCCGCGAGGACGCGGTCGCCAAGGACGCCCGACGCGCAGGCCGGGGCGTGACCGGACGGGCCCGGATCCTGTACGGCGTCCTCGGGGAGGTCGAGGCCCGACTCATGGGGGCCATCGGCTGCACACAGGTCACATGGCTCGATAGCGCCGACCTGGCCATCGCGATCAGGACCGGGTTCGAGCCTGGAGACGCTCCCGCGCTCGCCGACTCGGTGATCCATCACGGCTACGACGGCGACATCGCCGCCGGGGTGCCGGTCGCCGCCGCTGGCCCGACCACGGCGACGACTGCGATGCGCTGCTACCGGCACGGCGAGTGGGAGTCGATCGCCACCACCATCCTGCTGCCCCGCAAGGGCGCGGTGATGGGAGCGCTCGCCCGGGCGCTCGTGCCGTCCCAGGTGGGCGAGCGCCGCGCGCTGACGGTGTTCTTTCACCCCATCGGTCAGGCCGTCGCCGACCGCACGACCGGCCGGGCGGAGATGTCGGCCACGATGGCGGCCGAGGTACGACGCAGGGTCGGGCGCGTCGAACGCGCCCGGGAGCGACGAGCCGTCGAGCAGGTACACGAGACCGACGAGAAGCTGGAGCGCGGTCGATCCCTCGTACGGCTCTCCTCGGCACTCGCCGTCACCGTGCCGGCGGCCTGGAACGCCCAGGACTACGGCCGCCGCCTCGACGCGTCCGTCCGCCTGTGCGGATTCACGCCGCTGCCCCTCGACGGTGCCCACGACGCTGCGTTCGCGGCCGCCGTGATCCCGCTGGGCACCGGACTGCCGAAGCGGCGCCGGAGCTGACCATGGCCCGGCGTACGGCGTCGCGGTCGGTCGACCACCTGCTGACCGACTTCGGCACGCACCTGCCGCGGCAGGAGGCGGCGCCGCCCGCGCCGCCGCCCGACAAGCCGTTCCCGAAGGTCGTCGGCCGCCGTGGCCGCCGTCAGGCCGGACACGGCTGGGCGCCGACCCTGCCACCGCTGGCCGGCTACCAGATGACGTCGGAGCAGACCCCGGTCATGTGGCCGCTGATCGCCGGCGGCGGCCTCCCGCCCACGGGCGCACCGATGGGGTTCGACGTCCTGTCCGGCGGGTCCTTCTATTGCGACCCGATGGGCTGGGTGAACGACGACTCCATCCCGGTGACCAACCCGAACGTCTTCATCTTCGGCAAGCCCGGTCGTGGCAAGTCGGCCCTGGTCAAGGCGTTCATGCTCCGGATGATCCGCTTCGGCTACCGGTCGCTGGTCCTCGGCGACGTCAAGGACGAGTACGAGGACATCTCGCGGGCACTCGGCGTCGAGCCGTACCGGATCGGGCCCGGCCTGCCCGGTCGAATCAACCCGCTCGACGTGGGGCCGCTCGCACTCGATTGGGAGCGGCAGGACCGGGCGGAGACCGCCCGGCGCGGTGCGATCATCTTCAACCGGTGGCTGGCGCTGATCCGCGGACTCGTCGGGTCGCAGCAGGTGCCGTTCACGCCGACAGAGGCGCGCATCATCACGCACGTCCTGCGTGACCTCACGGGATGGACGACTGGCCAGACGACGTTGGCGCCGGTGACGATCCCGATGGTCTGGAAGGCCCTAGACGACCCGAGCGAAGCGCTCGTGGAAGCTTGCCGCTACGACTCTCGGCAGGGCTTCTTCGACAGCAGCCGGGCGTTGCGTGACGCCCTGGGCTCGTTGTGCCAGGGCGAACTAGAGGGGCTCTTCGACGCACCCTCGACGTTCCAGCCGAACTGGCGCGCCCCGATCCAGACGCTGTCGCTCAACACGCTCCACTCAGCCGGCAACGAGGCCGCCGTCGGCATCGCCCTGATGTGCCTCAACTCCTGGGGCCAGGGGATCCGCGAGATGGCCGAGCCCGGTGACCGCCGGATCGTGCTGCGTGACGAGGCATGGATGCAGACCCGCCTCGGCGTCGAGGCGGTCAAGACACTCGACTCCAACTTGCGGCTATCCCGAAATGACGGCGACGTCCAGCTGGTGACCTACCACAAGCCGTCCGACCCGCTCTCTGCCGGCGACTCCGGTTCGCAGGCGGCACAGATCGCCAAGGACCTGCTGCACCTTGCCGACGTGCGCATCCTGCTTGGGCAGGACGAGGAGGTCGCCAACGAGCTCGGCCACTTGCTCGGGCTGACACGGATGCAGCAGGACCTCGTCACCGGGTGGGCGATGCAGGACAAGGGCCGCGCGCTGTGGATGGTCGGAGACCGTCGGTTCAAGGTCGCGACGGTCCTCTCGCCGATCGAACGGCGGCTGACGTTCACCAACGAAGCGGTGGCCTGAGCCGTGGCCGGGAAGGCGACGTACGCCGTCGGGATGCTGGCGGTTCCGATCGCGGTCCCGATCATCTTCCTGCTCGTGGTCGGCGGCCAGGCGGCGTCATCGTCCGCCTCGGCGTGCGGGCCGTCGATTGCCGGTGTCGTCGCTGAAGATCCCGATCTCGACGATGAGCAGATGCAGGTCGCTCGGCAGATCGTGGCCGCCGTGCGCGCCTTTCCCGCGACTGCCGACAAGCCGCATGCCGCTGTGATCGCCCTGGCCACCGCGAGGCAGGAGTCCGGCATCCGGAACCTGGACTACGGCGACCGCGACTCGCTCGGCGCGTTCCAGCAGCGCCCGTCGCAGGGGTGGGGCACGCCGGACCAGGTGATGAACGTTCCGCACGCCACGACGACGTTCCTGGAGCACCTCGTGCTCGTCCCCGACTGGGAGACGCGGCGCGTCACGGACGTCGCCGCCGACGTCCAGCGGCCGGCCAAGGAGTACCGGGGCTTGTACGAGCAGTGGGTTCCTCTCGCGACTCGCCTCACCGAACAGCTGTGGCCGCAGGCCGCGTCGCTGATGCCAACGAACTCGTCGACCTGCACACAGCCGGCGACCGGCACCGGTGGCGTTGTCTACCCGGTGCCTCCGGCGTTCATCGGGGCTGACAGCCACAACTGGGGAGGAAGCGGGAGCCACTGGAGCATTTGGCATACGGGCACGGACTTCTCCGTCCCGTGCGGGACACCCGTCCTCGCCGCGACGGCAGGCACCGTAGAGATCGAAACCGACCAGGCGTGGGCGGGCACGTGGCTCGTCAAGGTCGTCACCAGCCCGGACTCGGTCGCCACCTGGTACGCGCACATGCAGAAGCTCGACGTGAGCCCGGGCGAGCAGGTCAGGGCCGGGCAGCAACTCGGCGAGGTGGGCGCCCGTGGGAATGCCACCGGCTGCCACCTGCATTTCGAGGTGCACCTGCACAACGGCAGCATCTACGGACCCGACAACGTCGACCCGAGTCAGTGGCTCGCGCAGAACACCTCCCTGGCCAGCGCGACGCTGCGAGGATGACCGTGTGAAGAAAGCTGATGTCGAGGCCGCGTTCGTGCCCTACCTCCTCGAGCGCGGCTGGGATGTTGATATCGACAAGGCGGACCACGCCGACGTGGTAGCGCGACGCGGCGCGGAGCACATCGTCGCGGAGGTCAAGGGCACCACTGCCGCGCCCGGGCTCGATGTAGACACGGCCTACGGGCAGCTGCTGCGACGAATGGGCGACCGACCGGAGGGCACTCGCTTCGCGATCGTGGTGCCGGAATCGGCGCGCAAGGCGGCCCTGCGTGTACCTGAAGAGATCCGCTGGAGGTTCGGAATCGATGTCTGGGTCGTGGACGAGCTCGGCTCGGTTGTGTTGATCCAGGACTGACAGCATCATTTGTCCGCTCGCTCGCCTTGATGCGCTTGAAGGAGCGTGAGGGTTCAGAGCCGACGTACCGACGCCTTCCCGACGACCTGGGAGATCCCGGTCGGGATCGGCCTCGTGTGGCTCCTCGCGGCGTTCCTCGCTCTGCCCGCGGGCCAAGGGGTCGCCTTCTTCTTGCAGGGCGACGGATTCGTCTGGCCGGGTCCCCGACTCGGCGAGAGCCTCCTCGGCCTTCTGAGCGGGAAGCCTGGCCGAGGCTTGGGTGCAGGGTTGCGCTCGGCCACGCCTCCGGTGGCGGTGGTCTACGCGGCGGCCGTCCTCGTTGAGTTGGCACTGGCCGCGAGCGCACTCGTCGGCTTCACGTTCTGGTGGCGCACCGTCGGGCCCTACGCGCAGTTCGGCATGGCGGCGAAGCACGAGGTGGTCGACGTCCTCGGCCGCGGCCATCTGATGCGGCGGCGCCGGACGATCCGTCCGGATCTGAGCGGCGGAGGTCGACGATGACCATCGAGGCGACAGACCTCGGCTGGCGGCTGGGGCGATCGAAGATCCCCGCTGGCGTCGAAGTGTGGGTGCCTTTCGACCGCACCGTCGGCGTGTACGGGCCGCAGGGGTCCGGCAAGACCCTGGACCTGCTCACGCCGGCCCTACTCACGGCCCCAGGTGCCGCGCTGGTCACGCTCACCAAGCCGGAGGATCTCTACCTCACCATCGGCGCGCGCGGGATGCGCGGCGCCGTACACGTTCTCGACCCCTTCGACCTCGCGCCAGGGACGCCCGGGTTGGTATGGGATCCGGTGGACGGCTGCGCGGACTCGATGACAGCTGAGCGCCGGGCGAAGGCGTTCACGGCGGGGACCGTGGGCGGCGCGGTGACCCGCGGCGCAGGAGACGAGGCGGCACGGTTCTACGCGGCAGAGGCGGCGAAGGTCCTCCAGGCGTACTTCCACGCCGCCGCGCTCGAGGGAGCGTCGCTGGACGACGTACTGATGTGGATCGCGGACCCGCACAACGCGACCCAGCCGGAGGAGATCCTCCGCACGCATCCGGGCTCGGCACCGTTCTGGGATGGCTTGCTGAGGGGCGCCCTTCACGGTGATCACCGGACGGCGGGGAACACGATCACGACCGTCCAGCAGGCGATGGCGCTGTTCTTCCAGGAGTCGATCCGGCGGCGATGCGTGCCCAGCTCGAGTCGGCCGGCCACCGACCTCAAGCAGGTGATAGCCGACGGCGGCACCGTGTACCTGCTCGGTCGGGAGGATCCGTACGCGTCCGCCTCGCCGCTGATGACCGCGATCGCCGAGCACGTCCTCGACACCGCGCTGGGCATGGCCATGGCGTCGCCGTACGGCCGAATTTGCCCGCCGTTCCTGGCCTGCCTGGACGAACTGCCCTCGACCACGCCGCTACCGACGCTGCGGACGCGGATGGCCAACGAGCGGGCGCTCGGCCTGTCGTTCGTCTACGCCGCACAGACCTGGCGCCAGCTCGTCATCTGCTACGGCGAGGACGAAGCCCGAGCGATGTTCGGCCTGACGAACAACATCGTGATCTTCGGCGGCGGCAAAGACGGCGAGTTCTACAAAGAGGTGTCCGAGCTGCTCGGCACGGCGCGGGTGTCGCGCCGCAGCTACAACCTCCACCGAGGCGGCTGGGGCAGCAGCTTCTACGGCGACGATGTACCGGTCCTCCGGCCGGAGGAGATCCGGCAACTTCCCGATCGCCACGCTCTGGTCGTCGCCGAGAACGCACGACCGTTCGTCGCCAAGCTGTCCCGGTGCATCGACGGTCGTCAGGGAAAGGCGCTACTCAGAGAGCAGGCGGCCGCTCGGACGCAGGCTGCGGAGGCACGACGATGACGGCGCCGGGCCTCATGGCGGCCCCATTCCCGACCCCGCCCGGCGTGGTGGCCGCCGTACTCGATGAACTGCGGATCGCGGCAGCGGCGACTGACGAAACCGATCACGAAGCACGACGAGTCGCGCTCCTGCCGCGCCCGTGGGACCCACCGAGCTGCCTGCCGGAGATCCGTCTGAGCATGTACGCCTGGCTGGACGCCGTCGTGGCGTGGATCAACGAGGAGCACACGTGGCGGACCGACCGGGTCATCCCTGTCTGCTGGGACCTCCACCCGCACGTCGTCCACGAACTCGCGACGGTCGCGTGCCTGCGGTGGGAGGCCACCTTCGCGCGGACCCCAGCGGCGCTCGAAGAGTGGCATCGATTCACGCTACCGGCGTTTCTCGGACGCGTCATCGATCGGATCGGCGAGACGGGCTGCCCGCCGGGACGTCACCAGCCGAGCCCGGGCATGGGACGCAACGCGATCTACCGCGACGCGAGCGAGTCCACCCGCCGGCGGGGTCGACGGTTTCAGGACGAGGGATCGAACTGAGGAGGTCCGTCGCCGCCATTCGCGTACAAGGACAGACGCGGCTACTCGGCCTCCGGTAGCTGTGGCGGCTCCGGCAGCGTCGACAGGCCGGTGACGACGTACGACTTCCTCTCGGCACCAGTCGCCGTCGAGCGTGCGATCGTGACGATCGCATCCGCTGCGACCCGCTGGCTGTAGAACTCTCCGAGCCGCGGCACCAGATCGTCTGCCACCTTCGCGCTGATGACTTCACCGTTGTCTCGCTGGATCTCCAAGCGCCCACCGTGGAACTCACTGGCAGTGCCGAGATGACCGTGAATCGTCTCGGTGGCCTCCGTAACTCGGTTCATGGTCAGGACGTCGTTCAGGCGGCGTGCAGATTGCTTGTCGACGGTTGCGCGCCGGGTCTCCTGGCCGAGGTGGGTCCAGTCGAGGTTCGCCGTCATCTCTCGGTCCACGATCGCGTCGGACAGGTCCTTCAGATGCTTGAACGCACGACCGCCCAGGGGGAGCACGGCCTCGATGATCGGTCCGTCATCGACTCCCTCTGCTCCGGCCAGGTCGATCACGTCGAGCACGACGTCGACGGCCTGGTCGAGCAGTGTTTCGGTCTCGTCTTGGGGAAAGAGCGGGTCTTGTCCCGCCTCGATCATGGCCTCGACCTTCGCGTCCACAGGTCCGCGCAGCGTGGCGCCAAACGATCCAGGAAAGACAGCCGCCAAACGCAGCGACGTCGAGTCACGGATCACGCCGGGCAGGGAGGCTCGCTCAGTCGCCTTTCCTGTCAGCGCCTGCGCGACCGATGAGATCGCCTCCTGGAGGCTATAGAGCAGCCGGCTTAGGGCATCAACCCGGATCTCGTGTCCCTTGACCGGCACCCCTTCGATCACGACCTTCAGTTCGGGCCGAAGAGCCAGGTCGACCGCTTCGGCAAGGTCGTCGCGCATCTGGTCGATGCTTCGCATCATCATGCGGGTGGCGAACGACGTACTGGCTTCGGTCTCAACGGCCAAGGCTTCGAGTTCGGCGATTTGCTCGCGGAGCACGGCGACACTGGTCACGCGCCCACCTCCAGGAAGCCCTTCGTCAAGGTGCTGCCCTTGACATTCGTCCACATCCTCCGCCAGTAGCCCTCGGCCTTGCGGGCCGCCGTACGGTCCGGATGACCTTCAGCGTATGTCGGCACGAAGTACGAGTCGATGCCCCATCTGTCCCTGGTGGAGGGACCGGCGATCAGATCCTGCAGGAGTGCTTGTTGGGGAGGTGCCAGCGAGTTCAGCGCGTCGCCGTCGATGAAGGTCACCACGTCGATGTCGCCCGGATCGACCTTCGAAGTGACGTAGCTGCCGTTTAGCCACTGGCGCTCGATCGGGATGATCGTCTCGATCGCTTGACGGTGCAGCAGCCACTGGTCGTAGAGCCTCTGACGCGTCGTTGAGGACGTGAACGGCGCCACGAAATGCTGATGCACTTGCGCCGCCGAGACGCTGACCAGACCCGTCGGCAGCAACCCGTTAGCGCCCAACATTTGGTGATCCCCTCCGTGTGTCCGCTCACGCTAGCGATCACCCCCGACGCTTGTCCGAGGAACGGTCCTGACGGAGGGCATGCGGCTCACCGCTCGACGGCGGGACTTGGGGGACGCGAGAGGTGAATGGGACAGTGCTCGGACGTCGCTGCGGGCGGCTCCATCACGCGTTCGCGATGGGTAGCCTTCGGCGCGGCCGCGGAGACCCCGAGTCGAGCAAGTTCGCGAGAAGCACAGGCCCGAGGGTCGTCTGTCCACTCCGCACCGGCTTCGAGAACTTCATCGATGACCGCCTGTAGCGGAAGGTCGAGCCGTTCCGATGCGTGCTGGGCGTACGCCAGCCAGCGGTCGGGTGCCAGCGTTCCGATGGTGCGGGCTGCCTCTCGGCAGTGGTCCACCCGTGCGAAGGCGTCGTCGTGGGTCGCCAAGCGATCGTCGAGTACGCGATCGACGAGCACCAGGGCGAAGTCCCGCGAATCGGCGAGTCCCGTCCGGAGGGCGGCCTTGCCGTGCTTGCGCAGAGCATCGGCAGGGTCGACACCTTCCGGAAGAGTGAGATGTCGAGGCGCTGCGCGAAGAGCCGCGAGACGCCAGAACGCTCGCTGGGCCGACTGCCATCCAGCCGAGTCGGGGTCGGTTGCGATCACGATGTTGCTCGGCGCCTCACGTAGATGCGGCTTCAGCGTGGCGGCCTGGGTCTCGGTGAAGGCCGTGCCGAGCGGCGCGATGCCGACGTACTCGCCGCCCGAGGCCAGGGTCACGGCGATGGCGTCCATGGGGCCCTCGACGAGTACCGGCGTCGAGCCCGCGTCCAGGTCAGCGGTGGCCTCGGTCAGGCCGAAGAGTGCCTCGCCCTTGGCGAACACCGCGGTGCTCCGGGTGTTCAGGTACTTCGGGCCGGAGAACTCGCCGTCCGGCTTGGTCGGGTTGCGGCGGCCGATGAAGCCCACGAGATCGCTGCCGGAGTAGATCGGGAAGACCAGCCGGTCGCGGAAGGCGTCGACCAGGTGCCCGCGCTCTGTTCGCCGTGCGAGTCCGGCGTCGAGTAGTTCTTCCTCGCTGGTGCCCCGCGTAGCCAGGTGCTGGATCAGGCTGGTCGGCCCGGGCGGGGCGTACCCGACCTGGTAGCGCGGGTCGTCCGTGAGGTCGTTTCCAAGGCGGTCGCGGAGGTAGTCGGGTGCCCACGACTTGGGGTACATGGCTGAGTAGTGGTCGAGCGCCCAGTGGTTCAGCTCGATGATCCGCTCGGCGGGCGCCCCGGGCTCGTTCATTGCCGGGATCGGCGCAACCGGTGTCGGCTCCGGCTGAGAGAAGTCGGGCTCGGGCGGCTCCGGCTCGGCGAACGGTGCGTCCGTCATGGTGGCGATGCGCCACACCAGCGCCGAGCACAGTTCCTCAGGCCGTACGTCGGGACCGTGGCCCGAGGTCGCGGCATCGATCAGTTGCTCGGCAGTCCACTCGGCGGGGCGCGCGTGGATGGCCGCGACCAGGGCCGGCCACATCGCGTCGGCCATGACTCGCTCACAGGTCGCCTCACCGAGTCGCTCACTGAGGTGTGAGGTCCAGCTGGGTCGGAGCGTGTGAGCCTGGTTGGCCGACGCGCGCAGGGCGGCAGGGCCGAGATGACGCACGATTCGCCACCAGAGAGCGTCGGCCGTGCGCTCGTCGGGAAGCGGGTGGACCGTGTTGAGGGCTCGGTCCATCAGTGGGCCGACATCGACGTGTGCCGCCTGCAGTGCCCCGAGTCGCTCCGAGAGGCGGCCGAATTCGGCGTCCGTCCGGACTTCCTCTGGCATGAGTTCGAGAAGTTCGTCGTCGGCGCGGTGGACGCCCAGCACCGAGCGCACCCGGCGTTCGAGGTCCTGCTGGTGGGGCGCAGTCGACGCCCCCGGCTGCACGGGGCCGGTGGCACGGGCGTGGTCCTCGGGGACGTCGAACGCTGCGCGCCAGACCGAGAGGTCGCCGCGCAGTGCCGAGTGCTCGGCTGCGGTGAGTCCTGAGGCCCACGGAGGCGTTGCTGTCGGGGTCCACGCCTCGGCTTCACCCCGGACAGCGCCAGCGAGGGTCGTGATCCGTTCGAAGCGACTGCGGAGGTAGGGACCCCAGGTCGCGTGGTCGGCGAGCCGTTCTGGCACGCCGTCGAGCCATGGCAGGGGGCCGGCCGCAGCCTTGCCGAGCCGCCAGTCGAGGACGGCCGCACGGTCGTCGGAGGTGCCGAGCTCGCGCTCGTTGGCGGCGTCGAGCAGCGTGGCGACGGGGTCTGCTCCGTCGACGGTTCGCAGGGCAAGGTGCCCACGCAATGTCGGGTACGCCGGTTCGCTGGTGAGCCCCGGCCAGATCGCCTCGACCTCCCGGTTCGTGCTCGCCAGCGAGTCGGCGCCGAGCACGTCCTCGGCGGCGTAGCCGAGGGCGTCGTGGTAGCGCATGACGGCGTCGTGGAACTGGGTCGTGTACGCCGATGCCTCGCGCTGCGTGGTCGTGGCGGAGCGGTCGGAGCCGTCGCGTTCAAGGATCTCGGCGAGAATGTCGATCGCCGTGGGTGGACGGAGTGCCTTCGGGTCGATGAGGCTGTGTGGGTCCCCGTCGTACCCGGTGTCGAGGTAGATGTGGTTCGCCTGGCGGCCGCGGGAGATGCCGACGTACAGCGTCTGCCTCGTCTCCTCGCCCGCCGCGACGAGGTGTGCGGTGTCGGCCGTCATGCCCTGCGCGCCGTGGACCGTCGTCGCGTAGCCGAGATGGACGTGTTGGGCGACGTAGTCGAGCGGGAGCTCGACAGTGCGACCGAGCTCGAGGTGTCGGGCGAGGAGGCCGCCGTCGCCCAGGACCTTCTCGATGCGCCAGCGGTCGCCGTTCTTGACCCAGTTGCTCCGGGAGACGACGAGCCGCCGGCTGTTGCGCCGCGTGACGATCACGTCGCCGACAGAGCCTCGGTTGCCGTCGGCGAGGTCGACTTCCGGACCAACAGTGGCGGTCGCCGTGAGCCGGTCGGCCCGGGCGCGAGCGTTGAGCTGGCAGACGAGTTCGCGTGTCGGAGCGAGGAGTACCGAGTCCAGCCCGGCGGCGCGATCGGACGCCCAGCTGTCGTACGCCTGGTCGGCCACCGCGCTCAGGTCGCCCACGTGGATCCTCGCGTTGTCGGCGTAGAACCCGAGTGCGGCCGCGTCGCCTTCGCGCACCGCGAGGGTCGCGGCCGCCTCGGCCGGGTCGTCGAAGCGGCGGACCTCGGAAAGGGTCGAGGCGCCGTACTGCTGCTGGATGTCGCGCAGGACACCGCCAGCTCCGACTGCGGCGAGCTGCTGGTCGTCGCCGATGAGTCGTACGGCGCCGCCGCGCTCGGCGACGAAGCGCACGGCGGCGGCCAACTCAGTGGTGGCCGCCTGTCCGGCTTCGTCGACGATGACCAGCGACTGCGGCCCGATGTCGCGGATCCAGCGGGGCCAAGCAACGGACGGCTCGTTGGCCAACGTCCAGGTCAGCTTGGCGAGGGTGTCGGTGTAGCCGCTGACGGCCTGGCCGAGCTCATGGGCGGCTTGCGCCGACGGCGCCAGCCCGATCACCTGGCCGCCGCCCGCTGCCCACGCGTCGGCGAGGACGCTCATGGTGGTGGTCTTGCCGGTCCCAGCGGGAGCGAGGGCGAGCTGGACGACGGCGCCGGACGTGGCGAGGTCGCGCGCCATCGCCGCCTGGGCGTCGTTGAGCTCGAATCCGTTGGCCGCGGCGCCTGCGATGGCCACTTCGACGCGTACGTCGGCGAGCGCGTGTCCTCCGGTTCGCCCGGCGAGGTTGAGGATCTCCTCCTCGGCGAGCAGAACCTTGGCCGACGTGTAGAGCGTCGCGCCGTGGACGTCGTACACGCTCGCGCCATCCGGGCGCTGCAGCGGGGGCGGCTCGGAGATCGGGTCGTCGACTCCCAGCCTGACGGACCGGGAGATCGCGGCATCAACGACCTGGTCAACGGCCCGGTCGACGTCATCGCGGGCGATGCCTGCACGCCGTGCCTGGCGCTGGGCTTCGGCGAGGAGATGCCACACGTTCCACGTCGCTCGTGACTCCTCGACGAAAGCGATCGTCGCCGCGGCGACGTCCTCGACCCAGTCTCGCGTCGCCGTCCGGCCACCGTTCCGGCGGCCGACCGCCCGGGAGTACATCTCGTCGACCTCGGCAGGGTCGCCCAGGACGTCGTCGGCTTCGGCCCGCCACTCGTCCCGCTGCTCGCGCTCGCTGCGGCGGCCGTGCTTGGCGTCGCGCGTCTCCAGAGTCGCCTGGTCGGCGAGGCTCTTCGCCTCGATGGCGGTCGGTGGGCGCCCGAAGCGCCCTTGGAACTCGGCTGCGATCTCGGCCTGACGGGCCTCGATCGCGACTCGGCGACGGGACCACCAGCGCGTGAGCGTGGTGCTGACACCGCGGATTTCCCGGACGGGAACCTTGCCACCGACCGTGTCGTCCCGGTCCGCGAACTCGACTCCCAGCCGCGCGACCAGCTCGGCCTCGACGCGGGTGTTGTAGTGCTCGGAGGCTGTCACCTTGGCCGCGTACAGCAGGCGACCGTCGAGGGCGAGCCAATGTCCGTCCTCGGCCTGCACCTTGTTGCTGACGGCAACATGCGTGTGGAGATCGGGGTCGCCGGCACGACTGTCGCGGTGCGTGAAGGCAGCGGCGACGAGACCGCGGACCTTGACCTGCCTGACGCCGCCGCTGCCGACGCGAGTGTGCGCGACCTCGCGCTCCAGCCACGTCAGCGTGTCGACAACGGCAGCGTCGTGCGCCGCGCGGATGTCCGCGGCAACCTCCTTGGGGGCCAGAGCCCAAAGCGCCGAGACGGACTTGACCGGAGAGAAGGTGAGATCAAACCCGGCGACCGCGCTGGTCGGCTGGCGTGAAGCCTTGGCGATGAACCCGGACAGCTCGCGGGCGTCCTGCGGCTCGCGGCCGTGGCCCTCGACGAACATCGCCGTGCCGATCTGGGTCCGGATGCGTGCTCTTTCCTCGGGCCGGATCGGGGCATTCCACTTCTGGCGGTGTTGTGCGTTGTACGCCGTGAAGGCCTCCGCGACACGGACGTTGAAGGTCGAAGCCGTGTCGTGGATCGGGAATCGTTTGCCGAGGGCGATCGCCGCCTCGACCTCGGCGCGGCTGGCGCCCTGCTCGGCGAGGCGCTCCTCGATGTTCGCCGCGTCCGGATGGATGCCCAACCCGTAGAGCGCCTTCATCTGCTGCGCCGTGACCCCCTGGCCGGAGTTCATTCCCAGTCCCGTGAGTCCCGAGCCCATCCACCGGCCGGGCGACTCGCCCTTCTCGTCGTAGTAGTCCGCGAGGCTCGTGTGGCCCTTCTCGGTGGTGTCGTGCGCGGCGACCTGGCGGGTGAGGTAGCTGTAGCCGTCACCCGCGGTCAGCTTCCGCAGACTCATCACGACGCCTTCAAGCGCGCGGTGCCGGGCGAAAGGACAGTTCCCACGGGCGCAAAAAGGCCCGCCGATCACGTCAGTGCAAAGGGTGTGTGGCTGTGGTCTTCCGCTGGAAGGTGAGGCAAGGAGGTCGAGCAGGGCGGAGGGGTCAGGCAGCGGTGAGGGCGGACCAGGCGAGGCGCTTGGTCTTGGTGGGCTCGTCGGAGGTCAGGAGTCGACGGGCGCGAGCGTTGGCCGTGTCGCTCTTGGCGCGAACTGGCGCGTAGTGGTCGACGTACTCGGCCACTGCTTGGTAGCCGGCCCATGCTGTGCCTCGGATGCCGGCCTGCGTGTCGGCGTCGTGGAAGAGGTACGACAGGGCGTCGTGCCGGTCGGCGTCGGCCTGCTTCGTGCGCTCGCTGGCGTCGGGGTCGAGCGGTCCGAACGTCGCCTCGATGAGGTCGTCGAACTGGCCGTCGGTCAGGGTCGTCTCGATGAGACGCTCGGCCTCGACCTCGAACGCCTCGACGTACTCGAACGTCAGCCCGAGGGCGTCGCGAGCTGCTGCCACCGCTGCCTTGGCGTTGCGGGTGTGCCGGATGGAGAAGCTCGACGCGTGAGCCGCCAGCGCGGCTGCTTGGGTGTTGGCGCAGACCACGCGCACCGGCGTCACGAGGATCCGGAAGGCTCCCGAGCCGTCGTGGCTGTTCAGCGCGGCGATGTTCAGGTCGACGGCGTCGGTGCCGCCGATCCTGAGCGTGTCCGGCAACTGCATCGTGATGAAGACCTGCCGTCCACCACGAAGCGATCCGGCGGTGTCGAACACCGCGCCGGACTGGTCGGCGAGGTTGTTGAGGAACTCGGCGTGATCCTCGTTCTGGAGAGGCTCGTAGCCCGCGCCCACGACCCCGAGCGCCTCGGCGCGGCCGGTGAACGGGTTGTCGCGCACCGTCGCGTAGCCGGGGGCGCTGATGGCGGTCACTCCGTCCGTGGTGACCTCGTGCGCGGTCAGCGGGACCTTGCGGACCCGCCAGCCCCCGAGATGCCCGATCGTCATCGCTTCCTCGGCGCTGAACGCGCGGCCTCGGACGGTGGTCCCGAGCCGGTGCCACGCGTCGGTGCGGGCGAAGATGGCAGCGGCCTCGCTGCCGTATGTCTCGATCTGGTGTGCCATGGTCTTGGCTCCTTCGTGCTCAGACGGCGACCGGCTGGTCGTCGGTCGGTTGGGTGGCGAGCAGGAGGCCTTCGACCTCGCTCGGCTGATAGCCCCACGTGGAGAGGGCTCCGAGGACGCGGGCATCCCAACGGCTCGGGTTGCGCCACGTGTGCTTGCCGGTGCTCGACTCCCACGCGGTTACGACGGCGGCGAGGGTGGTCATCGTCGCGGCCTTGGGGGTGGCTGCCTGCTCGGCCAGGTGCTCGGCTGCCTGACGACCTCCGCCGTACACGCTGGCGGTGTCGAGGCCGAGCAGTTCGCGCAGCATCGGGTGGGCTGAGTCCATGGCCTTGGTGAGGGTGAACTGCCCGCCCACGACCGCCTCACAGATCAGCGCCTCGGCTCCCTGCGGCGCGGTCTTGCGGGCGAGGAACTGCCGCAGCCAGTCGCGGCGTACGACCTCGGCGCTGGCCCACGCCTTGTTGTTGGCGATGACGCGCCGACGTTCCTCGCGGGCCGCTTCGGCGGCTTCCTCCTCGTCGGCCTCGCCATCGCCGGTCTTGTGGGTTCCGGTCCGGTAGTTCCAGCGCTGGACGAGTCCAGCCGCCGCCGGATCACGACAGATCCACGTCGGCTTGAACACCTGCACCGGCTCGTCGTCCGACTCGTCGTCCCCGTCGGTGGTCTCGTTGTCGGGGTACTCCCACTCAGCGACGACCACGACCGCCGCTCCCGGCACGGTCGGCCAGTCGTCCTCGGCGATCGCCTCGCCGTCGGCGGCTCGGACGTGGTCGTCCAGCCGAAGCCCGCGGGCGTCCCGGACCTCGTCCGGGTCGAGCACGGGGAGGCCCTCGGCCCGGAGCCGGTCGACCTCGGCCAGGAGGGCGGCGCGCTCGGCGGCCTCGTCGCGGAGTCGCTGGGCCACGTGGGAGAGGGGGCGGCTGAACTGCATGGCGCGCTCGAGTCGCTCGACCGCCTCGGCGTCGTGCTCGAACTCGGCGAAGATGGCAGCCTCGTCGAGCGTCAGGTCACCGGAGACGACACGAGCGCGGGTCTGCTCCTTGTCGACGATCGCCAGCGCCGCGTTCACGCGGTTGCGGGGCAGGGCCGCGCGCTTGGCGATCTGCGCGGCGCTCACGCCGACGAGCGCGAGTTGCTCGACACCGCCGACGATCTCGCTGTCGCGCATGGCGGCGCGGTGCAGGTTCTCGACCATCTGGTCGGTGATCCGGTCAGCCTCGTCGGGCTTCGGCACGACCTGCGCCGGGATGTCGGTCAGGCCGACCTCGGCGGCGACGACGGTACGTCGCTGGCCGCGCAGGACGACGTACGCGCCGTCCTCGTCGGCGTACACCGTCACCGGCTCCAGAACGCCGCGCTCCTTGATCGAGCGGGCGAACTCCTTGGCGTCGGCGTGCAGGTCGGTGCGGACGTTCGCGCCGATCTTGATCTTGCTGGGGTCCAGGCGGACGAACTGCGAGTCGCTCATCGTGTCTCCTTCGGTTGGTTGAGCGGTCAGGGGCAGACTGCGAGCCGGTTGGGGCTCCCCGCTGCTGTGGGCGCCGGGGCTGTGGAGAGACGCCCCGGAAGCGACCCCGCTCGACCTCCTCGCTGCTTCCTCGGTGCAGCGGTCCTCACTGCGTGCATGGGGTGTGGCGCCAGGTGTCCGCTCGCTGTGGCTCTCGCGCTTGAAGGGCGCATGGGAACCGAAACCGCGAAGGCGCTGCGGGCACGAAGGCGGGAGTCGCGTGCACAGATTGACCGGCTGATCGCGAAGGCACATGAACGTAGTCCGCTCGGTTCGGTACGGCGGGCGCGAGTCGCCGAGAGCGCCCGCCTTGCCCGGCGCCGGATCAAGGCGCTCGCCACCACCCACGAGGCGGCCGCAGCCATCGAGGTCGAGATCGGCCGGGCACTGCTGCGAGTCGTCGAGCAGGGCCTGTCCCGCAACGAGGCGTTCGAGCTGGCTGGACTGCGCCGCCACCTCGGTCGCCGTTACCTGGCCGCGGCCGAGGGTGCCCAGGTCGCGGCCAAGGCCGGTTTCTCCACAGACCCGGTCGCGCCGGCCCATCCCGAGTACGGCCGGCGCGACCGTGGCACCGACGGCAGCCGCTCGGTCGCCGACGTACCGGAAGGGAAGAACTGATGCAGCTCGCTCACGCAGTCACGCTCGCCGAGGCCCGCTCGTACGTCGCGGCCCTCGCCGACAACGCCCGCACGTTCGACGCGTCCGTGGAGTACGAGCACGTCCTCCTCGAGCTCGACACCATCCACGGCGGCGAGGTGCCGCCCACCACCGAGGTCCTCACCGACAAGAGCGACGTCCTCTACACGGTCGCCGAGGCGGCGATCGAGGAGCTCGTCGACCACGGCGTCGACGGCCTCCAAGTCGAGCTGATCCTCGCCAGGCTCGAGGACGCCCGGGCCCTGGACCGTCCGTGATGTACGGGACGAACGGCCGGCAGCTTCGAGAGGAGCTCACGACCCTCCTGCGGCAGCACCGGATCCAGCAGCGGCTTGGTGGGCCTGGCTCTCAGTCGATTCCGGTGACGACGACACCTGAGCAGCGCGAGGATCTCGGTCAGCTGATCCAGCGTTACCGGTACGCGGCGCTGGCGTGGTGCCTTCACGCAGTCGTGGCGGCGGACCCGCGACCGGGTCTCCAAGATACGTCGTCGCGCGGGCCGGCGGAGGAACTGCGGTTCCGGCTGACGCGCAGCATCAACATGTCGAACGCTGGCATGCCATCGCTCGACGATCTGTCCAAGCCGCAGGACTTCGCGATGGTCGAGAGCTGGCGACAGGTCGCTCGAGCCGCGGTCTTCGGCGAGCACGACTTCCCCGGCCTCATGGACCAGGGCCGGCTTTCCTACGCCGAGCGCATGACCGTCCTCAAGGACGCGGCTGAGGTGACGCGAGGCCTGGTCGTGCTCGACAAGCGGTACGAAAACATCCCCGGCTGGATCCCCATCCGGGAGCGCGCACGCCTCGACCGAGTTGCCCAGGCCTGCGCCACCTTCGCCCGTGACGTCGAGCCGGACTACTCGGTCGACCACAAGGGCTGGCGCCCGCCATCCGCCACCATCGACGGCGGACCTCTGCCCGGGATCGGCGGCGTGCTCCAGGCCGAGCACAACATGCTCGTTCACCTGTCGAAGTTCCCAACCGCGCTCAACCTGCGACGGGTCATGGACGGCCAGCGGATTGTCTCCCACGAGGCAGCCCGGCGCGCGCCAAACGTCGCGCCCGAACTGATCGAGAAGTGGCTCGAGCGGGAGCAGACCTACAAGCGGCTAATCGACGAGACCCGAGACGTCGGCGGTTTGATCGGCCACGGGGGACTCGCCGCGGCAGAGGCCGCCAACGCTGTCAGCCGACTGCGGCGGGTTCACGTCGATGAGATCTCGACGCCGGAGCCGTTGCGCGACCTCGACAAGCTGTTCACAAGGACCGACGCCCGCGTGGCGGCCATCATCGAGCAGGGTGTCGCCGAGCGGCTCTACTTCGTCAGCGTTAAGGCGCCTCGGATCGTAGACGGCACTGGCCATCTTGTGAGCCCTGGCCGAGAGCGATACGTCCCGATCCACTTGCCGGTCCAGACCGATCTGCTCGCGACCACCAGGCATCAGCTGCAACCGCCTCCCGTCGCGCCCGTTGCACCCACCGCGGCGAACGACGGCCGCGATCTGCTGAATGAGTCGATCCATCACCGACCCCCGCCGAGGTCAGGCCCCAATGCTGCTCGGTAGCTGGCAGAGGCGCGGGCGGCTCTCCTTCCACAAGCGCTGTGAAGGCCGCAACCCCTACTCCTGGGGCTGCGTCTCCCGAGGCTTGGGCTTCGGGTCGCGCCCAGTCACTTCGCGGAACCCCTCTGGTGTGCCGCACTTCTTGATGAGGTGCTTCACATAGGCGCGGGTGTACCGGTACGACTTGGTCGGCTCGTCGTACTCGCACCAGTCCGGGTTCGTGCGTTCGGGGTTCTTCGCACCGCCGGCGGGGCGGGCCTTGAGGTTCTTCCACGCCTGGGTGAAGTGACTCATGTTGAAGACGAAGGGCAGACCAGCCTGGACCTCGGCGGCAGCTGCCTTCGGCAAGAGCCTGCCCAGGCCCGAGACCGGCTGCTTCCGGTCGCGGATGATGACCTGACCCTTGCGCCCCATCTCCTCGACGGCCGTGCGCTCCTCGTCAGTCATGTCGCTCAAGTGGGTGAACTGGATGGCGACTGCATCGGGGTCCTTAGGGGCCAGCTCTACCGCTGCTCGGAGCCGGAACTCATAGCGCGGATCGGAGGTGACCGCTACGTCCAGTCCCGACTCGTACTCGGTCAGGAACCCCTCCAAGTAGTTCGGCAGCGTCTTTCGCAGACGTCGGAGTGCCTGCTCTCCTTGCGGCGTAAAGGTTCCGACGAAGAGCGGGATGCGTAGGCGGAGCGCGAGGGACTGGTCGTGTCCGAACTGGGTCGTCAGTTCGTCTTCGTAGTTGAGGAGGTGGGCGTGGGCATGTCCTGCCAGAGCGACTACGAGCGCGACGTCGGCTGCAGCGTGTCGGTGCTCCAGGCGGTTCCGAAGACGGATGAAAAGTGCAATGTTCGCGCGGACAGGATCCACCGGGTCTGGCCAGTGCTCCTTCATGCTGCGCTCGAGCTCCCAGCACTTCGGCTCTCCGTCGATCTTGACCAAGCGGTTCTTCCGAGTCGGGTCCCAGTACCGGAAGTCAACACCGTCGCGGAGAAACACAGCATGGAGGAGGTAGAGCCACGCCATATGCATATGGACCGTGAAGCCCTCGAAGGCCCTGTTCTCGGCGGGGTCGTTATAGAGGCGGACAGCGAGGCAAGCTTCTTCGATGCTCGCGTCGAGCGTGCCCTGCCATCGTGGGGGACGGGCCATGGTTACGCGAACGTTCCTTCGTACTCGATGACTGCGCATGCTGTGGCGAGGCCCACAGATTGGATCCGCCGGAAGAACTCTCCAGTCCGGCGCTGCCGGAGGTCGCGCTGCTCTTCGTCGTGCGTCGCCGACGCGTAGTTCAACACTCGGTCAGAGCCCCTCAAAGAAGTCCTCGTTGATCCGGTTGATCGTGGCAACCTTGATCGCCTCGACGCCGACGCCGTGGTCGATCATCAGGTCGACGAGCTCCTCGCCGTTGATCAGAACGACCCGGACCCCGCGTCCGTCAAGCTCTCGTGTGGCGGCCGGCGTGAAGGTGCTGGTCGTCAGGAACACGCCCCGGTCAACCTTGCCCGACATGGCCCCAAGGAAGTTCCGCATCTCCTCGGACCCGACTGTGTTCCCGGCGCCGTAGCGCTTGGCTTGGACATAGATCCGGTTGAGGCCGAGCTTGTCTTCCTCGATTACCCCGTCGACGCCGCCGTCGCCCGTCCTGCCGGTGTGCCGCATCAGACCGAGCCCGCCGTAGCCCATGGCTTCGAGCAGCTTGAGGACCAGGCGCTCGAAGGCCGTGGCCTCGATGGAGCGGACCTTCTCCAGCAGTTCGCTGGCGAGTACGACACGGGCGTCCGCCTCGGCCCGTGCGATCAGGTCGTCGGGTGACTCGTCTTCGGCTGCTGAGGAGGGCTGCTCGGCCGAGGAAGATCGGGCGGCCTTCTTGCTTCGGTACTTGTCGTAGAACTCGCGGTACTCCGCGAACTGCTCCAGGGTCGAGTTCCGGATCTCGCCGGGCGTCGCCAGAAGGGCCTGCCCTCGCTCAGTGATCTGTACGCGGCCGCGCTGCGGCCGGTCGACGGCCCGTGCTTTGAACAGGTAGGTCACCGACCAATGGACCCGGTTGGCGACGAGGCTCATGCCCGAGGTGATCGTCTGACGGCGGTCGTCGTCGCTGAGCGAGAGCCGGTCGGAAAGCTCCTCGGTCAGGTCGCGCATGGCGCGCACGCGGCCATCGGCCAGGGTCTCCAGCACCGGCCGCATCAGACTCTGGTAGTCAGGGATGGCCACCCCCGCATGATGGCAGTCGGATCCGACGGTTCCCGAGTGTTCGGCGGAAACCGTCGGCCCGTCCTGCGAGAATCGCCCGCGTGAGCCAGATGACCGAGGCAGCCGGCAAGCCGGCCGATGAGCCCACCGCCACCTACGGCCTTGCTCATCGGCGGCGAGGGGGATACCAGTGACTGTGACGCATACGATCGTCGAGGAGCTGGTGGTGAAGTCGCGGCATCGTGTCAAGACCTACGGCGAGGTCCTCACTCCGCGTCACATGGTCGACCGGATGCTCGACTTGGTGCGCGATGAGCTGGAGGCCGGCCCCGACTTCGTCGACAAGACCTTCCTCGAGCCGGCGGCCGGGGACGGCAACTTCCTCGTCGCGATCCTGCACCGCAAGCTGCGCGCGGTCCAGCAGCGGTACCCACATGAGGAGTGGCCTGAAGCCTCCCTGTTCGCCCTCGCCTCGATCTACGGCATCGAGCTGCTGGAGGACAACCATCGGGACGCCAAGGCGGTCATGCTGGCGGAGTTCTTGCATTTCCACGACGAGCACGAGATCCCTTGCGGCCCGGATACGGAGCAGCGACAAGCCGCGACCTTCCTGATCGACACGAACATCGTGCGCGGCGACACCATCACCGGACTGACCCCCGAGGGCCTGGACATTCAGTTCTCATGGTGGAACCGGGTCGCTGGTGCCCGCGGGACGGTCCAGCGCGAGCCGTTCACGCTCGCCTCCCTGCGCGACAGCGCCGCACTTGACCTCGCCATGGACTTCACGGTCTACGAGACCTACGAACCGTGCCGGATCGACCGGGTCCACCTGGAGGCGAAGTCTGGTGCCTAGCCCGAAGATCAGCACCTACCGCGAGATCGTCCCTCTCATCTACTCGTGGCGGACTCCTGACGTCCCCAAGTACGCGGGCTGGGAGAAGATCGGCTACACCGAGCAGGACAGCGCGGAAAAGCGCATCGACCAGCAGGCCAGCCAGATGTCCATCACCAAGGAGAAGGTCTGGTCTCGACGCGCGCTGTACACCACGGAGGCCGGCGGGCGGTTCACGGACAAGGACTTCCACGAGTACCTGCGCCAGCAGGGGGTCCAGCGAGAAACCACCCCCAAGCGGACCGAGTGGCACAACCTCGCGGCAGCGCCGAAGAGGTCGCTGGACTACTTCAACGAGTTCGCAGGGCAGGACTTCGCTGACTTCCAGGCCGATGGAGTGGACGACTACGTCCTGCGCCCTGAGCAGCAGGCCGCCGTCGATCAGGCGCTGGCCGCCTTCGCCGCGCACGACGAGGTTCTGTGGAACGCGAAGCCCCGGTTCGGCAAGACGCTGACCACCTACAACCTGATGCGGAAGCTCGACGTCCACCGGGTCCTCATCGTCACCAACCGTCCTGCGATCGCGAACTCCTGGTACGACGACTTCATGCGCTTCATCGGCCACCGGACGACCTTCAAATTCGTCTCGGAGTCGCCGTCTCTGGAGAACCGCTCTCCGATGAGTCGGGAGCAGTGGCGCGCCCACTCACGCGAGCACGGCGATGCGGACCCGCGCATCGTCGAGTTCGTCTCGCTGCAGGACCTCAAGGGGTCGCAGTACTTCGGCGGCAACTACCCCAAGCTCAAGCACGTCGCCGACTTCGAGTGGGACCTGCTGGTCATTGACGAGGCCCATGAGGGCATCGACACCGACAAGACCGACGTCGCCTTCGACCAGATCACGCGCGCCCGCACGCTGCACCTGTCGGGCACACCGTTCAAGGCGCTGGCCAAGGGCAAGTTCGGCAAGGACCAGATCTTCAACTGGACATACGAGGACGAGCAGACCGCCCGCCAAGAGTGGGCCGACGCCTCCCAAGAGAACCCGTACCAGGCACTGCCGAAGCTCAACCTGCTGACCTACCAGATCTCGCGGATGATCACCGACCGCCTGGCCGAGGGCGTCGCGCTCGAGGAGGACGAGGCGAACATCGACTTCACCTTCGATCTCAACGAGTTCTTCGCGACCAAGGACAACGGCTACTTCGAGCACGAAGCCGAAGTGATCCGGTTCCTCGACTGCCTAGCGTCCAACGAGAAGTACCCGTTCTCCACCCCAGAGCTGCGCGATGAGATCCGACACTCGTTCTGGCTGCTCAACCGGGTCGCCTCCGCCAAGGCGCTGCAGAGGCTGCTCAAGCAGCACGAGGTGTTCAAGGACTACACGGTGGTTCTGGCTGCCGGCGACGGACGCTCCAACGACGACTCCGACCTGGTCGCGGTCGGCAAGTCGCTGGACAAGGTGCGCACCGCCATCGCGGAGGCCGAGGAGTGCGATGGGAAGACGATCACGCTGTCGGTCGGTCAGCTGACCACAGGCGTCACGGTGCCCGAGTGGACCGCAGTGATCATGCTGTCCGACATGTCCTCGCCGGCGCAGTACATGCAGGCGGCGTTTCGTGCGCAGAACCCGTGCACGTTCGAGCGCGCCGAGCACGTGTTCCAGAAGCAGAACGCCTACATCTTCGACTTCGCGCCTGAGCGGACGCTGAAGATCTTCGACGCCTTTGCCAACAACCTGCACCCGAACCCGTCTGGCGACCCGGGGGTGCGGCTGGAGAACATCCGTACGTTGCTGAACTTCTTCCCGGTCCTGGGCGAGGACTCCGAGGGCCGGATGATCGAGCTCGACGCGTCCCAGGTCCTGACGTTCCCACAGGTGTTCAAGGCCCGCGAGGTGGTGCGTCGCGGATTCCTGTCGAACCTGCTGTTCGCCAACGTGGCTGGCATCTTTCGCTACTCCGCGCACGTCAAGGAGATCCTCGACAAGCTGCCCACCGCGAAGCAGGGCAAGACCAAGAAGGGGGAGCCGATCGAGATCCCGCACCCGCCGCCGGTCACCGACCCCGACGGCAACGTCCTCCCGACCGGCCTCGCGTCCGTCATCAACCCCAAGGTCGAGGAGCTCGGCAAGCCGGTCTGGCGGACCGAGGACATCCCGATGCCGGAGCCAGACGTACCCGTGCACACCATGGCCACGAAGATCGCGAAGGCGGTCACCGAGCAGAGCCACGACAAGCGCGAGGAGCTTAAGGAAGCCTACGGACTCACCGCGGCCCAGGTCGACCGCGACGAGAAGCGCACCGAGCAGGCCGTGAAGGCGCAGGTCGAGCGTGCTTACACCGAGCACAACATTGCGAGCAAGCACCTTGAGGACGAACTGGAGAACGCTGCCACCGAGGCGGAGGCCGAGGCGATCCAGGCCAAGAAGGTCGAGCAGGACGAGGCGTTCAAAGCGAACATCCTGTCCATCGTCACCGAGACGATGGACTCGATCGTGCCCGAAGTGGTCACCCGCGAGGAGATCAAGTCCGAGCAGAAGCGGGCGAACCGGACGATGGACGACGCCCGCTCACACCTGCGCGGCTTCGCCCGGACGATCCCGATGTTCCTGATGGCATACGGCGACCGCGACATCCGGCTGGCGAACTTCGACGACTACACGCCCGACGACGTCTTCCACGAGATCACCGGGATCACCGAGGCGGAGTTCCGCGTCCTGCGCGACGGCCAAGAGATCACCGAGGAAGACGGCACCGTCACGAAGATCCCCGGGATGTTCGACGAGGCCGTCTTCGACCAGGCCGTCCAGGAGTTCCTGAACAAGAAGGAAGCACTGGCCGACTACTTCGACGACGCGCAGACCGAGAACATCTTCGCCTACATCCCGCAGCAGAAGACGTCCCTGGTGTTCACGCCGCAGCACGTGGTCAAGACGATGGTCGACATCCTCGAGGCCGAGGACCCAGGTGTCTTCGCCGACCCGGACAAGACCTTCGCCGACCTGTTCTCGACTGCCGGGCTGTACCTGATGGAGCTGGTGCGGCGCCTCGACACCGGCCTTGCCAATGCCCACCCTGACCAGGACGAGCGGATCAAGCACATCCTGACCTCACAGATCTTCGAGATGAGCCACAACGAGATCCTCCACCGCATCACCATCGAGGCAGTGTCGGGGGGTGTTCCCGAACGCAAGGAGTGGATCGAGAGGTCCGGACACTTCCGCGTAGGAAACCTCGCCAGGATGACGGCGGATGAGCGCAAGAAGGCCGTGAACGACATGTTGGGAGAGAACTGAGATGAACCGAAAGTTCGACGTCGTCATCGGCAACCCGCCCTACCAGGAGGAGGCCCAGGGCGAGGGAACTCGCGATACCCCGATCTACCACCAGTTCATGGACGCCGCATATGAGGTTGGCACCAAAGCCGTGCTCATCACACCAGCGCGATTCTTGTTCAATGCAGGCTTCACGCCGAAGGCATGGAACGAGAAGATGCTGGCCGACGAGCACCTGAAGGTGGCGTACTTCGAGTCCGACTCAAACCAACTATTTCCGGGTCTTACGGACCCCATCAAGGGCGGCATCGCCGTCACCTACCGCGACTCGGAGCGAACGCTCGGCCCCATCGGCTTCTTCGCCAGGCACCCCGAAATCAACACGATCTTGGACAAAGTCCGCGCGTCCGGCATGGAGCCGTTGGAGAAGCTTGGGATCACCAGCTCGCGTTCCTACCGCTACACGGACAAGTTGTACGAAGACCACCCTGAGGCTCGTGAGCTGCGACCTGAGGGCAACGCGGCCCTGGTGAACACCAACGCGTTCGAGCAGTTTGCGTTCCTGTACTCCGCAGACCGACCGAATGACGGAGCCGAGTATGTGCAACTCCTCGGGATCATCAAGAACAGACGCACTCGCTGTTGGATTCGCCGTGACTACATCACCGGCCCGGACAGCCTCGACGAGTACAAGGTTGCAGTCCCGGCGGCGAACGGGTCGGGGTCGACAACCGACTTCTTTGGCGTCGCGTTGAACAACCCGACTGTGCTTGAGCCTGGGGTCGGGGTCACGCAGACATTCATCACCATCGGCTCGTTCGAGACCGAAGCGGAAGCGCAGGCGTGCCAGAAGTACGTCAAGACCAAGTTCGCACGAACGATGCTCGGCGTCCTGAAGATCACACAGCACAACCCGCGGAACACCTGGAAGTTCGTCCCGGCGCAGAACTTTTCGAGCTCATCTGACATCGACTGGACCAAGACCATTCCAGAGATCGACGCACAGCTCTACGCCAAGTACGGCCTCGACACCGAGGAGATCGCCTTCATCGAGGCCCAGGTCAAGGCGATGGAGTGACTGATCGAGACGCGGCGATTGGTTGACAGTGAGCTCGACCCTCCTGGCCCACCGAACTTCCATAGGCCTTCGACGGTCGCGTACAGATGGCGGCCCGGTGCCACGTTGATTCGAGCCCAGCGCGGCGATGCGGGACCATCACCCAGTCACGAGCTTGGTCGGCGCCGCGTCATGCGGTCGAGGGCATCGATGCTGCGCTGGTCGGCCTCGGCCAGCGCATGTAGGTACTTCTGGGTGGTCTGGATCTGCGCGTGACCCAGCCGGTCCATCACCGTCTTGAGGTCCGCCCCGCCGGCCAGGAGCCAGGAGGCGTGGGCATGGCGGAGGTCGTGCATCCGCACATTGAACGAGACGCCGCTGGCCTTCACGGCCGGCTGCCAGACCCTGGTCCGGAAGGTGTTGCGCGAGATTGGCGTGCCCGCCAACGTGGCGAAGAGCAGGTCGTCGCGGCCGAGACCGTGGAGCCTCGTGTGCGCGGCGACGGCGTCGAGCCAGTCCTGGCGGACGGCGAACGTCCGAGGCTCGTTGTCCTTCGGGTACGGCTTGGCGACGTACCGCTCGCCGGTCGGCGAGTGCTTCCGCGACACCTCCACGATGGTGTCCTCGACAGTGATCGTGCGCCGCAGGAAGTCGACGTGCCGGGGCTTCAGTGCGATGAGTTCGCCCCAACGCATCCCGGTCTCGATCGCTGTCTCGACCATGAGTCGGTAGCGGTCTGAAGCGCCCCAGGTTTGATGCCGCATCCTTTTGAGTTGGAAGGATGCGAACCATGCCGAAGAAGATCGATCCCGCAGTCAAGGAGCGGTGCGTGCGGCAGGTGCTGGAGCACCTGCCGGAGTACCCGTCGCTGACCGCGGCCGCCGAGTCCGTCGCACGCCGCGAAGGCCTCGGGAAGGAGACCGTGCGCCGGTGGGTCGTCCAGGCCCAGATCGACGGCGGCCAGCGCCAGGGCGCAACCAGCGAGGAGCTCGCTGAGATCAAGGAGCTCAAAGCCAAGGTCCGTCGGCTCGAGGAAGACAACGAGATCCTCCGCCGGGCCTCAATTTTCTTCGCGGGGGAACTCGACCCCCGCAATCGCTGATCGTCGCGTTCATCGACGAGCTGCGGGCCGAGGGCCACGCGGTCGAGTCGATCTGCCGGGTCCTGCGCGAGCAGGGCTGCCAGATCGCCGCGCGGACCTACCGCGACTGGGCACAAGCCAACTGCCTTGTCGCAGCCCGGACGATCACCGACGCTCAGGTCACCAACCAGGTCCGTGACCTGGCCTGGACCGTCGACCAC
This sequence comes from Nocardioides sp. JS614, assembly GCF_000015265.1. Lineage (NCBI taxonomy): Bacteria > Bacillati > Actinomycetota > Actinomycetes > Propionibacteriales > Nocardioidaceae > Nocardioides > Nocardioides sp. JS614. Next base: position 1,692,039 of record NC_008699.1, read on the forward strand.
GAAGGGGTGCGCCGGATGACACCCGAGGGGCTCTACGGGCGTCGGAAGATGACCGCGCTGGTGCAGCGCACGTCGCCCGAGGCATCGCCCGGCAGCGTGGACCGGGCGATGAGAACCCTGTCCCTGCAAGGGGTTCGGCGTTCGAAGGGGATCCGGACCACGATCCCGGCCAAGGACGGCAAGCGAGCCGGTGACCTGCTGGATCGCGACTTCACCGCCGAAGCGCCGAACAGGACCTGGGTCATGGACTTCACCTACGTGAGAACCTGGGCCGGGTTCGTCTACGTCGCGTTCATCCTCGACGTGTTCGCCCAGAAGATCGTCGCCTGGAACGTCGCGCCCACCAAGGCCGTCGAGTTGGTCGACGTCCCGCTGCGAATGGCGTTGTGGCAACGCGACCGCGAGGGCCACCCGATCGTGCCCGGCGAACTGATCGGCCACGCCGACGCCGGATCGCAATACACCTCGATCACCTTCACCGAACACCTCGCCGAGGAAGGCATCCGGCCCTCGATCGGGACGGTTGCCGATGCCTATGACAACGCCCTGATGGAGTGCGTGATCGGGCTCTACAAGACCGAGTGCATCCGCACCACGGTCTTCCACGCCGGCCCCTACCGGACCATCGGCGACGTCGAGTACGCCACCGCCGGCTGGGTCGACTGGTACAACAACAGGCGCCTGCACGGCTCGCTTGGGATGATGACCCCAGTGGAGTTCGAGCAGGCCCACTACGCGACTCTCAACCGAGAGCCGCAACCCGCATAGGAGCGGCACAGAACCTGAGGCGCTTCAGTCCGGCACCGCGGTGATAAGGACGTCGAACTCGTCGGGCGTCAGCGTCCGGGTCTTCTTGGTGACGATCTTCGGCAGCTCGGTGTGCTCACACGGGTTGCTGATGATCAGCTGGTCGCGGACGGCCCGCTTGAAGATGGAGTGGAGCATCGTGTGGTACTTGCGGATCGACCTGGCCGAGAGTCCCTCGGCGGCTGCCTGGGTCACCCAGTCCTGCACGAGCGACGAGGTGATCTGGTACATCGGCTTCTTGCCGAAGAACGGGAAGAAGTGCTTGTTGAGGTTCGACATGTAGGCGGCCAGCGTGGTGGCCTCGATGTGCTTGCTCGGCAGCCAGTGCTTCTCGACGTACTCCTGGAACGGGATGGCGCCCAGCGAGCGGTCGAACCACGAGCCGGCGTGGACCAGTTGCTCCTCGCGGTTGCCGGCGCGCTCGGCTGCGCGGCGCGACGAGTGCGTGCCGGCGGAGCGGATCCGACCGCCTGGGTCCCGGTACTGGGCCAGGAAGCGCGACGTTCCGTCGTCCCTCTTGCGCTCGACCACCCAAGCCATCGCCGTACCTCCAATGTCAGCAGAGAATCAGCAAACGTTGCCGAAGGAGGGCGAAGGCCGGCGAAGGTTCGCGGAAACTCAAAAACATACTCTGACCTGCGATGATACCTCACAAAGCCTCACATTGAGCGTGGCTTGCAGAGCGGCTTGAGGCACTTCAGATTGCGCTCATAACCCAGAGGTCGCAGGTTCAAATCCTGCCCCCGCTACAAAGGGAAACCACAGGTCAGAGCCGGGTTCGTGGGTTACCACGGGCCCGGTTCGTGTGTCCCACGTCAGCGCGGTGTCTGCTGACACTGCGTCAAGGTGAACCGGATTGCGCTGCATAGCGAACGGCAGCAATGTCTGGCGAAGGTCTGCGGAATGTGAACCCGGGCGACCTCTTGATCGCTGACCCAGAGGTCGCTCCGGATGCGGTGCGGACATTGCAACTCCAGCCGTGAGTGCCCGCGACTATTTGCGCCCAACGACTGCCTCAGATGTCGAGTAGTGATGCCGCACCCTACGTGACCTGCGGAAACGTCGCTCAGAGGTGGTCTGGGGCCGCGCTGGGGCCGCACGTGGCCGTCTTTCACCTCGCCAACAGGGGGGGTCACTTGGGCGAGTTCGGCACCGTGGAGGTCGCGCTGACTCGAGGTCGTAGTCGGTCTGGATGTTGATCCAGAAGCGGTCATCGACACCGAGGGCCTTGGACAGCCGCAGGGCGGTGTCGGTGGTGAAGGCGCGCTTGCCGCGCACGATCTCGCCGATCCGGGTCTGGGGAGGCCGGTGGCCTGGGCGAGGCGGTACTGCGTGATGCCCAGCGGCTCCAGGACCTCGGTCAGCAGGATCTCGCCGGGAGTGATCGCGTCGTGTGCCTTCGACGTGGTGGCCATGTTCGGTCTCCTCTCCTTGGTTGGGGGAGTGGTAGGCGGTGATCTCGACGTCGTGTGCTCCCTTGTCGGTCGAGACGAAGCAGATGCGGAACTGGTCGTTAATGCGGATGGAGTGCTGGCCGGCTTGTCGCCGACCAGCTTCTCCCGACGGCCGGGTGGCTACTGCAGGCTGTTCAGTTCTGAGGCCGCGTTGAGGATTGGCGACGGTGTTCGTCCTCCGTTTGGGGAGCGTGGCTGTTGGCCAGGCCCTTTGGGCGGCTTTGCGGGGTCCTCGGAGACGCGCCGATTGTCGGGTAGGTGTGGTGCACGATCCGAATTCGTTTGGTCATTGCCAGGGGTAGCTGCGCGCTCGTCGCTGTGCAGGAAGCCGAACTCAACCCAAGGAGCGCTCACCTTTGCCGAAGCAGGTCGTCAACCCGGGTGAGACTCAGGGCCTGGCTCTGGTCAGGGGGCGTCGTCGCTTTCTGGTCCTCGGGGGCGCGGGAATACGGCAGGCGTGAGCGGTCCTGCACGCCTGAAGTGGGGCCGGTGCCTAGTTCGAGCGGTCGGGCGCTGACGAGCTCCGTGGCGAGGGCGAGGAGGGCCAGCCAGCCGGCGGCGATGAGGCAGGCGGCGATGATGTCGGTGGTCCAGTGGTAGCCGAGGTACACGCGACTCGCGCCGACCGCGGCCACGACCAGTGCGGCAAAGGCTGCCGCTCCGATCTGGCTGACGCGGGTCATCCGGGGCCAGGCCAGCCACACGACGGCGACGACGAGGGTCGCTGTCATCAGGGTGTGCCCGGACGGGAAGGAGTATCCGTGGTCGACCGGCCCAAGCACGATGTGGGGCCCGGGCCGGTGGCGTGACACCAGTTGTTTGATCCCGATCGTGAGCGCTGCTGCGCCAGTCATCGCTGTCGTGAGGATCAGCGCCGACCGGCGGTGTTGAGTGGTCCACAGGAACACGATCAGGACCCCGGCGAGGATCGCGACAACCACCTCGCCCCCCAAGAAGCTGAGCGCGCGCGCCACGGGCGTCAGTGTCGCGTCTCGGTGCGCGACCACTGCGGCTGCCACCCGGGGGTCCGAGGCGGCGGGTCCGTCGTGCTCGCCGGCGGCATCGGCAAGCCCGAGCACGAGGGCCGCGCTGGCTGCGGCGCCGGAAGCGAGTGCCCAAGGCCGGAGCCATGTCCGCCTTCGCAGCAGGGCTAGGCCGGCTGGCGTCAGCGACAGCACGATGATCCCGACTGTGATGAGCTCGATGTGGTGCCGTACTGGTCCGATGCCGCCGAACAGGTACCCGGCGCCCAGCATGGACGCACACCACAGTGTCGCGCCGAGAACGTTGTAAGTGGTGAAGTGACCCCGTCTCATTCGGGCGGCACCTGCTGCCACGGGCGTGAACGTTCGAGCGAGGGGGACGAAACGCGCGAGGATCACGGCGCGGGGGCCGTGTCTCGCGAAGAACATTGTGGCATTCTCGAGATGTCGGGGGTCGAGCAGGCGAGACTGTGGTCGGCTGAGCACGCGGGGTCCGTAGCGGCGTCCGACGAGGTAGCCGACTTGGTCGCCCGCGGCGGCGGCGGTCGTGACGGCCGGGACGATTACCCAGATTGGCACACCGAGGTCCCCGTGTGCCACCAGCAGTCCGGCGGTGAACAGCAGTGAGTCGCCGGGCAGGAAGAACCCGAACAGCAGCCCTGTCTCGGCGAAGACGACGCCGAGCACGAGGATGACTGCGAACGGTCCCAGCGTGGACAGCAGCGCGTCGAGATGGCCGCTCACGACGGGCCCACGGGGGGCTGCGTGGGGGGCGAGGTGCTGGCGAGGCGTTGGCGGGGGAGGGGCGCCGGAAGGCCGATCACGCGACGCCGGCCCGGCCGTAGTCGTCAGCGAGCCTGACGATGTCGTCCTCGCGCGTTTCTGCCCCCCACTGCACCTCGATCACCAGGAGTTCCTCGTCGTGCTGGTTCGCGAGTCGATGTGCTGAGCAGCGAGGTACGTGCGCCGTCTCCCCCGGCGATGCCAGCCAGGAGCGAGTGCCGACCTGGCAGGTGGCGATTCCGGCCACCACTATCCAGGCCTCGGCTCGGAAGTGGTGCTGCTGCAGGGACAAGCGGGCGTGGGGGTGGACGTGAAGTCGCTTCACCTTGAAGCCGGGGCCTTCATCTAGAACGAGCCAGTCGCCCCACGGGCGTACGTCGGCCTGCCTCCGCGCGAGGCTGGTGATGGCGGCCGACGGCTCTCGAAACCTCCAGGTCCTCATGCTCCTAAAGCTAGGAACCCGATGCTGACACGCACCTGACAGCAAGGGGTTACACGTTCGGGTCGGTGAAGACGAACCGCCGGTAGCTCCAGAAGCGGAACGCAGTGCCGAGCACCAAACCAACGACGTTGGCCGAGATGTTGTCCGCGAGCCGACTGGTCAGGCCCAGGACGTCGTGGGAAACGACCAGACATGCGACGGAGATGGCCAGGCCGACCAGGTTGAACCCCACGAAGAGAGTGATCTTCCGGTGTCGATCGGCGCCGAAGCGACCGCGCCAGGTGATCTGCCGGTTGCCCACGTAGGTCACGAGCATCGCCACGGCGACCGCGAGGCAGCGCGCCGCCCACGGATGCCACGTCGAGAATGGCGGCGTCGAGAGAAGGATGTTGAACACCACCACGTCGACGACGTACGCGACCCCTCCGACCCCGAGGAAGGTCACCAGCTCGGCGAGCCGTGGGCCGAGCAGGGGGGTCCTTGCGATGCGGGGCAGGTCCTCGGTGGTTACCACAGGTCCACACTGTCGGGTGATCCTGTCAGCAGGCTGACAGGATCCACGGTGTTGAGTGGGATTCATCCGGGGCAGCGGGAAAGGAGTCGGTCGGTGAGGGTGCTGGTCGTCGAGGATGAGGCCAGGTTGGCCGCCTCGCTCAAGGCGGGGCTGGAGGCCGAGGGCTTCGCCGTCGACGTAGCCGCGGACGGCGGAGAGGCGCTCTGGTATGCCGAGGAGACCAGCTACGACGTGATCCTGCTCGACGTCATGCTGCCGGTGCTTAACGGCTACGAGGTCTGCCGGCGTCTCCGCGAGCGGGAGGTCTGGACGCCCATCCTCATGCTCACCGCTCGAGACGAGGAGCTCGACGAGATCGAGGGTCTCGACCAGGGCGCTGATGACTATGTCACCAAGCCGTTCAGCTTCGACATCCTGTTAGCTCGGATCAGGTCGCTGGTGCGTCGTGGGGCCACAGAACGTCCGACCATCCTCGAGGTAGGCGATCTGCGTTACGACCCTGCCCGCAAGGCGGTGTCGCGGGCGGGCCAGCCCATCGACCTGACCTCGCGCGAGCTTGCGTTGATGGCCTTCTTCATGCGCCGCGCCGGGGATGTGCTGACCAAGTTGGAGATCTTGGAGAACGTGTGGGACTTCGCCTTCGAGGGTGATCCCAACATCGTGGAGGTTTACGTCGGACGCCTGCGACGCAAGGTGGACAAGCCGTTCGGGTGCGCCGACCTCGAGACCTTCCGCGGGACCGGGTATCGCCTCCGGGTTCCGGAGGTCCCGTGAGCCGCGTCGAGCCGGGGACGCCCCAGGGGGGCTGGGGGCGACGCGTGCTGGCCCCGGTGCGGGTGCGCGTCACTCTTGCCGCGACCAGCGTGGCCCTGGTGGTCGGAGTCGTCGGTGCGGTGCTCTTCGTGGCATCCCTGCACCGCGACCTGGAGCGTGCGCTGGTCGCCTCGGCCCGCCAGCAGGTGGAGACGATCACCGCGCAGCTCGAGAACGGTTCCACCCCGGCGCAGGCGGCCGTCACGGCGCGCGACGACGTGATCACCCAGATCCTGTCACCGAGGGGCGAGATCATCGGCAGCGACCATCCGAAGATCTCGACGCGGCTGCGGGACTCAGCGGGGGTGTCCACCTCGGTCCAGGTGACAGGGCTCGACGACACCTATGTCGTCGTCGCCGCTGTGGCACCTTCGGGTGAGCTGGTCACCGTTGCACACTCCCAGGAGCAACTCGCTCAGGCGAGGAGGACGGCGGAGACACTGTTGACCGTCGCACTGCCGCTCGGGCTCGCCCTCTTGGCGGCTGCGGTGTGGCTGGCGGTGGGACAGGCTTTGAGGCCCGTGGAGTCGATGCGTCGGGAGGCCGCGCAGATCACCACCGCACACCAGGACCGACGACTGCCGGTGCCGCAAGGCGGCGATGAGATCTCCCGGTTGGCGTTGACACTGAACCAGATGCTCGAGCGCATCGGTTCCTCCCAACGTGCCCAGCGCCAGTTCGCCTCCGACGCCTCCCACGAGCTGCGCTCACCGCTGGCCGTGATCCGCCAGCTCGCCGAGGTCGCGCGCCGGCACCCCGACCAAGCTGACGTCGTCACCTTGACGAACGAGATCCTGGCTGAGGAAGGGCGCATGGAGGAACTGGTGGCCGCGCTCCTGACGCTGGCGAGGCTCGAGGACCGGGATCCAGCCACGAGCCACCTGGTCGATCTCGATGACGTGGTGCTCGCTGAGGTGAAGCGTGCCCGTCCGGCCAGCGGTCCGGAGATCGATGCGACCGGCGTAGGGGCAGGGCAGGTCCGTGGCGAGGAGGTCCTCTTCGGGCAGGTGGTCCGCAACCTGCTCAGCAACGCCCTACGCCACGCACGCTCCCGCGTCCAGGTGTCCCTCGACGAGGTGGACAGCCGGGTGCGCCTGGTGGTCGCCGACGACGGCCCAGGCATCCCTGTCTCCGAACGCGAGCGCGTCTTCGGGCGGTTCGTCCGCCTCGACGATGCACGCGCGCGCGACGAAGGTGGCGCAGGTCTGGGGCTCGCGATCGTCGAGAGGGTCGTCACCGGCCTGCAGGGGTCGGTCGCCGTGGATGAGGCCCCCGGTGGAGGAGCCAGGTTCACCGTGACGCTGCCCGCAGCCGGCTGACCTTGCTGGGTCACGCCGCACCGTCCGGCAAACGGAAGTGCCGCGTCCGCCGATCGGCGGACGCGGCACGTGCGCCCGTGTGCGGCGGGAGGGGCTCAGCTGGCGCCGGCGCTGGCTCCGTGGCCGACCACGGTGACCGGGACGCCGAGGTGGCCCAGCCGGTGTTGCAGGTCCTGGTGCAGACGCACCGTGAGCGCGTGTTCATGGACCGCGAGCATGATCTCGTCGATCGGCTCCGCGTTCAGCACGTGCTCCAGGGTGTCCATCGGGTCGTGCTGGACCGAGACCGAGCCGACCACGTGGCCTCCGGCGGCCCGTTCGAGCTCTGGCAGTGCCGCCCGCAGCACCTGTTCTGCCGCGGCTGCCTTGTCGTGGCGTTCGGGGTGGAGGAGGTGGACCTCGGCGCGGGCCGGGTTCGGGATGACGACACGGAACTGTGCCGGGGACTGCGCCGTCCGTTGCTTGATCGCCTCGAGCAGCTCGGGGTTGGGGTCGGCCGTGTCGGTGACGATTAGGACGCGATGGGGGTGGGTGTCGTTCACGGGTTTCTCCTTGTCCAGGTTGTGGGTCAGGCCTCGATGAGCCGCGGTTCTTCCTCGGTGCGGTCCACCTTGGTGATGCTCAGATAGACCACGGTGGCCGTGATGGCGCCCAGGAAGAGCACCGAGGTCCACAACGTGCCGAGGCCGAGCCCGCCCTCGGCGCGAGGAGCGGACAGGAAGTCGCCGATGTTGGCGCCCAGCGGTCGGGTGAGGATGTAGGCCAGCCAGAAGGACAGCACCGGCCCCATCAGGCCGGTTCGCCACCCGAGGAAGACGGCGGCGATGAGACCCGCGGGGAGCAGGATCGAGGGGCCGGGGCCCCAGCCGGTGAGGTCCAGCGTCCAGTCGCCGACGGCGGTGCCCAGGGCGAAGGTCACGAGCACCACCAGCCAGTACCAGGCCTCACGTTGGGTGGTGTTGATCGAGTGGATCGACAGCGTGCGCTCACGGGCGTACCAGAGGCTGAAGACGACGGCGAGGAGGACCGAGAAGGTCACCGAGCTGATCCACAGAGGTACGCCGCGCGCGTCGGTGAGGTTGTCGGTGAGCAAGGTGCCCACCACGCTGATCAGCACCACAGTGAGCCAGTAGATCCAGGGGACGTAGCGCGGCTGCCGGAACTGGATGACCAGCGCGACGACGAGGGCGGCGCCGAAGAGCAGCGTGGTGTTGGTCAGGCCGAAGCCGAGGGTCTCGTTGATGTAGTCGGCGAAGCTCTCTCCCACTGTGGTGCAGAGGATCTTGATGACCCAGAACCAGAAGATGACCTCGGGGACCTTGTTCGCCAGACGGCGAGTGACGGTGTCGGTGCTCATGCGGGCAACCATGACGGTCTCGACCTGACTCTCACCTGAACCGGCGACGACGCGGTGCCGCGTGAATCTCGCCGCCCCGGTCATCGGGCGCAGAGCGCGGGACTCGGAACCCGGGCCAGGACTCGTGCGGCAGTGTCACGAAGCCAGACCTGGTGACCGCAGATGATGGCTGCGACGTGGTAGTGCTGCTGCAGGGCGGAATCCAGGGCGCCGTTCGCGTCGAGCCCCCAGGCGTGCTCCTGATCCCACTGGAGGAACCAGGTGGGTCCGTCGGCCGCGCGGAGGCGATCGCTGAGCAAAACCAGGTTCGGGTCGAGCGTGCGCAAGGGCAGGCTCCACGCATAGGGATAGGCCGGGGCCAGACCCGAGGCCTGGAGCACGTTGGCATGGGTATAGGCCACGGTCAACGTGTCGCCAGGGCGGGCTGAGTCCGCGATCCATCGGGCGGTCGCCGCCACTGTGCTGGGGGCTCGCACGTCGCGATAGGCCACCACCACGGCGGTGCCAGCGGTCAACGCGACCGTCACGACCACGAGGACGCGGAGGATCCGATGTCCCTGCCGCGCTACGGGCGACCCGGCCGTCCCATCGGGACCCATGGGCGGAGCCGTGACCGTGAGGGCGGCGGCGAGCGAGGTCATGGGGATCAGCGCGATCAGGTAGTGGCTCCAGTAGTTGCCGCCAGCAGCGATGCCGGCGAGCGCGGACACGGTCGCGGCGGCGATCGCGAGAGTCAGGGGGTCGGGGCGTCGCAGTCGGCGTACGTTGGTCGCGAAGGCCACGGTCATCACCACCAGCAGGCCGCAGAGCACGCCCGCGACGGCGAGGTTGTCGAGCCGCGTCAGCGGAGCGTGGAACGACCACGACGCCATCACGGCCGCAGCGTCGGCGCGGAAGCCGTACATCGCGTACAGCATCGCGCCGAGACGGTGCTGGGCGCTCGCCCACCACAGCACAGTCCCGGCCGCGGTGAGCGCACCAAGGGTGAACCACCCTGCCACCTTCACCGCATCAACCCGGCGCCGACGGCTCGTCACGGCGGTGCCGGTCAGCAGCACGGCCGCGAAGACCAGGGCATCAAGGAAGTTCTGCTTGGTCAGCACCGCCGCCAACGCCATGCCTCCGGCGAGAAGACCCAGCGCCCGCGAGTGCCGCGGCCGATGCGCGCCGTACAGGGCGTGCATCGTCGCCGCCACCGAGGTCATCACCGCCGCCGACGCGACGAGCTCGCCGTTGAGCTGCTGGGCGCCAATGAGGGGACTGCAAGCGAACGCGAAGGCGGTCCAGGCACCCCAGCCCGAGGCCCGCCGTCGCACCGCCGCGGCCGCCCAGCCCGCGGCGGCCACCAGCGCGACCGCGACGGCCAGGGCGACGATTCGCGCGCCGTAGGGACCCAGGTGCGCGGCCAACGCGAGCACCGCGATCAGGCCCGGAGGGCGGTCCACCCACAGCGGTCCGTACAGGTACCGACCCGGAACGCCCCAGTGCTGGGCGACCGCGAGGAAGCCGCCCTCGTCGTCACCCAGCCGCGTGCTGAGGAACATCGCATGCGCCACAGCAGTCGCCAGGCAGGCGGCCGCCACCGGATGGGTTCGAACCCAGTTCACCGGGGAGGGGTGCCGCCCCGACCCCCGCATCGGCAGATCCGCCGGCGCGGTGACGGCATCGCTTCGCGAGAGCTCTGTGGTCATGTCATGTCACTAGGGGGCCGTCTTCAGCCCGAAGGCGCTGAGCAGGGAGGGGGCGCCGGCGGCCTGGTTCAACGGGGCGCTGCCGCTGACCTCCGAGAGCGACCGGGACAACGAGAGATGGTTCAGCGGCTCGGTCACGACCTTGCCGTGAAGGGCGGGGTTGGCCACCAGGGTCAAGACGTTGTTGCCGTGGTGGCGGTCGTCCTCGTCCGCGGTCACCACGATGGCCAGGTGACCGGACTTCCAGTCGGGTCCCTCCGTCAGCGGGGTGATCTGCTTGGACAGCCAGGCATCCGCTGAGGCCAGGGAGCAGTCGTGGGCGTCGTTGCACAGGTCCGGGATCACCAGCGACACCGTCGGGAGTCGGCCGCTGGTGGTCGCCGACGGCAGGGCGTCGAGGGCGACGTCGTACTGCTGGCACAGGCTGCGCTCGTCCACGAAGTAGGTCCACGGGTTGTGCCTGACGGCGTAACGGGTTCCGCCGTTGGTCAAGGCGCAATTCTCGGGCATCCCCTCGGCGTACACCGCCGCCGTGTGGCCCGCGCGCACCGCCTTTCCGAGCACGGTCGGGCCACGCAGGACATGGGCCTCGGGGTTGCGGTCATCGGTCACCCCCTGGGTCGACCCGCTCACGATCGCGAGGTAGTTGGGCAGCGACGGGTGGGTCATCGCGGTGTAGCCGGTGGCATGACCGTAGGTCGTCGCCAACGCGTAGGTGAACGGCATCCGGTCACGCATCTGGTCCAGCGAGTGGTTCTCCACGATGAACACCACGACCTTGCTCACCCTCGACGCGTGTCCCGTTGTTGCCGGGGCTGGCGACCTCGTCACCCTCGGGGACCTCGTCGGGGGAGGGGACATCGTTGCGCTGGGGCTGATCGCCAGAGACAAGGGCGCGTTCGTCGCCTCAGCCGATGGCTGGGGCGAGCCCGTGTTTCCCGCGCACCCCGCAACCAGCAGAGCCGCTACGCTCACCCGCCCGATCGATCCCCCGAGTCTGCGCAGCCGGCCAGACCGGACGCCACCTCGACCCGTCATCGCCCTGCCACCGCATGCGGCACCTGCCCACGGCGCGTGTCCCGGCCGCCCCGGTAATCCCGGACACGCCAGAGCAGCACCCTGACCATGGCCTCGAGGACGATGCGGGCCGACATCTTCGACGCCCCCCGGGCACGGTCCACGAACGTGATCGGGACCTCGCCGACCCGCAGACCCTGACCCACCGCACGCCAGGTGTTCTCGACCTGGAAGCAGTAGCCGTTGGACTCCGAGCTCACCGCACCGATCCTGGCCAGCGCCTCGGACCGGAAGGCCTTGAACCCGGCCGTCGCGTCACGAACCGGCAGGTCCAGTACAACGCGGACGTACAGGTTGCCGCCGCGGGAGATCAGCCGACGTAATACCGGCCAGTTCCGGACCGCGCCGCCGGGCACATAGCGCGAGCCCACCACGACATCGAAGTGGGCGAGCCCCTTCAGGAGTGCCGGGATCCGCTCGGGCGGGTGAGAGAAATCGGCGTCCATCTGCACGACCGCTGCGTACCCACGGCTCAACGCCCACCGAAAGCCAGCCCGGTACGCCGGCCCCAGACCCGCCTTCGCCGGCCGGTCCAGCACGTGCACCCGATCCCCGAAGGCCGGGTGCGCCCGGACGATGCCAGCCGTGCCGTCGGGGCTGCTGTCGTCCACCACCAGCACATCGGCCGAGGTTGAAGCGAGCACACCGTCGATCAGCGACCCGATGTTCTCGGCCTCGTCGTAGGTCGGCACCACGACCAGCTCACTCCCCGGACCACCTGACGCCGAGGGAGCCTGAACGGCTTCGGCACGAAGGTTCACCGCACACTCGTTCCGCCGCCTCCGGCGCGAGATCACAGGCATGCGCTCATGATCAGAGGCCGTTGCTGAACCCAGCCTGAACAACCGGGATGCTGCTCGTGTGACCGATCATCGCTGGGCGTGCGGGTTGAGACGCGGCAATGCGGCGGGCCCTGCCGACCTCAGTCGCGTTCACGCAGATCCGCGACGGTAGTGCTGGCGCTGAGGCGCGAAGCAACGGCGCTGGCTGCCGCGACGGCGGCGAGAGCCGCCACAGCTATGGACGTCAGGTAGGCCCAGGGGATCGCGAGCGCTGCTGGCGGTGGGTCGAAGACTCCGGAGAGCACCTTGACCAGCATCCGGCTCATTGCCCACCCGATGAGCCCTCCGGCGGCCAGGCCGATCGCGCTGGTAACGGCGGCTTCGCTGACGGCGAGTTTGACGAGCTGCCGGCGTCGGGCGCCGAGCGCCGAGGCGATGGCGAAGGTGCGTCGACGTTCGGCGAGTTGTAGGCCGGTGACCAGAGTCGCGGCCGCCAATACGAGGATGGCTGCGAGGGCGAGCTCGACACGGGTGAGTCCGCGCAGGTCGACTGCGGTCAGGCTGGATCCGATCAGACCGCGGGTCTGGGTGATGTCGGTGACCACGGCCGAGGTGCCCAGCTCCTTGCGCACGCTGGAGGCGACGGCGCGCTCCTGCCCTGGCGTGGTGTCGATGAGCAAGGTGCTGGTGGAGGGGTCGTGGGTCTGCTGGGCGACGTAGGAGGCGTTGGTCACGAGGAAGCTGTCCTTGGGGGCGGTCGGGAACTCGTTGGCGACGCCGACATAGGTGAATTGCACCGGCCGCAGGCTCCCGGTCGCGCCGTCGCGCAGCCGCAGGGTGAGGTGGTCGCCGAGGGCGAGGTTGAAGTCGGTGACGGTCTCGGCGCTGACCAGCACCCCGGAGGGGGTGTCGTGCAGGCGGGTGAGGATCTGGCTGGCGGTGCCGCCCTGGAAGTAGGCGCTCTGGAGCGTGGTGACCGTGGGAATGGTTTGGGTGTTGATGCCGTAAAGGTCCTGGAGGTCGTTGCCGACGTAGGCGAACCGGTGCTGCATCGGTTCGACGTGACGCACGCCGTTCAGCGTGTCGAGCTGTCGTGCGCGGGCGTGCACGGTGGCAGGGTCGGCAGCGGGTCCGGAGGCGGGGAAGGCCACCTGCACGTCCGCGCCGTTGGTGAGCTGGGCGTCGACCTCGGCCTGCTGGGCGTAGGTGCTGTTGAAGGTGGCGGCGGAGATCGCGAAGGCGACGGCGAGGGCGAGCAGGGTCGAGGCTCGGGCGATGACTCCTCGGTTGCGGACGATCCCGGCGACAACGGTGGAGGTGATCCGCCGGTTCAGCGGTGACAGGGCCTTGGTCAGCGGTCCTCGCCCGTGTCGCAGGAAGAGGGACGCGCCGTCGCGGGTCACGAGATAGGCCCCCATCCACAGGAGGGCGGGGGCGGCGAAAGCCCAGTAGCTGATCGACAGCTTGGGCACGCCTTCGGGGGCGAGTACGAGGGCGTACTTGTTGCGCGAAGTGGCCCAGAACACCAGTCCGGCTCCCGCAAGTAGGACCAGGGCGATCGCGAGTCCGGCGTACCGGGGTCGAGCGCCGGCCCGGTCGACCTGGCGCCGGCTGTCGGCGACGGTGAGGGTGCGCAGGTCTCGTGCGGCGGGCAGAAGGTAGCAGGCTTGGGCGGTGAGGAGACCGACGGTGCCGATGACCACGAGCCACACGACGCCGGCGGTCACCGTCGCGCCGAAGGTGATGCTGTGCAGGGCGAGTCGGCCGGCGAGCATGGCCACGCCGAGCCCGAGAAGCGTGCCCAGCGCTCCGACACACGCGGCTTCGGCGGCGACGAGGCTCAGGACCGTCCGGTGCCGAGCGCCTCGCAAACGCAGTAGGGCGAGCTCGGCGCGGCGGCGGTCACCGCTGGAGCCGACCACCACGGCGGTCAGCAGGGCCGCCAGGATTGCGGCGGGGGCGCCGAGGAACAGGAAGAGGATTTGGGAGTACGCCGCGTCCTCGCGGGCCGCGTCCAGGGCGGCGCCGAGGTTGTTGCCCACCTTCACCGAGCCGGCGAGGTCGGCTTCGAGGTTGTTGGCGTCGGCCAGTGTCGCGGCGTAGGCGGACGCGGGGTCTGCGGGCAGGTGGTCCTCCAGCGCGACATGCAGCTGCACCTTGGGAGTGACACCGGAGGAGGCGGCCAGTCGTTGTGCGACTGCGTCGGGCAGGAGCACCACATTGTCCGGGGGCGCCAGTGGCTGCGACTGGGGTGGGGCTCCGACCTTCTGGAACAGTGAGTCCGCCTGGGGGAGCTCCACCACGCCGTCGACGGTGACGGTGGCTGGCCGGTCGCCCCAGAGCAGAGTGATGTCCTGGCCCGGTTTCACGTGCAGGTTCGCGGCGGTCTGTTGCGCGAGGAGCACGCCGGTGTCGGCGCCGACGAGGGTTCTGACCGCAGCGGGGAAGTCGTGGGTGTAGGTCGTCGGGAGGCCGAGGACGGCGGCCTTGCCGGTCACTTGGCGGGTTCCGTCGGTCGTCGCCTCGATCCCGCGTGCGGTGAAGAAGTGGACCGGGTCGACCGTGGTCACGTCTCCACGGGCGGTGAGGGTATCGGTGACGCGGGTGGCGTCGGCGGGGTTGTCGAGGGCGACCTGCCAGTCCACGGCGACGCTGCTGGCCGCACGGGCGGTCATCGTGGCCCGTGAGGCGCTGATGAACATGGCGAGGAACGCCAGGGTGGTGACCGTCAGGACAACCCCGGCGGTCGCGGCGAGGAAGCGGCCTCGGCGTCGCCGGGTCGAGCCGGAGATCCAAGTCAGGTGCTGGCGCACCCCCTCCCGCACGAGGGTCATCGCGGCTCCTGCGTCAAGCGACCGTCGAGGATCGGCCAGGTCGTCGCGAGCCGGTCGGCGATGCGAGGGTCGTGGGTGGCGACCAGCAGGGGGGCGCCCAGTTGATGGGCGGTATGGAGGAGAAGGTCGGTGACGACCAGTGCGTGGTCGAGGTCGAGCCGTCCGGTGGGCTCGTCGGCGCAGATCAGTCGGGGCCTGCCGGCCAGGACACGGGCCACGGCCACGCGTTGAGCCTGCCCACCGGAGATCTCCTCCGGCAGGGCACCGGCCAGACCGTCGAGCTCGAGGTCGCGCAGCGCCGCGTGCGCGAGGTCGCGCGCCACCGCGGTAGGCATTGTCCCCTGCAGCAGCAACGGCAGCTCGACGTTCTCCACCACGGACAGTGCGGGCACGAGGCTCGGCGCCTGGAACACCACACCGATCTGGTGCCGCACGGGGAGTGATCGGTCCAGTCCGGGCCAGCTGATCTGCCCGGAGGTCGGTGCCACCAGGCCAGCGACGAGGTGCAGAAGGGTCGACTTGCCTGATCCCGACGGCCCGCAGACGGCGGTCGTGTCGCCCGGCAGGAGGCGAGCTGTCGCCTCCACGAGGGCGTGCACGGCGGCTTCCCGGCTGCCATAGGTGACCGATACCTCGCTGATCTCGACAACGGCCTCCACTGGAGGCGGAGCCGGGTCGAACGCCGGGCGCCGTGCACTCGGGTTTTGCGTCGTGGCCCTCATCGCCCGACGACCTGTCCGTCGTCGAGGCGAACGACGCGGTCGGCCCCGGCCGCGACGGCGTCGCTGTGGCTCGCCACGATCACCGCGACGCCCTGGCGGGCCACCGACCGCAGGAGTTCAATGAGGGAGGCCTCGGTGTCGGCGTCGAGCTCACCCGTGGGCTCGTCGGCCACCAGGACGAGGGGAGCGCCGGTGAGGGCGACAGCGAGCGCTGCCCGGGCGGACTCACCTCCCGACAGCTGCTCGGGCCAGGCGTCCAGCCGACCTTCGATCCCGAGACGCGCCGCCGTTGCTGACCACGACCTCCCGGCCTCGTCATTCGCGGCGAGGGTGGTGTGCCGGCCGGTGCGTGCGAGGTGGGCGGCGAGCCGCAGGTTGTTGCCGACGCGAAGGTGGCTGAACAGGTTCCCCGACTGCGCCATCACTCCGACGTAGCGGGCGCGAATGCGGTCCCGGTCGCGCTGGGACCGGTAGTTGATCCGTTCCCCGGCGATGCGGACGGTCCCGCCGGAAGGCTCGTCCATCCCCGTCAGGCACGCCAGCAGCGTCGACTTGCCCGATCCCGACGGTCCGGCGACGACTACGAACTCGCCCGCATCCACGTGGAGGCTCACGCCACGCAGCGCGAGGGTCTCCTCCTCTCCGGATCTGAAGAAGCGGTAGACGTTCTCCGCAGCCACCGCGTGTGCTTCACGGTCCGGGTCGGCCGGCGGGTGGATGGTGACGCTCGAGCTGGTCATGGGTCACTTCCAGCGCACCGAGTCGCTGACCAGCCGCCACGGGTCGACGTTGTCGGCCCCGGTGGGCCCCGCGAGGGTGAGCACCGCCTCGACGCCGTCCTTGAAGTAGACGTACCGTTCGAACGCGTCGGTCACCGTCTTGCCAGTCACCTCGTCCTTCGGTCCGTCGGCCTTGAAGGTCGCCAGGATGGCGGTGGTCCCGGCGCGGTCGACGCTGGACACCTCACCGCCGGAGAAGTTGCTCAACGACCTGCGGAGCTGCGGCAGGTCGTCGTTCTTGACCGTGTCCTTAGTGGGCTTCCTGGTAGCGCCGAGCACCTCCAGCTGGATCGTGTTGAGCTTGTCGGTGAAGCTCACGCCGTTCGCGGTGTCGGACTGCGCCCAGCCTTCGGGAACCTTGATCGTCACCCGCCCCGAGGCGTCGGTGTAGTTCACGAACACCTGGTCGTCGGGAATGTCACCGGGCGGGCTGTACTCCTTCACCGTCCCCGATCCCGAGCTTGCACCCGAGTTCGACGACGACGACCCTCCGCACCCGGCAAGCAGCACGGACAGCGCGAGGAGGCACGCGGTGAATGCCGCGGTGGCGGTTGTTGCTCGCCACTGACCACGAGCTGGCGATGACGTGGCAGGGGTCGAGGGGTACTGCGATGGGTTCATGGGGTGGGCCTTCGCGCGGTGTGGACCAGAGTCGTTGGGGACTGCTGGATCCATGGTGCGAGGGACCCGCTGTGAACATCCTGAGAGCGGCGCAGGCTCAAGGCACCGGCGAACCGGTTACCGGCCGAGCCGCGCGCAGAGAACACCGCGCTGAGCGTTTGGTGGTCCATTCAGCACAGCAGCAGGGGTGCGGCCGAAGCCGCACCCCTGCTGTCATAGGCGTGGATCAGTTGTCGCCGGAGTCGCTGTCGCCCTCGATGACGACGACCTGGTAGTTCTCGTCCAGTCGGACGTCGACGGTCGTGCCGTCGGACTTGGTGACCTCGACCTCGTAGGTCGCACCGTTCTCGCTGTCGGTCTCTACGCTGTTCGCGGTCCCGCCGCCGGTGGCCGCCAGGGCCGCCTCCGTCGCCTTATCGGCCTGCCTCTGGGTGTACTGGTGGCTCGCCGGACCGTCGTCACCGCCGCTGGTTGCGACAGCAACACCACCCCCGGCGACCGCCAGGACGGCACCTACTCCGGCCGCGGCAACAATCGTTCGCTTTCGCATGACTCTCCTCTCTCAATCTGCATGGTCGAAACCAGCCTGCACGAGCCTTGCTGAAGCCACCCTGAAGCATCTGAATTTGTTGTGACTTCAGGGAGCGTTCAGCGGCGGCTGAGATGCTGGCCACGTGCGGATCTTGGTGGTCGAGGACGACAAGCAGCTGGCGGCTGCGCTGCGGCGTGGGCTGGAGTCCGAGGGCCACGCCGTGGATGTCGCTCTGACCGGTACCGACGGTGAGTGGTATGCCAGCGAGAACACCTACGACGCGATGGTGGTGGACGTGATGCTGCCTGGCCTCACAGGTGACGCCCTGTGTGCCCGGCGTCGGGAGTCAGGTGACTGGACTCCCATCCTGATGCTCACCGCACGCAGCGGGCCCGAGCAGGAGGCACGTGCGCTTGACGCAGGGGCGGACGACTTCTTGTCCAAGCCGTTCTCGTTCATGGTCCTGACCGCCCGGCTGCGGGCGCTGCTGCGGCGAGACAGTCGCGAGCGGCCCACCGTGCTGGAGGTCGGAGACCTGCGCCTGGATCCGGCGCTCCACCGGGTGTGGCGAGGGGACACGTCAATCGACCTGACTCCCAAGCAGTTCTCCCTGCTGGAGTTCATGATGCGCCACGCCGACCACATCCTCTCCAAGTCGATGATCTTGGAGCACGTCTGGGACTTCTCCTACGACGGACATCCCAACATCGTCGAGGTCTACGTACGCCAGCTGCGGCAGCGCATCGACGAGCCGTTCCAGCGATCCTCCTTGCAGACTGTCCGCCTGGTCGGCTACCGGGTCGTCGACGACCTGGCGCAGCCGGGAACGGCCGCGAAGTGATGGGCAGGCTGAGCTTGCGAGCTCGAGCCACACTGCTCGGCACCGTGGTGTTCGCCGTGCTCCTTGCTGTCGGCTCTGTGTTGTTGGTCTCGACGCTGGAGAGCCGGTTGACCGCCACATCCGACCAATTGTCCCAATCGCGGGTCGATGACCTGCTGACCCTGGCCCGCCGTGGGGCACTGCCGACGAGCCTGCGGAATGTCGACGACAACGGTGTGGCTCAGGTCGTCAGGACTGACGGGACCGTGGTGGCCGCGTCACCCAATGTGGCAGGCCAGCCCGCGGTGGCGGCGCTGCATCCCGGTGAACGCGCCGAGACCAGTACCTTCCGGGCGCCCGACGACACGGAGACTGAGACGTACCGGTTCTGGTACGCCTCCGGCCCAACTCCGGATGGAACGGTCACCGTCTATGTCGGCGACAGTCTCGAGACGGTCTCGGAGGCGTCCCGGGCTCTGCGCTGGGCGCTGGGAGTCGGCGTGCCCATGGTCGTGGTCCTGCTCGGGATAGCGATCTGGCTGCTCCTGGGCCGGGTGATCGGGCGCCTGGACCAGATCCGGGCCGAGGTCGACCGGATCTCGGAGGAGAACCTGGACGCCCGCGTGGCCGGCGACGGCGTCGACGACGAGGTCGGTCGCCTTGCCGCGACGATGAACGCGATGCTCGAGCGTCTCGACGCGGCCGCGCGGCGGCAGCGCGACTTCGTGGCCGATGTGTCCCACGATCTCCAGAGCCCGCTGGCCGCGCAGCGAGTCGCACTCGAGGTGGCCCTCACGACACCGGACACTGTCGATGCCGTTCGTCTGCGCGACGATGTGCTGGGCGCGACCGCCGACATGGAGCGCCTCGTAGCTGACCTGCTCGTCATCGCCTCGGTGGACGCCAGAACTGACCCCGCAGCCGAGTTGATGGACCTGGACAGCGTGGTCCTCGAGGAGGCCGCACGCGCTCGGGTCAGTGCGGCCGTCGAGGTGGACACGTCTGCCGTCTCGGCGGCGCCGACGTACGCCGATCCGGGCGATGTCCGCCGCGTCGTCCGCAACCTGGTGGAAAACGCTCTCGCCCACGCTGACAGCCGGGTCGGGCTGTCCGTCGACCTGGCCGAAGTCGGCCCCGGCCCGTGGGCAGAGCTCCTGGTCATGGATGACGGGCCCGGCGTGCCGGCGGAGCACCGGGACCGGATCTTCGACCGCTTCTACCGGGCCGACACCGCTCGGCCTCGTCACGGCAGCGGATTGGGTCTGTCGATCGCCCGCGAGCTCGCCGAGCGAAACGGCGGAACCCTCGACCTGGTCGTCACGGAGCCGGGCGCAACATTTCGGTTGAGGCTCCCGGGGTCTCGGGAGGCCGCGTAGGCGCGAGACCACGTCCTCGACCGTCTGGTCGGCGGCGCCGAAGCGAGTGGCCCCGCCGCTGGTCGCGGCGGGGCCACTCGGGTTGCCGACGTCGCTCGACCATGGCGATCTACGGGGGATCGATCACTCAGTTCGTCTCGCCGGACTCGTCGGCGTCCTGGTGCCCGGGCTCGTTTGGGTTGGCGTCGGGGCCCTGGTCCGGCCCGTCGTTGGCCTCCTCGGCGCCCTCGGCGCCCTCGGCGCCCTCGGCGCCCTCGGGGCCCTCGGCCTCGCCGGACTCGTCGGCGTCCTGGTGGCCGGGCTCGTTGGGGTTGGCGTCGGGGCCCTGGTCCGGCCCGTCGTTGGCCTCCTCGGCGCCCTCAGTGCCCTCGGCCTCGGTCGCGTCATTGACATCGCCGTCACCGTCGGACTGGTCGGACGGCTGAACCTGGTCGGGGGCCGGCCCGGTGTTGCTGGAGTCGGCGTTCGCCGTGGCGAGCCCGCCGATGCCCAGGCCACCGACGACCGCGGCGGCCGCGAGGACGGCGGCGTTGCGCCGGAACGGGTTCGTGGTCTTCACGGTGGGTTTCCTCCTGGTGTCTAGGTCGGCTGGTCGCGACCTCGTGACATCAGCGTGCGGGAGGGGTGCTGTGAGGACGCTGAGACCTCCTGAGAGCCGTCCTCAGCGTCCTCACAACCC
The DNA here is from genome assembly GCF_000015265.1 of Nocardioides sp. JS614. NCBI lineage: Bacteria > Bacillati > Actinomycetota > Actinomycetes > Propionibacteriales > Nocardioidaceae > Nocardioides > Nocardioides sp. JS614. Next base: position 1,712,424 of record NC_008699.1, read on the forward strand.
TGATCGCTCAGACTGGGACCACGGGATCTGGAGGTACGCGCGTGCGGGTGTTGATGGTAGAAGACGAGGTGCGACTGGCCGAGACGGTCAGCCGCGGCCTGCGGGCCGAGGGCTTCGTCGTCGACACGATCCATGACGGGGCCGAGGGCCTGGCCGAGGCGCAGCTCCGTGACTACGACGTGATCGTGCTGGACATCATGCTGCCCTCGATGAACGGCTACGACGTGTGCCGTGAGCTGCGCAAGGCCGGGGTGTGGGTGCCGATCCTGATGTTGACGGCCAAGGATGGGGAGTACGACGAGGCGGATGCCCTCGACCTGGGTGCCGACGACTACCTGACCAAACCGTTCTCCTTCGTCGTCCTGGTCGCTCGGTTGCGAGCACTTGTCCGCCGAGGTGCCCCGAAGCGTCCATCGGTCCTGACTGTGGGTGACCTGACACTCGACCCCGCGACGCGGATGGTCGGCCGGGGTGGGACCGAGATCGCCTTGACGCCCCGGGAGTTCGCGCTGTTGCACTTCTTGATGCGCCACCCAGGTGAGGTGCTGTCCAAGACCGCGATCGTGCAGAGTGTGTGGGACTTGAACTACGACGGGGACGAGAACGTCGTCGAAGTCTATGTCGGCTACCTGCGTCGCAAGATCGACCAGCCCTTCGGCACCACCACGATCCAGACCATGCGCGGGGCCGGCTACCGGCTGCTGGGTGACGGCGTATGAGACGACCGAGGCCCCGCGCGCGCAGCGTGCGGGTGCGCGCCACCGCCGCGGCCACGCTGGTTGTGGCGATCTTCCTCGCCGCAGGGGCGATCGGCTTCGCTCTGCTGCAGCGGCACCAGCTGCAGACCACCGTCGTCGACGCCGCTCGCCAGCAGGCCGAGGACCTCTCACGCCAGGTAGCCACAACGACACCGTCCGGCGCGTTGAGCACGGGTGAAGGCGACCAGTCCCTGGTCCAGGTCATCGACGCCCGGGGGAGGGTCATCGCGTCCAGCCCGTCCGTCGACGGGGAGCAACCCATCCTGGTGATCCAGCCCGACCTAGGGACGACCCAGACCCGCATCACCAATTCCCTGCCCATCGGTGAAGGGAACGACTTCGTCGTGGTCGCTCGGGGCGCATCGACCCCCGACGGACCAGTCACGATCCTGGTCGCCCAGAGCTTGGAGCTGGTCAGCGAGTCGACTGCCATCATCGTGGGACTGCTCATGGTGGGCTATCCGCTGGTCCTGGTGGCGGTGGGGGGCACCTCGTACTGGCTCGTCGGTCGAGCTCTTGCGCCGGTCGAGCGGATCCGCAGCCGCGTGGCCACCATCCACGGCACCTCGAAGGCCACCGACCGCGTGCCCGTCCCCGACACGCACGACGAGATCAGCCGCCTCGCCGAGACCATGAACGCGATGCTCAGCAGGTTGGAGGCCGCCAGCGCCAGCCAGCGGCAGTTCGTGGCCGACGCCTCGCACGAGCTGCGGAGCCCGCTGGCCACCATTCGGGCTGTCCACGAGATCGCGGTGCTGCACCCGGACGCCCAGGACTGGGACCAGGCGAACCGCGAGGTCCTGGGGGAGCTGGACCGCGTCGACCGGCTCGTGGCCGACCTTGTGCTGCTCGCCCGAGCAGACGAACGCGGAATCCCGGTCACCCTCGAGGAGGTCGATCTCGACGACCTCCTCCACCAGGAAGCCGATCGCCTGCGACGACTGCATAGTCTGGACATCGTCCTCCACGCGCCGCCGGTGCGAGCGGTCACCGACCGCCACCAGCTCGCTCGTGCGCTGCGCAACCTCACCGACAACGCGGCTCGCCACTGCAAGTCCCGAGTCGAGCTGCGTCTCAGCGAAGCCAACGGATCCGCCACGATCGAGGTGACCGACGACGGCCCCGGGATCCCCCCGACCGACCGGATCCGCGTCTTCGACCGGTTCGTACGTTTGGACCAGAGTCGCGCTCGGTCCCAGGGAGGCACGGGCCTCGGGCTATCCATCGCCCGTGAGATCTCCGTCTCCCTCGGGGGGGCCCTTGACCTGGTCGACAGCGAGGTCGGTGCCCGATTTTCACTGAAGATCCCACTGGCACCAGAGTGAGGTCGTCCGACACGCGGGGGGGGGGGGGGGGGGACCGCGTGCGAGGGGACCTCAGGCCCTCCCAACTCAGCTGACTTGACCGGACGTCCAGCGTGCGCATCCCACGTGAATGAGCGCCAAGGGGCGCGCGGATATCCATCCGCGACTCCTCTTGCGCGTCAGTCCGCGGACGAAGCTCGTGAGGCCGGTCGCCCAATCCGCGTTCATCCAGACGGTCGCGGGCCGGTGGGAATCGGGTCAGGAATTGCGGATGCGGTTGAGGGCGTCGAGGTTCTTGGCGTCGGCGTCGGGAAGGGCATGCAGGTATTTCTGGGTGGTGGTGATCTGGGCGTGGCCCATCCGGTCCATGACGGACTTGAGGTCGGAGCCGCCTGCGAGGAGCCAGGATGCGTGTGCGTGGCGGAGGTCGTGGACGCGGACGTCGAAGTCGACTCCGGACGCTCGTATGGCGGGCAGCCAGACGCGGGTGCGGAACGTGTTGCGTGAGATCGGGGTTCCCTCGCGGGTCGCGAACAGCAGATCATCTAGCCGGAGCCGCCGGGTGGTGATCCAGTCGGCGAGCTGATCCACGAGGTCTGCCGGGAGGCCCATGGTGCGGGCCTCGTTGTCCTTGGGGTAGGGCTTAGTGAGCATCCGGTGGCCGGTGGGGGAGTTCTTGATCGAAACCTCCACGACTGTCTCTTCGACCGTCAGTTGGCGCTTGATGAGGTCGAGGTGACGGGGCTTGAGCGCGATGAGCTCACCCCACCGGAGGCCGGTGTTGATGGCGGTCTCGACCATCAGCCGATGCTGTTCGGGGAGGGCGGTCAGGATGGCGACGTACTCCTCGGGCGTGAGCGTGCGGGCCTTCTTCTTGACCACCTTCGGGAGCTCAGTGTGGACGCAGGGGTTGAAGGTGACCACCCGGTCGCGCAGGGCTCGTTCGAACACCGAGTGCAGCATCGTGTGGTACTTCCGCACACTGGCGGGCGAGAGGCCGTGCTCGGTGGCGGTGGTGACCCAGCGCTGGATCTCCGAGGGCAGGATCTTGCCCATCGGCCGGCGTCCGAAGGTGGGGATGAAGTGCCTGTCGAGGTAGGAGCGGTAGGCGGCCAAGGTGGAGGTCTCGACGTGCTTGGACGGCAGCCACACGGTCTCGACGTACTCGGCGAAGGTGACCTGACCGCGGGAGTGGTCGTGCCACGCGCCCTCCCTGACCTTGGCCTCCTCCCGGTGGGCGGCGCGTTCGGCGGCACGCCGGGAGGAGAAGGTGCCAGCGGAGCGTTGCCGTCCCTCCGGGTCGCGGTAGCAGGCAACGAACCGTGTGTCGCCGTCGTCGGTGACCCGGGTCTTGATCCACGCCATGGCGCCTCCCCAAGAGGTCTGAGAATTGATGTCCGCACAGTGTCCGCAAACGTTGCCCCGAAGGCCGGCGAAGGCGAGCGAAGAGTCGCGGAAACAGATTTTGCGTCTGACCTGGGACTTTACCCTTACATACCGCTCCAGTCGAGCGGGGTGTGAGGCATTGTGTGAGCCAGATACGGCACTCATAACCCAGAGGTCGCAGGTTCAAATCCTGCCCCCGCTACAAATGTGATGTCTCAGGACATCGGAAATCCGGTGAACCGACAGGTTCGCCGGGTTTCGTCATTTTCGGGTGGGTCCTTGGGGGTGCTCCGGTGGGCTGGTAGTCCCGACTGGGGTCGAGGGTCAGCTCGCGGAGGAGTTCGCCGGTGGCTCCGGCCGAGTGGGCAGAGTTCACCGCCTCGGCTGCGGCCACGCCCAACCCAAGAAGAGCGCCCTGCCGATCTTCCGCCGGATGCTCAGCAGCCACGCACGCGCACTCCAGGCGTCGTCACTTCTCCGCGTCGGACATGGCGGAGATCGCCAGCGTCGAGTGCGCGTAGGCGCCGCCCGCGCGCATCTCGGCGGCCACCCAGATGGCCTCCATGACCTCCTCGGGCCGGGCGCCCTTGCGCACCGCGAGCTTGGTGTGGCCCTCGATGCAGTAGGGGCACTGCGTGGTGTGCGCGACCGCCACGGCGATCAACTGCTTGGTTTTCTCGTCGATGGCCCCCTCGGCGAAGACCGCCTTGCTGAAGCTCGTGAACGCGTCGTGGATCCCGGGCGCGAGATCCTTGCGGCGCCGGTGCTCCTCGGGCGTGGTCCGGTGGTAGAGCGCTTCGGTCACTGCTTGCCTCCTGGGTCCTTGTTCGGTTGTTGCTTCAGTCCTATCTCGCCGCCGCGGCGCGGGCTCGTGCAGGCCCGAGTCCGTGGGGCGGTCCCGTAGTCGAACAGGGACAATTGCTCGCCAGGCGCGGTGCCCACGCGTGCGGGCGGACCAGGTCAGCGAGTTCTTCCTGGTCGACTGCGGCGCCCGTGGTTCGATCAGGTGGAGACCATGGGCTTCGGCGGCCGGGACGGTTCCAGCTCGACGACGCAGTGTGCGGCCTCCGCGATCCCGTCGTGGACGCGTCGCCGGACCTCTGCGACGATCCGCTCGCCCGCGGCGACGGTGGTGTCGGCGGCGACGGCGAGCCGGATCCCGGCATGGAGCTGCTCGGGGCCGACGTACTCGGCCTGGACGTCGATGACGTCGAGGATTCCCGGCACCGAACCGGCCGTCGCTTGCAGCCGGTCGAGGTACTCCGGATCGGGGGAGCGGCCGAGGAGCAGCGAGTAGTTGATGCGGAAGATCTTCACCGCCTCGTAGGCGATCACGGTGGCGACCACGATCGCCGCGATCGGGTCCGCGAGCGGCACCCCGACCGCCAGCAGCACGGTGCCGACGAGCGCGGCGGCCAGGCCGAGCTGATCGTTGATCAGCTCCTGGGTCTGCGCTCGGGCCGCGGCACCCCGCTCGTGGCGGCGCAGCAACCCGATCAGGGGTACGGCGGCGGCCAGGGCCGAGACCAGCAGGACGGCGATGGCCAGCCACAGGTTGGAGTACTCGGCCTCGTCGGCGCTGAAAAGGGCCGGCACCGCCTCGATGTAGAGCTGGTAGCTGGTGAAGGAGATGAACAGCGTGGCCGCCACCAGTGCCGCGACGTTCTCCGCACGCCCGTGCCCGAACCGGTGCTCGCGATCCGGCACGCGGCCGGCCACGTACACCGCCACCAGCAAGAAGCCGGACACGAACAGGTCCGAGAGCGTGTGCATGGCCTCGGCGAACAACGCCATCACGCCGGTGACCAGGTATGCGGCCAGCTTCATCGCCAAGATGCCCAGGTACACGCCGACCGAGATCTTCAGGGCCCGGAGGTCCCCTGCCCTCCGGGCCACGGCGGAGGTCGTGGCCACCGGTGGCCCGGTGACCGCGATGGCGGTCATGACCGGTCTTCCAACGAGCAGGACTCCGGGAGCACCTCGTCGACGACCTCGAAGAACGCCGGCTCCGGCCGGCCCTGCAGCAGCGGCTCGACCTCGTCCCACATCTGCTGACGTTCCGGCGAGGTGTGCATCGCCATGAACGTCAGCTCGCTGGCGTGCTCGACGACGGCCGCGTAGGAGCCGTCCGCCGAACGCAGCAGCCGCCGCAAGACGAACCCCGGGAAGTCCCGGTACACCTTGTTGGAGCGCTCGAACCACTCGACGAATGCCGCCTCACGACCCTCGACCAGGGCGGGGAAGCGGACCAGGTTCACAAACATCCTGCTGTCCTTCCTGTGCTGTTCCGATGCTTCGTGACGAGGCTAGGAAGCCCGGAGCGCGACGACCTTGACCCGGATCAAGGAGGTCCAGATTCGCGAGATCCGATGACGTCCTCGCTGTTCGAGTGGTGTGGTGGTGGCGGAGGTGAGGGGATGCGCGACCACGACCACAGGTTCGAGTGCGTGCGGCTCGTGCCGATCTTCGACGGCCTGTCGGAGGCCGACCAGCACCGGATCGCCGAGACCGCCGTGACCCGCACGTTCGAGCCGCGCGAGCAGGTGTACGGCGCCGGGGACCGGACCGGCCTGCACATCGTGCACCGCGGCCAGGTCAAGGCGTACCGACTCACCGAGGGCGGCTCCGAGCAGCTGGTCCGGCTGTTGTCCCCCGGAGACTTCCTCGGCGAGTCGGCGCTGCTCGCCGACTCGGTCAGCGATCACTTCGCGATGGCCATCCGGCGCAGTGAGGTGTGCTCGGTGCCGCGGGCGGGGATGCGCCAGCTCCTGGTCGAGAGGCCGGCGGTCGCGCTGCAGATGCTGCAGACCGTCTCGGGGCGGCTCGCCGCCGCGGAGGAGATGCTCGCGGCCGTCACCGGCCAGTCGGTCGGCGAGCGGCTGGCCCAGCAGCTCCTGCACCTGGCCGACGAGGCGGGCTCCGCCAGTTTCCGGCTGCCGACGTCCAAGCGGGACCTCGCGTCCTACCTGGGCACCACTCCCGAGACGCTCAGCCGTCGCCTCGGCGCGCTGCAGCGGTCCGGTGCGGTCCGACTGGGGCCGCAGCGGACCGTGACGGTCGTGGACCGGCGCCGCCTGGAGCAGCTGGGCGCCGGGGCCGGGCCACCCGACCGCGGACCGCACTGACGGGCAGGTACGGCGCGCGCCAGGCCCGCGCGTCGCTCGAGGCCGCGCGGTTGTCGCCGAGGAGCAGCAGGTGCCCCGCCGGCACGTCGAACGTCCCGGGCCGCCCGCCCCGGTGGACGAGGTACGGCTCGGCCAGCTCGCGCCCGGCCACCCGGACCATGCCGGCCGCATCCACGTCGACGTGCTCGCCCGGCAGCCCGACGACGCGCTTGATGATCGGGCGGCCGATCTCGGGGGAGTCGACGACCACGACGTCACCGCGACGCAGTGGCTGCGCCGCGCCGAGGCGCCGGGCCAGCAATCGCTGACCCGGCGCCAGGGTGGGGGACATCGAGAGGGACTCGACCTCGGTGACGAACCCGAGCCGGTGGCGGACGGCTCCTGCGAGCAGGATCGCCAGGACCGTCGATCCGGCCACCGCCAGCAGGGTCTCCATCGTGATCACCCTCAGTGCTGGTGCCCGGCGTGGGCCAACCCGTGGTCGTGCCCGGAATCGTGCCCGTGGCCGTGGCCGTGCCCGTGGCCGTGCCCGTGCTCGTGGTCCTCGCCCTCGGCGTACTTGAAGAAGGACACGTAGGCCTCGATGTAGGAGCGGCCGGCGGTCACGTCGGTGGTGTCGTACTCCTTGCGCTCGAGCACGGTGGCGAACCGGCGCTCGAGCTCGGCCCACCGCTCTGCGGGAACCAGGCCGTCGAGTGGTGCCAGGTCGCCCGCCGCGATGGCCGCGTCGGCGGCCGCGACCCGCTCGTCCACCGGTCCTCCGTGCGGCTGCACACCGGAGTACGACGCGCCCTCGCCGGCCCGGTGGATGCGGATCAGGTTCTCCACGAACCAGCGGTCGGCGACCTCCCGGGCCGCGGGGCCCAGGTCGCGGGCCGTGCGCGCCTTGTCGTACACCTCGCGCAGCTCCGCCTCGCCCGCGGGCGAGACCCACTTCAGTGCGAGCGCCGGGTTGCCGGTCTCCAGGGCTTGCAGTCCGTCCTGTGCGGTCGGGCCGTCCATCGTGTCGCAGTGGGCGCTGGCCCGCAGCGGCTTGAGCAGCACGGCGGCCAGCGTCGCTGCGAATGCGGTGATGACCAGTACGAGTGTCATGTCGATCTCCTCAGGTGGTGTCGGTGAACTGGTTCGCCCCATCCCACCGCCGGCTGGGGCGACCCGCCTTGACGCAGGTCAAGACGCCGCACGGCGTGACCCACGAGACATGTCGGGTGGGCACAAATGCCCTTCTGGCAGGGATCGACCGGCTCTTACCTTGGCCCTGCGGGTGTGCCCCATCCGAGGGCCCCGCGGAGGCAGATCTGATGAGGCTCCTTGTCATCGACTCCAGCACGGTCCTGTGGGGCCAGACGATCATGTACACGGCGTACTGCCTGGCGATCATCAGCCTGGTCTGGTGGTTCGCCACTCGCATCACGAGACCGACGGGGGAGTCTCGGATCACCCCGAAGATCTTCTACATCTGGGTGGGCTTCCTGGCCGTGGTCGGAGTGAGCCTGCACCTGGTCACCTACAACACCATCCCCTGGGTCAAGGACGACCTCAAGGGCAGCGACGACTACGTCGCCAGCTACGACATCACGGTCGGCGCCCATGCTTGGCAGCTGCCCGAGAAGACCCTGCAGGTGCCCTGCGGCGAGCTCGTTCAGTTCTCGGTGACCAGCACCGACCTGACCTACGGGTTCGGGCTGTTCCGTGACGACGACTCGATGGTCGCCCAGATGCAGGTCGTGCCGGGGCACGACAACGACCTGCTGTGGACCTTCGAGTCCGACGGCCTCTACAGCATCCGCTCGACCGAGTACTCCGGCCCCGAGGGCGACGGGATGATCGTCCCGGACGCCGTCGAGGTCACCGGATGCGACCAGGCCGAGGCGGAAGGCGGAGCACGATGAGCACGTTCACCGAGACCCTGGTCCACGGCAAGTCCGGCGCCTTCAAGCCGAAGTCGCTGACCCCGATGCAGAGCCTGACGCTGAAGTACGTCGTGTTCGGGCTGGTCTACTACGGGTTCGCGGCGATCGAGGGCATGCTCCTGCGGATCAACGCGGTGAGCCCGCAGGACCTGCTCTACCCCGAGCGCTACTACGCGATGCTCACCGCACACCCGCTGGTCGGCATCTTCGGATCGAGCTACCTGCTCGTCTTCGGCGCGTTCACCTTCCTGGTGCCGTTCTTGATGAAGAAGCCGCTGTGGTCCTACAAGCTCGCCAACTGGACGCTGTGGCTGATCGTGGTCGGCGTCTTCACCTTCTGGTTCGACGGCTTCTTGACCCACTACGCGCCGCTCTACACGCTCTACTGGCCGCTCCCGGCGGACTTCGACCAGTTCGAGCCGGTGGCCGGCGCGATCTTCATCACCGGCGTCGCCCTGGTGATGGTCGGCACCCTCTTCTTCGTGCTCAACGTGCTCAAGACCATCACCTACACACCGGAGGGCTGGACCCGGCAGCCGGCCGGCCGGCTGCTCGGTGACGCCCTCGGCCTGACCACGCTGAAGAAGTTCTTCACCGGTCAGCTGCGCCGGGACCGCGAGCAGGACCACCTGGTGTCGCTGCCGGTCGCGGCGATCGCCCGCGGCAGCGTCGACGTGCTCTTCAACGCGGGGATCATCCTGTTCTCCGGGGTCTTGATCCTGATCTACATGGTGGCCGAGATCTCGGGGACCTCGCTCGAGACGACGAACATCGACGCGCTGCTGTACAAGAACTGGTACTGGTGGGGGCTCGACCTCGTCGCCGACGGTCTGGTGCTGATCTTCGTCGCCGGCACCTGGTACCTCCTGGCCCAGCTGATCACCGGCCGCGAGGTCTTCATGGCGCGCTGGGCACGCTTCGCGCTGGGGCTGGAGCTGGTCGTCTCCTGGACGGTGTGGAGCCACCATCTGCTCTCGGACCAGTCGCAGCCGGCGGCGCTGAAGATGGGCTCCGGTGAGTTCGTCACCGCGTTCGAGCTGATCACGCAGGGGCTGGCGTTCTTCATCACCCTCGCCACGTTGTGGATGGCCCGGCCGCTGAAGATGACGAACCCGCTGAAGTTCCTGCTCGGTGGGCTCCTCGGGTTCGCCCTCGCGGTGCCAGCGGGCATCATGCAGGCCGACGCGGGCCTCAACCGGATCCTGCACAACACCCAGTGGGTCGTCGGACCGCACGTCCACGTGGCGGTGCTGGTGGGGCTCACGATGACCCTCTACGCGGCCGTCTACTTCCTGCTGCCGATCCTCACCAACGGTGCGGAGCTGTACAGCCAGCGGCTGGCGAACGTGCACTTCTGGTGCCACCTGATCGGCGGCATCGGGATGGGTGCGTTCATGGGCATGGCCGGCCTGCAGGGCATGCTGCGGCGCACGATCTACTACGACGACGAGTTCTTGCCCTACATGGTGCTCGCCGCGATCAGCGGCGCGCTCCTGCTGGTCGCCTTCGTGGTGTTCCTCTACAACATCGTGATGACGCTGGGTCTCCAGGGCGCCGTCGGACTGTTCAAGAAGTCCTCGGCACCGGCATCGGTCCTGGTCCCCGGGATGGACGTGTCGATCCAGCCCGGGCCGGAGCCGGCAGCACCCGCGGGCGCCTGACGCCACCGGGTCGGCTGCGGTCCACGCCGAGGGGGCGGCGTGGACCGCAGGTCACGTCATGCCGTGCGACCGAGCGGCGCGAACCTCGCGGTGAAGTGCCGCAGCGCCGGCGGCTCCTCGACGATCCGGTAGCCCGGCAGGTCGCTCGCGCGGTCCAGGATCCGCTCGCACACCTCGATGACGTAGTCGATGTGGCTCTGGGTGTAGGTGCGCCGCGGGATCGCGAGGCGGACCAGGTCCATGGCGGCCGGCTGCTCCGAGCCGTCGGGGTGCCGCCCGAACATCACCGTGCCGATCTCGCAGCTGCGGATGCCGCCGATCTCGTAGAGCGCGACGGCGACCGCCTGGCCGGGGTACTCCAGCGGGTCGAGGTGGGGGAGCAGGGCGCGGGCGTCGAGGTAGATCGCGTGCCCGCCGAACGGGCTGAGCACCGGCACGCCGCGCTCGGCGAGCGCCCGGCCGAGGTAGGCGGTCGAGCCGATCCGGTAGCGCAGGTAGTCGTGCTGCACCACCTCGGCGAGGCCCTGCGCGAGCGCCTCGAGGTCGCGGCCGGCCAGGCCGCCGTACGTCGGGAAGCCCTCGGTCAGGATCACGATGTTGCGACACTGCGCCGCCAGGTCGTCGTCGGCCAGCGCGAGCCAGCCGCCGATGTTGCCGAGCGGGTCCTTCTTCGCGCTCATCGTCACCCCGTCGGCGAGGCCGGTCACGTCCCGGATGATGTCGACGACGTCCCGCTCGCCCTGGCCCGCCTCGCGCTCGCGGATGAACCAGGCGTTCTCGGCGAACCGGCACGCGTCCAGGAACAGCGGCTTGCCGAACCGGTCGCACAGCGCGCGGACGCCGCGCAGGTTGGCCAGCGAGACCGGCTGCCCGCCGCCGCTGTTGTTGGTGATCGTCACCATCACGCAGGGCACGTCGTCGGCGTGTGCCTCCAGCAGCTGCTCGAGGGCGGCGAGGTCCATGTTGCCCTTGAACGGGTGGTCCGAGCGTGGATCGCGGCCCTCGGCGATCACCAGGTCGACCGCCTCGGCCCCGGTGGCCTCGATGTTGGCGCGCGTGGTGTCGAAGTGCGTGTTGTTCGGGATGACCTTGCCGGCACCGCCGAGCACCGAGAACAGGATCCGCTCGGCCGCCCGACCCTGGTGCACGGGGATGATGTGCTCGAAGTCGAAGAGCCGCCGCACCGCGTCGCGGAAGACGAAGTACGACGGCGACCCGGCGTACGACTCGTCGCCGCGCTGCACCGCCGCCCACTGGTCGCGCGACATCGCACCGGTCCCGGAGTCAGTGAGCAGGTCGATCAGCACGTGCTCGGCGCGGAGCTGGAAGAGGTTGTAGTCGACCGCCGCCAGGTGCGTACGGCGCTCCTCGGCGGTCGTCATCCGCATCGGCTCGACCGAGTGGATCCGGAACGGCTCGATGATGGTGCGGAAGGGCTGGTCCATGGGACCAGGATGGAAGGGCGAGGCCCGGTTCAGAAGGGCCGACGGACCACAGGTGCGGCGATCCGCTTTACGATCGGTCCGAGTGACACCGGTTCCGCTTCACGATCGTCAGGAGCAGCTCATGGACCACGTCGACTGGCAGATCCTGCACGAGCTGCAGGCCGATGCCCGGCTCTCGTTCAACGAGCTGTCGCGCCGCATCCACCTGTCGGCGCCGATGGTGGCCGAGCGCGTGCGCCGCCTCGAGTCCGGCGGGACGATCACCGGCTACCACGCGCACGTCGATCCGGGTCGCCTCGGCCGGTCGGTGCAGGCGCTGGTCGTGATGAACTGCTACGGGCCGACCTGCCTGCTGCGGGATCCGGAGGTGCCGACCTGGCCGGAGGTGCTGCAGCTCCTGCGGATCACCGGCGACGGCTGCTCGGTCATGCTGGCGGCCGTCGCGTCGATGGCGGACTTCGAGGCGTTCATCGACCGGCTCGCGGCCTACGGCCGGCCCAGCAGCAGCATGATCCTGTCGGCGCCGCTCCCGTGGGCCGCCGTGAGCGAGCCGCCCGCCCGAGGCTGAGCCGGCGGTCCGCCGGGTCCCGGCCGGAGGTGCGACCAGGCTCACGCGCGGGCCGTGCGATTCCGCCGACACGGCCGTGCGGGGATGGCTAGCGTCGCGGTGTGACCGTCGACTTGTTGATCGACGGGGCCGAGCATGTCGTGACACTCGACGCCGACGACCGCGAGATCGCCGGGGGCTGGATCGCCCTCGACCAGGGCTTGGTCGCGGCCATCGGGGGGCCGGGCGACGCACCCCCGCCCGCGACCCGGGTGCTGCGCGCGGACGGCTGCCTGGTCACCCCCGGGCTGATCAACACCCACCACCACATCTACCAGAACCTGACCCGCGCCCACCGGCCCTCGGTCAACACCTCGCTGTTCACCTGGCTCACCACGCTCTACCCCCTCTGGGCGGGTCTCGACGAGGAGGCGGCGTACCTCTCGGCCTGGGTCGGTCTGGCCGAGCTCGCGCTCGGCGGCTGCACGACCACCACCGACCACCTCTACGTCCACCCGCGCCACGGCGGTGACCTGATCTCCGCCGAGATCACCGCGGCGACCGAGCTCGGCATGCGGTTCCACCCGACCCGCGGCTCGATGAGCCTGTCCGAGAAGGACGGCGGCCTGCCGCCGGACTCCGTCGTGCAGGACGACGACGAGATCCTCGCGGACAGCGAGCGGCTGGTCGCCCGCCACCACGACCCGTCCTGGGGCGCGATGGTGCGGATCGCACTGGCGCCCTGCTCGCCGTTCTCGGTCTCCTCCGACCTGATGCGGCGTACGGCGGAGCTGGCCGAGCGGCTCGACGTCCGGCTGCACACCCACCTCGCCGAAGACCCCGACGAGGACCTCTTCGCCGCGAAGGCCTTCGGTCGCCGCACCATCGACCACTTCGAGGACGTCGGCTGGATGTCCGACCGCAGCTGGGTGGCGCACTGCATCTACCCCAACGACGACGAGGTACGGCGGCTCGGCGCCGCCGGTGTCGGCGTCGCCCACTGTCCCTCGTCGAACATGCTGATCGGCGGGGGTGGGCTGGCGCCGGTCGTGGAGCTGCGCGCGGCCGGGGCCCCGGTCGGGATCGGCTGCGACGGCTCCGCGTCCACCGACCACGCGTCACTGTGGCTGGAGGCCCGGACCGCCCTCCTGCTGGGGCACCAGCGCAAGGGGCCGACCGGCATGACCGCCCGCGACGTGCTCGACATCGCGACCCGCGGGTCGGCCGCGTGCCTGGGCCGGACGGGTGAGCTCGGGACGTTGAGCGTCGGTGCGGTCGGCGACGTCGTCTGCTGGCCGCTGACCGGGATCGCGTTCGCCGGGGCACTCACCGACCCGGTCGAGGCGTGGCTGCGGTGCGGCCCGGTCGCGGCCCGGCACACGATCGTCGCCGGCCGGGCCGTCGTGGTGGACGCCGCCCTCGTCCACCCCGGTCTCGAGGAGATCCTGCACCGCCACCGTGCCGCCGCCCGCCGCCTCCAGCGGCTGGCCTGACCACAGCCCGCCACAGCCTGACCAGAGATCGGAGCCCGCCATGTCGTCCCTAGGAGTCGAAGGCCACGTCGTCGACGCAGGCAGCCGGGACCGCGCGGTCGCGCACTTCCGGGCGGCCGGCATCGTGCTCCCCACGCTGGCGGAGCTGGCCGATCCGTCGCGGATCCCGGTGTCGACGACGGGGGCGCTGCGCGCCGTCGGGCCGGACGAGGCGGACCCGCGCAACCTGTTCCGGATCCACTGGTACAACGACGCGAGCCGGGTCGCCCGCACCTCGGTCCCCGAGCACGTGGTCCTGCCTCGCGAGCTCACCGGCGTGGACGCGCGGATCGCCGTCGTCTTCGGTGACCGGTTCCCGATGATCCGTGCCCACAAGGTGCTGGCCGCCTACGCGTGCCTGGTGCCCCGCATCGTCACCGGCGGCTTCGACCCGACGTCCCAGCGCGCCGTCTGGCCCTCGACCGGGAACTACTGCCGGGGCGGTGTGGCCATCTCGCGGATCCTCGGCTGTCGCGGTGTCGCCGTCCTCCCCGCCGGGATGAGCCAGGAGCGGTTCGACTGGCTGCGGGAGTGGGTGGTGTCCCCGGAGGACGTCGTCACCACGCCCGGCACCGAGAGCAACGTCCGGGAGATCTACGAGGCCTGCGACGAGCTCGCCCGCGACCCGGGGAACGTGATCCTCAACCAGTTCTCGGAGTTCGGGAACCACCTGGCGCACTGGCTGTGCACCGGCCGCGCCCTCGGTGACGTGTTCGAGCACCTGCGCGAGACCGATCCGGACGCCGGCGCGGACCTGCGCCTGCGCGCGTTCGTGTCCGCCTCGGGCTCCGCGGGGACGCTCGGCGCCGGCGATCACCTGAAGGAGGCGTACGGCGCCGTCATCGTCGCGGCCGAGGCGCTCGAGTGCCCCACGATGCTGCGCAACGGCTTCGGCGAGCACAACATCCAGGGCATCGGCGACAAGCACATCCCGCTGATCCACCACGTCCACAACACCGACGTCGTGGTGGACGTGACCGACCGCGCGACGGACCAGCTGTCGGTGCTGTTCAGCGACCCGGAGGGCCTGGCCTACCTCGCCCGACGACGGGGCGTACCCGACGCGACGCTCGCCGCGCTGCCATCGCTCGGGCTGTCGAGCATCTGCAACGTGCTCGCCGCGATCAAGACGGCCAAGCACCTCGAGCTCGGACCGGACGACGTCATCGTCACCGTCGCCACGGACGGCGCGCAGATGTACGAGAGCGAGCGGCGCCGGATCCGGGCCCGCGACTTCGCCGGTGGCTTCGACGAGGAGACCGCGGCGGAGGTGTTCGGGCGGTGGATGCTCGGCGCCGACGACAGCGACCTGCTCGAGACGACGACGCGGGACCGGGAACGGATCTTCGATCTCGGCTACTACACCTGGGTCGAGCAGCGCGGCATCCCGATCGAGGACTTCGTCGCGCGCCGGGTCCCGGCGTTCTGGAGCGGCCTGCGCACCAGGATCGACTCCTGGGACGAGCTGATCGCGGACTTCAACGCGCGCACGGGCCTCGCGGGCGCCGGGTCCGGCGCGGCGTGATCGCACCCGCCAGCCGCCTGGTCTGCTGGGGCTGCGGCGGCGCACCGGACCCGGCCGATCCGTACCCGTTCCGCTGCCCCCGAGCCGGCGTCGGTGACGTCGACCACGTCCTGGTGCGCGTCCTCGACCTCGACCGGGTGCGGTTCCCGGACGGGCCGGCGGGGACGGCTCCGCCGTTCGTGCAGTACGGCGGGCTCCTGCACAGCCACCACCGCGCGACCGCCGCGGGCGTCGGCGTGGCGGAGCTCGACGACCTCGTCACGCTGCTGGATGAGGCCGTGGCTCGGGTCGCCGGCGCGGGGTTCCGGGCCACGCCGTTCGGTCGCGACGACACCCTGTCGGAGCGGCTCGGGTTCAGCAGCGTCGGTGGCGTGTGGGTCAAGGACGAGACCGGCAACGTGGCCGGATCGCACAAGGGCCGCCACCTCATGGGCGTCCTGCTCCACCTCGAGGTCGCGGAGCGTCTCGGCCTCGCGGCGCCGTCGGCACGGCCGGACCTGGCGATCGCCAGCTGCGGCAACGCCGCCCTCGCCGCCGCAGTCGTCGCCCGCGCCGCCGGCCGCCGGCTCCGGGTCTTCGTCCCCGTCGACGCCGACCCGGCGGTGCTGGGCGACCTCCGCGACCTGGGCGCAGACGTGGTCACCTGCGCGCGCACCGCGGACGCGGACGGCGACCCGGCGTACCTGCGGCTGCAGGCGGAGCTGGCCGCCGGCGCACTGCCGTTCACGTGCCAGGGCAACGAGAACGGACTGGTGATCGAGGGCGGTGAGACGCTGGGCTACGAGATCGCGTCCGACCTCCGGGCCCAGCGCATCGACCTGGACCACCTCGTGGTCCAGGTCGGCGGCGGCGCCCTGGCCAGCTCCTGCATCCAGGCGCTCGACGAGGCGGTCGCGCTCGGTGTCCTGGCCCGGCAGCCGCGGGTGCACACCGTGCAGACCACGGGCGGCCACCCGCTCGAGCGCGCCTACACCCGGGTCCGGGACGGCCTGGGCCCAGCACCCGGTGCGGCCGAGATCGACGAGGCCCTCCACGCCGCGGCGATCCACCGGTCGGCGTACATGTGGCCGTGGGAGGGCGAGCCCCGCAGCATCGCCACCGGCATCCTCGACGACGAGACGTACGACTGGCGAGCCGTCGTCGGCGGGATGCTCCGGACCGGAGGCCGGTCGCTGGTCGTGTCCGAGGAGCGGCTCGCCGGTGCCCACGCCCTCGGTCGCGCGGCGGGCTACCGAGTCGACCCCACCGGCTCCTCCGGGTTGGCCGGCCTCCTGGACCTGGTGGCCGCCGGCGACGTCCACCCCGACGCGCGCGTTGGCGTGCTCTTCACCGGCGTCGAGCGCCAGGACCAGGCAGGGACCAGGCGGGTCCATGGACCCTAGTGGACCGTGTGGTCCGGGAGCACGCTGAGGAGGATCGGAGCAGAGGAGCGCACATCGTGGCGGCCGACATTCGAGACGCTGTCCCCTCCTTGGCGCTGTGCGGCGCCACGATCGTCGTCGCGCTCGACCCTCCGGAGGTGGTCTCCGGCGACGTCGTGATCGCGGGCGACCGGATCCTGACGGTCGGCACCGCGCCGCCCGGCGTGCCGCGGCGCGACTGCTCGGGGACGCTGCTCCTGCCCGGCAACGTCTGCGCCCACCACCACCTCTACTCGGCGCTCAGTCGCGGGATGCCGTACCACCTCGCTCCGCCGGCCACGTTCACCGAGATCCTCCAGCGGGTCTGGTGGCGCCTCGACCGCGCCCTGGACGAGCAGTCGATCCGGGCCTCGGCGCTGCGCGGCGGCCTCGACGCGTTGCGTGCCGGCACCACGACGATCGTGGACCACCACGCCTCGCCCAACGCCATCGACGGCTCGCTCGACATCATCGCCGAGACCCTGGCGGAGCTGGGGGTGCGCAGCGTCCTGTGCTACGAGGTCAGCGACCGGGACGGACCCGAGCGCGCCGCCGCCGGCATCGCCGAGAACGGCCGCTTCCTCGCGCGGGCGCGTGGGTTGACCCGCGGTCTGATGGGCGCGCACGCGTCGTTCACGCTCTCCGACGGCACCCTCGCCCAGCTGGTCGACGCGGCCGATCGGGCCGGGACCGGCGTGCACATCCACGTCGCGGAGGACGCCGCCGACCAGGCCGACGCCCGCGCGCGCAGCAGTCAGGGGGTCGTCGAGCGGCTCGACCGGGCCGGGGTGATCACCGAGCGGGCCCTGCTGGCCCACTGCGTCCACGTCACACCGGCCGAGATCCGCGCCGTCGTCGACCTCGGTGCCACCGTCGTCTGCAACCCGCGCAGCAACATGAACAACTCCGTGGGCCACTCGCCCTTCAACCACCTCGCGCCGGGTGTCGGCGGTGGCGTTGCCCTCGGCACCGACGGCATCGGCGGCGACCTGTTCGCCGAGTCCCAGGTCGGCTACTTCCGGACCCGCGAGAGCGAGGTCGGAACGCCCGGCAGCTGGCCGCTCGCGCGCCTCGCCGACGGCGCCCGCTTCGCCGGCCGCGTCCACGGGGAGCCCCTGCTCGGCAGCCTCCGGCCCGGTGCCCCGGCCGACCTCGTGGTGCTCGACTATCCGACGCCGACCCCCGTCACCGCCGACAACCTGGTCGGCCACTGGGTCTTCGGCCTGTCCTCCGCCCAGGTGCGCGACGTGCTCGTCGCCGGCGACCTGGTCGTCGCCGACCGCCGGTCGACCCGGGTCGACGAGGCGGAGGCCGCCGCGGCGGGCTCGGTCGAGGCCGAGCGGCTCTGGGCCCGGATGGACGCGATCCCTGCGCACGACTTCACGCCCGAGAGGAGCAGGCCATGACGCAGCCGACGAGGGTGGCGCTCTACCTCCAGGACCTCCACCCGCTGCGCGAGGGGATGGAGTACGCCCGCTACGCCGAGGAGCGCGGCTTCGACGCCGTATGGCAGGCCGAGAGCCGGCTGGTCCGCGAGGCCACCGTGCCGATGGCCGCGTACGCCGCCGTCACCAGCCGGATCAAGGTGGGCTCCGGCATCGTCCCCATCTGGACCCGCAACGTCGGGCTGCTGGCCGCGACGTTCGCGACGCTCGACGAGCTGGCCCCCGGCCGGGTGATCCTCGGGCTCGGCGCCTGGTGGGAGCCGCTCGCCACCAAGGTCGGGGTGGACCGCCGCAAGCCCCTGCGGGCGATGCGGGAGACCGTCGAGGCCACCCGTCGCCTGCTGGCGATGGAGCGGGTCACCTACGACGGCGAGTTCGTGCACCTCGACGACGTCGAGATCGACATCGTCCACGGTGACCGCTCGCCGAAGCAGGTGCCGATCTACGTCGGGGCCACCGGCATGCAGATGATGGAGCTGGCCGGCGAGATCGCCGACGGCGTCCTGCTCAACTACATGGTCGCCCCGGCGTACAACGCCCAGGCGATGGCAGCCCTCGCCGCGGGCGCGGCGAAGGCGGGCCGGTCGGTCGACGACCTCGACCGGCCGCAGCTCGTCGTGTGCTCCGTCGACCGGGACCGCGCGGTCGCCCTGGACCGCGCCCGGGAGCTGCTCACGCAGTACCTCGGCCAGCAGCCACACATCATGAAGGCCAGCGGCGTCGACCCCGCGCTGATCGAGGAGATCGGCAAGGTCCTGACCTGGCCGGCCGAGCGCGAGGAGATCCTGCGCGCCATGCGGCTGGTCCCCGATGACGTGGTGCAGCAGATCACCGCCTCCGGCAGCCCGGAGGAGTGCCGCGCCAAGGTCGCCGAGTACGTCGAGGCGGGCGCCACGTGCCCCGTCCTCTACCCGCTCGGCGAGGACGTCCGACTGATGATCGACACCTTCGGTGTCTGAAGAGGAGAACGCACGATGAGGAGCTTCCTGGGCCGCGACATCCTGTCCCTGAAGGACGTCGAGCGCGACGACTACTTCCGGATCTTCCAGGTGGCCGAGGAGCTGCGCCCTCACGCGGAGAACCGTCGCAACGGGGATCTCCTCCAGCACAAGACGCTGCTGACCGCGTTCTACCAGCCCAGCACCCGCACCCGGCTCTCGACGGAGGCCGCGATGCACCGCCTCGGCGGTCACGTCCTCGGCTTCTCCGACGCCAAGATGACCCGCGCCGGCGACTTCTACCAGGAGTCGATGAAGGACACCGTGAAGATGCTGGAGTTCTACGGCGACGTGATCGCCATGCGCTCCCACGTCCAGGGCGCCCCGCACGAAGCCGCGCGCTGGGCCTCGGTCCCGGTGATCAACTGCGGTGACGGCTGGGGCGAGCACCCGACCCAGGTGCTCACCGACCTCTACACGATCTGGCGCGACAAGGGCAGCCTCGACGGCATCAAGATGCTCCTTGTCGGCGACATGCGGATGCGCACCATGCACTCGATCCTGCTCGCGTCCTCGCAGTTCGACATGGAGACGATGGTCGTCTCCCCGCCGGAGCTGGCCCTGCTCGAGGACTTCAAGGGCGAGCTCGCCGAGCGCAGCGTGAACTACCGCGAGCTCGAGTCGGTCGAGCAGGGCATCGCCGACGCCGACGTGATCTACATGGAGCCGGTGGTCCAGGCCGACTACACGCAGTCCCGCGTCGACCCCACCGTCGAGAAGGGCACCACGCCGCCGGCGTACCAGGTCACCCGGCGGCTGCTGCACGAGAAGGCCAAGCAGGACTCGATCGTCCTGCACTCGCTGCCCCGGATGGACGAGCTCACTCCCGACGTGGACGCCACCCGGCACGCCCGCTACTGGGCCGAGGCCGCCAACGGCGTCTCGGTCCGGATGGCGCTGCTGGCGCTGGTCCTCGGCGCGGTCGAGTAGCCGGGGGAGGGGGACCGATGCAGACGCACCTGCGCGGCCGGGACGTCATCGACTTCCAGGAGTGGACCCGCGACGAGATCGAGACCGTGCTCGACGTCGCGTTCGCGCTGAAACGGGACCGGGCACTCGGGCAGCCACACCCGTACCTGCGGGACAAGGTGCTCGCGATGCTGTTCTTCTTCGCGAGCACCCGGACCCGGGCCTCCTTCGAGGCCGGGATGGCGCAGCTGGGCGGGCACGCCCAGTTCATCGAGAGCCGCTCGACCCAGATCGCGCACGGCGACACGGCCACCGAGATCGGCGAGATCCTCGGCCGCTACAACGACGGCATCGCGATCCGCAACGTCGACTGGGGTGTCGGCAACGGCTACATCCGCGCCGTCGCCGTCGCCGCCGCGAGCCGGGTGCCCGTGCTCAACATGCAGTGCGACCACTTCCACCCGCACCAGGCGCTGGCCGACCTGATGACGATCATCGAGCGGTTCGGCGACCCCCGCGGACGCACCGCGACGATCAGCTGGGCGTGCGCGAAGACGTACTCCAAGCCGCTGAGCGTGCCGCAGAGCCTGATCATGTTGCTCCCGCGGTTCGGCATGAACGTCCGCCTGGTGCACCCGCCCGAGTTCGCGCTGATGCCGGAGTACGTCGAGCAGGCGCGTGAGAACGCCCGGCTCGGTCGGGCTTCGTTCGAGCTGATGGACGACTTCGACGCGGGCATCCGCGGGACCGACGTCGTGTATGCCAAGAGCTGGGGCGCGGTGATGACCACCTCCGACGTGGAGGAGGAGAAGCGGCTCGTCGACTCCTACGCCGACTGGATCGCCGACGAGCGACGGCTCGACACCGCGTCCGACGACGCGATCTACATGCACCCGCTGCCGGGCGAGCGCGGCACCGAGGTGACCGACGGCGTGATCGACGGTCCGCACAGTGCGGTCTTCGACCAGGCCGAGAACCGCCTGCACGGCCAGAAGGCCGTGCTGGCGCTGACGATGGGCTGAGGCCCGGCAGGACGGTGACACCATGGTGACGGCAATCGCCTACGGGCGCCCCTCGACGATCGACGAGGCCTTCGAGCTGCTGGCCCGCCCCAGTGCGGTCGTGCTCGCCGGCGGCACCCGCCTCAACGGTGACACCTCGCCGCGGCAGGTCGAGGTGGTGGACCTGCAGGCCCTCCCCCTCCACGGCATCCGCTCCGAGGGAGACCACGGGCTGCGGATCGGGGCCATGACGACGCTGCAGCAGGTCGCCGACGACGACCTGGTCCCTCCGACCGTGCGCGAGGCGGCCCGCCGCGAGCGACCGAGCACCCTGCGCGCCCAGGGCACCCTCGGCGGCTGCCTGGCGACCGGAGACGCCGAGAGCGAGCTGCTCGCCGCGCTCCTGGTGCACGAGGCGGTCGTGCACGTCGAGAGCCGGGACCGGTCCGGCGCCCTCTCCCTGGAGGCGTTCTTGGACGGGCTGCCGCTGGAGCCCGGACACCTGGTGACCGCGGTGGCGCTGCGCACCGACGGCAGCACCGCAGCAGCCCGCACCGCGCGGACGCCCGCCGACCGGGCCATCGTCGCCGCCTTCGCCCGGACCGTGCAGGACGGTCGCCGGATCGCGCTCACCGGCGTCGCGCCGAGACCGGTGCTCGTGCAACCCGGGGAGGAGCTCGACCCGACGGGTGATTTCCGGGGATCGAGCGAGTACCGCCGGGCCCTGGCAGGCGTCCTGATCACCCGGGTGCTGGAGGCGACGTCATGAGCACCATGATCGACCTCGAGCTCCACCTCAACGGCGCTCCGCGCACCGTGACCTGCGCGCCGGGCGACTCGCTGCTGAGCGTGCTGCGGCGGCTGGGCTGCTTCAGCGTGCGGTTCGGCTCCGAGACCGGCGAGACCGGCGCCGCCGCGGTCCTGGTGGACGGGCGGCTGCTGGCCGCCGACGTGCTGCTCGCCGCCCAGGCCGCCGGCCACGAGGTGACGACCGTGGAGTCACTGAACGTCGCCACCGGCGAGCTGCACCCCATCCAGGCCGCGTTCGTGGAGTCCGGCGCGCTGCAGTCCGGCTACTCCGCCGGGGCCATGGTGCTCGCCACCCAGGCCCTGCTCGCGCGCGACCCCGACCCCTCGGAGTGGGAGATCCGCGACGCGTTCTCCGGGATCCTCGACCGGGAGACGGGCTACGTGAAGGTCGTCGACGCCGTGCAGCGCGCGGCCGCGCTGCTCCGTGGCGAGAAGCCGGAGCCGATGGCGCCCGTCGTCGTCGGGCGGCTCACCGACGGCGACGGTGGGACCGTCCCGGACGCTCCCGCTGCCATGCCGCGCCTCGTGCCCGCGGCGGACGTCCCCTCCATGCAGGTGGTCGGGACGCCCGCGCCCAAGGTCGACGCGCTCAAGCTGGTCAAGGGGAATCCGGCCTTCGTCGACGACATCGAGCTGCGCGGGATGCTCTACGCCAAGGTGCTGCGCAGCCCGCACGCGCACGCCCGGATCGTCGCCATCGACGACTCCGAGGCCCGCGCGCTCCCAGGCGTGCACGCCGTGCTGCACACCTTCAACACGGCCCGCGTGAAGTACGCCTCCGGCGGCCAGAGCTGGCCGAACCCGCGCCCCTGGGACCAGGTGAGCTTCGACGACAAGGTGCGCCACGTCGGTGACCGCGTGGCCGCGGTGGCCGCGGAGACCGTGGCGATCGCCGAGGAGGCCTGCCGGCGGATCAAGGTGACGTACGACGTCCTGCCGGCGGTCTTCGACGAGGTCGAGGCGATCGGCCCCGGCGCTCCCGTCATCCACGACGAGACCGACACGGAGGGGATCGCCGACGCGGCCCGCAACATCCCCCGCCGGGTCAACGGGCAGACGGTCACCGACGACGAGCTGGCGGCCGCGTTCGCCGACGCCGAGCACGTCTTCGAGCAGACCTTCCACGTCCAGCAGCAGCAGCAGACCCCGATCGAGCCGCACATCACCATCGGCTGGCTCGACGCGGACGAGCGGCTGACGCTGCGCAGCTCCACCCAGGTCCCGTTCCACACCCGCCGGATGGTCGCCCCTCTGCTCGGCCTGCCGGTCAAGCAGATCCGGGTGATCAAGCCGCGGCTCGGCGGTGGCTTCGGCGGCAAGCAGGAGATGCTGCTCGAGGACGTGGTCGGGCACCTGGTGCTCGCGACCCGCCGACCGGTCCGGCTGGAGCTGACCCGGGAGGAGGAGTTCGTCTCCTCGCGGATCCGTCACGCCCAGACGATCACCTTCCGCTCCGCCGTCGACGCCGACGGCCGACTGCTCGCCCTGGACCACCACGTGGTCGGTAACACCGGCCCGTACGCGACGCATGGGTTCACGGTGCAGTCCGTCTCCGGCCAGCGCGGCCTGTCGCAGTACAACTGCCCCGCCAAGCGGTACACGGCCGACGTCGCCTACACGAACCGGCCGGTGGCCGGGGCGTTCCGCGGCTACGGCGCGCCCCAGGCGCTGTTCGCGCTGGAGTCCCACATGGACGACATCGCCCGCAGCCTCGGCCTCGACCCGATCGAGCTCCGTCGGCGGAACTGGGTGCGCACCGGCGACCCCCTCGACATCCTGCCCACGCTGGGCGAGCGGGGCGCCGCGGAGATCCAGGGCGAGGTGCCCCGGGTGACCAGCTGCGCGACCGACGAGTGCGTGGCGCAGGCCAGGCGCGCGATCGGCTGGGAGCGGCGCAACGACCCCGCGTGGAAGCAGCCCGCGGACCGGCCGAGCATCCGCAGGGGGATCGGCTTCGCGCTGTGCATGCAGGCCACCGCGATCCCCAACCTCGACATGGGTGGTGCCTCGATCAAGATGAACGACGACGGCTCGTTCAACCTGCTGGTCGGTGCGACGGACCTCGGCACGGGCGCCGACACGGTGCTGGCCCAGATCGCCGCCGAGGTGCTCGGGGTCGAGGCCAGTGACGTGGTCGTGTACGCCGCCGACACCGACCTGACGCCGTTCGACGTCGGGGCCTACGCCGACTCCACGACGTACATCTCCGGGATGGCGGTCAAGAAGGCCGCCGAGGCCGTGCGCGAGCGGATCGTGCTGCGCGCGGCCCGGCTGCTCGAGCTGGCCGGCCCCGCCAAGGTCGAGCTGCGGAACAAGCAGGCCTGGGCGCCCGACGGGCGCTGCGTGACGCTCCAGGACGTGGCCCTCCATGCGCTGCACATCGAGGACCAGGAACAGATCATGGCGACGGCCTCGCACGTCTCGGGTGAGTCGCCGCCGCCCTTCGCCGCCCAGACGGCCGAGATCGAGGTGGACGTGGAGACCGGCCAGGTGACCGTCACGAAGCTGGTGATGGCCGTCGACGCCGGGGTCGTCATCAACCCGACCACGGCGAGCGGCCAGGTCGAGGGCGCGATGGTGCAGGCGCTGGGCTACGCGCTCACCGAGGACCTCGTCCTCGACGACGACGGCCGTGCGGTGAACGCCCGGTTCGGGCCGTACTGGATCTTCCGGCCCGACGACACGCCCCCGATGGAGGTGTTCCTGGTGCAGACCATGGAGCCGAGCGGGCCGTTCGGCGCCAAGTCGGTCGGCGAGATCGCCATCGACGGGGTGGCACCCGCCGTGCGCAACGCGATCCTCGACGCGACCGGGGCCACCGTCAACGAGCTGCCGCTCACCCCCGAACGGGTCTGGCGGGCGCTGCACGCCTGAAGACGCGACCGAGATGTCGAACGACCTCGTGGTGCGGGGCGGCACCGTCGTCGACGGTGCCGGCACCCGCCGGGCCGACGTGCTCGTGCGGGCCGGCCGGATCGTGGCGGTGGAGCCCGAGATCGCGCTCGACTCCGCCGCCGCTGCCGACATCGTGGACGCCGGCGGCGCCTACGTGGTCCCCGGCGGCATCGACGTCCACACCCACTTCGCCCTGCCGGTGGGGGCGGTCACGTCGGCGGACGACTTCGAGTCGGGCACGCTGGCCGCGGCGTGCGGCGGGACCACCTGCGTCGTCGACTTCGCCGGGGCCGGTCGCGAGCCGTGGCAGGAGGCCCTGGCCACCTGGCACGACCGCGCCCGGGACCGGGCGGTCGTCGACTACGGGTTCCACCTGACGGTCGCCGAGCTGCCCGAGGACCCCGAGGCCGCCGTCGCCCGGTTCGGCGAGTTCGTCGAGCACGGCGTCACCAGTGTGAAGCTGTACCTCGCCTACCCGGACCGCCTGATGGTCGACGACGACACGCTGGCGCGGGCGCTTGCCGCGGGTCGGCGTACCGGCGTCCGGGTCTGCGTGCACGCCGAGGACGGCGCAACCGTCGAGTCCCTGGTCGTCGAAGCGCTCGCGGCGGGTCGAAAGGGCCCGGACGCGATCCCGGCCGTGCGACCCGACTCCGTCGAGGCCGAGGCGATCCGCCGCGCCGCGGTGCTGGCCGCTGCCGCGGACACGAGCCTGTACGTCGTGCACCTCTCCAGCGCGGCCGGCCTGGAGGCCGTCCGCGCGGCCCGCGCCGTGGGGGCCGACGTCCACGCCGAGACCTGCCCGCACTACCTCTACCTCGACCAGGCGCACCTCGAGGCCGGCGAGCCGGACTTCGTGTGCGCCCCACCCCTGCGGGGGGCTGCCGACCGCGCGGCGCTGTGGGGTGCGATCGCCGCCGGTGAGGTCGAGGTCGTCGCCACCGACCACTGCCCGTTCACGCGGGCCGACCGTCGGCGAGGGACCGGTGGGGACGGCTGGGCGGACTTCCGGCAGCTCCCCGGCGGGCTCAGCGGGGTCGAGACCCGGCTCGCGCTGGCCTACCAGGGCGTCGTGTCGGGCCGGCTCACCCTCGGGCGCTGGGTCGAGGTGACGTCCGGAGCCCCGGCCCGGCTGTTCGGCCTGGCCGGCGTCAAGGGGTCGGTCCGGCCCGGGCTCGACGCGGACCTGGTCGTGTTCGATCCGGGAGCGACCCGCGTCCTCGACGCCGCGACCCTGCACTCGCGCTGCGACCACAGCCCGTACGAGGGCCTGGTCGTCACCGGCTGGCCGGCCCTGACCCTCAGCCGCGGCGAGGTGGTCGCGGCCGCCGGCGAGCCCGTGGAGCCGCGCCCCGGACGCGGCCGGTTCGTCCGAAGATCGCCGATCGTCCACTGACGTCGGCCGCGGCGACCGGCCGCCCGGAACGTGCTCGCGGAGGCCGCCGGCCACGTAAAATGTTGTCGCGTTGCGTGCGTGAGGAGAGCGGCATGGCAGCAGCACCCAGCATCCCCGGTGTCACCGTCAACGGCCGCCGCCTGTCCCTCGCCGGGGTGTCGCCGCACACCACGACGCTGGACCTGCTGCGCGGCGTCGGGCTCACCGGCGCCAAGGAGGGCTGCGCCGAGGGGGAGTGCGGCGCCTGCTCGGTGCTGGTCGCTCGCCCCGACGGCGAGGGCATCCGGTGGACCGCGCTCAACGCGTGCCTGGTCCCGGCGGCCGCGCTCGACGGCCAGGAGCTGGTCACGGCCGAGGGCCTCGGCACGCCCGAGGACCTGCACCCGGTCCAGCACGAGATGGCGGTCCGCGGCGGCTCGCAGTGCGGATACTGCACGCCGGGCTTCGTGTGCAGCATGGCCGCGGAGTTCTACCGGCCCGAGCGGGTCGCGACGGGCCCGGGTCCGTCCGGCGACGCGCACGAGCGGGGTCCCAACGGGTTCGACCTGGCCGCGCTGAGCGGCAACCTGTGCCGCTGCACGGGCTACCGACCGATCCGGGACGCGGCGTACGCCCTGGGCTCCCCGGCTCCCGACGACCCGCTCGCGGCCCGGGTTCACCGAGCCGCGCCGGCGCTGGAAGCCACCCGGCTCGAGGACGGGACCGGGGTGTTCGTGCGTCCGCGGGACCTCGCCGAGGCGCTGGCCCTGCTGGGTGAGCACCCCGAGGCGGTGCCGGTCGCCGGCTGCACCGACTGGGGTGTCGAGGTGAACCTCCGCGGCGCGCGGGCGCCGTACGTCGTCGCCGTCGACCGGCTCCCCGAGCTGCGGCGGGTGTCGCTCCCTGCCCCGTCCGGCGGCGCCTTCGAGATCGGCGCCGCGCTCTCGCTCTCCGAGGTCGAGCTCGCCCTGGCCGGCCGGGTGCCGCTCCTGGCCGCGGTGTTCCCGCTGTTCGCCTCCCGGCTGATCCGCAACGGCGCCACGATCGGCGGCAACCTGGCGACCGCCTCGCCCATCGGCGACCTCGCACCCGCCCTGCTCGCCCTCGAGGCGTCCGTGGTGCTCGTCTCGACCGACGGGGACCGCGAGCTGCCGATCGCGGAGCTCTTCACCGGCTACCGACGCTCGCAGCTGCGGCCGGGGGAGCTGATCCGAGCGGTGCGGATCCCACAGCCGCTGGCCGGCACCACCGCCTTCCACAAGATCGCCAAGCGCCGGTACGACGACATCTCCAGCGTCGCGGTCGCCTTCGCCCTCGACGTCGTCGACGAGACGGTCGTCCGGGCCAAGGTCGGCCTCGGCGGCGTGGCGGCCACGCCGATCCGCGCGCGGGCGACCGAGGCCGCGCTCGAGGGCCGGACCTGGTCGGCCGAGACGGCACGCGCGGCCGCCGCGGTCCTGGGTGGAGAGGGGACGCCGATGGACGACCACCGGGCGAGCGCCGCCTACCGCGCCGCGATGCTCGAGCAGTCGCTGCTCAGGCTCTGGGCCCAGGGCCCGTCGGACGAGGGTGAGGCGTCGGCATGAGTGACCTGTCCACGCGCCCGGCCGACGGCGTCGTCGGCCGCGAGGTGCCGCACGAGGGCGCGGCCCTCCACGTCACCGGCACGGCGCTGTACACCGACGACCTGGTCGTCCGCACCCAGGACTGCCTGCACGCCCACCCGGTGCAGGCGCCGCACGCGCACGCTCGGGTCACCGCGCTGCGGACCGCTCCCGCCCTGGCCGTGCCGGGCGTGGTCCGGGTGCTCACCGCCGAGGACGTGCCCGGTGTCAACGACGGTGGTGTGCGGGGTGACGAGCCGCTGTTCCCGAGCGAGGTCTGCTACTTCGGGCAGGCCGTCTGCTGGGTGCTCGGGGAGACGGCCGAGGCGGCCCGGCTCGGTGCCGCGGCCGTCGAGGTCGACTACGAGCCGCTGCCCTCGGTCCTCCTGGTGACCGAGGCGATCGCGGCCGAGAGCTTCCAGGGCGGCCGGCCCACCGTCGAGCGCGGCGAGGTGGAGCGCGGCCTCGCCTCCTCGGCCCACGTCTTCAGCGGGGTCACCGAGATGGCCGGCCAGGAGCACTTCTACCTCGAGACCCAGTGCTCCCTGGCGCAGGTCGACGAGTCCGGCCAGGTGTTCGTCCAGAGCAGCACCCAGCACCCCACCGAGACCCAGGAGGTCGTCGCCCACGTGCTGGGCCGCCACGCCCACGACGTCACGGTGCAGTCCCTGCGGATGGGCGGTGCCTTCGGGGGCAAGGAGATGCAGCCGCACGGGTACGCCGCCGTCGCCGCCCTCGGCGCGGTGCTCACCGGCCGTCCGGTCCGGGTGCGGCTCACCCGCACCCAGGACATGACGATGACCGGCAAGCGGCACGGCTTCCACGCCGAGTGGCGGGTGGGCTTCGATCCGGACGGCCGGTTGCAGGCGCTCGACGTCACGCTCACCGCCGACGGCGGCTGGAGCCTGGACCTCTCTGAGCCGGTGCTGACGCGGGCGCTGTGCCACGTCGACAACGCCTACTGGATCCCGCACGTGCGCCTGCACGGCCGGGTCGCGCGCACCAACAAGACCTCGCAGACGGCGTTCCGCGGGTTCGGCGGCCCGCAGGGGATGTTGGTGATCGAGGACGTCCTCGGGCGCTGTGCGCCGGCGCTCGGTGTCGACCCGACCGACCTGCGCCGCCGCAACCTCTACACCGCGGGCCAGAGCACGCCGTACGGCCAGGTCGTGCGGCACGCCGAGCGCGCGAGCCTGGTGTGGGACCAGGTCCTCGCGAACGGACGGGTGGCGGAGCGGCAGGCGGAGATCGCCGCGTTCAACGCCACCCATCGGCACACGAAGCGAGGCCTGGCCCTCACCCCGGTCAAGTTCGGCATCGCCTTCAACTTCACGGCGTTCAACCAGGCGGGCGCCCTGGTCCACGTCTACAAGGACGGCTCGGTGCTGATCAACCACGGCGGCACCGAGATGGGTCAGGGCCTGCACACGAAGATGCTGCAGGTCGCGGCGACGACCCTGCGTATCCCGCTGGAGCGGGTCCGGCTGGCCCCGACCCGGACCGACAAGGTCCCGAACACCTCCGCCACGGCCGCGAGCTCGGGTGCCGACCTCAACGGGGCGGCGGTGAAGGACGCCTGCGAACAGATCAGGGGCCGTCTCGACGACGTCGCCGCCGGCCGGGAGGTGGGCTGGGCGGACCTCGTGCGCGAGGCGTACCTGCGCCGGGTCCCGTTGTGGGCGGCGGGCTTCTACCGCACCGACGGCCTGGAGTGGGACGCCGCCCGGATGCGGGGCCACCCGTTCAAGTACTTCGTGTACGGCGCGGCCGCGGCCGAGGTCGAGGTGGACGGCTTCACGGGTGCCTACCGGACCCGGCGGGTCGACATCGTCCACGACGTCGGCGACACCCTCTCCCCGCTGGTGGACCTCGGGCAGATCGAGGGCGGCTTCGTGCAGGGGGCCGGCTGGTTGACCCTGGAGGACCTGCGGTGGGACGAGTCGGACGGGCCGACCCGGGGCCGGCTCGCGACCCAGGCCGCGAGCACCTACAAGCTGCCGAGCCTGAGCGAGATGCCCGAGGTGTTCAACGTGTCGCTGCTGGCGGGCGCGCACGAGGACGGTGTGGTCTACGGGTCGAAGGCGGTCGGCGAGCCGCCCCTCATGCTGGCGTTCTCGGTACGCGAGGCGATCCGCGCGGCGGTCGCCGCGTTCGGCTCGGGGTCGGCCAGCGTCGAGCTGCCGTCACCGGCGACGCCGGAGGCGGTGTTCTGGGCGATCGAGCGGGCCCGGACCGGCGCCACCGACGAGCGGGTCGCCCACGCGGTCCCGGGAGTTGGTTGAGATGCATTGGCACGCTGCCGTGGAGCGGCTCCGGCGCGAGCGCCGGGCCGGCGTGCTCGTGACGGTGACCGTCGTCCGCGGCCACGCTCCGCGCGAGGCGGGGGCCAAGCTGGTCGTCGCCCTGCCGGTCCCCGGCGCCGGCGCGACACCGGGGTCGGGTCCACCGCAGGTCTGGGGCACGATCGGCGGCGGCAACCTCGAGGAGACGGCCCTGGACCGTGCCGCCGAGCTCCTCGCCGGGCCGCCCGGACCACCCGAGTCGCTGACCCTGCAGCTCAACGAGAAGGCGCGCACCGAGCACGGCCGGCAGTGCTGCGGCGGCGAGGTCACCTTGCTGTTCGAGCACCTCCCGGTGCTCGCGGCGGTCGCCGTCTTCGGCGTGGGCCACGTCGGCCTCGAGCTGGCCCGGGTGCTGTCCCGCCAGGAGCTCGAGCTGCACCTGGTCGACTCGCGGGCGGACCGGGTCGAGCCGGCTCGGCTGGCGTTCCTCGACGACGGTCCCGCCGAGCTGCACCTCCACCACGCCCCGCTGCCCGAGCTGGTCCTCGGCGAGGTGCCCACGGGGACGCACGTGCTGGTGATGACGCACGACCACGCCGAGGACTTCGCCCTCTGCGACGCCGCGCTGCGCTGCGAGCACCTCGCCTCGATCGGCCTGATCGGGTCCGCGGCGAAATGGCGCCGCTTCCAGCGGGCGCTGGCGATGGAGGGCCACCCGGCGGCGGTGATCGAACGCATCCAGTGCCCGATCGGCAGGCCGGAGCTCACGGGCAAGGAGCCCGCCACCATCGCACTCGGTGTCGCCGCCGACCTCCTGCCGAGGATCCGCCGCGCGGGCGCCGAGCCGCGACTGCACGGCTGATCCGCCCCGTCACCGGCTGTGGTCAGCGGCTGTGGTCACCGGCGGGCGAGCACGAGCGCGAAGTCCCCGGCCGGGTCGGTCCACCAACCCTCGGGCCGCAGTCCGGCGTCCTCCAGTTGGCCCGCGAAGGCCGGCCGGCGGAACTTCGCGGAGATCTCGGTGCGGATCTCCTCGCCGGGCCCGAGTTCGATCTCGAGGTCGAGCGCCGGCAGCCGCACGGTCATCTCGCTGCGGGCTCGCAGCCGCATCTCGATCCACTCCTGCTCGGCGTCCCAGTGTGCGACATGGTCGAAGCGGCGCGGGTCGAAGTCGGCGCCGAGCTCCCGGTTGAGCACCCTCAATACGTTCCGGTTGAACTCGGCGGTGACGCCGGCGCTGTCGTCGTACGCCGCGACCAGCCGGGCCGGGTCCTTCACCAGGTCCAGCCCCAGCAGCAGGGCCTCGCCACCGTGCATCGATCCGGCCAGCCGGCGCAGGAAGACCGCGCGCTGTGCGGGCGGGTAGTTCCCCAGCGTGCTGCCCAGCAGCGCGACGAGCCTGCGGCCCGGCGCGGGAAGCTGCGGCAGGTGCCGGTCGAAGTCGGCCACCACCCCCTGCACGGGCAGGTCCGGATACTCGAGCGCCAGCCCCGCGATGGCCTCGCGCAGCGCACCCGCGCTGACGTCCACCGGGACGTAGCCGCCCAACGTGCCGGCCGCCACCAAGGCGTCCAGCAGGATCCGGGTCTTCTCCGACGACCCGGAGCCCAGCTCCAGCAGCACGTCGGCCCCGGAGGCCCGGGCGATCTCGGCCGCCCGGGACACCAGGATCGAGTGCTCGGTCCGCGTGGGGTAGTACTCCGGCAGCCGGGTGATCTGCTCGAAGAGCGCACTGCCGCGGTCGTCGTAGAAGTACTTGGGCGGCAGCCACCTCGGCGCCGTGGTCAGGCCCTCGCGAACATCGAGCTCCAGGCCGCGCCGCAGGTCGGCGGGGTCCAGCAGGACGTCGATGTCAGCGCCAAGAGCGAGTCGGGCCCTGGAACCGTGGGCAGTCATGCGTCCTCCAGGTAGGGTGCGGGCCGAACGTGGGCGGGGGTCGTCCCGCGGCCTGAGGCCGGTCGGTCGGCACACGCGGTTGCCGAGAAGATCACTGGCGGCCCAGGTCGTCGGCCAGCCGGACACCGGTCACCGGCCAGCGGGCTCCGGCGGGGAAGAAGTTCCGGTAGGTAGCGCGGGCATGTCCCGGCGGGGTCAGTGCGCAGCCGCCGCGCAGGACCATCTGGCCGGACATGAACTTGCCGTTGTACTCGCCGATGGCGCCGGCGGCGGGGTGGAAGCCCGGGTACGGCAGGTAGGCCGAGGATGTCCATTCCCAGCAGTCGCCGAACAGCTGTCGAAGGCCACCGGTCGGCGGCCCGGCCGAGCGGGGGTGCCAGGACTCGGTGTCGGACAGGTTCGCAGGCCGCTCGGCCGGCCCAGCGTCCTCGAGGGTGGCGGCGTGCTCCCACTCGGCCTCGGTCGGGAGGCGCTTGCCGGCCCAGGCCGCGTAGGCGTCGGCCTCGTAGTGGCTGACGTGGCACACCGGCAGTGCGGGGTCGACGGGGAAGGTGCCGTGCAGCGTGTGCTCGAGCCAGACCCCGTCGACCTGGCTCCAGTAGAAGGGCGCACCCCAGCCCTCGGCGGTGACGCGTGCCCAGCCGTCGGAGAGCCAGAGCTCGGGCCGCTGGTAGCCGCCGTCGGCGATGAAGTCCGACCATTCGCCGTTGGTGACCAGCCGATCGCCCATCCGGAAGGGCGGCAGGTACTGCTGGTGGCGGGGCAGCTCGTTGTCGAAGCAGAAGCCGCCGCCCTCGTGGCCCAGCTCGACCAGCCCGCCGTCGTACTCCCGCCAACCCAGCGGCGTCGGGTCCGCGGCGACCGGAGGCCGCCCCGCGTAGACGGGTCGGAGCGGGTTGAGCGACAGCACGTGCTTGATGTCCATCAGCAGCAGCTCTTGGTGCTGCTGCTCGTGGTGGAACCCGAGCTCGATGGTCGGCAGCAGCTTCGCGATGGCGCCCTCGTCGAGCCGGTCCAGGAGGTCGTGGATCCGGTTGTCCACGTTGGACCGGTAGACGCCCACGTCGTGGGCGCCGGGGCGGCTGATCACCCCGCGCATCGGCCGGCTGTGGCGGGGGCCGACCGCCTCGTAGTAGCTGTTGAACAGGAACCAGTACGTGTCCTGGAACGGGGTGAAGCCGGGCTCGTTGTCGGCGAGCACGAAGGTCTCGAAGAACCACGTCACGTGCGCGCGGTGCCACTTGGTGGGCGAGACGTCCGGCATCGACTGGACGGTCTGGTCCTCGGGGGAGAGCGGTGCGGACAGCCGCTCGGTGTAGGTGCGTACCTGGTCGTAGCGGCGCAGCAGGTCCGAGACGTCGACGCTCATGTGGCGAGTCTGACACTCGACCATGAGGCCGGACAGTGTGCTGGCTTACAGAGACGGCCTGGCGTGCCGTGAGCGTCGCGTGCCTCACTGCCCACCGACATTGATCACCTCACCCCGTCGGGTGCCTGAGCGAGCGCCACGGCGGTCGTGCGGAGTACTACTCGCCGCTGAGCACCCGCAGGCGCTCTCGGTTCAAGATGGTGATCCGGCCGCGACCGAGGGTGATCAACCCCTGGTCCGCCAGGTCGCCGAGGATCTTGGTCGTGGTCTCGCGCGAGGTCGCGGCGAGTGCGGCGAGCTGCTCGTGGGTGAGGCGGACCTGGATGCCCCGTCCGAGCGGTCGGCCCGAGGTGGCGGAGGCGAGAGTGACCAGAGCCCCGGCGATCCGCTCGGGGACGGACTTGAAGACCGCGTCGGAGAACTTCTGCTCCAGCTCACCGATGCGACGACCCAGGGTCTCCGAGATCCGCGCTGAGATCCTCGGGTCGCCGAGGAGGAGCCGGCGCACATCGGCCTTGGTCATCACGCACACGACGACGTCGTCGAGCGCCTCGGCGAAGCTGTCGTGCATCTGCTGCCCCACGATGACCATCTCCCCGAAGATCGTGCCGGGATCGATGATCGCGGTCGTGAGTGCGCGTCCGTCGGGGGAGACCCGGAAGATGCGGATCCGCCCCTTCTTGAGGATGAACAGGGTCTCCAGCGGCTGGTGTGGGGTGTAGACGAGCGCGCCTGTCGCGTAGGCCCGCATCGGCGCCGCCTGCGCCAGCGCATCCATCTCCGTGTCGTCGAGGTCGCAGAAGATGTCCACCTCGGACATGCACCAGAGCCGGTCCGGGCCGGCAGCGGCGCGCTCGATCTCCACGTCGTCCTCTCTGCGCCCGGGGGACCAGGGTCGGGCCCCTCCCGCAAGGTCCTCCGGGTCCGTGATCGTCAGGCAGTGGGGTGGTCGGGTTCCCATCGTGTCATCCTCGTCGGGGCTTGGGGCGGACCACGTCCAGCCGGGTGGCGGAGCCCGCCACCCGGCTGACGGGACGTGGGGTCAGCGAGGGGTCAGTGCGCGGGGACCGCGGTGCGCGCCGGCGCGGTCCGAGTGCGTGCGGTGACGGCCACCAGGACGCCGAGGACCACCCCGAAGATGAGGTGCTCGACGATGAAGGTGCCCCAACCGGCCATCTCGGCCATGTTCTCGATCGGGTCTCCGCTGCCGAACACGGCGGCCGCGATCGGGAGGGCGACGTACGCGCTCAGCGCGAACACGAGGAAGCCGTAGACCAGGCCCGCCCCGGCGAGGGTGGCACCGCCGAGGCGGAGGCGGTGGGCGATCGCACCGAAGGCCGCGCCGTACGCGGCGCCGGTCATCATGTGGATCACCGCACCGAGGATGGCCGGACCGGCCAGGAACGTGAACGCGTCGCCGCTCTGCTGGTCGGCCATCATCGACTTCATCATGTCGGCGTCGTCGGTGACCAGCGACGCGATGTGGTACATCGGCGTGAAGAAGCCGGTGTCCTTGGTGTAGGCAGCGAGCATCGCGTACATCGCCATCACCACGGAGGCGATCACGCCGGCGACGGCGCCGATGACGACGGCTCGGCGAAGGCTGGCCGTGCTGGTGGGGGTCATGGGGTGCTCCTTGTCGATCGGCTGGCCCACGTGGGTCAGGCTCTGGACCGAGTGTTCCGACCGTTGGAGGGGCCCGTCGGTGAGCGCGCTTACACACCTCGGCGCCGGTTCCGGGAAGGCTGGTCGATCGACCCGATCCCGACTCGTGAGGAGCCCCTGTGACCGCCGAGGCGACCATTGCCGTGCCGCTCGACCTGGCCCTGTCCACCCCCGAGGGCGCACCGATCGTCCTGCGGAGCGTGCTCGAGCACCCCCTCACCGTCGTGCACCTGGTGCGGTACTACGGCTGCCTGCCGTGCCAGGACTGGCTGGTCCGGCTCGATCGCGCCGCCGGCGAGCTGGCCCGCGAGGGGGTGGGCGCGATCGCGATCGGGGGCTCCGCCGACTACCAGGCACGGTGGCTGCGCGAGGAGAGGGGAGTACGGGTGTCGCTGCTCCTGGATCCCGAGCAGCGGTTCCGGGACCACGTGGGGGCAGCGGATCCGCTCGGCTGGCACCTGCTCGATCCGCGCGGGGCTGCGGCGTACACCCGGTCCCTGGCCCGCGGGTTCCGCCCCCAGCACATCACCCGAGACACGGTGCGCAGCCCGGGCGTCGTCGTCCTCGACGCGACGGGGGCGGTCCGGTGGCGGCACGTCGGCACCCGGATCGGTCACTACCCGTCGCTGGACAAGGTGCGTGCCGCCGTCAGCAGGCTGCGGTGAGCCGACCGGTCATCGGGTGGGTTCGTGCTCGTGTCGCTCGGGCGCCGGACGTACCTCCACGCCGCGCCAGAAGGCGACCCGCCCCTTGACCCTGCGCGCAAGCGGCGACGGCCTCGGGTAGTACCAGGCGGCGTTGGCGCTGGTCACCCCGTCGACACCCACGTCGTAGTACGACGCCAGGCCCTTCCAGGGGCAGATCGTGTGGGTGCCGGTCGGGGTGAGGAACTCGTGGCTCAATGACTCCTCGGGGAAGTAGTGGTTGCCCTCGACGACGATCGTGTCGTCGCTCTCGGCGATCACCACGCCGTGGAAGACGGCCTGCATCCTCATCGCATCTCCTGGTGTGTGAGTGGACCTGGGCTGGTCAGGGTCGTCCTGAGCGACCTGGTGGACCGGGGACACTCAGGCACCCACCGGCAGTCTCGCCACGGCCGGGGCTGCGCACTGTGAGCGCGCTCACCGTTCCGCCCAGCCGGGTGACTACGGTGGAGGGATGACGAGCCGGCGGTCCGATCACCCGCTTCCCAGCTCCGACCACCCGGTCAGCCCGGACGGCGCGCGCAGACCGGCGCTGCTGGTCTTCGACGTCAACGAGACCCTCTCGGACATGTCGGACATCGGCGGACGCTTCGAGGACGTCGGGGCCCCCGCCGCCCTCGCGACGACGTGGTTCGCCGGACTCCTCCGCGACGGCTTCGCCCTCACCGCGGTCGAGGCGTGCGAGCCCTTCGCCCGGATCGCTGCCGAGGCGCTGCGCGGCGTCCTGCACGACCAGTCGTTGGACCGTGCCATCGACGACGCCATCCAGCACGTCATGGCGGGCTTCGCCGGCCTTCCGGTGCACCCCGACGTCCCCGACGGAGTCCGCGCCCTGAGTGGCCTGGGCATCCGCCTGGTGACCCTGAGCAACGGCTCCGCATCGGTCGCCGAGGCCTTGTTCGACCGGGCCGGGGTCAGGGCGCAGTTCGAGGCCCTGCTCTCCGTCGAGGACGCCGGTGCGTGGAAGCCGGCGGCGACCGCCTACGCCTACGCACTCGAACGGACGCGGACCGACCCCATGGACGCGATGCTGGTCGCCGTGCACCCCTGGGACATCGACGGCGCCTCGCGGGCCGGCCTCGCAACCGCCTGGGTCAACCGGGCCGGCGCCCCCTACCCGGACTACTTCCGAGCGCCCGACCTGACGGTGCGCTCCCTGACGGAGCTCGCCGACCGGCTGCGGTGACCGCCTCGGACGATGCGGCGGCTCAGGGGCGACGCCGGGCCGGCCCGAGGAGCTGGCGAAGGGGACGCAGCCGGGTCACGAGTCCCCGACCAGGATGTGGCAGACGGCGGCGTCCCCGCAGTCGGCGGGGTCGAGGCGGTCGCCGCGCGTGAGGAGGCGCTCGAGCTCGCCGGCGAGTGCCTCGAGCTCGCGCACCCGCGCGTGAACCTCGTCGAGTCTGGCCGCCAGCAGGGTGGTGACGTGGGTGCACGGCACGGTGCCTGCGTCTCGCAGGTCGACGATGCCGCGGATCTCGGCGAGGGTGAGGCCCGATGCCTGAGCGCTCCGGATGAACCTGAGCCGGCCCAGTGTGTCACCGCCGTAGACGCGGTAGCCGTTGGCCTCCCGCGGTGGCCTCGGCAACAGGCCGTCGCGCTCGTAGAACCTGATCGTCTGCGCGGTCACGCCTGCCGCATCGGCCAACTGTCCGATCAACATGGTCGCAGCCTAGCCTTGACCTTGTAGTGCGGATCAAGGTCTAGGTTCGGCGCCATGGACGTCACGCTGCTCTACTTCGACGGCTGCCCGAACTGGAAGATCGCCGACGAGCGCCTCGCGGCGATCACCGCGAAACGACCGGACATCACGCTGACCCGCCGCCTGGTCGAGACGATCGACGAGGCGGAGCGGCTCCGGTTCCACGGCTCACCCAGCATCCTCGTGAACGGCGCCGATGCCTTCGCGGACGCCGATACCGCGGTCGGACTGTCCTGCCGGGTCTACCAGACACCCGACGGGCCTGCCGGCGCACCCACCACCGAGCAGTTGGAAGCAGCCCTCGCCCATGGGTGAGCGCGGCTCCGGGGTCGGCGTGGTTGCGACGGCTGCCGCGGGCCTCGGCCTGTGCTGCGGTCTCCCGCTGCTGGCCTCGCTCGGCGCCCTCGGGCTGCTCGCGGGGCTGTCGACAGGCACCTGGATCCTGGTCGCCGTGGGAGCGACCATCGCCGGGTTCGGCGGATGGCGGGTGGTCGGTCGCCGGCGTCGAGCCTGTCCGATCGCGCCGGAGGTGCACTGAGATGGCCGAGACCTACGATCTTGTCGTCGTCGGTGCCGGGATGGCCGGCGTCGCGGCCGCCAACAAGTGTGCGAGCAGCGGTTGGCGGGTGGCGATCGTCGACGCGCTGCCGTACGGCGGCACCTGCGCGCTGCGCGGCTGTGACCCGAAGAAGATCCTGCGACGCGGAGCCGAGATCATCGACGGTGCCCGGCTCATGCGCGGCAAGGGGATCGATGGGCAGGGGCTGCGCATCGACTGGGCGGACCTGATGCGGCACAAGCGTGGCTTCACCGACCCGGTGCCCGACAACCTCGAACGCGACCTGGCCGGCCATGGCGTCGAGACCCTCCACGGCAACGCGCGATTCCTCGGCGGCAACACCGTCGAGATCGCGGGCGCCTCCGTGGAGTCGAGACACTTCCTGGTCGCCACCGGCGCACGCCCACGCGCGCTCGCCTTCCCCGGCCACGAGCACCTGATCGACAGCACCGACTTCTTGGACCTCGAGCGGCTGCCTGCCCGGATCCTGTTCGTCGGCGGCGGCTTCATCTCCTTCGAGTTCGCCCACATCGCGACGCGCGCGGGCAGCGCCACCACGGTGGTCGACCGCGGGCCGCGACCGTTGCGCGGATTCGACCCAGACCTCGTGGACCTGCTGCTCGGACGCAGCCGGCAGGCAGGCATCGCCGTACGGCCTGCCACCACGGTCACGGCGATCGCCAAGGACAAGGCCGGCTACCAGGTCACCCTGGAGACTCCCGAGGGATCCGAGACGATCGAGTGCGATCTCGTCGTCCACGGCGCCGGACGCGAGGCCGACCTCGCCGGTCTCGACCTCGAGGCCGCCGGTGTCGAGTGGAGCCCACGCGGGGTGCGCGTCGCCGGCCACCTCCAGAGCACCACGAACCCCGCGGTCTACGCCGCCGGCGACTCGGCCGACACCCCCGGGATGCCCCTGACCCCGGTCGCTGTGTTCGAGGGCAGGGTCGCCGCCTCGAACATGGTGAACGGCACGACCAGGGCGCCCGACTACGCCGGCGTGCCGACGGCCGTCTTCACCATCCCCGAGCTCGCTCGCGTCGGGCTGCTCGAGCGGGAGGCCAGGGAGAGAGGGCTGGACGTCGACGTCCGCTTCAACGACACCAGTGGCTGGTACTCCAACTACCGCACCGGCGAGACCACGGCCGCGGCCAAGATCCTCGTCGACCGAGCGACCGACCGGGTCGTCGGAGCGCATCTGCTCGGTCCCGAGTACGCCGAGCTGATCAACGTCCTCGGTCTCGCGATCAAGCTCGGGCTCACGACGCGACAGCTCAAGTCGACGACCGCCGCCTACCCGACGGTTGGATCGGATCTCGGCTCCATGCTCTAGCGCCTGCGAGAGATACCGGATTCTGGCCAGGGCAACGGCACGGCCGTCCCCGGGGGTGAGCGGTGCCGGAGAGGTCGGTCCTCGACGCGCTCCGCAGGTAGGGCGATGCACTCAGTGGAGCCTGCCTCCTTCGGAGCCCGGGTGGCGGGGCTCCCCCGAGTGACCGGCTCCCCCCGGTGCGGGCACCGGTCAGCTGGCGACGGCGCCGACCTGATCGAGCGCGATGTCGATGATCATGTCCTCCTGGCCACCGACCAGGCCGCGCCGGCCGCACTCCATCAGCAGCTCGCGCACGTCGACGCCGTACTGATCGGCGGCCCGCTCGGCGTGCCGTAGGAACGAGGAGTAGACCCCGGCGTAGCCGAGGGTGAGGGTCTCGCGGTCCACCCGGACCGGGCGGTCCTGCAACGGGCGGACCAGGTCGTCGGCGGCGTCCTGCAGCGCGAACAGGTCGCAGCCGTGCTCGAAGCCGGAGAGGTTCGCCACCGCGACGAACGCCTCGATCGGACAGTTGCCGGCGCCGGCACCGTGCCCGGCGAGGGAGGCGTCGACCCGCACCGCACCGGTCTCGACGGCCACGACGGAGTTGGCGACCGAGAGCGAGAGGTTCTCGTGGGCGTGGATGCCGATCTCGGTGGCAGGGTCGAGGACGTCTCGGTACGCCGCGACCCGGTCGCGGACGTCGTTCATCGTGAGCCGGCCGCCGGAGTCGGTGACGTAGACGCAGTGCGCACCGTAGGACTCCATGAGCAGGGCCTGCTTGGCGAGCTCCGCCGGCGGCGCCATGTGGGAGAGCATCAGGAAGCCGGAGACGTCCATGCCGATCTCCCGGGCCGCGGTGATGTGCTGGGCGGAGATGTCGGCCTCCGTGCAGTGCGTGGCGACCCGGACCGAGCGGACCCCGAGGTCGTAGGCGGTCTTGAGCTCGTGGATGGTGCCGACCCCGGGTAGCAGCAGCGTGGTCAGGCGGGCCCGCTCGAGCACGTCGGCCGCGGCCTCGATCCACTCCCAGTCGGTGTGGGATCCGGGTCCGTAGTTCACCGAGGAGCCGGCGAGGCCGTCGCCGTGGGCGACCTCGATGGCGTCGACGCCGGCGGCGTCGAGCGCGGCGACGATGCGGCGCACGTCGTCGAGCCCGATCCGGTGCCGCACGGCGTGCATCCCGTCGCGCAGCGTGACGTCCTGGACGAAGATCTGGTGTGCGTTCACCGGTCGGCCTTCCCTGCAGCGATCCGCTCGGCCACCTG
The DNA here is from genome assembly GCF_000015265.1 of Nocardioides sp. JS614. Lineage (NCBI taxonomy): Bacteria > Bacillati > Actinomycetota > Actinomycetes > Propionibacteriales > Nocardioidaceae > Nocardioides > Nocardioides sp. JS614. The sequence goes on from NC_008699.1 coordinate 1,752,814, forward strand.
GAGCGCGGCGGAGGTCATGATGTCGAGGTTCCCGGCGTACGCCGGGAGGTAGTGCGCGGCGCCCTCGACCTCGAGGAACACCGAGACCTGGTGCGTGGGGCGCTCCGCGTCGGGAGCGAGGAGGGTGTGCACCGGCTGGTCCGCCGGGATCTCCGTGACCTGGACGGCCTGCTTGAGCCGGTAGCCGGGCACGTAGGCCGCAACGTCGGCCACCATCTTGTCGACGCTCGCGCGGATCTGTTCGTGGACGTCGGGGTCGGCGGCCGTGACCAGTGCGAAGACCGTGTCCCGCATGATCAGCGGCGGCTCGGCCGGGTTGAGGATGATGATCGCCTTGCCGCGCGTGGCGCCCCCCACCTCCACGATGGCCGACGAGGTGGTCTCGGTGAACTCGTCGATGTTGGCGCGGGTGCCGGGGCCGGCCGACCGGGACGCGATCGAGGCGACGATCTCGGCGTACTCGACCGGGACCACCCGCGAGATCGCCGCGACGATCGGGATCGTCGCCTGGCCGCCGCAGGTCACCATGTTCAGGTTCGGTGCCTCGAGGTGGTCCTCGAGGTTGACCGCCGGGATCGTGAAGGGGCCGAGGGCGGCCGGGGTCAGGTCGATCAGGCGCTTGCCGAGGGGCAGGAGCCGGGCCGCGTTCACGACGTGCGCGCCGGCCGAGGTGGCGTCGAAGACGATCTCGATGTCGTCGAAGCCGGGCAGCGCGACCAGGCCCTCGACGCCCTCCGCCGTTGTCGGGACACCGAACCGGCCGGCTCGGGCGAGCCCGTCCGAGGCCGGGTCGATGCCGACCATGGCCCCCATCTCGAGGTGCTTGCTGGTGCGCAGCACCTTGATCATCAGGTCGGTGCCGATGTTGCCGGACCCGATGATCGCGACCTTGGTCCTAGTCACGGTTCTCACTCCCTACGGTGAAGGTCACCGAGCCGAGGCCCGACACGGTGCTACGGACGGTCTGGCCCGGCGCGATCGGGCGCATCGGCCCGAGCGCGCCGGAGAGGATCAGCTGCCCCGCGCGCAGCGGTGCACCCAGCTCACGTGCCTGCCGGGCGAGCCACTGCACGGCGGCGACCGGGTCGCCCAGGCAGGCCTCGCCCGAGCCGGTCGAGACCTCCTCGCCGTCGATCGTCATCGACATCACGACGTCCTTGGGCTCGAAGTCGTCCAGGCTGCGGTGCCGGCTCCCGAGCACGTAGACGCCGGCCGAGGCGTTGTCCGCGACCGTGTCCGCCAGGCTGATGTCCCACCCGGCGATCCGGCTGCCGCAGATCTCGATCGCGGCGACCGCGTGCCCGATCGCCTGCCGCACCTGCTCGCGGTCCAGCGGGCCGTCCACGAGGTCGTCCGCGAGCACGAAGGCGATCTCCGCCTCGGCGCGGGCCTGCATCGTGGCGTCGGCGGGGACGACGTCGCCGTCCGCGTAGGCCATGTCGTCGAAGAGGACGCCGAGGTCGGGGGTGTCGACGCCGAGCTGCTGCTGGACCGCCTCGGAGGTCAGGCCGATCTTGCGGCCCACGACCGTCGCACCTGCGGCGACGCGCTCGGCGGTGAGCAGCTGCTGCACGGCGTACGCCGCAGCGAGGTCGTCGCTCGCGATCAGGTCTCGGATCGGCGGGCAGGGGACCCCGGCGCGGTCGGCTTCGCGGAGCCGGTCGGCGGCCGCCGCAAGGACGCTGCCGGAGACGCTGTTGGTTGCGAGGGTGGTGTCGGCCATGAGAAGAGCATCGAGGGGGGCGGGCGCCGACCGTGAGCCCGGCGTTCCACTCAGCGGTACGATCTTGGGGTGGACCTGCCGGGGGACGAGAGCGCGGACCTGGACACCGTGCTGGGCAAGGCGGTGACGATGCTGCGTGCCTTCACCGTCGACGACCAGGTGCTCTCGTTGGCCGAGCTGGTCCGCCGCACCGGCCTGGCCAAGGCGACCGTGCACCGGGTCGCGGGGGACCTGGTCGACAATCGCCTGCTCGACCGCACCGCGCTCGGCTATCGCCTCTCCGGGGGGCTCTTCGAGCTCGGGATGCGCGCGTCGCTGGAGCGCGGACTGCTCGAGCTGGCGATGCCGTTCCTGCAGGACCTCTACGAGCGGACCCACGAGACCGTCCACCTCGGGCTACGGGAGGGTCACGACGTCGTCTACGTCGCCAAGATCGGCGGCCATCGACAGGCGGCCGCCCCCTCCCGGACCGGCGGCCGGATGCCGGTGCACTGCACCGCGATCGGCAAGGCCCTGCTCGCCCACGCCGACGCCGCCGTGCAGCGCGAGGTGCTGAGCGGGCCGCTCGAGCGGCGTACGCCGCACACGATCGTCGCCGCCGGGCTGCTCCAGCGCCAGCTCGCGACCGTCCTGGAGGCCGGCGTCGCCTTCGAGCAGGAGGAGTCGACGATCGGCCTGCTCTGCGTGGCCGCGCCGGTGCTCGACGACACCGACCACGCGCTGGCGGCGATCAGCGTGGCCGGGCCGGTCGGACGGTTCCGGCCGCAGGCGCACGTCGACGCGGTCCGGGCCGCGGCCACGGGCCTCGGCAGTGTGGTCGCGCGGAGGCGCTCGCTGCGCTGAGATCCGGCGCGTCCGCGGGCGCTCCGAGGACGCGGCCGAGGCTCAGTAGCCGTCGGCGACCACGACGGAGTCGTAGTCGAGCGGCATCCGCGGGACCGTCGGCCGGCACTGCATGAGCACCGTCTGGCCCGGCAGCACGGCGGGGCAGTAGCAGTCGATCTCCGCCAGCCACTCGGCATGGCCGCGGAAGGTGAACGCGTAGCGCAGCATCCGGGCGGTGTCGCCGGTGTTCGTGACCTCCAGGCCGGTGATCGTGATGTGGGGCGCGGTGGCCGTGACCGCGTGGGCCGCCTCCTGCGCGACCGTCCAGTCGCTCGCGACCTGGAAGCCCGCCAGGAGGAAGGCCTCGCCCTCCTGCACCTCCGTCCGCACCACGTCGACGACGGGTGCGGGGGCCGCCTGGAACGCGGTTCCCATCTGGTGGGCGAGCCCACCGACGACGGCGAAGCAGCCGCCGACCAGCAGGATCATCGAGAGGACCAGGCCGATCGCGACGATGCGCAACGGGTCGTGGGACTTCGCGGGAGGTCGGGCGTAGAAGCCCCAGGGAGTCAGCTGGGGACCCGGTTCGGGCCGGTGGTGCAGGTGGAACATGCTGCCGCGGCTTCCTGCGGGCGGGGTGCCCGGTCGATCCACGCTATTCCCGGGGTGGCCGCGGCGCAGCCGAACCCGCGTCCTTTTGCGTGATCTACAACATTGTTCGGTCTTTTCTAGACGGAGTGGCGATTCAGCCCGACCCGGCGCGGGCGCCGAGCTCGATCCGGAGCGCCCCGGCCGCCTGGAGGAGTACCTCCCGCCCGGACCGACCCACGCCGGTGGCGTTCACGATCCCGTGGATCAGGCCGCTGTGCCGCTGCAGCGAGACGCGGACGCCGGCCTCCTGCAACCGGTGCGCGTAGGCCGCGCCCTCATCGCGGAGCGGGTCGAAGCCGGCGACGGCGACGTAGGCCGGGCACAGTCCCGAGAGGTCCTCGGCGAGCAGCGGCGACACGCGCGGGTCCAGCGCCTGCGCGGGATCCTCCAGGTAGTGGCCGCGGTACCACTCCATCTGCGCCTCGGTGAGGAAGTAGCCCTCGGAGAACAGTGCGTAGGACGGGTGCTTGGTGGAGAGGTCCGTGACGGGGAAGAACAGCAGCTGGCAGGCCGGCTCCGGTCCGGAAGCGGCGTGCGTCAGCTGCGCCACCACGGCGGCGAGGTTCCCGCCGGCGCTCTCGCCGCCGACGCCGATGGCGGCGGGGTCGACCCCCCAGGTCGTGGCCGCCGCGACGGCAGCGTGGAAGGCGTCGACGGCATCCTCGACCGCCGCCGGGAACCGATGCTCCGGTGCCAGGCGGTAGTCCACCGACAAGACGGCGATCCCGGCATGGTCGGCCAGGAAGCGGCACGCGGAGTCGGACGCGTCGAGCCCGCCGAGGACCCAGCCGCCGCCGTGGAAGTACACCAACAGTGCAGCCGGGTCGCTCCGCCCCGAGGGGAGGTAGAGCCGGGCCGGGATCGGGCCGTTGCGACCGTCCAGGGTGAGGTCCCGCACCGTCTCGACCGGGAGCTCGTCCCCGAAGACCCAGGCCTCGCTGCTGATCTGGGCACGTCCCTCGGCGAGCGGCAGGGTCTCGAAGGTCGGTCCGCCGGCCAGGTGCAGCAGCCGGAGGGCGAGCTGCACCTCGGGGTGCAGCTGCTGGCCGTCGATCCGGATCGGACGGCCGGCGAACGCGCGCTGCACCGGCGCCGGCAGGGCGCCGACGGTGCGCATCACGCGGCGCGCGATCCGCTCCTGGAGCGGGTGGGGCGCGGGGCTCATCGGTTCCTCCTGGGGCGGTTGTGGGCGGCGTACAGGCGACGGTTGCGCCGGTAGATCCGGGTGAACGTGCGGTACTGGCGGTCGTAGACCGCGCGCCGCGCGGGATCCGGGGTGAAGGTCCCGGTGGTCCGCACCAGCCCGCCGATCTCGTCCCACGAGACCACACCGAGCCCGACCGCCGCGGCGAGGGCCGCGCCACGGGCGTTGGCCAGGATCGGATCCTCGACCTGGCGGATGGTGCACCCGAGGACATCGGCGAGGGTCTGGCACCAGAGGTCGGAACGGGCACCGCCGCCGACGAAGGCCAGCTCGGCGAACCCACCCGGCAGGTCCTTGCCGAGGAACCGCTCGACCGACTCCTTCATCCAGCGCACGTTGAGCGCGATGCCCTCGAACACGCTGCGGGCGAGGTCGGCCCGGGTCGTCGTCAGCGACACGTTGAACCAGCCGCCGCGGAGGAACGGGTCGTCGACGGGGGTCCGCTCGCCGTTGAGCCAGGGGGTGAACACGACGCCGTTGCTGCCCGGCGGCGCGGTCAGCGCGAGGGCGTTGAGCCGCTCGACGGCGTCCTCGGGGGCCGGGTGGGCGTCCAGCATCCCGTCGTCGGGGTAGACGACCGAGTCGATCAGCCAGTCGATCGCCTTGCCGGCCACGTCCTGGACGGTCGCGACCCAGTAGCGCCCTGGGACCGCTGCGGGCAGCGAGGCGATGTTGCGCAGCACGTCGGTGCGCTTGAACGGGACGTGGCAGCTCAGCCACGCGGACGTGCCGATGTAGAGGTGCCCGCGGTAGTCGTCGACCGCGCCGGCGCCGATGGCGGCGGCGATGCTGTCCGAGGTGCCCGTCACCACCTGGACCGCGGCCGGCAGGCCGAGCTCGGCGGCCGCGTCGGGGTGCAGTGGCCCGACCACGCTGGCCGGGGGCACGAGCTCCGGGAGCTTCGCGACGTCGATCCCGGTGCGCTCGGCGAGCGCGGCGTCCCAGCGCACCCGCTCGGGGTCCCGGTTGTCGGTGCACCAGCGCAACGTGGAGGTGTCGGTGGCGGCGACCGCGCGGCCCGAGAGCCGCATGGTGAGGTACTCCGGGACGTCGAGCAGGTAGGCGCTGGCGGCGTAGACGTCGGGCTCGTGGCGGCGCAGCCAGTGCGTCATGCCGACCGGGTCCTTGCCCGTCCGGCTGGGGGCGCCGCCGGTCTTGCGGAGCCACTCCCGCAGGCGTCGTACGTCGTACCCCGCGCCCGGGATCGCGAGCCGTCCTCCCGTCACCGCCCGGGAGTACGGCGCGCCGCGGCTGTCCATCCAGATCAGTGCGTTGCGCAGGTGGTGGCCGGTGGTGTCCACGGGGACCAGGCCGCCCCACTGGGCCCCGACGCAGATCGCGACCACCTCGTCGAGCGGCACCAGGCCGCGTGCGAGCAGCCGTCGGGTCGCGGTCACGATCGCGGACCACCACTGCTCGGGGTCCTGCTCGGCTCCGCCGCCGGGGGAGAGCAGCAGCTCGACCTGCTCGGCCTCGAACCCCAGGACCCGGCCCCGGGCCGTGGTGAGGGCGACCTTGGGTCCGCCGGTGCCGAGGTCGACGCCGATCAGGTACGGCCCCGACCCCGGTGCCGGCCCCGGCGCTGACAGGGCCGATGGCGGCGTCACACGCCCTCGACGAGGGCGAAGACCCGGTCGAACCGCTCGAGCGCGTCGTCGATGACCTCGTCGGTGTCGGCCATCGAGGTGTACAGGCGGGAGCCGGCCAGCGTGATGATGCCGTGGGCGGCGTACGCCGCGCCCAGCTGCTCCATCAGGTGCTTGCGCGGCTTGCTCTCCTTGAGCAGCTTGACCGGGTTGCGCATGTCGAGCAGCAGCACGCCGCTGGACTGCAGGTGCACGATCGAGCCCTGGTTGTAGGCGACGTACGGCAGGCCGTAGTGGTCGATCAGTCGCTGCAGCCCGCGCGCGAGGCGGTCGCCCGCGGCGCCCGCGACCACGGGCGCGTTGGTGCGCGCCATCTCCTCGATCGCGAAGTGCCCCGCCGCGCAGGACAGCGGGTTGGCCGACAGCGTGCCGCCGACCAGCACGTGGGCGCCGTTCTTGCCGTCCAGCCCGGAGCCGAACACCGACATCACCTCCGCGCTCCCGCCGACGCCGCCCGCCATCGGGTACCCGCCGGCCACGGCCTTGCCGAGGACGGTCAGGTCGGGGGTGACCCCGAAGTAGCCGGCGGCACCACCCATGCCGACCCGGAAGCCGGTGACCACCTCGTCGAAGATCAGCAGCGCACCGAACTCGTCGCAGAGCTCCCGGACCCGGGCGTTGTAGTCGCGCGGCGCCGGCCGGGTCCCGGACTCGGGCCCGAGGGGCTCCACGATCACCGCGGCCGTGCCGCCGCGGGCCCGGTTCTCGATCAGCTTGCGGCGCAGCTGCCCCACGTCGTGGGGGAAGCTCTCGCGCGTCCCCGCGGTGGCGCCGAACGGGATGCCCTTCGCGTTCATCCGGAAGGTCCCGGGGACGCGGAGCCCGTAGACCATCGAGTCGGACCAGCCGTGGTAGGCGCCACCGACCTTGATCACCATGTGCTTGCCGGTCTTCACGCGAGCCGCGCGGACGGCGGCCATCACGGCCTCGGTGCCGGAGCCGAGGGACCGGTACATCTCGATGTGGGGCAGGTACCGGTTGATCGACTCCGCGAGCTTGAGCTCGTACTCGTGGAAGAGGCCCGTCACCGGCCCGGACTCGCGGATCACCTCCGCCACCTGCTCGTTCACCGGCCCGTAGTTGCTGCCGAGGATCGTCGGCCCGCCCGCTTGGAGGAAGTCGACGTAGACGTTCCCGTCCCGGTCGGTCAGGTGCGCGCCATCGGCGCGGTCGATGGCGAGGGGGAAGGGGTAGTTGAACGCGAGGTTGTGCTGCACGCCTCCCGGGATCCGGGCCTTGGCCCGGTCGGTGAGCTCCTTGCTCGCGGCGCACTTGGTGTCGAACCAGGCGAGCACGTCGAGGAGGGCGTCGTGCCTCAGGCCGCGGACCGGTTGACCGGTCAGTGCCTTGATCCGCCGCATCACGGCGTCGACGTCCGGGTAGTCGCTGATCGCGTAGCCCAGGTCCGCCGCTCCCGGGGCCGCCCCGGGCGCCGCAACCTCCGGACCCGCGCCCGGAGCCGTCCGGACCCGCTCGGCCACCGCGTCGGCGCTGGGCAGCGGCTCCTCGACCAGGTCCCGGTCGACGGGTACGAACTGCTCGACCTGCGCCGCGATCCGCTTCTGGTCACTCTTGAGCTTGGTGAGTGCGATCTCCCGGATCGCCGAGGGGATCGTGTAGACCCGGCCGGTCTCGGTCGTGAGCGCCAGGAGGTAGGCGAGGCAGACCTTCTCGAGCAGCGCCATGTTGAAGATCGCCCGGTCGGGGTCGGTGCCGACGGCCAGGATGCCGTGGTTGGCGATGATGAAGGCGTTGGCCGAGGACCCGAGGCGCTTCGCCACGTTCTTGGCCAGGAACGAGGTGCCGGCGGGCGCGTAGTCGATGATGGCCACCTCGCGACCGAGGAACCGCACCTGCTCGTCGGTGAGCGCCGGGATCGGCCGCCTCAGGAAGGCCAGGGCCGAGGCGTACGGCTGATGGGTGTGGACGACCGCATGCACGTCGGGACGCTCGCGGTAGACCGCTGCGTGGAGCCCGGACTCGACGGTCGGGGGGAGGTCGGAGCCGCCCGCCTCCGCCACGACCTTCCCCTCGAAGTCGAGGATGCAGATGTCCTCGGGGCGCATCTTGGCGTAGTCGTAGTTGCTCGGCGTCACGGCGAACCGGTCGTGACCGGGCACGCGCACGGAGATGTTTCCCTCGGTGGCCTTGAGGTAGCCGCGCTCCAAGAGCGTGCGACACATGTCGACGACGTGTCGCCTCGAGGGAACGTGCAGCACACCGGCCTCCATCCACGAAAGGTGTCTGATGCCAGGATGGCCGGAGGCGGGGGAACTGGCGACCCGTCGCCGGTAGCGATCCGGTCGGCCGGAGTTGTCACCCGGTGACAATCTGAGGTGTCATCATCGAGCCATGGCGAGCCCGACCGTGCACCCGACGCCCTGGCAGGACCTGGGCGCCGACGTCGGGGCCGCGCTCGAGCGCCGCCTGGAGACCATGGTCGAGGAGCTCGCCCACGGCGTGACCGTGTCGGTGCCCGGCTTCGCCGGCATCGACCAGCCGCGCTTCCACCGAGACGCCCGCGAGACGGTGCGCGTCGCGCTGCGTCGCTTCGTCACCCTTGCCGGCACCGAGGAGCCGGCGCTGACGCCCGAGGTTCGCGAGGTGTACGTCGCCCTCGGGGCCGCCGAGGCCCGCGAGGACCGGGGCCCGGACGCGCTCATCTCGGCGTTCCGCGCGGCCGCCCGGCTGCTGCTGCGGGAGGCGAGCGACGCCGTGCTCGCCGACGGCCCGCTGAGCGTCGACCAGGTCCTGCAGATCGCGGACGCGACGAACGCCTTCGTCGACGAGCTGGTCGCCGCCTGCACCGACGGGTACGCGCAGCAGGTGCGCGAGCTCGCCGGTGAGCGCGACCGGCGCCGCCACCGACTGGCGGAGCTGCTCCTCGAGGGGGGCGCGTCGCCGCCCGTGGTGCAGCAGGCCGCAGCCGCGGTCGGGTGGGACCCGCTGGACCGGGTCACGCCGGTCCTGCTGCCCCTCGCGGAGGCCCGCGAGGCCCGGTTCCGCTACGGCTCGGACGGCCTGGTCAGCGAGCGGGGCGACCAGGTCGTCGCGATCGTCCGGCACGGGACCCGGTTCGACCGGGACCTGCTCGGCCCGCGGCTGCGCGGGCGCCGGGCGGTGATCGGCCCGACCGGCCCCTGGACGGACCTGCCCGAGGGCGTCCGCCTGACCGAGCTGACCGCGCGGCTGACCCGCGATCGCGAGGCCGCGATCACCGTCGATGAACACCTGGTGGAGCTGGCCCTGCAGGGGCAGCCGGCCGCCGTCGCGCTCCTGGTGCGAAGCCGGCTCGCCCCGTTCGACGGGCTGCCCGAGGGCCAGCGCCGGCAGCTGTTGGTCACCCTCGAGTCCTGGCTGCGGAACTGGGGTGCGCGGGCGGCGGTGGCCGAAGAGCTCTTCGTCCACCCGCAGACCGTCAGCTACCGGATCCGCCGGGTGCGTCAGCTCCTCGGGAACCGGCTCGACGATCCGGCGTACCGCTTCGAGGCCCTGCTGGCACTGGCGGACGTGCTCGGTCGCGAAGCCGCCCCGACGCCCGGAGTGAGCCAGGACACGGGAAGTGACTCAGAGGGTAAGACCCGGTCTCACCACCGGGGCGGAGGCCCCTAGGCTCGCACGCATGGTCGCCACTGCAACTCCGGGCCACGACGTCTCCGCGCTGCACCCCGAGCTCCGCCCGATGTACGAGAAGGTCGTGAGCCGCAACCCCGGGGAGCGGGAGTTCCACCAGGCCGTCTTCGAGGTGATGCAGAGCGTCGGCCCGATCGCCGAGGAGCGCTCGGACTACGCCCAGTGGTCGATCCTGCAGCGGATCTGCGAGCCCGAGCGCCAGATCATCTTCCGGGTGCCGTGGGTCGCCGACGACGGCAAGGTCGAGATCAACCGGGGCTTCAGGGTGGAGTTCAACTCGGCCCTCGGCCCCTTCAAGGGTGGCCTGCGCTTCCACCCGAGCGTGAACCTGTCGATCATCAAGTTCCTCGGCTTCGAGCAGGTCTTCAAGAACGCCCTCACCGGCATGCCGATCGGCGGGGGCAAGGGTGGCGCCGACTTCGACCCGAAGGGCCGCTCGGACGGCGAGGTGATGCGGTTCTGCCAGTCGTTCATGACCGAGCTCTACCGGCACGTCGGTGAGTACACCGACGTGCCCGCGGGCGACATCGGTGTCGGTGGGCGGGAGATCGGCTACCTGTTCGGGCAGTACAAGCGGATCACGAACCGGTACGAGTCCGGCGTCATCACGGGCAAGGGCCTGACCTGGGGCGGGTCGCAGGTGCGCACCGAGGCGACCGGCTACGGCACGGTCTTCTTCGTCGAGCAGATGCTGCAGGCCCGCGGCGAGCACCTCGAGGGCAAGCGCGTGGTCGTCTCCGGTGCGGGCAACGTGGCCATCTACGCGGTCGAGAAGGCGCAGGCCCTCGGCGCCGTCGTCGTCGCGGTGTCCGACTCGGGCGGGTACGTCGTGGACGAGGCCGGCATCGACCTCGAGCTCCTCAAGGAGATCAAGGAGGTCGAGCGCGGACGCCTGACGGAGTACGTCGAGCGTCGGTCCGGGGCGACCCACGTCACGGATGGCTGCATCTGGGACGTCCCCTGCGACATCGCGCTCCCGTGCGCCACCCAGAACGAGCTCGACGAGTCCGCCGCGAAGACGCTCGCGGCGAACGGCGTGACGCTGGTGGCGGAGGGCGCGAACATGCCCAGCACCCCGGCAGCCGTGCAGCTCTTCCAGGCGGCCGGGGTGCTCTTCGCGCCCGGCAAGGCCTCGAACGCCGGCGGGGTCGCGACCAGTGCGCTGGAGATGCAGCAGAACGCCTCGCGCGACTCCTGGCACTTCGACGAGACCGAGGCTCGGCTGCAGGAGATCATGAGCGAGATCCACGACACCTGCCTGGCGACCAGCGACCACTACGGCGCGCCCGGCAACTACGTCGTCGGCGCCAACCTCGCCGGCTACGTCAGGGTGGCCGACGCGATGGTGGCCCTCGGCGTGATCTGAGCCGACCGGAGAGACGGCTACCGGGAGACGACCGAGCGCAGGGCGCGCGCCGCACTCGGACGCTGCGGCTGGGGCCGGAGCGGCAGCGGGATCACCACCGCGTCGTGCTCGGGTGCGTCCGCGCCGTCGTCCCCGGCCAGCACGGCCTCGAGGTCGAGGCCGTACCGCGCCGGGGTGCCGGGCTCGCAGGACTCCCCGTGCAGGAGGTCGCCGTAGTCGGGTCCCGACATGCCGGTGTCGATGGCGCGCACGGTGCCGAGCCGCAGCACGCTGGGATCGTCGCACTCGGCGAAGAGGTGGATCTGGCGCGCGACGTCGAGGCGGCTCAGCCGGTGCCGCCAGATCGCCCACTCGTGCCGAGAGTGCTGCTTGGCGATCGCGGTGGCCTGGCGCAGCACGGCGTCGGCCGCGTCGAAGGCGCGGGTGAGCGCCGTGTGCGCGGCTCGGCGCGCCGCGAGCGGTGCGCCGACGGGGACGCGGCTCAGCTGGGCCTCGGCCCGCGCGACCCCGGCGAGGGCGTCGGTGATCTGGCGCTGCAGCTCGAACGGGACGACCGGGGGGCGGTGTCGGAACATGAGCACTCCTTGATTTTAAACAATCGTTTCGTGTTTATAACACCGTACGAGGGCGGTGTCGAGACCGAGTGGGCCGCGGCTCAGCCGCGTCGGGCGCGGACCGGACCCGGGCCGTGGGCGGCCCCGGCGATCGCCGCGAGCGCGGCCCGGTCGGTGAGAGAGGTCCAGCGTCGCCCGGTCTCGATCAGGCCGGCGCGGCGCCACTTGCTCAGCGTCCGGCTCACCGACTCGGTGGTGGTGCCGGTCATGGACGCGAGGTCCTCGCGGGTCAGCGGCAGCTGCAGGAGCACGCCGCCGTCCCGCGGCTCGCCCAGCTGGTCGGCGAGGACGAGCAGGGACGAGGCGACCCGCTGCTCGACGGTGCCGCCGGAGAGCCGCCGGACGGTCTGCTGGGCCTCCTCGAGCCGGTGCGACACCTCGTCCAGGACGGCCAGGGCGACGGCCGGGTGCCGGTTCATCACCCGGCGGAGGTCGGCGGCCGAGATCCGCAGCACGCAGCTGACGGTCAGGGCCATCGCGGTGTCGGGGTACGTCGAGTGGCCGAGCGCGGCGACCGAGCCGAACGTCGCCCCGGGGGTGATCACCTCGACCAGCACGTCGGAGTCGTCCAGCGCGGGCCGCAGCACCTTGACCCGGCCCGACGCCAGCAGGAACAGGTGCTCCGCGGAGCCGCCCGCGTGGTAGATGGCCTCGCCCTCGGTGTAGCCGCGGACCTTGGCCGCCTCGTCGAGCGCGATGATCTCCTCGCGGCTCAGGCCGGCGAAGTACGGCGCGTGGGACAACACGTCGAGCCGCAACGGACGCGGGCAGGTGTGCGGGGCCGTGCAGGTGCTCGCCAGCGGAGTGCTGCGACGCTCACGGGCCACGACGTCCACCTTCTTCCAGCGCTATGGTCCCCTCATCAGGGACAACGTGCGGGTGTGCGGAGTTCGTTCCCGCACCGACGTGCAGCCCGGCCCTCCCGAGGGTCGATCGACGAGAGGCGCCACCGTGCAGAAGACCACCCTGCTCGCGCTCGCCCGCCACCAGCTGGAGATCGCCCTGGACGCCCCGAGCGGGCGCAGTGCGCACACCGTGTACGGCGGCCACGAGCACGTGCTGCGCCAGACCCTGGTGGCGCTGCGCGCGGGGTCGGTGCTGCAGGAGCACGAGAACCCGGGCGAGGCCACGCTGCACGTGCTGCAGGGTCGGGTGACGCTCAGCGCCGGCGAGGCCGCGTGGAACGGCCTCGCCGGCGATCTGATCATCATCCCGGACTCCCGGCACTCGGTGGAGGCCGTGGAGGACTCCGTCGTGCTGCTGACGGTGGCCAAGCAGCGCTGACCGGACGGTCACGCTCACGCCGCCTGGGGGACGGAGCGGTCGGCCGGCGGCCGGATCCTCGCGGAGGCGCCCGGGTCGTCGGACCGGTACTTGCGCGCTCGCAGCAGCCGCATCGCATTGACGATCACGACGAGCACCGAGACCTCGTGGACGAGCATCCCGATGGCCATGGTCACGCCGCCGAGGAGCACCCCGAGGAGCAGGAACGCGACCGTCGTGACGGCGATGGTGATGTTCTGCCGCATGTTCGCCACGGTCCGACGGGCCAGCGAGATCGCCTCGGGCAGCCGCAGCAGGTTGTCACCCATCAGCGCGATGTCCGCCGTCTCGACGGCCACAGCGGACCCGGCCGCCCCCATGGCGACGCCGATGTCGGCGGTCGCGAGTGCCGGCGCGTCGTTCACGCCGTCGCCGACCATCGCGACGGTGTGTCCCTCGCGCTGCAGCTCGAGGATGGCCTCGAGCTTGTCCTCGGGCAGCAGGCCGGCGCGCACCTCGTCGACGCCGGTCGCGGTACCGACCGCCTCGGCCACGAGCCGGGCGTCACCGGTGAGCATGACGACCTTCCTGACGCCGGCCGCGTGCAGCTCGGCGACCATCCTGGCCGCGTCGCGGCGGATCTCGTCGGCGACGGCGACGACGCCGACCACCCGGTCGTCGACCGCCACGATCATCGGGGTGCGTCCCGCCTGGGAGAGCTCCTCGGCGGTCCGTGCCGCGGCCTCCGTGTCGGCGATCCCGAACTGCTCGAGGAGGGCGAGGTTGCCGATCAGGATGCGATGTCCCTCTGCGGTGGCGGTGATGCCCTTGCCGGGGAACGGCTCCGTGTGCTCCGGCAGGCCCTGGACGCCCAGGCCGTCCGCGGTCGCGGCGTCGAGGATGGTCCGCGCCAGCGGGTGCTCGGAGCCGGCCTCGCCGCGAGCGGCCCAGGTGAGCACCTGAGCCCGGTCGAGGCCCGGGTCGAGCACGACCACGTCGGTCAGCTGCGGCCGGCCGCGGGTCAGGGTGCCGGTCTTGTCGACCGCGACCGCGCTGATCCGCGCGGAGGTCTCGAGGTACTCCCCGCCCTTGATCAGGATGCCGTCCTTGGCGGCCCGTCCGATCCCGGCGACGATCGAGACCGGGATCGAGATCACCAGGGCACCGGGGCAGCCGATGACCAGGAGGGTCAGGCCGAGCACGATGTCGCCGCTGATCACGCCGGCCACGAGGGCCAGGACCATGATCGCGGGCGTGTACCAGGCCGAGAACCGGTCCATGAACAGCTGCGTCTCGGCCTTGGCGTCCTGGGCCTCCTCGACCCGGTGGATGATCCGCGCCAGCGTGGTGTCGCTGCCGACCCCGGTCGCCCGGACCCGCAGGAACCCGCCGCGCGAGACCGTGCCGGCGAAGACCTGGTCGCCCGCGCTCTTCTCGACCGGGATGGACTCCCCGGTGATGGAGGCCTCGTCCAGGGCGCCGGTGCCGCCGATCACGACGCCGTCGACCGGAACCTTGGCGCCGTTCTTCACCAGCACGGTCTCGCCGGTCCCGACCTGGCCGGCGGGGACCTCGACCTGGACCCCGTCGCGCAGGACGACGGCGCCGTCCGGGGCGACGGCCACGAGGGCGGCCAGCGCGGACCGGGTCTTGTTCAAGGTGGCGGTCTCCAGTGCGTGACCGACCGCGAACAGGAAGGTGACCGCGGCCGCCTCCCAGAACTCGCCGATGGCGATGGCGCCGATCGAGGCGACCGCGACGAGGAGGTCGATGCCGATGACCGACGCCCGGAGCGCGTTGACGGCCTTCACCGCGATCGGGGCGCCGGCGACCACGGCCGCGGCGACCATCGCCACGTCGCCCGGGAGCGACGAGACGAGCAGCCGGTCCGCCAGCAGCGCCAGGACGATCAGGACACCGGACACGGTCGGGACGGTCCACCGTCCCGACCGCACGGCCGACAGGTGATCGGCCACGTGTCTGAGGTGCTCTCGGTGGTTCGGCATCAGAACGTCACCGGGGCTGCGACGTAGCCGGCCTTCGCGACCGCGGCGACCAGGTCGTCGACCGGGACGGACGGGGCGTGGTCGATCTCGATGCGAGCGGAGGCGAAGTGGACCTTGACCCGCGCGACCCCGTCGATCTGGCCGACGCGCTTCTCGATCTTGGCGACGCACGACGGGCAGGAGAAGCCCTCGGCGCGGAGGACGGTGCGGGTGACGGCGCTGGTGGTGCTCATGGTTCTCATCCCTTCATCTGGCTTGCCGAGTGATGTCAGGGACGGTATTTCGCGCGCACCGGCCCAACCATGACGCCGGTCAAGGAACCGCAGATCCGGCCCCGGCGGCGCCGCGAGGGCGGTTTCCCCGGTGAACCGGGGAAACCGGAACTGTTGCCCCGAAACTTCGGGCCAACAGTTCCAACATCCCCGGTGAACCGGGGAAACCGACGAGTCCCGGTAGTGCCGGTCAGGTCCCGAAGCCGTCGAGGAACGTGGTCGCCACGAGCTCACCGGCGTCGTCGGCGTCGACCAGGCCCATGGCCGCCGCCCGGACGGTGGTCATCAGCAGGCCCGCGAGGGCCAGCCCGAGCCAGGGGGTGCTCGCCGCCGGGGAGATCTCGCCGGCCTTCTGGCCGCGCTCGAGCAGGGCCACCAGGGGCGCCAGGGTCCGGGTGCGGGCCGCGAGGAACCCCGGGTCGGTGTCGGAGCCCTCGGTGAGCAGGATCCGGAACCGCATGCCGAGCGGTACCAGCGCGGCGGCCGCGCGTCGGAGGCCCTCGCGGGTGTCGCAGTCCGGCAGGCCGGCGCCGTCGAGCGCGGCCGCCGCCCGCTCGAGCGCCTCCGTCTGGATCGCACCCAGCAGCGCATCGCGGTTCTCGAAGTGCCGGTACAGCGTGGCCCGGGCCAGCCCCGCCCGGTTGGCGACCTCGGTCAACGACGCCTCCGGTGAGGCCGCCAGCACGTCTGCGGCGGCGTCGAGCAGTGCTGCTCGGTTGCGGAGCGCGTCCGCGCGGGGGTGTTCGTCCTGGCCGGCCACGATCGCAGGCTAGCGGCCACCACGAGCGACTCGTGCCGGACAGGGCCTTGTGCTCTGGCGGTGTCGGCCGTGGAGCGGGAGTGTGGAGCCATGGGTGAGGCGTTCGCCGCCATCGAGCGCACCTGTGCGGACCCGGCCGTGACGGCGGCCGGGCTGGTCAAGGACTTCGGCACGACGCGGGCCCTCGACCACCTGGAGCTGACCGTGCGCACGGGGGAGGTGCACGGCTTCCTCGGTCCCAACGGTGCGGGCAAGACCACGACGATCCGGGTCCTCCTCGGCCTGCTGCGTGCCTCGGGGGGCCGGGTCAGTCTTCTCGGTGGGGATCCGTGGCGCGAGGCCGCGGCGCTGCACCGCCGGCTCGCGTACGTGCCCGGAGAGGTGAACCTCTGGCCGAACCTGACCGGTGGCGAGGTCATCGACCTGCTCGGCGCACTGCGCGGTGGCCTGGACCCGGCGCGCCGTGGGCAGCTGCTGGAGCAGTTCGAGCTGGACCCGACCAAGCAGGTCCGGTCCTACTCGAAGGGCAACCGCCAGAAGGTCGCGCTGGTGGCGGCGTTCGCCTCCGACGTCGAGCTCTACCTCCTCGACGAGCCGACCTCGGGCCTGGACCCGCTGATGGAGACGGTCTTCCAGGACGTCGTGCGCGGGGTGCGGGAGCGCGGCCGCACGGTGCTGCTCTCGAGCCACATCCTCTCCGAGGTGGAGGCGCTCTGCGACCGGGTCACGATCATCCGGAACGGCCGGGCGGCCGAGTCGGGCACCTTCGCCGAGCTCCGGCACCTGACCCGCACCACGGTCGTCGCCGAGACCGCGCGACCGGCGACCGGGCTGGCCGGGCTGGTCGCCGTGCACGACCCGACGGTCGAGGGCAACACCGTCCGGTTCAGCGTCGACGCCGGAGACCTCAACGGCGTGCTCGAGCGGCTCGTGGCGTACGACGTCCGGTCGCTCACCAGCACCCCGCCCACGCTGGAGGAGCTGTTCCTCCGCCACTACGGCGACCGCCTCGATCGGCCGACCGCCGTCGGGAGCCGGTGAGCACCGTGTCCGCCCCTGCGCCGGTCGACCTGGCCGGCACCCGGCGCCTGGTCCGCCTGGCCGTGCGTCGCGACCGGTACACGATCCCCGCCTGGTGGGCGGGGCTGGGCCTGTTCGTGGCGGCGACGACCGCGATGTTCACCGAGGATCTGGCCCGCCAGGAGGACCTGCTGACCGAGACCGAGCTGGTGGCGACCAACGCAGGCATGCGTCTGATCGGGCTCACCTCCGGACCGAGCGTCGGCGGTTACCTGCTGCACCGCGAGTTCGTGACGCTCGCCGTGCTCGCCGCGGTGATGAGCACCTTCGCCGTGATCCGGCACACCCGCCAGAACGAGGAGCTGGGCCGGGCCGAGATGCTCGGCTCGACCGTCGTCGGACGGCAGGCTGGCCTGGCGGCCGGCGTCCTGGTCGCCCTGGCTGCCGACCTCGGCCTCGCGCTGGTGCTCGGCGCCGCCATCGCGGTCAACGGGCTGTCGGTCGAGGGGGCGTTCCTGGCCGGTGCCTCCGTCGCCGCGGTCGGCATCGTCTGGGTCGGCCTCGCCGCGGTGACCTGCCAGCTCTCCGCGACGACCCGCGGAGCCGCCGGGATCGCGATGGGCGCGCTCGGGGTCGCGTTCGTGCTCAGCGGCGTCGGCAACATGATCGGGACCGTCGACGAGGCCGGGCTCCGGGTGGCCAGCGCCTGGCCGGCGTGGCTCTCGCCCATCGGGTGGGGCCAGCAGACCCGGCCGTTCGCCGACGCCCTCTGGTGGCCGCTGCTGCTGGCCCTGGCGTTCGCCGGCCTGCTGCTCGTGGTCGCCGTCGCGCTCGGCTCGCGCCGCGACGTCGGGCGCGGCCTCTGGGCGCAGCGCAGGGGCCCCGGGCACGCCCGGCGGACCCTGCTGAGCCCCACCGGACTGGTCTGGCGGCTGCAGCGTGGGGTGTTCCTGGCATGGGGTGTGGCCCTCACCGTCTTCGGGCTGATCTTCGGGAGCCTCACCGAACAGATCCAGGGGCTGGAGGGGGACGCCAAGGAGTGGTGGACGGAGATGGGTGGCACCGCCGAGGTGGTCGCGGCCTACCAGGTGTCGATGATCCAGATGGCCGGCATGTTCGTGGCCATGTACGCGGTCCAGGCGCTGTTGCGGATGCGGGTCGACGAGCTCGGCGGCACGCTCGAGCCGCTGCTGGCCGCCGGCGTCACCCGGATCCGCTGGTGGTGGGCCCACCTCGTCACCGTGGTGGGCGGGTCGGCGGCGCTGATGGTGGGGTTCGCCGCCGGCATGGGGCTGGCGACCGGCCAGGTCGTCGGGGACACCGGCGTCCAGGTGCGCGACCTCCTGTGGGCCGGCCTGGTCCAGCTCCCGGGCGTGGTGGTCGTCGCCGCGGCGGTGGTCGCGATCGTCTGCCTGGTCCCGCGCTGGTCGGTCCCGGCCAGCTGGGCGCTGCTGCTCGCGGCCCTCGTGGCCGGGCCGATGTTCGGGCCGGGGCTGAAGCTGCCGACGTGGGTGCAGGACCTCTCGCCGTTCACCCACAGCCCGCAGGCACCCGCCGTGCCGGTCGACGCCGTACCGCTGCTCGCTCTCGGCGGTGCCGCCGTCGCCCTCGCGGGCGCCGCCCTGCTCGTCCTGCGACGCCGCGACCTGGCCCTGCCGGCGTGACCCGAGGCGGCCAAAGGTCCCGAAGGTGCAGCCGTTCGCCTCGGGCGCCCGCCCACCGCTGAAGCTACCGTCCGGTACGTGACGGCTCTGCTGATGACCGGGTTCCCCGGCTTCCTCGGATCGGCCCTGCTCGGGCGCCTGCTGGCCCGGCGGGAGGGGGTCCGGGCGATCTGCCTGGTCCAGCCCCGGCACCTTGCGGAGGCGCGCACCAGGCTCGCCAGGATCGAGGCCGACCAGCCCCACGTCGCCGGCCGCGTCGAGCTGGTCGAGGGCGACCTCACCGCGCCGGGCCTCGACGTCGCACCCGCCGCGCACGCCGGTCTGGCCGAGGTCACCGAGGTGTGGCACCTGGCCGCCGTCTACGACCTCACGGTGCCGGAGGCGGTCGCCCGACGGGTCAACGTCGAGGGCACCGAACGGATCCTCGAGTTCTGCCGCACCCGCGCGCGCCTCGACCGGCTGCAGTACGTCAGCACCTGCTACGTCAGCGGCCGTCACCCCGGCCGCTTCTCCGAGGACGACCTCGACACCGGGCAGGAGTTCCGCAACCACTACGAGTCCACGAAGTTCGAGGCCGAGCTCCTCGTCCGCCGGGCGATGGCCGACGGTCTGCCGGCCACGGTCTACCGGCCCGGCATCGTCGTCGGTGACTCGCGCACCGGGGCGACGCAGAAGTACGACGGCCCCTACTTCCTCGCGACCTTCCTGCGGCGGCAGCCACGGTGGGCCGCGGTGGTGCCCGCGGTCGGGGACGCCGACAGCGTGCGGTTCTGCCTGGTGCCGCGAGACTTCGTCATCGACGCCATGGACGCGCTCTCGGTGCTCGACCGCTCGGTGGGTCGCACCTATGCGCTGACCGACCCGCACCCGCCGACGGTCCGCGAGCTGGTGACCACGTTCGCGCGCCACCTGGGACGCCGGGTCGTGTGGCTGCGGCTGCCGCTCGGCCCGACCCGCGCCCTGGTGGGGCTCCCCGGAGTCGAGCGCCTGCTCGGCATCCCCGCCGAGTCGCTGGACTACTTCGCGTCGCCGACGAGCTACGACACCTCGCACACCTCCGCGAACCTCGAGGGGACCGGTGTGGTGTGCCCGTCCTTCGACTCCTACGCGGGCCGGCTCCTCGACTACATGGTCGAGCACCCGGAGATCAACGCCGCGGCGATGGTCTGAGGGTGAGCGCGATGCCGAGGACCGAGCTGCCACTGGTCGTGAACGTCAGCCTCGCCGGCCGTGAGCGTGACTACGACGAGACCGTCACCTTCCTGCACCGCCGGTTCCGGATCAGGCGGATCGGCACGGACGGGGACCTCGCGGCCGCCGAGGAGCTGGTGCGTGCGATGGCGCCACGGGCCACGGCGATCGCGGTCAGCGGGCTGCGCGAGGCCAAGGCCAGCGGGCTGTACGACGGCGAGCTGACCGCGATCGAGCGGGTGGTCCGCGCCACCGACGCGGTCCCGGTCACGGACGGGCATGCCCTCCTCGGCGTGCTCCAGGAGTGGGCGGTACGGCGCGTCCAGACCGAGCTGCCGGGCTACTTCGACAACGCCCGCACCGTCGTCCTCGGCGGCCAGAACCACGAGCGCACCACCCGGATCCTGCGCGAGTACACCGCCAACCTCGAGTTCGCCGACCCGCTGCTGCGCCTCGACCTGCCCGCCCGCCTCGACGCCAACCCGCTGCTCGCGGTCGCGGCGGACCTCGGCCGGTCCTCGCTGGGGCTGCTGCCGGGCCTGGTGCGGGCCCAGCTCCAGGCCCCTGGCCAGGTGGTCAGCCACGCCCTCGCCCGCCGCGCGGCCCGGGACTGCGACGTCGTCGTCGGGACGTACGAGGAGCTCGCGGGCTTCGGGCTCGAGGACCTCGCGGGCAAGACCCTGATCAGCAGGTCGATCTCCGCGGAGCGGCTCACCGAGCTGGGCGACCGCGGGGTCGACATGGTCATCGACGTGACGCCCCAGCCGTTCGGGGTCACCGTGAGCGCGGCGGTGCTCGAAGCGCTGATGCTGGCGACCGTGCACGCCTCCGGCCGGCTCACCAACGACGACCTCCTGGAGATGATCGCCGCCGCCGGCTTCGAGCCACGGGTCCTCTACCCGAACGGGTTCAAGCGCAAGAGCCGGTTCGCGTTCGTCATCCACCCCCTGTCGCAGCAGTACTTCAACAACGTCGAGCCGCTCCGGACCCTCTCCAAGATCGCGCCGGGCGTGGTCATGGACGCCGTGGAGAAGGCGGTCGCCTATGCGCCGCCGTTCACCTACAGCCACGTCACCGGCATCGTCTCCCCGACCGGCGCGGAGGCGGAGGGCTGGCTGATCTCGGTCGGCGGCACCCCCAAGGAGCTGATGGCGCACAGCCCCGAGTTCACCTACGGGCGGCTGCTCGCCGCGGCGGAGACGGCGCGCCGGCTGGGCGCCCAGATCATGGGTCTCGGCGCGTTCACCAAGGTGGTCGGCGATGCCGGGGTCACCGTGGCGAAGAAGGCGCCGCTCCCGATCACGACCGGCAACAGCTACAGCGCCGCCGGTGCCCTGTGGGCGGCGCACGAGGCGCTGCTCCAGCTCGGCCTGGCGCCGGTGGACGACCAGGGTCACCTCAAGGGCAAGGCGATGGTGGTCGGCGCCACCGGGGCGATCGGCTCGGTGTGCGCACGCCTGCTCGCGCTCGCGAGCGCCGAGCTGTGGCTGGTCTCGCCGGAGTCCGCGAAGCTGCTCGCCCTCAAGCAGGAGATCCAGCGGGAGAACCCCAGGGCGAAGGTGCACGTCGCGGCCACGCCGGACGACCACCTGGCGGCGATGGACCTGATCGTCACCGCCACCTCCGGCGCCGGCAAGCGGGTGCTCGACATCATGGCGGTCAAGCCGGGCTGCGTGATCACCGACGTGGCGCGTCCGTTGGACCTCTCGGCCGAGGACGTGGCCCGGCGGCCGGACGTGCTCGTGGTGGAGTCGGGCGAGATCGAGCTGCCCGGCGACGTACGGATGAAGAACATCGGGCTGCCCAAGAACGTGGCCTACGCGTGCCTGGCCGAGACCGTCGTCCTCGCCCTCGAGGGCCGCTACGAGACGTTCACCGTCGGTCGCAACATCGAGTGGCCGAAGGTCAAGGAGATCTACAAGCTCGGGCTCAAGCACGGGATGCGCCTGGCGACGATCTCGGGGGTGAACGGCATCTACACCGCCGAGCACATCGCGGGCATCCGCGAGCGCGCGCTCGCGGCCCGAGCCGCCGCAGGGGCCAGCCGGACCGGGTCGTGACGCTCGGCGCGCGCACTGATGACGTTCGTCCCTGCCCGTCGACCGCGGAGGGCGTGACGATGGGCGCTACCAGCGGGTCATGAGGGTGAGGCGGTCATGGGTGGACGACAGCGGTTGAGCGGCCAGGACGCGCTCTGGTTGGCGATGGACAAGCCCGGCAACCTGATGGTCGTCGACAGTCTCTTCTGGACGGCCGAGCCGATCGACTGGGACCGCTTCCGTGAGGTGATGAGGGAGCGCTTCTGGGAACGGTACGACGTGGTCCGCAGCGTCATCGTGCGCGACGAGGACGGCGCCCTGTGCTGGGAGGAGGTGCCCGAGGCCGACCTCGACGACCGCTTCGAGCAGGTGGTGCTCCCGGCGCCCGGGGGTGACGCGGAGCTGCAGGACCTGATCGCCGCGCAGCGGGTGCTCCCGCTCGATCGCGGCGAGCCGCTGTGGCGTGCGGTGCTCGTGGACGGGTTCCACGGCGGCAGCGCCGTGCTGTTCCGGGGCCACCACTCGATCGCCGACGGGATCCGGATGGTCCAGCTCGTGCTGCGGGTCTTCGACTGCAGCCCCGACGGCGAGGACCCCGGCCCAGCGCGGAAGACGGCCAGGAAGACGGTGCGGAAGGCGCCTGATGCCGCTCGGACGCCGGTCCCGCGCCGGGGCGACACCTCCCTGACCGGCCGTGCGGTGGCCGCTGCGACCACCTCCCTGCAGGTCGCCCGGAGCGCGATGACCAACCCGGTAGGGGCCGCGCACAGCGCCCTCACGCTCTCCGAGGCCATGCTCGGCCGGTTCGGTGCCCTGCCGGTGGTCTCGGCGCTCCCCGGCGACGTCGACGCTGCTCGCAAGCTGGTCCTGGGGACCCGCAACGACACCACCGCGTGGAGCGGGACGGTGGGGGACCGCAAGGCGATCGCCTGGACCGCTCCGTTGTCCCTCGCCGAGGTCAAGGCGGTCGCGCACGCGCACGGGGCGACCGCGAACGACGTGCTGGTCAGCTGCGTCGCGCAGTCGCTGCGGGCGTACCTCGAGGCCCATGACGCGGTGTGCCACAGCGTCACGTGGGACGTGCCGGTCAACCTCAAGCCGTTCGACCCGGACCTGCCCGTCGAGCTCGGCAACGGGTTCGCGCTGGTGCAGCTCGAGCTGCCGACGAACATCGACGACCCGGTCCGCGCCCTCGACGTGGTGCGGCGCCGGATGAGCCGGATCAAGAACGGCCACGAGGCGGTCGTCGACTACGGGATCCAGGCCGCCATCGGTCGGATGAGCACGGCCCTCTACCGCGCGACCATCGACCTCCTGGCCAACCGGGCGGTCGGAGTGCTGACGAACGTGCCGGGGCCGCAGGTGCCGCTCTACATCGCCGGGCGGAAGGTCGAGGCGATGCTGGGCTGGGCGCCGCTGACGGCCGACCAGGCGATGAGCCTGACGATCTACAGCTACGACGGCAAGGTGTTCGTCGGCCTCGCCGCCGACGCCGGCCTGGTGCCGGACCACCAGCAGGTGGTCGACGGTTTCGCCCAGGCGTTCGCGCGCCTGGTCGAGCGGACCGAGGCGACCCGGCGCGCCGGCTGAGCCCGGGGCCGAGGCGAGGGCCGCGCCGTCACCCGGCGCGCTGCAGCGTGCGGGTCAGCTGGTCGACGGCGCGGTCGACCTCCGCCTCGATCCGGCCGGCCGCCTCGCCCGGGGCCTCCCGGCCCTCGGCTGCGTGCCGCTCGATGGTCCGGGCCAGGCCGCCGGCCGCGAGTGCGCCGATGTTGTCGGCGGCGCCGGCGAGCTGGTGGGCCCGGGTGCGCACCGCCGGCCAGTCGTTCCGGGCGGCGGCTTCTGCAATGGTGTGGGCGAGGCTCGGCGCGGACGCTGCGAAGGCCTCGACCAGCGTGGGCAGCAGCCCTCCGGTGCTCGCGTTCCCCAGACCGCGCAGCAACGTGACGCGCTCCAGGTCGAGGGCCGGACCGAGGTCCTCGGTCGGATGCCCGTCGGCCGGTGCGGGCTCCTCGTCGGACGGTGCGCCCTGGTCGACCGGCTCGGCCGGAGCCCACTGGCTGAGCACCCGGTCCAAGGTGGCCGCGTCGACCGGCTTGGCCACGAACCCGTCCATCCCGGCGGCGAGCGCGCGCCGCTTGTCGTCCTCGGTGGCGGACGCGGTCATCGCGATGATCGGCAGTCGGGTCCCGACCTCACGGCTGCGGATCTCCGCGGTCGCCTGGTAGCCGTCCATGATCGGCATCTGGCCGTCCATCAGCACCGCGGTGTAGGACTGGCGCGCGACGGCCGCGACCGCTTCCTTGCCGTCGCCGGCGAGGTCCACCTCGAAGCCGAGCCTGGTGAGCAGGCCCTCGGCGACCAGCTGGTTGATCGAGTTGTCCTCGGCGACCAGCACCCGGCCGCGGCTCGGCGCCGACCCGCGGCTCGGCGCCGACCCGCGGGGCGGGGCCGGCGCGTCCGGCTCGGGAGCGGTCGGTGCGGGCGGCGCCAGCAGCTCGGTCAGCCGGCTCCGGAGCTCGCTCAGGCGGACCGGTTTGGTCACGACCGTGCTCACGCCGGCGCGGAGCACGGCGTCGTGGTCGAGCTCGGCCGTCGCGGACAGCAGGACGGGGCGGCTGTCCCGCAACGCGGGGTCGGCCCCGATCGCAGCCAGCACCTCGAGGCCGTCGACGCCCGGCAGCCGGGAGTCGACCAGGACGACGGCGTACGGGTCCGCGGCCGCCGCGGCGGCCCGCATCAGCGTCAGCACCGCCTCCGGGCGCCCGGTCACGTCGGTACGGAGCCCCGCCTCGGTCAGCTGGGCACCGAGGACGCGACGCTGGGTCGCGTTGTCGTCGACGAGCAGGGCGCGCGCGTCCGCGGGGATCCCCCTGGCCGGGTCCGCGTCCCGGCTGGTGTCCAGGTCCGCGGCGGTGAGCGGTACGGCGAACCAGAACGTGCTGCCGTGGCCCTCCTGGCTCTCGAAGCCGATGGTCCCACCCATCAGGCGGACCAGGCGTCGCGAGATCGCGAGACCGAGACCGGTGCCGCCGTACCTACGCGTGGTGGACGCCTCGGCCTGGGTGAACGACCGGAACAGGCGCGCCTGCGCGGCCTGCGGGATGCCGATGCCGGTGTCGACGACCTCGAACCGGACGGGGGTCTCGCCCGGACTCGCGGCCGGCTGGCCGGACCGGTCCAGGGTCGCCCGGATCACGACCTCTCCGGTGGACGTGAACTTCACCGCGTTCGAGGCGAGGTTCAGGAGCACCTGGCGCAGGCGGGCCTCGTCGCCGACGAGGCCCGCGGGCAGGTCCGGGACCGCCTCGACGACGAGCTCCACGTCCTTGCGAGCCGCGCTGTTCGCCACCAGGCCGGCAACGGCGTCCAGGGTCCGCCGGGGATCGAACGGCGCCCGCTCGAGGTCGAGCATCCCCGCCTCGATCTTGGAGAAGTCGAGGATGTCGTCGATCAGCGTCAGCAGCGTGGTCCCGGCCTCGCTCAGACCCTTGGCGTAGCGCCGTTGGGTCTCGTCGAGCTCGGTGTCGAGCAGCAGCCGGGTCAGGCCGATGACCCCGTTCATCGGGGTCCGGATCTCGTGGCTCATCGTGGCCAGGAACGCCGACTTGGCGGCGGTGGCGGCCTCCGCCTCCTTGCGGGCGCGCACCGCCTCCCGGCGCGTGATCTCGAGGTCGTGGGTGCGCGCCTCGATCCGCTTCTCGAGGTCGGTCCGGCTGGCGCTGAGCTCCTCGGCGAGCATGTTGATGCCGAAGATCACCGCGTCCAGGTCCTCGTCGCCGGCGATCCGGGCGCCGCGGGCATCGAGGTCGCCGGTCGCCAGCCTGGTCAGCAGCTCGATGACGGGCTGGATCCGCTCGTGGCTGGTCATGGCTGCGCCTGGAGCCAGGCGATCGCGTCGGCCTCGGAGCCGAACATCCGGACCGGGTTCTCGCCGCGCTTGAGGCCCAGGAAGAAGTTCGCGAGCATCCGTGCCGGTGCGTTGTCGGCGACCAGCGCGACCGCGCGGTAGTGCGGGTTCTGGTCGATGAAGTACTCGCGGGCGTCACGGTCGATCTGCACGCCGTCGCGCAGGTCCACCAGCGAGAGCACCCGGCCCCGACCCAGGGCGTGGATCTCCTCGTCGATGGCCTTCGCCAGGGCGAGGTCGCAGTGCGCGCCCGGCTGCCAGTCCGTGCGCGCCACGCCGGCGCGCTCGTCCCACGAGACCCGGTAGCCCTTGTCTGCGGTCGCCACAGCGTCACCCCTCAACTCATCCCCACGCCCAGCGTAGGTCAGGTGCCCCCCGGCATTCATGAAGATCGGCAGGCTCGAGACCGGTCTGAGGGCGCGAGAGAGTCGTCCAGATCACGACGTGCCGAGTCCGGATGTGCGGGGGCAGGGCGGGTGACCCTCAGCTCGGATCCAGCTCAGCGGAAGGCGCAGCTGCCGCTGAGGCCGCACCGGCGCAGGATCATCGCCGCCGGGCAGAAGCCGGTGAAGCTGGACTGCAGCAGGTTGAGGCCGACGAAGGTGGTCAGCAGCAGCCACCAGGGAGAGACGAGGGCGACGAGCAGGACGCTGATCAGGATGAGGGTGCCGGCGAGGGTGAGAACGGCGCGGTCGATGCTCATGAGTACGGCGGGTCCTTCGGCTTCGGGGTTGCGGGCAGGCGGGGTCGGGACGAGCGAGGTCCAAAGGCCCGGTCGTCGGGTCTCTGGACCCTCGTCCCACTATACCCCGGGGGGTATATCTGGTGTCACCTCGGGTACACCCGGAGAGAGGCTCGAGAGATGCGCAAGAAGGTCCTGGTGCTCGGCGCCAACTTCGGAGGACTGACCGCGGCGCTCGCGGTCCGGCACGAGCTGGACGGCGACGTCGACGTGACGGTGGTCTCCGCCAGTGACCACTTCCTGTTCAACCCCCTGCCCGCTGACGGGGAGCGGCTGCCGTTCGGCTTCGGCATGGTGGTGCCGCCGTTCGTCGGGCAGGACTTCCTCACCCGGTCCGACGGCCTGGCGGACGAGAAGGGCTACGTGCAGGTGCGCCCGACCTACCAGAGCGAGAAGTACGACGACGTCTACGCGGTCGGCGTGGCTGCGGCCGTGGACGTGCCGTGGCAGACCCCGACGCCGGTCGGGATCCCCAAGACCGGGTTCCCGGCCGAGGTGATGGCGCACACCGCCGCCGCCAACATCGCCGCGCAGGTCAAGGGCGAGGTCCCGACCCGGACGAAGTCGTTCGGGGACATCAAGGCGGTCTGTGTGATGGACGCCGGAAACAACGGCGTGATCCTCCTCGCCGACAAGATGCTGCCGCCGCGCAAGCACGGGGTGCTGATCCCGGGCCCGCAGGCGCACCTGATGAAGCTCGGCTTCGAGAAGTACTTCCTCTGGAAGATGCGCCACCGCCACGTCCAGCTGCCCTGACCCCCCACACGTCGGTCGTCCCGACTCCGGCGGCCGGCGAGGGCGAGGGGGACGGCCGTGGCGGTCGCTCAGGCGACCGCCACGGCCGCGCCCGCTGCCGCGAGCACGACCACGAACCCCCCGAGCTCGACCATGCCGATGGTGCCGGGCCGCATCCCGGACCAGTCGCGGCGCAGCGCACGGGCCGCGAGCACCGCGAAGCCGGGTACCAGGAGCCAGCCCGCCGGCAGCCCCCAGACGAGCGCGAGCAGCGGGGAGGCGAGCAGGCAGGCCACGGCGAACGCGCGAGACGCCCGGGCGTACCGCGGGTCCCGGCGCTCGCGCAGCAGCGACTTCACGTGCAGCGTCGAGCCGAGCAGGACGACCGCGCACACCAGCGCGAGCAGCCACGCCTGGTCCGGCACGGCCGCGAGCAGTCCCGCGGGCATCGACTCGTCGGGGTCGTCGCCGACCAACCCGGTCACCACGACGATCCCCGAGCACTGGGCCACGAACACCGCGTCGTTGACGAGGTCCCGCTCCCGGTTGCGCCGGGCGTACGCGAGGTTGACGGCGAACGAGGCGAGGTAGAGCAGCGCGACCCACAGCAGCCACGGCCGCATCACCGCCACCGCGAGACCGGCCGGGGCGAACAGCGCGGCCCACACGAGAAGGGGCCGGCGGAACCGCTCCGGCCTGCGCGCCCGGACGTAGCTGAGCACGAAGTACGACGCCGGGTAGGCGGCGATCCACGCCCAGGCGAGCGGCAGCCAGGCCCAGGCCGGGTCCCCGACCAGGAAGCCGAGCGCCAGCGGGAGCCCCAGGAACGCCCACGCGCCGTGCTGCGGCGGGAACAGCGAGGTGCGCTGTGCGGTGCGGTTCCGGGGTGCGTGGTCGGGCGCGGTCACGACTCGAGCCTAGGAGCCTGGGCAGCGATCCGTGGTGCCACCGCGTGTGCGCCGGACCACAGGGAATGCGGACCCCTGGGCGATTGCTGTGTACGATGGTCATCGCACCCGGTCGCACGTCGTGGACCGGTGCCCCACGCCGAGTCCCGGCCATCTCGCCCGGTCTCTCGATCTCGTAGGTCTGCGCCATCGATCCTGCGGATCCGTGGAACCAGTACGCCGACGAGCGCACCGCCCCGGGGCGCCCAGGTCGTCGTCCTTCAGAACGAGCACACTCCGGAGGAGGGGTTCTTGGCTCGACAGGGCCAGCGCCAGTCGGCAGGTCGCCGTGCCCCCGCACGCAACCAGCGTCGTGGCGGCCGCGCGCTCGACAACGAGGGCATCATCCCGGTGCTCGCCCGCGCGGTGCGCGAGGTGGAGACCGCCGTCCAGCGCGGCGCGGTGTCCCCGTCGACCCGCACGAAGTTCCAGGTCGTCGCCCTGCTGGTCCGCGAGGAGCGGGCCCGGGTCAAGGCCGACGCCGAGAGCACCGAGGCGCAGCGCGCCGAGCAGCTCAAGCGCCTGGACGGCATCGCGACGATCCTCGCCAAGACCGCCGCGCGGGACACCTCGCTGCTGGCGCTCCTGGCCGAGCAGGCGGTGGTCTCCGACGCCGCCCAGGAGCTGCGCCGGCGGATGATCGAGGCCGCCGGGCTCGAGGTCGTCGAGGAGGAGCCCGCCGAGCCGGAGCCGATGGCCGTGATCACCGCTCCCACGCGCCGCGTGGTGCCGCAGTCGGTCGTCCAGCGCCAGCTCTCCAACCCGTTCCTGGTGCCCGACTTCTCCCACGCGCCGCAGGGCAGCGGCCGCGCCCGCCGGCTGGCCGGCTGGGAGCTGCTCGGCCCGTTGTTCCGGTCCTTCGAGTACGCGCTGCCGAAGGTCGGGCAGACCGGCGCGGCCTCGTGCATGGCACTGCCCGAGCCGATCTCCGCGGTCCGGCTGCCCGCCGGCCGGGAGCTGATGCACCACCAGGCGCAGCTCGTGGCGGCGGCCGGCGCCGGTCACCGGACCTTCCTGCTCGCCGACGAGCCCGGCCTCGGCAAGACCGCCCAGGCGCTCCTCGCCGCCCAGGCCGCGGACGCCTACCCTCTCCTGGTCGTGGTCCCCAACGTCGTCAAGACGAACTGGGCGCGCGAGGTGGGCCTGTGGACGCCGGGACGCTCGGTCACCGTGATCCACGGCGACGGTGAGGACGTCGACGGCTTCGCCGACATCGTGGTGATCAACTACGAGGTCCTCGACCGGCACGTCGGCTGGCTGGGCCAGCACGGCTTCCGCGGGATGGTCGTCGACGAGGCGCACTTCATCAAGAACAAGTCCTCGCAGCGCTCCCAGCACGTGCTCCAGCTCTCCGACCGGATCCGCACCCGCTTCCCCCGGCCGCTGCTGATGGCGCTGACCGGCACCCCGCTCATCAACGACATCGAGGACTTCCAGGCGATCTGGGAGTTTCTCGGCTGGATCGACGAGAAGTTGCCGCTCGGGGCCCTGATGGACGCCCTCGAGGACACCGGCCTGACCCCCGCGGACCCGGGCTTCTACCCGAACGCACGGCGCGCGGTCGTCGACATGGGCATCGTCCGGCGGCGCAAGATCGACGTCGCCGCGGACATCCCGGCCCGTCGGGTCGCCGACCTGCCGGTCGAGCTCGACGACGAGGCCGGCCGCTCGATCCGGGCCGCCGAGCGCGAGCTCGCCCGCCGGCTCGTCGAGCGCTACGAGATGGCGCTGGCGACCCGCAAGGAGGGCCGCGTCGTCGAGGGCATCGACCACGAGCTCGTGCGGCGGGTCGCGACCTGGGAGCGCGAGGACATGGACACCTCGAGCGGCGAGAACGTGTTCAGCATGATGCGGCGCATCGGCAGGGCCAAGGCCGGGCTCGCGGCCGACTACGCCGCCCAGCTCGCCCGCAACGTCGGCAAGGTCGTCTTCTTCGCCAAGCACATCGAGGTGATGGACGAGGCGGAGCAGACCTTCGCCGCGCGCGGACTGCGCTACTCGTCGATCCGCGGCGACCAGACGACCGCCGTACGCCAGCGCAACATCGACGCGTTCGTCAACGACCCCGAGGTCGCGGTCATCGTGTGCTCGCTGACCGCCGCCGGCGTGGGCGTCAACCTCCAGGTCGCCTCGAACGTGGTCCTGGCCGAGCTGTCCTGGACCGACGCGGAGCAGACCCAGGCGATCGACCGGGTGCACCGGATCGGGCAGGAGGAGCCGGTGACCGCGTGGCGGATCATCGCCTCGCAGACCATCGACACCCGGGTCGCCGAGCTGATCGACAGCAAGGCCGGGCTCGCCGCCGTCGCCCTGGACGGGTCGGACGAGGAGATCGCGTCCTCGGTCGACGTCCAGCTCGAGGCACTGGTCGCACTGCTGACCCAGGCGCTGACCGAGGCCCAGGAGCGCGCGGCCGCCTCCTGATGTCGCCGCGCGGCACCACGGCTGGTCCAGACTGAACCGGACAGCCGGTTCCTGCGTGTGACGGGTGGGAGGTGCGATGGCCGCCGAGAGCCAGGGAAGCCCCGAGGCGTTGATGCAGCAGCTGCACGACGAGCACGCCGCCGCGCTCTGGGGCTACTGCCTGCGCCTGACCGGGCAGGACCGGGCCCGCGCCGAGGACGTGGTGCAGGAGACGCTGCTGCGTGCCTGGCGGAACTTCCCCGCCCTCGACGAGGCGCACGGCTCGGTGCGCGCCTGGCTGTTCCGGGTGGCGCGCAACATCGTCATCGACGAGTGGCGCACCAAGCGGTGGCAGAGCGAGATCGCCGTGGCCGACGTCCCGGACGGGGCCGGCGAGTCGGACCGCACCGACCAGCTCCTGTTGTCGTGGGTGGTCGGCGACGCACTCACCAGGCTCTCGGCCGAGCACCGGGCGGTGCTGCTCGAGTGCTACTACCGCGGCCAGTCCGTCGCGGAGGCCTCGCGGCGGCTCGGCGTGCCGGAGGGCACCGTCAAGTCGCGCACGCACTACGCGCTCCGGGCACTGCGCCTGGCCCTCGAGGAGAGCGGGGTGGTCGCATGACCAGCGTCCCGCACCCGGCCGACGGCTGCGAGCTCGCCCACCTCGACGGCGCCTACGTGCTCGGCGCACTGGCGCCGGAGGAGCGGCTGGAGTTCGAGCGCCACCTGCGCGGCTGCAAGGACTGTGCCCGGTCGGTGCAGCAGCTCGCCGGCCTGCCGGGCCTGCTGTCCCAGGTCTCGGTCGAGGTCCTCGAGTCCGCGCCCGTCGACGAGCCGGTGCCCGACACGCTCCTGCCGGCACTCGTGCGGGAGGTACGCCGGGGTCGCCGACGTCGGCGCTGGCTCACCGGTCTGGCCGCGGCCGCCGCGGTGGTGGTGGTCGGCGCCGCGTCGGTCGCGGTCGTCACGACGAACGACGGCGACGGCGCCCCGGTCGCGGTGCCCACCGCGTCCGCCTCGGCGCGCGAGATGACCCCGGTCGGCGCCGACGGCGTGACCGGGTGGCTCTCGATGACCTCGGTCGCCTGGGGCACCCGCCTCGAGCTGACCTGCACCTACCAGGCTCCGACCGACGGGTACTACCAGCAAGCCGGGCCACCGACGTACGAGCTGGTCGTGCGCACCCGCGACGGCGGCGTCGAGCAGGTCGCCAGCTGGCGCGGCCTGCCCGGCCGCACCCTCACGATCACCGGCGCGACCGCGGCGTCCGTCGCGGACATCGTGTCCGTGCAGGTCCGGTCGGCCGACGGCCACCCGGTGCTGCGGATCAGCGGCTGAACGTCTCCAGGAAGCGGTCGCGGAAGGCGTCCATGCGCCAGACGGTGGCGTCGGGGGCGGGGTGCAGGCCCGGCTGCCAGCCCCAGCCGGCGATCCGGTCGACGACCCGTGGGTCCTGGGCGATCACCGAGACCGGTACGTCGTGGCCCGGGTCCGGGCCGGTGACGTAGGAGTGCGGCTGGTGGTCGCCGAGGACGACCAGGACCAGGTTCGGGTCGGGGTAGGTCTCCAGGAACGACACCAGGGTGTCCATCGTGTACTCGATCGACTGGCCGTAGAGCCGGCGTACGTCGGAGGAGTCGGGCTGCGTCGCGGTCTCGCCGAACACGGACCCGTCGCCGACCCGGTCCCAGGGCACCAGCTCCGGTGAGGGTGCCCACGGGTGGTGGCTGGAGACCAGGTCGATCTCGGCCATCACCGGGCGCCGGTGCCGCTGCTGGAGCTCGAGCCGGCGGAAGGTGGCCAGCGTGTACTGGTCCGGCATCGTTGCGTAGCCGAACTCCGGGCCGCGGTAGCCGACGTTGCGCGAGTCGTAGAGCTGGTCGAAGCCGTAGAACGCTGCTCCCTCGGGCCAGTCGCGGGTGTTCGCCGGGACGTCGAAGACCGTGCGCCAGCCCGCACCCTCGAACGCCGAGGCGAGCGTGAGCCGGTCGGCTCCCACCAGCTGGTCGTAGCGCTGCTGGCTGTCGACCCACAGCCCGGACTGCAGGGTGGAGTGGGCCAGCCAGCTGGCGGCCCCGAAGGTCGGCGAGGTGAGGAACGCGCTGCGCGCCGACCAGCCGGCGGCCCGCAGCCGTCGGCTGCCGTCGTCGAGCACCGCGTCGACGCCGGGCGCGATGTTCGGCGCGAACGACGTGCCCTGCACGGCCACCCGGCCGTAGGACTCCACGAACACGACCAGCACGTCCTTGCCGCGCAGGCCGGCCAGCAGGCGGTCCGGGTGAACGCCCGCGTAGCGGTCGGTCTGGATCTCGTGCTCGAAGGCGCGCCGGTCGGCCAGGTCGGCACGCACCTGCTGGACCTCGTCGAAGGCCAGGCCGGCCGCGCCGCTCGTGGCCACGGGCAGGCCGATCATGCCGAGCAGCCAGGCCAGCCCCAGGGCGACTGCGGTCCGGGCCGAGGCTGCGCGATGGGTCGCGACCAGCCGGCTGACCCGGACGGTGGCGAGCGGCAGCACGACGAGGACCAGCACCGCCGCGAGGCCCGCCGCGACGGCGGTCGCGACCGCTGCCGGCCGGCCCACCGAGTCGCCCAGCACCCCGACGCCGGGCCCCAGATAGGCCCAGTCGGTGACCGGGTCGACGGGGCGGTCCAGGATCGCGCGGAACCCCGCGTCCGCGAGGCCGAGCACCATCAGGACGCCGAGCGCCAGGCCGACCAGCACCGCGGCGACCCGGCGCGCCCGCGCACCGAGCACCAGCGCGAGGAGCACGAGCAGCGCCGCCTCCACGGGCACGCGCACCAGGCCCCCGGGGCCGTCGGGCAGGACCAGCGCGACCCACACCACGGCGAGGGCGGCCAGGGTAAGGCCGCCGCCGCGGGGGTACGCCGCTTGGTCGTGCGGCGCCCGCCGGGTCCGCCGCAGCCACCACACGTCCCGGCCGAACGACTCGGCCAACAGGCCGAGGGCGACCACGAGCGCGACCTCGGCCAGGCGGTCGGGGACCAGGTCCGCGGCGACGACCGCGAGCGTCACGCCCTGGACCGCCGCCACCACCTTGCGCCAGTGGCGCGGCGGCACCGGCCGACGCAGCCACGGCCACAGCCGCTCGGCGAGCCACAGCAGGTAGCGGGCCGCGCCGATCGCCAGGACCCACCAGCCGTGCGCGGCGGCGACGTACACGCTGAGCACCGCGATCAGGAACGCGTCGGTCTCCATGTCGAAGCGCGCGCCGGACGCCGATGAGGTGCCGGTACGTCGGGCCACCTGGCCGTCCACCCAGTCGAGGGAGAGGGCGACGGCGACGAGCACCAGGCCCGGGCCGGTGGGCCCGATGACGGCGACGACGAGCGCGAGCAGCGCCCGGACCAGCGTGACGGCGTCCGCGGGTCGTCGGAGCCGGTGGTGAACCGTCGGCACGGCACCTCCGTGTGTGTGGGTGTGACCAGTCCTACGGACGCCGCTGCGGCCCGGTTCACCCCGACCCGCGCCGCCCGCGCCTTCTGGGTCGGCGGGCCCGGGCACGGCGAGCTCCGGCCGGTCGGGCCGCGTCGGCCCGCCGCCGGCGAGGTGCTGGTGCGCACGCTGCACTCCGGCGTGAGTCGTGGGACCGAGACGCTGGTGTTCCGCGGCCGGGTGCCCGCCGACCAGCGTGCGGCGATGCGCGCGCCCCACCAGGAGGGCGACTTCCCCGGGCCGGTGAAGTACGGCTACCTCAGCGTGGGCCGGGTCGAGGAGGGGCCCGCGGACCTCGTCGGCCGGACCGTCTTCTGCCTCCACCCCCACCAGACGGAGTACGTCGTCCCGGCGACCGCGGTCGTCCCGGTGCCGGACGGGGTGCCGGCCCGCCGCGCGGTGCTCGCCGGCACCGTCGAGACCGCGCTGAACGCGCTGTGGGACCTGGGGCCGCTGGTCGGGGACCGGATCGCGGTCGTGGGCGGCGGGATGGTGGGGTGCTGCGTGGCCCGGCTGGTCGCCCGGATCCCCGCCACCGAGGTCACGCTGGTCGACGTCGCCCCGGGGCGAGCCCGGGTCGCGGCCGCGCTGGGCGTCGGCTTCGCCGTACCCGACGAGGCGCCGGCTGCGCGGGACGCCGTCGTGCACTGCAGCGCCACCGCCGCGGGGTTGCAG
This sequence comes from Nocardioides sp. JS614, assembly GCF_000015265.1. NCBI lineage: Bacteria > Bacillati > Actinomycetota > Actinomycetes > Propionibacteriales > Nocardioidaceae > Nocardioides > Nocardioides sp. JS614. Next base: position 1,787,557 of record NC_008699.1, read on the forward strand.
CTCTCTCTCGACCTGCTCGCCGCGGAGGGCACCGTGCTCGACCTCAGCTGGTACGGCGACCAGCCGGTGCAGCTCTCGCTCGGCGGCGCGTTCCACTCCGGGCGGCTCGGCATCCGCGCCAGTCAGGTCGGAGCCGTGGCCGCGGCCCGCCGGGCCACCCGCACCCACGCCGACCGGCTGGCGCTCGCGCTGGAGCTGCTGCGCGACCCGGCGTTCGACGCGTTGCTGACCGGGGAGTCCGACTTCGAGGACCTGCCCGACGTGATGGCCCGGCTGGCCGACGGCCGCCTGGACGCGCTGTGTCACACGATCCGCTACCCGGACGTCGAGGGGGACCCGCCGTGTACACCGTGACGGTCCGCGACCACATGATGGTCGCGCACAGCTTCACCGGCGAGGTCTTCGGGCCGGCGCAGCGCCTGCACGGTGCGACCTACGTCGTCGACGCGGCGTTCTCCGGGCCGGAGCTCGGGCCGGACGGGATCCTCCTCGACATCGGCCGCGCGGCCGAGCTGCTCCGCGAGGTCCTCGGCGGGCTCACCTACCGCAACCTCGACGACGAGGCCGACTTCGCGGGCGTCAACACCTCGACCGAGCTGCTCGCGCGGACGGTCGCCGACCGGCTGGCGGAGCGGACCCCAGGGCTCGGCCCGGTGACGGGCCTCCTGGTCACCCTGCACGAGTCGCACATCGCCTCGGCCAGCTTCGCGAGGCCGGTGTGACCGTCCACCTGGTGCTGCCCGCAGGCGTCGACGACCCGGCCCGGCCGAGCGGCGGGAACGTCTACGACCGCCGGGTCTCCGACGGCCTCGGCGCGACCGAGCACACGTCGACGGCCACCGTCCCGGACGGGTCGCTGACCCTGGTCGACGGCCTGCTGACCACGCCGGACCTCGTGGCGGAGGCGCACCGGTTGCGGCTGGTGGTGCTGGTGCACCTGCCCCTCGGCCCGGAGGCGCCGTGGGAGCGCGACGTCCTGCGCGCCGCCGCCGGCGTGATCGCCACGAGCCGCTGGACCCGCACCTGGCTGGTGGAGCGCTACGGGCTGGAGCCCGATCGGGTCCTCGTCGCCGAGCCGGGCACCGACCCGGCACCCCTCGCGCCCGGCAGCGTCGACGGATCGGCCCTGCTGTGCGTGGGTGCGGTGACCCCGCTGAAGGGGTACGACGTCCTGGAGGCCGCCTTGGGTCGGCTCGACGACCTCGCGTGGACCTGCCGGGGCGTCGGGTCTCTGGACGTCGAGCCGGCCTTCGCGGCCGCCCTGGGCGGCGCGGTCCGGCTCACCGGTCCGCTGACCCGGTCGGCGCTGGAGGCGACGTACGCCGAGGCGGATCTGCTGGTCCTCGCCTCCCGCGCGGAGACCTACGGCATGGTCGTGACCGAGGCGCTCGCCCGCGGACTGCCGGTCGTCGCCACCGACGTGGGCGGGGTCCGCGAGGCGCTGGGTGACGGGGGAGTGCTGGTGCCTCCGGAGGACCCGGCGGCGCTGGCCGGCGCCCTGCGCGCCTGGCTCACCGACCCCGGGCACCGGGCCGAGCTCAGGGCGGCGGTGCTGCGGCGGCGCGCGACGCTGACCGGCTGGGAACGCACCACCGCGCTGGTCGCCGAGGCCCTGGCGGTCCTGCGATGAGGAGCCCGGCGGCGAGCCCGGTGACGAGCCCAGGAACGAACCCGGCGACGAGGTGGTGGCGGGTCGGCGGCGGCGTGTTGGTCCTCGCCGTGGTGGTCGAACGGGTCGGGCCGGGTCCTTTCGTCGACGCGGTCCGCGCCACCTCGCCGGCGGCCCTGGCCGCCGCGCTGGCGATCACCGCGCTCACCACGCTGTGCAGCGCCTGGCGCTGGCGCGTGGTCGCCGCGCGGCTCGGCGTCGACGTACCGCTGCGGCCGGCGGTCGGCGCCTACTACCGCTCGCAGTTCCTCAACGCCACGCTCCCCGGTGGCGTCCTCGGCGACGTCCACCGGGCCGTGCGGCACGGGCCCAAGCCGGTCGCGCTCGAGCGGGTCGTCGGTCAGGCCGTGCAGGTGGTCGCGACCGGGGGCGTGCTGCTGCTCGTCTCGCCGTGGCCGGCGGCAGCCGTGGCCGTCGGCGCCGGACTCACCGTCGCGCTGGTGCGCTGGCCGCAGGTCGTGGCCGCGTCGGTGCTGGCCGCGGCCGGCCACGTCGTCGTGTTCCTGGTGGCCGCACGCACCGCGGGCACCGACGCGTCGCTGGCGGAGCTGCTGCCGCTCGCGCTCGTCGTGCTGCTCGCCGCCGCGATCCCGCTCAACGTGGCGGGCTGGGGCCCCCGCGAAGGAGCGGCCGCGTGGGCCTTCGCGGGCGCCGGGCTGGGTGCGGCCCAGGGCGCCACCGTCGCGGTCGTGTACGGCGTCCTCGCGCTGGTCGCCACCCTCCCCGGCGCGGCACTGCTCGCCACAGGACTGCTCACCAAGGGGGTGCTCGCCCGTGCCTGACCGGCCCTACACGCTGCTGAGCTGCGGCATGTCGTTGGACGGCTACCTCGACAGCGCCTCGGACCAGCGGCTGATCCTCTCCAACGACGCCGACCTCGACCGCGTGGACGCGGTCCGCGCCGAGTCCGACGCGATCATGGTCGGTGCCGCGACGGTGCGCAACGACAACCCAAGGCTGCTCGTGCGGGACCAGGAGCGCCGCGACGAGCGGGTGTCTCGAGGGTTGAAGCCCTCACCGCTCAAGGTGACCGTCACCTGCGCGGGCCGGCTGGACCCGCGCGGCCGGTTCTTCACCACCGGCGAGTCCGAGAAGCTCGTCTACTGCACCAGCGGGGGCGCGCCCGAGGCCCGGTCGCGGCTCGGCGCGGTCGCGACCGTCGTCGACGGCGGCCCCCGGGTCACCATGCGCCGGATGAGCGAGGACCTGCACGAGCGGGGCGTGCGCCGGCTGATGGTCGAGGGCGGGGGGACCATCCACACGCAGTTCCTCACCGAGGACCTCGCCGACGAGCTGCACCTGGTCGTGGCGCCGTTCTTCGTCGGCGACTCCCGCGCCCGCAGGTTCGTCGACGACGGCCCGTTCCCGTTCCGGTCAGACCGGCCGGCCCGCCTGGTCGACGTGCGCCGGATCGGCGAGGTCGTGCTGCTGCGCTACGCGCTCTCCTCCAGGTTCGAGGACGCGTCGTGACGGCCGCGGTCCGCACCGAGCTGATGGTCCCGCTGCGCCTCGCGGACGGCTGGTCCACGCTCGCGCGGCTCTACACCTTCGACGGCCTCACCGACCCCGGGGAGCACCTCGCCCTGCGGCTCGGCTCGCCCGGCGACGTACCCCTCGTGCGGGTGCACAGCGAGTGCCTCACCGGCGACGTCTTCGGCAGCCAGCGCTGCGACTGCGGCCCCCAGCTCCACGAGGCGTTCCGGCGCGTCGACGCCGTCGGCGGGTACGTGCTCTACCTGCGCCAGGAGGGGCGCGGCATCGGGCTCTACCCCAAGCTGGACGCCTACGCCCTCCAGGACGCCGGCCTCGACACCTACGAGGCGAACGTCGCGCTCGGGTACGGCGAGGACGAGCGCGACTACTCGGTCGCGGCCCAGATGCTCACCGCGCTCGGTGTCTCCCGGGTCGCGCTGCTCAGCAACAACCCGGACAAGGCCGAGCAGCTGGCCCTCGACGGGATCACGGTCGCCGCCCGCGTCCCGACCGCCGTCCACCGCTCCGAGGCGAATGCGCGCTACCTCGCCGCGAAGGCCCAGCACGCCGACCACACCCTCGACCTGGGCGCCTGAGCGGGCCGCAGCACCACACTCACAGTCACGCGGACCGAGCAAGCGGTGACACCGTCCGCATGACCTCCCGGAGGCCCCTGTCCCGACCGGTGGGGCTCAGGTGCAGTAGCCGAACGTCTGGGGCTGGCCGGCCTGGATCAGCTCGTTCCAGCTCAGGCCGTGCAGCACCCAGGTCCCGGTGAGCGCGGTGAAGGAGACGCTGGTGGCGTTCCAGAAGTTCGTCGGCTGGGCGACCAGCCAGTACGTCGGCGCGGTCAGCCCGGGGGTGGTGTGGTCGATGGTCGCCCGCCAGCGCACGGGCTGGGTCGAGGTCGTCGACACCGTGACGTTCGCGCAGTAGGTCCCGCCCCCGGAGCTGGTGATCGTGGCCGAGACCGTCGCGTCCACGAGGTCGGCGTCCGGGTTGGTCGGCGCGCAGTAGCCCCAGCTGACCGGCTCGCCGAGCCGGATCAGCTCGTTGCTCGCCGTGCCCTTGAGCACCCAGGCGCCCGAGCCGAACGAGATGCTCGTCGCGTTCCAGAAGTTGGTCGGCTGGGCGCCGAGCCAGTACACGGCGTTGGTCAGGCCGGGGGTGGTGTGGTCGATGGTCGCACGCCACTTCACGTACGTCGGGGACAGCGTCGAGACCGTCACGTCGGCGCAGTACTGCCCACCGCCGGAGCTGGTGATGGTCGCGCTCACGGTCGCATCGACGAGCGGGGAGGCCGCCGACATCGGTGCGCAGTAGCTCCAGCTGGCGGGGCTGGTGGCCCGGACGTACTCGTTGCTGCCCGAGCCGCGCACCACCCAGGTGCCGGTCCCGCCGTCGAAGGAGATCGTCGTGGCGTTGCTGGCGTTGGTGGGCTCTGCGGCGAGCCAGTAGTTGTTGTCGGTGAGCCCGACGGTCGCGTGGTCGATGCTCACCCGCCACCGGATCCAGTCCGTCGAGAGCGTCGTCACGGCCACGGTCGCGCAGTACTGGCCGCCGCCCGAGCTGGTGACGGTCGCGACCGCGGTCGCGTCGGCGAGGTCGGGCGGCGTGCGGGTGCCGCAGTAGCCCCACACGTACGACCCACCTGCGGCGAGCACGGAGTTGAACTCGACGCCCCTGACCCGCCACAGGTTCGGCTGGAAGGACACGGTGGTCACGTTGTACGACGACGACACGGCGGTGGCGTTGTAGGGCTGCTGGGAGATGTTGAGCGTGATCTCCCACTCCACGGCCTGGTCGGAGTGGTTGGTGACCGTCACGGTCGCGCAGTACTCCAGCGCGGTCTCGCTGGTGAGGACCTGCTCGTAGGAGACCGGGTTGGCCGCCAACGAGCTCGGCACCGTGAACGCGTCCAGGTCGGCCGAGGTGAGGGTCCCGATCGGGGCCGCGGACGCGCTGGTCGCGGTCAGCGTCGAGGCCAGTGCCGCAGCCAGCGCCGTCCCCGCTGTTGCGAGCCGCAGCGCGACCCTGCTGCGCGGGGCGGGTCGGCGGTGGCGCCGGGGCATGCCGGCGCCACCGCCCGGGGGTGGGGGGCCCCCGCCCCGGCCCGCCCACCCGAACACCGAGGCGCCGGCGAGCAGGCCGGAGATCATCGCGAGCAGCAGGGGTGACCCGAACCAGCGCAGCAGGATCCCGCCGCGCGGCACGTGCAGCGCCACCCGACCCGTGACGTCCGCGTCGGTCGGACGCCACGGGTCGACGTGGTCGTTGTGGTCGCCCTTCGTCACGTGGGTGCCGTCGGGACGCACCTCGACGACCCGGTGGACGATGTTCAGGCCGGCCCCGGGGCCGTCGGGGATGCGGTAGACGATCGGCGTCCCCGCCGGGTAGGACCCGGAGCGCCAGGTGAGGACCAGGTCACCGGGGTCGTACGTCGGCAGCATCGACGGTCCGGACACGACCGTGACGCCCAGCCGGGCCGGGCCGAACGGGCCGGGCACGCTGAGCGCGAGGACGGCGAGCAGGAATCCCCACCGGAGCAGGCTGAAGAGGCGGCGCGGCCAGGACCTGCGCCGTCTCGGTCGGGTATCGAGCTCGACCACCGGCTGCCGGACAGCGGGCTACGGCGTCGTCGTTCCGCTGATCACGACGGCGACCTCGGTGACGTCGGCAGCGGGAGCGTTGACGGTGAAGTCCGCCGTCTGGTCGTCGAGGAGCCCCGTGTAGACCGGGACCGCGACGTCGGCCTCGGCCAAGGAGCTGGTCCCGTCGCTGAGAGCGATCTTGACCCGCTGACCGATGCAGGCAGCGGCGACATGGTCGAGCGTCACGGACGAGACGTCGTACTCGCCCGTCGTGGCGTTGTAGGCCGTCGTGTAGCTGACGTCGATGCTGCTGTCGCAGGATGCGACGACCGTGGTGCCGGCACCGAGATCGGTCGAGTCGACCGTGCCGATGGAGGCCGCCGAGGCGACCACCGCCGCCGCGGCCGCACCCCCCGCGCCGAGCGCGAGGATGAGCTGCTTGGACATCTGTGAACTCCCTAGTCTGCCCCTCCCAGGGCGCTACAGGAGAACGCGCGTGCACACACCATCAGACCGCCACCCCAGCGCGGCATGCGAGCGCATGCTGCGACTATCTCCCTCCGGTTCGCCGCGCCGAGTCACGACTGTGTGATACAGGTCACGGTCTACACCGGTCTAGGCTGCTGGACCAGACCTCCGGCCCGATCTTTACCTTTCGCTGGCCCAGAGGCGGAACAACAGGTAGGCCGCCAGCGCGTCCAGCAGGTGCCAGGCGGCGTGGCCCTGGAGCAGGGAGTCGGGGTCGCACCACAGCGTCTTTGTGAGGTTCCAGATCCCGAAGGCGACCACGACGGCGCCCAGCGCGGCCGCGCCCCAGCGCAGGTCGGTCCGCGGGCCACCGAGGGCCGGGGCCCGGCGCCACAGCACCACCTCGACCACGACCGCGGTCAGCAGCAGCGCGGCGAAGGCCAGGTTGCCGGCGTACCGCACCACCGGCACCTCGTGCGGCCACAGGCCGACCAGCTCGCAGCCCGCGATCGACAGGCTGAAGACCTGGGCCAGGAACAGCGGGCCCTGGCCGGCCAGCCGCATCAGCGCGTACGCGGCCGCGAAGGACGCGACGAGGTACATGCTGAGCAGGTCGAGCTCGCCCCCCGCAGCCGACTGGGTCGCGTGCATCGCGGCGCTGGCCGGGCCGAGGATCACCACGACGCAGGCGTACGGCGTCGCCAGCCCGCGGAGCCGGACCCGGCCGGCGTGCCACGCGATCCCCAGGCCCGCGACGAGGAACCCCAGGTTGGAGAAGGTGTTCGACGGCTGCTTGACCCAGCCGTCCCGGGCCGCCTCGCAGAAGTCGTCCCCGCGGCCGACGTCCGGGCCCAGCCAGCCGGCCGCGACCGCGACCACCAGCAGCCCGGTCGCGACCGCCGCCACGGCCGCCGTCAGCGCGAGCGGACGCAGGCTCCGGGAGCGCGGAGGCCGGGGGTGCACCGCCCTAGTGTGTCGCCATGGACCTGCCGGTCGACCTGGACGCGCGCGCCGACCGGGCGAGCGCGATCTATCGCGCGCTGCTCGAGGCGATCCGCGCCGGCCGGGTCGGTGCCGGTGACCGGCTGCCGCCGACCCGCACCCTGGCCCGCGACCTGGGGGTCGCGCGCAACACGGTTGCCACCGCGTACGAGCGGCTCGCCGCCGAGGGCCTCCTCGACGCCCGCGTGGGCGCGGGCACCTACGTCACCGACCTGGCCGCGCCGGTGCCGGCGCCGCGCCGCCCCGGCTCGCTGCACCCACGGGCCGGCTGGTCGTTCCGGCCGCTGCCGGTGAGCGGCGAGCAGCCGGCACCGCCGTACGACTTCCGGGTCGGCATCCCCGACGCGTCGCTGTTCCCGTTCGACACCTGGCGTCGACTGGTGGCCGCGGAGCTCCGCGCCGGGGCGCACCGCCCGGGCACCTACGCCCACCCAGCGGGCCTGCCGCAGCTGCGGGCCGCCATCGTCCGCTACCTCGCCCTGGCCCGCGGCGTCGCAGCCGAGGCCGACGACGTCGTGGTGACCCACGGCACCCAGCAGGCCCTCGACCTGGTCGCCCGGGTGCTGCTCGAGCCAGGCGACGTCGTCGCGGTCGAGGACCCCGGCTACCCGTTCGCGCGCGAGCTGTTCGCGTCGCACGGCGCCCGCGTGGTGCCCGTCCCGGTCGACGCGGAGGGCCTGGTCGTCGAGCGGGTCCCGGAGCGGGCCCGGCTGGTGTTCAGCACCCCCTCACACCAGTTCCCGCTCGGTCCGCCGCTCTCGCTGGCCCGGCGCCAGGCGCTGCTCGAGCTCGCCAACCGACACCGGGTCGCGATCGTCGAGGACGACTACGACAGCGAGTTCCGGTTCACCGATCGCCCGCTCGAGACGCTGCACGCGATGGACCGGCACGGCCGGGTCGTCTACGTCGGCACCTTCTCGAAGTCGCTGCTCCCGGCCCTGCGGGCGGGCTACCTGGTCGCTCCCGAGCCGCTGCGCGAGGCGCTGCTCGGGGCCCGCCAGCTGGCGGACGGCCACGGCGGTCCGGCCGAGCAGGCCGCGCTCGCCCACTTCGTGGCCGACGGGCTCCTCGCCCGGCACCTCAGGCGGGCTCGGGCGACGTACGCCGAGCGTCGCGAGCTGGTCCGGTCCGGGCTGGAGCGGCTGCTCGCGGACCGCCTCGAGGTGGTCCCGTCGGCAGCCGGCCTGCACGTCGCCGCCACGTTCCGCGACGCCGAGGTCGACGACGCGGCGGTCGCGGAGGCGGCGCTGGCGGCCGGCGTCGCGGTCGAGCCGCTCTCGGCGTACGCCGTCGGGCCGGACGTCCCGCCGGGCCTGGTGCTCGGCTACGGCGCCGCAGGCACCGCCACGATCAGGCCGGGTCTGGAGCGGCTCGCCCGGCTCGTCGCGTCCACGCCATCCAGGCCACCGCGGCCGCGCCGACCAGGAGCTGCGGCAGCAGGTAGCGCCCGGTGAGGCCGAGCAGCACCAGCGTCGAGGCGAACGCGACGCCGGCGCCGCGACGGACCCAGGTGCCGGGCGGGAGCAGTCGGATCGCGGCGGCGGTGCCGACCACGTAGACCAGGCTGAAGGCACCGGTGACCAGCAGCATGGTCCGCTCGACGGGGACGCCGGTCACCGCCACAGCACCCAGGGTGCCGAGCGCGCCGAGGGTCACCACGGCCAGGGACCGCCGCGGCACCTGGCCGGCCGTCGAGCCGCGCGCGAACCACACCGGCAGCGACCCGTCGCGCCCGAGGGCGGCGCCCAGCCGCGCGCTGCCCGCGAAGTAGGCGTTCATCGCGCCGAGCGACAGCAGCACCGCCACGACGGTGGTCACGCCGCGGGCCGGCTCGCCGAAGCCGCGCACCAGGAGGTCGGACAGCGGCGCGGTGCTGGTGTGCTCGCCGAGCACCGCGACGGTCGCGAACGCGACGCCGAGGTACAGCACGCCCATCACGACCAGCGCGATCACGGTCGCACGGCCGATGTCGCGGGCCGGGTGCCGGTACTCCGAGGAGAGCGACGTGACGACCTCCCAGCCGGCGAACGCCCAGATCAGCAGGGCCGCTGCGGAGCCGACCGCGGCCCAGCCGTGCGGTGCGAACGGTGTGAGGTGGCCCGCGTCCGCATGGGGGAGGGACACGAGCGTGGCGACCAGCAGCAGCACCGCCAGGGTCGCCGCGATCGCGAGCTGCACCCGCCCGGAGACCCGGATCCCGTACCAGTTCATCACCGCCACCGCGCCGATCAGCAGCCCCGCGGTCACCAGCTGGGTCTGCCGGCCGCCGCCGGCGCTGTCCGCGACGTACGCCCCGGCGAAGCCGGCCGCCGCCGGGGCGCCGAGCGGGATCGCGAAGTAGAAGCACCAGCCGACCAGGGTCGCGACCCGGGCGCCGAAGGCGCGCCGGGCGTACGTCGAGACGCCGCCACCGTCCGGGTAGCGTGCGCCGAGCGCGGCGAACGTGCTTGCCAGCGGGACCGACAGCAGCACCAGGGCCAGCCAGGCGACCAGCGAGGCCGGGCCCGCCTCGTGCGCGGCCAGCGCCGGCAGCGAGATCACGCCCGTCCCCAGGACCGCCCCGAGCGTGAGTGCCGCGCCCTGGGACACCCCGAGTCCGCCCTCGGCCAGCGGGTCGTGGGCGGGCAGCGGATCGGGGGTCAACGAATGGGTCGGGCCCGGGGCCTGGGTCACGGGCACAATCTAGGGGCCCGGATTGTCCGTTCGCAGCGCCAATCCTGTTCGGTCTGTACGGGCCAATCCGGGGACCGGTCAGCGGGACCGGTCAGCGGGACCGGTCGGCCGTGGCCCGACGGAGGACGGTCCGCACCGTGAACGTCCTGTCGTTGTCGCGGGCCCGGCCCTGGCACGACCAGGTGGTCCGGTGCCAGCAGGAGAACCGGGTCGAGGCGTTGACCAGCACCACGGTGACCGACCGGACGTTGCGGCTGCCGAAGCCGACCGCCGTCCGGCCGCGGCCGTCGCGGTCGAGCCGGATGGTCCGATGGTCCACCCCGTGCTTCGTGCGGATCACGAGGACGGCGCGCGGGTCGGTTCGCTCGGCCGGGCCGTCGACGACGACCCGCAACCGCCAGCGCCGGTCCTTCAGCGCGGCGTCGGGGCGCACCACGACGTTGCGCGAGGCCAGGTGGTTGATCCGGAGGTCGGCGCCGTGTCGCGGCCGATCCGTCGAGAGTCGCCAGCGCTGAGTGGCCGGCGAGCCTGCCCAGGCGCCACCCTCCTCGTAGGTCCGTCCGGGCAGCACGTTGGCGGCGGCGAACGAGCGGTACACGTCCGGGAAGCCCCCGTACTTCCTCAGCACGCCCTTGACCGCGGTGGTGGAGTACTGGTGCCCGGCGCCCGGGTAGGCACCCGCGCGGGTCCAGATCGAACGGACCACGCCGTTGCCGAAGCGGTGGGAGAGGTACTCGAAGAACAGCCAGTTGCCGTACTGGTTGAAGCCCTGCTGGTCGAACCGGTCGAGCGGCCGGCCGGGGGAGCCCAGCTGGCCGTAGGGCAGGTACTGCCGGTTGTCGTTGACGTCGTCGGCGACCCGCTCCTCCATCCAGGTCGCCGACGCCTCCATCAGCCACGGGTCCTCGCCGTAGTCGTAGGCGAACTGCACGGCGTGGAAGAACTCGTGCGCAGCGGTGACCCGCAGGCTCTGCCGTGGTGGTGCGCCGTACTGCGCCCGGGCGAAGTCGTTGTCGAGGACGCAGTAGCCCGACGCGAGCCACTTCCGGTCCGGCACCCGCTCCTCGGGGACGCAGTACCCGTACAGGCCGCGGGACCCGAGCTCCTTGAGGTAGACGTCGAGCTTGTCGTCGCCGCCGCGGTGGCCGTCGCGGACCGGCGGCCGGTAGCCGAGCCTGCGGACCTCCGTGCGCCACACCCTGTTCATGAAGCCCAGGTTCGTGTCCACCCAGGCCCGGCTCGGCGGCGCGTCGGCGGTGCTGGTCACCCAGTGCATGCAGATGTGGTTGCGGCAGGTGCGCTCGGCCGGCACGAGGTAGCCGTCACCCTGGTCGTCGCCCGCGCCGTCGGTCGGCCGGGCCAGGATGCGTCGGGCGGCCCGACGGTCGTCGGCGCCGAGCGTGGGCAGCGCGCGGAACAGGTCGCGCAGCGCGAGGGTCGCGTCGGGTCGGGCCGGGACGGTCCGACGGGCTCGCGGCTGCTCCTCGGCCGCGGGGCCGCTGCCGAGGCCGATCGCGCTCCGGGCGGCGGCGAGCACCCCGTCGACAGCTGCGTCGTCGTCGGCAGGCACCCCCGCGGAGCCGAGCTCGAGGCCCGACGGCCGGTCCTCCGCGGCGGACGGCGCGCCGGCGCCGGCGAGCCCGGACACGGCCATGATCACGGCCAAGGTCACGCCCAGGATCGAGCGGCGCATCTTCCTCCTCGAGAACGAAAGCTGACGGCGCCCTGCGTGCGCGCCTGGCCGCGGTACTCGCCCGGCCCGGTGCCCCAGCCTAGACGGGCGACACACCCGGACCGGGGAGGTCAGCTGCCGCCGGAGATCTTCTCGATCAGCGCCGTGGTCGAGATCGCCGGCGTCCGGGACAGGTAGACGACCTCGCAGATGTCCTCGAACTCGTCGAACTTCCCGGCCCAGTCGTCGCCCATCACGAGCACGTCGGCGGCGTACTCCTCGATGTAGTGGCGCTTGAGCTCGAGGCTCTCCTCGACGAAGACCTCGTCGACGGGCTTGAGGGCGGCGACGATCGCGAGCCGCTCGGCCTGGCTGAAGACCGGCTCGCGGCCCTTCTTGCGCAGGTTCAGCTCGTCGGCCGAGACGCCGACGACCAGCCGGTCGCCCAGCGCCGCGGCGCGCTCGATCACCCGGAGGTGCCCGACGTGGAAGACGTCGAACGTGCCGAAGGTGATGACCGTGCGAGACATGCGGCGCATTCTGGCACGCGCACCCCTGGGGCAGGATGGCGGGCGATGACCACCATCTCGATGATCACGCCCAACCCGGCCGCCGACGAGCTGCGCCGTCGCGGCCTGCGCCGGATGCGGACGCTCGCTGTCTCGCTGCTGCTCTTCGCCGCCGTCGTGTACGTCGCGACCCTCGAGCAGGACGGGTTCCTCGGCTTCGTGAACGCCGGCGCGGAGGCGTCGATGGTCGGCGCGATCGCCGACTGGTTCGCCGTGACCGCGCTCTTCAAGCACCCGTTGGGGCTGCCGATCCCGCACACGGCCCTGATCCCGCGGCGCAAGGACGAGCTGGGCCGTGGCCTGGAGGAGTTCGTCGGGGAGAACTTCCTCCAGGAGGGGATCATCCGCGACCGGGTGGCCGCGGCCACCATCTCGCTGCGGGTCGGTCGGTGGCTCGCGCACCCCGAGCACGCCCGGCGGGCGGTCGACGAGGTGGCCGACGTGGCCGTGATCGCGCTGAACCGGGTCCGCGACGAGCACATCGAGGGGCTGATCCGCGACGCGCTCGTGCCGCGCTTCCACGACGAGCCGATCTCACCGCTGCTCGGCAGCCTGCTGGAGGAGACCGTCCGCGACGACCTGCACCACGGCCTGGTCGACCTCGGGCTCACCGAGCTGCACCGCTGGCTGGTCGAGAACCCGGACACGGTGGCCGAGGTCCTGGGGGAGCGGGCGCCGTGGTGGACTCCGACCCGGCTCAACGACGCGGTGACCACCCGGGTGCACCGCGAGCTGGTGCGGTGGGTCGAGGACATCCGCGACGACCCGCGCCACCACGCCCGCCAGGCCCTCGACTCGATGCTCGAACAGCTCGCTCACGACCTCCTGCACGACCCGGAGACGCAGGAACGCACCGAGCGGCTCAAGCAGCGGCTCCTCGACCACCCACAGGTGATCAGCTCGAGCGTCTCGCTGTGGAACGCCCTGCGCCGCAGCCTCCAGGCGTCACTCACCGACCCCGAGGGCGCCGTACGCCGCCGGCTGCTGGACGAGGTCTCCCGGTTCGCCGACCGGCTGCTCGCCGACGAGGCTCTGCGCGAGCGGCTGGACGGGCTCGCCGCGGACGCCACCGTGTTCGGCGTCGAGCGGTACGGCGCGGAGGTGACCACGGTGATCACGCACACGATCGAGCGCTGGGACGGCAAGGAGGCCGCCCGCCGGATCGAGCTGCACGTGGGCCGCGACCTGCAGTTCATCCGGATCAACGGCACCATCGTCGGCGGCCTGGTGGGCGTGCTGATCCACGCCGTCAGCGTGCTGGTTCACTGATCCCATGGCCGAGCCGACACCCTTCGACGTACCGATCCGCGACGAGTCGATCCGGCTCGGCCAGTTCCTCAAGCTCGCGAACCTGGTGGAGTCCGGCGCGGACGCCAAGCCGGTGATCGCCGACGGGCTGGTGCGGGTCAACGGCGAGGTCGAGACCCGCCGCGGCCGCCAGCTCGTGGTGGGCGACGTGGTCACCCTCGGGCCCGCGGCCGCCCGCGTCTGTGACGCCGCCTCGTTCGAGGACCACCTGCCCTGGTGACCGTCGAGCCGGGACTTCTGCGCGTTGATTCGGGACCTGGGTGGTCGGATCTCCCGACTCGACCGACGGAAGTCCCGAATCGACGTCAGCTGACGGCGAGCAGGTCCACGACGAAGATCAGGGTCTCGCCGGGCTTGATCACGCCGCCGGCGCCACGGTCGCCGTAGCCGAGGTGCGGCGGGATGACGAGCTGCCGCCGGCCGCCGACCTTCATGCCCTGCACGCCTTGGTCCCAGCCGGAGATGACCTGGCCGACGCCGAGGCGGAAGCGCAGCGGCTCGCCGCGGTTGTACGACGCGTCGAACTCCTCGCCGGTCGAGTGCGCGACGCCCACGTAGTGCACGGAGACGGTGGCGCCGGCCGAGGCCTCGGGTCCGTCCCCCTCGGTGATCTCGGTGACGACCAGGTCGGTGGGCGGTTCGAAGTCGGGGAAGTCGATCTCGGGCTTGTCCATGTGCCTCAGCCTAGGTGCTGACAGGATCGGGTCGTGACCTCGATCTCGCAGCGCTGGCGACGCCTCGACCCGGGACTGGTCCTGGGCGCGGCGGTGCTGGTCGTGCTGGTCCTCGTCGCCCTGACCACCAACGTGCAGCTGATCGCGGTCTTCGCCGCCGGCCCGATCGTGTCGAGCCTGCTCACCTCGCCGCGGCGGACCGCGCTGCTGGGGGTCGCGGCTGTCGGCCTCGCGCTGCTGTCCGGCCGTTGGCAGCACGACGTCGGGACCCTCGACTGGTCGGTGCGCGTCGTGCTCTGCGTGCTGCTCTCGCTCCTCGCCGTGCAGGGCGCTGCGCTGCGGGAGCACCGGGAGGGCCGCCTGCAGCGGATGACGGTCATCGCGGAGACCGCCCAGCGGGCGGTGCTCCGCTCGATGCCGACCGCGATCGGTTCGATCGGCCTGGCGGCGCGCTACGTCTCGGCGACCGCCGAGGCGCTGGTCGGGGGCGACCTGTACGAGGTCGCCGCGACGCCGTTCGGCGTCCGGGTCATCGTCGGCGACGTCCGTGGCAAGGGCCTGGAGGCCGTGCAGACCGCGGCCGCGGTGCTCGGTGCCTTCCGGGCAGCCGCGTTCACCGCCCCCGACGTCGCCGACCTGGCGCGCACGATCGACGACACCCTGGCGCGGATGATCGGTGAGGAGGAGTTCGTCACCGCCATCGTGGGCGAGTTCCACGGCGATCGGGTCGCCCTGGCCAACTGCGGCCACCACCCGCCGCTCCTGGTGGTCGACGCCGCCGTGACGACCACGGACACCGGTGAGCCGACGCTCCCACTCGGGCTCGGCGCGGTACCTGTGCTCACCGAGCACCCGTGGCCGGTCGGCGCCCGGATGCTCTTCTACACCGACGGGCTGGTCGAGACCCGGGACCGGCAGGGACGGTTCTTCCCTTTCGAGGACCACGCCGCCGAGCTCGGCGAGGGCACCGTCGAGGAGGCGCTGGACCGGTTGGTGGCGCGGCTGCTCGCCTGGAGCGGCCAGCGGATGGCCGACGACCTCGCACTGGTGCTCGCCGAGAGCGAGGGCCGCTGACCCGGGTCCCGCGCACCCGCCAAGGGACCGTCAGGTCTGGTGGACGTAGCTGTCGAGCTGGTCGCGCTCGAACTCCAGCTGGTCGATGCGGTGCTTGACCACGTCGCCGATGCTGATGATGCCGACCAAGCGGCCCCCCTCGACCACGGGGACGTGGCGCACCCGGCGTTCCGTCATCGTCTTCATGAGCTCGTCGACCTGGGTCTCCTGGTCGCACGTCTGGACGACGGTGGTCATGATCGCCTGCACGGTGTTGTTGATGACCGTGCCGTCGCTGTGGAGGTGGCGGACCACGTCGCGCTCGCTGACGATCCCGTCGACGCTGGTGCCGTCCGAGCTGACGATCAGGGCCCCCACGTTGTGCTCGGCCAGCTTCGCGATCAGCTCGCGTACGCCGGCATCCGGGCCGATGGTGATGACCTCATGACTGGGCTTGGCCTTGAGTACGTCGCCGATCCGCATCGCTCCACCTCCGTAGGGTCCTGGCCGACCTATGCGCAGACCGTACTGGTCGGTCCGGTCACCCGTACACCCCTGCGTCCAGCCAGCGGCCGGTCCCGGGAGCCGGGTGCCGTCCCTGACGTCAGTCCCGGGGGCGGTGCAGCCGCAGGTCGGAGACCGAGCCGGGGCCGGTGCGCCGCGAGTCGGGGTCGTCCTCGTCGTCGGGGAGCGCCGCGAGGAACGAGAGGGCGGCCTCGTGGAGGTGGCCGTTCGTGGCGAGCGCGTTGCCGCCGAACGGTCCGTCGGTGCCGTCCAGGGAGGTGAACCGGCCGCCCGCCTCGCTGACGATCACCGCCAGCGCGGCCATGTCGTAGATGGCGAGCTCGGGCTCGGCCGCGATGTCGACCGCCCCCTCGGCGAGCAGCATGTAGGACCAGAAGTCGCCGTACGCCCGGGTGCGCCAGCAGCGGCGCATCAGGGACAGGAAGTCGTCGAGCCGGTCGCGCTCGTCCCACCCGTGCAAGGAGGCGTAGGAGAGCGAGGCGTCCTCGAGGCGGCGGACGTCGGACACCTGGCAGCGGGTCGCCTTGAGCAGCGACCGGCCGGTCCATGCGCCGCTGCCGATCGACGCCCACCAGCGGCGCTGGAGCAGCGGAGCGGAGACGACGCCGACCACCACCTGGTCGTCGACGACCAGGGAGATCAGCGTGGCCCACACCGGGACGCCGCGGACGAAGTTCTTGGTGCCGTCGATCGGGTCGATGACCCAGCGCCGCTGGCTGTGGCCGGTGGAGCCCTGCTCCTCGCCCGTGACGGCGTCGCGAGAGCGCACCCGGGACAGCGTGCGCCGGATGCTCTCCTCGACCGCCTGGTCGGCGTCGGTGACCGGCGTCAGGTCGGGCTTGCTCATCACGTGCAGGTCGAGGGCCTTGTAGCGGGCCTCGGTCAGGGAGTCGGCATCGTCGGCGAGGACGTGGGCGAGCCGCAGGTCGTCCGTGTAGTCCGTGGAGATCGGCACACCGTCAGCCTAGTGACTGAACGATCCGGCGTGGTGGTCCGTGTACAGGTCATGGAGATCAATGGGCTCCCGCTGCATCCCCTGGTCGTGCACGCCGCCGTCGTGTTCGGCGCGCTCGCCGCGGTCGCGGCCCTCGGCTACGTCGCCCTGCCCCGGTGGCGCGGCATCCTGCGCTGGCCGATGCTGCTCGTCGCGCTGGTCGGGGTCGGGTCGATCGTCGCGGCGTACTACAGCGGCAACAGCTTCTTCAGCTCCCGGCCTCCCGAGATCCGGGCGAACCCCCAGGTGCTCAGCCACCAGCACCTCGCCCGGCAGCTGTTCTGGATCACCCTCGGCTTCGGGGTCGTCGCGCTCGCTGCCGCCTGGCTGTCGCGCCGCACCGGCGTGACCCGGGTCGTCCTGGACGTGCTGCTGGCGGCCGCCGCCGTGGTCGTCCTGGTCTGGGTGGTCCGGACCGGCGACGCCGGCGCCCGCGCCGTCTGGGGCTGACCCGAACCTCCCCGTCGCATGTAACGCCCTGTTACCGCATGTTCCGACCCGGCTGCAACACGGGTGGAGGAGGGGGTAACACGGCGTTACAGCAAGCCGGTCGCGCCCGTCAGTAGGCCGGCTCGCTGCGCGCGGCGAGCAGCCGGCGGAACGAGGCGACCCGCTCCGGATCGGCCGTGCCGGCGGCCACCGCCTCGTCCAGGCCGCACTCGGGCTCGTCGTCGCCGTGGGTGCAGCCCCGCGGGCAGTCCTCGGTCATCTCGTCGAGGTCGGGGAACGCCTCGATCAGGCGCTCCGGCTCGACGTGGGCCAGCCCGAAGGAGCGGATGCCGGGGGTGTCGATGATCCAGCCGCCGGCGCCGTCAGCAGCGTCCGGCAGAGCGAGCATGAAGGCCGAGGTCGAGGTGTGCCGGCCGCGGCCGGTGACGGCGTTGACCACGCCGACGTCACGCCGCGCGTGCGGCACCAGCGCGTTGACGAGGGTGGACTTGCCGACGCCGCTCGAGCCGAGCAGCACGCTGGTCCGTCCGCGCAGCCGGCCGCGGAGCTCGGTGAGGTCGTCCCCGCGCTGGGTCACGACCCACGGCACGCCCAATGACCGGTAGGTCCGCAGCAGGGTCTCCGGGTCCTGCAGGTCGGCCTTGGTCAGGCAGAGCAGCGGCTGCATCCGGGCGTCGTACGCCGCGACCAGCGCCCGGTCGATCAGCCGCGGCTGCGGTTCGGGGTCGGCGAGCGCGGTGACGACCACGAGCTGGTCGGCGTTCGCGACGATCACCCGCTCGACCGGGTCGTCGTCGTCCGCAGTGCGCCGCAGCGTGGTGACCCGCTCGCGGACCTCGACGATCCGGGCGAGCGACCCGTCGTCTCCCGAGGTGTCCCCGACGACCCGCACCCGGTCCCCGACGACCACGCCCTTGCGGCCGAGCGGGCGTGCTTTCATCGCGAGCACGGTGCGGTCCCCGACCAGCAGCGTGAACCGTCCGCGGTCGACCGTGACGACGACCCCGTCGACGGCGTCGTCATAGGTCGGGCGCTCCTTGGTGCGCGGACGGGTGTGGCGGCGCGGACGGTCGTAGTGCTCGACGTCGTGGTCGGAGTAGCGTCCCCGCGCCTTGGGGCTCATCGCCCGCTCACTCCTCGATCAGCCCGGACCAGAAGCCGGCGAAGTCGGGGAAGGTCTTGCCGGTCGTGGCGACGTTCTCGACCAGCACGTCCTCGACGGCGGCGCCGATGATCACCCCGGCGTGTGCCATCCGGTGGTCCGCGTAGGTGTGGAACACGCCGCCATGCAGTGGGGCGGGCCGGATGCTCAGCCCGTCGGCATGCTCGGTGACGTCGGCGCCCAGCCCGCTGAGCTCCGTCGCGAGGGCGGCGAGCCGGTCGGTCTCGTGGCCGCGGATGTGCGCGATGCCGCGCAGGTGCGACGGCGCCTCGGCGAGCGCGCACAGCGCCGCGACCGCGGGCGTGAGCTCGCCGACGTTGTGCAGGTCGACGTCGATGCCGAGCAGCGTCCCGCTGCCGGTGACCCGCAGCCCGGTGCTGTCCGGACCGTCGACGAAACCCACTTCGCAGCCCATCGCGGTGAGGATGTCGCGCAGCGCGTCGCCGGCCTGCGTGGTCGAGCGCGGCCAGTCGCGGACCACCACGGTCCCTCCCGACACGGCCGCCAGGGCCAGGAACGGCGCGGCGTTGGAGAGGTCCGGCTCGATCAGGTGGTCGACGGCGCGGACCGGGCCGGGCGCGACCCGCCATCGGTTCGCGTCAGCGCCGTCCACCTCGACCCCGTGCTCGCGCAGCATCGCCACGGTCATGTCGATGTGCGGCAGGGAGGGCACGGGCTTGCCGTCGTGGCGTACGTCGACGCCGTGGTCGTACCGCGCGCCCGCGAGGAGCAGCGCGGAGATGAACTGCGAGGAGGCCGAGGCGTCGACCACGACCGTCCCGCCCCGCACCGTGCCCGAGCCGTGGACCGTGAACGGCAGCGTGTCGCCCTCGACCGACACGCCGAGGGTGCGCAGCGCACCGAGGATCTCGCCGATCGGCCGCTTGCGCATGTGCGGGTCGCCGTCGAAGGAGACCGCTCCGGTCGACAGCCCGGCGACCGGCGGCACGAACCGCATCACGGTGCCCGCCAGGCCGCAGTCGACGGCGGCGTCGCGGTCGAAGGCGCCGGGCGTCACCAACCAGTCCGCACCGGTGGTGTCGACCTGCGATCCCAGTGCGGTCAGTGCGGCCGCCATCAGCATGGAGTCGCGCGAGCGCAGCGCCCGGCGTACGACGGAGGGCCCGTCGGCCATCGCGGCCAGCACGAGCGCGCGGTTGGTGAGCGACTTGCTCCCCGGGAGCGTGACGACCGCGTCGACGGGGCGCCGCGCCCGGGGTGCGAGCCAGGGGTCCGCCAAGGAGTCGGGGGGCGTCGTCACCCCCGCACCCTATCGACGGCCGGGGTCAGGCGACCTTGGCCTTGGCGAGCTTGGCCTCCTGGCGTGCGGTGCTGGCGAGGTGCCTGGCCTGACGCCGGGCGTCCTTGGCGGCGTGGCGGGCCCGCCAGGCGACGCCCGGCTTGCCGTCGGTGTCGCCTGCGGCGATCAGCAGCCCGCCCAGCATCGAGAGGTTCTTGAAGAAGTGCAGCTTCTGCTGGGTGCGCTGCGTCGGGTCCTGGACCTCCCAGAAGCGGTGACCGGCCGCGGTCGTCGGCACCAGGGAGGCGGCGAGCACCGCAGCCGAGAGCCGGGGGGCGCGTCCGGTGGCAAGAGCGAGGCCGGCACCGATCTGGATCCCGGCGTTGAGCTTGACCAGCTTCTCCGGGTCCTCCGGCAGCGGGACGCCGGCGCGCTTGGCGAGCGGGACGAGACGGCTGATGACGGGCTCCGCCTTGCCGGCTGGTACCGAGGCGTTCTTCAAGGCGTTGGCCGCTCCGACCAGGAAGGCGGAGGCGAGCATGGGGCGGGCGATGAGTCTGCTGACGGTCATGGCTCCTTCTTACCCGAGCCGGCCGGTTCTTACCCGAGGTCGGCCCCGTAGCCGCCCGCTCAGGGACCGACCGGGACCCCGACCGAGATCGTGGGCAGCGGCACGCCCGCCACGCCGCCGGTGACCTGCACCGAGGCACCGTCAGGGCCGGCCGATGCCTCGACGCCGAGCTGCACCAGGGGTGACTGAGGCGGCGCGGAGGGCGGCGCCGAGGGCGGTGCGGAAGGCTCCTCGGTCGGTCCGCTGGTGGGGCCACTCGTCGGTCCGTCGGTGGGGCCTCCGGTCGGCCCGGCGGTCGGTCCCGACCCTTCGGTGGCGGCCGCCGGCGTGGGCCGGCCCGGACCGGCGGTGGCCTCCGCCGACGTCGTGGTGCCGGTCGCGGCCCCGGGGCCGGCGGGCCGCCGGCCCAGCGGGAGGCCGGGTCCGGCCGAGGCCGTCAGCGAGGGCGCCACCGTCACCACGGGGTTGTCCTCGGCCGCCGGCTGCCCGCCCGGCTCGTGCTGCAGGGCCACGACCAGCCCGGCGACGACGACGGACGCGGCGGCGCCGGCGACCGCAGCGGTCGGGGCGTGGCTGACCACCGCGTCGCGGGCGCGGCCGATCAGCACGGCGACGCCGCCGGTGGCCGCGGACAGCCCCCCGGTGGTGGCGCCGACGTACGCCGTGGCCGCGGTGCCGAGCAGCAGCGGGGCGAGCAGGGCCCCGAGCCCCGAGTTGACCTCCGTGAGCTCGAGGTAGATCGCCGTGCAGCGCCGGCACTCCTCGAGGTGCTGCTCGACCCGGGCCGTGTCGCGGCGGGACAGGCCGCCGCGGACGTAGGCGCCGAGCTGGGCGCGGGTCCGGGCGCAGGCGTCGTCCTCGACGTCCTGGGTGTGCATCGACAGGTAGGCCTGGCGCAGCCCCTCGCGGGCCCGGTAGGCGAGGGCGGAGACCGAGTTGGGGCTCATGCCCAGCAGCAGGGCGACCTCCGCCGGCTTCTGCTCCTCGACCTCCGTGTGCCAGAGCACCAGCTGCCACCGCTCGGGCAGGGACGCGAACGCGCGGGCAGCGGTGGCGCTCTCGAAGCCCTCGACCGCCGTGTCCCGGAACGGCACCCCGGGGTCGAACGGGGTGAGGTCGCCGGTGGTCTGCAGCCGGGCCGTGGCCCGGATCCGGTCGACCTGGAGGCGGCGTACCGCCGTGAGGAGGTAGGCGCGGAAGGCGAGGTCCGGCCCGCCGCCGCGCTGCAGCACGACCAGCACCTTGGCGAACGCCTCGGAGACGAGATCGTCGACCTCGCCGGAGGGGACGAGCTGCCGCGCCAGGCGCCGGGCAGCCTCGACGTGGCGTGCGAAGAGCTCACCGTAGGCGTCGGTGTCGCCGCCCCGGACGGCGGAGATCAGCTCTCCGTCGCTGGGGCCCTCGAGAGTGGAGACGTGGCTGGCCACATCCGACCAACGCGCCACCCCGGAAAAGATCACGGCACCGGACGGCAGAAAAATGGTGACGAAGTTCGCGTGAACCGCGTCATGGACCCGCGCCCGGGCCGTTCCATCCCCGCAGACCAACCGAGGGGGAGCCACCGTGGGAAGGTTCACGACGCGCAGGCGACGTGCGACCACGGACGGCCCCGAAACAAGGAGGGAGCTGTCCTCACAGCTGCGCGCGGCCCTGCCGCCGCGGTTCGAGGCAGTCGGGGAGGCCCTTGTTTCGGGGTCGGGCACGGTCCCGGCCTGCGAGGTCGCCGGCGCGCTCCTGGCCCGCGACGGGCTCTCGCTCGAGGAGGCCCTCGACCGGCTCTCCACGACCACCCGGCTCGTGCTGGACACCGATCCGGCCTTCACCGACACCCGGGCACTGACGGTCGCGTGGAGCGAGGCGGTCCTCGGCTACCTGCACGGCCTGTCGTGCGACGACCCCTTGACCGGCCTCGCGAGCCTGGCACACCTGCGCAGTCGCGTCTCGGACGCCTATCGCGGAGAGGACCGGACCGGCGCCTCCGTCTCGGAGTCGCACGCCCTCGTGGTCGTGGCCGCCCCTCCCTGGCCGGATGCGGCGTCGGGCAGCGACGACGTGCTCACCCGCGCGATGCGGACCGCGCAGCTCGGCGACACGGCTCGGAGTGTCTTCCCCGGCACCGAGACCATCGGCCACGTCGCGCCCGGCCGGGTCGTGGTCCTCGCCGGTCGTGACGACCGGATCGGGCGGCGGGTCGGCCTGTTGCGCCGGATGCTCGACGGCGACGCGCACCCGCACGTCCGGGTGTGGATCGAGGGGCTGCCCGAGTCCGACGAGGCCGCGGGCCGGCTGCTCGACGAGCTGGCCCGCGTCTGACCGAGTCCCGCGACCTCGATCGACCACAGCGCGCCCCCGGGCGGCGCGGCCGAGGAGCGACCAGCGCGGAGGACCGGCGGTTTCCCCGGTGAACCGGGGAAACCGGAACTGTTGGCCCGAAACTTCGGCCGAACGGTTCCGGTTTTGGCCGAGAAGTCCAGCTTCCTCGCGCATCCGGGGTCGGGGGACCGGCCTCGGGTACCACTAGCCTGACGGTATGTGCGGTCGCTACGCCTCGAGCCGTCGGCCCGAGGATCTGGTCGAGGAGTTCGACATCGCCGACGTCCGGATCCCGGCGCCGCTCGCGGCCGACTACAACGTGGCGCCGACCAAGGAGGTCTACGCCGTCGTGGAGCGACCCCCCTCGAGCGAGAGCCCGGAACCGCCGCAGCGCCAGCTGCGGGTGCTGACCTGGGGCCTGGTGCCCTCCTGGGCGAAGGATCCCTCCATCGGCAACCGGATGATCAACGCCCGGATGGAGACCGTCGCGGAGAAGCCGGCGTACAAGCGGGCGTTCGCGAAGCGCCGCTGCCTGCTGCCCGCCGACGGCTACTACGAGTGGTATCCCACCGAGGAGCAGACCAAGGCCGGCAAGCCGCGCAAGCAGCCCTTCTTCATCCGCCCGAAGGACCACGGAGTGCTCGCGATGGCCGGCCTGTACGAGATCTGGCGCGACCCGACGAAGGGCGACGAGGATCCCGACCGGTTCCGGTGGACCTGCACGGTCATCACCACCGAGGCGGAGGACGCCCTCGGGCACATCCACGACCGGATGCCGCTGATGGTCGGGCGTGAGCGCTGGGCCGACTGGCTGGACCCGACCGCGCCGCAGGACCACCTGCTCGAGCTCCTGGTGCCGGCGGCGCCGGGGACGCTCGAGGCGTATCCCGTCGCCGCCCTGGTCAGCAACGTCCGCAACAACGGACCGGAGCTGGTCGAGCCGCTGCCGCTGGCGCCGGACGGCAAGGTCGTCTCGTGAGCACCGCAGAGCGCCGCGTCGACACCCCGCACGGCGAGGCGCGCCTGGTGGTCGACCAGGCGCGCGCTCCGGTCGCCACCGTCCTGCTCTCGCACGGCGCCGGCGCCGGGATCGACACGGCCGACCTGGAGGCCCTGGCGCGACACCTGCCGCGCAACGGGATCACCGTGGTCCGCCTCGAGCAGCCCTGGAAGGTCGCCGGCCGCAAGGTCGCCACCGCGCCTGCCACGCTGGACGCGGCCCTGGTGGCCGCTGCCAACCGGCTCCGCACCCGGACGCCGCTGGTCCTGGGCGGCCGGTCCGCCGGCGCCCGGTCGGCCCTGCGCTGCGCCCGACAGCTCGCGGCCAGCGGCTGCCTGGCGCTCTCGTTCCCGCTGCACCCGCCCGGCCACCCGGAGAAGACCCGGCTCGACGAGCTCCGCGGAGCCGGCGTACCGACCCTGGTGATCCAGGGCGAGCGTGACCCGATGGGCCGACCCGAGGAGTTCCCCGACGGCGTGGACCTGTGCGTGGTCCCCGGTGCCGACCACGGCCTGAAGGTCCCGGCGCGCGGGCCGATCGCCCAGTCCGAGGCCCTCGAGATCGTCGTCGAGTCCGCACTGGAGTGGATCGTGCGCGAGGTCGCCGGCGGCGGCCGGGGGAATGACGGCCCGGCCTGACGCGTTCACCTCGCATGCTCGCTGTGCTCGAACCGCCCGCCCCGGGGCTAGTCTGGGGTGCGATGACTGACCCCGACGTGACCCTGCCCGAGACCGTTCTCGACCCCGACCCCGTGGATCTCGCCACGGAGACCGAGGCCGAGCGGTCCGCGCGCTTCGAGCGCGACGCGCTGCCCTTCCTCGACCAGCTCTACTCGGCCGGCATGCGGATGACCCGCAACCCGGCCGACGCCGAGGACCTGGTGCAGGAGACGTTCGCCAAGGCGTACTCCTCCTTCCACCAGTTCAAGCCCGGCACGAACCTGAAGGCCTGGCTGTACCGCATCCTCACCAACACCTTCATCAACACCTACCGCAAGAAGCAGCGTCAGCCCCAGCAGTCGATGTCCGAGGACGTGGAGGACTGGCAGCTGCACCGCGCCGAGTCGCACTCCTCGACCGGGTTGCGCTCGGCGGAGATGGAGGCGCTCGAGCACCTGCCCGACTCCCAGGTCAAGGACGCCCTGCAGAGCCTGCCCGAGGAGTTCCGCCTCGCGGTCTACCTCGCCGACGTCGAGGGGTTCGCCTACAAGGAGATCGCCGAGATCATGGACACCCCGATCGGCACCGTGATGTCCCGGCTGCACCGGGGCCGGCGCCAGCTGCGCGACATGCTCTCCGACTACGTCCGCGACAACGACCTGCTCACCGTCGGACGGGATGGCGGCACGTCATGAGCCACGACCACCGCCCAGAACCCAGCTCCGAGGACTGTGCGGACTTCCTCGAGCGGATCGTGTACTTCCTGGACAACGAGCTCGACGAGGGCGACTGCTCCGCCGTGCGACTGCACCTGGACAGCTGCAACCCCTGCCTGGAGCGCTACGACCTCCAGCGCACGGTGAAGGCCGTGGTGGCGCGCTCGTGCGCGGAGTCGGCCCCCGACGAGCTGCGCAAGCGGGTGCTGCTGCGGATCCGCGAGGTGCAGGTCCAGATCCGCGAGACGCCCTAGCGAGGACGCGGCAGCGGACTCGCCGATGGTGGTCGAGCACGCCGCGCGGCTGAGGGACGAAGCCGCGACCGGCAGGTCGAGACCGAGCCACGACGGCCGGGCCGGCGTCGTCGGCCCACAAGCAGAGAACCCCCGAGCCGGTGGCTCGGGGGTTCGTGCTTTTCGCGCTCAGGCGTTGGGGCGCTTGCCGTGGTTCGCGCCCTTCTTCTTGCGAGCGCGGCGCTTGCGGCCGGTCTTGCCCATGGGATTCCTCCTGATCGGGACGTGTCTGGCCCGTCAGGGCCATCGGTCAGTCTCTCAAACTCGTGGCCGGTCTCCAAACCGGGCCGGGTCGAGTCCGCTCAGAGTCGGGACAGGAACCGCTCGGCGTCGACGACCACCCGGGTGATCTCGCCGGTGGCCGCGAGCTTCCCGGCTCCCGCGGCGCCGACGTTGCGCGCCGCGACGGTGAAGCGGTGCAGCCGGCCGTCGACGTACGACGCGGACGCGGTCACCTCGACCTGCTGGCCGACCGGGCTGGCCGCGACGTGCTCGACCTCCACCCGGGTGCCGACGCTGGTGGAGCCCGTCGGGAGGCTCGGGTCGATCGCGGCGCAGGTGGCCGCCTCGAGCCAGGCGAGCAGCCGGGGGGTCCCGAGCACCGGCAGGTCGCCCGACCCGAGGGTCGCGGCGGTGTCGTCGTCGGTCACCGTGAAGGTGAGCGTGGCGGTGGGGGCGGCGTCCATCAGAGCTCCAACCGGAAGGCGATCAGGTCGACACCCGGCACCGGCGACCAGTCCCGGTCGGGGAGCCGGCGGAAGCCGAGCCGCTCGTAGGCGCGGTGTGCGGCTCGCATCTCGTCCAGGCTCGAGAGCACGATCGCGTTCGAGCCGAGCTCGCGGAAGCGGTCCACGACCAGCTGCAGCAGCGCCTCGCCGACGCCGCGGCGCTGCGCGGCCGGGTCGACCGCGAGCATCCGGAACTCGCCCTCGCCCGGTCGTCCGATCTCGCGCCACGGGGAGCCTTCGAGCGCGATCGTCACGGTCCCGACGACCGACCCGTCGAGCTCGGCGACCCAGAGCTCGGCCTCGCGGTCCCGGGCCGCGGCATCGCCCAGCTTGTGCGTGTAAGGGTCCTCGGGGCCGAGGGTGAACTCGGTGTACGCCGCGACCGTGACGTCGCCCGCCGTCGCCAGGTCGCCGGGCTGGGCGCGGCGGACGACGACGTCGGCCGGCTCAGACACCGAAGCTGTTCCGCGGGTAGGTCGCGGTGACGTCGGTGATGACGTTGACCAGGTAGGGCACCCCGGAGGCGAACGCGCGGTCCAGCGCCGGGCCGACCTCGCGGGGGTCGGTGACCGTCTCGCCGGCGCCGCCGAGCGCGCGGACCACCTGGTCGTACGCCGTACGGGGCGCGAGGTCGGCGATCACGTCGTACCCGTAGAGCATCTGCATCGGGCCCTTCTCCAGGCCCCAGGCGGAGTTGTTGCCCATCACCATGACCACCGGCAGGTGGTGGCGCACCAGAGTGTCCACGTCCATCAGCGAGAAGCCCGCCGCCCCGTCGCCGAGCAGCAGCACCACCTGCGCCGAGGGCCGGGCCAGCCGGGCGGCGATCGCCGCCCCCAGGCCGGCGCCGAGACAGCCGTACGGGCCCGGGTCGAGCCAGCCGCCGGGGCGCTTGGGCTCGACGAACTTGCCCGCGAAGCTGACGAAGTCACCGCCGTCGCCGATCACGACCGCGTCCTCGGCGAGCCGGGGGACCAGGTCGCCGTAGATCCGGGCCGGGTGGATCGGGTCCGCCTCGGCGCCGAGCAGCGCGGCGTCCCGCTCGACCGCCGCGGCGACCGCTGCCCCGAGATCGCCGACCCAGCCGGACCAGTCCGGCCGCCGCACGACCTGCTCCATGGCGGCGAGCAGCCCGTCGAAGACGCTGGACAGGTCGCCGGAGACCGAGGCCGCGAGCGCCGCGTGACCGGAGAGCTGACCGGGGGAGTCGGCGACGTGCACGACCTGGGCCGGCGTGGCGCCGTCCGCGCCGCCGAAGATGCCGTATCCGAGCCGGAAGTCCAGCGGCGTGCCGACGACCACGACCAGGTCGCTGCCGCCGAGGGCCTGGCCGCGGGCCTTGGTGACCAGCAGCGGGTGGCCGCCGGGGACGACGCCGCGGCCCATGCCGTTGGTGATCGTCGGGATGCCGACGGCCTCGACGAAGCGCAGCGCGGCCTCCTCGGCGCGGTCGGCCCACACGTCGGTGCCCAGGATCAGCACCGGTCGCGCGGCGGCGGCCAGGAGCTCGGCGACCTCGGTGATCGCATCGGAGTCCGGCTCGGCGCCGCGGGGCGCGGTCACGTCCGGGAGCGGCCCGCCGGCGCTGTTGAACAGCTCGTCCATCGGCACGTCCACGAACACCGGGCCGCGGTGCGGAGAGCCGGCGGTGACGAAGGCTTGGTGCATGCCGCCAAGCACTTCGCCCGCGGTCGGGATCGTGCGCGCCAGCTTCGAGACCGGCGCGAGGATCGGAGGCTGGTCGAGCTCCTGGAGGGCGCCGGTGCCCCAGCGGCCCTGCGGGGCGCGGCCGCCGACGACGACCATCGGCGACCCGGCGAACTGTGCCTGCGCGACCGCGCTGAGCCCGTTGGTCACGCCGGGACCCGCGGTGAGCACCGCGAGACCGGGGACTCGGGTCAGCTTGCCGGTCGCCTCGGCGGCGAACGCGGCGGTCTGCTCGTGGCGTACGTCGAGCAGCCGCAGCGGCGTCGCCGACTTCACGGCGCCGTCGTACAGCGGGAAGACGTGCGCGCCGGACAGGGTGAACATGGTCTCGACCCCGTGGGCCTGTGCGACCGCGACCGCGAGCTCGCCGGCGTGGCCGTTCACTTCCGTGGACATGCTGCGAAGGTTACTCACCCGTAGGTGCGAGGTACGCGGCGTTGGTGGACTTGAGCGCGTCGAGCACCACCAGGAGCAGGTCGGAGCGGACCTGCGGGGGCCGCGAGCCCAACGAGAGCTGGAGGTACAGGGCGCGCAGGAAGGCCTCGGTGTTGCCACCCACGAGGTAGGGGTCACGGTCGTCGTACGACGAGCGGGTGCCGGCCGCGACGGCGAGCCGGGCGATCCAGGGCTCGAGCACGCGCAACGGGACGACGTTGCGCCGCAGCACGTTCATGGTCGCGAACGCGAGCCGGTCCGGCTCGCCGGTCGTGAACACCCGGTCGACCGGCAGCAGCACTCGGTCGGCGACCACGTCGAGGAGCACCGTCAGCTCGGGGGTGGCCAGGTGGGGTGAGCTCGCCAGGATCGCGAGGGCGTCGGCGCCGTGCGCGACCGCGTGCGCCCAGCCCTTGCCGGGCACGTACCCGCGCAGGTCACGCTCCCGCAGCAGCCAGGTGGCGAGGCGGTCGCCCCACTCGAGGATCTTCCCGCCGGGCAGCAGCGGGCGCCGGTTGTCGCGGGCGACGCACTCACCCAGGACGAGCGCGGAGAAGCTGCGCCGGAACACCGTGTCAGTGCCCTGCTCGCCGAGCCCGACCCCCAGGCCGACCGCCATGCCGTCGCCCAGCCCACCCAGGAGGTCGTCGTAGACACCTCGGTCGATCCACGTGGTGAGCGTCGGATAGGCGGTGCCGTCCCGCAGCGCGGGGTCGGGGTCGCCGAGCATGCGTGTGAGTTCGGCGGTCAGGTCGTCGAGCGGCCGGTCGGACGGGACCGCGAGCCCGTCTGCGTGCACCTGTCGCCAGTATGACCCGGACATAGGGGCCATCCTGCCAAAGGTCGGGCCCAGGTCCAGCGGCGGTCCACTCCCGCCTACGCTTGCGAGCGTGCCGACCCTCTCCGAGCTGGTCCGCAGCCACACCGACCTGGACGACCAGGACGTCGCGTGGCTCCAGCTGCTGCAGGCCGACTGGCAGATCGTCGCGGACCTGTCCTTCGCCGATCTGGTGCTGTGGCTGCCCGACCACGAGGGCAAGGGGTTCTGGGCGGCCGGGCAGATGCGGCCCACCACCGGCCCCACGGCGTACGTCGACGACGTGATCGGCACGTTCGTGCCGGTGGGCCGACGGCCGCTGATCGACGCGGCGTACACCCACGGTCGGCTGGTCCGCGAGGGCGACCCCGAGTGGCGCGACGACGTCCCGGTGCGGGTCGAGACGATCCCGGTCCGCCGCGCAGGGCGGGTGATCGCGGTCGTGGCCCGCAACACCAACCTGCTCGGCGTCCGCACCCCCAGCCGGCTGGAGCTGTCCTACCTGCAGACCGCGGCGGACCTGACCCAGATGATCGCGAACGGCTTCTTCCCCACGACCGGGCAGCGCAGCGACCACGCCGACTCACCGCGGGTCGGTGACGGGTTCCTCCGGGTCACCGCCGCCGGGCGGGTCGAGTACGCGAGCCCGAACGCGCTCTCCGTCTACCGCCGTCTCGGGCTCTCGGGTGACCTGGCGGGCGTCTCGCTCGCCGACCTGACCCGTGACCTGGTCCCGCCGCGCCGGCGGCCGGACGAGGAGACGCTGAGCGCCGTGCTGGGCGGGCGTGCCTACCGCGACACCGAGATCGGCACCGACACGGTGTCCTTGATCGTGCGGGCGATCCCGCTGCGCCCGCAGGGGGAGCACATCGGTGCGGTGATCCTGGTCCGCGACGTCACCGACCTCCGGCGGCGAGACCGTGAGCTGATCACCAAGGATGCGACGATCCGCGAGATCCACCACCGGGTGAAGAACAACCTGCAGACGGTCGCGGCGCTGCTGCGGCTGCAGGCCCGGCGGATGGACTCCGAGTCGGCGCGGCTGGCGCTCGAGGAGGCCGTGCGCCGGGTCGGGTCGATCGCGATCGTGCACGAGACGCTGAGCCAGGCCGTCGAGGAGCAGGTCGACTTCGACGACATCTTGGACCCGCTCGGCCGGATGGTCACCGACGTGAGTGCCCTGGGCAGCAGGGTGCGGGTGGTCCGGGACGGTTCGTTCGGGATCCTGCCCTCGGAGACGGCGACCGCGCTGGCGATGGTGCTGACCGAGGTCTTGCAGAACGCGGTCGAGCACGGGTACGACGGCGCCGACCCGGACGTCACCGGCGAGCTCCGGATCACCGTGCGGCGGCTGGTCGGTCGGCTGCACGTGCGCATCGACGACGACGGCTGCGGCCTGCCGCCCGGCTTCGACCTGGACGCCTCGACGAACCTGGGTCTCTCGATCGTCCGCACGCTCGTGGAGTCCGAGCTCGGCGGTCAGCTGGAGCTGGGTCCGAGACCGGACGGGACCGGCACGCGGGCCGCCCTGGACATCCCGCTGGACTAGATGACCAAGTTCATCTAGCCGCGCCTCGCTCGACCACCGTCAGCGGATCCGCCGACGCGTCTCCGGTCAGGCCGTGCGGACCCGCGCTCGTGCGTTGCGGCGCTTCAGAGCGCGCCGCTCGTCCTCGCTGAGACCGCCCCACACGCCGTGGTCCTGCCCGGCCTCGAGCGCCCACGCCAGACACTGCTCGCGCACCTCACATCGACGACACACCTGCTTGGCCTCCTCGATCTGGAGGATGGCCGGACCGGTGTTGCCGATCGGGAAGAACAGCTCAGGGTCCTCGTCGAGGCAAGCCGAACGGTGGCGCCAATCCATGGCTGGGAGATCCCTCTTTCCTACAAGTCATCGTGCAGGTCAGGGGCAGACAAGACCTGCGGTGCCGTGATCGGGCACAGCGAAGTGAACGCATTCACGAGCGCCCACCAAGGGTGGCAATCTTTGGACCGTTAAACAAGCCCTGTCGGCGGTCGGATTCGTCACAGCAGTCACGTGCGTGCCAGGCCGATCCTCGATCACCTGGGCCTTCTTCTAGGCTCCCTGCGTGACTGTACGCCGACCGGCCAAACCCGCCCCCCTGGTCGTCGCCGCCTCGCTGGTGGCGATCGAGGCCCTGTTCCTGCTCGGGTACGCCGTCCTGGAGCTGTTCAGCGTCTCCTCGGGCCGGGTCGCCGTCGCGGTCACGACGAGCGCCTTCTTCGCGGCCTACGGCGCCGTGCTGCTGTTCTGTGCCCGCGAGGTCACCCGCGGCCGGTCCTGGGCCCGCAGCCCGATCGTGCTCGCCCAGCTGATCCAGCTCGGCGTGGCCTGGAGCTTCCGCGGCGGGGACACCACGCCGGTGGCCGTCGCACTGGCGGTGGTCGCCGTCGTCGTGCTCGCGGGCCTGCTCGCGCCATCCAGCGTTGACGCCCTGGCCGACGACCGGATCGAGGACCGGGACTGACGCGACCGGCTCAGCTCGTCTCCTCCAGGGAGACCCGGAGCTGCTCGAGGGTCCGGTTGAGCAGGCGGGAGACGTGCATCTGCGAGACGCCGATCTCCTCGGCGATCTGCGACTGGGTCATGTTCTTGAAGAAGCGCAGCAGCAGGATCTTCTTCTCCCGCGGCTCCAGCCGGTCCAGCAGCGGCTTGAGCGACTCCCGGATCTCGACGTGCTCCAGCCCTTCGTCGTCGACCCCGATCGCGTCGAGCATGCTCGCGGTGTTGTCGTCGCCGTCGTCGGTGGCGTCCAGGGACAGCGTGGAGTAGGCGTTGCTCGACTCGATGCCCTCGACGATCTCCTCGACGGTGCAGCCGATGGCGCCCGCGAGCTCGCGCGGCGTCGGCGACCGGCCCAGCGACTGGGTCAGCTCGGCCGACGCCGTGCTGATCTGCATGCGCAGCTCCTGGAGCCGCCGCGGCACCCGGATCGCCCAGCCCTTGTCGCGGAAGTAGCGTTTGATCTCCCCGATGATCGTCGGGGTCGCATAGGTCGAGAACTCCACACCGCGGTCGGCGTCGAAGCGGTCGACGGACTTGATCAGCCCGATCGTGCCCACCTGGACGAGGTCCTCCAGCGGCTCGCCGCGGTTGCGGAAGCGGCGCGCACAGTGCTCGACCAGCGGCAGGTGCAGGTGCACCAGTCCCTCGCGGGCCGCGTCCCGGCGGGCCGCCGGTGCGCCGTCGTCGCGCAGCATCGCGAACAGCTCCGCACTGCGCAGGCGCGTGAGCTCGACGCCGGTCGGCGCGTCCGGATCCGCGTCGCCGTCCCCCGTGACAGCGAACATGTCAGATCCCGCCTCCCGGGAGGCCCGACTCCATGCTCACCGTGATCGAGAAGATGCCGTTCGAGGCCTCCGCGGACGCGCTGCTCGCCAAGGTGGTGAGCACCTGCCAGGCGAAGCTGTCCTGGTCGGGGGTGACCGCCTGGTCGACCGGGACACTGATCTGCACGGTGAGCTCGCCGGGTCGCAGGTAGAACCGGCAGGTCAGGTCCGACTCCGGGCGCGCCTCGGGAAGCACCATCGCGCTCGCCTCGCCGACCGCGATCCGCAGGTCCTCGATGTCGTCGATGGGGAAGTCCAGACGCGCCGCCAGGCCGGCGGTCGTGGTGCGCAGCACGGACGCGTACGCGCTGTCCGCCGGCAGCCGCAGCTCGACATCGGCTCGTCCACCGTCGTGGCTCGTCGCGGAGCCGGTCTGTGCGCCGATCGAAGCCATCTGGTCGTCCTTCGCGATGTGGAGACGGAGCGGTGCCGGTCCGAGCCGGGACCGCGGGCCCGACCCTCGGGCCGAAGACTAGTGGGGACCGGCCTCCGGGTGTCGTACCCGGTGGCCGGTCCCCACTAAACGAATGGCAACTCCCACAGTCGGCTCGGTGCCGGCCGACTCGGCGTCGGGAGCGGGGAGCCGTCGCGTCAGGCCTTCTTGGTCTCCTTGTGGGCCACGCTCGACGGCGATCGATGGTCAACGCCGACAAACGGGGGTTGACCTGCAGAAACGCGTTGGCAGCATTGGGACGCAATTGGACCTTCTGCGGACTCATTGCGGACAGCGTCGCTGCGTCGACGCGGACTTCCATGTGCGCACGGTTCGCGTCGTCCGACCTGGAACTCGGTGACACGTCTCGCGAGTTCCATGGGCCCGTCGGCGCGGCGCTACGACGTAGCCACCCGTCGAGCAGTCGCGGTGCCTTCCGGACCTCGTGTTGCCCGAGCGTTGCCCAAGTCTCCTCTGCCCGGGTCGGTGTGGCCGAGCGGGTCCCATCGTCACTGCGGCTGGAGCCGTCCGTCTCGAAGGTGGATAGCGTGGTCGCAACGGGCGGCGAGGGCGGGGTCGTGGGTCGCGATCAGCAGCGTGGTCTGGAAGGTGTCGCGCAGGTTGAACAGGAGCTGGAGGATCTCCTCACCGGTGTGGGTGTCGAGGCTGCCGGTCGGCTCGTCGGCCAGGACGATGCGGGGATGATTGATCAGTGCCCGGGCGATCGCCACGCGCTGTTGCTGTCCGCCGGACAGCTTGGTGGCTGGTGAGCTCTCCCTTCCAGCGAGTCCGACGGCGTCGAGGAGCTCCTCGGCGCGCGTCTTGGTCATCGCGCGTTCCTGGCGGCTCATTCGCTGCGGAATGAGGGGCACGGTCACGTTGTCGAGCACCGAGAGTGTGGGGAGCAGATGGAATCGCTGGAACACGAAGCCGATGCTTCGGCGATATCGGGCGAGCTCCCGCGGGGTCAGGCTGGTGATGGTCTGGTCGTGGACGACAATGGTGCCGTCGTCTGGCGTGTCAAGGGCACCGATGAGGTGCAGCAAGGTCGACTTCCCCGAGCCTGACGGGCCGGTCAGCGAGGTCGCGGCGCCGCTTGGGATGTCGACATCGATGCCGTCAGCGGCCACGACGTCTGCGTCTAGGGTGCGGAAGGTCTTGCGTACGCCGCGCACGCTGATCGCGACGTCATCGCGGTGCTCGACGACCGCAACCGCCTCGAGATCGTCGCGATCGTCTGGGTTGGTGTTCCTCATGCGTCCTCCGTCAACAGCTCGGCGGTCGGGATGTGAGTGACCATTGCGGTGGCGGCCAAGGCCGACAGCGCGGCAAGGAGGCTGGAGACGGCCCAGACCGCAACAGCCCATCCGATCACGATCGAGGTGAGGTCTCCGGCGACCACGGCCGTGACCCCCAGGCCGATCAGCCCGCCCAGGGTGGCACCGAGGACACCGAGCATGGCCCCCTCCGCGGTGATCAGGTACCTGAGCTGACCTTCGGCCCATCCGATCCCCCGCAGCGTGGCCAGCTCGGTCCCGCGGTCTCGGATATTGAGGTACATCACGTTCGCCACGCCGAGGCAACCGAGGAGCAATGTCGCGATCGTGGCGACGATGTCGACGGTCCGGGTCTGGATGGAGACGGTCTCGCCGAGGACAGTCCCCACGATCGCACCCTGGAAACCGAGAACGATCGCGGCCAGGAGCGTGGCGGTGGCGACCGCGATCATCAGACCGATCCCGGCCAGGGCGCTCCTGGTCCGTGACAGCCCGAGATTGAGCCAGGCGAGCCCGATGACGCGAGCGGCATGGTGCGGACGGCGTGCCTCGCTCACGGCGGGCCGCACCGCCTCGATCGGATCGGCCCGGGCGGCCACAGTGGCGGGCACGGCACCCGCGACAACGGCGACGCCGATGGCGATCGGGAGCGCGAGCGCCGCCCGTGGCAGATCCACGGCGGACCCAAGAGCACGACCGAGCACCCAGGAGAGCACGGCGCTGGCCAGGCCGGCGACGCACGCCACGACGAGGAGCTCGTAGCCGACCGCTCGGAAGAGTTGCGCCTTGCTCCAGCCCAGGCTCGCTAGGACGCCGAGCTCGGTACGACGGGCCCGGACAGCCGCGACCGCGGCGTTTGCTATCGACAAGGCTGAGACGAGCAGCACCAGCGCGAACAGGGCGAGCGACTTCTTGTCGACTGCGGTGAGGATCCTCGTTGCGACCCCCTTGGTCACCCACCACTGCTGGAGCGCCAGTTGCGGCCGACCGTGGTCACCTGCGGGCAAGAGCAGGCCCTGAGCACCTGCAGAGGAGCCCGTTGTGATGTCGACGTCGAGGCCGGTCGCATCCTTGATGCGCTGGGCGACGATCCTGATCCGCTCCCGGGAGACCTCATCCGCGACGCTTGCATCGGCCACCCGGACGCGGACCGCGGAGATAGGCGCGGAGGCCGCCGCCCCGCTCCAGCCGCGGGTCAACTGCGGGATGGCCTCGAGAGTGGTGACCATCGTCGGCGGCGGTTGGACCAGTCCACCCAGGTCGGTCGAGGGTGCCAACGGCCGGTTGCCGAGGGCGTTCGTACTGGCCCGGTCCGCTCCCTCGGTCGGCGCTGCCGAGTATCCGGCGAGGACCTCGTCGGTCAGATCCGTGATATGGCTGAGCTCGGCGGGATCGAAGGTCCCCTGCAGTCGCAGGGTTGCGGGGGAGGCCGGTGTGCCGGCGACCGCGGGCTCCTTGGCCGAGTTGGTTACCTCTCTCGCGGCCGGTTCTCCGCTTGCTGGTGCCCGAGCGGCGAGGTCGAACCCTGGCGGCTGCTTCCGCAGTTCGACCTCGAGACGCTCCGAGGTCACCGCCAGGCGCGGCATCCCCACCTGTCCGAGCTGGGTGATCTCACCGGGGAGGAAACGGGTCGGACGGCGTTGGCCGTCGATCGGCTTCGTCGTGCGGAATGCCTCCATGAGCTGTGCCTGGGCGGCCGCGGCGTCGACTACTTGTGTGGTGACCAGGCTGGCTGGCAGCTTCACCAGATCCCCGGTGCCGGCTCCTGCCAGCACGGCCCGGCCGGCGGAATCCGGAAGGCCTGACAGCGTGATAGTCGCCGTCTCGTCGACCCCGGGCTCGTCCGAGACCAGCACGGGCACGCCCTTGCCATCCACCGAGTCCGGGTACTTGACCGAGGCCCCGGTCAGTGGATCGCCGGAGGTCACCGCGCCGTCGAGACCCACCAACGCGTCCTCACTGGCCGGGTCAACCGCCGCGATCACATAGGAGAACGGGAAGTCCACCATCGCCCCGCGGACACCGTCTCGTGCGAACTCCTCACCGACGTGACCGTGACCCATGCCGCCCTTCGTGCGAGAGAAGCACAGCAAGTTCGCCGGCCTCTTCTCTGGCGACACCTCGTCGGAAGGTTCGACCGGACAGATCGCGCGAGACTTGCCGGTGCCGTCCTTGAACAGCCACGGCCCTTCCCCCAAACCCGCGCCTGTGTTCGGACGCAGCGCATGGTCGGTGATCACTGTGAACTGAGGGCTCTCCCGGGTGACCGTCAGGCCATTGTCACCCGCCCAGGTAACATCCACCCGCGCGACCGAGGTACCTCGCGGCGACCAGGCCGCTGTCGCGTCCACCGGAATCTGGAGCGCGGGATAGGCGTAGCCCAGCATCGCGATCGGTGCCGCAACCTCCACGCCGGGGACGTCTTGGATCTCGTGCCACTGCCGCAACGTGATGCCGCCATAGATGCCGGTGAGGAAACCGGGCTCGATGAGCCCCTCCTGCTCCTCAAGGTCCGACCGCGTCCCCGGTGGGCGGACCAGGACGTCATAGGTCTTCTGCGACGCTTCTGCGACCGTACCCACGGTGTCCAGGCGCTCCGCGTTCGACGCCCCGGTCAGCACCGTGAATCCGGTCGCCGCCACCAAGATCGCAAAGCCCAGCACCAGCGTCCGAGAGCCACCCCGCCACAGTCGCCGCCACACCATCACCCACATTGGCGACCACCCTGAAGAACGACGCCACGAATCGACCTGATCGGTATCGGCCCAAGGTTTCTGGAGTCGAGGCTGCTCTCAGCATCCCCCAGGACCCAAACAGAGCCAGGAGCATCTCCATGACCCGTGGAGTAGTCGAGACTCGCACGGACGTGGTGTATCTCCGCGATTCGTTTGACCAGTAGAGGAGGGCTGCCGTGACCCCGTTCGTGCTCGAAGGCAACAATCTGATCGACGCGATAGCGATACCGCGTGCTCGGGCGCCATATCCACACTCGTTGCCGGTCGAGCAGCGCGGGCTCCATGCTATGTCCGACTACCGTCAACCGGGCGAGGCGACGTCGCATGATGAACATTGCGAGCACTGACGTCGTGCCACCAACCACGAGCAATGCCCTAGCCGACGACATCGCCGGAATCTCGCATCACGTAGGTCGCGGCTTGTACAGAGAACATTCTCTGGAAGTTCCCGCCCCGCGCGAGGAGTTCTGAGCGACTTCCTCGCTCGCAGATCTCGCCGTCGCTCATCACAACCACATGATCGGACTCGGCTACCAGGCCGAGCCGATGGGAGATGATCAGCCGTGTGGCGCCCTCTCCGAAAGCGAGGATGTCGCCCATGAGTTGCGCTTCGCTGATCGGATCAAGCCCGGCGTTCGGCTCGTCGAGAACCACCAGGTCAATGGGCTCGCCCAATAACTGGGCATATCTCGCGCGCGCGACCGCAACTCTGTCCCACTGCCCGCCCGACAGAGTGATTCCTGCGTCGCCAGACGCGTCCCGCCGCTGTGTGCTGAGCATCGTGTCCGCTCCGTGCGGAAGAGATTCGATCATCCCGGTCAGCCTAGCTGCGGCCAGCGCGGTGTATGTGGCTTCGTCCGGGCCTCCTGACCCGAGCCGCGAGTCCCTGCCCAGTGAGACATTGTCTCGTAGCGACATCTCGTAGCGGGGCCGTTCCTGTAGAACTCCCGTCACATGTCGCCGGTAATCAACGGGATCGAACCGCGCGATGTCGACGCCGTCCCACAGGACTCGTCCGCGGGATGGGGTATTCAGTCGTAGAAGGAGCCTGACAATTGTGGACTTGCCTGCACCGTTCGGGCCGACGAGCGCAGTTGTCTTGCCAGCGGGGATCGTGAGATTCAGGCCGCGCAGAATCCACTCTTGGTCCTCGCTGTAGCGGAACCAGACATCCTCAAAGTGGATGGCGTCACTGAGACACGGCGTGGGCAGGGGGACATGAGAAAGCTCGCTCGCCGTCGAAGTCGAGTTCGCGCGCACAAAACGCTGATAGTGCCCAAATAGTCGGAGCGAGACACTGAGCCTGCCCTGGAGGTTCAGCAGTGAGGCAGCGCGGGTTTGAATTGCCATCACAGCCGTTGTGAACAGTACGAAGTCACCTACCGTGACGCGCCCATGCGCCGCCCCAACCGCGGCCCAAGCGGTGCCTGCCACGACGACAAGCCCGTGCGCGCCGACCAGAGCCATCCGGGCGCCCGTGGCCTTCTTGACTGCAGCGACCTCGGACCATTGCGCCTGGCTCAGGGCCGCGTCGAACCTCGTTCGAAGGTAGCCGCTGCTTCCATGGAGTCGCATATCTCGGGCGGCATCAGGAGTCACGAAGAGGGAACCGAAATACCGCTCCCACCGCTGCGCGGGAGCATTGCGTTCAACGATCCGGCCGGACGCGTGGTTGATTCGGACCTGGATGTACGCCGTCGGTGCAGACACGGCGACGAGGGCCAGGACCATGAGTGGCCATGAACTCCACAGCAGAACTCCGTAGCCGACGAAGGTCACGAGAGTGGAGACGACCTCAACGATCGCACTGGGGATCAACGTGGGAATCATTCGGATGCCCTCGCGAGCAAGCGTCAGGCTGTCGTGCTCGTCTGGGTCATCGAGAAACTCGGTACCCACATGCCGCATGGTGGCATCGAGAAGGAGACGCTCAGAACGGATCCGCGACCTTGCCTCAAGGGACGCGCCTACGATTGCGGACAGATAGCTGACCTGAGTTGCTGCTGCCGCGAACCCGGCGACCATGGTGGCAAGAGCTAGGGCCATGCCCGCGCCAAATGTGCCCGCACTGAGCCCGTCGACGAGATGCTGGGTTGCCCATGCCGCCGGCAATGGCATTGCCCCCGCCACGCAACCGGCCAGTAGTACGCCAGCGAACTGGCGTGGCCCGCTCCGGGCCACGAGGCGCACGGCTGCCAGCGCCTTGAGTAGTGGTGATCGTGTCGACAATCTATGCATCCCTGCCAAGCGACACCGGCGTAGGGACGACATCGTGACCGACCTGGGCGCGCAGATCATCAAGACGGTGCGCCGACGCGACGACTCTGCCGCCTCCCAGCACCGCGATGACCGGAAGCTCATTCGGTGCGCCCAGTAGCGGAGTCAGGGCAAGTGGTTGGGGCGAGACCACAGCATGACTTGCGATTGACCAGGTGTCATCAAGGTACGACTGCGGATCGACGCCATCTCGTGTGGAGTCGGCGATGACCAGCAGGGGGAGTGGGAGGCCTCCGATACCGTCGAACTCGGCGCGCAAGACCCTGCAACCGACACAGCCTGGAACGACGAACGCAACCAGGGCATCGCCGTTCAGACAGTCATCCACGTCCGTGGACCAGTTCCAAGCGGGATCAGCTTGGAGCGCGGTCCCAGGGAGGGGGTGAACCGGACGTGCGGATGTCATTGTCCGACCTACACGCCGCAGCGCGTTCAAGACCGCAAAGGTCAGAACAACGTTCATGACCAGACCAAGGGTCACGAGACACAGCCATGCGAAAGTGACGGTCATCGGCGCTTGGCCTCCAGAGTGTCCGCAGCACGAGGCATTGGATCGATCCGCAGTGCGGAGTAGATGCGATCGGTCGACGCGATGGCGATCCCAATCATGGCGCCGAGTCCAATTGAAAACACGATCGCGCCCGCACTGGAGGGATCCGAGTTCCTAACAACGCCGCCCGTCGTCACTCCCATGAGCACAGCGTTGCGGCACAGGAGCAGCCATACAGGGACAGGCGCTGTGGATCCGAAGCAGTGACACGCCCACGCTTCTGAGCGACTGGCCGACTTCCACAACAGGAACGCGCTGAAGACGGCCGACAAGACCATTGCGGGAACGAGTCGGATTTGAAGCCTGCCGACGGGAACAAGGACCGAGACGGCGACGCAGATCTCCGCAACAACAACGAGGCCAGCCACGGTCGAGCGCGTGGCGTACGCGAATCCAGCGGCCTCCATGGAATCCGCGAAGCCGTCAAAAGCGCGCCTGCTCACGAGCTTGCCGGTCGCCGAGAGCGCGAACACCACCAGCACCACTGCAGCTGCGCACAACGACACCATGGCTTCTCCCGAGTAGTAGAGACGACCGGCGCCCAGCTAGATCGGCTGATATAGGTCGGGGTAGTCCTTCACGGACACCTCCGGAGGTGCTTGGAAGGGACCGACAGGTTCTCTTCATCTGAGGGTCGGGCGTTGGCGCGCCGTGGCCTTCCGGCGCCCCCGGAGGTGGGTCCAATGGTTGTTCAGGCTGTTCCGGTCACGTTGTCGACGGTCGTCGTCGCGGTCGATGTTGGCAAGACTGAGTTCGCGTTCTCGGTCACCGATGCCACCCGGACATTGCTCCTCAAGCCGCGGACCGGCTGCCCGATGACCGGGCCGTCGCTGGCACAGGTCGTGGCCGACATCGCCCGGTTGCTCCCGATCGATGCGGTGGTCAAGGTCGGTATCGAGGCGGCCGGGCATTACCACCGGCCGTTGCTGATGACAGGGGCGTGGCCGGGGACCTGGGAGGTGCTCGAGCTCAATCCGGGTCATGTCACCGAGCAGCGTCGGGTGCTGGGCAAACGCACCATCAAGACCGACGTGATCGATCTTCAGGCGATGACCGAGCTGCTGCTGGCCGGTCGCGGTCAGCCGGTCCGGGACCGCTCGCTGGTGTTCGGGGAGTTGACGGCGTGGTCGGCGCATCGGGTCGGCCGGGTGGCGTTGCGGACAGCGACGAAGAACCAGCTGCTCGGACATCTGGACCGGACCTTCCCCGGGCTGACCCTGGCGCTGCCGAATGTGCTGGCCACCAAGGTCGGCCGGCTTGTCGCCACAGAGTTCCCCGATCCGGCACGGCTGGCCGCGTTGGGCAGCAGCCGGTTCATCCGCTTCGGAGCGACCCGGGGCCTGCAGATCCGCCGGCCCGTGGCTGACAGGCTGGTCCAAGCCGCTCGCGATGCGTTGCCCACCACCGATGCAGCTGTCGCCCGCGCCGTCCTTGCCGCTGACCTCGCGCTGCTCGACGACCTGGACGCGCAAGTCGACCAGGCCACCGAGCAGCTGGCTCGACTGCTGCCCCGTAGCCCGTTCGCGCCGCTGCTGACGGTCCCAGGATGGGGCGCGGTCCGGGCCGGAAACTACGGCGGCGCCCTGGGGGACCCGGCCCGATTCGACAACCACCGGCAGATCTACCGCACCGCCGGACTCAACCCGATCCAGTACGAGTCCGCCGGAAGACGTCGCGACAGTGTCATCAGCCGCGAGGGCAGTGTCGAGCTGCGTCGCGCGCTGATCGACCTGGGAGTGGGGTTGTGGCTCAGTGAGCCCGCCGCCAAGGTCTACGGTGCGCAGCTTCGTGACCGTGGCAAGAAGGGTCTGGTCATCGCCTGCGCGATGGCCAACCGCGCGAACCGGATCGCGTTCGCTCTGGTCCGCGACCAGAGCACTTACGATCCCAGCAGGTGGATCCGGGAGGGCTGAGGCCAGCACTTCACAACTCCGGCCGGTCGTGTCAGGCTCGTGGGCACGAAGGACCCGGACCAGACGCCGCATTCGCTATGGCAGACGCCGCAAGACGTTATGCCGCTGCTAGCTTGGCGCCCGGGTCCTTCGCCCTTGCGGCAGCCCGAACGAAGCCAGACGACCCGTCCACAGGCGAGGTCGCATACGTCAGCGTGGGCGCCCGGCACCCCAACAGCCAGCACGACCGACCAAACAGCACCAACATCAACTCCGCGGCCCGGAGCCGCTGGACCCTGCCCACCTTGAGACTTGACGCGACCTACAGCCAGCTAGCTGGGGCCGATCGTCGTGGTGTCAGCAGTAGACGTAGTAGACGCAGTTGCCGTAGCAGTTGTGGATGTAGTTCCTAGCGTCGCAACAGTCGCCATTGTTCGGCACACACGCGCCGGCTTCGAGTTCGCCGACAAATCTGCCGGCAACCTTGTCCAGCAGGCGGATGACCTTCGTCATCTCCAACTCCCTCCGAGATATGCGTCGGCCGAGCGCCGACGCGCCCAACACTCTCAGCACTAACGCCAGACCATCGCAAGCCCTGAGGCCTGCCGGTATAGACCGCTGAGGTAGCCGATCCCCGGCGTGGGACGAGGAGGCCGCTGGGGTCACGGGCGTCTCGTTCCACGCGGACACCGTCGCTGTCGTGCCTATCGCTCCAAGCCCAGCTGTCGACGTAACCTTCACCGCCTCGCCTGACTGACAACCGTTGGCTCTTCACGGTCCCCGGAATCCCCCGCCACTGACCCGTTCTTCAGCCTTTCAAACCCCCCGTCTAAGCGGCACGCATGCTACGAAGGTTCGTAGATGGGTCGCCCGTGATCGGGCGGCCCACGCGGCATTCCTAGGGGTCCGTTGGTTGTCGACGGACCTCGTTGAGGGCGGTGGTCCGGGTGCATGGCGGGGTGAAGTTCTACCGCGGCGCGGCGAAGGCGGCGCGCGCCTACGTCGAGCGTGATCGCTCGTGGGCCGATGACTACTACCTCGCCGAGGGCACCGGCGTCGCCGAGCGACTCACTGCGACCTCGGATGGTGTCGCAAGTGCGGGCCTGATGGACGGCGACACCTATGAGCAGTGGGTCGCCGGGATCGACATCGATACCGGGCGGAAGAAGGGCCGGGTCCGGGAGGACGCGAACGCGCTGCGTTTCGTCGAGGTCACCGTCAACGGTCCGAAAACCTGGTCGCTGGCCGCCGCGCTGCACCCAGAACTCTCGATCGCGCTGGACGGAGCCCAGGAGAAGGCCGCCGCCGAGATCATCAGCTGGGTCGCCCAGCGTGCGACCACCCGGGTCGGTCCGCGTGGACGACAGGTGCAGGTGCCGGTGGAGCGGATCGAGGCGGCGGTGATCCGGCACTACACGTCGCGGGCCGGCGACCCGCACCGTCATCTGCACCTTCAGGTCAACGCCCGCGTCTTCGCCGCCGGGGCGTGGCGGGGTCTGCACTCGGTGGGTGTGCGCGACATGATCGAGGCGATCAACGGGATCGGGCATGCAGCGGTCGCCACGAACCCGGCGTTTCGAGCGGTGCTGGCCGCACATGGCTTCACTTTGGACGCCGAGACAGGGGAGATCGAGCAGCTCGCGTCCTACGTCGGGGCGTTCAGCGCTCGGACCAGTCAGATCCACCGCAACATCGACCGGTACGAAGCCGAGTGGCGGCGAGAGCATCCTGGTGAGGGGCCGGGGCCGCGGCTGCGTGAGATGTGGGATCGGCGGGCGTGGGCCGATGCGCGGCCGGACAAGGTCGTCCCCACGGATGGCGCTGACCTGGTTGCCAGGTGGAACGACGAGCTACGCGCCCTGGGCTACCGCGACCCAGCTGCCCCAGCCGCACTCGAGGCAACCCAGATCGCCTGGATCGACCGGGACGGGGCGGCAGACTGGGTGATCTCGCAGCTCGGATCGAAGCGCTCAGCATGGAACATCGCGGACGTTCGCGGCAAGGTCGAGGTCCTGCTGGCACAGACCAATCTGGTCGCGGAGTCCGCGGCACGCATCGAGCTTGCCGAGGACGTCACGGCTCGGGCCGCCGCTCGCTGTACGCCGCTGCTCACACGGTCGAACGTGCCCCAGCACGTCCGGGCCCTGACCTCCCAGCAGGTCCTCGCGGTCGAGGGCGACATCGTGCGTCGCCTCGCCTGCCGCGCCGAGACTCCCGCAAGGCGGGTCCGCCTTCAGGGGCGTGGGCTGACGCGGGTCGACCCCACCCAGGCGGCCGTCGTGGGCACGCTGGCCGGCGATGGCCCGCTGGTCGTCGTGGAGGGCGCGGCCGGCGCCGGCAAGACCACCGCGCTGAGGTCGGCGCAGGCCACGCTGGCTCGGCAGGGGCATCGGCTGCTGGTGGTGACGCCGACGTTGAAGGCGGCCGAGGTCGCCGCCGCGGAGACCGACGCCGACGGGCACTCGGCCGCCTGGCTGATCCACCAGCACGGCTGGCGCTGGGACGACGACGGGCACTGGGCACGCCGACCCAACACCACACCCGACCCGGCCGCCCGGCTGAGACCCGGTGATCTGCTGCTCATCGACGAGGCGGGCATGCTGGACCAGGACACCGCCCGCGCGCTCTTGACGATCGCCGACGAGGCCGGGGCGCGGGTCGCCCTGGTCGGCGACCGACACCAGCTACCCGCAGTCGGACGCGGCGGCGTACTCGACCACGCGATCGCGTGGGCCAACCCCACCGCCGTCGTGTCGTTGGAGAAGGTGCACCGGTTCACCGACCCCGACTACGCGGCACTCAGCCTGACGATGCGCAAGGGCGACAACCCGGAGGAGGTCTTCGACTCGCTCTACCGCCGCGGACAGGTCGTCATCCATCCCAGCGACATCGAACGCGACCTCGCGTTGAGCCAGGCCGGTGCCGCCGGTGACCTCGTCGTTGCCGACACTCGCGAGCAGGTCGCCCGCCTGAACGCCGCAATCCGTGACCAGCGCCAAGTCACGGCCGAGTCCACCGTCTCGATGACCACGTCTCGCGGTGAACGGATCGGGATTGGTGACCGCGTGGCCACCCGCCGCAACGACCACGACCTCGGGGTCGCGAACCGGCAGACCTGGACCGTCACCGGCCTCGGCGAGGACGGCAGCCTCACCGTCCGCGGACGAGGACGTGACCGGCTGCTCCCCGCGGAGTACGCGAACAGGTTCGTCGAGCTGGCCTACGCCACCACCGTCCACGGGGCACAGGGAGAGACCGTCGATGCCGCGCACGTCGCCATCGGGGACACCACCGGGGCTGCCGCGGCGTACGTCGCAATGACCCGCGGCCGGGAGCGCAACACCGCGCACCTGGTGGCCGAGTCCGTCGAGGATGCCCGCAGGCAGTGGGTCGAGGTCTTCGCCCGCGACCGTGCCGACCTCGGCCCGGCCCACGCGAAGCGGCAGGCGATCGAGGCCATCGACCGGTACGGCAGCCAGC
Organism: Nocardioides sp. JS614; assembly: GCF_000015265.1. Taxonomy (NCBI): domain Bacteria; kingdom Bacillati; phylum Actinomycetota; class Actinomycetes; order Propionibacteriales; family Nocardioidaceae; genus Nocardioides; species Nocardioides sp. JS614. The sequence continues at coordinate 1,832,317 of NC_008699.1, forward strand.
AGCGCCGGAGGCCGGCGCAAGGGCCCGTCGAGGAACCGCCACGACCCGTCCCGTCCTCCGGCAGCGGGATCGGCCTGTGAGACCCGCCAGTGACTCACTGACGCGGCTTGCGCCGGCGGACCGGTCGCCACTCGACGCCGATCTCGCCTGCGAGCCACGCGCTGAATCCGGCAGGGTCGCGGGGCTGTTTGTCCTGGGGGGCGGTGGCCGCGTCGACGACAGGCTGCCACGCTGCCCGGATCACGCTCGGAAGGTTCAGCCGCTCCCAAACCTGCATCAACAAGATCCCGTCGACGGAGTCGAGCATCAGATCGATGGCGCCGAGCCCGATGACCCACGCGTAGTAGTCGATGCGCTCGGCCTCGTTCGACAGGTCCCAGACGAGCGGTCGGCGGGACTTGGCGAGGTATCCCAGAACCTGGATCTTGCTGAAGCAGTCCGGCATCGGCACCGACCAGAGCTTTTCGGGCACGACGTACCGGCCGATCTCGGGGTCCTGCCGAGTGTCGAAGTCGATGATCGGCTTGATCGTGAGCTCGGCGTCGGCGGACTCCAGGAGCCGCTCCACCACCTCCAAGGTCGGCGACTTGCGGCGGGACTCGTACTCCGAGACCGACGATTGCGCGGTGCCCGCCTTCATCGCCAGCTGCGCCTGCGACAGACCCGCGGCCTTGCGGGCGATCTCGATGACCGTCTTCGGCGGGTACATGGCCGCAGGATATCGCTGATCATCGATTGGGAGGGCCTGCACACCTACTGGGTGAGGTCGAGAACCGCTTGGCCTCATCGACCAGCGAGGAGCACACCATGACCGCACAGCAGATGAACCCCGACGACAACCGCCGCCCGTCGAAGAGCCTCGGCGACGAGATGCTCAGCCTCCAGGAAGCCTGCGCCTTCCTCCGCGTTCCCGAAGGCACCCTGCGCTACTGGCGCCACCTCGGCGCGGGGCCCCGCAGCTTCAAGGTCGGCCGCCACGTCCGCTATTGGCGCGCCGACCTCGTCCTCTGGCTCACCGAACAGACCAACCGCGCACAGGGCCGCCGCTGACAGTCCCAGACGTCCGATCCCGGAGAGACGATGGAGCAAGCACGAGAGGACCACCAACATGGCAGCAAACATCGCGAAGCGGCCGAACGGCCGATGGCGGGCCCGATACCGCGACGACACTGGGCGAGAGCATGCCCGACATTTCGTGCGCAAGGTTGACGCCCAGGCGTGGCTCGACGAGCAGACCGCCAGGATGGTGCGGGGGGAGTGGGCCGACCCGAGGGCTGGACGGGAGTTGCTCAGCGCGTATGCAACCCGTTGGCAGTCGGTCCAGGTCTCATCTCCGGGAACGGCGCGGATCGTCGACAACGCGCTGCGACTCCACATCCTGCCGCGGCTCGGAAGCGAGCGCGTCGCCAACATCCGCCGGAGCGACGTACAGGCCTTCGTGAAGTGGCTCGAGAGCCGCGAGCTTCGGCCGGCCACCGAGAGCCAGCCGGCACGCACCCTGTCAGCTGGAAGCGTCCGGAACATCTATGAGGTGCTCGCGCGTGTCATGGACGCCGCAGTGGAGGATCGGGTCATCGCGGTCAGTCCTTGTCGCCGAATCGCCCTGCCGAAGGGCCACGACGACGAGGTCGAGGTCCCGACACTCGACGAGATCGATCGCGTCCGTGATGCGCTGGCCGAGCGATGGCAGGTGCTCCCCGTCGTGCTCGCCGGCTCCGGACTGCGCGTCGGCGAGCTGCTCGGGCTCAGGCTGTCCGATGTCGACTTCCTGCGCCGGTCGATCCGTGTCGAGCGACAGCGCCTGCAAACGAATCAGATCGCTCCGTTGAAGTCGAAGGCCTCGCGGCGGAGGGTCCCCGTCGGCCAGGTGGTGATCGACGCACTCGCGGCTCACCTCGCTTCGTATCCACCGACCGAGGAGGCCTTGTTCACCGACGAGTTCGGCAAGCCCCTGACCTACCGGCGCTGGAAGAGGCTCGTCAGCGACGCAGCCAAGGTCGCCGGCGCCGAGATCACGTCGCACTCCTTCCGGCACTTCGCCGCCTCCGCGCTGATCTCCGGGGGCGCGTCGGTGAAGCAGGTGCAGGCTTTCCTCGGGCATGCGTCGGCGGTCGTGACACTGCGGACGTACGCCCACCTATGGCCAGGCGACGAGGACCGGACCCGGAAGGTGCTCGACGCCGCTCTCGGACCGCTCGGAGCCCGTGCGGACTCCGTGCGGACCGAGGTGGCGCCGGAGGGGTAAACGCGCAGGTCAGTCGCCTGCGCGCGAAATCAGGCCTTCTTGGTCTCCCAGAAGATCTCGGCGATCTGGTCGATCTTCGCGAGCAGCTCGTCGGCCTTGCCGGCGTCGAGCTCACCCTTCGTGCCGGCGGCGCCGGCCAGCTTGGTGGCCTCGTTCACGAGCGTGTGCAGCTGGGGGTACTTCTCGAAGTGCGGCGGCTTGAAGTAGTCGGTCCACAGCACCCAGAGGTGGTGCTTGACCAGCTCGGAGCGCTGCTCCTTGATGAGGATCGCTCGGGTGCGGAAGTCCGGGTCGTCGTTGTCGGCGACCTTGGCGATGATGGCCTTGATGGACTCCGCCTCGATGCGCGCCTGCGCGGGGTCGTACACGCCGCAGGGAAGATCGCAGTGGGCGGAAACCTCGAGGGTGGGGGCGAACAGTCGCACAAACATGCGGATCCTCTCGTCTTCGGTTGTCCGTGGGGTTCGACTGCGACACTACTCCGCGTGCGAGGAGCAGGACGAGGAGCGTCTTCCGCCGTGGAACGCGGGCCGCGCTGGGGCTTCGCCGTCGTCAGCGGTCGGTCCATGACGCCGCTGCTCGCGCCGGGCGACCGGCTGCTGGTGTCCTACCGGCGCCCGGCCCGACCGGGCGCGGTGGTGGTCGCCCGGCTGGCCGACGGGACGGTCGCGGTCAAGCGCGCAGCACAGCGTCGTACGACGCGCACCGGTCAGGCGGGATGGTGGCTGCTCAGCGACAACCCCGACGAGGGCGTCGACTCCCGACACCGCGGGGTGGTCCCCGACGACCAGGTCCTCGCCGTCGTGACCGCTCGGATCTGGCCGCGGCCGCGCCGGCTGCGAGCCGCTGTGCCAGACTGACGCCGGGAGAACCCCGGAGGACGAGGTTCCGCGCACCACCCCTGCGCGTCGAGCCGGACCTCCCCCACACGCCGCCCCACGGGAGAGTCAGAATCAGGTCATGGCCGAAGCAGAGTCCGCGAGCCCCCATCCGTACGCCGGAGACCCGGTCTTCGACCTCCATGTGGGCGGCAAGATGGCGGTCAGGTCCTCCGTCGCGCTCGACGGGCCGGACGACCTGTCGAAGGCCTACACCCCGGGTGTGGCCCGGGTGTGCGAGGCGATCGCGGAGGACCCGTCGCTGACCCAGCACTACACCTGGGTGCCCAACACCGTCGCGGTCGTCACCGACGGCACCGCCGTCCTCGGGCTCGGTGACATCGGGCCGGCCGCGGCGATGCCCGTCATGGAGGGCAAGGCGGTGCTGTTCAAGCAGTTCGCCGGCGTCGACGCCGTGCCGATCTGCCTGGACACCACCGACGCCGAGGAGATCATCGAGACCGTCGCCCGGCTGGCGCCGAGCTTCGGTGGGATCAACCTCGAGGACATCTCGGCGCCGCGCTGCTTCGAGATCGAGGACCGGCTCAAGGAGCGGCTCGACATCCCGGTCTTCCACGACGACCAGCACGGCACGGCCGTCGTCACGCTCGCCGCGCTCACCAACGCCCTCAAGCTGACCGGCCGCAACCCGGAGTCGACCCGGGTGGTGATCTCCGGGGCCGGCGCCGCCGGCGTCGCCGTCGCCAAGATCCTGCTCGAGGCCGGCATCAAGGACCTCGCCGTCACCGACCGCAAGGGCGTCCTCAACTCCGAGCGCGGCGACCTCACCCCGGTGAAGCGCTCGCTCGCGGTGCTGACCGCCGACCGCAGCGGGCGCACCGGAAGCCTGGCCGACGTGCTGGCCGGAGCCGACGTCTACATCGGCGTGTCCGGCGGGACCGTGCCCGAGGAGTGGGTGGCCGCCATGGCCCCCGACGCGATCATCTTCGGGCTCGCGAACCCGACGCCCGAGGTGCACCCCGAAGTGGCCCACCGGCACGCGCGGGTGGTGGCGACCGGACGCTCGGACTTCCCGAACCAGATCAACAACGTGCTCGCCTTCCCCGGCATCTTCCGGGGCGCCTTCGACGTCCACGCCACGGCCATCACCGAGGGCATGAAGGTCGCCGCGGCCCAGGCGCTGGCCGACCTGGTCGGCGACGCGCTCGCCGAGGACATGGTCATCCCGTCGCCGTTCGACCCCCGGGTCGGGCCGGCGGTGGCGGCGGCTGTGGCGGACGCCGCACGGCGCGACGGGGTGGCCCGCCGGTAGGGACGGGTAGGTTCGGACAATGTTCGCCGTCTACGCCGACCGGTTCTCCAAGGACGACCCGCTCTCCGCCCTGCAGGTGGGGGAGCGCCCGGATCCAGCGGACTCGGGGATCCCCGACGGGTGGACCACGGTCACCGTGAAGGCCGCCTCGCTCAACCACCACGACCTGTTCTCGCTGCGCGGGGTCGGGCTGCGCGAGGAGGCGCTGCCGATGATCCTCGGCTGCGACGCCGCCGGGTACGACGAGGACGGCAACGAGGTCGTCGTCCACGCGGTGATCAGCGACCCGTCCTGGACCGGCGACGAGACCCTCGACCCGAAGCGGTCGCTGCTCTCCGAGCGCTACCAGGGCACGTTCGCCGAGCGGGTCGCCGTACCCCGCCGCAACGTCGTCCCCAAGCCGGCCTCGCTGTCCTTCGAGGAGGCCGCCTGCCTGCCGACCGCCTGGCTCACGGCCTACCGGATGCTGTTCACCCGCGGTGAGCTGCGCGCCGGCGAGACCGTCCTCGTGCAGGGCGCCGGGGGCGGCGTCGCGACCGCCGTGATCACCCTGGCCCGGGCGGCCGGGCTGCGCGTGCTCGTGACCAGCCGCGACGAGTCCAAGCGCGCCCGCGCGCTCGAGCTCGGCGCGCACGAGGCCTTCGAGTCCGGAGCGCGGCTGCCGGTCAAGGTCGACGCCGTCATGGAGACCGTCGGCAAGGCCACCTGGGCGCACTCCATCCGCTCACTGCGCCCGGGCGGGCGCATCGTCACGTCCGGCACCACCTCCGGGCCGGACGTCGACGACGCCGAGCTCACCCGGATCTTCTTCCTCCAGCTCAGCGTGGTCGGCTCGACGATGGGCACCCGCGCCGAGCTCGCCGCGCTGGTCTCCCTGCTCGACGCCTCGGGCGCGCGCCCGCTGGTCGACCGCACGCTGCCGATGACCGAGGCCCGCGCCGGCTTCGCAGCGATGCTCGAGGGCGAGCAGTTCGGGAAGATCGTCTTCACCCGATGATCCACCTCCTCACCGGGGCCGGGTCGGGCATCGGCGCGGAGCTGGCCCGCCGGCTGCACGAGCGCGGCGACGACCTGGTCCTGCTGGCGCGCTCACCGGAGCGGGCGGCGGAGCTGCGCACGGCCTACGCCGGCGCGACGGTCCTCGTGGCCGACCTGGCCCGGCCGGAGTCCGTGGAGTCGCTCGACCTGCCCGACGGACTGGACTCGGTGGTGCACGCGGCCGGGGTCGTCGAGCTGGGCGCCGTGGCCGCGCTCTCGGTGGCGGACTGGACCTCGCAGCTGCGGGTCAACCTGGTCGCGCCCGCCGCGCTGACCCGGGTGGCACTCCCCGCGCTGCGTGCCCGCCGCGGCACCGTGGTCTTCGTCAACTCCAGTGCCGGGCGGACCGCCCACCCGTCGTGGTCGGCGTACGCCGCCTCCAAGCACGGGCTGCGCGCCCTCGCGGACGCACTGCGCGCCGAGGAGGCGGAGCACGGCGTCCGCGTGAGCACCGTCTTCCCGGGTCGCACGGCCACGCCGATGCAGGAGAAGGTGCACCGGCAGGAGGGCAGGGAGTACGACGCCGCCCGGTGGGTCCGGCCCGAGACCGTCGCCGACACGATCCTGCACGTGCTCGACCTGCCGGCCGACGCGACGATCCCGGAAGTGGTGGTCAGGCCGGGCCCGAGCGCCAGTTGAGGGCGCCGATCAGCACCATCCGCAGCTGCACCCGCGCCTGCTCGACGAGCGCCTGCTCGGCGGCCGGGCCGTCGGCCGTCAGGATCGCTTCGGCGGTGGAGACCATGGCCGTGACGATCAGGTCGGAGAGGATCCGCAGGTCGCGCGCGGACCACGTGTCGGTGCCCGGCAGCCGGGCCAGGTCGCTGGCCAGCTCGTGCTCGAACAACGCGATCTGGTCCCGGATCGCGCGCCGCACCGCCGGCAACCCGGCGGCCCGCTCCCGGGCGATGAACGAGAAGTGCGCGCGTTGCTGGTGGACGTGGTCCACCAGGATCCCGATCGAGCGGTCGACGATGTCGGCCAGGGCCGGGTCGCCGCGGCGGATGTCGCGCAGCATCGTGCGCAGCGACACGAACGACTCGTCGACGAGCGCGACCCCGAGCGCCTCGACGGAGTCGAAGTGCCGGTAGAACGCGGTCGGCACGATGCCGACCTCCTTCGCCACCTGGCGCAAGGAGAGGGCCGCCATCGTGGTCTCCGAGGACAGCTCGAGGGCCGCGTCGAGGATCGCCCGCCGGGTGCGCTCCTTGCGGGCCATGCGCGACATCGGCTCCGCCGCCGCGCTCCCCGCCGTCACCTCAGGCATGACGTCAGGCTAGTGGTGCGCGTCTCCCTGTGAGGGAGCCGACCCTTCCGACGCGGGCGTGCGCAGGTGACACTGGTGCCATGCGCGACCGCCTGAGCAGCTCAGAGATCCGCAAGGACGCCATCCAGGGCACGGTCGAGGCCGCGGCCTCGACCGCGGGCCAGGTCGCCACCATCCTCACGGGCGCGGTCCGCGACGTGGCGTCCGCGATCGGTGGCTTCGCGACCGAGGTCTTCGAGATCCGCGACTCCGCTCGCAAGGCGACCGCCGAGCACGGGTCGCCGGGCGGGGCACCGGGCGAGCGCGACGACGACTGACCCGGACGAAAGTCCACCCGATCGGGTGGGTTCGGGAGCTGTCGGGTGCGGGCACTGGGTGAGTGCACGCGGCACGGCCCCGGAGCCACCACTCACGCAGCGGCAGCTCACGGGGCCCTGCCCGTGCGCTCAGCCGCGTGCGTCGTACCGACGGATCTCCTCGACAACGGCGGCAGCGTTCCGGATGACGTGCTCCACCCCGCGCCGGCGTGCTTCGTCGCCGCCGGCGGCCACCGCGCCCTCCTGGGTCTCGTGCGTCCCTGGGAGTTCACCCTCGACGCTGTCCCAGTTGTGCCAGGCGTCGTGCTCGAAGTAGGTCTCCACGCTCATCCGGTTCCTCCCTCTGTGCGTGCCGGTCCCACCGCGGGCGCGGCGAAGCCGTTCATGCACTCGACGGTGGGGGCGACCGGTGGTCACGGACCCGCTCGGTCCAGCAGCCTCACCAATTTCTGGGGTGCGCGGCAACGATAGCTCTCGGTGACAAGCTCCCCGACCTCTGTCCAGTCGGTGCTCGCGTCGAGCACCAGGCCGACGACGGTCGGCGACCAGGGCGGGCGGTAGAACGGCAGCCCGGCGTGGGTGAGGGCGAGCAGCTCGTCGCCGGTGGCGTGGAAGGTCAGCACCGTGCGCGGCTCCGGGTCGCCGGTGATGTCGCGGTACGACGACTCGTAGCCCTCCTGGGCGACCATGACGTGGGCGAAGGTCCGCTTCCGCACCCGCCACCGCACGCCGGTCCAGGCATCCTCCTCGTAGGAGTCCGGGAGGGGCCGGGCGATGGCGGCGAGCCGGCGTACGACGTCTGGTGCCGGCTCCAGGCGGTGCGGCACGGACTCAGCCGAACGACATCCGGAAGTCGGCCTGGCGGAAGGAGGCGAGCTGGCGGGCCTCGCGAAGCCACCCCAGCGGGCCGTCGGAGGCGAAGTCCCAGCGACCGCGGCACGGCAACGCCTTGGACGAGCCCTGGAGGGTGGCGGTGCGCTCCTGGCCGGCGGTGTCCTCGATGCCCGGCTGCCAGGTGCCGCCCTTGAACGGCAGCCGCGCCATCGCCTTCGACACGTCGGTGAACGACGCGCTCGCGATCGGGTGCCGGCCCAGCGTCGCCGACCAGTCGGTCGTCGTGAGCGGGCCGCGGCGCACGCTGTCGAGCTCGAAGTCGCACAGGTCCTTGGGGATCGCCCACAGCTCGCGACCGCCGGCCACGGACGCGGGGGAGTCGACCCAGATGTCGGTGATGCTCACGCGGCGTCCGTGAGCGCCCGTGCTGACCGGTCGGGCCACCAGCAGCTCGGAGTAGGTCAGCGGGCTCCCGGGCTCGTAGCTGACGAAGGCCACGCCGTAGACCCCGGCAGGGCGGAGCTCGTCGACCGGCGCACCGACCCGGAACAGGGAGAGCCAGAGCTGGCCGACCATCCGCCACGGCGCGGGCGGGTAGCTCGTCGACGGGGAGGTTCTTGAGGACTGGTGCGGATCGGTCGTCGGCTCGGCCATGCCCGGCATCCTTCCCCATCGCGGCCCCCGACAAGAGTGTCAGTCAAGTGACAGGATCCTCGGGTGCCAGCGCCTGACCTCCCGAGCCGCGACCTCCGAGCCCCGCTTCGTCGGCTACCCACGGGCGGCGTCGGGCGCCCCCCACGTGCTGATGGTCGTGGTCGACGACGTCGGGTTCGCGCAGCTCGGCTGCTTCGGCGCCGGCTTCGAGACCCCGAACATCGACCGGGTCGCGGCCGACGGCCTGCGCTATCAGCGCTTCCACGTCACCTCGGTCTGCTCGGCGACCCGGGCCGCGCTGCTGACCGGCCGCAACCACCATGCGGTCGGGATGGGCGTAACCCAGGAGGCTGCGCTCGGCTTCCCGGGCTACCACGGCCGGGACCGGGTCCGGCTGCGCCAGCGGGCGGCCGCCTCCTCACCGGCCCTGCGCGGCCGCGTCCTGGACACGATCACGTCCTGGGAGCACACGGTGGCGTCCGCACTGGCCGAACGGGGCGAGCCGGCCGCCGACGTCCTCGCCGCGGTGGGCGTCGCGGTGTTCCGCTCCGCCATCACCGCCTGGCTGCGCGACGGAGGCGACCTCGTCGCGCACGTGGAGCGCGGGTTCGACGCGTTGGATGAGCGGTCAGGCTGACTGGGTCTCGACACGGCGGTCGCGACCTCGCAGGCTCGGTCGCGCGCCTTGCTCGACCACCATCAGCGAGTCCGCTGACGCGTCCCCGCTAGTCCTCCGGGTCGTCCAGGCGGGCCAGCCAGGTGGCGAACCGCTCGACCGCCGTCTCGAACTCCGGGTGGGTGTCGGTGAACTCCTGGAGCCGGTCGGCGAGCCAGGCCAGGGTGACCTCCTCGTCACCCCGGCGCTTCTCGAGCTCTTCGATGCCGCGATCGGTGAAGTACATCGTCAGGCGAACGCCCTCTGGATCAGGTCCTTCTGCTCCTCGGTGTGCCGCTTGACCGTGCCGACGGCGGGGGAGGAGGACTCGGGCCGCGAGACCAGCTCGACGCGGGCGTCGACGTGCGGCCACACGGCGAGCTGGTAGTGCGGCCACGGCCCCATGTTCGCGGGCTCGTCCTGGACCCAGCGGACCGCCTTGAGCTTGGGGAAGCGGGCGATCTCCTCGCGGATCTCGGCCTCGGGGCGCGGGTAGAGCTGCTCGACCCGGGCGATCGCGAAGCGCCCGCCGTCCTCGCGCTTGCCGCGCTCGACCATCAGGTCCCAGGTCACCCGGCCCGAGCACAGCAGCAGCGTGTCCACCTGGTCGGGATCGGCCTGGTCGTCGGTGATGAACGGCCGGAACGTGCCCGAGGTGAATTCGCCTGGGTGCGAGGCGGCGTCCTTGCGCTTGAGCATCGACTTCGGGGTGAAGACGATCAGCGGGCGGTGCTCCTCGCCCAGCGAGTGCTGGCGCAGCAGGTGGAAGTACGACGCCGGAGTCGACGGCTGGGCGACCACGAACGCCTCGTCGGCCGCCATCGTCAGGAACCGCTCGATGCGCGCCGAGGAGTGGTCGGCGCCCTGGCCCTCGTAGCCGTGCGGCAGCAGCAGCACGACGCCGGACTGCTGGCCCCACTTGCTCTCGCCGGAGGTGATGAACTCGTCGATCACGGTCTGGGCGCCGTTGACGAAGTCGCCGAACTGCGCCTCCCACAGCACCAGCGCCTCGGGCCGAGCCACGGAGTAGCCGTACTCGAAGCCGAGGGCGGCGTACTCGGAGAGCAGCGAGTCGTAGATGTAGAACTTCGCCTGGTCCTCGGTGAGCGAGGACAGCGGCGTCCACTCGTCGGCGTTGACCCGGTCGATGATGGTGCCGAACCGCGACACGAACGTGCCGCGCCGCGAGTCCTGGCCGGCCAGCCGCACCGGCCGGCCCTCCATCAGCAGCGAGCCGAACGCGAGCACCTCACCGGTGCCCCAGTCGATCGGGCCGTCGGCGATGGCCGCGGCCCGCCGCTGCAGCTGCGGCATCACCTTGGGGTGCACGGTGAAGCCCTCGGGCGGGGTGACGTAGGCGTCGGCGATCCGCTTGAGGACGTCCGGCCCGACGGCGGTCTGGGCCTGCCCGACCGGCTTCTCCGGGTAGTCCGGGACCGTGGTCCACTCCGAGGGCTGCGAACTGGCCTCGCGGACCTCGGTGAAGACCCGCTCCAGCTGCTGCTGGTAGTCGCGGAGCACCTGCTCGGCCTCCTCGATCGTGATGTCGCCACGACCGATGAGGGATTCGGTGTAGAGCTTGCGGACCGAGCGCTTCTGCTCGATCAGGTCGTACATGAGCGGCTGGGTGTACGACGGGTCGTCGCCCTCGTTGTGGCCCCTGCGGCGGTAGCAGACGAGGTCGATGACGACGTCCTTGTTGAACGCCTGCCGGTACTCGAAGGCCAGCCGGGAGACCCGGATGCAGGCCTCGGGGTCGTCACCGTTCACGTGGAAGATCGGGGCCTGCACCATCCGCGCCACGTCGGTGGCGTAGAGCGAGGAGCGCGAGGAGCCGGGCGAGGTGGTGAACCCGACCTGGTTGTTGACGACCACGTGGATGGTGCCGCCGGTGCGGTAGCCGCGCAGCTGGGAGAGGTTGAGTGTCTCCGCGACCACGCCCTGGCCCGCGAAGGCCGCGTCGCCGTGCACCAGCAGCGGGAGCACGGGGTACGCCGCGCCGCGGTCCAGGACGTCCTGCTTGGCGCGCGCGATGCCCTCGAGCACCGGGTCGACCGCCTCGAGGTGGGAGGGGTTCGCGGCGACCGAGACCTTGATCCGGTCCTTCGAGCCCGCCTCGAACTCGCCCTCGGCGCCGAGGTGGTACTTCACGTCGCCGGAGCCCTGGACGGTGCGCGGGTCGATGTTGCCCTCGAACTCGCGGAAGATCTGGGAGTACTTCTTGCCGACGATGTTGGCGAGCACGTTGAGCCGGCCGCGGTGGGCCATGCCGATCGCGACCTCGTCGAGCGCCGCCTCGGCGGCGGCCTCGCAGATCTCGTCGATCACCGGGATCGTGGTCTCGCCGCCCTCGAGGGAGAAGCGCTTCTGGCCGACGAACTTCGTCTGCAGGAACGTCTCGAACGCCTCGGCCTGGTTGAGCTTGAGCAGGATCCGCAGCTGCTCCTCGCGCGGCGGCTTGGTGTGCGGCACCTCGATGCGCTCCTGGAGCCACCGGCGCTGCTCGGGGTCCATGATGTGCATGTACTCGATGCCGATGGTCCGGCAGTAGGAGTCGCGCAGGATCCCCAGGATCTGGCGCAGCTTCATGAACCGGCGGCCCTCGCCACCGAACGAGCCGGTCGCGAACTCACGGTCGAGGTCCCACAGGGTCAGCCCGTGTGACTCCACCTCGAGGTCGGGGTGGCTGCGCTGGCGGTACTCCAGCGGGTCGGTGTCGGCCATCATGTGGCCGCGCACGCGGTAGGCGTGGATCAACTCGAGGATCCGGGCCTGCTTGCTGATCTCGTCGTCGTGGCTGGTGGAGATGTCGCTGGCCCAGCGGATCGGCTCGTAGGGGATCCGCAGGGACCGGAAGATCTCGTCGTAGAAGCCGTTCTGGCCCAGCAGCAGCTGGTGCACGCGCTTGAGGAACTCGCCGGACTGCGCGCCCTGGATGACCCGGTGGTCGTACGTCGAGGTGAGGGTCATCACCTTGCTGATCGCGTTGCGTGCGATCGCGTCCTCGGAGGCGCCCTGCCACTCGGGCGGGTACTCCATGGCGCCGACGCCGACGATCGCGCCCTGGCCCTTCATCAACCGCGGCACCGAGTGGCTGGTGCCGATGCCCCCGGGGTTGGTCAGGCTGATCGTCGTGCCCTGGAAGTCCTCGACCGTGAGCTTGTTGTCGCGGGCCTTGCGCACGATCTCTTCGTAGGCGGTCCAGAACCCGGCGAAGTCCATCGTCTCGGCCGACTTGATGTTCGGCACCACCAGCTGCCGCGTGCCGTCGGACTTCTGCAGGTCGATCGCGAGGCCGAGGTTGATGTGCGCCGGGGTGATCTGGTTGGGCTTGCCGTCGACGGTGTCGAACCCGACGTTCATCTCGGGCATGGTGCGGACGGCCTTGACCAGCGCGTAGCCGATCAGGTGGGTGAACGACACCTTGCCGCCGCGGGCCCGGGCGAGGTGGTTGTTGATGACCGTGCGGTTGTCCCACAGCAGCTTCACCGGGACCGAGCGCACCGAGGTCGCCGTCGGCACGGTCAGCGAGGCGTCCATGTTCTGCGCGGTCCGCGCGGGCGCGCCGCGCAGCACGGTGTAGGTCGGCTGGTCGGTGGTCGGCGCGGGGGTCGCGGGACGCGACTCCTTGGGCACCGGGTTGGCCGTGCCCTTGGCCGGCTCGGCGGCCTTCGCGGTGTGCCGCGGCTTGGCCACGGGGGCCGGCGCCGGCTTGGCGGCGGTGTCCTGCGCGGGCTGCCCGGCGGGCTGCTGGGCGGGCTGCGGGGCCGCCTGCTGCGCGGGCTGCTGGGCCGGCTTCGGGGCCGGCGCGGCGGCCGGCTGGGCGGGCGCGCTGGCGCGGGCGGCGGGCTGCGACGTACCGTTGGTGCCCGCGCCGGAGCCGGTGGCCCGGAAGTACTCGGCCCAGGTAGCGTCGACGCTGTCCGGGTCCTGCTGGTACTGGTCGAACATCTCCTCGACCAGCCACTCGTTGGCGCCGAAGTCGGCCCCCTCGAACTGCTGGGCGGGGACGTCGGACTGACTGCCTGGGGAATGCGGCACGGGTTGATTCGCCTCTTCCGGTACGTGCGCGGGGGAGTAGTTCAATCGGCAAGGCTAGTCCAGCGCCCCAGCAAATGCAGACTGCCGGGGTGGTCGGACGGCGTGGTGTGGTTCGGGTCATGGTGGGGTCGCGGACACCGCCCTCCACCGACACCCCGGACCGCACCGGACAGAGCACCTGAGACAGCACCCGAGAGAGGGAGTCCCGCAGCCATGACCAGACCCCAGCGGCGCTTGTCCGCCGCGATCGTGGTGGCCCTCGTCCTGGCCCTCGGGGTGGGCGCGTGCAGCGGCGGGGACGACGAGCCCGCGGACCAGCCGCAGTCGCAGCCGGCCGGCTCCGCCACCGTCTCGAAGGTCGAGACCGTGGTGAGCTTCGGGCGGGTCACCGGCTCGCTCCCGCGGGTCGAGCGCACCAGGCTCGCAGGCCAGGTCCGCGAGCTCGTGGACGGCTGGACGCGGGCGGCGTACCTCGGCGGTGACTACCCGCGGCGCGACTTCTCCACGTCCTGGCCCGGGTTCACGCCCGGGGCGCGGAAGGAGGCGCATGGCGACCGGGCGCTGATGAGCAACGAGGACATCGGCCAGCGGATCGACGGCGTGCAGGCCCGGCGCAGCCGGGTGCGGATCGACGTCCTCGCCGTCCGGAAGCGGGCGGTCGGGGTCACCGCCCGGGTGCTGCTCGGCTTCCGGACCAGCGGGAGGCTCGAGCGCGACGTCCGGGTGCAGGGGCGGCTCTACCTGACCCGCACCGACCGCGCCTGGCGGATCTTCGGCTACGACATGACGAAGGGGACCCGGTGATGTCAGCACGCTTCCACAAGCTCGTTCGGCTCGGGACCATCGGGCTGGTCCTGGCGATCGCGGCGCTCGTCGTGCCGGACTCGGCGGTGAAGAGCACCGAGGTCGCGCTGGTGAAGGTGAACCGGGCCGACGGCGTCGACCTGACCCCGGACGTGGTCTGGATCCTCGCGGTCGGCTCGGATGCCCGGCCGGGTCACGACATGACCCGGACCCGCGGTGACGCCCTCCAGCTGATCGGGATGAACACCCGCACCGGTGCTGCCTCGGCGATCGGCGTGCCCCGCGACTCGTGGGTCTCGATCCCCGGCCACGGCTTCGAGAAGATCAACGCCGCCCTCTACTTCGGCGGCCCCCAGCTGCTCGGGCAGACCGTCGGCAACCTGGTCGGCGTCCAGCCCGACTACGTGTTCGTGAGCCGGTTCAAGTTCTTCCAGGCGATGGTCAAGGACATCGGCGGCATCACCGTCGACAACCCCGTCGCCTTCGACGACACCTACCTCAAGCCGAAGGGCTTCCGGAAGGGCAGGATCCACCTGGGCGGGTACGACGCGATGGCGTTCTCGCGGATCCGGCACAACCTGATCCGCGGCGACTTCGACCGGTCGGCCAACCAGCAGCGGGTGCTGCGGGGGATCCAGGCCAGGGTGCGGGCGCGTGCCCACGTCCCCGGCTTCATCGAGCGAGGCGTGCTGTCGGTGATGCAGCACCTCTACACCGACCTCTCACCGGTCGAGCTGTTCCGGCTGGCCCAGGTGGTCGCGCACGTCGACCCGCACAAGATCACCACCTGCGTCGTGCAGGGCGGGATCGGCAGCATCGGCGGCGCGAGCGTGGTGCTGCCGAACGTCGGCATGGCCCGCCGGCTCGGCAACGCGGCCCGGAACGACGCGACGATCGGGCACTGCTGACCCGGAGGACAGCAGTGCCCGAGCGTCGGAGGTGGAGCGTTCGACCCGAGGGAACGGTGGATCAGTTCGGGATGATGTGACCGCCGGCCCAGCCCAGCTCGAGGATCGAGCCGCCGGGGATCAGCCCGGGCAGGGTCAGCACCAGCGCCTTGACCTCTGCGCCGGTCCAGTTCTGCTTGACCACGCGGTACTGGAGGGTGTTGCCGTCGCCGAGGTCGACCGTCTCACCCGGCTTGGGCAGCTTGACCTCCTCGCCGTCGAGCGTGATCTTGGCGAGACCGGTCGTGATGACGCGCTTGACCTTGGTCGTGTCCTGCGGCTTGCGCATCGCGACCTTCGAGGTGATCCCGTCGATGACCAGGCCGAGGCTGGGGATGTCGAGCGAGCCGATCTTGCTGGCGACGAAGCCGTTGGCCGAGCCGTTGCGGAACTGGTCACCCATCAGCCGGTACTCGATGCCGGTCAGGTTCACCAGGCCGCCGAGCACCCGGGCGTCGGCGATCTTGTGGGTCTTCACCTTGCCGTTGCTGCCCGAGCAGTTGAGCGACTGCTCCTGCAGGCCGCCGAGGCGGAGCAGATCGTTGCCGCCGAACATCTCCAGGCCCATCGCCCGCGAGTGGAAGACGCCCGCCGGCACCGGCTCGGAGATCGCCGTGCGCGCCCGGCCGAGGGTGATGACGGTGTCGTGCCCGGTCGCGTTGACCAGGAGCCGCAGCGCGTAGGTCTGCGACGCCGCGGAGTGCGGCCCGGCGGAGCCGGACTTCACCCCGGCCAGGCCGATGCTGCCGAGACCCGGGATCTCGATGGTGTTCCCGGTGACGGAGGTGAGCAGTTCGAGCACCTGGGTGACGAGGTCGCTGCTGGTGGACCCGAGGATGTCCAGCAGGTCCTGCAGCTCCTGGGGGATCTGCTCAGGCAGGTTCTCGATCCTCAGACCCTCGAAGCTGAAGGACTCCTGGTGGCCGAACGTGCCGTCCGCCTTGCGGAAGGCGTCGGCGACCGACGTGAGGCCCTTGAGAGACAGGGTCGGGGTCTGGGTCCCCTGGAACTCGCCGCCCAGGGCGAGGTCGGCGATCGTGCTGGTGCCGCGGACGCCGTTCAGGCCGTCCTTCGCGTAGGTCTCGGTGTGGCTGGTCGCCGCCGACACCTTGACCAGCTCGTTGTCGGGAAGGGAGAGCGTCGAGTTCTTGAGCACGGTGCGGCCCGCGTAGCGGGTGCAGCGCTGCTGTGCGAACGCCTCCTTGGCGTTGCGGATCTCGACGCCGTCGATGATCACCTTGGTGCCGTACGCCGTGCCCTTGTAGCCGAGGTTCGTCTTCACGAGGCGATCCCCGTCCGAGGCCTTGTGCGCGTCGGCGGGCGTGGTGGTCACGAGGGCGCCGGCGAGGCCGGCTGCGCAGACCGTGAGGGTGGTGATCGCCCTCTTGAGGGACATGTTCACTGCGTGTCCTGCTTTCGTTGCCGGAGCCGCTGCGTCCCTCCCCGTCGGCCGCGGCTTGTCTGATCCCATGTCGGTGGTCCCACCGAGCGGTTTCTGGCCACGATTGTGCGTGTGTGCTCGATCGCTGGGGAGGGGGCGAAGCGAGAAAGACGCCGCCGGTCAAGACCAATCCGGCCGATTTCCTACCCGTGCGTAACCCCTCGGTGAAGTCGCCGTTTTCATCGCCCCACTCGGCCGGAATCGCTCGCTACGGTCCCGATCCCATGCCGATCGACGCGGGACGTCAGCGGATCGACGGCCGGTGCGCCCACGGAGCATCGACCCGCCGTCGCCATCCGTCAAGCCTCGCCCGCTCCGGGGCGGGTCGCCGCGGTTGCGGGGGTGTGGTGGCCGTCGGGTGTCCGCCGGCGGGTGGTGGTCGTCGTCGGTGGTCGTCGGGTGGTGGCGGCGGGCCGAGGGTCGGTCTATGTCCGTCTGGTGAAGGCGATCTTGCCGCCGGGGAGTTGGGTCATCCGGTAGGTGGGGTCGTGGGCGCGGGTGTGGTGTTTGGGGCACAGCAACCGCCCGTCTTTGACGGATGTCGAGCCGCCTGCGGCCCAGGGGTTGTTGTGGTGGATGTGGCACAGGCCGGGGGGCCAGTCGCAGCCGTCGGCGGTGCAGGTCTGGTCGCGGTGGGCGATCGCGAGGCGTTGGGCTTTGGTGTGGAACCGGCGTCGGCGTCCGACGTCCAGCGGCTGGGAGTCGCCGTCGAGGATCATGGGGATGATCGCGGCTTCACAGGCGAGGCGGCGGGCTTGGCTGGGTGAGATGGTGGTGCCGGTGTCCAGGACGCCGGGTTCGAGGCCGCCGAGGAGGGTCTCGACCGGGATGGTGACCACGACGGTGGCCGACACGCCGCCGGCGTGGGGGAGCCGGTGGGTGGGGTAGCGCTCGATCCATTCGCACAGGGCCCGGCCGAGCCGTTCGGGGCCGGGCAGCCGCTCCCCGAGGCCGCCGTTGACCGCGGCGCGGTGTTTGGGGGCGGCGAAGGCCATCAGCTGCTTCTTCAGCGCTTGGGCTTGGGCGGTGGGCAGGGTGCCGCGGAGTCGGGTGGTGCCGTCGCCGTGGTCGGTCAGGGTGAGCCGGGTGCTGTGGGTGGCGGCGCGTTCTTCGGCGTCGAGGAGTCGGGCGTAGTGGGCGTCGGCGGTGTCGGGGTCGATGACGTGCAGGAGCCCTTTGCCGAGGTGGCGTAGCGCGTGGGCGTCGAAGTGGGCGGCCTGGCCGATCAGGTGCCGCTCGGCCTCCTCCACCAGGACCGGGTCCACGTCGTCGGGCAGGGCGTCGACCGCGGTCATGATCACCGCCGCCTGGTCGACCAGCACCTGCCCGGCCGCCAGCGCGTCACGGACCAGGCCGTGCCGACCCAGACCGGCGGCGAGCCGGGTCTTGGCGGCCGCGGTCCCATGGGTCTGTCGGGTGGCGTGGGCCCACCAGGAGGTCAGCGACGTCGCCCCGGCCCGTTCGGCGACCTCCACGCTCGTGGCGTGGGTGGTGACCCGGGCCTCGAGCTCGGCGACCCGGGCGCACGCCCGGGTGGCCTCGACCAGGGTGGCGGCGGTCTCGGCCGGGTCCATCGACCACAAGGACGCCTCGGTGATCTCGTCGAGCAGGGCATGGACCTGGGCGAGGGCGCGGGAGACCTGGTGTCGTGGCTGGGCCAGTGCGGTCATAGGACGCTCCCGAGAAGTGTTGCGTGTGAACATGATATCAAACATGTGCTCGAAAAATCAACAGGTGATCGAAACCATTTTCGAGCACGGCCAGAGGGGTTGGCTGGTGACCCGGGAGCACACCGCGACCCGACGCGCACCTGTCCCGTTTGCCGCCGAGACCGCAACCAGATGCCGACCACAAGGCCGGAGCTCGGCCGCCCGGGTCGTCGAGTCCGTCGCTGGCGTTCGCTGCTCGACCCTCGGCGGTGTGCCCCGCCTCGGCCAGCTGGTGGCGGGCCAATGAGGACGAGACCGGATCGGACCGTGGTCCAGTGAAGGGCCGACGCCGCGGGAGGGGACCACGCCCGACCGTGGAAAGAAGAAAGCGCCCCCGGCAGGATTCGAACCTGCGGCACCTGGTACCGGAAACCAGTGCTCTATCCCCTGAGCTACGGAGGCAGCGGCCCCGCGCGGCGAGGCTGCGCCGTCACCCTACAACCGACGCGGGACGGACGCGCAATCGACCGGTCGCGTCCCAGGGCGGATATCGGTGCGAGGCGCGAGCCCGGGCGCCGATACCCTGGACCGGTGACTCCAGAGCAGCTCTCCACCGCGATCGTCGACGTACTGACGACGCTGTCCGACGAGGGTGCGATCACCCTCCCCGACGGCGTCCCTGCGAACGTGACGGTGGAGCGTCCGCGATCCAAGGAGCACGGCGACTACGCCACCAACGTCGCCCTCCAGCTGGGCAAGAAGGCCGGGATGAACCCGCGCGACCTGGCCACGCTGGTCCAGCAGCGCCTGGAGCAGACCGACGGCATCGCCGGGGTCGACATCGCCGGCCCGGGCTTCCTCAACATCACGGTCGCCGCCGGTGCCCAGGGCATCGTGGCGGCTGAGATCGTCGACGCCGGCGCGGCGTACGGGCACACCGACGTGCTGCGCGGCGAGCGGGTCAACGTCGAGTTCATCTCGGCCAACCCGACCGGGCCGCTGCACCTGGGCCACACCCGCTGGGCCGTCGTGGGCGACGCGATCTCCCGCGTGCTCGAGGCCGGCGGGGCCACCGTGACCCGCGAGTTCTACATCAACGACCGCGGCAACCAGATGGACCTCTTCGGTGCGTCCATCGAGGCCGCCGCGCTCGGCAAGCCGACCCCCGATGACGGTTACCACGGCGGCTACATCGCGGACCTCGCGCGGCAGATCGTCGCCGAGGACCCGGCGATCCTCGAGCTCCCCGACGAGGAGCGCCTGGTCGCGTTCCGCGAGCAGGGCTACGCGCTCCAGCTCGCCCAGCAGCAGGAGCAGCTGGCCCGGTTCAACACCGTCTTCGACGTGTGGTTCTCCGAGCGCAGCCTGCACGACAGCGATGACGTCGCGGCCGGGCTGGACAAGCTGCGGGCGCAGGGGCACCTCTACGAGGACGACGGTGCCTTGTGGATGCGGACCACCGACTTCGGTGACGACAAGGACCGGGTGCTGATCCGGTCGAACGGCGAGCTGACCTACTTCGCCAGCGATACCGCCTACTACGTGAACAAGCGCGAGCGCGGCTTCGACCGCTGCATCTACCTGCTCGGCGCCGACCACCACGGCTACGTCGGCCGGCTCAAGGCGATGGCCGCCTGCGCCGGGGACGACCCGGAGCGCAACATCGAGGTGCTGATCGGCCAGCTGGTCAAGATCGTCCGGGGCGGCGAGGAGGTGCGCCTCTCGAAGCGGGCCGGCGAGATCGTCTCCCTCGAGGAGCTGATCGACGAGATCGGCACCGACGCGCTGCGCTACTCCCTCGCCCGCTACCCGGCCGACTCGCCGCTCACGCTGGACATCGCCGAGATCACCAAGCAGTCCAGCGAGAACCCGGTGTTCTACGTGCAGTACGCCCACGCCCGGATCGCCTCGATCCTGCGCAACGCCGAGGACCTCGGCATCGCCTGGTCGACCGGTGACTTCGACCCGGCGCTGCTGTCCCACCCCAAGGAGGGTGAGCTGCTGCGCGCGCTGGCGGAGTTCCCCCGGGTGGTCGCCGCCGCCGCGGAGCTGCGCGAGCCGCACCGGGTGGCGCGCTACCTGGAGGACATGGCCGGTGTCTACCACCGGTTCTACGACAACTGCCGGGTGCTGCCGATGGGCGATGAGCAAGCCGGTGACCTGCACCGCGCCCGGCTCGTGCTCGTCGCGGCCACCCGCACCGTCCTGGCCAACGGCCTCGACCTGGTCGGGGTCTCCGCACCCGAGCGGATGTAGGACGGATGAGCCACGAAGCCGGCTGGGCGCACGCGCCCGGCGCCCTCCGCGGTCCCGCCTGGCTGCAGGCGCCCGCAGATCCGGACGCCCTGGTCTCGCACCTGTGGTCGTCGACCGCGCACAAGGTCGACGGCGTCCTGCACGTCGGCGGCCTGTCGGTCCCCGACGTCGTCGCGAACGTCAACACCCCGGCCTACGTCCTCGACGAAGCCGACTTCCGGATGCGTGCGCGGGCGTTCCGCGACGCATTCGCGGCGTACGACGTCTTCTACGCCGGCAAGGCGTTCCTCTGCACCACGGTCGCGCGCTGGGTGCAGGAGGAGGGGCTGTGCCTCGACGTGTGCTCGAACGGCGAGCTCACCGTGGCGCTGCGGGCCGGCTTCGATCCGGCCCGGATCGGCTACCACGGCAACAACAAGACCGTCACCGAGCTGCGCCGCGCGCTCGCGGCCGGAGTCGGGCGGATCATCGTCGATTCCTTCGACGAGCTGGCCCGGCTCGAGATGATCACCGCCGACAGCGGCCTGCCCGCCCGCGTGATGATCCGGGTGACGGCGGGCGTCGAGGCGCACACCCACGAGTACATCGCCACCGCGCACGAGGACCAGAAGTTCGGGTTCTCGATCACTTCCGGGGACGCGTTCGAGGCGGCCCGCCGGGCCGAGGCCGCGCCGGGGATCGACCTGCTCGGCCTGCACTCGCACATCGGCAGCCAGATCTTCGACTCCTCCGGGTTCGAGGTCGCGGCCCGCAGGGTGCTGGCCCTGCAGGCGCGGATCTCCCAGGAGCTGGGGGTCACGCTGCCCGAGATGGACCTCGGCGGCGGGTTCGGGATCGCCTACACGACGCAGGACGACCCGGCCGAACCCGCGCAGCTGGCACCTGCGATGACCAAGATCGTCGAGCACGAGTGCCGGGCCCTCGGCATCCCCGAGCCGCGCCTGTCGATCGAGCCCGGTCGCGCGATCGTCGGTCCGGCGATGTGCACCGTCTACACCGTCGGGACCGTGAAGCCCGTCCAGCTCGACGGCGGGGCGGTGCGCACCTACGTCTCCGTCGACGGCGGGATGAGCGACAACATCCGCACCGCCCTGTACGACGCGGACTACTCCTGCACGCTGGCCTCCCGGCCGTCGACGATCGGCGGCTCCGTGCTCGCCCGGGTCGTCGGCAAGCACTGCGAGGCCGGTGACATCGTCGTCAAGGACGAGTTCCTGCCCGCCGACGTCCGCCCCGGCGACCTGGTGGCCGTCCCCGGCACCGGCGCCTACTGTCGCTCGATGGCCTCCAACTACAACCACGCGCTGCGTCCGCCGGTGGTCGCGGTGCGGGACGGAGTCGCGCGCGTCGTGGTTCGCCGGGAGACTGAGGACGACCTGTTGGCAACGGACATGGGTGATCAGTGATGGAGAGCGACAAGCTCGCCGCAGAGAAGGCGCTGAGAGTAGCCGTGCTCGGCTGCGGGTCCGTGGGGTCGCAGGTGGTCCGGCTGCTCGAGGAGCAGGCGCACGACCTCGCAGCCCGGGTCGGTGCGCGGGTCGAGCTGGCCGGCGTCGCCGTACGCCGGCCGGAGGCGCCGCGCGAGGTGGAGGTCCCCACGGAGCTGATCACGACCGACGCCACCGCGCTCGTCACCCGCGAGGACGTCGACCTCGTGGTCGAGGTCATCGGGGGCATCGAGCCGGCCCGCTCGCTGATCCTTGCCGCCCTCGAGAACGGCAAGTCGGTGGTCACCGCGAACAAGGCGCTGCTGGCCGAGGACGGGCCGACGCTGTTCGAGGCGGCGGAGAAGGCCGGCCGCGACCTCTACTACGAGGCTGCGGTGGCCGGGGCCATCCCGATCCTGCGCCCGTTGCGCGAGTCGCTGGCCGGAGACCGGGTGACCCGGGTGCTCGGCATCGTCAACGGCACCACCAACTTCATCCTCGACCGGATGGACAGCTCGGGCGCCGGCTTCGCCGAGGCGCTCGAGGAGGCCCAGGAGCTCGGGTACGCCGAGGCCGACCCGACGGCCGACGTCGAGGGCTTCGACGCCGCTGCCAAGGCCGCGATCCTGGCCTCCCTCGCCTTCCACTCGCGGGTCACCGCCTCGGACGTGCACCGCGAGGGCATCTCCGAGGTCACGGCCGCCGACGTCCAGTCCGCGCGTGAGATGAACAGCGTCGTGAAGCTGCTCGCGATCTGCGAGCTCCGCGTGACCGAGGACGGGCAGAGCGCGGTCGCGGTCCGGGTGCACCCGGCGATGATCCCGCGCGACCACCCGCTCGCCTCGGTGCGCGAGGCGTTCAACGCCGTCTTCGTCGAGTCCGAGGCCGCCGGCCAGCTGATGTTCTACGGCCCCGGGGCCGGTGGTGCGCCGACCGCGTCGGCGGTCCTCGGTGACCTCGTCACCGTGGCGCGCAACCGGCTCGCGGGCACCCGCGGCGCCGGCGAGTCGGCGTACGCCGACCGCGCCGTGCTGCCGATGGGCGAGACGCTGACCCGGTACCACGTGGCGATCGACGTCGACGACCGCGCCGGCGTCCTCGCCTCGGTGGCGACGGCGTTCGCCGAGAACGGCGTGTCGATCCAGACCGTCCGGCAGGAGGGTCGGGGAGCCGACGCGCAGCTGGTCGTCGTCTCCCACGAGTCGACCGACGCGGCGTTGCGCGCCACCGTCGAGCACCTGCGCGAGATGGACATCGTGCGCGAGGTGACGTCCGTGATGCGTGTCGAGGGGGCGACCGAGTGAATCCGACCGGCTTCACGCCCACCCACCAGTGGCGCGGTGTGATCGAGGAGTACCGGCAGCTGCTGCAGATCCCCGAGGACACGGTGGCGGTGACGCTGCGCGAGGGCGGCACGCCGCTGGTCTTCTCGGAGTGGCTCTCCGGCCGGACCGGCGCCGACGTCTGGCTCAAGGTCGAGGGCGGCAACCCGACCGGGTCCTTCAAGGACCGCGGGATGACCGCCGCGATCTCGGTCGCGAAGCACGAGGGCGCCGAGGCGGTCGTCTGTGCCTCGACCGGCAACACGTCCGCCTCGATGGCGGCCTACGCCGCGAAGGCCGGGCTGAAGCCCCTCGTGCTGGTGCCCGAGGGCAAGATCGCCGCGGGGAAGATGGCCCAGGCGATCCTGCACGGCGCCCAGGTGATCATGGTGCGCGGCAACTTCGACGACTGCCTCGGGCTGGCCAAGGGCCTCGCATGGGACTACCCCGTCGCGCTGGTGAACTCGGTCAACCCGGTGCGGCTCGAGGGCCAGAAGACCGCGGCGTTCGAGATCGTCGACTTCCTCGGCGACGCCCCGGACTTCCACCTGCTACCCGTCGGCAACGCCGGCAACATCTCGGCGTACTGGCTCGGCTACACCCAGTACGCCGACTGGGGCCGGGCCACCAAGAGACCCGTGATGCGCGGCTTCCAGGCCGAGGGGGCGGCACCCCTGGTCACCGGTGAGCCGTTCCCGGACCCCGAGACCCGCGCGACCGCGATCCGGATCGGCAACCCCGCATCGTGGAAGCTCGCCGCGGCGGCGCGCGACGAGTCCGGCGGCCGGTTCGCTGCGGTGAGCGACGGCCAGATCCTGGCCGCCCAGCGCGAGCTGGCCTCCCGGGACGGCGTCTTCGTCGAGCCCGCGTCGGCCGCCGGCATCGCGGGCCTGCTCGAGGAGCTCGCGGCCGGCGAGGACTACCGCGGCAGCACGGTCGTCGTGACGGTGACCGGGCACGGTCTCAAGGACACGGCGACCGCGCTCGAGGGCTTCACCGAGAGCGGGAACAGCATCGTCGACACCGTGATCGACGCCGAGGTGACCGCCGCGGCGCAGGCCGCCGGTCTCGCGTAACGGGCCGGCGTGGTCACCTTCGTCGACGGGCCGGTCCGGGTGTCGGTCCCGGCCACCTCCGCGAACCTCGGGCCGGGCTTCGACTCGCTCGGCCTGGCCCTGTCGATGCGCGACGAGATCGAGGCCGAGGTGCTCGGCGCGGGTCTCGAGGTCCGGGTGTCGGGCTCGGGGTCCGACGAGGTGCCGCTCGACGAGACGCACCTGGTCGTGCGCTCGATGCACGCGGCCTTCGACCTGCTCGGCCGGCGCCCACCGGGGCTGCGGTTGACGTGCCGCAACGCGATCCCGCACGGCCGCGGCCTCGGGTCGTCCTCGGCGGCGATCGTGGGCGGTGTGGTCCTGGCCCGCGCCCTGGTCGCCGGGGGAGCCCTGCTGGTCGACGACGCGACCCTGTTCCGGATGGCCGCGCGGATCGAGGGCCATCCCGACAACGTCGCGCCCGCGTTCCACGGCGGGTTCGTGATCGCCGGCCGGGACGAGGGCACCGACTTCTACGCCGTGTCCTCCCCGGTGGACCCGCGCATCGAGACCGTCGTCTTCGTGCCGCCGACCCCGGTCGCCACCGAGGTCGCCCGCGGCCTGCTGCCGGCGGCGGTGCCGCATGCCGACGCGGCCGCTGACGCCGGGCGTACGGCGCTGCTGGTCGCGGCGCTCGCCGGCCAGCCCGAGCACCTGTGGCTGGCCACCCGCGACTACCTCCACCAGGACTACCGCCGCCCCGCGATGCCGGAGTCACTGGCCCTGGTCGACGCGCTGCGGGCCGACGGCGTGCCGGCGACCGTGTCCGGCGCCGGTCCGACGGTGCTCGCGTTCACCGACGCCTCGGCGGCCGGTGCGCTGGCGGACCGTTGCCCCGCGGGCTGGGTGGCGCACCACCTCACCGTCGATCGCGACGGTGCCCGGTCCACCTGAGGCTGCCTCGGCCGGCCGGCTCTCCTGACACTTCCGTGGGTACGGCGGGGTGTCCTGGCCACCGAACCGGCCCCGGGAACGGTTGCTCACGCACCGCCGGCCCGGCACGAGCGACCCACGGATGCACCGGGAGAGCCGGGCCGTGGGACGCGGCGTGGTGCCCGATGTCACACCGCAGCGCGCCGGTGGTATGTTGGCCGCGCTCCGGAGCTCTCCGGAGCAGCACCCGCCGGTCGCCCTGAGGGGCATCGGCACCGTGCACCCCCTTCCTCGACCTCGTGCCGACCGTGGTTGTCACGCCTGCTCGGCCGCCTCCTTCGTGAGCGCCGGTGGACGAGGAAGCAATGACCAGACGCCACCGGCCGCGGGCCGGCTCGGCACTGATACGTGGGAAGGACCTCACGTGACGGAGACCATCGACCCCGGCACCGAACCGACCGAGGCGGCGCCCGCGAAGAAGCGCGGCGGCGGGCTCAGCTCGATGCTGCTGGCCGACCTCAAGGCGATGGCCGCAGGCATGGGCATCTCGGGCGCCGGCTCGATGAAGAAGGCTCAGCTGGTCGAGGCGATCAAGGCCCACCAGAGCGGCGGCCGGCCGGCCAAGGAGCGCGGCGAGCAGCAGCAGGCCCAGCAGGAGCGGAGCGAGCAGCAGCGGACCCAGCCGGAACAGGCCCCGCAGGAGCGGACCCAGCCGGAGCGACCGCAGCAGCAGCGGTCGGAGGAGCAGCCGCGGCGCGACCAGCGGCCCGACGAGGCCCAGCGGGACCAGCAGCGGGACCAGCAGCGCGAGCGCAACCGCGGCCAGGGTCAGGGGAACCACGACCAGAAGCAGGACCAGAACAAGCAGGGCCAGCCCAAGCGGCAGGACCAGAAGCAGGCCCAGAACAAGCAGGACCAGAAGCAGGACCAGGGCAAGCAGGACCAGAAGCAGGACCAGGGTCACCAGGATCAGGACCATCACGACCAGGGACACCAGGACCAGGGGCACCAGGACCAGGGCCGGGCGGGCGAGGACCAGGGTGAGGGCAGTCGCCGCAACCGGCGGCGTCGCGGTCGCGACCGTGACCGTACCGGTCGGGGGGTCACCGGCGGTGGTCAGCGCAACGAGCCGGACACCACGATCCTCGAGGACGACGTCCTGGTGCCGGCCGCGGGCATCCTCGACGTTCTCGACAACTACGCGTTCGTGCGGACCAGCGGCTACCTCCCCGGCCCTGACGACGTGTACGTGTCGCTCTCGATGGTGCGCAAGTTCGGGCTGCGCCGCGGCGACGCGCTCGTCGGGCAGGTGCGCCAGCCCCGGGAGGGCGAGCGCAAGGAGAAGTTCAACCCGATGGTCCGCATCGACAGCGTCAACGGCGCCGATCCGGAGATCGCGAAGGGGCGGGTCGACTTCGCCAAGCTGACCCCGCTCTACCCCTCCGAGCGGTTGCGGCTGGAGACCGAGCCGACGAACCTGATCGGTCGGGTCATCGACATCGCGGCCCCGATCGGCAAGGGCCAGCGCGGCCTGATCGTGTCCCCGGCGAAGGCCGGCAAGACCATGATCATGCAGTCGATCGCGAACTCGATCACCACCAACAACCCCGAGTGCCACCTGATGGTGGTGCTGGTCGACGAGCGGCCCGAGGAGGTCACCGACTTCGAGCGCTCGGTCAAGGGTGAGGTCATCTCCTCGACCTTCGACCGTCCGGCCAGCGACCACACGATGGTCGCCGAGCTCGCCATCGAGCGGGCCAAGCGGCTGGTCGAGCTCGGCCACGACGTCGTCGTA
Organism: Nocardioides sp. JS614; assembly: GCF_000015265.1. NCBI lineage: Bacteria > Bacillati > Actinomycetota > Actinomycetes > Propionibacteriales > Nocardioidaceae > Nocardioides > Nocardioides sp. JS614. The sequence goes on from NC_008699.1 coordinate 1,859,127, forward strand.
CTGCTCGACGGCATCACCCGGTTGGGGCGCGCCTACAACCTCGCGATGCCGGCGAGCGGCCGGATCCTCTCCGGTGGTGTGGACTCGGCCGCGCTCTACCCACCGAAGAAGTTCTTCGGTGCGGCGCGCAACATCGAGAACGGCGGCTCGCTGACCATCCTCGCCACGGCCCTGATCGAGAGCGGCTCGAAGATGGACGAGGTGATCTTCGAGGAGTTCAAGGGCACCGGGAACATGGAGATCCGGTTGCGCCGCGACCTTGCCGACAAGCGACTGTTCCCCGCGATCGACGCGGTCCAGTCCGGCACCCGCCGCGAGGAGCTCCTGATGAGCAAGGAGGAGCTGGCCATCGTCTGGAAGCTGCGCCGGGTGCTCTCCGGGCTCGACGGCCAGCAGGCGCTCGAGCTCCTGCTGGAGCGGCTGAAGAAGTCCCAGACCAACATCGAGTTCCTGATGCAGGTCCAGAAGACGACCCCGACCCCGACCGGCGGGCGCGAAGACTGAGAACAGCCGGCACGCGTGCCAACGCCGTCTTACGCTTTCGCTGGACGCGATGCCGGATAGGCTGCGCACGCACATGCCCGAGGGAAGGGGACCTGAGTGGCTCGGATTCTGGTCGCGGACGACGACGTCGACATCCGTGAGCTCGTCGAGTTCAAGCTGTCGACGCTCGGCCACGACGTGGTCGCGGTGTCGGATGGGGCGGCGGCGATCGAGGCGTGTCAGGCCCAGCGCCCCGACCTCGCGGTCCTCGACGTGATGATGCCCGGTGTCTCCGGACTCGACGCGATCCGGGCGATCCGCGCGGACCCGGCGCTCGCCGACCTGCCGGTGATCCTGCTGACCGCTCGGGCCCAGGAGTCCGACGTGGAGACCGGCTTCGACTCGGGCGCCGATGACTACATCACCAAGCCCTTCAGCCCCCGCGAGCTCGCCTCGCGGGTGCAGGCACTGCTCACCCGTTCGGTCTGACCGAATCGGCACCGCGGGGAGCCCGGCGGCGATACGCTCCTCGGCAGGGGTGCGGGGGGCACTCTGACGGTGTGTGCGGGGAGTCCGTGCGTGGGGAGTCCGTGCGTGGACACTGTGGGAGTCGGCGCGTCCGTGGGGGACGCGCGAGGGGTGTGGTCGAGCCATGAGCGAGCGCAGCGAGCGAGTACGCGCATGAGTGCGGGCCGTCCGGTCGCGCGGTTGGTCCAGCCGGTGATCGTGCGCGTGACCGCGATGGCCGCGTTGATGGCTCTGATCGCGGTCCTCGGCGTCGTGCTGTCGACGGCGGCGGTCAACCACCTCACCGACGACCTGCAGCCGGCGGCCGCCGCCAACCAGGACGTCTACCAGGACCTCACCGACATGTCCGCCGCCGTGGAGTCGTGGTCGGCCTCCGGCCAGCGGGCCGCGGCCGATCGGTTCACGCAGGCACTGGTGCGGTTCCCGGCCGACCAGCAGAAGGTCCGCCGGTTCGCCGACGGCGACGACGAGCTGGAGATGCTGGTGACCCGCCAGGAGCGGGTCGCCCAGGCCTGGATCGAGCGGTTCGCTCAGCCCCGGATCGACGCCGAGGGCGGGACCCCTCCCGCGGCCGGGCAGGTGCGGTCCGGCGCCGCCGCGTTCGAGGCGGTCCGTAGCGCTCACCAGGACACCACCCAGGCCTTCGACAGCCGGGTGCGCCAGGCGCGCGCCGACGCGTCGCTCCGCCTCAAGGGGACCGTGCTTGCCGTGGTCCTCCTCGCCGGCGCGGCCTGGTACGTGATCTCCCGCTCCCGGCGCCGACTGATGACCGAGCTGTCCGAGCCGTTGCTGGCGCTGGAACAGGTGGTGCAGCGGATGGCCAAGCAGGACCACGACGTACGAGCCAAGGAGCTGGGGCCCAAGGAGGTGCGTGCGGTCGCGTCGGCGCTGAACGCCTTCGCCGACGCCCAGGGCCGGGCCCGCGCCGTCGAGGGCCGGATCCAGAGCGAGCTGCGCAGCCTCGACACGGCGCGCGACGACTTCGTCTCCAACGTCTCCCACGAGCTGCGCACGCCGCTGACCACGATCAGCGGCTACCTCGAGCTCGTCGCCGAGGAGTTCGAGGGCCGGATGGATCCGCCGCACGAGCGGATGCTGGAGGCGACCCGGCGCAACGTGGCCCGCCTCAAGGCGCTGATCGACGACCTGCTCGCCCTCTCGCGCGCCGAGGGCCGCCGCAGCGACTTCGAGCCGGTCGACCTCGCACTGCTGGTCCGGGAGGCGGTGACCGACGTCCGCATCACCGCGGCCCGGCGCCGGATCCGCCTCGAGGTCGACACCCCCGAGGACGTCGTACCGGTGCTCGCCGATCGGGCCATGCTGCACCGCGCGTTGCTCAACGTGCTCAGCAACGCGGTGAAGTTCAGCCACGACGACGGCACGGTCGACGTCGTGCTCACGGTCCTGGGCGGTCAGGTCGAGGTGCGGGTCACCGACCACGGCATCGGCATCCCGGGCGCCGAGATCGAGCGGCTCGGCACCCGGTTCTTCCGGGCGTCGAACGCGGTGACGAACGAGATCGCCGGCACCGGGCTGGGCCTGCGGATCACCCAGACCATCATCGACCGCCACTCCGGCGAGGTCGTCATCGAGTCCGAGGAGGGCGAGGGCACCAGCGTCGTCGTCCGGCTCCGTCGGCACGGCGACGGCCTGCCGCCACTGCTGCCCCACGAGATCGTGGCGGAGGAGGAGGCGCGCGCCGCCGCGCTGCGGGCGCGCGGCGCCCGCGGTGCCGGTGTCGAGGTGGTCGACGCCGCCGACCCGGAACGCCCGGCGGGCGACACGGACGGAACGGACGCACCGCCGCGGATCGTGCCGGCCTTCCCCCGGCGACGCTGAGCGGAGCCGCGCCAACGGTTCCGGTCCCGGCAGGGGAACAACGCGGATTACCGCGGCGTTGGGACCCGTGACACAATCGTGTGCTGGCTCCGGTTCACGGCTCTCGCAGGGAGAGGCGACCCGGCGGCCGATGAGAGGACACCATGAAGAAGGACATCCACCCCGCGTACGTCGAGACCCAGGTGACGTGTACCTGCGGCGCGACGTTCACCACCCGCAGCACCGCGACCTCCGGCACCATCCACGCCGACGTCTGCTCGCAGTGCCACCCGTTCTACACCGGCAAGCAGAAGATCCTCGACACCGGCGGTCGCGTCGCCCGCTTCGAGGCCCGCTACGCCAAGAAGGCTGCTGCTGACGCCAAGAAGTAGCTGTTCCCAGGCGCCGGTCACTCCGCACACGTGCGGGGGACCGGCGCCTGTTTCATGTGCCGGAGCCCGTCCGGTCCACCACCGAGAGGTCGCCGATGTTCGAAGCCGTGGAGGGCATGCTCGCCGAGCACGCCGATCTCGAGCAGCGGCTCGGTGCGCCCGAGACGCACGCCGACGCCCGGCTCGCCAAGCAGCTCAACCAGCGCTACGCCGCCCTGTCCTCGATCATCGGTGCGTACCGGGAGCTGCAGCAGCTCGACGACGACATCGAGGCCGCCCGCGAGCTCGCCCAGGAGGACCCGGCGTTCGCCGAGGAGGCCGCGGCCCTGACCGGTAGGCGCCAGGAGGTCGAGGAGCGGCTACGTCGGCTCCTCGTCCCCCGAGACGCCGCCGACGACAAGGACGCGATCCTCGAGGTCAAGTCCGGCGAGGGCGGTGAGGAGTCGGCCCTGTTCGCCGGCGACCTGCTCCGGATGTACACCCGCTACGCCGAGGCCCGGGGCTGGAAGGTCGAGGTCCTCGACGCCGCCGAGTCCGACCTCGGCGGCTACAAGTCCGTGACGGTGGCCGTCAAGGCGAAAGGGACGCCCGAGCCGGGGGAGGCGCCGTACGCGCTGCTCAAGTTCGAGGGCGGCGTCCACCGGGTCCAACGGGTCCCCGTCACCGAGTCGCAGGGCCGGGTGCACACCAGTGCAGCCGGTGTGCTCGTGCTGCCTGAGGCCGAGCAGGTCGACGTGCAGATCGACGAGAACGACCTGCGCATCGACGTCTTCCGCAGCAGCGGGCCCGGCGGCCAGAGCGTGAACACGACCGACTCCGCGGTCCGGATCACCCACCTGCCGACCGGCATCGTCGTGAGCTGCCAGAACGAGAAGAGCCAGCTGCAGAACCGCGAGCAGGCGATGCGGATCCTGCGCTCCCGGCTGCTGGCCGCCGCCCAGGAGAAGGCCGACGCCGAGGCGGGGGAGGCCCGACGCAGCCAGGTCCGCACCGTCGACCGCTCCGAGCGCATCCGCACGTACAACTTCCCCGAGAACCGGATCTCCGACCACCGCACCGGCTACAAGGCCTACAACCTCGACCAGGTGCTCGACGGCGACCTCCAACCGGTCCTCGACTCCTGCGTCGAGGCCGACCTCGCCGCCCGCCTCGAGGCGCTGGAGCAGTGAGCGCCCGATGACCCAACGTCGCGCGGTCGTCACGGCCGCTGCCGAGCGGCTCCGCCACGCCGGTGTCCCCAGCCCCGGGCACGACGCCGAGGCGCTGCTCGCGCACGTCCTCGGCACCACGCGTGCCGGCCTGGTCGCGGTGGAGGACGTGGCCCCCTCGGCGCTGGAGGAGTACGACGCGCTGGTGGCCCGGCGCGCGGCGCGCGAGCCGCTCCAGCACCTCACCGGCAGCGTCGGCTTCCGCCACGTCGAGGTGGCGGTCGGCCCCGGGGTGTTCGTGCCGCGGCCCGAGACGGAGCTGCTCGCCGGCTGGGCCATCGAGCAGTGTCTTCGGTGGTCGAGTAGCCGTCGCGTCGGAGGAGCGACCGCCGGTCGAAACCCGGTGGTCGTCGACCTCTGCACCGGCTCGGGCGCGGTCGCCAAGGCGATCGCGGACGAGGTACCCACCGCCGACGTGCACGCCGTCGAGCTCGACGAGGAGGCCCACCGCTGGGCGGGCCGCAACCTCGCCCGCACGACCGTCGACCTGCGGCTCGGCGACATGGCGACCGCCTTCGACGACCTGCTGGGGCAGGTCGACATCGTGACCTGCAACCCGCCCTACATCCCGCTCGACGCCTGGGAGTCGGTCGCGCCCGAGGCCCGTGACCACGACCCGCACCTGGCGTTGTTCTCCGGCGCGGACGGCCTCGACGCGATCCGGGCCCTCGAGCGGCGGGCCGCCGAGCTGCTGCGACCGGGAGGTGTCGTCGGCTTCGAGCACGCGGACGTCCAGGGCGAGTCGGCGCCCGCGGTGTTCACCGCGACCGACCGCTGGGTCGACGTCCGCGACCACGACGACCTGGCGGGCCGCGCGCGCTTCACGACCGCGCGACTGGCACGATGACCGGTGTGAGGTCCGAGCAGTGAGCGAGCGCTACCCGACCGGCACCGACGAGGAGCGCGAGGCCGCGGTCGAGGCCGCCAGCCTGGCCGTCCAGCGCGGCGAGCTGGTCGTGCTGCCGACCGACACCGTGTACGGCGTGGGCGCCGACGCCTTCGATCCGGCCGCGGTCCGCGGCCTGCTCGCGGCCAAGGGACGCGGGCGCGACCTGCCGCCGCCGGTCCTGGTCAGCGCCGCGACCACCCTCGACGCGCTCGCAGTGCGGGTGCCCGGCTATGCACGGGCCCTGGTCGAGGCGTTCTGGCCCGGCCCGCTCACGCTGGTCTGCCACCAGCAGTCCTCGCTCCAGTGGGACCTCGGCGACACCCGCGGCACGGTGGCCGTGCGGATGCCCGACCACGACGTGGCGCGCGAGATCCTCGAGCGCACCGGGCCGCTCGCCGTCAGCTCCGCCAACAAGACCGGCATGCCGGCCGCCACCGACGCCGACCAGGCCGAGGACATGCTCGGCGACGACGTCGCGGTCATCGTCGACGGCGGCCCGGCGCCGGGCGGCGAGGCGTCCACGATCGTCGACGTGACCGGCGCCCAGGGCCGGGTCCTGCGTCGTGGAGCGCTCTCGCTCGAGCGGCTCAACGAGGTGCTCGAGCCGCTCGGCGCGACGCTGACCGTCGAGGGCTGAGGGCGGGGCCGGTGCGGGAGTACCTCCTCGTCTTCCTCGTCGCGGCCGCGACGACGTACCTCCTCACGGTCATCGCGCGCGAGATCGCCCTCCGCACCGGCGCGGTCGCGAAGGTCCGGGACCGCGACGTGCACGCCGTGCCGATCCCGTACCTCGGCGGGCTCGCGATGCTGGGTGGCCTGGTGGCGGCGTACCTCGTGGCGCGGCAGCTGCCGTTCCTCTCCAAGAGCGGAGCGTTCGTCTTCCACGATGCCGGCATCGTGCTGATCGCGGGCGCGCTCATCTGTGCAGTGGGCGTGCTCGACGACCTCTTCGAGCTCGACGCCCTGACCAAGCTCGGCGGCCAGGTGCTCGCCGCGGGCTTCCTCATCGCGTTCGGGATCCAGTACATCTTCTTCCCGGGTGGCGACGGGGTACAGGTCAGCATCGACCAGAGCCAGGGCGCGCTGCTGACCGGGTTCATCGTCGTCGCGACCGTGAACGCGGTGAACTTCGTCGACGGCCTGGACGGCCTGGCCACCGGTGTGGTCGGGATGGGGGCGCTCGCGTTCTTCGTCTACTGCTACCAGCTCGCGAACATCAACAACGTGACGCTGGCGACGACCGGGGCGCTGCTGAGCGCCTCGCTCGCCGGCGCGTGCGCCGGCTTCCTGCCCCACAACTTCCACCCGGCGCGGCTGTTCATGGGGGACAGCGGCTCGATGTTGCTCGGTCTGGTGCTCTCCGCGAGCGCGGTCACCCTGACCGGGCAGTTCGACCCCGAGCAGATCAGCGCGGGTGCGGCGGGCTCGCGGGCCAGCTTCGTGCCGACGCTGCTGCCCCTGCTGCTGCCCGTCTCGCTCCTGGTCGTGCCGATGCTCGACCTGGTGCTCGCCGTCGTCCGCCGCACCCGCGCCGGCCGGTCGCCGTTCGCCCCGGACAAGCAGCACCTGCACCACCGGCTGCTCGAGATCGGGCACTCGCACCGGCGCGCGGTCCTGATCATGTGGATGTGGGCCGCGCTGGTGGCCTTCGGCACCGTCTTGATCAGCCTCTACAGCGCCGACGCGTGGATGTGGTCGTCGGTCTCGGCGATGGCGGCGCTGACGGTCGGGGTGACCTTCGTGCTGCCCAAGCTGCGCCGGACCCAGCTCGTCACCGACGCCGGGGTCGCCGACGCCGGGCACACCGAAGGTGGGGCCGCCGACGCGTCCTAGGGCATGTCTCTCAAGTCTCGGCGACGCGCAGCAGGCCATGGACTTGGGAGACACGCCCTAGCCCCGGCGCTTGCCGCCGGCGGCTATTGGAACGTTCCGTTTTCGGCTGCCCGGGACTTTGTGTTAACTTTCACAAGCGTCGCCGACACCGATCGCGACGGCCCCGAAATTCGCCTCCCAGGACGGCCGCCACCTTGACGACCGAGACGAACCAGGTCAACCGCAACGGCGGGTCCCGTGTGCTCCTCGGAGCCACCGCCGGTTCGCTGGGCGCCGGCCTGGCGCTCACCCTCGTGGGCGCGCTCGCGGGCGGCTCGCCGGCGGCTCTGGGCGCGCTTGTCGGGACCGCCCTGGTCGTCGTCGTCTTCGCGGGCGGGTCCTTCGCGGTCAACGAGGTGGCCGGGCTGATGCCCGCCGCTGCGCTGCTGGTCGCGCTGCTGACCTACACCCTCCAGGTGGTCGCCATGGCCCTGGTGTTCGTCGCGCTCTCGGGCTCCGGCCTGCTCGACGAGACCCTGGCCCGGGGGTGGCTCGGGGGTGCGGTCATCGCGGGCACGGCGGGCTGGCTGGCGCTGCAGGTCGCCCTGGCCACCCGGCAGCGGATCCCGGCGTACGACCTGCGTCCGAGGACCGCCGGTCCCACCACCGCACGGCCGGGTGAACGATGACCGCCGGCGACTGCTATCGTCCGGGGCGCAATGAGTCGACAGGATCCGCCGCCTGGGACTCAGGGACCGTCCGGGGATCCCTGGCACGCCTTCGGGTACATCGTGTCCGGGGTCGCGCTGTACGGATTCCTGGGCTGGCTGGCCGACCGATGGCTCGGCACGCAGTTCCTGGTCGCAGTGGGGATCCTGCTCGGCGCGGGACTCGGCATCTACCTGACCTTCGCCCGGTTCAACCGCGCGCAGCCACACGAGCACGACACGTAGAGGAGAACCGGTGACCTTCGCAGCCTCCGTGGTGCGCACCGCAGAAGGAGACGGCTTCACGCCGCCCGGCCCCCACGACTTCGACCTCCCCGCGATCGGTGGTGGCCACGACACGTTCGAGATGTTCGGCCAGTCGTTCGTGCTGGGCGTGACGAAGCCGATGCTCCAGCTCGTCCTCGCGGCGATCGTGCTGTTCGTCTTCTTCTTCGCGGCCGCGCGCAAGCGGGCAATGGTGCCGAGCCGGCTGCAGTTCGTCGGCGAGGGGTTCTACGGCTTCGTGCGCAACTCGCTGGGCCGAGACATCATCGGCCACGACTTCGCGAAGTTCGTGCCCTACCTGTTCACGCTGTTCTTCTTCATCCTGCTCAACAACGCGTTCGGGAGCATCCCGTTCATCGAGTTCCCGACGTTCTCGCGCTCGGGCATGGTCTACGGCCTCGCGGTCCTCAGCTGGGTGATCTACAACGCGGCCGGCATCAGCAAGCACGGCTTCGTCGGCTACCTCAAGCTCCAGACGGTGCCCGGCGGCATCCGGGGCCCGATCCTGGCGCTGCTGATCCCGCTCGAGTTCATGTCGAACATCCTGGTCCGCCCGGTCACGCTGGCCCTGCGTCTGTTCGCCAACATGTTCGCCGGCCACCTGCTGCTGATCCTGTTCGCGCTCGGCGGCGAGTACATCCTCACCGAGATGTCGGTGCAGTACGCCCCGGTCGGCATCCTCGCCTGGCTGATGTTCGTCGCGGTCGCGTTCTTGGAGATGCTGATCCAGTTCCTGCAGGCCTACGTCTTCGTCCTCCTGAACGCCATGTACATCTCCGGCGCGGTCGCGGACGAGCACTGATCTCCACCCAGAGTCCCACCCAGGTCTCCACCTCACCTCGAAGTAGCAAGTAACCCGAAAGGAAACTAGCCGTGATCCCAATGGCTATCGAAGGCTCCGCCAACATGATCGGCTACGGCCTGGCCGCGATCGGCCCCGGTGTCGGCATCGGTCTGATCTTCGCCGCCTACATCAGCGGCGTCGCGCGCCAGCCGGAGGCCCAGAGCCGCCTGCAGGCGATCGCCATCCTGGGCTTCGCGCTCGCCGAGGCGCTCGCCATCATCGGTATCGCGCTCGCGTTCGTTCTCTGACCGGTCCGACGACCGACGTAGGACCCGGAAGGACCTGCCATGCAAGCACTGCTCGCCGCACCGTTGGCGAAGGCGGAGGAGCTCAACCCGCTCCTCCCGCACGCGATCGAGATCGTCCTCTCGCTCGTGGTGTTCGGCCTGCTCCTCTTCGCTGTCTGGAAGTTCGTGACGCCGAGGTTCGAGCAGATCTATACCGAGCGCACCCAGGCGATCGAGGGCGGCCTGGCCGCGGCCGAGACCAAGCAGGCCGAGGCTGACGCCAAGCTGGCCGACCTCGAGCAGCAGCTCTCCGAGGCGCGGCACGAGGCGGCTCGGATCCGCGAGGAGGCTCGCGAGCAGGGCGCGCAGATCATCGCCGAGATGCGGGAGCAGGCCCAGGCCGACGCCGCGCGCATCGTCGAGCACGGCAAGACGCAGATCGAGGCGGAGCGCCAGCAGGCGGTCACCTCGTTGCGGGCCGAGGTCGGCACGCTGGCGACCAGCCTCGCCGGTCGGATCGTCGGTGAGAGCCTCGAGGACGACGACCGCTCGGCGCGTGTCGTCGAGCGGTTCCTCGCCGACCTCGAGACCATCGAGGCCTCGCAGGCCGCGGGTGGCGGGGAGAGCTGATGGTCCAGCAGCTCAGCTCGCTGCGCGGCTCCTCCGCCGAGGCACTCCAGGTGCTCGGTGAGCAGGTCGACGGCGACCGGTACACCCTCGAGGAGTTCGCGGCGCTCGCCGACGACCTCTTCCGGGCGGCCGCCCTGCTGCGCTCCGAGCCCGCCCTGCGGCGGGCGGTGACCGACGTGTCGACGCCCGCCGAGGCCAAGTCCTCGCTGGTCCACGGCCTGCTCGACGGCAAGCTCGGTGCGCCCGCCGTGGACCTGCTCGCCCAGGCCGTCGGCCTGCGATGGGTCGCGGCCCGCGACCTCGCCGACGCGGTCGAGCACCTCGGGGTGGTCGCGGCGGTGCGCTCGGCAGGACGTCGGGAGTCCGTGCGGCTCTCCGACGAGCTGTTCGTCGTCGCCCAGGTCGTCGAGGAGAACGCCGAGCTGCGCATCGCGCTCTCGGACCCGGTGCGCTCGACCGACGACAAGCGCGAGCTGCTGCGCGGGCTGCTGGCCCAGCGAGCGCTGCCCGCCACCGTCGCGCTGGTCGAGCAGGCCCTCGCCGGATCGTTCCGCTCGTTCCACGCGGCGGTCAGCGAGTACCAGAAGGTCGCCGCGGCGACCCAGGGCGAGGGGGTCGCGCTGGTGCGCGTCGCCCGTGAGCTCACCGAGGCGGAGCGGACCCGTCTCGAGCAGGCATTGAGCACCCAGTACGGCCGGCCGGTGCACCTCAACATCGAGGTGGACCCGAGCCTCCTGGGCGGCATGCGGGTCGAGATCGGCGACGACGTCATCGACGGCACCGTCGTGTCCCGCCTGGACGACGCACGACGGAGACTGGCCGGCTGAGCCGGTCAGCACCCAGACCACATCACGAGAGCCCAGGAGAGTAGGGACAGACAAATGACGGAGCTTTCGATCCGGCCCGACGAGATCCGCGACGCGCTGCAGCGGTTCGTCTCGGAGTACCAGCCCGACGCCGCCAGCAAGGAGGAGGTCGGCACGGTCGCCCAGGCCGGTGACGGCATCGCCCGGGTCAGCGGCCTCCCGTCGGCCATGGCCAACGAGCTGTTGGAGTTCGAGGACGGCACCATGGGCCTCGCGCTCAACCTCGACACCCGCGAGATCGGTGTCGTCATCCTCGGTGACTTCGAGGGCATCGAGGAGGGCCAGACCGTTCGCCGTACCGGCGAGATCCTCTCGGTCCCCGTCGGCGACAACTTCATGGGCCGCGTGGTCGACCCCCTGGGCAAGCCGATCGACGGCCTGGGTGAGATCGAGGCCGAGACCCGGCGCGCGCTCGAGCTCCAGGCGCCGACCGTGATGCAGCGCAAGTCGGTGCACGAGCCGCTCGCCACCGGCATCAAGGCGATCGACTCGATGACCCCGATCGGCCGCGGTCAGCGCCAGCTGATCATCGGCGACCGTGCCACCGGCAAGACCACCATCGCGATCGACACGATCATCAACCAGAAGCAGAACTGGGAGTCCGGCGACCCGGCGAAGCAGGTGCGCTGCATCTACGTCGCCATCGGCCAGAAGGGCTCGACCATCGCCTCGGTGCGCGGCGCCCTCGAGGAGGCCGGCGCGCTGGAGTACACCACGATCGTGGCCTCCCCGGCGTCGGACAGCGCGGGCTTCAAGTACCTCGCGCCGTACACCGGCTCGGCCATCGGCCAGCACTGGATGTACGACGGCAAGCACGTCCTGATCATCTTCGACGACCTCACCAAGCAGGCCGAGGCCTACCGCGCCGTGTCGCTGCTGCTGCGCCGCCCGCCGGGCCGTGAGGCCTACCCGGGCGACGTCTTCTACCTGCACAGCCGGCTGCTCGAGCGGTGCGCGAAGCTCTCCGACGACATGGGCGCGGGCTCGATGACCGGCCTCCCGATCATCGAGACCAAGGCCAACGACGTGTCGGCCTACATCCCGACCAACGTCATCTCGATCACCGACGGCCAGATCTTCTTGCAGTCCGACCTGTTCGCGTCCAACCAGCGCCCGGCGATCGACGTCGGTGTGTCGGTGTCCCGCGTCGGCGGCTCGGCGATGACCAAGGCGATGAAGGCGGTCACCGGCTCGCTGAAGGTCGACCTGGCGCAGTTCCGCGCGATGGAGGCGTTCGCGATGTTCGCGTCCGACCTCGACGCCGCCTCCCGCCAGCAGCTGGACCGCGGCCAGCGGCTGATGGCGCTGCTCAAGCAGCCCGCGTACTCGCCGTACCCGGTCGAGGAGATGACGGTCTCGCTGTGGCTGGGCACCAGCGGCCGGCTCGACAAGGTCCCGACCGAGGACGTGCTGCGGTTCGAGCGCGAGTTCCTCGACTTCCTGCGCCGCTCGCACGAGGGCATCCTCTCGGCGATCCGGGAGACCCTGAAGTTCGAGGACGACACCGAGTCCTCGCTCGAGGACGCCTACAACTCCTTCCTCGACCAGTTCCAGACCTCCGAGGGCGGCTCGATCAAGGTCGGCCACGAGCCCGAGGCCGAGGCGCTGGCGGACGAGGACGTCGAGCAGGAGCAGATCGTCCGGCAGAAGCGGGGCTGACGATGGCCGTATCGCTGCGCGAGTACCGCGCGCGGATCAAGTCGACGGAGTCGATGAAGAAGATCACGCGCGCCATGGAGCTCATCGCCGCGTCTCGCATCATCAAGGCGCAGCAGCGGGCCCAGTCGGCCGCGCCGTACGCCCGCGAGCTGACCCGAGCCGTCTCGGCGGTGGCGACGTACTCCAACGTCGACCACCCGCTCACCCGCGAGCCGGAGAACTCCCAGCGGGTTGCGATGCTCATCGTGACCAGCGACCGGGGCCTGGCCGGTGCGTACTCCTCGAGCGTGCTCAAGGAGGCCGAGCGACTGGCCGAGAAGCTGCGCGGCGAGGGGAAGACCATCGACGTCTACCTCTGCGGCCGCAAGGGCGAGGCCTACCACCGGTTCCGCAACCGCCCGGTCGTCCGCTCGTGGACCGGATTCTCCGACCAGCCTTCGTACGACGCGGCCCTCGAGGTCGGCACCACGCTCATCGACGCGTTCCTCGACGAGGAGGGTGAGCACGCCGTGGACGAGGTCCACGTCGTGTACACCCGGTTCCGCTCGATGCTGCTGCAGGAGCCCACGGCCGTGCGGCTGCTGCCGCTGGAGGTCGTCGAGGGCGAGGAGCGGCCGGCGAGCGACGAGGTGCTGCCGCTCTACGAGTTCGAGCCCTCCGCCGAAGCGGTGCTGGACAACCTGCTCCCGCAGTACGTCCAGAGCCGGATCTTCTTCGCCTTCCTGCAGGCGGCGGCCTCCGAGCTCGCCGCCCGCCAGAAGGCCATGAAGTCCGCGACCGACAACGCGGACGAGCTCATCAAGAAGTACACACGGATCGCCAACCAGGCCCGACAGGCCGGCATTACCCAGGAAATCAGCGAGATCGTCGGTGGCGTCAACGCGCTCGCCGACGCACAAGCCGGGAGTGAGTGAAGACATGACTGCAACGATCGAAGAGACCCAGGAGACCGGCTCCGCTGGCGTCGGTCGGATCGCCCGGGTGATCGGCCCGGTCGTCGACGTCGAGTTCCCGGTGGACTCGATGCCGGAGATCTACAACAAGCTCGAGTGCGAGCTCACGCTCGAAGGCGAGGCCAAGATCCTCTCGCTCGAGGTCGCCCAGCACATCGGTGACGGCATGGTCCGCGCGATCTCGCTGCAGCCGACCGACGGCCTGGTCCGCGGGGCGCAGGTGACGGACACGGGCGGCCCGATCACGGTGCCCGTCGGCGACGCGACCCTCGGCAAGGTGTTCAACACCCTCGGCGAGGTGCTCAACCTCGAGGAGGGCGAGACCTTCGAGGTCAAGGAGCGCTGGGGCATCCACCGCAAGGCGCCCGCGTTCGACCAGCTGGAGTCGAAGACCCAGATGTTCGAGACCGGCATCAAGGTCATCGACCTGCTCACGCCGTACGTGCAGGGCGGCAAGATCGGCCTGTTCGGCGGTGCCGGCGTCGGCAAGACCGTGCTGATCCAGGAGATGATCGCCCGCGTCGCCAAGGACCACGGTGGCGTGTCGGTGTTCGCCGGCGTCGGCGAGCGCACCCGTGAGGGCAACGACCTGATCGTCGAGATGGAGGAGGCCGGCGTCATCGGCCAGACCGCCCTCGTGTTCGGTCAGATGGACGAGCCGCCGGGCACCCGTCTGCGGGTCGCGCTGTCCGCGCTGACGATGGCGGAGTACTTCCGCGACGTGCAGGGCCAGGACGTGCTGCTGTTCATCGACAACATCTTCCGGTTCACCCAGGCGGGTTCGGAGGTGTCGACCCTGCTGGGCCGGATGCCCTCCGCGGTGGGCTACCAGCCGAACCTCGCCGACGAGATGGGCACGCTCCAGGAGCGGATCACCTCGACGCGTGGTCACTCGATCACCTCGATGCAGGCGATCTACGTGCCGGCCGACGACTACACCGACCCGGCACCGGCGACGACGTTCGCCCACCTGGACGCGACGACCGAGCTCTCCCGTGAGATCGCCTCGCTCGGCATCTACCCGGCCGTGGACCCGCTGACCTCGACCTCGCGGATCCTCGACCCGCAGTACATCGGGCAGGCGCACTACGACTGCGCGATCCGGATCAAGCAGATCCTGCAGCGCAACAAGGAGCTCCAGGACATCATCGCGATCCTGGGTGTGGACGAGCTCTCCGAAGAGGACAAGATCATCGTGTCCCGGGCTCGCCGGATCCAGCGGTTCCTGTCCCAGAACACCTACGTCGCCAAGCAGTTCACCGGCATCGAGGGCTCGACCGTTCCCGTGTCGGAGACGATCGAGGGGTTCAACAAGATCGCCGACGGCGAGTACGACCACGTGGCCGAGCAGGCCTTCTTCATGTGCGGCGGTCTGGACGACGTCGAGCAGAAGTGGGCCGAGATCCAGAAGAGCCTCTGACATGGCCGAGTCCGGGGAGCACCTGCACGTCGAGCTCGTCGCCGCCGACCGGACCGTCTGGTCCGGAGAGGCGGAGATGGTGATCGCGCGGACCACCGAGGGAGACGTCGGGGTGCTGCGCGGTCACGCGCCGCTGCTGTCGCTGCTCAGCGACGCGGTCGTCGAGATCTCGTCGTCCGACGGCGGTGTCGTCATCGCGGCAGTCGACGGTGGCTTCCTCTCGGTGGCCAACGACCGGGTGTCGGTGCTCTCCCAGCGGGCGCTCCTGCCCGAGGAGATCGACGTCGACGAGGCCCGGGTCGAGCTGGAGGAGGCGCGCGGCCTGATCGGCGCGAACGACGAGGCGGAGCGGCGGCTGCGCCGTGCCGAGGCGAGGATCCGGGCGGTCGAGCGCGCGTCCTGACCGACCTCGCGTCGGTCGCGCAGTACTGCCCGCTAGGGTGAGCATCCCGGGGATGCACGTGGTCTGACGAAGGGGCTTGGATGCCGGTATGGCAGTGGCTGCTCGACGCAGCCGGTGTGCTGCTCGGCTTCGTCCTGCTCTACGGCCTCGGCCTGGTCTTCCGCCGCCGCCTGCTCTCCCGGCATGGCGGCACGTTCGAGCTCAGCTACCGCGTCCGGTCCACGAGGACCGGGCGCGGTTGGCTTCTCGGGCTCGGCCGCTACTCGGGTGAGTCGTTGGAGTGGTTCCGCTACTTCTCGCTGTGGCCGCGTCCCAAGCGGGTGCTGCTGCGCTCCCGGCTGGTCTTCACCGGTCGGCGCGCCCCCGAGGGCGCCGAGCAGATGTCGCTCTATCCCGACCACGTGGTGATCTCCTGCACCACCCCCGACGGCGTGATCGAGCTCGCCATGTCGCCCGCCTCGCTGATGGGCTTCCAGTCCTGGCTGGAGGCGGGACCGCCGGGCACCGACTGGACCCGCGGCCGCACCTGAGCCACGACTGAGTGCCGAGTCGGCGCAACATGCCCGCGAGAAGGCGCCGAGTCGGGCTCTCCTGTCGTTTGTGTGGGTCATGTTCGGCCCGGTAGTGCGGGTGTGTGGCCGCTGAGGGTGAGCATCAGGAGGCTGATCAGGGCGTCGGGGTCCTTGATGCCGAACGCGATCCGGTTGCGGAGTCGGATGCGGGTGTTGACCGATTCGCTGATCGCGTTGGAGAGGCCGTGCTCGATCGCGGCCAGGATCGGGCCGCGTTGCTCGGCGACCATGCGGGCGAGGTCGACAAACTGGGCGATACGACATCGCCGTGCCGAGCGGCACCAGGCGTCGATCGCGATGCGGGCTTCGGCGGCCGGCAGTCGCAGGACGGCGCGGAGGCCTTCCTTGAGTTGGTAGGCCCGCCACAGTCGGGGGTCGGTCTTGGCGATCCAGTCCAGTCGGGCCTGCTGGTGGGTGGTGAGGTTCTCGGGGTTCTTCCACAGCGCGTACCGCGAACGGGTCAAGATCCGCAGCCGCTGGTAGGCGGGGAACTCCTCCTGGACGTCGGCGGGTGCGCGGCCGCGGCCGCGGGAGTTGGCCCGGGCGATCCGACGGGTCTCGCGCCAGACCTCGAGCCGGACCTCGCCGAGGGCGTCGTTGGCCCACTTCACCACGTGGAAGGGATCGGCGACCCGGACCGCCTGCGGGCAGTTCTTAGCCGTCGACTTGGCGATGTAGGGCGCGGCGTCGGCGCTGATGTGGGTGATCTGTGCGCACCGGTGCGGCCCAAGGGCATCGAAGAACGACTGGACGGTCGCGGTGGTGTTGCCCTTGCCGACCCACACCAAACGACCGGTGTCGTGATTGACGACCGCGAGCAGGTAACGCTGATGACGGCGCCAGGACACCTCGTCGATCCCGATCCGGGTCAACCCGTCGAGCAAGTCGACCCGGGCGGCGATCTGGTTCCAGACCCGGGTCAAGATCCCGCTCACGGTGCGCCACGACACCCGCATCAGCTCAGCCACCGTGGACAGCGAGGTCTTGGTGACCAGCCAGGCGACCTGATCCTCGAACGCGTGCGTCGCCCGGGCTCGATGGCGAGCCCAGGGCACGTGCGCGACGACCACGCCATGCGCGCGGCACCGCACCCGTGGCGAGTCGGCTTCCAGGTAGACCCGCACAGTGGCGCTATCCAGGGCACGCCACCGCCGCCGACCGCGCCCAGCGTCGTACCCGGCCGCCGGCGCGCGACACCGCCCACACCGGCCCCGGCGACGCGCCATCGGCCGAACAGCGACCACGAGCACCCGTTCATCGCGATCGAGCTCGACACCCTCGATCACGGTGTCTTCGAGCCCGAGCAGGCACCGCCATAGGCTGACATCACGCACGCCGCTCTCCTTGACGCCGGTTCTGGTTCCTAGACAGCTCCAAAACCTAGGCAGAGAGCGGCGTGCGCCCGTCTACGGCACGCTCAACCCACCCACACATTCAGCAGGAGAGCCCGAGTCGGCGCGTCCTGCCCGGGTTGCCCGCCGGAGGTGGGCAAGATGCGCCGACTCGGCGTGCGGGGGCGGGCAAGACGCGCCGACTCGGGGTGGCTCAGGCAGTGGGCGCTCCGTTCTCGTACAGGCGCGGCACGGGGTGGTTCGCGGCGAAGATCCCGTGCGGGTCGACCGCGCTGCGGATCCCGGTGAGCTGGGTCCACACATCCGACCCGTACGCCGAGCGGGTGTCGACCGGGTTCTCGGCGAAGTTGAGGTACTGCCGGCCGTTGTCGAACGGCGCGAGCGCCTCGGTCAGCCGGACCGCGTCCGCGTGGGCCTGGGCGCCGATCTCCGGGGTCGCCGCGATGCCGCCACCGAAGGTGACGAACTGCGCGTCGAGCCGGTTCAGCACGCCGCCGCCCTCGTGCGGGCGACCGAGGGCCCCGCCGAGCTGTCGCAGCTCGGCCATCAGCAGGGACGTCCGGGCGTCGGGGCCGGCCTCGGCGATGAACGCGTCGACGGCGGCGTCCGGGAAGGACGCGAGCATCGCGCTGTCGGAGGCGAACGGGGCGCCGCCCTCGGGGTCCATGTGCAGCCGGACCAGCGACTTGGCCGGCACCCGGGCGAACGTGTCGAGCTCGGGCCGCAGCGCGCGGAGCCCGGCCAGCAGCTCCTCGCCGCGCTCGTCGGAGCCGAGCACGGCGCCGTCGATCACGGCCAGCTCGCGGCCGCGCAGGAAGTCCGGCAGGTCGGGCATCTCCGGCAGCCGCATCGCGCGGAACGAGGTGGTGATCTCGTCGGGGGCCGTGGGCGCCCAGGCCGCCCACTCGCGCAGGACCGGCTCGATCCGGGTGAGGTCCCACATCAGGATCCCGGCGTACGCCGTCTCGATGTCGTACATGCGGAACTCCAGGGCGGTGACGACGCCGAAGCTGCCGCCGCCGCCGCGGATCGCCCAGAACAGCTCGCGGTTCGTGGTGTCGTCGGCGCGCACCAGGCTCCCGTCGCCGATGACCAGCTCGACGGCGGTCAGGCTGTTGGTCGCCAGGCCGAGCTTGCGGGCGTACCAGCCGATGCCGCCGCCCAGGGAGTAGCCGGCGATGCCGACGTCGGGGGAGGAGCCGTGCAGCACGGCCTTGCCGTGGGCGGCCGCGGCGTCGACGGCGGGCTCCCAGATCGCGCCGCCCTCGACGCGGACGATGCCCCGGACCGGGTCGGCGATCGCGGTGCCCAACTCCGACGTGCGGACCAGGACGACGTCGTCGAGGCCCTGCGCGGCGAGCGGGCCGGCGTTGTGGCCGGTGCTCTGCGGGGCGACCCGGAGGCCGGCCTCGGCAGCGACCCGGACCACGGTCGCCACCTCGGCGGCGGTGCGGGGCATCGCGACCGCGGCCGGGCGCTGGTCGATGGCAACGTTCCACGGCAGCCGGGCGGCGTCGTACCCGGGATCGCCGGGCAGGTGGACGCGGCCGCCGATGAGGCCGCGGAGGGCCTCGGCGGCCGGGGTGGTGCCGGTGTCCGACCCGGTGGTCGGTCCGGTGCCGTGCTGCGTGTCGAGCTCGATGGTCATGGTGGTGACTCCTGTGTGGGTGATCGGTGGCAGGACCATGCCGGTCGCCACTTGGAGTCGGCTTCGAGTCGACTTGGAGCCGGTGAGACCCGCGAGGGGCGTGCCTTCCCTGTGCTGCGGGCGTGGAGGTCCGCGTCCTCGGCCCGGTCGAGGTGAGGCTGGCCGGCCGGCCAGTGGATCTCGGCACCCCCAAGCAGCTGCCCTGGTGGCCGCGCTGGCGCTCTCGCGCGGCTGGCCGGTCTCGGTCGACGCCATCGTCCAGCTCCTGTGGGACGACACCGCGCCGCCGGGCGTGACCGCCACCCTGCAGGCCTACGTCTCGCAGCTGCGCCGGGTGATCGAGCCGGAGCGGCAGCGTCGCGCTCCGGCGACCGTGCTGGTCACGGTGGCCCCGGGCTATGCCCTGCGGGTGCCCGACGACACCCGCGATGCGCATCGGTTCGAGCAAGCCGTCACGGCCGCCCACCGGCGGTGGCAACCGCTGGCCGGCGGCGGGCGGTCGCCGCTGGGTGCGGCGGTGCTGGCCGAGACAGTCGAGGAGCTCGACGCCGGGCTGGCGCTCTGGCGCGGCACCCCGTACGCCGAGCTGGCGGACGCCTATGCGCGCACGGCGGCGTACGCCGGCCACTGCTGCTCGGCCGGATCCGGGCTCGCGGTCGGCCCGGTCGACGCGTTCTTGGCGATGGCTGCCGCCGCGACCGGCGAGCGGGACCTGGCCGCCCGGCACGCCGAGGACGCGCTGGTGCTCGCCGAGGCCTGGGAGATCCCGTTGGTCGCCGCGTGGGTCCGCGAGCAGCGCGCGGTCTACGACTACTGACCGCGCCGCTCGACCGGGCGACCTGCCGACAGCACCGACCGGACGGTGTCTTCTGGACCGGTCAAGTCGCCGGTTTGGAGCACCGCCCGCCGATCGGGTTGGCTGGTTCCGTGCCCGCCGTCCTCCCCGCCCGCAACGCCGTCGCCGTCGTCTTCATCCTCAACGGCTTCTGCTTCGCGTCGTTCGTCTCGCGGGTGCCCGACATCCGCAGCACCCTGGACCTCAGCAACGGCCGGCTCGGGCTGCTGCTCCTGGCGATCTCGGCCGGTTCGGTGCTGGCGCTGCCCTCCGCCGGACGCCTGATCGACCGGGTCGGGCCGGCCGGCGCCGTCCGGCTCGGGGCGGCGTCCTGCGCCGTCGGCCTCACCGCGGCCACGATCAGCATCGGGGCCTGGCAGACGATGTCGACGGCCGCGGTCGGACTGTTCCTCTACGGCGTCGGGACCGGGGTGTGGGACGTCGCCATGAACGTCGACGGGGCGGCCGTCGAGCGGCACCTCGGCCGCACCGTGATGCCGCGCTTCCACGCCGGCTTCAGCTTCGGCACCATCGCCGGCTCCGCCCTGGGCGTGCCGATGGCCGCCGCGCACGTGCCGCTGGAGATCCACGTGACCGCGGTGGTGCTGCTGTCCTTCGGCGCCGTCCTGGTGGCCGCCCGCTACTTCCTGCCGCCACCGCCCGAGGCGGAGGTCGCGGCTCGGGCCCGCTCGGCCTGGCTCGAGCCGCGCACGCTCGCGATCGGGGTGATGGTCCTCGCGTTCGCGCTGACCGAGGGCAGCGCGAACGACTGGCTCGCCCTGGCGCTGGTCGACGGGTACGACACGGCCCACTGGGTCGGCGTCGCCGGGTTCTCCCTGTTCGTCACCGCGATGACGGCCGGCCGGCTGGTCGGCTCGACCGCGCTCGACCGGTTCGGGCGGGCGCCGGTGCTCTGGGGGACCTCGGCGACCGCGCTCGTCGGCGTGCTCCTCGTGGTCTACGGCCACTGGGCACCGCTGGTCGTCACCGGGATCCTGCTGTGGGGCCTGGGCGCCTCGCTGGGCTTCCCGGTCGGCATGAGCGCGGCCGCCGACGACCCGGTGCGCTCCGCGGCGCGGGTCAGCGTGGTCTCGACGATCGGCTACGCGGCGTTCCTCACCGGCCCACCGTTCCTCGGGTGGCTCGGCGACCACGTCGGCACCCTGCACTCGCTGCTGACCATCGCGGTGCTGATGGCGCCGGCAGCGGTGGCGGTGCTGGCCACCAGGCCGCCGGCCCGCGACCGGCAACCAGCGTGAGCCTCGATCGAGGCTGAGCCCGGGCTCGGGGCCTGGGGTCAGTCGCGCTCGCCGCCCGGCACCCACAGCACGTCGCCGTTCTCCCGGTTGGCGTGCCGGGCGAGGATGAACAGCAGGTCTGAGAGCCGGTTCAGGTAGGTGATGGCCAGCAGGTTCATCGTCTCGCCGTGCACCTCGTACGCTGCCCAGGCGGAGCGCTCGGCCCGCCGTACGACGGTGCGGGCGACGTGCAGCAGCGCGGCGCCGGGGGTGCCGCCGTTGAGGATGAACGACCGCAGCTTGGAGAGGTCCTCGTTGTAGTGGTCGCACCAGCCCTCGAGCCGGTCGACGTAGGCCTGCTCGATGCGCAGCGGCGGGAACTCCGGGTTCTCGACGACCGGGGTGCAGAAGTCGGCGCCCACGTCGAACAGGTCGTTCTGGATCCGGGTCAACACCGCCGTGACGTCCTCGCCCAGCCCGCCCTGCGCCAGCGCTAGGCCGACGTGGGCGTTGGCCTCGTCGACGTCGGCGTACGCCGCCAGGCGGAGGTCGGTCTTCGTCGTCGTGCTCATGTCGCCGAGTCGGGTCTGCCCGCCGTCGCCGGTGCGGGTGTAGATCCGGGTGAGGTTGACCATCCTCCGATCCTAGGGGTGGGGGTGCATGACCCCGATCACACCCGGGTACACCTCGGTCGAGCGAGCGAGCGGACGCGACACGGCGGAATTACCGGGGCCACGGACGCAACCTCGGCGCCGTCACGAGCGTCATAGTGAGTGACAAGCACACCATCGAGGCCAGCACTGACCAGCACTGATCCAGCACTGATGGAGCGACCGGGACTCTCGGATCCCGGAGGACGGGGCACCAGCATGGACATCACCACGGACGGTCCGACACTTCTGCTCAGCGGTGACTTCGACGTGCGCAGCACGTGGGAGGCCCGCAACGCGCTCTACGAGCTCATCGAGGAGCGCGACGAGGACATCGTCGTCGACCTGACCGACGTGACCACCATCGACATGACCGCCCTGAAGGTGCTCGCCGTCGCGACCCGTCAGGCCGGCCGCGAGGGTCACCACCTCACCCTGCGCGGGTGCGGCCCCGCCGTACGCCGGATGCTGCACCTGTCCCGCCTGATCCGCGTCGTGCAGGTCGAGCGGGTCGCCGTCTCGGCGTGAGCCGTGTCGGATAACCCACACCGGTGGGCGGTTACCAAGCGGTAGACCGTCTCCTACCCTCGGACCCATGACTGAGAAGGACGGCGCTCCGACGGATCGTGGCCCCGAGGGTCGTGCCCCGAAGGACCGACCCTGGGTGATGCGCACCTACGCCGGGCACTCGACGGCGGCGGCGTCCAACGCGCTCTACCGGACCAACCTCGCGAAGGGGCAGACCGGGCTCTCGGTCGCCTTCGACCTGCCGACCCAGACCGGCTACGACCCGGACTCGCCGCTCGCGCGCGGCGAGGTGGGGAAGGTCGGCGTCCCGGTGCCGCACCTGGGCGAGATGCGCCGGCTGTTCGAGGACATCCCGCTGACCTCGATGAACACCTCGATGACGATCAATGCCACCGCGATGTGGCTGCTGGCGATGTACCAGGTGGTCGCCGAGGAGCAGAACCCGGAGCTGAGCCCCGAGGAGGTCGCCGCCCAGCTCGCCGGCACCACCCAGAACGACATCATCAAGGAGTACCTCTCCCGCGGGACCTACGCGTTCCCTCCCGAGCACTCGATGCGGCTGATCGCCGATGTCATCTCGTACACGGTCCACCAGATCCCGCAGTGGAACCCGATCAACATCTGCAGCTACCACCTGCAGGAGGCCGGGGCGACGCCCACGCAGGAGCTCGCGTACGCGCTGTGCACCGCGATCGCCGTCCTCGACGCGGTCAAGAGCTCGGGCCAGGTCGACGAGGCGGACTTCGGACGCGTCGTCGGCCGGATCTCCTTCTTCGTCAACGCCGGCGTCCGCTTCGTCGAGGAGACCTGCAAGATGCGGGCCTTCGGCCGGCTCTGGGACGAGATCACCCGGGAACGGTACGGCGTCGAGGACCCCAAGATGCGTCGGTTCCGGTACGGCGTGCAGGTCAACTCGCTGGGCCTCACCGAGGCCCAGCCTGAGAACAACGTGCAGCGGATCGTGCTCGAGATGCTCGGCGTCACGCTCTCCAAGAACGCTCGCGCGCGGGCGCTCCAGCTGCCGGCGTGGAACGAGGCCCTGGGCCTGCCGCGGCCCTGGGACCAGCAGTGGTCGCTGCGTCTCCAGCAGGTGCTGGCCTATGAGTCCGACCTGCTCGAGTACGACGACATCTTCGACGGCTCGCACGTGATCGAGGCGAAGGTCGCGGAGCTGGTCGCGGGCGCCCGCGCCGAGATCGACCGGGTCCAGGCGATGGGCGGCGCGATCGCGGCAGTCGAGTACATGAAGCAGGAGCTGGTCTCCTCGCACGCCGCGCGGCGCGCGCGGATCGAGTCCGGCGAGGAGATCGTCGTCGGCGTCAACAAGTTCGAGACCACCGAGCCGTCGCCGCTGACCTCCGACCTCGACAGCGCGATCATGACGGCGGACCCCGACGCGGAGCAGGCCGCGATCGCCAGCGTCGAGGCGTGGAAGGCGCAGCGCGACGAGGACGAGGTCGCCGCAGCGCTCGCCCAGCTGGCCGAGGCTGCCAAGACCGACACGAACCTGATGGGGCCGACCCTGGTGGCCGCTCGCGCCGGAGCGACCACGGGGGAGTGGTCCGCCACGCTGCGCGAGGTCTTCGGCGAGTACCGGGGCCCGACGGGCGTCAGCGGTGCGGTCGGCGTCGCGGAGGCGGGCGCGGAGCTCGCAGCCGTGCGGGACCGGGTGCGTGAGACGGCGCAGGAGCTGGGTGGCCGGCTGCGCCTGCTGGTCGGCAAGCCCGGTCTCGACGGCCACTCCAACGGCGCCGAGCAGATCGCGGTGCGCGCCCGGGACGCGGGGTTCGAGGTCGTCTACCAGGGCATCCGGCTGACCCCCGAGCAGATCGTCGCCGCGGCCGTCGCCGAGGACGTCCACTGCGTCGGGCTGTCGATCCTCTCCGGATCACACATGGAGCTGGTCCCGGCCGTGCTCGACGGGCTGCGTGAGGCGGGGATGGGGGACGTACCCGTCGTGGTCGGCGGCATCATCCCCGAGTCGGACGGCCGCCGCCTGGGCGAGCTCGGCGTCGCGGCGGTCTTCACGCCCAAGGACTTCGGCCTGACCGAGATCATGGGCGGGATCGTCGACGTGATCCGCGCGGCCAACGGGCTGGACGAAGGTTAGGCTACCCTCACAGTTCTGGTAGGGTGCCTGCGTGCCCAAGGCCCGGAAGCTCCCGAAGACGGAGTGCTGCGCGTCGAAGACGAAGTGCGCTCGCTGCCCGCTGCGGATGCTCAAGGAGGGCACCCTGCCTGCGGGGTATACGGTCAAGAAGCGCAAGCTCGTCCGGGTGGACGGCACGAAGGTCACCAAGAAGAAGCTCGCGAAGGCTGCCTGAGCGCACCCGCCGCCCGAACACTGATCGCCGACCCCGAGGAGCACCCCGTGGCCGCACCCCGCTTCGTCGACCAGCTCAACGCCCAGATCGGCAACGAGCTGGCGGCGCACAACCAGTACCTCGCGTGCGCGGTCTACTACGACGCCCTCACGATGCCGCGCATGGCCGCGTTCTTCTACGCCCAGGCCGTCGAGGAGCGCGCGCACGCCGCGATGATGATCCAGTACCTCCTCGACACCGATGCCGAGGTGGTGATCCCGGCCGTCGAGGCGCCGGTGAACGCCTTCGCCGACGTCGTCGCGCCGGTCGCGCTCGCGCTGGAGCAGGAGAGGCGGGTCACCGAGCAGGTCAACGGGCTGCTCCGGATCGCGCGCGAGGAGGGTGACTTCGCCTCCGAGCAGTTCCTGCAGTGGTTCATCAAGGAGCAGGTCGAGGAGGTCGCGACGATGAGCGACCTGCTCGCGGTCACCACCCGCAACCGTGACGACATCGAGGACATCGAGGAGTACGTCGCCCGCGAGCAGAGCGGCGCCGAGGTCGACTCGACCGCCCCGCGCCAGGCCGGCGCCTAGTCGCACCGGCCGCAGCTGCCGCGGCGGCGACCGGCGTTCGATACGCTGCGGATGCCTGCCGCCCGGCAGTCCAGGTGGACCGTCGGTCTCGCGGGTGGGTGAGTCGTGAAGGCAGGTGGACGGGTGGGTGCTGGGATCTCCGGACGCGAGGCGCTCCGACTGACCGCGTGGGTGTGGGCGCTCACGGCGGTCTTCGCGTCCGTGGCGCTGCTGCGGTCCGAGCACCTCGGGATCCCGTTCCGCGACCCCGGTGGCGCGATGTTCCGCGGCCGGCTCGGCACGGCGTTCACCTTGCTGCTGGTGTTCGCCCTCGCCGACGCGCTGCGAAGAGCGGTGCGGCTGCGGCCCCTGGGCTGGTCGTGGTCCGACGTGGGTCGCCACCTGCGCGAGCGGTGGACGCCCCAGCGGGTGCTGCTCGTGTGCTCCGGGTTGCTCGCCTACCACGTCGTCTACATCTCCTACCGCAACCTGAAGAGCTGGGACGCGTTCAACACCCCGCTGGACCAGGAACTCCTCGCGATCGAGCGATGGTTCCTGCTCGGCCACAGCCCGGCGGTGCTCCTCCACGGGCTGCTGGGGGAGGGCCAGGCCGCCGTGGTCCTCGCGGTCGTCTACCGGTCGTTCACCTACCTGGTGCCGCTGTCGGTGGTCGGCACCCTCGCGCTGCTGCCGCGGGTGCGCGAGGCCTACGTCATGCTGTGCTCCGCGCTGTGGGTGTGGATCCTGGGGGTCGGGTCGTACTACCTCGTCCCGTCC
The DNA here is from genome assembly GCF_000015265.1 of Nocardioides sp. JS614. Lineage (NCBI taxonomy): Bacteria > Bacillati > Actinomycetota > Actinomycetes > Propionibacteriales > Nocardioidaceae > Nocardioides > Nocardioides sp. JS614. The sequence continues at coordinate 1,884,726 of NC_008699.1, forward strand.
CTGGGCCCGTTCGCCTCGGCGCCCGAGGAGTTCGCCGGCCTGCGGCCGACCGCGATCAGCGCGACCCAGGTGAAGTACCTCGCCGAGCGCGCCCACTTCCTCGCCGATCCGCACGCGGGTGACGCCTTCGTGAGCATCTCGGCCTTCGCCAGCCTCCACGTCGGGTTCACCTGCACGGTGCTGCTGGTCGCCCGGTACTACCGGTGGCGACGTACGACGCTCGCGTTGGCCACCTTCCTGTCGGTCACCATGGTCGCCACCGTGTACTTCGGCTGGCACTTCGTCGTCGACGACATCGCGGGGGTCGTGCTCGCCCTCGCAGCGTTCACGCTCGGCCGGCTGATGGTCTACCCGGTCCGGAACGGGGATCGCTCGGTCGCGGACGGCTCCCACGCCGGTGAGGACGACGTCGTGGCCTCGACATGAGCACGGTCGCCCGCTCCCTCGCCGCCGAGCCCGCCGACCTCGGCGGGGTCGCCGGCGGGTGGCAGCCCTCGCTCCGGCCGCCGCTGCGCCGCTGGTCGCGCTCGCCCGTCGCGGTGGCGGTCGTCGTCTCCGCGACCCTGCAGATCCTGTGGTGGCGGATCGTCGCCACGGGCGGGGGGGACCTCGCCGCCCAGGACGCGTGGGCCGAGTTCGCCCGGTTGCACCCCGGCAGCGCCTACAACCTGTCCTGGTACGGCGGCATGCACCCGGTGTCGTACAGCGTGCTCTCGCCGTACCTGATGGCCGCCGTCGGCGTCCGGCCCACGCTCGTCGTCGCGGGGACGCTCTCCGCCGGGCTGCTGACGTGGGCGCTCGTCGGCCGGCACGGCCGGACCGACGCCCGCGCGCTGGCCGTCGGCGGGTACGCCGCGCTGGCCCTCGTCGGCAACGCCGTGTCCGGCCGGGTCACGTTCGCGGTGGGCACGGTCTTCGCGCTCGTCGCGATCTGCCTGCTGCTCGGGTGGCCCTACCAGAGGTCACCGGTGCTCACCCTCCGGCCGGCCCGCGCCATCGCCGTGGCGGTCGCCTCCGGGCTCGCGACCGCCGCGAGCCCGGTCGCCGGGTTGTTCCTCGGCCTGGTGGCGGCGACCCTGTGGCTCGCCCGACAACGCTGGGCGGCGTACGCCCTCGGGGTGACGCCGGTCGTGGTCGTCGCGCTGTCCGCGCTCCTGTTCCCCTTCTCCGGCACGCAGCCGATGCCGTGGTACTCCACGATCCTGCCCGTGCTCGTCGGTGCCGCCGTGACCGTGACGGCACCCGCGAGCTGGCGGGCCGTGCGGCTGGCGGCCGCGCTGTACGCCCCGGCCGTCCTCCTGGTGTGGCTCGTCCCCTCGCCGATCGGCACGAACATCTCGCGGCTCGGGCTGCTGTTCGGCGGCGTGCTGATGGTGGGGGCCGCGGCCGGCGGGTGGCGGACCTCGGCCCTCGCCCGGCGCCGGGGGCCGCGGGCCGCGCGGGGGTTGCTGGTCGTGGCCGTCCTGACGGCGTCGATCTGGCAGGTCGCGACCGCCGCTCGCGACGTGGTCAACGCCAGCGGCCAGACGTCCTGGGGGCCGGACGTCGCCCCGATCCTGACGGAGCTCCAGCACCGTCGCGCCGATCGCGGCCGGGTCGAGGTGGTGCCGACCCGGAGCCACCGCGAGGCCGCGGTGTTCGCGCCCCACGTCCCGCTCGCCCGCGGCTGGAACCGCCAGGCCGACGCGGTGCGGAACCCGCTGTTCTACCGCGACCAGCCGCTCACCAAGGTCGCGTACCGGCGGTGGCTGCACCGGTGGGCCGTGCAGTACGTCGTGCTCTCCTCGGCGGAGCCCGACGGCGCGGCGGTCGCCGAGACCGAGCTGATCACGAGCGGCCTGCCGTACCTCTCGCCGGTGTGGTCGGACGAGAACTGGACGCTCTACGCCGTCCGCCGGCCCACGCCGCTGGTCAGCCCGCCGGCGAAGGTGGTGTCCTTCGGCGCCGCCCACCTGACCGTGTACACCCCGCGCTCGGGGGACGTCGTGATCCGGGTCGCGGACTCGCCCTGGCTGAGCCTGGTCGAGGTCGATCCGCTGCCACCCGCCTCCCGGTCGTCGGTCGCCTCGTGGTTCGCGGCCCCGGCGTGCCTGTCCGGGCTGGAGACCGAGGACCAGGCGAACGCGGAGGCCCATCCGCACCGGCCCGACTGGCTGGTCCTGCACGCGCCGCGAGCCGGCACCTACCGGATCTCCGCGCCGTACAAGCTGCCCAGGGGCAGCTCCTGTCCCTAGCGGTGACCAGTAGCCGTCTCGGTCATCCCGGGGGCCGGGAGGTGGCCGTCGAGTTGGGGCAGAACGCCTCGCGCGGCGAGCCGGTGTGCAGTTCCTCGGGCAGGGTGACGGTGACGTTGTCAGCAGGGAGTCCGGTGAGCATGCCGGCGCGCTCGATGCGCAGCACCACCGCGGTGACGAAGGCCCCGGCCCGCGCCGAGAGCGTCTCGCAGCCGCCCATCAGCAGGGACAGGGTGACCGGAACGGACTCGCCGGGGGACAGCCGCAGCGTCGAACGGCCGGCGGCGTCGGCCAACCCGGAGTAGGTGAACAGCCGGCTCGGCGGCTGGTCGGCCGCCAGGCCGTGGACGGTGACCGGGAACCGGTCGTCGTTGGTCAGCTCGAAGGTGTAGCGCAGCGTCCCGCCGTCGTCGTACCGGACCTGCCGCACGGTACGGTCGGCGATCTCGAACACGCCGGTCGCCTCGGTGCCGGCGACCGAGGTCGGGCCGCCTGCGCTCAACGACGGAGCGGAGCGGGCCAGGGCGAACCCGCCCGCCGCCAGCAGGCCGAGGAGTGTGACGAGGACCAGACCGATCCGTCGCCCGGCCCTAGTCCGCACGCGACCACCGGCGGCGCAGGCCCAGGACCAACGCGAGCGCGCCGGCCGTCATCGCGATCGGGGCCACCAGCACCGTGCCGGAGGCGGGCCGACCCGGAGCGGCCACGGCCCGCGCGGGCTTGCTGGGGCTGTCGAACCACTCGCACGCGGGCGGGTGCTTCCAGGTCGGGTCGCTGCGGTCGTACTGGCTGCAGCTGAGGAAGCCGGCGTCCTTCACCGTCGCGCCGGGCAGGAAGACCGAGCCGCCGTCGGCGCAGGAGGGCGGCGGAACCGTGAAGTTGTCGGTCTGGCCGGCCGAGCCGTAGTGGTTGTCCTCCCAGCAGTTGCCCACGCCCTGGTCGTCCCACCAGTGGTCCATCCCGTTCGGCTGCTCGTGGCCCTGCGGGTCGATGCCCATCTGGTTCTCGAAGGTGTGGTTGTGGTTCGACGTGTCGTAGAGGTGCGACGGGTCGTAGTCGTCGCGCAGGGGGGCGGGCACCCAGAACTGCATGGTGCCGTAGCGCCAGTTGTCGTAGATCCAGTTGTGGTCGGTCGAGTCGTAGTTGCCGCCCGCGATCAGGACGCCGGTGCCGACCGGCGTCGGCACCACCGGGCAGACCGTGCCGTCCATGTAGCCGCGCTGCTCCATCGGCTTGTCGCAGACGCCGGTGTCGACGAACTCGGTGTACCAGTTGGAGTTGTTGGAGTAGATCCGGTTGCGGTTCCAGCGCGCGTGGTCCTGCGGCAGGCCCGGGTGTCCGGGGAACAGCGAGTCGGTCGCGATGCCGGTGGCGTTGTCGTGGAAGTCGTTGTCGTGGGCCCAGATCGAGTTGCCGGCCGTGCCGGAGTAGCCCAGCGTGTTGTCGTGGCTGTTGTTGCCGCGGATCTCGATCGCGTAGCGGGTCGCCTCGAACTCCGTGTTGTCGGCGTTGAGGTCGGATCCGGAGCCCGGGTAGATGCCGGAGTCGCCGTTGTAGTACGCCTCGGAGTCCTCGATCAGGCCGTGGTCGCTCGCGAACGCGAGGACGCCGTACTCGTCGTTGCCGCGGGCGACCACCCGGTCGATGACGAAGCCGTCGGTCTCCAGGACGTAGATCGCGTTGAACTCGGCCTGCTGGAAGGTCATGTTGCTCAGGTAGAAGCCGCCGGCCCGGTCCGCGCGGATCGCGTTGAGCTTGGCGAACCGGTTGTCGACGACCACGTCGGCCGGTGTCTGCCCGGTGCCGACCAGCTGGAGGCCGCAGAACCGGCTGTCGCAGCGGATGCTGTCGTTGCCCGGTGTCCGGTCACCGAAGACCGCGATCAGGTTCAGGTTGTGGGCGCAGCGCCGCTGGTCGGCGTAGGACAACGCGATCGGGTTGGACTCGCCGGAGTCCGCGGCGGCCTGCTCGGCACCGGGGTCGGGCGAGGACAGGCTGCCGATGTACTCCGAGAACGGCAGCGGCGAGGTCGACGAGGTCTGCAGGTGCGAGCAGTAGTCGCTGCGCTCCGCGCGCGCCCACTTCGCCTCGTGGTAGGTCCCCGGCAGCACGTACACGGAGGTCTGCCGCTTGCGGACCGAGTCGATCGCGTCCTGGATGGACCGGTACCGGCACGAGTCGAGCAGCCGCTCGTTGCGGTCCTTGACCGCGCCCTCGGGAAGCGCCGCGATCAGCCGGCCGCTGTCGGACCCGCACACGACCCGCTGGCGGGGGTTGTCGAAGCCGAGGAACGACGGCCGGTGCCCGGTGCCGTCGGGGAACTGCGCGGGCCGCTCCTCGTGGGCGCCGGCGGGTGGTGCTCCGGCGAGCATCGTCAGCACGGTCGCCGCGGCGACCAGGAGGACGGCCACGCAGGCCGGGATGGGGGCCGGGGGGGAGACCGGGAGGGGGGCAGCAGCTCGGCGCGTCATCGCAGGACCTTTCCGTCGGATCCCCCAACGACCCCGCGCTTCCCGGGGTTACGCGCCGGTCATGGTGGCGCCGGCGCCCGCTCAGGAGCGCAGCCAGCGCAGCACGGCGGCCCGGACCTTGTCGGCCGAGCGCTCGAGGGGCAGCGCGCTGCCGGCGCCGGCGAAGGTGCGGGTGGTGACCGGCGTCGGGTACGCCGCGGCCTGCTGCTCGCGCGCGGCCGGCCGATTGAGCGCGTCCTCGGCCCCGTAGAGGAGGAGGACCGGCGCGTCCACCTGGGTCGCGGCCAGGTTCGAGGCCACCAGCATCGGGCTCAGGCTGCTCACGTCGCCGCACGGGTCGTCGACGCGGAGGCGGGCCGCGGTGCGCTGCACGCCGGACGGGGCACTGGCGAACATCAGCTTCCGGTAGTCGGCGCCGGTCCTGGTCAGCGGGGCGTAGTCCGGCCCGCTCAGGCAGGCGGCGCTCTGCCGCGCGGCCGTCCGGGTCGCTAGGGAGGTGGCGCCGCGGTCGGTCCAGGACATCAGCACCAGGCCGTCGACGTCGTCGAAGGTGGCCGCCTCGATCTGGGCGATGGCGGCGCCGACGGAGTGACCGTGGGTGACGACGTGCGCGGCCGCGGGCGTGGTGTCGCCGTCGGGCTCGGCGAACGTGTAGCGCCCCGAGCGGACGTGCTGGACGACCTGGTGGAGCATGTCGGCCTGCGCGCCGAGGCAGGTGGCGTCGCCGTTCGCGAGCGGGCTGGCGCCGTAGCCGAGGCGGTCGAGGACGAGCGAGGTCTCGCCGCGCCGGGCGAGCTGGCGGGCGTAGTCGTAGGCCGGGTGCCCGGGCAGGCTCCAGAACCACGAGCCGGCCGCGAGGTCGTGGACCAGCACGTTGATCCGGATCGGGCCGCTGTGGCCGAGCACGGCCGGCCGCGGCCCGACCAGGCGGCCGCGGACCTCGTAGCTCTGGTTGTCCGGCACGCAGAGCACGGACGTGGCGTTGGTGTTCTCGAGCTCGAAGACCACCTCGCGGGCGACGACGGTGGCGCGGGCGCCGGCGGCGGTGGCAGCGCCGGCCGCAGCGGCCGGCGGCGGGGGAGCCGCCAGCAGCGCGCCGAGCAGGGCGGTCAGGACTCCGAGCAGCGTCAGTCTCACGCTGTTGAACATACGTCAATAAGCCGCGGCGGCGAAATGTGAGGTTGTTCGCGCCCGGACGGCGTTTCAGGCCAGACTGCAGCCATGACGGACCGGGTGATCGTGGTCGGGGCGGGCGTCATCGGCCTGACCTGTGCGGTGCGGCTGCTCCAAGCCGGGCACCGCGTCGACGTGGTCGCCCGGGACCTCCCGCTGGAGACGACCTCCGCTGTCGCCGGGGCGTTCTGGTATCCGTACCGCGCCCTTCCACAGGACCGGGTCGCGGCCTGGTCGGCCACGTCGTATGCCGTCTTCGACGCCCTCGCCGACACCGACCCGGAGTCCGGGGTGCGGATGGTGGCGGGCACCGAGGTGTTCATGGCGCCCGAGCCCGACCCCTGGTGGGGTGCGGCGGTGCCGGGCCTGACCCGCACCCGCGACGTCCCGCCCGGATGGGTCGACGGCTGGACGTTCACCACGCCGGTGGTCGACACCGGCGTCTACCTCGCCTGGCTGGCCGGTCGCGTGGAGCAGCTGGGCGGGACGATCACCCGGCTCAACCTCTCCGCCCTGCCCTCCGGCCCCGGGCTGGTCGTCAACTGCGCCGGGCTCGGCGCCCGCCTCCTCGGCGCGGACCGGACCGTGGTCCCCGTGCGCGGGCAGGTGGTCGTGGTCGAGCAGACCGGCATCGACCGCTGGTGGCTGGACCGCTCGGGACCGACGTACGTCGTCCCCCGGGAGCACGACGTCGTCGTCGGCGGCACCGACGTCGAGGGCGAGTGGAGCCGGACGCCGTCCCCGGCGACCGCCGAGGCGATCCTCGAGCGCGCCACCCGGTTGGTGCCCGGGCTCCGTGGCGCGCGGGTGCTGCGGCACCGGGTCGGCCTGCGTCCGGTGCGCCCGGCCGTGCGGCTGGACCGGGTCGGGGACGTGGTCCACTGCTACGGGCACGGCGGCGCCGGGGTCACCCTGAGCTGGGGTGCGGCCGACGAGGTGGTCGCGCTGGCCGCGGTCAGCGCGGCGGCTCCAGGCGGGTGACGGCGACGACCGCCGGCACCCGGATCGCGCCGTACACGTGCGGGAAGGTCTCGGCGACGTCCGGTGCCGGCGGCTCCTCGGCGACGGGTACGCCGAGCAGGTCGGTGTCGATCTCGAGCAGCACCAGCGGCTCCTCGACGTCTGCGTAGAACGCGGCCAGCACCCGCTCCCACTGGTCGGCGCGGCTGGCGTGGATGAAGCCCTGCTGGGCGAGGCTCACCCCGCGGGTCGAGGTGGTGTACTCACCGGTCCGGTGGGCCCCGGCCCAGTCGGCCAGGGTCGCGACGTGGAAGATCCGCACCCGCTCATCGTCACATCGGCCGGCCGGGCCGGTCTCACGCCGGGTCGGCCAGGAAGTCGACGGTCGGCCCGAGCACCGCGGCCGAGAACATCGGGTCGTCCGGGTCGTCGTACCGCTCGGCGACCTCGGTGTCGAAGTGGTTCGCGCGCATGGTCGCCATCGTGCCCAGCCGGCCCGGTGGGTACCACCGGATATCCGCCGGCTCGGGGATCTGCGAAGCGGGGCGTGACCTGGCCGGCCCGGGCGCGTTGACCGGGTATGCACGTCACGACCCTGGTCCGTCCCACGCCGCGGCCGCAGTTCGCGGTCGAGCCGGTCGCGGGTGCCGTGCCGGCGGAGCGCCGCGACGCCGGTCGCCAGGGCCACCAGGGCCATCGGGGCAACCCGGGCCATCAGGAACCGATCGTCGTGCACGTCCCGATGCCCCGCGGCCCGTCCGACCGGTCCTCCGCGATCCGGGACGCCTACCGCCTCGAGCGCGACCGGCCCGCCGTCGACCTGTACCTCTGATCGCTGGTGCCCGCCCGCCGGGCGGTTTCCCCGGTGAACCGGGGAAACCGGAACTGTTGGGCCGAAACTTCGGGCCAGAAGTTCCAACATCCCCGGTGAACCGGGGAAACCGACCCCCGGCTACCCGACCCGGAGCCGGGCCCTGCTGCCGGGCGGACCGGTCAGGGGAGTCGGCTTCAGAACAGTCGGTGGGTCGGGTCGTCGAGGCCGCGCAGCGCGTCGTAGTCGACCACCGCGCAGGCGATGCCGCGGTCGGTGGCGAGGACCCGCGCCTGGGGCTTGATCTCCTGTGCGGCGAAGATGCCGCGCACGGGTGCCAGCAGCGGGTCCCGGTTCAACAGCTCGAGGTAGCGGGTGAGCTGCTCGACGCCGTCGATGTCGCCGCGGCGCTTGATCTCGACGGCGACGTTGCGGCCCTCGGCGTCCTTGCACATCAGGTCCACCGGCCCGATCGCGGTGGGGTACTCCCGCCGGACCAGCGTGAGGCCGGGGGAGAGGGTCGCCGGGTGCTCGGCCAGCATCTCCTGGAGGTGCTTCTCCACGCCGTCCTTCTGGAGGCCCGGGTCGACGCCCAGCTCGTGGATCGACTCGTGGAGGACCTCTTCGATCAGGATCCGCAGCGTGTCGTCGTTCTTGGAGATCACGGTCCACTCGACCCGGCCGTCGTCGGTCGTGCCCTCGCGCAGGATGCACGGCGGGGACATCCAGTTCAGCGGCTTGTACGAGCCGCCGTCGGAGTGCACGAGCACGGAGCCGTCGGCCTTGATCATCAGGACCCGGGTCGCCATTGGCAGGTGGGCGGTCAGCCGCCCGGCGTAGTCGACCTGGCAGCGGGCAACGACCAATCTCACGAGCACACCTCAGCACACCTTCGCACCCAACGGCTTCCGACCGGAGCAGCGTAAGGGACGGGGTGCTCAGAGGCGGCAGGCGCGGCGGGCGATCTCCTCGGCCTCGGTCATGGAGGCGACCTCCACCATCTGGAAGCCCAGGCCGTCCTGGCCCTCCTGCCAGCCCTTGTTCGCCAGGTCGGCCACCGCGCTGCGGGGGACGACGGTGACGAACGCCTTCATGGTGGTCCGTTCGAGGAGCGGCACGAACTCGACCCCGATCCAGTGGTTCATCTCGGCCGAGTAGGCGCCGACCGCCTCGCGGGAGTCGACGACCACCGTGCGCAGCGAGTGCTTCCGGATCAGCTCCAGCTGCATGCCCAACGCCGGCTTGACGGCCTGGTCCTGGTAGCGCAGCCAGCGCACGATCACGGCCTGCAGCTTCGGGTCGTGCGTGACCGAGACGACGCCCTCCACCTCCAGGGCGACCCCGCCGTTCGCCCCGATGTCGTGCACGACCACCACGGGTTCGGGCAGCCGGAACCGGCCGGTCACCGCGCCGAGGTCGGAGGAGAGGCCGGAGAGCTCGCCGGCGGCGCGCCGGGTGTGGGTGAGCTGCTCCATGGCCTGGGCGGTCGAGGTGGCGACGCTGCGGACGGTCTCGGCGATCTGCTGGGACCCGTCGGCGGCCTCGAGCAGGCGCCGGCTCATCTCCGCGGTCGTGGCGGCCTGCTCCTCGATCGCGCTCGAGATCGTGGCCTGGTAGTCGGCGAAGCGGCTGATGACCTCCTGGGTGCGCTCGAGCGAGGCGACAGCGGCCCGGCTGCCGCCCTGCAGGGCACCGACCTGCTCGGTGATGTCCTCGGTGGCGCGGGCCGTCTCCTGGGCCAGGGTCTTCACCTCGCTGGCGACGACCGCGAACCCCTTGCCGGCCTCGCCTGCGCGCGCCGCCTCGATGGTGGCGTTCAGCGCCAGGAGGTTGGTCTGCCCGGCGATGGCGGTGATCAGGCGGACGACGTTGCCGATCCGCTCGCTCGCGCTGTCGAGCTCGGCCATGACGGCGGCCGCCTCGGCCGCCATCGACACCGCCTCCTCGGCGACCGCGACCGCGTCGGTGACGTTGCGCGCGATCTCGGTGACCGAGTCGCTCATCTCGCGGGCGCCGGTGGACACGGCCGCGACGTTGCTGGACACGACACCCGCCGCGCTGCTGACCTCGGCCGCCCGGGTCGAGGTCTCGGCGAAGGTCTGGCCCATGGCCTCGGTGGTGGCAGCGACCGACTCGGCGGTGCCGTTGAGCGAGCCCACGGAGTCGGCGACGTCGCGCATCGCCGTCCGGGTGCGCTCGCCGACCGCGGCCAGGGCGCCGGTGAGGGGTACGTCGGCGCCGGCGCCCGGGCTGCCGGTCAGGTCGCCGGCGGCGAGCGCCTCGACGTACGCCGAGGCCCGGCCCAGGGGCGCGAGCACCCGCCGGTGCAGCAGCGCGGTGGCGGCAGCGGTCAGCACGCTGGTGACCAGCAGCAGGGCGAGCGCCGCCCGGTCGCCGCGGACGACCACGGCGGCGAGCAGCTGGAGCCCGAGGGCGACGCCCAGGAGCGTCCGGAGCGGGACAGCGGCCGACCCGTTGCGCGGCATCTGGGACCCCTTCGTTCGCGGTGGCGTCGGAGGGCAGACACCGACGTCCCTCTTTCGGCACCAGGAGCCTCGAGTTGAGCAGAAGGCACGGATTCGTGGCGCCGGTAAGTTACTGGCGGGTGAACTAAGTCACGGTGACCGGCGCGAACCCCGCGTGGCACGATGCCCCGCATGACCAGCACCTCCCCCGAGACAGCCGCTCCCGGAGCCGGGCGCGAGTTCCGCACGATCGGCGTCATCGGCCTGGGCACCATGGGTGCCGGCATCGCCGAGGTCTTCGCCCGGGCCGGCCACGCCGTGGTCGGCGTCGAGAAGGACGACGAGTCCCTGGCCCGTGGCCGCCAGTACCTCGAGCACTCGACCTCCCGCGCCGTCAAGCGCGAGAAGATGACCGAGGCGGACCAGGCCGAGCTGCTGGGGCGGATCACGTTCACCACCTCGCTCAAGGACCTCGCCGAGGCGGACTTCGTCGTCGAGGCGGTGGTGGAGTCGCTCGAGACCAAGAAGGCGATCTTCCGCGACCTCGACGAGATCGTCTCGCCCGAGACGATCCTGGCCACGAACACGTCCTCGCTCTCGGTCACCGAGATCTCGACCGCCAACGGCAGCCCGGGCCGCGTGGTCGGCGTGCACTTCTTCAACCCGGCGCCGGTGCAGGCGCTGGTCGAGATCGTGCGCACCGTCGTGACCGAGCAGAGCGTCCTCGACGAGACCACCGCGCTGGTCACCAGCCTCGGGAAGGCCCCGGTCGTCTGCGGCGACAAGGCGGGCTTCATCGCCAACACGCTGCTCTTCGGCTACCTCAACCACGCGGTCGCCATGTACGAGGGCCACTACGCCTCGCGCGAGGACATCGACGCCGCGATGCGGTACGGCTGCGGCTACCCGATGGGCCCGCTCGCGCTGCTCGACCTGATCGGCCTGGACACGGCGTACGAGATCCTCGAGACCATGTACCACCAGGGCCGCGACCGGCTGCACGCGCCGCGCCCGATCCTCAAGCAGATGGTCACCGCGGGCATGCTCGGCCGCAAGACCGGCCGTGGGTTCTACTCCTACGAGGCCGCGGACAGCCCGGTCGTCGTCGCCGACGAGCTGACCCCGTCGGTGGACCAGAAGCCCCAGCTGCGACACGACATCAAGCTGGTCGGGGTGGTCGGCACCGGCACGATGGCCACCGGCATCGTCGAGGTCTTCGCCAAGAGCGGGTACGACGTGCTCTACGTCGGCCGCTCCGCCGACAAGGTCGCGGGCGTCCGCGCCGCGATCGAGAAGTCGCTCGACAAGGCCATCCAGCGCGGCAAGCTCGAGGAGTCCGCCAAGGCGGAGGTGCTCGGCCGACTGACCGGCAGCACCTCGCTGGACGACCTCGCGCCGGTCGACATCGTGGTCGAGGCGATCGCCGAGGACCTGGCGATCAAGTCCACGCTCTTCGCGAACCTCGACGAGATCTGTCGACCGGGCGCGATCCTGGCGACCACCACCTCCTCGCTGCCGGTCATCGAGTGCGCCCAGGCCACCGCGCGCCCGCACGACGTCATCGGGATACACTTCTTCAACCCGGCGCCGGTGATGAAGCTGGTCGAGGTCGTCTCGACGGTCGTCACGTCCGACGAGGTCACCGAGACGACGCGGGCGCTGTGCGACCGGGTCGGCAAGGTCGCCGTCTCGTGCGGCGACCGGGCCGGCTTCATCGTCAACGCGCTGCTGTTCCCCTACCTCAACGACGCGGTGAAGATGCTCGAGGCGCACTACGCCACCGCCGACGACATCGACCTCGCGATGAAGCAGGGCTGCGCGCTGCCGATGGGCCCGTTCGAGCTGCTCGACGTGGTCGGCAACGACGTGTCCCTCGCGATCCAGCGCGAGCTCTACCTCGAGTTCCGCGAGCCCGGCTTCGCCCCCGCGCCGTTGCTGGAGCACCTGGTCACCGCCGGCTACCTCGGCCGCAAGACCAAGCGCGGGTTCCGCGACTACTCTGCTCGCTAGCCGCGTCTGGCGTGTCGGCTTCGCCGCCACGCCGGCCGCGGGGTCGTTCCTGGGCTGATGGTCCGACGTCGTGGTTGCGGTCCGCGCGTGGGCGGTGGGTCAGGAGTGACGGCCGTCACCGGTGGGTACGGCACCCGCCATGGCAGTCGAAACCGGTCGGATCACCACCGACATCCCCGCGCGTCTGGACCGGCTCCCGTGGGCCCGGTGGCACTGGCTGGTCGTGATCGGACTCGGCACGGTCTGGATCCTGGACGGCCTCGAGGTCACCATCGTCGGCTCGATGTCGGACGCCCTCAAGCCCGACGGCACCGGCCTGGGCATGAACAACTTCGACATCGGCCTCGCGGGCTCGATGTACGTCGCCGGTGCCTGCCTCGGCGCCCCCTTCTTCGGGCAGCTCACCGACCGGCTCGGCCGCAAGAAGCTGTTCATCGTCACGCTCGCGGTCTACACCGTGGCCACCGTGCTGACGGCGTTCTCGATGAACCCGATGTGGTACTTCGCCTGCCGCTTCCTGACCGGTTGCGGCATCGGCGGTGAGTACGCCGCGATCAACTCCGCCATCGACGAGCTGATCCCCGCGAAGTACCGCGGTCGCGTCGACATCGCCATCAACGGCTCGTTCTGGGTCGGTGCGGCCGGGGGCGCGCTGCTGACGATCCCGCTGCTCGACCCGACGATGATCGACCAGTCCTGGGGCTGGCGGCTCGCCTTCGGCCTGGGCGCGATCCTCGCCGTCGGCATCCTGGTCGTCCGGCGCAACGTCCCGGAGAGCCCGCGCTGGTTGTTCATCCACGGCCGCGAGGACGAGGCGGAGCAGATCGTCCGCGACATCGAACGCACCGTCTCCGAGGAGTCCCACCACCAGCTGCACGACGTGCACGACACGATCACGGTGCGGCAGCGCACGTCGATCGGCATCGGCCTGATCGCGAGGACGGTCTTCACCCTGTACCCGAAGCGGACGATCCTGTGCTTCTCGCTGTTCGTCGGGCAGGCGTTCTTGTACAACGCCTTCTTCTTCACCTACGGCGACACCCTGACGACCTTCCTCGGCGTGGAGCAGACCGGCTACTACATCGCGGTGTTCGCGGCGAGCAACTTCGCCGGGGCGCTGCTGCTGAGCCCGCTGTTCGACACCCTGGGCCGGGTCAAGATGATCACCGCGACCTACATCGGGTCCGGGGTCCTGCTCGCCGTGACCGGCTTCTACCTGGGCAGCTTCGACGCCACCACCCTCACGCTGATGGGCGCGATCATCTTCTTCATGGCCTCGGCCGGCGCGAGTGCGGCGTACCTCACCGCCAGCGAGGTGTTCCCGATGGAGACCCGGGCCCTGTGCATCGCGTTCTTCTACGCGATCGGCACCGCGGCCGGCGGCATCTCCGGCCCGCTGTTCTTCGGCTGGCTGATCGAGCAGGCCTCGGCGGACAAGGACATCACGCAGATCGCGGTCGGCTACTTCCTCGGCGCCGCGCTGATGATCATCGGTGGCATCGTCGAGGCGTTCCTGGGCGTCAAGGCGGAGGGCAAGTCGCTGGAGAGCATCGCCCAGCCGCTCACCGCCGAGGACACCGACACCGGTAGCACCGGCTCCACGCAGCCACAGCACGCCTGACTCAGCACACCCGATCCACCGCCCGGGTCGCTCCGGGCGGAGCAGAGGAGACACCCGATGCCGATGCCGCCGCCGAAGCCGTCGACCGAGGGCAAGCGCGACCGCCAGGTCTTCCACGAGATGGGTCAGATCGTGCGGGCCCTGGAGGTCGAGGGGCCACAGCCGCCCGAGGAGCTCGCCCGGATGGTGGGGGCGTCGTACTGGGAGCGGGACCGTTTCGACCGCGCGCTCGCGTACGCCGTCGCCGACGGGCTGGTCTACCGGACCGCGGAGGGCGCGCTGGCGGCGGCCGGCTGACGCCGGCGACCCGTTCCGGGGTTGCCGGCGCTCCGTAGGCTGGGTCCATGGATGGCCTGGTGATCCTCCTCCTGCTCGCCGCGATCGTGGCGGCGGTGGTGCTCGCGCGGCGCAGCAGCAAGGCGCGTGAGCGCGAACGCCAGCGCGCCGAGCTCGAGCCCGTGAAGAAGCTCGCCTTCGAGGACATCACCGCCCTCGGGGAAGAGCTCCAGGCACTCGACCTCGATCTCGCGGGGCACGAGCTCGGGGCGGGGGAGAACGCCGACTACCAACGCGCCCTCGACGCCTACGAGTCGGCGAAGACCGCCGGTGACGCGATGTCGCGTCCCGACGACGTCCGGCATGTCACGCAGATCCTCGAAGACGGGCGCTACGCGATCGCGTGCGTCCGCGCGCGGGTGGCGGGCGATCCGCTGCCGACCCGCCGCCCGCCGTGCTTCTTCGACCCTCGGCACGGCCTGTCCGTGACCGAGGTGCCGTGGACCCCGCCCGGTGGCGCGACCCGCGACGTCCCCGCCTGTGCCCTCGATGCCGAGCGGGTCGCAGCCGGCGCCGATCCCGACGCCCGGATGGTGATGGTCGGCGCCCAGCGGGTGCCCTACTGGCAGGGCGGGCGCGCCTACCAGCCCTACGCCTCGGGCTACTTCGGCGCCTTCACGCCGATGGACTGGATGTTCGCCGGGCTGCTGTTCGGTGGTTTCGGCGGCTTCGACGCGCTCGGTGAGGGGATCGGCGCCCTCGGCGAGGGCATCGGTGACGGGATCGGCAGCATCGGCGACGGCATCGGCGACCTGTTCGACGGGTTCGACTTCTAGTGTCGCGTCTCGGAAGTTGTTGAACGGTTGGCGTTCTCAGGGTGTGTGCATCGCAAGGCGCCGGCGCGCCGCCATACCCGCTCGTCTCGCAAGCGTCGGCAACGCAGCGAGGCGCGTGCCATGTGGGCGCGAAGCGCCCAAGAACTTGTGGGACGCGGCACTTGAGGGCCCTGCCGTCTCGAGGGGCCCTCTCCTAGCGCCGGCTGCTCCGCAGCTGGGCCACGTGCAGGGTGACGAACCGGCCCAGCAGCGAGTCGCTGTCGACGGTGTCCGGGTCGGAGGCGGCGTAGTCGCCGGTGACCTCGAACGTGTACGTCCCGGCCTCCGCGCCCTGGGGCAGCCGGACCGTCGCCAGCGCGGTGCCCGAGCCCGCGACCGGGTCCGAAGTGGTCGTCGCGATCACCTTCCCGCTGGGGTCGAGGACCTGCACGGTGTAGCTGAACAGGCTGGCGCCGACGCTGCCGCCGGACGGGAACGCCAGGCTCACGGCGAGCCCGCGGGTGCGCGCGGACACGGGCACGTCGTACGACGCGCTGTCACTGCCGCCCGCGGTCGCCGGGGGCGCCTCGTGGACGAAGAAGTCGGATCGGACGACCGCGGTGCCGTCCGCGGCGAGCACCCGGCGGTCCGCCCGGTGGGCGGCGGCACGCAGCCGCCCCTGCCAGCCGTCGGAGCGCACCAGCTGGACCGCGCGGTCGAGGTTGGCGTAGCCGTACCCGACCTCCCAGAACGGCAGCGCGGCCGGGCCGCCCGTCGCCTGGACCGGCGTCGCCGTCGCCTGCAGGGCGAGCCGCACCTGCTCCGGGCTGAGCCGGGGCTGGGCCTGCAGCAGCACCGCGGCCGCGCCGGCGATGTGCGGCGAGGCCATCGAGGTGCCCGAGGCCGAGGCGTTCTCGTCCGGTCCGCACGGCCCGATCAGGGTGCCGGCGCTGTCGCAGGTCGAGCCGATGTCGACGCCGGGGGCGGTGAGGTCCGGGTGCACCAGCCCGATCCGGTCGCCGGTGTAGGTGGTGTGTCCCTCGGTGCCGATGGCCGTGGGTTGCGAGTTGTCGTGGACCAGGCCGTTGGAGGAGAAGTCGCCGCGGTGCCGGTCCAGGGTGCCGGCCGCCACGGAGATCACCCAGGGCGACTGGGAGAACGGGTTCAGGCTCATCGGGACGTCGCCGCTGCCGGAGTTGCCGGCGGCGAACACCACGGTCACGCCACGGTCGGCCACGGCCTTGGTGGCGACGGCGACCGGGTCGGCGGGGTCGAACTGGCGGTAGCTGTTGCCCCAGGAGTTGTTGACGACGTCGATGCCGAGCAGGTCCGGCTGGTCGAGCATGTAGTCGTAGGCGGTGACGACCGCGGTCGTGAACAGCACTGCGCCGATCGCGAAGCAGGCGAGGTCGGCGTCCGGGGCGACGCCGTACCGACTGCCGTCCTCGGCCGAGGAGGAGTCGGCGGCGATGATGCCCGCGACGTGCGTCCCGTGGCCGCTGCCGAGGTCGGTGTTGCTCACCGGGCCCTGGTCGACGGGTACGACGATCGCCGGGTCGGTGCCGGCGTTGGCGTACTCGGGGCTGAGCAGGCTCACGTTGTGCACGACGTGGTCGGCGAGGTCGGAGTGCGTCGCGTCGCAGCCGGAGTCGACGACGCCGACGGTCACGCCCTTGCCGGTGAAGCCGCGGGTGCGCAGGGCCTGGGCCGCCGCCGGGCTCGACGACATCGCGTTGGTCGACGGGGTGTCGAGGAGCTGGAGCCGCTCGTCGGGGTAGACGTCGAGGCCGATGCCGGCCGTGACCGCCTGCACCATCGCGGGCACCGGGCCCTCGACGAGGGCGAGCGGCAGGTGGGACATCGGCTGCACGACGAGGCCGAGGGCCTGCAGCGCGCCGATCTGGGTGCTGGTCGGCACGGCGGCGAACGTGACGATCGCCCGGTGGTTCGGCGTACCGTCGGCGAGCAGGCGGTCCAGGCCGCGGTGCGCGCCCTGGAGGTCGGAGCCGACCGTGGCGGCCGCAGGTGCCGCCGGCGCCGCCGCGGAGGCGACGCCGGTGAGGGAGAGGACGGCCGCGAGGGCGCTGGTGAGCGCGAGCAGCCGGGTGCGCGAGGATGGCATGGATGATCCGATCTCGTGAGGTGCCCGGACAACGCCGCAACCGCGCGGCGGGTTACGTCGTCGCCCGGCTTCTGGTCGCGCTGCTTCTGGTCGACCTGCTGGTGCTCGCCCTGGTCGCGGTGATCCCGGCCACGGCCAGCGCCGACCCGCCACCCGTGACACCGCTGCCCACCGGCACCGACGTCGACTACCAGCTGGGCGGCGCCGCCGAGATGCCCGACCACGTCGGGATCGTGGTGCGGGACCGGACGGACAGCCCCGCGGACGGGCGGTACAACGTCTGCTACGTCAACGGCTTCCAGACCCAGCCGGACCAGCGCAGGTTCTGGAAGCGGCACTGGCGCCTGGTGCTGAAGGACGGCGGCGAGCCGGTCGCGGACGAGGCGTGGGGCGAGTGGCTGCTCGACGTACGAACCGAGGCGAAGCGGGCGGACCTGGCCCGTGTCGTCGGGCGCTGGGTCCGCGGCTGTGCCGCCGACGGCTTCGACGCCGTCGAGTACGACAACCTGGACTCGTTCACCCGCAGCCACCGGCTGGTCGCGCGCCGGCAGGCGCTCGCCTACGCGCGCCTGCTCGTCCGCGCGGGGCACCGGGCCGGCCTCGCGGTCGGGCAGAAGAACCTCGCGGGGTACGACGGCACCGCGATCGGCTACGACTTCGCCGTCGCCGAGGAGTGCGGCCGCTACCGCGAGTGCGCCTCGTACGTGCGGCACTACGGTGACCGGGTGCTGGCGATCGAGTACCGGCGCGCCAACTTCCGGTGGACCTGTGCCCACGTCGGCGATCGGCTGGCGGTCGTCCTCCGCGACCGTGACCTGACCCCGACGGGAGTGCACGAGTGGTGCTGAACGAGTCCGGCCCCCACCAGGGGCTGCACGTCACGAGCCTGGGGGAGCGCGGTCCGCTGGTCGCCTTCTGCCACGGGCTGTTCGGGCAGGGCAAGAACTGGACGACGGTCGCGAAGGCTGTCGCGGAGGACCATCGGGTGCTGCTGGTCGACATGCCGCACCACGGCCGCTCGGAGTGGGTCGACCACTTCGACTACGTCGACGTCGCCGACCGGGTCGCCGGCCTGTTCGAGGCGGAGGACCCGGTGGCGCTGGTCGGCCACTCGATGGGCGGGAAGGCCGCGATGGTGCTCGCGCTGCGCCACCCCGAGCTGGTCGAGCGGCTGTGCGTGGTGGACGTGTCGCCGGTCGACTACGAGGAGCGGGGCGAGTTCGCCGGCTACATCGACGCGATGCTCGCGCTCGACCTGGCCACGCTCGAGCACCGGCGCGACGCCGACGCGGCGCTGGCCGACGCGGTGCCGAGCCCGACCGTGCGCAGCTTCCTCCTGCAGAACCTGCACCACCACGCGGGGCGGTGGACCTGGCGGCCCAACCTGGCCGTCCTCGGTCGCGACCTGGAGGCTCTCGGCGGCTGGCCCGAGGACGCGCTCGCCGGACGGCCGCCGTACCAGCGCCCGACGCTGTGGATCGCCGGGCAGCGCTCCGGCTACGTCCGCGACGAGTACGCCGCGGCCATGGACCGGTGGTTCCCCCTCAACCGCCGGGTCGTGGTCAAGAACGCCGGCCACTGGGTGCACTCCGAGCAGCCGGAGGTCTTCATCGAGGTGCTGCGCCGCTTCCTCGCCCAGGCCTGACCCCGTCGAGTCGGGACTTCCGTCGGTTCATGCGTCAGAACCGACCGTCAGAACTCCCGACTCGACCGGCGGGCGCGGTAGGCGGCCACGGCGTTGCGGTTGCCGCAGGCGGTGGAGCAGAAGCGCTTCGAGCGGTTGCGGGAGAGGTCGAGGACCACGCCGTCGCAGGAGTCGTCGGCGCACACCCCGAGGCGCGACATCTCGTCCGCGCGGATCACGTCGATCATCGCCATCGCGGTCTCGACCAGGATCCGGGTCGGCAGGTCCTGCTCGGGTGCGACCGCGTGCAGGTGCCAGTCCCAGACGTCGTGGCGCACCAGCTGGGGCACCGCGGCGGCCTCGGCGAGCATCGCGTTCACCATCTCGACCGCGTGGTCGCGATCGGCGGTGAGCAGGTCGTAGAGCGCCGGCCGGATCGCTCGGACCGCGTCCAGCTCGGCGCGGTCGCGGTCGTGCCGGCCGGTGTACTCGAACTCGGCGTAGAACGCGTCCAGGTCCTCGACCCTGGTCAACGTGTCCGGCTCCAGCCTCGAGTTCGCCAGGATCGCCGCCGCCTGGAGGGACGCCTCGGTGTCATGGGTGAACGGCACGTTGACAGGTTACACGACGTGGCACTAGCGTCATGTGTCATGGCGACGTTGGCCCATGACGAGGCATCCGATCGGCTGGTGCCCGCCACGGGCGGCTCCCGGCTGCTGAGCGGGCTGGGCTTCGCGTTGCTCTCGGCCGTCTCCTTCGGGATGTCCGGCGCCCTCGCTCGGGAGCTCCTCGACGCCGGCTGGAGCGCCGGCGCGATCGTGCTGGTGCGCGTCGGCCTGGCCGCGCTGGTCGTCGTCCCGTTCGGCCTGGTCGCGTTGCGCGGCCGGTGGGGCCTGCTGCGCCGCAACGCCGGCGTGGTCGCGGTGTACGGCGCGCTGGCCGTCGCGGGGGCGCAGTTCTGCTACTTCTCGGCGGTCGCCCACATGCAGGTCGGGCCGGCGCTGCTGATCGAGTACACCGCACCCGCCGCGGTGGTGGTGTGGCTGTGGCTGCGGCACGGGCAGCGCCCCGGGTCGATCACCCTCGTGGGCGCCGCCCTCGCCGCCGCCGGGCTGGTGCTGGTGCTCGACCTGCTCTCCGGGGCCGACCTGAGCGTCCCCGGGGTGCTCTGGGCATTGGCGGCGATGGTCGGCGCGGCGACGTACTTCGTGATCTCCGCCGACGAGCGCAGCGGCCTGCCGCCGATGGTGCTGGCCGCGGCCGGGCTGGTGCTCGGTGCCGCCGTGCTCGCCGCGCTCGGGGTCGTCGGGCTGCTGCCGATGCGCGCGTCGACCGACGCCGTCACCTACGCCGGCCGCACCGTCGACTGGTGGGTGCCGCTGCTCGTGCTCGGCGTGGTGACGGCCGCCATCGCCTACACCAGCGGGATCGCCGCGGCACGGCGGCTCGGCTCGCGGCTCGCGTCCTTCGTCGCGCTGATCGAGGTCCTGGCCGGCGTGGGGTTCGCCTGGCTGCTGCTCGACGAGCTCCCGCGGGCCGTACAGCTGGTGGGCGGCCTGCTGATCCTGGCCGGGGTCGTCGCCGTCAAGCTCGGCGAGCGCACGACCGCGGCCGTCCCCACACCGGTTCCCTGACGCGGCGCCGGCTCGGAGAGGCCGCGCGGCCGGTGAACCGGAAAGTCGTGCCGTTTGGTCACCAACGGCGGTGTGGGAGCGTTCCCGGCTTGCGGTTGGTGACCAAACGACAACCGGTCGGCGCGCCGGAGACCGCTCAGCGGGCGTCCTGGCGGCGGACGACGACCTCGCGGGTGAGCATCAAGATGGCGGCGGCGGTGGGGATGGCGAGCAACGCGCCGACCACGCCGAGCAGGGCCGCGCCCACGAGCGCGGCGATGACGGTGACGGCGCCGGGGACGTCGACGGAGCGGGACATCACCCGGGGGTAGATCACGTAGTTCTCCACCTGCTGGTAGATGACGTAGAAGACGATGCAGGCGATCCCGATCCTCGGGTCCTCGGCGAAGCCGATCGCCGTCACGACGACCGCGCCGATGGTCGCGCCGATCATCGGGATCACGTCGAGCAGCGCCACCACGAAGGCCAGCGCGACGGCGTACTGCCCGAGCCCGACGATGAACAGGAAGACCAGGGACGAGATGCCGGCGCACATCGCGACGATGAAGGCGCCGGAGACGTAGCCGCCGACCCCGCGCAGCACCCGGTCGCCGAGCAGGGCGACCCGCTCGCGGCGCGAGGCCGGAGCGAGCTGGTAGAGCGCCTTCTTGGTCTTGTCGAGGGAGGCGAGGAAGTACAGCGTCAGCACGATCACGATGAAGGCGTTGGCCAGCGCGGACAGCACCGCCAGACCGATGCCGAGCACCCCGCCGAACAGCGTGCTGACGTAGTTGCCGTCGCTGACGTACTCCTTGACCTTGTCGATCACGTCGTACTCGGCGTCGAGCTCTTGGATCCGGCGGTTCTGCTGCAGGCTGTCGAGCCAGTCCGGCGCGTTGTCGGTGATCGACTGCACCTGGTCGGTGATCACGGGCACGATCGCGACGAGGAACAGTCCGAGCGCGGCGAGCGCGGCCACGATGACGGTGAGTACGGCGTACGGGCGGCGCATGCCGTGCCGCTCGAAGAACTCGACCGCCGGGTTGAGGCCCGCGGCGAGGAACAGCGCCACGACCACCAGGACCAGCGTGGGGCCGATCGAGACGACCAGCCCGCCCAGCCACCAGGCGACGAACAGGCCCAGGCCGCCGAAGAATCCCCACACGAACGGCGAGTGCCGGGAGAGCGGCGCGCCGAGCTCGCCGAGGTACTCGCCACTGCCGGCGGGGTCCGCCTCCAGGGCGGCGTCGGCCGGGTCCTCTGCCGCCTCGGTCGTGGCGGCGAGGTCTCCCTCCGGGGTGTCCCGGGGGGAGTCGGTCACGCTTCGTCCTTGGTGAAGCCGGTGATCACCTCGTGCAGCGAGGCGAGCTGGGCGGTGATGGCCTCGCGCCGCTTGGCGAGCCGCTCGACCTCGGCGCGAACGGCGGCCAGCTCGCGCTCGGCCTCGGCGTTGCCGGTGGAGGTGATCGCCTCGGCCTGGGTCCGCGCGGAGGTCACGATCTGCTCGGCCTCGCGGCGGGCCCGGCTGAGCAGGGCCTCGGCCTCGGTCGCCGCCTGGTTGCGGTGCTCGGTCGCCTGGGTCATCGCGTCGTGGGCGCGCTGCTCCGCGGCACCGGCGCGCTCCTCGGCCTCCTCGACCAGGCGCCGGGTCTCGGCGGTCGCGCTGGCGTGGTGGTCGGTGGCCTCGCGCGCCAGCCGCTCCTTCTCGACGGCGAGCGAGCGGCGGGCCTCCTGCACCTCACGGTCGGCGGCGGCCCGCATCTGCTCGGCCTCGCGCTTGGCCGAGGTGCGCAGCTCGTTGGCCTCCTGGGCAGCGGCCAGGCGGAGCTGCGCCGCCTGCCGGTTGGCCGACTCGACCAGGTCCTGCGCCTCGCTCCTGGCCAGCGCCCGCTCCTGCTCGGCGTCGGCCATCAGCCGGGAGCGGTTCTCGTCGAGCTCCTTGAGCTGGACCAGCCGCATGTCCTCGGTCTCGCGCGCGGCGTCGGCGCGCATCGCCTTCGCGTCGCGCGCGGCCTGCTCGCGGATCTCGACGGCGTCGCGCTGTGCGGTCTCGCGGACCTCGGCGGCCTCCTCCTCGGCGAGCCGCAGCATCGCGCTCGCCCGGCCACCCAGCCCGGCGTACGACGGCGCCTCGTTCTCGGCGAGCTCCTGGCGCATCCGCTCGGCCTGCTCCTCCAGCTCGAGGACCCGGCGCTCGGACTCGGTGAGGCTGGTGCTGAGCCCGGCCTTCTCGGTGGTGAGCTGGCGGACCCGGGCGTCGACCGCGTCGCGGTCGTAGCCTCCGCGGCGGACCACCGGGAAGCCCGCGGGCGCGGCGGGCGCACCGCCGCCGACCGGCTGGCCGGCGGGTCGGGACCCGCTGGGCGGCGGCACCGGACCGCGCTGGGCCGGGCGCGCCGGGGCCGGGGCCGGAGCCGCGGCGGCCGGCGCCGCGGACGGCTGCTGCGGCTGCTCGCCCTGTGCCGGACGGGACGGCTTGGGCGGGACGGTCGGCAGCACCTGGGTCGCCTCCTCGTCGGAGGGCGTCGAGGCGTGCTCCTCGGGCTCGTTGTCGTCGAAGATGGACAGTCCCTGGTCGCTCATGAAACGTGCTTCCTCTTCCCGGAGTCGGTCGTGGCCTCGTCGTGGACAGTCTTGCCGATCGGGCCCGCGCAACACACCCCGGCCTCCGACCAAATGTCGGTGACCGGGGTGGTGGCCGGCTGGGACCCGCGCAGCTCGGTCTCGGTGCGCCGGTCGCGACCTCGTCCGTCGGTCACGCGGCTGCTCGACCCGGCTGCTGCCGTCCGAGCCTGCACGAGCTCAGGCGCGGGCAGCTCACAGGTCGCGGAAGCGGTTGATCTCCTCGAGGTGGCGCGCGCGCATCTCGTGGTCGCGGACGCCGAGGCCCTCCTCGGGGGCCAGGCAGAGCACGCCGACCTTGCCCTGGTGGAGGTTCTGGTGGACGTCGAGGGTGGCCTGGCCGACGTCGTCGAGGGCGTAGGTCTTGGACAGGGTCGGGTGGATCTTGCCCTTGGCGATCAGCCGGTTGGCCTCCCAGGACTCGCGGTAGTTGGCGAAGTGGGAGGAGATGATCTTCTTGAGGCTCATCCACAGGTAGCGGTTGTCGTACTCGTGCATGTAGCCCGAGGTCGACGCGCAGGTGGTGATCGTGCCGCCCTTGCGGGTCACGTAGACCGACGCGCCGAAGGTCTCGCGGCCGGGGTGCTCGAAGACGATGTCGATGTCCTCACCGCCGGTGAGCTCGCGGATCTTGGAGCCGAAGCGCTTCCACTCCCGCGGGTCCTGGGTCTGCTCGTCCTTCCAGAACCGGTAGCCCTCCTCGTTGCGGTTGATGATCAGCTCGGCGCCCATCTTGCGGCAGATCTCGGCCTTCTCCTCACTCGAGACCACGCAGATCGGGTTGGCGCCGCCGTTGAGGGCGTACTGGGTCGCGAAGCCGCCCAGGCCGCCCGAGGCGCCCCAGATCAGCACGTTGTCGCCCTGCTTCATGTCGCCGCCGTTCTTGGAGACCAGCTGGCGGTACGCCGTGCAGTTGACCAGACCGGGGGAGGCGGCCTCCTCCCAGGTCAGGTGGGCGGGCTTGGGCATCAGCTGGTTGGCCTTGACCAGTGCGATCTGGGCCAGCCCGCCGAAGTTCGTCTCGAACCCCCAGATCCGCTGCTCGGGGTCGAGCATCGTGTCGCTGTGGCCGTCGGGGTGCTCCAGCTCGACCGAGAGGCAGTGCGCCACGACCTCGGTGCCCGGCTTCCACAGATGCACGCCGGGCCCGGTGGCGAGCACCACGCCGGCGAGGTCGGAACCGACCACGTGGTAGGGCAGGTCGTGCCGCTTGGCCAGCGGCGAGAGCCGCCCGTAGCGCTCCAGGAAGCCGAACGTGGAGGCGGGCTCGAAGATCGAGGTCCACACCGTGTTGTAGTTGATCGCCGACGCCATCACCGCGACGTAGGCCTCGCCGGGGCCGAGCTCGGGCAGCGGCACGTCCTCGACGTGCAGCGACTTGCGCGGGTCCTTCTCCTTCGTGGCGAGGCCGTCGAACATGTCGACCTCGTCCTTGTGCACCGTCACCGCCCGGTAGGACTCGGGCAGGTCGAGGCCGGCGAAGTCGGCCTCGGTGGCACTCCGCGGGTCGTCGGAGGCGGCCATGATCGCGTCGAGGATGTGCTGCACATCGGCTCCTGGTGAGGTCGGTTCGCGTCGGGGGATGGCCGGACCTTACCCACGGGTAACAGGGGGTAACACCCCCTGTGATGTGTTCCTCAGTGCGAAAACGGGGTGTGGGGGCGCGGCGCGCGCCCCCGCCGGGGGTCAGTCTGCGGGCTCGGTGGCCGGCTCGACAAGCTCGACCAGGATGCCACCCGCGTCCTTGGGGTGGATGAAGTTGACCCGCGATTTGGACGTGCCGCGCCGCGGCTCGTCGTACAGGAGCCGCAGCCCGCGCTCGCGCAGGATCGCGGCCACCGCCTCCACGTCGGTGACCCGGTAGGCCATCTGCTGGATGCCCGGACCGGAGCGGTCCAGGAACTTCGCGATCGTCGAGTTCTCGTCGAGCGGGGCCAGCAGCTGGATGTGCGACCCGGAGTCGCCGACGGCCATCATCGCCTCCCGGACACCCTGTTCCTCGTTGGTCTCCTGGTGCGCCAGGCGCATCCCGTAGACCTCCTCGTAGAACGTGATCGCGGCGTCCAGGTCGGGGACGGCCACGCCCACGTGGTCGATCGCGGTGAACAGGTGTGCCGGTACGTCGAGACTCATGGGTCCATGGTGGCAAGCGGTGCAACCGGCCCGACAGGCCATGTGACATGTGTCCCACGGGACCAAAGTCTCGGCCTCTCGCCCCTGCGATGACCCGTGGGTAAGGTCGGCCAGAGATACCCCTGTCGTACTTCCTGGAGGCTCCCCATGTCCGGTTCTGTCATCGTCGCGGGGGCACGGACCCCCATCGGACGCCTGCTCGGCGGGCTCAAGGGGCTCTCCGCGGCCGACCTCGGCGGCGTCGCCATCAAGGCCGCGCTCGAGAAGGCCGGCGTCACCGGCGACCAGGTCGAGTACGTGATCATGGGTCACGTGATCCAGGCCGGGGCCGGCCAGATCACCGCCCGTCAGGCCTCGGTCAAGGGCGGCATCCCGATGAACGTTCCCGCCATCACGATCAACAAGGTGTGCCTGTCCGGCATGAACGCGATCGCGCTCGCCGACCAGCTGATCCGGGCCGGCGAGCACGAGATCGTCGTCGCGGGCGGCATGGAGTCCATGACGCAGGCGCCGCACCTGCTCCCCAAGTCCCGTGAGGGCTTCAAGTACGGCGACACCGCCCTGGTCGACTCGATGGCCTACGACGCCCTCTACGACCAGTTCACCGACCAGCCGATGGGCACGCTGACCGAGGCCTGCAACACGGGGGCCCGCGAGCTGACCCGCGAGGAGCAGGACGCGTTCTCGGCGCGCTCCCACCAGCTCGCCGCTGCCGCGTGGAAGAACGGCGTCTTCGACGACGAGGTGGTCCCGGTCGAGATCCCGCAGCGCAAGGGCGATCCGGTCGTGATCGCGAACGACGAGGGGATCCGCGGCGACACCACGGCGGAGTCGCTCGGCAAGCTGCGCCCGGCGTTCAGCAAGGACGGCACGATCACCGCCGGCTCCTCCTCGCAGATCTCCGACGGCGCCTGCGCCGTGGTCGTGATGAGCAAGGCCAAGGCCGAGGAGCTGGGCCTCACCTGGCTCGCCGAGATCGGCGCCTCCGGTCAGGTCGCGGGCCCGGACTCCAGCCTGCAGAGCCAGCCGGCCAACGCGATCAAGAAGGCCGTCGCCAAGGAGGGCATCTCCGTGGCGGACCTGGACCTGGTCGAGCTGAACGAGGCCTTCGCGGCCGTCGGGATCGTGTCCGCCCGCGAGCTCGGGATCCCCGAGGAGCAGGTCAACGTGAACGGTGGGGCGATCGCGCTGGGTCACCCTGTCGGCATGTCGGGCGCCCGGATCGTGCTGCACCTCGCGCTCGAGCTCAAGCGCCGCGGTGGCGGGGTCGGCGCGGCCGCCCTGTGCGGCGGCGGCGGGCAGGGCGACGCCCTGATCGTGCGTGTCCCGAAGAGCTGACGACGCCGGCGCCGTCCCGGGCCTCGTCGAGCGCGCCCGCGCCGGCGAGGCCCGGGCGGTCGCCCGGCTGATCTCGCTCGTCGAGGACGAGTCTCCGCTGCTGCGCGAGGTGATGGCGGCGCTCGCGCCCCACACCGGGCACGCCCAGGTCATCGGCATCACCGGCTCCCCGGGTGTCGGCAAGTCGACCTCGACCAGCGCGCTGGTCGCCGAGCTGCGCCGCGCCGACAAGCGGGTCGGCGTACTGGCGGTGGACCCGTCCTCGCCGTTCTCCGGCGGCGCGCTCCTCGGCGACCGGGTCCGGATGCAGGACCACGCGCTGGACCGCGACGTCTACATCCGGTCGATGGCCTCGCGCGGGCACCTCGGCGGCCTCGCCTGGAGCACCCCGCAGGCGCTGCGGGTCCTCGACGCCGCCGGCTGCGACGTGGTGCTCGTCGAGACCGTCGGCGTCGGCCAGAGCGAGGTCGAGATCGCGGGCCTCGCCGACACCACGATGGTGCTGCTCGCGCCCGGGATGGGCGACGGCATCCAGGCCGCGAAGGCCGGCATCCTCGAGATCGGCGACCTGTACGTCGTCAACAAGGCCGACCGCGACGGTGCCGACCAGGTGCGCCGTGACCTGCGCTCGATGCTGGCGCTCGCCGACCGGCCGGAGGGGGCGTGGAAGCCGCCGATCGTCAAGACCGTCGCCCACCGCGGCGAGGGGCTCGACGAGGTCGCGGCCGAGATCGACCGGCATCGGGAGTGGCTGGAGTCCAGCGGCGAGCTGGAGCGGCGCCGTCGGCGCCGGGCCCGCGACGAGATCGAGGCGATCGCGGTGACGGCGCTGCGACAGCGGTGGGGCGACGTGCACGGGCGCTCCGAGCTCGACGACCTGGCGGCCGCGGTGGTCGCCGGCGAGACCGACCCGTACGCCGCGGCCGACGAGCTGCTGGGCACGCTCACCGACTGACCGGCAGCTCCACGACCGGCCAGGGCTCGCACCGAGATCCGGTCTAGACCGGCGCGCCTGCGTGCATCTCGCGCCGACGCTCGGTAGACACGACCCGGTCAACGCCGTGACTCCGGGTGTCACCGAGATGGAGCGCTTCCCCATGCGAAAAGCCGTCCTCGTCCTGCTCGCCGTGTTCGGTGTCTTCTGGATGGTCACCGACCCGCACGGGCTCGCGCAGTCCGCCCAGACCGCCGGCGGTCACGGCGCGGCACTCACCGGAGACTTCTTCACCGCGCTGATCACGTTCGTGCGAGACCTGGAGTAGCGCGGGTGCCGCGCTGGGTGGACCCCGACATCGCCCGGCACCTGCTGCGCGAGGAGGGCGAGGTCATCGTCGACGAGGTCCGGCACCACTGGTGCGCGTTCGTGCGGCCGATGGCTGAGGTCGCGGTCGCGGTGTGGCTGCTCGCGGTCATGGGTGTGGTGCCGCTGGCCGTCGCGTGGGTGCCGGAGCT
Organism: Nocardioides sp. JS614; assembly: GCF_000015265.1. Lineage (NCBI taxonomy): Bacteria > Bacillati > Actinomycetota > Actinomycetes > Propionibacteriales > Nocardioidaceae > Nocardioides > Nocardioides sp. JS614. The sequence goes on from NC_008699.1 coordinate 1,912,466, forward strand.
GCTCTCGTTCGGGCTCTTCGGGCACGCGGCCTGGTTGGCGTTGCGCGAGCACCGGGACCGGTTCGTGATCACCAACATGCGGGTGTTCCGCGTGCACGGCGTGCTCGGCCAGAGCCTCGCCACGATGCCGCTGAGCCGGATCCTCGACATCACGGTGCGGCGGCCGATGCTCGGGCGACTGCTCGGGTACGGGCACTTCTGCTTCGAGTCCGCCGCCCAGAAGCAGGGCATCCGCGACATCCGCTACGTGTCCCGCCCCTACGCCCGCGACCTCGCCATCCAGCGGGTCGTGCAGCGTGCGGGGCTGCGCGGCGGCCGGGTCAACTGACGCCGAGCCGGGCGCGCCGCTCGGCCTCGGGATCGCCAGGGCGCGGAACCACGACGAGTAGGGTCCGGTCGTGGCCCTTCCCTTCGACCCCATCGACGAGGCCGCCCGACAGTGGGGCACGCACTGGGACCGGGTGCCCGCGATGCACGCGGTCACCTCGCTGATGCGGGTCCAACAGCTGGTCATCGGGCGCCTCGACGCCCTCTTGAAGCCGCACGGCCTGACCTTCGCCCGCTACGAGGCGCTGGTGCTGCTCGTCTTCTCCTCCCGGGGCGCGCTTCCGCTGGGCAAGATGGGCGAGCGGCTGCAGGTGCACCCGACCTCGGTGACCTCGATCGTGCGGCGGCTCGAGGCCGCGGGTCTCGTCGTACGCCGCGCACACCCGGAAGACGGGCGCGCCGTGCTCGCCGAGATCACGCCCGAGGGCCGGGCCCTGGTCGAGGCCGCCACCGCGGACCTGCTCGGCGCCGACTTCGCCCTCGGCGCGCTCTCCGAGGCCCAGCTCGGCCAGCTCTCCGAGCTGCTCCGCCCGGTGCGCCGGGAAGCCGGGGACTTCTGAGGTCTTTGGTCCGGTCGTGGTCCGCTGAGCGTGCCGGCGGTTTCCCCGGTTCACCGGGGAAACCGGAACTTATCGGCCGAAGTTTCGGCCCAACAGTGGCAACTTCCCCGGCTAACCGGGGAAACCGATGGCGGCGCCCGCTTGGCGCATTTACTAGGACGTCCTAGTATTTCTCCATGACCGAGAGCGCACGTTCCCGCTGGCAGGCCAGGTACGACGCGGCGCGCACCCGCGACGCCGACTTCACGACCCTGAGCGGGCTGGAGGTGGCGCCGGCGTACGGCACGGACGACTCCGAGTGGCCGGGCGCGTTCCCTTACACCCGCGGGCTGTACCCGACCGGCTACCGCGGCCGTACCTGGACGATCCGCCAGTTCGCCGGCTTCGGCAACGCGCGCCAGACCAACGAGCGCTACCGGATGATCCTGGGCCGCGGCGGCGGCGGGCTCAGCGTGGCCTTCGACATGCCGACCCTGATGGGCCGCGACTCCGACGACCCGCGCTCGCTCGGCGAGGTCGGCCACTGCGGCGTCGCGGTCGACTCCGCCGCCGACATGGAGGTCCTCTTCGACGGCATCGACCTGGGCGACGTCACGACCTCGATGACGATCAGCGGGCCGGCCGTGCCGGTGTTCTGCATGATGCTGGTCGCGGCGGAGCGCGCCGGCGTCGACACCAGCGTCCTCAACGGCACCCTGCAGACCGACATCTTCAAGGAGTACATCGCCCAGAAGGAGTGGATCTTCGGGCCCGAGCCGCACCTGAAGCTGATCGGCGACCTGATGGAGTACTGCGCGGAGAAGATCCCCGCCTACAAGCCGCTCTCGGTCTCCGGCTACCACATCCGCGAGGCCGGCTCGACGGCCGCGCAGGAGCTGGCGTTCACCCTCGCCGACGGGTTCGGGTACGTCGAGCTGGGGCTCTCCCGCGGCCTCGACGTCGACGTGTTCGCGCCGGGCCTGTCGTTCTTCTTCGACGCCCACGTGGACTTCTTCGAGGAGATCGCCAAGTTCCGCGCCGCGCGCCGGATCTGGGCCCGCTGGATGCGCGACGTGTACGGGGCCACCACGGAGAAGGCGCAGTGGCTCCGGTTCCACACCCAGACCGCCGGGGTGTCGCTGACCGCGCAACAGCCCTACAACAACGTCGTACGCACGGGCATCGAGGCGCTCTCCGCCGTGCTCGGCGGCACCAACTCGCTGCACACCAACGCGCTCGACGAGACACTCGCGCTGCCGAGCGAGCAGGCCGCCGAGATCGCGCTGCGCACCCAGCAGGTGATCATGGAGGAGACCGGCGTCGTCAACGTCGCGGACCCGCTCGGCGGCTCGTGGTACGTCGAGGCGCTCACCGACCGGCTCGAGGAGGAGGCGGTCGCGATCTTCGACAAGATCCTCGCGATGGGCGGCTCCGCGCTGACCTCCGACCAGCCCGAGGCGCTCGCCGCCGCGGTGCGCCGCGGGGAGAACCCGATCACCCGCGGCCTGCTGCGTGGCATCGAGGAGGGCTGGTTCATGTCGGAGATCGCCGAGGCCGCCTTCCAGTACCAGACCGCGCTGGAGAAGGGCGACAAGCGGATCGTCGGGGTGAACTGCCACGAGGAGTCGGTGACCCACGACCTGGAGATCCTGCGCGTCTCGCACGAGGTCGAGGTCGAGCAGGTCCGCGAGCTCGACGTACGTCGCCAGGGGCGCGACGACGCGGCCGTGCAGGCCGCGCTGGCCCGGATGGTCGAGGCGGCCCGCGCGGACGAGAACCTGATCGAGCCGATGCTCGACGCGGTGCGTGCGGAGGCGACCCTGGGCGAGATCTGCGACGCACTGCGCGCCGAGTGGGGGGAGTACCGCGAACCCGCCCGGTTCTGACGGCGCGCGGCGATCCCGAGACCGTCGGCCCGACGGTGCAGGACTTCCGGCCCGGGTGACGCGCTCGGACGCTCTGGTGGAATCGGAGGCGTGGATCTCGCCCGCGCACTCGCGTCCTTGCCCGCCAACCCGCGGATCGTCATCACCGGCAACCACGCCACGCCCTGGCACACGCTGAAGCTCGTCGACGACGCGCTGGACGACTACCGCCTCTGGACGCTCAACGGCCAGCCCGGCCTGCCCGACCGGGAGGGCGTGGTGCTCGAGACGTCGTTCGTCGGGCCGGCCCAGCGGCGCAACCCGCGGCTGAGCTACGTGCCCTCGCGGCTGTCGATGGTGCCATCTCTGTTCGGCAAGCAGCTGCCTCCCGACGCGGTGGTCCTGCACACGACCCGGCCGCGGGACGGCAAGCTCTCCCTCGGCGTCGAGGTGAACGTGCTCCCGGCGGCGATCGAGGCGGTACGCCGCAACGGCGGCGTCGTGATCGCCCAGGTCAACGACAACATGCCGTGGACGTTCGGGGACGCGCTGATCGACCTCGACCTGGTCGACGTGCTGGTCGACGGGGACGAGCCGATGCCGGTCGCGCCGGTCTCCTCGATCGACGCGGCCTCCGCGAAGATCGGCGAGCTGGTCGCCGCCCGGGTCTCCGACGGCTCGACGCTCCAGGCCGGCATCGGTGCGGTTCCCGATGCGACCATGCACGGGCTCACCGACCGCTCCGGGTTGCGGGTCTGGACCGAGATGTTCTCCGACAGCGTGCTGGCCCTGGAGAAGGTCGGGGCCCTGGACCGCAACATCCCGATCTCCGCGTCCTTCCTGTTCGGCTCGCCCGAGCTGCTCGAGTGGGTCGACGGCAACGAGCGGGTCGAGATGGTCCGCACCGAGGTCACCAACAGCCCGGCCCGGATCGCGCGGAACCCCAAGATGGTCAGCGTCAACACCGCGCTCCAGGTCGACCTGTTCGGCCAGGCCAACGCCTCGCGGATCAACGCGCGCATCCACTCCGGCTTCGGCGGCCAGACCGACTTCATCGTCGGCGCGATGCACAGCGCCGGCGGGCAGGCGTTCATCGCGCTGCGCTCCTGGCACCCGAAGGCCGACTGCTCGACGGTCGTGCCGATGGTCGACGAGCCGATCACCTCGTTCCAGATGAGCGCGATCGTCACCGAGCAGGGCCTGGCCACGGTGTTCGGCAACGACCAGCGCGAGCAGGCTCGCCAGATCATCGAGCACGCCGCCCACCCCAGCGTCCGTGAGGAGCTGCGCGAGGAGGCCGTCGCCCTCGGTCTGGCCTGAGCCCCGGCGCACCTGCCGCCCCGGGCCTCCGGTGAGGCCACGCCCGGCTCCTCCCTAGGATGGAGCCCATGACGCAGCAGCCGTTCTCGCGCCCTGGGGCGTTCGACCTCTCCGGCCTCAAGGGCCCGGCGACGCCCGCGCCCGGAGCACCCGGCGGAGCACCCGACGGAGCGCCCGTCGGTGGTTCGTCGTACGCCGTGCAGGTGAGCGAGCAGAACTTCCAGTCCACCATCGAGGCGTCCACGACGGCACCGGTGCTGCTGGTGTTCTACTCGCCCGGCCGGATGCCCGAGAGCGCCCAGCTCGCCACGGACCTCGCGACGCTGTCCAGCGAGTTCGAGGGCCGGTTCCTGGCCGGTCTGGTCGACATCGACGCCGTGCCGGCGATCGCCCAGGCGATGCAGATCCCGTCGGTGCCGCTGGTGGTGGCGGTGCTGGACGGCCGCCCGGCGCCGCTCTTCCAGGACGTGTTGCCGCTCGAGGAGCTGCGCGCCGCGCTGACCCAGGTGATGCAGCAGCTGACCGTCAACGGCGTCGCGGGTCGGCACCAGCCGCGGCACGCAGCTGCGGCCGAGGGCGCCGAGGGCGACGAGCCGGCCGTCGACCCGCGCTATGCCGCCGCCCAGGAGGCGCTCGGCGCGGGCGACATCGGCGCAGCGGTCGCGGAGTACCAGCGCCTCGTCGACGCCAACCCCGCCGATACCGAGGCGGTCGCCGGCCTCGCGATGGCCACCGTCCTCCAGCGCACCCAGGGCGTCGATCTCAACGCCGCGCGTGCGGCGGCGGCCGCGGCGCCCGACGACGTCGACGCGCAGACGATGGTCGCCGACCTCGACCTGCTCGGTGGGCACGTCGAGGACGCGTTCAACCGGCTGGTGGATCTGGTCCGGCGCACGGCCGGCGACGACCGCGATCGTGCTCGCGAGCACCTGATCGGCCTGTTCGGCGCGGTCGGCAACGGGGACCCGCGGGTGCTCAAGGCCCGCCAGAACCTGGCTTCCGCCCTGTTCTGAGCTGCCCAGCCTGAGCTTGCGAAGGCTGGGAATCGGCAGCTCGATACGCTCGCTGGCGCTCGCTACTCGACCAACATCGGCGAGGTGGTGCGGTTGGCCGCGAGTTTCATCGGCCGGCCGACAAGACTCGTGCCTGGACGATAAGGCTTCATCGTCCAAGCGAGAGGTTCATCGGCCGGCCGATGAAACTGGCCACGCCTAGCGTCCGCCCGACTCCGTGTACGCCGGGCCCGGGCCGGCGAGGTTGGCGACGGCGGAGCCGATCCGGCGGGCGGTGAAGTCGGCGCAGCGCTCGCGCACCTGGTCGGGCGTGCAGAACTCGGTGGCGCGGATCTCGCGGGTCTGCCGGACGATCGTCTCGGTGATCGCGGCATCGTGCTGTCCGCCGTCGAACACCAGGCACAGTGCGTCGTCCCAGCCGCTCCACGGCGGCAGCCAGTCGGTGAGCAGCAGCCGCCCGGTCTCGATGTGCAGCCCGAGCTCCTCTTCCACCTCCCGGGTGACCGCGAGCTGGGGCGACTCGCCCACCTCGACCACGCCGCCGGGCAGGTCCCAGTCCTGCTTGTAGGTCAGCTGGCACAGGAGCACCCGCTCGTCGCGGTCGCGCAGCAGCATCTGGCTGATCGCGCGCTTGCGGGGGAGGAAGGAGTTGAGGAGGGCGCGGAAGCCCTCGGGCTCGTGCACGGGCAGGTCGGTGGCGAGCCGGGCGTAGACGATCCGGTCGACGGTCCGGCCCTCGACGGTGACCCCGCGCATCACGCCCTCGCGGCGCAGTCCCGACCACGTGGCGACCCGCTGGGCGGTCTGGTCGTCGGGGTCGACCAGCGCCTCGACCCGCGCGTGCTCGACCAGCGCGGCGGCGACCTGGTGCCGGACGACGTCGACCGGCTGGTCGGGCGCCCAGGAGATCCGGGCGATCCCCTCCGCGACGGTGGTCACGGCTGTCGTCGGCTCGGTCACGGGGAGACTCTAGTGTCGTCGGCGCAACCACACCGTCGCCAGCGGCGGCACCACGAGGGTGGCGTGGGCGGGCTGGCCCGACCACTCGCCCTCGACCGCGGTGACCGAGCCGAGGTTGCCGACCCCGGAGCCGCTGTAGGTCTCCGCGTCGGTGTTGAGCACCTCGTCCCACACGCCGGCGGCGGGCAGCCCCAGCCGGTAGTCGTCGTGGGGGACGGCCGCGAAGTTCGACACGCACACCAGGTCGGCGTCGCCGCCGCGCCGGACGAACGAGAAGACGTTGCGGCCGGCGTCGTTGGCGTCGATCCAGGTGAAGCCCTCGGGCTCGTGGTCGCGGGCCCACAACGCCGGGGAGTCGACGTACGTCGCGTTCAGGTCGCGCACCAGGGCCTGCACGCCGCGGTGCTCGGGGTGGTCGAGCAGCCACCAGTCCAGCTCGCGCGACTCCGCCCACTCCGACTCCTGGCCGAGCTCGGCGCCCATGAACAGCAGCTGCTTGCCGGGGTGGGCCCACATGAAGCCGAGGTAGGCGCGCAGGTTGGCCAGCTGCTGCCAGCGGTCGCCGGGCATCTTGCGCAGCAGCGAGCCCTTGCCGTGGACGACCTCGTCGTGGCTGATCGGCAGCACGTAGTTCTCCGACCAGGCGTAGACGAGCGAGAACGTCATCTCCCCGTGGTGGTAGGCCCGGTGCACCGGCTCGCGGGCGAGGTAGTCCAGCGTGTCGTGCATCCAGCCCATGTTCCACTTGAAGCCGAACCCCAGCCCGTCGGCCGAGGTCGGCCTGGTCACGCCGGGCCAGGACGTCGACTCCTCGGCGATCGTGGTGATGCCCGGGACCCGCTTGTAGACGGTGGCGTTCATCTCCTGGAGGAACTGCACCGCCTCGAGGTTCTCGTGGCCGCCGTGGATGTTGGGCGTCCACTCCCCGGGCTCGCGGGCGTAGTCCAGGTAGAGCATCGACGCGACGCCGTCGACCCGCAGGCCGTCGGCGTGGAACTCCTCGAGCCAGTACAGCGCGTTCGCGTAGAGGAAGTTGCGGACCTCGCGGCGCCCGAAGTTGAAGATGTGCGAGCCCCACTCCTTGTGCCAGCCGCGCTGGGGGTTGGGATCCTCGTAGAGCGGCGTGCCGTCGAAGCGGGCCAGCGCCCACTCGTCGGTGGCGAAGTGCCCGGGCACCCAGTCCAGGATCACGCCGACGCCGGCCTGGTGCAGCCGGTCGACGAGCAGCCGGAAGCCGTCGGGGTCGCCGAACCGCGCGTCCGGGGCGAAGTACGACGTCACGTGGTAGCCCCACGAGCCGCCGAACGGGTGCTGCATCACCGGCATCAGCTCGACGTGGGTGAAGCCCAGGCCCGCGACGTACGCCGGCAGCTCCTCGGCGAGCTCGGCCCAGGACCAGTACCGGCCGTCGGGGTGCTTCTTCCAGGACCCGAGGTGCATCTCGTAGATGCTCATCGGGGAGGCGACCGGCGCGCGGCGCGCCCGGGCCTCGAGCCAGACGTCGTCGTTCCAGGTGTAGCCGGACTCGAAGACCCGCGAGGCCGTGTCGGCGGGCTTCTCGGCCCAGCGGGCCATCGGGTCGGCCTTCTCGCGCCACTGCCCGTCCGGGCCCAGGATCGTGTACTTGTACGACGTCCCGGCGCCGACGTCCGGCACGAACAGCTCCCACACACCGGAGGTCCCGAGCTGGCGCATCGGGTGCTCGCGCCCGTCCCAGCTGTTGAAGTCGGCCTTGATCCGGATCGCCCGCGCCGAGGGCGCCCACACCGCGAACGACGTGCCGGTCACCGGCCCGAGCGCGCCCGGATAGCGGTGCACCCGGGCGCCGAGCACGGTCCAGAGCAGCTCGTGGCGGCCCTCGTTGATCAGGTGCAGATCCATCTCGCCGAGAGTCGGCAAGAAGCGATAGGGGTCGTCGACCACGTGCTCGTCGGGGCCGTAGCTGACCGCCACCCGGTAGTCGGGCACGTCGGGCAGCGCGATCACGCCCGCCCAGATGCCCTCGTGCTCGTGGGCCAGCTCGGCCTCGCCGGAGGTGCCGGACCCGTCGCTCCACCGCACGACGACACGGGAGGCCAGGGGCCGGAGCACCCGCACGGTGACGCCGCCGTCGTGCGGATGGGGGCCGAGCACGCCGTGCGGGTTGCCGTGCTCGCCGTGCGCGACCTGGTGCAGCTCGGCGGTCGACACCGGATGCAGCGCGGGGCCGCTCGCCGGGGCCGGCTCGGAGGTGGTCCGGGGGGTGGACTTGTCGCTCATGCCGCTCCGATCCTCGCCACGGCCTCGAGCGGGATGGCCACCCAGGTCGGACGGTTTCGTGTCTCGTACACGGTCTCGTACACCGCCTTGTCCACGACATAGGCGTCGAGCAGCGCCTGCTGCTCCTCGGTGAGCTCGCCGCCGGCGTACGCGGTCAGGAAGTGGTTGCGGTTGCGGTGCGCCCACTCCTCCGCGCGGTAGGCGCGCTGGCTGGCGCCCTCGGGCTGGTCCTCGGCGAACTGGCGCTCGACCACCCGGGGCACATAGTCGAAGGAGCGCAGCATGCCCGCGACGTCGCGCCACACCGAGTCCGGTCGCAGCCGCTCGGCGAGCGGCTTGGCCGGCTCGCCCTCGAAGTCGACGATCTTCCAGCCCAGGCTGGTGCGCAGCGTCTGGCCCAGGTGCAGGTCCCCGTGGATCTGCTGGACCTCCAGTCCGCCGAGTCCACGGACGCGGTCGTACGTCGCCCGTAGCGTCTCGGTGTGCGCGGCGAGCTCGGGCACCACCTCGAGCGCGGCGTCGAGCCGCGCCGACATCGCGTCGGCCAGCTCGGTGAGCGCCTCGGGGCCGCGGCGCTCGACCGGGAAGTGCTCGGCGAGGTCCTCGTGGACCTCGCGCAGCGCGGTCCCCAGCCGGGCCGCCTCGGCGGCGAAGTCTCCGCCGGCCTCGTGGGCATGCAGGTCGGCCTCGGCGAACAGGTCGCGGGCGCTCGTCAGCGCCAGGTCCCAGCCGTCGCTCGCGGTCCGCAGGAACTGCTGGAGCATGGCCAGCTGCATCGTCGTGCCGGCGCGCTCCTCGGCCTCGGGGTCGGCCTCCCAGTCGACCCAGTCCAGCCAGCCGTACAGCGCCGCGATGTGGTCGGAACCGGCGTTGGTGAGCACCTCGTGGACGCTGATGTCCGGGTTCACCCCGGGGGTGATCTTGCGGAACACCTTCATCAGGCAGTCCTCGCCGAACGCCACCGAGGAGTTCGACTGCTCACCGGAGAACAGCGTCGAGTGCGCGTCGAGGTCGAGGTCGTGCCCGGGCAGGCGGTGGAACCGCAGCCCGCTGTCGTCGTCGCTGAGGTTGCCGCCCGGCTCGCGGGCCGCCCGGTCGAAGGCACGCAGCCAGCCGTCCATCGCGTCGCGGTCGTGGAGGGCGTCGTACGCGTGCACCCAGCCGTAGCCGGGCTCGTCCCACCAGCCGATGAACGCGTGGTCGAGCCGGCTCTCCGGCTCGGTGTAGAACGACATCGGGACCTGGTAGACCTCGGTGCCGCCCGGGCCGTCGCTGTAGGCGACCTCGATCAGCTCGATGACGACACGGGGGCCGCCGTCCTCCTCGTCGCGGGGCACCTCGCCGATCCGGCGCACGGAGGCGACCTCGAAGGGGCGGCCCTTGCCGCCGAACCACCGGGTGCGCTCGAGGTAACGCACGAACACGTCCGGCTCGATGTGGGTCACTCGTCCGTCCGGGGTCACAGCAGCAGCCCCTCCTCGCTGGTCTCGGGAGCGGTCAGGCGGAACCAGTAGAAGCCGTACCCCGCCAGGGTGAGGAGGTAGGGCAGCTCGCCGATCTCCGGGAACGGGACTCCACCGATCAGCTCGACGGGCCGCCGGCCCTCGAACCGGCGCAGGTCCAGCTCGACCGGCTGGGGGAACCGGGAGAGGTTGTTGACGCACAGGATGATGTCCTCGGAGCCGTCCTCGGTGGTGTACTCCCGCACGTAGGACAGCACGGTCGAGTTCGAGCCACCCAGGTCGTGGAAGGTCCCGAGCCCGAACGCGGGGTGGTTGCGGCGGGCGTGGATCATCCGGCGCATCCAGTGCAGCAGGGACGAGGTGTTCTCGAGCTGGGCCTCCACATTGACCGACTGGTACCCGAAGACCGGGTCCTGGATGAGCGGCAGGTCCAGCTTGCCGGGGTTGGCCGAGGAGAATCCGGCGTTGCGGTCCGAGGTCCACTGCATCGGGGTGCGCACCCCGTCCCGGTCGCCGAGCCAGATGTTGTCGCCCATGCCGATCTCGTCGCCGTAGTAGAGGACCGGGGAGCCCGGCAGCGAGAACAGCAGCGCGTTGAAGAGCTCCATCTGGTTGGTGTCGTTGTCGAGGAGGGGCGCCAGCCGCCGGCGGATGCCGATGTTCGCCTTCATCCGGGGATCCTTGGCGTACTCGCCCCACATGTAGTCGCGGTCCTCGTCGGTGACCATCTCGAGGGTGAGCTCGTCGTGGTTGCGCAGGAAGATGCCCCACTGGCAGTTCTCGGGGATCGCGGGGGTCTGCTCGAGGATCTCCGAGATCGGGAACCGGGACTCCCGGCGCACCGCCATGAAGATGCGCGGCATCACCGGGAAGTGGAAGGCCATGTGGCACTCGTCACCGCCCACCGCGAAGTCGCCGAAGTACTCCACGACGTCCTGCGGCCACTGGTTGGCCTCGCAGAGGAGGATCCGGCCCGGGTACTCGTCGTCGACGACCTTGCGGACCTTCTTGAGCATCTCGTGGGTCTCAGGGAGGTTCTCGCCGTTGGTGCCCGGCCGCTCGTAGAGGTAGGGCACCGCGTCGAGGCGGAAGCCGTCCAGACCCATGTTGAGCCAGAACCGGATCGCGTCGAGCATCGCGTCGTGGACGGCGGGGTTGTCGAAGTTGAGGTCGGGCTGGTGGGAGAAGAAGCGGTGCCAGAAGTACTGCTGGCGGACCGGGTCCCACGTCCAGTTCGACGGCTCGGTGTCGACGAAGATGATCCGCGCCTCCTCGTAGAGCTCGTCGGTGTCGGACCAGACGTAGAAGTCGCCGTACGGCCCCTGCGGGTCGGACCGGGAGGCCTGGAACCACGGGTGCTGGTCGCTCGTGTGGTTCATGACGAAGTCGATGATGACCTTCAGGCCGCGCTGGTGCGCCTCGTCGAGGAAGTAGCGGAAGTCCTCGATCGTGCCGATCTCCGGGAGCACCCCGGTGTAGTCCGCCACGTCGTAGCCGCCGTCGCGCAGCGGGCTCGGGAAGAACGGCGGGATCCACAGGCAGTCCACGCCGAGCCACTGGAGGTAGTCCAGCTGCTCGACCAGCCCGCGGAAGTCGCCGGTGCCGTCGGCGTTGGAGTCGCGGAAGGACCGGACGAGGACCTCGTAGAAGACCGCGCTCTTGAACCAGTCGGGGTTGTTCTCAGGAGGGTCCGGCGTGAGCCCCTGGGTCACCGGGGCCTCCTCACGCTCAAGATGTGCGCCGGCTCGTGGTACGGGTCGAGCCGCACGTAGTTGTGCTCGCCCCAGCTCCAGTCGGCGCCGGTGATCTCGTCGTGCACCAGGAACGAGTCGGTCGGCGACAGCCCGAGTGCGCCCAGGTCGAGGTGGACCGTGGTCTCGCGAGCTGCGTGCGGGTCGACGTTGACGACCACGATCACGACATCGTCGGGGCCGTCGGGGAGCGCCCGCCGCTTGCTGAACACCAGGATGTTCTCGTCGTCGCTCCAGTGGATCGACACGTTGCGCAGCAGCTGGAGCGCCGGGTGCCGGCGGCGGATCTCGTTGAGGCGCGTCAGGTACGGCGCGAGCGTGCGGTGCTCGCGCTCGGCGGCGTCCCAGTCGCGGATCCGGATCTGGTACTTCTCCGAGTCGAGGTACTCCTCGCTGCCGGGGCGGACCGCGACGTGCTCGTACAGCTCGTAGCCGGCGTAGACGCCCCAGCTGGGCGACCCGGTCGCGGCAATCGCGGCGCGGATCTTGAACGCCGCGGGCCCGCCGTACTGCAGGTAGGCGTGCAGGATGTCCGGCGTGTTCACGAAGAAGTTCGGCCGCATCAGGTGGTCGGTCTCGCGGGACAGCTCGCGGAGGTACTCCTCGAGCTCCCACTTCGCGTTGCGCCAGGTGAAGTACGTGTAGGACTGGTGGAAGCCGATCGCGCCGAGGCCGCGCATCATCGCCGGCCGGGTGAACGCCTCGGCCAGGAAGATCACGTCGGGGTCGGTGCGCCGGATCTCCTTGAGCAGCCACTCCCAGAACGCCACCGGCTTGGTGTGCGGGTTGTCGACCCGGAAGATGCGCACGCCGTGCGACATCCACAGCCGGACGATCCGCAGCACCTCCTGGCAGATGCCGGTCGGGTCGTTGTCGAAGTTGATCGGGTAGATGTCCTGGTACTTCTTCGGCGGGTTCTCGGCGTACGCGATGGTGCCGTCGGCGCGGGTCGTGAACCACTCCGGGTGGGTGGTCACCCACGGGTGGTCGGGCGCCGCCTGGAGTGCGAGGTCGAGCGCGACCTCGAGGTCGAGGGACCGGGCCTTCGCGACGAACACGTCGAAGTCGTCGAAGGTGCCGAGGTCGGGGTGGATCGCGTCGTGGCCGCCGTCCTTGGAGCCGATCGCCCACGGCGACCCCGCCCAGTCCTTCGGTGCTGCGTCGGGACCGGGGTCGACGGTGTTGTTCGGGCCCTTGCGGTTGACCTCGCCGATCGGGTGGATCGGCGGCAGGTAGATGACGTCGAACCCCATCGCCGCCACGGCGTCCAGGCGCTTGGCGGCGGTCGCGAATGTGCCGCTGGTGACCTTGCCGGTCTTCAGGTCCTTGGTGGCGCCCTCCGAGCGCGGGAAGAACTCGTACCAGCTGCTGGTGAGCGCCTTCGGCCGGTCGGCGTACGCCGGGTAGGGGCCCTCGACCGTGACCAGCTCGCGGATCGGGTGGGTGGCGAGCACGCCGGTGACGTCGGGGGCCTCGAGCACGGCCAGCCGGGCGGCCGGTGGCCGCTTGGTGTCGGTGGCCGTGTCCAGGGCACCCTGGAGGACCTGGGCGGCGTCGGCCGCGGGCGGGTCGCGGGGGTCGAGCGAGGCGATCACCTTCTCGAGCAGGATCCGGGCCTCGGTGAACATCAGGTCGACGTCGACGCCGGCCGGGACCTTGAGCGCGGCGTTGTGCTGCCAGGTCGCGAGCGGGTCGGACCAGGCCATCACCTCGAAGCTCCAGGCGCCGCCCGTGTCGGGGGTCACCCAGGCCTCGTAGTGGTCCGGGACCGTCGCGTGCTTGGTCATCCGGACCGGCGCCCGGCGGCGGCCGTCGGGACCGGTGAGCACCACCTCGGCGCCCAGCTTGTCGTGGCCCTCGCGGAAGATCGTCGCGGTCACCGGGAAGGGCTCTCCGACCGTGGCCTTCGCTGGTTGCCGGCCGAGGTCGACCAGTGGCGTGACGTTCATGACGGGGATGCGTCCGACCATGATCTCCAACCTAGCGAGGGTCCGGGCAGGTCCGGCAGGGGCAACTGCCGTCCTGGACGCCGTACCCCGGCGGGCCAGCCGGAAACGCCGAGTCGTCGGCGCATCCTGCCCGCCAGGAGAGCGCGAGTCGGCGCATCTTGCCCGGGTTGTCCCCAGCTGGCCGTGTCCGGCTGTGGACGGAGCGGGCAAGATGCGCCGAGTCGACCTCAGAACACCTGGAGCTCGGCCGCGTGCACGATCGTGCCGCGATCGGCGGCGGTCTTGCAGTCGGTGTCGTTGATCGGGTCGTTGTCCTGCTCGCCGGCGTACCCGGCGTAGCCGGTGCACTGGTTCTCGAGCACCACGAACCGGATCGCGGCGGCCCGGGTCGCGGGGACCTCGAAGGCGCGCAGCGTCAGGTTCGGGGCGACCGGGCGCGGCCGCACCGCCGGGAAGGCGTTGCCGGGGGAGACGTAGAACCGCTTCCAGGTCGCCTTCGCCTCGCCGCAGTCGCTCACGCAGGCCTCGAGCGCGAACCGGCGCAGCGCGGTGAACCGGGAGCCCGAGTCGGGGTCGGGGTCCTGGGCGAGCGGGATCTCGTTCGGGTCCGGCGGGGCCGGGTTGAGCATCGCGCTGACCTGCACCCGCCGCACGGTGTGCACGCCGCCCGCGAGGTCGACCACGACGAACGGGTGCGACTCGTCGACGTTGGTGGCGGTGACGCCGCCCCACGCGGTCTTCTCGGTGCCGTCGAGCAGGGACACCGCGTTCAGCGAGCCGGCCGTGGCGTCGAGCACCTTGGCGCCGTTCTTCCTCGCCGCGAGGTTCGTCGGCGCGTTCACGTGGACCGTCTGGGCTCCGGGCTCCACGGTGAGGTGGAACCGCTTGAAGCCACCGGCCTGGGAGACGTAGAGCATCTCGTAGCGACCGGGGACCAGCCGGGCGGTGGTCTTGACCTTGCCCTGGTCCGAGGTGTCGGCGATCGGCGTCGCCCGGGCCTCGTAGTGGCCGACGAAGAACCGGCCGGAGCGGTTGCTGCGGAAGCTGACCGTCCCGTTCTGCTCGCGTGGCGAGGCGAAGCTGGGCGTGGTGTCGCCGGAGTCGGCATTGGGGATCGACGCACCCTGGCCCATACCGCGGCGGGCGAAGGCCTTCCACATCACGTCCAGGTCCTCGCCACCGAAGCGCATCCGGTCGGCGGCGAGCATCGCGTCGCGGGCGTCGAGCATCGACGTGGCGCCCTGCTGGAGCAGGAACGAGTCGAAGACCAGCTGGACCCACCGCCGGTTGCCCGGGCACTGACCGGCCGGCAGCGGGCTGGCGGTCGGCGTGGCCTGGGCGCACCGCAGCTGGAGGGCCTTGTCGGAGTAGGGGAACTGCTTGTTCCACTTCTTGACCAGCGCCTGGCGGACCTCCCACTGGGTGCCGTTCCAGATCTCGCCGTCGGCGTGCACCTCGTTGCCGGTGCTGTCGAAGCCGTAGTCGGAGTAGTTGAGCGGGTTCCTGTTGATCGCGTAGTCACGGATCGCGACCGACTTGTTGCCGGTGGCGTAGACGCCGACGGCCCAGGGGTTGCCGCCGTTGGCGTAGCCGTGGCTGAACATGTACTCACCGGCGATCAGGTCGCTCCACGACTCGCCCATCGCGCCGCCCTGCTCGGAGGTGAGGCCCTCGTCGGGGCCGCCGACCATCCGGTTGCTGATCGCGTGGGTGTACTCGTGGCCGACGATCCCCATGTCCAGGCCGCCGTCGACGCACGGGGAGTAGAACGCGCCCGCGATCGGCTGGAAGAGGTACTGGTTGGTGATGCCGGGCACGCCGTCCTGCAGGGTGATCTGGTTGGCGTTGTCGCGGCCGAGGTACGACGGCTGCCCGCCGGTGAGCGCGCCGGCCTGGGCGTTGCCGATCTCCTGGTCGCCGGCGACGCCGCCGCGGCCGAGGTTGTCGGCCTGCATGTTGTAGTTGTCCTCGGTGAAGCCCAGGTAGTACGAGTAGTCGTGCATCCGGTTGTGCGCCACGAACAGGTTCGTCACGGTGGCGTCGATGTCGTTGCCGCCGGGCGTCAGCTGGGCCGGGTCGCAGCCGGAGTTGTTCCACGCGTCGGTGAACGCAGCCGTGTACTCGCGGGTCGGCGAGATCGGCGCCTGCGCCGTGCCGCCCGGTGTCAGCGGGCTGACCCAGGCCTCGTGGGTGTTGGCGTTGTTGCCGACCGTGGTCATCGTGCCGACGCCGTTGGCGGTGGCGTCCCACGGTCCCGGCGCCGCGACGTTGCGGAACGGGCCGGTCGGCGAGGTGCAGCCCTCGCCGGCGATCCAGCAGCCGATCACGGAGTTCGACGGGACGGTCTTCGCGGAGTAGTCCAGGCTGGGGTTGGCCGTGAAGTAGCGCCACTTCGACGGGAACCCGATGTCACCCGTGGCCGGGCCGGCGGTGTCGCTCGTGGTCACGCTCGCGACGTAGTTGCCCGGCGGGAGGAACGGGACGGTCGGGTTGTCGAAGGGGCAGACCTGGAGCTTGTAGATGCCTGCCGGGATCGAGTCGGCGGAGTACGTCGCGGTCTCGGGGCTGGTGCCCAGGTCGCCGGTGACCAGGAGCTGGTCGTTCGGGTCGAAGATCTTGACCTCGATGTCGTTGAGGGTGTTGGCCGCCGCCGCCATCGCCGCGATCTGCTTGGTGTTGCCGTCGGTGAGCTCGAACTCGTGCTTCGGGCCGCAGTCCGTGGCGGTGACCTCGCCCTGGAACTGGAAGGCGTCGCTGCTGTTCTCGGCCTGGTTCTGCCGGTGCAGGATGTCGCCGCTCACGCCGTCGACCATCAGCGTGTACGCGAACGCCGAACCCAACTGGGCGTCGAGCACGTTGGTCTCGAACACGGGCCGGACCGAGCCGTCGGCGAGCGCGAGCGCACGCAGCCGGACCAGCTGCTGCTGCGGGTAGCCCGGGACGGACAGGCGGGTCCAGCCGTCGGCGACCTGCGAGGTGATCTTGTCGAGTGCGCCGGCGTCGAGCGTGCGGCCGACGTTCGCGGCCGCCTTCACCCACGCCTGGACCGGGCTCAGGGTCGCGGCCGGCGGGGTGCCGGTGGTCTTCGTGAGGGACGAGGAGGCGTAGGCGATCTCGCCGTTGGCGACGCCGACGGTGACCATGCTCGCCAGGGCCGGCGTCAGCTCGCCGAACCGCTGGCGGAAGAGCACGGCATGCGCGTCGCTCTGGACGAGCCGCTGGTCGTTGACCAGCTCCATTCCGGCGACCGCGTCGCGGGTCAGTCCGAAGACCGCCGCGTTGTCGGCCAGCCACGAGCGCGCGGCGGCGACCGGGTCGTTCGACGACGCCCGGGCGAGCACGCCGTCGGCCGGCAGGATCGAGGACGGCGTACCGAACTGGTTCCAGCGCAGGTCGACGGCGCCGAGCTGGGCAGCGGCGCTGCGCTGGGCTGCGGAGGGGAGCGCGGTGCCACGGGCGTCGAGGTCGGTGAGGCCGGCGACCGGGTCGCCGAGGCCGCCGAGGGGGTGCACGACCCCGTCGCGACCGTCGGTCTTCGGGCTGGCGAGAGCCGCGGTGGGGCTCGTGGCGAAGGCGGGGAGCTGGGCGAGGCCCGGGACCAGGGTGGCGGTCAGCAAGGCCAGCGCGGCGGTCCGATAGCCGCCACGATGCAGGGGGGAGCGGGTCATGATCCGGTCAACGTCGGACGGCAGGGTTCGTTATGTGGACCGGCGGGTCGGTGGTGGGTGACGCGTGCCGCACCGTGGGTTCGCGCGATTCTTTGATCGTTCCAACATCCACGATGTACCGTCGCCGGGTGCGTGCGATCCGTCGATTCACCGTCCGTCCCGTCCTGCCCCCGGCCCTCGCCGGACTGGGCCGTCTCGCCGGCAACCTGCGGTGGTCCTGGGACCCCGAGTCGCAGGACGTCTTCGAGTCCATCGACCCCGTGCTGTGGGAGTCGACGGGACGTGACCCGGTCAAGCTCCTGGGCGCCGTCGGTCGGCGTCGGCTCGAGGAGCTGGCCGCCGACGAGGGCTTCCTCGCCCGGCTCGGTGTGGCCGTCGGCCACCTCGACCAGTACCTGACCGGCGACCGCTGGTACCAGCGCCGGCTCGCTGCCGGCGAGGAGGGGCCGCGGGCGATCGGCTACTTCTCCCCGGAGTTCGGGATCACCGCCGTGCTGCCGCAGTACTCCGGCGGTCTCGGCATCCTCGCCGGGGACCACCTCAAGGCCGCCAGCGACCTCGGCGTCCCGATCGTCGGCGTCGGCCTGCTCTACCGGCACGGCTACTTCAAGCAGGCCCTCTCCCGCGAGGGCTGGCAGCAGGAGACCTACCCGGTCCTCGACCCCGACGGCCTGCCCATCTCGCTGCTGCGCGAGGAGAACGGCGCCCGGGCGATGATCAGTGTCGCGCTGCCCGATGGCCCGGAGCTGCTGGCCCGGATCTGGGTCGCCAGCGTCGGCCGGGTGCCCCTGCTGATGCTGGACACCGACGTCGAGGGCAACCCCGACCACTACCGCGACGTGACCGACCGCCTGTACGGCGGCAACAGCGAGCACCGGCTGCGCCAGGAGCTGCTGCTCGGCGTCGGCGGCGTGCGCGCGCTGCGCACCTACTCGCGGCTCTCCGGCCACCCCGCCCCCGAGGTGTTCCACACCAACGAGGGCCACGCCGGCTTCCTCGGGCTGGAGCGGATCCGGGAGCTCACCGTGGCCGAGGGCGGCCCCAAGCTCGACTTCGACACCGCGCTCGAGGTCAGCCGGGCCTCGACCGTGTTCACCACCCACACGCCGGTGCCCGCGGGCATCGACCGGTTCCCGCTCACCCTGATCGAGCAGTACTTCAGCGAGGCCGGCCCGACGCCCGGCGTACCGGTCGAGCGGGTGCTCGCGCTGGGCACCGAGGACTACGAGGGCGGCGACCCGGCGGTCTTCAACATGGCGGTGATGGGGTTCCGCCTCGCGCAGCGCGCGAACGGCGTCTCCCAGCTCCACGGCCACGTCAGCCGGGGGATGTTCAACGGCCTGTGGCCCGCCTTCGACGAGGCCGAGGTGCCGATCGGGTCGATCACCAACGGCGTGCACGCCCCGACCTGGGTCGCGCGTGAGGTGATCGAGCTGGCGATCGCCCAGGGCGCTGACCCGGAGTCCGACGACACGAGCGGCTTCTGGGCTGCCGCGGACAAGGTGCCGGGCACCGAGATCTGGGCCGTCAAGCGGGTGCTGCGCGAGCGGCTGGTGGTCGACGCCCGCCGGCGGCTGCGCCGGTCCTGGGAGAAGCGCGGCGCGGCCAAGGCGGAGCTGAGCTGGATCGACAACGCCCTGGACCCCGACGTGCTGACGATCGGCTTCGCGCGGCGCGCAGCGTCGTACAAGCGGCTCACGCTGATGATGCGCGACCCCGAGCGGCTCAAGTCGCTGCTGCTGCACCCCGAGCGCCCGATCCAGCTCGTGATCGCCGGCAAGGCGCACCCGGCCGATGACGGGGGCAAGAAGCTGATCCAGGACATCGTCAAGCTGTCCGACGACCCGGAGATCCGGCACCGCATCGTGTTCCTGCCGAACTACGACATCGCGATGGCCAAGCCGCTGTACCCCGGTTGTGACGTCTGGCTCAACAACCCGCTGCGCCCCTACGAGGCCTGCGGCACCTCCGGCATGAAGGCCGCGCTCAACGGCGGCCTGAACCTCTCGGTGCTCGATGGCTGGTGGGACGAGTGGTACGACGGTGACAACGGCTGGGCGATCCCGACCGCCGACGGCGTCGAGGACCCCGACCACCGCGACGACCTCGAGGCCGCCGCGCTCTACGACCTGATCGAGAACGACGTGGCGCCCCGCTTCTACGACCTCGACGGCGAGGGCGTCCCGAACCGCTGGCTGGAGATGACCCGGCACACGCTGAAGTCGCTGGGCCCGAAGGTGCTCGCCACCCGGATGGTCCGCGACTACGTGCGCCAGCTCTACACCCCGGCGTGCGTGACCGCGCACCGGCTGAACTCCGACTTCCACGGCGCCGCCGAGCTGGCCGCCTGGAAGAAGAAGGTCAAGACCGGCTGGTCGGCGGTGCGGGTGGACCACGTCGAGAGCAGCGGCGTCGGCGACGCCCCCGAGGTCGGCGACCAGATGAGCGTGCGGGCCTTCGTCGCCCTCGGCTCGCTGGCTCCCGACGACGTCGAGGTGCAGCTGCTGCACGGCAAGACCAACGGCGAGGACGAGCTGGTCGAGACGCTCGTGGACCGGCTGCACGTGGCCGAGTCCTACGAGGGCGGCCGGCACCGGTTCGACGGCGACGTCGTCCTGGACCACTCCGGGTCGTTCGGCTACACCGTGCGGATCGTGCCCCGCAACGACGTCCTCACCTCACCCGCGGAGCTCGGCCTGGTGGCCCTGGCGCTGTAGGGCCCTTAGGCGCCGGTGGTCGAGCTTGTCGAGGTCCCGGAAGTGTCGGCAGGTGCGGGATGCCGCGGCCACGCGCCGACCGCAACCACACCGTCGGATGGGCCGCCCAGGACCGAGTCCGCGACCCGGCGTGGCGGGGCGAAGCCCCGACACGCCAGACGCGGTCAGGTCTCGCGGAAGACGACGACCGTGCGCCGCCCGATGTGGACCTGGTCGCCGGCCTTGACCGGGGTGCCGACAGGGAGCCTGAAGTCGGTCGAGAGCACCACCTCGCCGGCACGTACCCAGTCGTTCTCCGGCAGCGTGACCCGCTGCGGCAGCCAGTCGGAGTTGAACCACAGCACGAACGACTTGTCGGCCTGCTGCTCGCCGCGTGGCCCCGGTGCGCGCAGCGGCGCGCCGGAGACGAACATGCCGACCGCGCGCAGGGTCGGGTCGTGCCAGTCGTCGCCGCTCATCTCCCGACCGGAGGGGTGCAGCCAGGCCAGGTCCTTGGGGCCGCCGATCAGCGTCGGTCGGCCCTCGAACCAGTGCCGCTGCCGCAGCGCCGGGTGCTCGCGGCGTAGCCGGAGCGCCGTCTTGGTGACTTCGTAGACGTCGAGCCACGCGTCGTCGGGACGCCAGTCGATCCAGGACGTCTCGTTGTCCTGGGCGTAGGCGTTGTTGTTGCCGCCCTGGGTGCGGCCGCGCTCATCGCCGGCGGTGATCATCGGCACCCCGTTGGACAGGCACAGGGTCGCCATCATGTTCGCGACCTGGCGACGACGGATGGCCACGAGCGCCGGGTCGTGGCTCTCGCCCTCGACGCCGTGGTTCCACGAGCGGTTGTTGTCCGTGCCGTCGCGGTTGTCCTCGCCGTTGGCCTCGTTGCGCTTGCGCTCGTAGGTCACGAGGTCGCGCATCGTGAAGCCGTCGTGGGCGGTGACGAAGTTGACCGAGGCGTACGGCGAGCGCCCGTCGTCGAGGTACAGGTCCGAAGACCCGGCCAGCCGGGTGGCGACCCCGCGGATGCCCGAGGTGTGGTTGCGCCAGAAGTCCCGGATCTCGTCGCGGTACTGGTCGTTCCACTCCACCCACGGCGGCGGGAACTCACCGACCCGGTAGCCGTCCATCGAGGCGTCCCACGGCTCGGCGATCAGCTTCACGTGCCGCAGGACCGGGTCCTGGCCGATCGCGGTGAGCAGGTGGCTGCGCATGTCGATCTGCCGGTGCACCCGGGTCAACGCCGACATCAGGTCGAAGCGGAAGCCGTCCACGTGCATCTCGGTCACCCAGTAGCGCAGCGAGTCGAGGATCAGCCGCAGCGCGAACGGGTTGGACGCGTCGACGGTGTTGCCACAGCCGGTGACGTCCCAGTAGGTGTCCTCGAACGGCTCGGCGTGCCCGTCGCCGCCGGTGCGGTAGTAGAACCCGCGGTCGTCGAGGCCGCGAAAGGACAGCGTCGGACCCGTCGTCCCGGCCTCGGCGGTGTGGTTGTAGACGACGTCGAGGATCACCTCGAGCCCGGCCGCGTGGAACGCCTTGACCATGGCCTTGAACTCGGTGACCTGCTGGCCGCGGTCGCCCGAGGACGAGTAGGCGTTGTGCGGGGCGAAGAACCCGATGGTGTTGTAGCCCCAGTAGTTGACCAGCCCGCGCTCCAGGAGCGAGGTCTCCGAGACGAACTGGTGGATCGGCAGCAGCTCGACGGCGGTGATGCCGAGGTCCTTGAGGTAGTCGACGACCGCGGGCGTCGCCAGGCCGGCGTAGGTGCCGCGCAGCTCCTCGGGCACCCGGTCGTGCAGGGCGGTCATGCCCTTGACGTGCATCTCGTAGATCGCGGAGTCCTGCCACGGGTGCCGCGGCGGCGCGTCGTCGTCCCAGTCGAAGTCGTCGTCGCCGAGGACGACGCTCCTCGGCACGTACGGCGCCGAGTCGGTGTCGCTGCGCCGGTCGGGCGCGCCCTCGACGTACCCGAAGATCGCCGGGTCGAGGGTCAGGTCGCCGGAGACCGCCCGGGCGAACGGGTCGAGCAGCAGCTTGTCCGCGTTGAACCGCAGCCCCTGCGCGGGGTCCCAGGGCCCGTCGACCCGGTAGCCGTAGCGGGTTCCCGGGGCGACGCCGGGGATCGCGCCGTGCCAGATGCCGAGCTCCTGCTCGGTGAGTGGGTGCCGGCGCTCGCGGCCCTCCTCGTCGAAAAGGCAGACCCAGGCGGCGGTGGCTCGGGGGGCGTGCACCGCGAAGTTCGTGGCCTCCGCCGACCAGGTCGATCCCAGCGGCCAGCTGCGTCCCGGCCACACCGGTGCGCGCTCGCCGCGGTCGCGCCAGAGTCCGGGGGTCACCCACCCCATTGTTCCCGATGACGGCACAATGCCGGGGAGCGACCATCGAGATCGGCGACCGATTCGGCAACCAGGACAGAGAGGCGGGTCACGGCATGGGTGAGTTCGTACGACTGGAGGTGGCCGACGGCGTCGGCACGATCCGGCTGGACCGGCCGAAGATGAACGCCCTGAACGTGCAGGTGCAGGAGGAGATCCGCGCGGCGGCCGTCGAGGCCACCGAGCGCGACGACGTGAAGGCCGTGGTGGTGTACGGCGGCGAGCGGGTCTTCGCCGCGGGCGCCGATATCAAGGAGATGGCCGACATGTCGTACACCGACATGGTCAAGCGCTCCGGCCCACTCCAGTCCGCGCTCGGCGCGGTGGCCCGGATCCCGAAGCCCGTGGTCGCCGCGATCACCGGCTACGCGCTCGGCGGCGGCTGCGAGCTGGCGCTGTGCGCGGATGTCCGGTTCGCCGCCGAGGACGCGGTCCTCGGCCAGCCCGAGGTGCTGCTCGGCATCATCCCGGGGGCCGGCGGCACCCAGCGGCTGACCCGACTGGTCGGCCCGAGCAAGGCGAAGGACATCGTCTTCACCGGCCGGTTCGTCAAGGCCGACGAGGCGCTGGCGATCGGCCTGGTCGACCGGGTCTTCCCGGCCGCGTCGGTCTACGACGAGGCGCTCGCGTGGGCGGGCCGGTTCGCCGGGGCGGCGTCGTACGCACTGCGGGCCGCGAAGGAGAGCATCGACCGCGGCATCGAGGTCGACCTGGAGACGGGCCTGGAGATCGAGCGGCAGCAGTTCGCGGCGCTGTTCGCGACCGAGGACCGCTCGATCGGTATGCGATCCTTCGTCGAGAACGGACCGGGCAAGGCGCAGTTCGAGGGCAGGTGAGCGGTACGTGGCGGGTCGCAAGACGCTGACGGCGCGGCGGGGCTCCCGGGCGCGCGCCCGCGCGGCGCAGGTGGTGTGGCTGCTCGCCGTGCTGTGCGCGCTGGTCCTCGCCGTAGGGGCGCTGTGCATCGCGCTCGACGCCAACCGCGACAACGCGCTGGTCAAGCTCGTGCTCGACGTCGCCGACGCCGTGGACCTCGAGGTGTTCTCCCGCGGCAACGGCATCTTCAAGTTCGAGGGCGGCGACGCGGAGACCAAGAACGCGCTGGCCAACTGGGGGCTCGGGGCGATCGCGTACCTCGTCGTCGGGCGGCTGCTGGAGCGCGTCGTCCGGCCCTGACCTCGCGCCGGCCCCGCGCCGACAATGCCCCGACATTGACAGTGCCGCTGTGACAAAGCCAACCCCACCACGAGTTTCGACCGCCGGGACGCGGCGGTAGCCTCACGACCAACCGAGTGCACAGGAGGGGCCGAACCGGCCACACACCATGAACATTGTCGTCTGTGTGAAGTACGTGCCCGACGCCACTGCCGATCGGCAGTTCGAGTCGGACAACACCGTGGACCGCGTCGGCGTCGACGGGCTGCTGTCCGAGCTCGACGAGTACGCCGTCGAGCAGGCCCTGCAGCTCAAGGAGAAGGCCGGAGGCGAGGGCACCACGGTGACCGCGCTGACCGTGGGCCCCGAGAAGGCCGTCGACGCGGTGCGCAAGGCGCTGCAGATGGGTGCCGACCAGGGCATCCACGTCGTCGACGACGCCATCGCCGGCTCGGACGCGCCCGCCACCTCGCTGGTGCTGGCCAAGGCTGTGGAGAAGGCCGGCGCCGACGCGAAGGTCGACCTGGTCGTGTGCGGCATGTCCTCGACCGACGCCGACATGAGCGTGGTGCCGGCGATGCTCGCCGAGCGCCTCAATCTGCCCCAGGTCACGCTGGCCTCGGTCATCGAGACCCAGGGTGACCAGGTGCGCGTCAAGCGGGACGGAGACACCGCGACCGAGGTCATCGGCGCCACGATGCCGCTGGTCCTCTCGGTGACCGACCAGTCGGGTGAGGCCCGCTACCCGTCGTTCAAGGGCATCATGGCCGCGAAGAAGAAGCCGCTGGAGACCTGGTCGCTCGCGGACCTGGGCGTCGACGCGGGCCAGGTCGGCCTGTCGGTGGCGTGGACCGAGGTCGCCGAGACCACGGCCCGACCGCCGCGCACCGCCGGCGAGATCGTCAAGGACGAGGACGGCTCGGGCGCCACGGCGCTCGCCGAGTTCCTCGCCGCCAAGAAATTCATCTGAGCGAAGTTCATCTGAGGAGCTGACCAAGTGTCTGAAGTTCTCGTTCTCATCGACCACGTCGACGGTGCCGTCCGCAAGCCGACGTACGAGCTCCTGACCATCGCCAAGCGGCTCGGCGAGCCCTCGGCGGTCTTCATCGGCAGCGGCGCCCAGGGCGCCGAGGTGGCCGAGAAGGTCAAGGCGTACGGCGCGGCGAAGGTCTACGTCGTCGACGACGCCCAGATCAAGGGCTACTTGGTGGCGCCCAAGGCCGAGGCCCTCCAGCAGCTGGTGGAGAAGACCTCGCCGGCGGCGGTCCTGATCTCCTCCACCTCCGAGGGCAAGGAGATCGCCGGTCGCCTCGCGGTCAAGATCGAGTCAGGTCTGATCACGGACGCGGTCGACGTGGAGGCCGACGGCACCGCGACCCAGTCGGTGTTCGCGGGCAACTACACCCTGAAGGCCAAGGTCACGAAGGGCACCCCGATCATCACGGTCAAGCCGAACTCCGCCGCGCCGGAGGAGGCCGCCGGTGCCGGGACGGTCGAGGAGTTCGCCGCGACCGTGTCCGACGCCGCGAAGGCCGCGCAGATCGTGGCGTCGCAGCCGCGCAAGGCGACCGGGCGCCCCGAGCTGACCGAGGCCGCGATCGTGGTCGCCGGCGGTCGCGGCACGGGCGGCAGCTTCGAGTCCGTCGAGGGCCTCGCCGACGCCCTGGGCGGCGCGGTCGGCGCCTCGCGTGCGGCCGTCGACTCCGGCTGGATCCCGCACACCTTCCAGATCGGGCAGACCGGCAAGACCGTCTCGCCGCAGCTCTACATCGCCACCGGCATCTCCGGCGCCATCCAGCACCGGGCCGGCATGCAGACCTCCAAGACGATCGTCGCGGTCAACAAGGACGAGGAGGCGCCGATCTTCGAGCTGGTCGACTTCGGCGTGGTGGGCGACCTGCACACCGTCCTTCCGGCCCTCACCGAGGAAGTCACCAAGCGCAAGGGCTGAGTGAGCGCAGCCGTCCACGTCGACCCGTCCGGAGCCCTCCGGGCGGGTCGACGTGACTCTCCGTCGATCCGGGACTTCCGACTCGACCGGGAGGGGTCAACCCTGGCCGCCGTACCCCTCCTCGTCGATGATGCCGACCTGGGGGACCCGCACGGTGCGGTGGCCCGGCTTGCCGCCGAGGACGATCCGGCGCAGTGCCACGTTGTTGTCGGTGGCCGCCTCGGCCAGGTTGTTCTCGGGGTTGGCGATCACGGCGATGTAGTAGGTGCCGTTGGGCAGGCCGCGGATGTCGAAGGACTGCCCGGCGCGGTACTGCGCGTACGTGTCGCCCCAGCCGGCGGCGAGGACCTCGCGGATCGAGAGCGAGGAGTAGTCGCCGCAGGACGTCGAGAGGTCGGTGTTCTCGGGCCGCCAGTCGGCGGCGGGCACCGTCAGGTCGACGGCGTCGGTGTTGGCCAGGCAGAACGCCTCCTTCCTCGAGCGCGCGGTCTCCTGCTGGTCGGCGTCGAGCAGGGAGTAGCGCGCGAAGTCCTCGAAGTGCCAGTGCTGGTGGGAGGGCTTGGGGTCCCAGTGCAGGTGGCCGACGGGCTGGTAGCCGGTCTGCTCGCCCGCGGCATCGAAGAAGTACTGGTACGCATCCATCTCGTCCTCGCCGTCCCGGCGGAAGCCGTCGACGACCAACGGGCTGTCGCCGGCGTTCCAGACCGTCGCCGAGAAGCGCAGGTAGTTCGTGTTCTCGGACAGGCCGATGCCCCACGCCGGCAGGGAGCGCAGGTCCGGCTGCGGGCCGGCCTCGGGTGCGCGGCCCTGCGGTCCGCTCGGCTGGCGGGCGGCCGGTACGGCGACCCGACCGGTGGCCGGAGGGGCGCCCGCCCCGCCGCCGACGTCCTCGGCCGTCACGGTCAGCTGCACGGTGCGCGTCGCGTCGGCGTCGCCCAGCCCGAAGACGGCGGCGTACTTCGAGGCGATCCTCGCGGTGACGGTGTACGAACCCGGCGTGAGCCGGAACGGGCGGCCCTGGCTGAGGATCGGCGCCGCCCAGCCGTCCTGGATGCCCTGCACCGAGCCGAGGCTGAACGGGTTGTACCAGCAGCCGGCCGGGTAGCCCGAGCGCGCGGGGGCGTCCGGCCGGACCCGCTCCGACCAGCCGTTCAGGCAGGCCTTGCGGACCACGTGCAGCGGCTCGCCGCCGCGCTGCGGGGTGATGTCGATCCTCAGGAACCCGTCCAGCCCGGAGAACGTGCTCATCGAGCCGGCGGGCAGCGCCACGTCGCCGTCGGCCGTGTGCCAGACGGTGCGGATCGCCTCGTCGTACGACGAGCGGTGCGACCAGAGCTCGAACGGCGCGCCCTGCGCGGTCAGGCGCAGGCCGAGGTCGGTCCAGGTGCGCTTCCTGTAGGCGGAGGCGGTGACCGCGTGCGGCGCCCACAGCGCGATCGGCGCGACCGCCTCGGCCGCGCGACCCGAGCCGGCGGGGCTGCCGGCCGGGTTGGAGCTGGCGGTGGCGGGGGGCGTGGACAGGGCCACGGCGGGCAGGGCGAGCGCGAGCGAGGCGAGCAGCGCGAGGGAACGCGAGGTCGAGCGGATCAAGGGAGGGTCCTTCCGCGACGGCAGCGATCGCTGCGGTGAGCTGACGCAGCGTACGACGCGGCCGGCCCCGGATTGGTTGCCGAGCGGCAAGACGGGGCACGCGTCCAGACCGGCCCGAACTACCCTCGGAGCCATGAGCACGCAGCACGACGAGCACGACGCGGCCGGGGCCACCGGCGTGGCCGACCAGGTGGTGGCGGCCGCCGAGCGCGCCCGGGCCGCCAGCCACGGCCTCGCCCTGGCCACGCGGGCCGAGAAGGACGCGGCCCTCCAGGCGATGGCCGAGGCGCTGCTGACCCGCGAGCCCGAGGTCCTGGCCGCCAACGGCGAGGACGTGGCGCGCGCCGAGGCGAACGGCACGCCGCCGAACATCGTCGACCGGCTCCGGCTCACCCAGGAGCGGGTGGCCGCCATGGCGCAGGGACTGCGCGACGTCGCCGCACTGCCCGACCCCGTGGGCGAGGTGCTGCGCGGCAGCACCCTGGCCAACGGCCTCGAGATGCGCCAGGTCCGGGTGCCCTTCGGCGTGGTCGGGATGATCTACGAGGCCCGGCCCAACGTCACCGCCGACGCCGCCGGCATCTGCCTGAAGTCCGGCAACGCCGTCCTGCTGCGCGGCAGCTCCAGCGCCCGCTCCAGCAACGCCGCGATCGTGGCGGCGCTGCGCGACGCCATCGCCGGAACCGGCCTGGACCCCGACGTCGTGCAGCAGGTCCCCGGAGACTCCCACGACAGCGTGAAGGCGCTGATGCGCGCCCGCGGTCACGTGGACGTGCTGATCCCGCGCGGCGGGGCGGGGCTGATTCGCTCCGTCGTGGAGGAGTCCACGGTGCCCGTCATCGAGACCGGCGTCGGCAACTGCCACGTCTACGTCGACCGGGCGGCCGATCTCGACAAGGCGCTCGCGATCGTGCTCAACGCCAAGACCCACCGGACCAGCGTGTGCAACGCCGCGGAGTCGCTGCTGGTGCACGCGGACCTGGCCGACACGTTCGTCCCGCGCGTGGTCGCGGCGCTGCAGGAGGCCGGCGTGACGGTGCACGGCGACGAGCGCTTCCAGGCCGAGGACGGGGTGCTGCCGGCCACCGACGAGGACTACGGGCAGGAGTACCTCTCCCTGGACATCTCCGCTGCCGTCGTACCCGACCTGGACGGCGCCATCGCGCACATCCGACGCTGGTCGAGCCAGCACACCGAGGCGATCGTCACCGAGGACCTCGCGGCGGCGCGGCGGTTCACCGCTGCGGTCGACTCGGCCGCGGTCCTGGTCAACGCCTCGACCCGGTTCACCGACGGCGGGGAGTTCGGCTTCGGCGCCGAGATCGGCATCAGCACCCAGAAGCTGCACGCCCGGGGGCCGATGGGGCTGACGGAGATGACGTCGACCAAGTACGTCGTCACCGGCGACGGGCACGTCCGGTGACACGGCCTCCGGCGTGGGCCCGGTAGGGTGTCGGCCATGCTGAACGCGTTCGCCATCGCCCTGGCCGCCGAGGAGCACGTCAACGAGAGCGTGCCCAACCACTGGCTGGTGGGCGGCATCGTGCTGGTCTTGCTGCTGGCGCTGCTGGGTGGCCTGCTGGCCTTCGGCGCGGGACGCGAGCACAGCTGACCACCGACGGCATGACCGCCGCCAGGCGGGTCGGGGTCATGGGTGGCACCTTCGACCCGATCCACCACGGGCACCTCGTGGCCGCATCCGAGGTGCAGGCCTGGTTCGACCTCGACGAGGTCCTGTTCGTGCCGACCGGAGACCCCTGGCAGAAGTCCGACCGCGACGTGTCGCCGGCCGAGCATCGCTACCTGATGACCGTGATCGCGACCGCCGCCAACCCCCGGTTCACCGTCTCCCGCGTCGACATCGACCGGTCGGGCCCGACGTACACGATCGACACGCTGCGCGACCTGCGTGCGCAGCTGCCCGACGCGGAGCTCTACTTCATCACCGGGGTCGACGCCCTGGCCGAGATCTTCACCTGGCGCGACGCCGAGGAGCTGTTCACGCTCGCGCGGTTCGTGGGATGCACCCGACCTGGGTACCTCATGGACGACGCGGCGCTCGCCACGATCCCGACCGACCGGGTGACGATCGTGGAGATCCCCGCCCTGGCGATCTCCTCGACCGACTGCCGCCGGCGCTCACAGCGCGGTGAGCCGGTGTGGTACCTCGTGCCCGACGGGGTCGTGCAGTACCTGGCCAAGTACGACCTCTACCCACGCGTCATCCCCCCGGACACCACGAAGGACACCAGCGAGGACATGCAGTGACCGCCACCGACCGGGCCGTCGAGCTCGTCCACACCGCCGCCCGGGCCGCCTCCGAGAAGCTCGCCCAGCAGCTCATCGCCTTCGACGTCAGCGAGCAGCTGGCGATCACCGACGCCTTCCTGCTCGCCTCGGCCAGCAACGACCGGCAGGTCAAGGCCATCGTGGACGAGATCGAGGACAAGCTGCGCGAGATCGGCGCCAAGCCGCTCCGCCGCGAGGGCGAGCGTGACGGGCGTTGGGTGCTCATCGACTACGGCGAGGTCGTCGTGCACGTCCAGCACGAGGAGGAGCGCCAGTTCTACGCCCTCGAGCGGCTGTGGCGCGACTGCCCCGCCATCCCGCTGCCCGCGGACGTCACGGCGGCCGAGCAGGGCCGGTGAGCGCTCCGCGCCGCCTGCTCCTGATCCGGCACGGGCAGACCGCCTGGAACGCCGTACGCCGCGTCCAGGGCCAGCTCGACTCCGAGCTCGACGACACCGGCCACCGGCAGGCCGCCGCGCTCGCCCCGGTGGTCGCGGCGATGGGCCCTGCCGCGCTCTGGTGCTCCGACAGCGCGCGGGCCCGCCAGACCGCGGCGTACCTCGCCAAGGAGGCCGGCCTGGACCCGACCTTCGACCCCCGGCTGCGCGAGTACTTCCTCGGTGAGCGCCAGGGCCTGACCCACGAGGAGTACGCCGCCGCCGCGCCCGAGGAGTTCGCCGTGTTCCGCACCGGCGACTTCGACGTCGTCCCCGGCGGCGAGACGGCCGCCCAGGTGACGGCGCGGATGACCGCCGCGCTGCACGAGCTGCTCGCGTCGATCGGTCCGGGCGAGCTCGCCGTGGCGGTCTCCCACGGGGCCGCGATCCGCGACTCCGTGCCGGTGCTCCTCGGCTGGCCGGTCACCGAGCGCGCCGCGCTGCACGGCATGGCGAACTGCGGGTGGGCGGTGCTCGACGGGCCGGTGGTGGACGGCCCGATGCGCCTGGTCGCCTACAACCGGGTGCTGTCGTTCGCAGAGCCGGTGTGACCGACCCCCGATTTCGCATCGACCGGACCGTTGGCTAGTATTCCGCGAGTTGTCACCCCCGCTGGTCGGGGGAAGCAATGGGGCTGTGGCGCAGCTGGTAGCGCATCTGCATGGCATGCAGAGGGTCAGGGGTTCGAGTCCCCTCAGCTCCACCGAGGACGCGCAGGTCAGGGGCGGTTTCCCGGAGACGGGGGATCGCCTCTCAGCGTCTCTTGGGGGGCAAATGGGGGGCAGGACCCCCTCGTCCGGTCAGCAATCTCTTGACCGTGACAGGAGCGTGCTCCCGTGTTCGAAACAGCAGATCAACGTCCAGGCGGCGGTTCCTGATGGCCTGGGCGGATGCCCATGGCACCGGCTTCCGCGGTGTCTACCGCGGACCGAACGGCGCCAAGCTCAAGACCAAGACGTTCAAGAGCAGATCCATGCCCGGTTCAAGGTTCTCCAGGCCTGCCTCGCCGCCCGCAAGGGCGTGTCAGCCCGTCGTGATCGGCTCATCCAGTACAACCCGTGCGAGAGCACTCAGCTGCCGGTGATCCCCGAGCGCGAGGTCACCATCCTGGAGCCGGACCAGGTCGACAAGATCCTCCTGGCCCTCGACCCCTGGTGGCGGCTCCTGCCGCTGTTGCTCTCGGAGACCGGACTCCGCTGGGGTGAGGCCATGGGCCTGACTGTGGACTCGTTCACGCTGGACTTCCGGTGCCTGTTCGTGCGCAGAACGACCATCGAGACCAAGGTCGAGCAGACCGGCAACGGCACTCGCTTCAGGTGGAAGCCCTATCCGGGCGAGGCAGCCCTGTGGCTTGTGCGTGACCATGCTGCTGCCGCAAGGCTGAGTCCGGCTGGGTAGCGCCGCTCGATCCAATGCGCCGGCCGGGGCGGTCCGGTGCTGGCTGGCGGCCCGGACGGCTCAGTTCATGCGGTGCTGCTCGTGAAGGAAGGTCAGCAGGGTCTCTCGGTAGTGGTCTTCGAGCGGCTCGAAGCGGAGGCCGATCCGCCACTGGTTGCCCTCGGAGGCGGACGAGGTCACCCGCGCTGCCGTGGGTAGTAGAACGCCGTCGAGCATCAAGGTGATCCGGGCTGGTGTCCCGGGCGCGGGAGCCGCTTCGCCTTGTGCCGGAAGTGTGCAGCGCACGCCGTTGATGTCGAGGTTGATGGTTTCGCAGGCCAGGTCGTGTCCGGCCCACTGCAGCCTGGCTCGCCCCTGGTAGGGGACGCGCAGGCGCTCTCGGCGGTCATAGACGACCGATGCTGCGGATAGCGTGTCGAGGTCGCCGGGCTCGTAGGTGCTGGAGCCGGAGGTGCCGGGTCTGGTATCAGCCGCGGCTGCAGTATCGCGGCGAGCGGCGACTCTGACGGCACCCGCGGTCACGGGCGCGTTGTCGATCCGGTCGGCCGGATCAGCAAGGGGGACCGTTGTGGGCGCAACTGGAGTCCGTCGGGTCCGCGCCGTCGGCACAGCATCGTCGTGGTCGATCGGAGCCGTGCTCTCGTCGTCGCCCCGTTCATCCGGGTCGTGGTCTAGATCCTGGCCCATCTCATGGTCCGGCTCGGCGTCGTGATCGGACGCTACCTCCTGGGAGTCAGCGCCTTGGTCCTCGACTTCGGCGGGGCTGATCAGCTCGCGCTGTCCTTCGCGGCGGGCGTGGTTGCCTCGGCGGAGGCGGCGCAGCATGGCTTGTTGAATCAGGGCGCCGAGACCGATCGCCGCGAGGTTCACGATCAGGGCCACCGTCGTACCGTCCAGGCTCCTCGGCTGGCCACCGGTGGCACGAACCGGTGCTGGGGTGTCTGTGACGCGAGCTTCCGCAGGGCCGCGAGGAGGGTTCGGTTGCCGGATAGCCGAGTCTGCTGTGTGGTCGGCCCGCAGGTCTCGGATCCCGAGGTTGGGCCAGGTCGCGGAAGCGGCGCGGTCGATCAGCATGAGATGTCGCCCGGCGAGTTGGGTCCAGGCCGTGTAGCAGGTCAGTGCAACCAGGGCGGCGACCAGCGCCGCAGCCACCGTGTAACGCACCATGGACCGGTAGCGGCGTGACCGGGTTCCCGCCCGCGGTCGCCTCCGTGCCGAGCCGAACAGGCGGCCCATCAGGCGCCTCAACGGTCGTCGTGGGTGTCGCTTCGCCCGTCGCCTCGACGAGGCTTGCAGTGCCAGGAGGAGCGCGACCCTGAGGTGTTCGGCGGCGCTGAGGGTCGGTGGCGTCTCAGTCGGTTGCCCGAGCCCCGACTGGACCTCCGTGGGTCGACCGGTGGGTTCAGTGGTGCGCACGGACCTGAACCTCGCGGAGAAGGTCGCAGACGCGACCGACGGCGTCGTTGAGGTGTTGCACGGCTTGATCGAGGGCGTGCACCGTGGCGCGCTGTCCGGTCGGCAGGGTCTCGGCGTGGGTGGTCAGCAGTTCACTGTGGGCCACCAAGATGGTCAACGGGGTGCGGAGGTGATGGTTGAGCCCTGCCGCCAGGTCAAGGATCTTCGTCTGCGTCGTGTCGGAGCTTCCTGCCGCCGCCGGGACCACGGACGCGGCAGGAAAGGGCCGGGCAGCAGCGATCGCCCGCACGGGCGAGTTGAATGGTGTGTCCACGAGCAAGCTCTCCGGGAGCCCTGTGCTCCGCAACGTCGGGGCACGCCCCGAGCGCGTCTGTCCGTGTGATGCTGCGGCAGCCGACGGCGGAACCTGAGATCGCCCCACGCCCGGCCCTCGCGACACATCGCTCGATGGCTAGGCGCCCGCGCAATCGGGATAGCGAGCGATACCCGTCGTGTGGGCTGGATCACGGATCCGCGCCCGGGTCCGTCCTCGTCGTCGACATTCGTTCCGGCTCAGGAGGGTGACCGACTCAAGGTGGCCGACGGGGGCTCGCCGAACCGCTCGCGATAGAGGGTCGAGAACCGGCCGTGATGCTTGAATCCGAGACCGGCCGCAACGTCCTGCACCTGGAGGCCGTCGGGATCGGCGCCCAAGAGCAGGCGGTGAGCCCGCAACAGCCGGACCTCGCGGAGGTAGGCCATCGGGGGCAGGTCGTGGTGGCGGCGAAATCCTTCCTGCAGCGCGCGGACGCTGAGATGCACCTCCTGGGCGAGGCCGACCGTGGTCCAGGGATGTTCGGGCCTGGAATGGATCAGCTCGACCGCGTGCTGGATGGGTGTTCTTGCGGCCGAGGACGGACGGTCCAGGAGGTCGGTGTAGTTGTGCCGCTGGCCGAGGAGCAACGCGTCGAGCACGAGACCTTCGAGGTGCCGGCCGACACTCGGGAAGCGCTGTACCGCCGAGGGACCGTGGAGCTCCGAGACCAGCACCTGAACCAACGGGGCCAACAAGCGGCCCGCGAGCGAGTCGAGCCTGAGGTGTGGGGTGAAGGCCAGTGGCTTCGAGACGGTCCGGCCGAGCAGCGCCGCGATCTCCGATTCCAGCGTCTCTCGGGGGATCATCAGGCACAGTTGGCTACAGTCGTCGGACCACAAGATGTCAGCGTCCTGCCCGGGGTCGAACAGGACGCCGCCACCCGCATCGGTCACGATGCGGCCGGCGCCGCGGCGTCTGGACACGGCATGTCCGCGCAGCGTCACGTTGAGGTGGAACTGCTCGGTCTCCTCGGCGGTGATCCGAGAACTCGCGGCGACGGTGAGCACGCCGGCCGTCATGGTGCCTACCAGGAGGACTGCCATCTGCATCTGGAAGTCTGTGCCCGCATGCTGGGGTCGAACCCGGACTGGAAGATAGGCCTCCGAGATCAGCTCCGCCGCCAGATCGGGGTCAAGGACGAGTTGGCTCGCAGTCCGGGCCGCGGCCGGTAGCGCCGAACCAGGGCCCCCTGGGCTGAGGGCGCGCGCATAGGGCAACGCCGACCAATCCATCCCGAGCCCCTTCTTTGATGCCCGCTAGTCTTCCGACGGCCGCCGCACGGCTCATTCTTCAAGGGGCCCAGGCGGCACGCAACCTCCTGGGGGAGTCGCCAAGTTCAGTCGCGTGAAGTCGTGCCTTCCCCTGGGCATAC
Source organism: Nocardioides sp. JS614 (assembly GCF_000015265.1). NCBI lineage: Bacteria > Bacillati > Actinomycetota > Actinomycetes > Propionibacteriales > Nocardioidaceae > Nocardioides > Nocardioides sp. JS614. The sequence goes on from NC_008699.1 coordinate 1,946,620, forward strand.
AACTCACCACGTCGAGAACCCCGTGGGCGGATCTGAGCTTCGCGATGAGACGACGAACTCCGACCAACACTCGATTCGTGGTGGAGGGGGCCTCCGTCATCTCCTGACGAAGGCCCCCAATGCGCATGGGGACGAACTGCGCATGCATACGCGGCCAGGAGGGAGGATGGCCGCGTACGTCGGGAAGATCCTCCCGGCAGTCACAGTGCAAGCGGGCCGCGTCTCACGATACTGACGGGTATGCAGGTTCCTCGTTGCGGAGCCGACGTCGATGTGGAGCGGATCGAGCAGGTTGCTCTACAACCTCGTCAACAATGCGCTCCGGCACAGCCGGCCACCGGTCGTCATCTCGGCAGGCCCGGAGCCCGGCGGCATCCAGGTCACGGCCACCGACCAGGGGGTTCAGACCCCAACTCCTACACCCTCAGCGGTGAAGCGCCCTCAACCCGCAGCCAGAGCGGCCAGAGCGTCGTTGGTCTCGTCCACTGAGAACCGGTCTGGATGCCAGTCCTGGGGCAACCAGTCCCGCATCTCCTCGGCACCGAGCCCCATGGGCGTCGCCCGCGGGTCGTAGCCGCCACGAACCCAATCGGCGAGCTCCTCGTAGCCGCCCGGGCCGCCGCAGTCCTCCGGCGGGCAGGCCATCTTGCCCTTCAGGCAGACCGGAGCCGGTGGCAGGTCGTCGAGAACCTCTTCGACCACCAGCACGTGCTCCCATCCGTCGCCGAAGTCGTAGTCATAAAAGAGCCGGTCGCCCTTGGCAGACACCACCTGGTCGAGCCGTACCTCGTCTTCGGCGACGCCTTCGTCGCCTTCGCTGAGGTCGAACCCGGCGACGAAGTAGGCGCGGGTACGCCGGTCCACCCCGACTCCGAACTTGTGCAGGTGGCCGTCCTCCCAGCCCATCGCGACCTGCAGCACGACATGCAGCTCGTCGAGCATCAGATCGCCGGGCAGGTCGAGACGACGCCAGATCGGCGGCTTGGCGTACATCAGATCGACCCGCACCCGGAAGCCCCGCGAACGCTCCGGCGCCACCCGCACCTCCGGCATCGGCTCGTCGAACATCCCCGCGAACATGTCCCGGCCTGCGTTCGCCATCAGCTTCTGCAGCAACGCCAGATCCGCACCGGCCCTGGACACGCCGCTCTTTCTCTTCCGCTTCTTCTTCGGCACGCCCCCAGCCAACCAGACCGTTCGATCGCTGCCCCAGACCAGCGGGTTCAGACCCCAGTCCCTACACCTCATCTGCGAAGCGCCGGAATGGCCCATGTCCCAAGATGCGAAGCATCGCCCGCGGAAGACCTGTAGGCCGACACGCCGATGGTGGGCACCGGCGTGTTACCGCGGCCTCTGACCCCAACCGCTCGAACTGGAGGGAGCGCAGTAGCCTGCCGCGGTGGGCTCGGCCTGGTCGGCCGAATGATCAGACTCCGTGTCGCTGTTTGGCACCTCACGCTCCGACGATTCGTAACGCGATGTCCACGTAGCCGTCGGCGATCTCCTCCTCCGACCAGCCACCTTCGCGGTACCAGCGTGCGATGTCGATCCCGAGCGACTGGAGCGCCACCGTGGCCATCCGCGGATACCGCGTGTGGAACGCGCCGGTGGAGATGCCGCGATTCACCAGATCGGAGAACAATGCGTCGATCTCGCTGCGTATTCCGGCCATCTCGGCAAGGTGCTGCGGGGAAAGCGCGGCGAGTTCGTAGTTCACGATCCGAGCCGACGTGTGCGTGCGAACGTGGTGTTCGACGAAGCCACGCATCACTGCGCGCAACTGCTCGACCGGGTCCTCGGAGGCGTCGACGGCCTGCCGGAGCACGGTCAGCGCCTGCTCATGGCCTGCCTTGGAGATGAGGTAGAGGAGCTCCTCCTTCGAGTTGTGGTGCACGTAGAGCGCGGCGGGGGACATCCCCGCTGCGCTGGCGATGTCCCGGGTGGTGGTGCCGTGATAGCCGCGTTCGGCGAACGCGTCCACCGCGGCCTCGGCCAGGCGGGCTCGGGTCGCCTCGGCGCGGGAGGTGTCCTTCGTGTCGCTCATCTGCGCCTTCCCTCTTCGTAGGACCAGTCGCAGCAGAGTAAGGCGCCTGTGGGGTCTCCGGCGCTTGACGACTGGGCAGCGGTTCGAGCAATATCGCCTAAGCAAGCGCTTATTCAATTGTGGAGGTTCCTCGTGCCCGAAGCCGTTATCGTCGCCACCGCCCGGTCCCCCATCGGGCGCGCCGGCAAGGGCTCGCTGAAGGACCTCCGTCCCGACGAGCTCGCCGCCCAGATGGTGCAGGCCGCGCTCGTCAAGGTCCCGGAGCTGGACCCCACCGAGATCGATGACCTGGTCCTGGGGTGCGGCCAGCCGGCCGGCGAGTCCGGGTTCAACATGGGCCGCGTCGTCGCCGTCCGCGTCGGCCTCGACTCCGTGCCCGGTACGACAGTGAACCGGTACTGCTCCTCAAGCCTGCAGAGCACCCGGATGGCGTTGCACGCGATCCGGGCGGGTGAGGGCGACGTCTTCATCAGCGCCGGCGTCGAGACTGTGAGCCGGTTCTACAGGGGCAGTGCCGACGGACTGCCGGACACCATGAACCCGTTCTTCGACGTGGCGATGCGGAGTACCGAGAAGCGGGCGGCTGGTGGGGCGGAGACCTGGGTCGATCCACGCACGTCGGGCCACCTGCCTGACGTCTACATCACGATGGGGCAGACCGCCGAGAACGTCGCCCAGCACGCCGGCGTCACGCGCGCCGACCAAGACGCCTTCGCTGTCCGGAGCCAGAACCTCGCCGAGCAGGCGATCGCCGATGGGTTCTGGGCGCGGGAGATCACCCCCGTCACGCTCCCGGACGGGACCGTCGTCTCCGCCGACGACGGCCCCCGTTCCGGGGTGACGCTAGAGAGCGTGGCCGCCCTACAGCCGGTGTTTCGCCCCGACGGCACCGTCACCGCCGGCAACTGCTGCCCCCTCAATGACGGGGCTGCCGCACTGGTGATCATGTCGGACGTCAAGGCCAGGCAACTTGGCCTCACTCCGCTGGCCCGGATCGTCTCTACCGGCGTCACCGGCCTCTCACCGGAGATCATGGGCCTCGGGCCGGTGGGGGCCAGCCGTCAGGCGCTGCGCCGTGCGGGCATGACGATCGACGACGTCGACCTCGTCGAGATCAACGAAGCGTTCGCCGCGCAGGTCATCCCCTCCGCCCGCGAGCTCGGGATCGCGGAGGACAAGCTCAACGTCAACGGCGGCGCGATCGCGGTCGGTCACCCGTTCGGCATGACCGGCGCGCGGATCACCACCACCCTGATCAACTCGCTGCAGCACCACGACAGGCAGATCGGTCTCGAGACCATGTGCGTGGGCGGGGGCCAGGGCATGGCGATGGTGCTGGAGCGGCTCTCGTGACGAGGGCGTCCGGCCAGCGCGCCGGACAGGGCGTCGTCGTCACCGGGGCCGCGCGCGGGATCGGCCGCGCGCTCGCCCGGCGACTCGCCGCCGGCGGTGCCCGCCTGGTGGTCAGCGACGTCGACGCGGACGCGCTGGCCGAGGTCGCTGCCGAGGTGGGCGGTCTCGCCGTCCCGGGCGACGCCGCCTCGGTCGACGGCGTGGCGGCGCTGGTCGCCCGGGCCGAGGAGCACCTCGGTGGCATCGACGCCTACTTCGCGAACGCCGGCAGCGACCGCGGCCGAGGGCTGCTCGCCGGCGAGGACGACTGGGCGGCCAGCCTTGAGGTCAACGTGCTGGCGCACGTCCGCGCCGCACGGCTGCTGGTGCCCCGGTGGCTGGAGCGCGGCGGGGGCCGGTTCGTGGTCACCGCCTCTGCCGCGGGTCTGCTCACGATGCTCGGCAGCCCGGCGTACTCGGTCAGCAAGCACGGCGCGGTCGCGTTCGCGGAGTGGCTCGCCGCGACGTACCGGCACCGCGGCATCGTGGTGCAGGCGATCTGCCCGCAGGGCGTGGCGACCCGGATGCTCGAGGAGTCCGGTGGGCTCGAGGAGATCCTCAGCCACGACTGGGCGCTGAGCCCCGACGAGGTCGCCGAGGCGGCCTGGACGGCGCTCGCCGACGACCGGTTCCTGGTGCTGCCGCACCCGGAGGTCGAGGGCTACTTCCTCGCCCGCGCCCAGGACCACTCGCGCTGGCTGGCCGGGATGAACCGGTTGCAGCAGCGCCTCGACCTCCGAGGAGCAGACGCGTGAAGGCGTGGCAGGTGGACCGGCTCGGTGAGCCGCGTGAAGTGATGGTGCTCGCCGACGTGGCGGACCCCGAGCCGGGGCCCGGCCAGCTGGTCGTGCGCGTGCTCGCCGCGGCGGCGAACTTCCCCGACGTGCTGATGTGCCGGGGCGAGTACCAGGTGAGACCGGACCTGCGTTCACACCTGGCATCGAGCTGAGCGGGGAGGTCGTGGCGGTGGGCGCCGGCGTCACCCGGCACACGGTGGGGGACCGGGTGCTCGGCGCCTCAGTGCTCCCGTACGGCGGCTTCGGGGAGCTCGCGCTGATGGAGGAGCACACTACCTTCGCCGCACCGCTCGAGCTCGACGACGCGGAGGCCGCGTCCCTCTACGTCGGCTACCAGACCGGTTGGTTCGGGCTGCACCGGCGCACCTCCCTCCGTCCCGGCCAGACGCTGCTCGTGCACGCGGCGGCCGGCGGCATCGGCTCGGCCGCGGTCCAGCTCGGCGAGGCCGCCGGTGCCAGGGTCATAGGCGTCGTCAGCGGCCCCGACAAGGCCGACGTCGCCCGCCGGCTCGGTGCGGACGTGGTCGTCGACCGCCGGGAGCAGGACTTCGTCGAGGTGGTGAAGGCCGAGACCGACGGCCGTGGCGCGGACCTGGTCTACGACCCGGTCGGCGGCGAGACCTACGCCCGGTCGACCAAGTGCATCGCCGTCGAGGGCAGCATCCTGGTGGTCGGCTTCGCCGGAGGGACCATCCAGTCCGCGGCGCTCAAACACGCGCTGGTGAAGAACTACTCGATCGTCGGCCTGCACTGGGGGCCCTACACCCAGCGCGACCCGGCGCTGGTCCAGGAGTGTCACGACGCGCTGTCGGCACTCGTGAGCAAGGGCCTGGTCAGGCCGTTGGTCAGCGAGCGGCTGGCCTCGAGCGACCTCGCCGCAGACGTCCAGCGGCTCGCCGACGGGGTCACGGTCGACCGGGTCGCCCTGCAGGCATGAGCACCGGCAGCGAGCGCTGCCCGGGAAGGAGAACAGGTGAGCGTCCGCGTCTTCACCAGCACCGACGAGCTGTCCGAGGCACTCGGCACCCACGTCGGCTACTCGGGCTGGCACACCGTCAGCCAGGAGCAGATCGACGGCTTCGCCGACGCCACCGGTGACCACCAGTGGATCCACGTCGACCCGGAGCGTGCCGGCCAGGGCCCGTTCGGCGGCACCATCGCGCACGGCTACCTGACGTTGTCGATGGTCCCGATGATGACCTGGGAGACGATGCGCATCGAGGGCCTGTCGATGGAGGTCAACTATGGCGCCGAGAAGGTGCGGTTCCCCGCGCCGGTGCTCGTGGGCTCGCGGGTCCGCGCCGGGATCGAGTTGCTCACCCTCGCCCCCGCCGGGGACGGGTACCGGCTGACCTCGCGCATCACGGTCGAGCGCGACGGCGGGGACAAGCCGGTCTGCGTGGTGGACGCGGTCTCCTACCTGGTCGCGTGATGGACGCGGCGGTGCCCGGGCTCGACGTGGCCAGGTTCACAACCTGGTTCGCCGGCGCACGCCGCGACCTGGCCGGTGACCTGGGCGGCGCGGTCTCGGCGTCCGGCGTCGCCGGTGGCAAGTCGAACCTCACCTACGAGCTGGTTGCCGGAGCGCGTCGCTGGGTGGTGCGGCGGGCGCCGCTGGGACACGTGCTGGCCACCGCGCATGACATGGCGCGCGAGTACCGGGTGATGACCGCGCTCGCGGAGACCGCCGTTCCGGTGCCGAGGACGGTCGCGCTCTGCGAGGACCCCGACGTGACCGGGGCGGTCACCTACGTCATGGAGCACGTCGCCGGTACGCCGTACCGGAACGCCGCGCAGCTGGCGCCGCTCGGCCCGGGCCGGGTCCACGGGATCGCCGAGGGCCTGGTGGACACCCTGGTCGACCTGCACCGGGTGGATCCCGGTGCGGTCGGGCTGGCCGACTTCGGTCGCCCGGACGGGTTCCTGGAGCGGCAGGTCCGCCGCTGGCGCACACAGATGGACGGTTCGCTGCGCCGCGAGATGCCGGCTGCGGGGACGCTGCACCAGATGCTGCTCGACCGGCTGCCGTCCTCGACGGGGCCGGGGCGGATCGTGCACGACGACTACCGGCTGGACAACGTGCTCGTCGACGCCGAGGACCGGCCGGCCGCGGTGATCGACTGGGAGATGGCCACCCTCGGCGATCCGCTCACCGATCTGGCCATGCTGGTGATCTACTGCCGGATCGCCGGTGGCGACGCGGTCGCGGACGCCGCCAACGCGCCCGGTTTCCTCGCCGAGGACGAGATCCTCGACCGCTACGCGACCCGGGCCGGGACCGCCCTGGCCGGGTTCGGCTTCTACCTCGGCCTCGCCGCCTTCAAGCTGGCGGCGATCCTGGAAGGCATCCACGTGCGGTTCCAGCAGGGCCAGACGGTGGGCGCCGGCTTCGAGGGCGTCGGTGCCGTCACCGCACCTCTGCTCGACCTCGGCATCTCTTCGACGAAGGAGCTCGACTGATGGATTTCGGCTACGACGCCCGCACGGAGGACCTGCGGGAGAACCTGCTCGACTTCATGGACTCGCACGTCTACCCGGCGGAGGCGGTCTTCCACGAGCAGCTGGCGGCTCAGGAGAACCGGTGGGCCTGGGACGCCGCCCCCGTGATGGGCGAGCTGCGTGCCGCCGCGCGGGCGCGCGGGCTCTGGAACCTCTTCCTGCCCGGTGACGAGGGCGCCGGTCTGACCAACCTCCAGTACGCCCCGTTGGCCGAGATCGCCGGTCGCAGCCTGCTGCTCGCGCCACCCGCGATGAACTGTGCCGCGCCGGACACCGGCAACGTGGAGGTGCTGCACCTGTTCGGCACTGCGGAGCAGAAGGAGCAGTGGCTGAAGCCGCTGCTCGACGGCGAGATCCGGTCCTCGTTCGCGATGACCGAGCCGGACGTCGCCTCCTCCGACGCCACGAACATCGGGACGTCCATCGTCCGCGACGGCGACGAGTACGTGATCAACGGGCGCAAGTGGTGGATCACGGGGGCGATGAACCCGAACGCCGCGATCTTCATCGTGATGGGGAAGACCGACCCGACCGCGTCCCGGCACCGGCAGCAGTCGATGATCCTGGTCCCGCGCGACGCTGAGGGGCTGGAGATCAAGCGCGGCATGCACGTGCTCGGCTACGACGACCACGACCACGGTGGCCACGCCGAGCTGGAGTTCCACGACGTCAGGGTCCCGGCCGCGAACCTGATCGCCGGCGAGGGCGAGGGCTTCGCGATCGCGCAGGCCCGGTTGGGCCCCGGGCGGATCCACCACTGCATGCGGTCCATCGGAGCCGCGGAGCGGGCCCTGGAGCTGATGTGCGCCCGGGTCGACGACCGGGTCGCCTTCGGCAAGCCGCTCTCGGAGCAGGGCGTCGTGCGGGACTGGATCGCCGAGTCCCGCATCCGGATCGAGCAGCTGCGGCTGCTCACCCTCAAGGCCGCCTGGCTGATGGACACCGTCGGCAACAAGGGTGCCCACACGGAGATCCAGGCGATCAAGATCGCCGCGCCCGCGACCGTGCAATGGATCCTGGACAAGGCGATCCAGGCGCACGGCGCGGGTGGGCTGTCGCAGGACTTCCCGCTCGCGGCGTCGTACGCCGGCATCCGCACGCTGCGCCTAGCCGACGGGCCGGATGAGGTGCACAAGGACGCCCTCGCCCGCGCGGAGCTCCGCCGCCAGCAGGCGGCGCGGGCGACCACGCGCTAGTCCGCGCACTCCGGGTAACGTAAAGGTCGCCGGTGCTGCCTTTCGTCGCCTACGCTGTGCGAGCAAGCGCTTAGTAGATGGAGGAGTGCCTCATGGCAAGGAAGCCCGACGCGCTCGGCGAAGCCGGTGCACGCCGGATGGCGTTCCAGCGCGAGCACGAGTACGTGTCCCCCCGGGGACTGTTCGACGACGTCGAGCCCAAGGGGTCGCGTCGGTTCCTGACCGCCGCCGTCGCGGCGTTCAACGGCCGCGGCTACCACGCGACGACCACGCGCGACATCGCCACCCTGGCGGGTTCGAGCCCGGCCGGGATCTACACGTACTACGCGACCAAGGCCGATCTGCTCTACGAGATCGCGGTGATCGCGCACCAGTACATCCTCGACGAGACGCTGGCCGCGGTCGCGTCGGCGTCCGACCCGATCGGCCGGATCAGCGAGATCGTCCGGCGGTCGGTGACCTACCACGCCGAGGAGCACGTCCTCGCCCGCGTGGTGAACACCGACTTCCGCTCGCTCGAGGTGCAGCGGCTGGCCACGATCATGAAGATGCGGCGGCAGATCAGCCGGGTGGTGCACGACGAGGTGCAGCGCGGCGTCGACCTGGGCGTGTTCCACGTCGCCCACGTCGATGGCGCCGCGATCGCGATCCTGCGCCTGATGGACGTGGCGCCCTGGTACAACGAGCGCGGACCGATGTCCCCGAGCGAGCTCGCCGAGGTCTACCTCGGGCTCATCTTGAACATGCTCCGCGCCGATCGCTCAGATGACGGACGCGACCGAGATGCCGCCGTCAACGGGTAGCACCACGCCGGTCACGTACGCCGAGGCCCGCGCAGCCAGGTAGACGATTGCGCCGGCGATGTCGTCGTCGGCGCCGATGCGCCCCATGGGTGCCACCTCCTCAAACGTCTCCTTCTCCTTCTCGAGCGTGGCCGCCATCATCTTGGAGGCGAAGGGACCCGGCGCGATCGCGTTCACGGTGAGGTCCGGGCCGAGCTCGACGGCCAGCACCCGGGTGAGGTGGTGCAGGCCCGCCTTGGCCGCGGAGTAGGAGAAGTTCGGCAGCGCCGGGACCCGGAGCCCGTCGATCGAGCCGATGTTCACGACGCGCGCCGGGTCGCCGTCCGTGGCTGCCGCGCGCAGCAGGCCGATCAGCTCCTGGGTCAGGTAGAAGGGGCCCTTCAGGTTCAGGTCGAGGACCTTGTCCCAGCCGCTGGCCGGGAACTCCGCGAACGGAGCGCCCCAGACCGCGCCGGCGTTGTTGACCAGCACGTGCAGAGCGTCGGTGTGCTCGGCGACCGCGGCGGCCAGTTCGCGGCAGCCCTCCTGGGTGGACAGGTCCGCCGCCAGGGGGACGACCCGGCCGAGGTCGGCCAGTTCGGCCGCGGTCTGCTCGCAGTCGGCGAGCTTGCGGCTGGCGATGATCACGGTCGCGCCTGCCTGGAGGAGGCCGCGCGCGGCCATCCGGCCGATGCCGCGGCCGCCGCCGGTGACGAGCGCGGTCTTGCCGGTGAGGTCGAAGAGCGGGTTCATGGTTCTCCTTGTGGTGGGTCAGGACGCGGCCGGCACCGGCGGGCGACCGTACGCCGCCCGCAGCTCGCCAAGCCGTTGGTGGTAGGCCTCGACGTTGCGCTCCTTGATCTCCTCGTAGCCGCGGACCATGTCGGGGAGCGAGGCGATCTGGACCGCGAGCTCGTGGTTGTCGGCGCGCAGCCCGGCGGCCAGCTCGTCGACCAGGACGCGGTACTCCATGATCAGGGCCCTCTCGGTGCGCCGTACCCGGGCGTAGCCGAAGACGTCGAGCGGAGTGCCGCGCAACCTGCGGAGCATCCGGAGCAGCACGAAGACGACCCGGAACCAACGGCCCAGGGTGAGCTTCTTCTTCATGCCCAGGGCGCGGAGGGCCGGCGGGTGCAGCCGGTAGGACGCCTTGTAGCCGGGCCCGAACTGAGCCTCGAGCGCGGCGTCCAGGGCCGGGTCGAGGGAGAGCCGGGCGACCTCGTACTCGTCCTTGTACGCCATCAGCTTGTGGAGGTGCTGGGCGGTCGCGAGCGCGAGCTCCTCCGCGCCGGGCACGGCTGCGGCCTCGGCGGCGCGGACCCGTTCGACGAGCTCGGCGTAGGCGGTGGCGTAGCGGCCGTCCTGGTACGCGATCAGGTCGGTCACGCGCCGCAGGACCAGGGCGGCCAGCTCGCCGCCCGGCGCGGCGTGCACGGTCGCGGCGATCCGGAGCGCCTCGGCCGTGGGCTTCTCTGCGCGGGCCGAGGGAGTGAGCGCGGCCAGATCGCCCTGGAGGGCACCCGGGTCGCTCACGAGCTGGCGACCGCGACGGAAGGCCTGGATGTTCCGCTCGACCTGCACCCCGTTGAGCCCGATCGCCTCCTCGAGGTGCTCTGCGTCGAGCGGCAGCGCGCCCAACTGGAAGGCGACGCCGACGAGGAAGACGTTCGCGAACTGGTCGTCGTCGAACAGGTCCTTGGTCAGCCGGCGAGCGTCCACGAACCGGCTCTGCTCGGGCCGGGAGACCGCCTCGATCCGGCCGGCGGTCTCGGAGGCGTCGGGGAACGCGACGGAGGTGTCGGTGACCATCGCGCCGGTCGGCACCTCGGCGGTGGACACGACCGCGACCGTGCGGTCCGGGCTCGCGACGCCGAGGTAGCCGTCGCCGGCGGCGACGAGGACGTCGCAGCCCAGGTAGAGGTCGGCCTCGCCCCGGGCGATCTTGTTCGCCCGCTCCAGGGGCCGGGTCGAGATCTTCACGTCGGAGACGACGGCGCCGCCCTTCTGCGCCAGGCCGGTCTGGTCCAGGGTGCGCACGAACCGTCCCGACCGCGAGGCGGCTGTCGCGATGATCTGCGCCGCCGTGACCACGCCGGTGCCGCCGATGCCCGTGATCCGCATCCCGAACTCGTCGGAGGGCACGACCGCGCCGGGGGCCGGCAGCGCGTCGGGCGCGAGGTCGCCGACCACCCGCCGTGTAGTGGTCCGCGCACCGGTGGCGGCCGGGACGACGGTCAGGAACGACGGGCAGTCGCCATCGAGGCAGGAGTAGTCCTTGTTGCACGAGGCCTGGTGGATCTGGGTCTTGCGGCCGTACTCGGTGCCGACGGGCTGCACCGAGAGGCAGTTCGACTTCGCGCCGCAGTCGCCGCAGCCCTCGCAGACGCGCTCGTTGATGAACGCGCGTTGCGCGGGTTCCGCGACCAGCTTGCGCTTGCGCTTGCGGCGCAGCTCGGTGGCGCACTCCTGGTCGTGGATCAGCGCCGTGACGCCGGCGATCCTCGCGAGCTCCTCCTGGGTCTCGACCAGGGCGTCGCGGTGCCGGACCTGCACGCCTCGCGGCAGCCGAACGCGGCGGTACCGCTTCGGGTCCTCGGTGGTGATGACGATGCTGCCGACTCCTTCGGACCGGAGCTCGGCGACGATCTCGGGCACCGTCATCTGGCCGACCGCGTCCTGGCCGCCGGTCATCGCGACCGCCGAGTTGTAGAGGATCTTGTAGGTGATGTTCGCGCCGCTCGCGACCGCGGCCCGGATCGCCAGGCTGCCGGAGTGGTGGAAGGTGCCGTCGCCCATGTTCTGCAGCATGTGCGGCGTCTCGACGAACCGGTGCATGCCGATCCAGGGGCCGCCCTCGCCCCCCATCTGCGTCAGGCCGACCACGTCGCCGACACGGGTGCTGGGCATCATCGCGACCATGCCGGAGCAGCCGATCCCGGCGCCGACCATCGACCCGTCCGGAGTGCGGGTGGAGCGGTTGTGTGGGCATCCCGAGCAGAAGTACGGCGTCCGGGCCAGCAGCGGGAGCGCGATCCGGGTTGGCTTCGGCTTCTGCTTGGCCGCGCTCGGCGCGGCCGGCAACGTGAGGTGCTCGGCCAGCCGCCTGCGGAGCGCCGCCGCGATCAGCTCGGGGTCGAGGTCGGCGTCCGGTCGCAGCAGCGGCATCCGGTTCAGCGTGGTCTTGCCGGAGACGGCAGGCGCGTCGGGACGGCCGTAGAGGATGTCCTTCACGCCGCTCTCGACGAAGGCTCGCTTCTCCTCGACCACGATGATCTCGTCCAGGCCGTCGGCGAACGCGATGATCTCGTCGGCGTCGAGAGGGGAGACCAGACCCAGCTTGAGCAACCGGATCCGGTGGATCTGCAGGTCCTCCTCGGACAGGCCGAGCTTGGCGAGCGCCTGGCGGACGTCGAGGTAGCTGGCGCCGGGGACGATGATGCCGACGACGGCATCATCGGTCGCGCCGTAGGTCTTGTTGAGGCTGTTGGCCACGGCGTACCTGGCGGCGAGGACGTGGCGCTTGGTGGCGAGGCTGTTCTCCAGCCGCGCGAGCGTCGGCTGCAGGAAGTTCGCGGAGACCTCGTGCACGTAGGCGAACCCATCGACCCGGTTGTCCGGGATCACGGGCTGCACCCTGTCCGGGGCCACCTCGGTGGTCGCCGACCCGTCGGCGACGTTGGTGGCGATCTTCATGCCGACCCACAGGCCGCTGAACCGCGACATCGCCACGCCGTGCACGCCGAGGTCGAGGATGTCCTGCGGGTCGCTGGGGCTGAGCACGGGGAGGCCGAGCTCGGCCATGGCGATCTCCGAACTGCTCGGGACGGTCGAGGACTTGGCGATCGAGTCGTCGCCGACCAGAACGAGCGCGCCCCCCTCAGGATGGGCGCCACCGAGGTTGGCGTGGCGAAGCGCGTCGGACGCGCGGTCGAGACCGGGTGCCTTGCCGTACCAGATGCCGATCACGCCCGCGTACTTCTTGCTCGCCTGTGCTCCGGCGAGCTGGCTGCCCTGGACCGCGTTCGCGGCGAGCTCCTCGTTGAGCCCGGGGGTGAACACCACCCCGTGCGCGTCGAGCAGTCGCTGCTGCCGGGCGAGCTCGAGGTCGTAGCCGGCCAGCGGCGAGCCCTCGTAGCCGCTGATTAACGCGGCCGTGTCGCGGCCGGCGGCGAGGTCGTGCCGGCGCAGGTCGAGGGGCAGACGGACGAGGGCTTGCAGGCCAGACAGGTACACGGTCCCGCGCTCGACGGTGTAGCGCTCGGCGAGCGGGCCTGCGGCGCCGAGGGCGGTCGTGGTCGAGGCCGAAGCCATGCTTCCTCCGGGTGAAATCGGGCCATTTCGAGGGCGCGCACCATCAAATCCCGGGGGTACCCCGACTGTCTGCTGGCAGAACCACGATTTCTGGCCTCATGAGGCAGAATCTCTCGTGGAATCCACAAATCAGCCTCCGGAGGGCAGGTTCAGGCGATGGCGAAGTCACCGAAGAAGGCCGGGCGCGAGGCGATCCAGGAGGTCCTCTCCGACCTGCTCGCCGACATGCCGACGTTGTCGCGCGGCATCGTCCGGGAGATCCGGGCCCGCGTCCCGGAGTACGACCGCGTGCCGCTCGGGGACCATGCCGACCACGTGCAGGAGCAGCAGGAGCGGATCGTCCGAGCCCTGATCGCGGAACGCGGACTGGACCAGGAGGACCTCCGCCGAGCCGCCGCGCTCGGCCGCTTGCGCGCCACCCAGGGCGTGAGCGTGGAGGGCGTCATCAGCGCCTACCACGTCGGCAACCGAGAGCTCTGGCGGCTCATCGACGAGCGCGCCGACAAGGGCCGGGAGTTCCTGCCCGAGCTGGCCGGGACGATGTGGGAGAGCATCCACGAGACCGCGACCGAGATCGCCGCGGCGCACTCCTCCGTGGCTCGTGCCCGGCACACCCAGGACCTCACCATGCGGCACCGGTTCGTCGAGCTGCTCGGCCGCGAGGAGGGCGAGGCGGAGACGCTGGAGATCGCCGCGCGGCTCGGCTTCGACGTGCACGGCCCCTTCCTCGCGGCCTGCATTTCCGCAGGTGAGCGGCCCGATGGGATCGCCCAGACGGTCCACGAGGAGCTCGAGTACCTGGACGGCACGTCCTTCGCCATCCGGCAGGGCGCCGTCCTGCTCGTGCTTGCGCAAGGGCCCGACGAGGCGGCGCTGACCGAGCTCGTCGGCCTCCTCGAACCGGTCCCGCGGGCCGGTGTCGGCCTGCGGCGCACCGGCCTCGCGGGCGCACGGGACAGCATCCGCGACGCCGCCGAGGCGCTGGCGGCCACCACCACCGCCGATCCCGTCGCGAGCTACGCCGTCGACTGGTGGCGCGCCTGCGTCGCGGCCCAGCTGGACCGCCTGGCGCCGGTGCTCGACGAGGCCCGCGAGGTCGCTGCCGGCAACCCGCACCTGGTGGAGGCGGTGCGCGCGTTCGCGGACGGAGGCTTCTCGGTGGCGGCAGCCGCCAAGCGCCTCCACGTGCACCCCAACAGCGTCGCCTACCGGCTCGACCGGTGGGACCAGCTCACCGGCTGGAGCCCGCGGGAGTTCGCGGGTCTGGTGCACTCACTGGGCGCCTGCATGGGCGTTCAGGACCTGGAATGAATTGACCTGCTCGAAACAGAATCGCAACTAAGCGCTTGCTTGCCAGACCGTACTATCCGTGCCATAGTCACGCCCACTGTGACCGCAGTCACGTGATACGAGAGGTGGTCGAGCAAGAGATGTCGCACTACGACGTGATCGTGATCGGCGGCGGGATCGCCGGCGTCTCGATCGGGTTCGAGCTGTCGAGGACCGCCACGGTCTGCCTTCTGGAGATGGAGTCGACGCTCGCGTTCCACACCACGGGGCGCTCGGCCGCCACGTTCCTGGAGACCTACGGCGGCCCGGAGATCCGGGCGCTGACGACTGGGAGCCGCGAGTTCCTCGAGAACCCGCCGGAGTTCTTCGAGTCGGAGCTGATGACGCCGCGCCCGCTCCTGCAGTTCGCCAAGCAGGGACGCGGTGCCGTCATCGAGCAGCTGCACGCCGACGTGCTGCCGCTGGTCCCGGACGCGGAGCTGCTCGGCCCCGACGAGGTCGCCGCGCTGTTCCCCGTGGTCCGACCCGGGTACGTGGAGCGGGGCATGTACGAGCCGGGTGCCATGGAGATGGACGTCGCCGGCCTGCACCAGGGCTACGTCCGGGGCCTGAAGGCCAACAAGGGCGAGATCGTCAAGAGTGCCCCGGTCGTCGGGCTGACCCGCGGTCCGGAGAGTTGGACGGTCGACACCGCCGACGGCGAGCGGCGTTCGGCCGCGGCGATCGTCGATGCCGCGGGCGCCTGGGGCGACGTCGTCGCCGAGATGGCGGGCGCGAAGCCGGTGGGCCTGACGCCGTTGCGGCGGACCATCTTCATGGTCAACTCACCGCAGGGCGCGCAGACCAAGGACCTGCCGATCTTCGGTGACATCGACCAGTCGTTCTACGTCAAGCCCGAGGGGGCGCAGTTCCTCTGCTCGCCCGCCGACGAGACGCCGTGCCCCCCGATGGACGCGAAGGCCGACGAGCTCGAGATCGCCCGGGCGATCGACGAGATCAACGCCGCCACGACCCTGAACGCGCGCAGCGTGACCACCTCGTGGGCCGGCCTGCGCAGCTTCGTGCCCGACCGCAACTTCGTGGTCGGACCCGACTCCGACGTGCCCGGCTTCCACTGGTTCCTCGGCCAGGGCGGCTACGGCATCCAGACGGCTCCGGCCGCGGCGCGGGTCGGCGCGGCCCTCGTGCGGGGCGAGGAGCTGCCCGCCGACCTGGTCGAGCGGGGGCTCGACGCCGCCAAGCTCGCCCCGCACCGCCCCGGCATGTCGGTCTCGGCAGGACACTGAGGAACGCCCGTGGACTTCCTGCAACAGGTCATCAACGGCCTGACCATCGGCAGCGTCTACGCCCTGGTCGCAATCGGCTTCTCCGTCGTGTACGGCGCCCTCGGGCTGGTCAACTTCGCCCACGGCGACATCCTGATGGCCGGTTCGTTCGTGGCGTTCGGGGTGCACACCTCCTTCGACGTGCCGATCGTGCTGGCCTGCCTGGTCGGCATCGGTGCCGGGATCCTGCTCGCGGGGATCGTCGAGGAGGTGGCCGTCCGCCCGGTGCTCAAGGCCCACCTGCTGATCCCGATGATGACCACGCTGGGCATGGGCCTGGTCATCCGCAACGTCGTCGAGCTGAAGTGGGGATCGGGCACCCTCCCGTTCCCGTCGTTCGCCGGCTCGGGCTTCATCGAGATCGGCGGACTCCAGATCGCGCGGGCCGCCGTCGTCACGCTGGTCGTCGCGGTGGTGACGCTCGTCGGGTTCGCGGCCTTCCTGCGCTACACGAGGCCCGGCTTCGCGATCCGGGTCGTGGCCCAGGACATGACCGCCGCCCGGCTGATGGGCGTCGGTGTGAACCGCACGATCTTCGCGGTCTACGGCGTCGGTGGCGCGCTCGGGGTGATCGGCGGGCTGCTCTACGCGAACACCCTCGAGGTCGTCTACCTCGGGATGGGCTTCCCGATCCTGCTCAAGGGGTTCGCCGCGGCCATCGTCGGCGGCATCGGGAACCTCCAGGGCGCCCTCATCGGGGGACTGGTGCTGGGGATCCTCGAGGCGACGGTCGGTCCGTCCGCCGGGTCCTACCGCGACGCGATCGCCTTCTTCCTGCTGATCGTCATTCTGCTCGTCCGCCCCGCCGGCCTGCTCGGCGCCCGTGTCCAGGAGCGTGTGTGATGTTGGGCTTCCTTCCTCGCCCGGTGATCCGGGCAGCGTTCGTCGGGCTCGTGGTGCTGGCCTTCCTGCTCCCGAACCTGACCCAGCCGTACACCATCCGCGTTGCCGCGACGATCCTGGTGTTCACCGTCTTCGCGACCGGGCTCAACCTGATCCTCGGGTTCGCCGGGCTGCTCAGCTTCGGACACGCCGCGATGTTCGGTGCCGGCGCCTACATCTCGGCGCGACTGCTCCTGGACACCGGAATGCCGCTGCTGGCGGTCATGGTGATCTCGGTCCTCGGCAGCGCCGTGTTCGGTCTGCTGGTCGGACTGACCTCGTGGCGGGTCGGCGGCGACTACCTCGCCCTGATCACCCTCGGGGTGGGGCAGATCTTCTACCTCTACCTCAACAACGCCAAGGAGGTGACCGGCGGCGCGACCGGCCTCCCCGGCATCCCGGCCGGCAACTTCTTCGGCTGGGACCTGGCGTTGATCGAGAACATCTACCTCTTCATCCTGGTGGTCACGATCGTGACCACCGCGTTCGCGTGGCTCATCGGCCGCTCCTTCCTCGGCCGTGCGTTCCTCGCGATCCGCGAGGACGAGGTGATTGCCCGGGCCCACGGCATCAACGTCCCGCTCACCAAGGTGATCGGGTTCGGCATCGGGAGCGGGATCGCCGGCCTGGCCGGCGTGCTGCAGGTGCTGCTGCTCGGCTTCGTCGGTCCGGCGACCTTCAACGTCGACCAGTCCATCCTCATCGTCGAGGTCGTCCTGATCGGCGGGATGGCGACGACGGCCGGCCCGCTGCTCGGTTCGCTCCTGGTGATCGGGTCGACCGAGTACCTGCGGGCGCTCGCCGACTACCGCTCGATGATCTTCGGTGCCCTGATCCTGATCGTGCTGCTCTGGAAGCCCGGCGGCCTGGTGCAGATCCTCGGGATCGGTGACACCAGATCGTCGAGCTACAAGTTCCCGTTCTCCCTGTTCGGCCGGCGTCGCACGGCCGGTGAGACGACGCCCAACACCCACGCTCGGGTCGAACCGATCGCCGAGGAGGTGCGGCCATGACCGCCGCCACGCTGGACGCTCCGATCTTCAAGGCCACCGATGTCGGCTGCCGCTTCGGCGGCGTCGTGGCCCTGGACAAGGTCGACTTCGAGGTCGGGCAGAGCGAGATCGTCGGGCTGATCGGACCGAACGGCTCCGGGAAGACCACGCTGCTCAACGTGCTGTCGGGCATCTACCGGCCGAGCGGTGGCTCGCTGGAGATCGACGGGGAGCCGTCGCGGTTCAAGTCCTCGCGGGTCCTCAGCCGCAAGCACGGTCTGGCCCGGACGTTCCAGAACATCCGGTTGTGCCCCTCGCTGACGGTGCGCGACAACGTGCTGATCGGCATGCACGCGACCTTCCGCTGGTACGACGCCCTGTGGGTGTTCGGCAAGGCGAGCCGGGAGCGGAAGGCCGACGAGTTCGTCACCGAGGTCCTCGAGTTCGTCGGCATCGCCGACAAGCGTGACGAGATCGCCACCGACCTGGCCTACGGCGACCAGCGCCGGGTCGAGATCGCGCGAGCCCTGGCGACCTCACCGCGCCTGCTCCTCCTCGACGAGCCGGCCGCGGGCATGAACCCGCGGGAGGCGCGGGTCCTGGTCGACCTAATCAACCGGATCCACCAGGAGCGGAAGATCTCGGTCGTCGTGATCGAGCACAACATGAACGTGGTGATGAACACGGCGTCCCGGGTGATGGTCCTCGACGCCGGGCTCTGCATCGCGCACGGGGACCCGAAGACGGTCAGTGCCGACTCCCATGTCCTAGAGGCCTACCTGGGAAAGAGGTTCCGCGATGCCTGAGACCTTGTTGCGTGTCGAGAACCTGACCGTCCGGTACGGACCGGTGACCGCCCTGCACGGTGTCGACCTGCACGTCGACCGGGGTGAGATCGTCGCCCTGGTGGGCGCCAACGGCGCCGGCAAGTCGACGCTGCTGAAGACGATCTCCGGCCTGATCAAGCCCGTCGGCGGCGAGGTCACCTTCGACGGCCGCGAGCTGACCCGCATGTCGGCGCACCGGATCGTCGAGGCCGGGCTGGTGCACGTCCCGGAGGGACGGCACGTCTTCCCGCGGTTCAGCATGCGGGACAACCTGATCGCCGGGGCGTTCAGCAAGGACTTCAAGAAGGCCGGCAAGCGGGCCGACGAGGTCATCGCGAGCACACCGATCCTCGCCCGTCGGTCGGGCAGCGTGGCGGGACAGCTCTCCGGCGGAGAGCAGCAGATGCTGGTCATCCAGCGCGCGCTGATGGCCGACCCGGTGATGGTGATGCTCGACGAGCCCTCGATGGGTCTGTCCCCGGTGCTCGCCGACCAGGTCCTCGAGCTGGTCTCCAACCTGCGCGACCGTGGCGTCACCGTGCTGCTGGTCGAGCAGAACGCACTGGGTGCGCTCGACATCGCCGACAGGGTCTACGCGCTCGCCACCGGCGAGGCCCTGTACAGCGGACGGTCCGAGGAGCTGCGGGACGACCCGCACTTCGCGGACCAGTTCCTCGGCGTCGTGTCGGCCGACGCCGAGAGGCGGGCCGCCGAAGCCGGTGAGGGCGCCCTCGCCCCGGGGGTCGGGACGACCTCCCTTTGAGCACCCGTCGCCCGGACGCGACGAAGCTTCCGGGCGGCGGGGGTGCCGCAGGTACGCGGTGACGGGACACCGGGTGCACGCGCGCCGCATTGCAGCACCACATCCAGCACTAGGAGCATGTATGAAGTTCAAGAAGGCGTACCTCGCGGCTGGCGCCACGCTGGCGTTGGCGCTCTTCGTCAGCGCGTGCGGCAGCGACTCGGGCGGGTCCGGCGGCGGTGGCGATGACACGATCACCGTGGCGGTCGCGGGTCCCATGACCGGAGACAACGGCATCTACGGCCAGGATCAGCTGTCGGGCGTGCAGTTCGCAGCGAAGGAGATCAACGACTCGGGCGGGATCCCTGACGGTCCGTTGAAGGGCAAGAAGATCAAGGTCGTCAAGTTCGACGACGTGGCCGACCCCAACCAGGGTGCGTCCGTGGCGCAGAAGATCTGTGACGACACCAGCATCATGGCGGTCTTCGGCCACAGCAACTCCTCGGTCACGCTCGCCGCGGAGCCGATCTACGAGCGCTGCGGGGTGCCGCTCTTCGTCAGCTACTCGTCGAACCCGGAGATCACCGCGGAGCTACACGAGAACCTGTTCCGCACGCTCATCGACGACGCCAAGATGGGCAGCGAGATGGCGAGTTTTTCCCACGACCAGCTCGGCTTCAAGAAGGTCGGCGTCATCGCCTCCGACGACGACTACGGCGACGGCCTGAAGACCAACTTCAACAAGACGGCCGAGGAGATCGGCCTCGACGTCGCGAAGACCGTCACGACGTCGGCGAAGCAGAAGGACTTCACGCCGCAGCTGACCGAGCTCCGCAACGCCGGTGCCGACTCGCTGGTGCTCCTGAACACCTACACGGACGCCGCGCTGCAGATCAAGCAGGCCGACGCGATGGGCTGGGACGTCCCGATCTTCGTCACCCCGGGCTCGAACAGCCCGGAGCTGGTCAAGATCGCCGGTGAGAAGGCGGCGGAGGGCACAATCGTCGCCGCGGTCTTCGACCCCAACTCGAGCGAGCCGGGCCCGGCGAAGTTCGTCAACGACTTCACCGCCGCCAACGGCAAGGGTCCGGGCGAGTCCGCCGCGATGTCCTACGACTCCTTCTACGTGTTCCTGACCTCCCTGGAGAAGGGTGCGAAGGACCGCAAGAGCGTCATCGAGAAGTCCGCCGAGATCGGGACGTTCACACTCCCGATCCGCGGCGAGCTGATGTTCAACGAGACCCACGAGCCGACGGTCGTGCCGGGCAAGCCCGCGCAGATCCTGCTCCAGGTCAAGGACGGCCAGATCGGCAGCTACGCCGGCTGACCGCTCTCCGCAAGACCAGGGTGCCGTGCAGGGGAGTCCCCTGCCCTGCACGGCACCCGTCCCACCCCTTCGCCCCTGACCTCGAACCAGCAAGGAGCCGGCCCATGACAGACATCCTCGACACCATGACCGAGTGGGCCGCGGAGCTCACCTGGGACGACCTGCCCGAGGAGGTCCGGGAACGGGCCGGCTTCGCGCTGACCGACACAGTGTCCACGATGGTCGGCGGCGCTCCGACCGCGGCGGCGGTCATCGCGCTCGACTACGCCGCCACGGCCGGCGGCTCCGCGCCGCTGGTCGGGCGGGGGGCCGCGACCACCCCGGCCAACGCGGCCTTCGGCAACGGCGTCGCGGCGAGCGCGCTCGACTTTGACGACGGGCACTACCTCGCGGGCGCCATCCACCCTGGTTCCGTGATCGTCCCGGCGGTGCTCGCGGTCGCCGACTCCGTGACCACGGTCGCCGACGCACTCGTCGCGCAGGTCGTCGGCTACGAGATCGGCCTGCGGGCCGCGGCGATGCTCTGGCCCAAGCACGACCTGGACCACTACCACGCCACCGGCTGCGCCGGAGCGATCGGCGCCGCGGCCGCGGCCGCCAAGCTGCTCGGGCTGGACGCCGACGGCCTCGCTTGCGCGATCAAGATCTCCTGGCTGCACGCACCGATGTCGACCTTCGGCACGCCGATGGTCAAGGAGTCGATCGGCTGGGGTGCGTCCACGGGCGTCGCGGCGGCACAGCTCGCCGAGGCCGGCTTCATGAAGGTCCCGGAGGGCTACGACATCCCGGCCAACGAGGTGCTCCCGCCGTCGCCGTTCCACCAGCCAGGCGCGGCCGAGGACCCCTTCGTGACCAGCATCGGCACCCGCTACGAGGTGCTGCACACCTACTTCAAGTCCTTCGGCGCGTGCCGCTACACGCACGCCGCCGGAGCGGGCCTGCTCTCCCTGCTCGCCGAGCACGGCATCGCCGCGGCCGACATCGCCCGCATCCGGGTGGGCACGCACAAGGCGGCGACCTTCCTCGACGAGGTGGCGCCCAGGACCATCGACACGGCGCAGTACAGCTTCCCGATCGTGCTCGCCTCGCTCGCTCTGTGGGGCGCTGCTGGAGCCGAGGAGATGGACGCGTCCCGGCTCGACGACCCGGAGCGGCTCGCGCTCGCCGGCAAGTTCAGCCTCGAGCACGACGCCGACCTCGACCAGCACTACCCGGCGCGCTACCCGAGCCGGGTCGAGGTCGAGACGACCGACGGCCGTACCGTTCGCGGCGTCTACCTGGACGGTCCCGGCGACCCGGGCACCTCGTTCGGACCGGCCGAGCTCAGGCAGAAGTGGCAGCGGCTTCTCGGCGCGATGCTCGGCGAGACGGGCGCCCAGGGTGTGCTGACCGGACTCGGCGACCCCACGTCGACGCTGCACGCCGTCCTGGTGCCCGTGTGGGGGAGCAAGTGAGCGCAGACCCACTCGCTCCGGGCGCCGCGGGCAACCTGTCCCGGCTTCTCGAGCCACTGCGGCTCGGCGGGCGGACCCTGCGCAACCGGATCATCGTGACCGCGCACGCGACGTACAACATCGACGCCGAGCACCTCCCCAACGAGGACGACGTCGCGTACTTCGTGGAGCGGGCGCGCGGCGGCGCGGCGCTCGTCGCGATGGGCACCACCGCGGTGCACCCCAGCTCGCCGACGCCATACGGCATCTACCACAACTTCGACGACCGGATCGTGCCGCGCTACGAGGCGCTCAGCGCCGCCGTGCACGAGCACGGCGGGCTGATCGTCCCGCAGCTGGGCCACATGGGGGCGCGCACGGACGGTGAGGCGGGCCCGGTGTGGGCACCATCCCAGGTGTCGCACCACCTGTGGGGGAGCGTCCCGTACGCGATGAGCCGCGCCGACGTCCGCACCGTGATGGAGGCCTACGCGTCCGCCGCGAAGCGTGCGGTGCGCGGGGGGATGGACGGTGTCGAGCTCTCGGTCGGTCACGGGCAGATGATCAACCTGTTCCTCTCCCCGCTGACCAACCAGCGCGAGGACGAGTACGGCGGATCGGACGAGGCGCGCTTCCGGTTCTGCCGCGAGGTGCTCGAGGGCGTCCGGGAGGCCGTCGGCGACGCGCTCCTGCTGGTCCGGGTGAACGGATCCGACGAGGCGCCCGGATCCCTCGACCAGGACGCCTGGCTCGACATCGACCAGCGCATTGCCGAGTCCGGGCTCGTCGACGCCATCAACGTCTCGGCGAACTTCTACGGGTCCGTGATCCCCACGATGGCCGTCGCACGGGGCTGTTACCTGCACTACGCCCGCGCGGTGAAGCAACGGGTCGACCTGCCGGTCGGCGCCGTCGGCCGGATCACCGACCCGACGATGGCGGCGCAGGCGCTGGAGGACGGCGACGCCGACTTCGTCGGGATGACCCGCGCCCACATCGCCGACCCGCACCTGGTCCGCAAGATAGCCGAGGGCCGCACCGACGAGATCCGGCCGTGCATCGGCTGCATCCAGATGTGCCAGGGCGAGCTCGGCCGCCACCGCAATGTGAAGTGCGTCTACAACGCGGTGACCGGTCGGGAGCGCTTCCTGCGTGAGGTGGAGACCACGCCGGCCGCCGCGCGACGGCGCGTCGTCGTCGTCGGAGGGGGCCCGGCGGGATTGGAGACAGCACGCGTCAGCGCGCTCCGCGGTCACGACGTGACCCTGTTCGACGAGCGAGCCGAGCTCGGCGGGGTGGTCCGGGTCGCGGCGCGGACGGACGGCCGGGACGGCCTCATCGACGCGGTCGACTGGCTCGGCAACGAGGTCCGCCGGCTCGGGGTGGACGTGCGGTTGCGGCGTACTGCGGAGGCCGCGGACGTCCTCGCGCTCAAGCCCGACGTCGTGGTGCTCGCCACCGGCGCCTCGGAGGCGCTGCCGCTGTGGGCCGAACGCGAGGACCGCCGGCTGCTCGGTGCCGCCGACGTCGTCTCCGGACGGCCCGCCCTCTCCGGCACGGTGGCCGTGGTCGACGAGACGGACCGCACCAGCGGCATGTCGGCGGCGCTGGCGGCCGCCGAGCAGGGTTGCTCGGTGGTCCTCCTCACCGCACGCCCCGGCCCGGCCGAGCTCGTCGAGCGGGAGGTGCGCGACGACTTCCTGCAGCGCCTGGTCGCCGCCGGCGTCGAGATCCGCACGTCGACGCAGGTTCGCTCCTGGGACCGGGGCGCGGGCGTCCTGCACTGCGGGGTCGGCGGACTCGCCGCACTGACCTATCGCGACGTCGACGATCACGGGCACGTGCTCGTCCGCGACGTCCCCGATCTCGCCGTCGCCGCCGACTTCGTCGTCCACACCTGGACCGAGCCGCGGGCCGAGCTCTTCGAGGACCTGCCCGACTCGGTCGACGTGCGCGCCGTCGGCGACGTGCTCAACCCCCATCGCATCGAGGGCGCGGTCCACGCTGCCTTCGAGCTCGCAGCCAGCTTCTGATCCACCACCTGAGGAGAGAACCGATGTCCCTTCCACTCCGTCCCGCCGTTGCCGCCGGCGACTTCGTCGCCATCTCGGGCCAGGTCGGCGTCGCCGATGGTGCCCTCGTCGAGGGCGGGATCAGCGCCGAGGCCAGGCAAGGCCTGGCCAACCTGGTCGCCGTGCTCGAGGCGAACGGGCTGACCACCGCAGACGTGGTGAAGACCAATGTGTTCCTGACCTCGATGGACGACTTCGCCGCGATGAACGAGGAGTACGCCAAGGTCTTCACCGAGGACTTCCCGGCGCGGTCCGCGGTCGCGGTGCACCAGCTCCCGATCGGCGCGGTCTTCGAGATCGAGGCGTGGGCCTACCGCGGGAACCAGCGGTGACCAAGCCGGGCTCGGTCGTCGTCACCGGCGGCTCGCGTGGGATCGGCAGGGCCTTCGTCGTCGAGGCCGCGCGACGCGGGTACGACGTGTTCTTCACCCATCGGGGACGTGCCTCGGACGCCGCGGACACCGTAGCCGCCGCGGGGGACACGACGGCCGTGCGCGCCGTGGAGGCGGACCTGCTCGACCGGACCGCGCTCGAGGGCGCGGTCGCGACGGTCCTCGAGCACGGGCCGGTGCACATCCTGGTCAACAACGCCGGCACGATGGCCCACGGCCTCCTCGGCGAGCTGACCGAGGAGGGCTGGCGCCGGTCCTTCGACGTGCATGTGACCGCCCCGATGGTCCTGGCCCGCGGGTTCGCCGAGTCGTTGGCGGCAACCGGTGGTGCGATCCTCAACGTGTCCTCCACCGGCGGCGTCGTCGGATCGGTGCACGGCGCCGCCTACGGTGCCAGCAAGGCGGCGATCCTCGGCCTGACCAAGTCGCTGGCCCGCGAGCTCGCCCCGTCCGTGCGGGTGAACACGCTGGCACCCGGGCCGGCGGGCACCGACATGTATGCCGACCTGCCCGAGGACGAGCGCCGTGCCGTCGAGGACGAGACGCCGCTCGGTCGCGTCGCCGAGCCGCGCGAGATCGCCAAGGCGGGCCTGGACCTGTGCCACTGGACCTACGCGACCGGCCAGACGCTCGTGGTCGACGGCGGACGGGTGATGACGTGAGCGCGGCCAAGGTCGCGGTGGTCACCGGGGGCTCCCGCGGCATCGGACGGGCCGTCGTGGTGGAGGCCGCGAGGCGCGGGTACGACGTGGTGTTCAGCCACCGCGGCCGCGCCGACGACGCAGCGGAAACGATGGCCGCGACGGCGGACTCGGGACGCACGGTGCGCGGTGTGCTCGGCTCGATGGAGGACCCGGCCGACCTGACCCGTCTGGTCGACGCGGCCCGCGAGGTCGGGGAGGTGCACCTCCTGGTCACCTGCGCGGGCTTCCTCGCCGACACCCGGCTGGCCGAGGTGACCGACGAGCACTGGTGGGCCTCGCTCGACGTGCACGTCACCGCGCCGATGCTGCTGGCCAAGGAGCTGGCCGCCGACCTGGCCCGGGTCCGCGGCGCGATCGTCAACGTCGCCTCCGACGGGGGCGTCGCCGGCTCGGTCCACGGTGCGCCGTACGGGACCTCGAAGGCCGGCACCATCGGGCTCGGCCACTCCCTTGCCCGCGAGCTCGCCCCGCACGTGCGGGTCAACACCCTTGCGCCGGGGCCGATCGCCACCGACATGTGGGACGCGGTGCCCGAGGCGAGTCGTCGGGCCGTCGAGGATGCGACCCCGCTCGGTCGGGTAGGGACAGCCGAGGAGATCGCGCGGTGCGCGCTCGACCTCGCGTCGTGGACCTACGTGACCGGTCAGACCCTCGTCGTCAACGGCGGACGGGTCATGAAGTGAACGTCTTTCTTCCACCAACCACCCACGAGGAGTCGTGAGACCCATGTCAGAGAACAGTGTCGGGACCGTCATCATCGGCGGAGGAATCGGCGGCGTCGCGCTCGCCTACTACCTCGCCGAGCTCGGTGAGGCCGACATCACCGTCGTCGAGGGCCGCGAGCTCGCGAGCGGCTGCACCGGTGGTTCGCTCGGCGGGGTCCGGCAGCAGTTCAGCACGCCCAACGAGGTCGAGTTGGCGCTGCGGGGTCGCACGTTCTGGCAGACCTTCGAGGAGACCTTCGACTACCCGTGCGCCTACCACCAGGACGGCTACCTGATGCTGACCGGGCGTCAGGAGATCTTCGAAAAGCTCGGTGAGGCCGCCGAGGTGCAGCGCGCGGCGGGGGCTACGAACGTCGAGATGGTCGCGGCCGCGGACCTCACTGGCATCGTCCCCTGGCTCTCGCCCGAGGGGCTGGTCGGTGGCTGCTGGACGCCGGACGACGGTCGCGTGAATCCGACCGACGGCGTCTACGGCCTGGCCGCCGCTGCACGCAAGCTGGGGGTGAAGTTCCTCCAGCACACCCGGGTCGCCAAGATCGAGAAGGCCAAGGGCGGCTGGACACTGCACACGCCGACGCCGATCACCGCGCGTCGCGTGATCGTCGTCGCCGGGCTTGGCTCGCCGGACCTGATGCGGCCGTTCGGCCTGGATCTCCCGATCACGCCAATGATGGTGCACTACGCCTTCACGACCCCGGTGATCTCCGACCAGGCGCTGCCGATGACCATCGACCTCGACACCGGCTTCTGCGTCGAGCGCGAGCAGGACGCCGCGGTGCTCACGATCCTGGAGTCGTCGTACGCCGAGGGCTACGGCGTGGACGACATGCTCGCCGAGTTCGCCGAGGCCGCCGCCATCCGGGCCCCGATCTTCACCGAGGTGTCCATCCGCTCGACGATCAGTGCTTCCGCGGACGCGACCGGGGGCGACGGCCACCCGTTCATCGGCGAGGTCGAGCCGGGCCTGTGGACCATGACCGGGTTCGACGGCCACGGCACCATGCAGGGCCCGGCGATCGCCAAGTTCACCGCGAACCTGATCGCCGGCATCCCGGACCCGGTGCTGGACCCGGCGATCTTCGACCCGCACCGCGGGCTGACCGAGACCCAGGAGTGGCTGCGGGCGGCCCGGAAGTGAGCACCCGGGACAAGGTCGCGATCGTGACCGCGGGCAGCTCGGGCATCGGGGCGGGTATCGTCCGCGCGCTCGCCGACGACCACCGGGTGGTGGTGCTGGCTCGGTCCGAGGGGGTGGACCGGATCGCCGCCGAGGTCGACGGGATCGCCGTGCGCGGCTCGGTCACCGACCGCGCCGACCTGGCGCGAGCGGTCGACGCGGCCAAGGAGCTGGGCCGGATCGACACCGTCGTGATCAACACCGGACACCCGCCGAAGGGCGACTTGTTGGACCTCACCGACGACGACTGGGAGCTGGGGCTGGATTTGATCTTCCGCTCGGCGATCCACCTGGTCTCGTTGGTCACCCCGGTGTTCCTCGAGCAGCGCCGCGGCTCGGTCGTGGCGGTCACGTCGTACGCCAGCCAGGTGCCGGAGCTGGTGATGCCGGTGTCCAGCGTGCTGCGTGCAGCCCTGCAGAACTGGATCAAGCTCTACGCCACGAGGTACGGCGCCGACGGCATCCGCGCGAACAGCGTGCTGCCCGGCTTCATCGCGACCCATCCGGTCGACCCGGACCGGCTCGCCTCGATCCCGGCCGGTCGGTACGCCGACCCGCTCGAGCTCGGCCGCGTCGTGGCCTTCCTGGCCTCCGATGCCGCGTCGTTCGTGAGCGGCCAGAACATCACCGTCGACGGCGGCATGGTCGCCGTCCCCTGAGCAGCAAGACCCACCGGAAGGACCCGACATGAGCACGCTCCCTGTCCGCAACATGCCCTTCAACGAGGAGTACACCGGCAGCAACGGCCCGGTCGCGATCGACCGCCGCTCCAAGCCGACCAACCTCTCCGAGCTCTCCGCCGGCTTCGTCACGTTCACCGAGACCGGGGCCACCGAGCCGTGGACGCTGCCCTACGAGGAGGCGTTCTACGTCATCGAGGGCGAGCTGACCCTGGTGCTCGACGGTGAGCGGATCAGCGGTCGTGCCGGCGACGTGCTCACCCTGGAGGAGGGCGTCACCGTCGTGTACGAGGGCACCGCCGGAACGCGCGCCTTCTTCTCGCTCGTCCCCGCCGACTGGATGGAGCGGACCGCGCAGTGACCGCGAGGACCGAGTTCGACGTCGTCGTCGTCGGCTCCGGCGCGGCCGGGCTCGTCGCCGCGCTGACGGCGGCGCACGCTGGCGCGTCGGTGCTGGTGCTCGAGGCGACCGACCGCTGGGGCGGCTCGACGGCCGTGTCCGGGGGACTGGTCTGGGCGCCGGACCACCACCACGCCGACGAGAAGGGTATGAGCGACTCGCGGGAGGAGGTGCTGACGCACCTGCGCGGCTGCGCCTACGCCCGCGACGACGCCCGTCTCGTCGCCTTCGTCGACGCCAGCCCGCAGGCGGTGCGCTTCGTCGAGGAGCACACCCCGCTCACCTTCCGGGCGATCGACTACCCCGACACGTTCTCGGAGCGTGCGGGCGGCAAGCTGCACCGGCACCTCGAGTCGCTGCCCCAGGACTCGAGTCCGCTCGGCCGCTGGCAGGACCTCTTCTGGACCCAGGACGAGCCGCATACGCTGATGAGCGAGATCCTGCCGATCGGCGCCCACGTCTACGGCCTGCCGCTCGACCTGCCCAGCGTCACCGAGCGGCGTGAGCGCGGCCTCGTCACCGGCGGTACGGCGCTGGTCACCGGCCTCCTGCACGGGGTCGACGCCGCAGGTGTCATCCGGCGGAAGAACGCCCGTGTTGATGCCTTGGTGGTCGAGAACGGTCGGGTCCGGGGAGTCCGCACCGGGGTCGAGGTGATCGGCGCCCGCCGCGGCGTCGTGCTCGCCTCGGGTGGGTTCGAGTGGAACGACGACCTCAAGGGGCGCCACCTGGCGGTGCCGATCACCCACCCGGTCACCCCGCCGGTGCAGCACGGTGACGCCTTCCGGCTCGCCGGGACGGTCGGTGCGGCGTTCGCACACACCAGCGAGAACTGGGCGTGGCCCGCGGTCGAGGTGCCCACCGACACCTGGCCGGACGGGACGCCCCGGCACCACCTCTCCTTCAGCGAGCGTTACATGCCGCATTGCCTGTGGGTGAACGGCGCTGGCCGGCGCTTCGTCAACGAGTCCAGCCACAACGCAGCGCTGTCGCTGGGAGAGGTGGACACCACCTCGCACACCCCGCGCAATCTGCCCGCGTGGTCGGTGATGGATGCACAGTTCCGCGCCCGCTACCAGGTGGCCGGAGTGCTGCCGGGCGAGGCGGCCACGGGCTGGATCGTCGAGGCCCCTACGGTGGCCGACCTCGCGGAGCGGATCGGCGTCGACCCGACCGCGCTGGCCGAGACCATCGACCGGTTCAACACCCACGCGAAGGCGGGCTCCGACCCCGACTTCGGCCGGGGACGGAGCGCCTACGAACGGGCCATGGGCGACCCGACCGCGGAGTTCCCGAACATCGGCACGGTCGAGGTCGGCCCGTTCACCGCGGTCGCGATCCGGCCGAGCACCGTCGGTACCAAGGGCGGGGTCCTCACCAACGCGAACGCCGAGGCCCTCGACCACGACGGTGACCCGGTCCCGGGTCTGTACGCCGCCGGCAACGCGATGGCCGCGGTCTTCGGACCGGGCATCTCCGGCGGCGGCATGACGATCGGCAACGCGGTCGCCTGGGGCTGGCTGGCCGGGACGAACGCGGCTCGGTCGCGCTCATGAGCGCGCCGATCCTGGTGCTCGGGGCCACCGGCAAGACCGGAGCGCCGGTGGTCGCCGAGCTCGCCCGCCGCGGGGCTGCCCACCGAGCCGCGAAGCGGCGACCGTTGGGTGAGCACGACGTCCTCTTCGACTGGGACGACCCGGAGACCTGGGCCGCGGCGGCCGCCGAGGTCGAGACCGTCTACCTGGTCAAGCCGCCGCTCGGCCCTGTCGTCCCGGTGACCGAGTTCTTCCAGCGCGCCCCCTGGGTGAGCCGGGTGGTGCTCCTCTCCGAGCTGGGTCGGGAGACCAAACCGGCGACCGACCCGGAGCGCGCGGTCGAGCTCGTCGTGTCGGCCGAGGGGCGGCGGGCCACGATCCTGCGGCCGAACTGGTTCTTCGACAACTTCGGTCCCCACGGTGGGTGGGGCCCGGCGATCAGGGACAGCGACACCATCCGGATCCCGTCGGGCGACGCACCGCTCGCCTGGATCGACGTGCGCGACGTGGCCGAGGTCGCCGTACGTGCCCTCCTTGGAGAGGACCTCGGGGAGGTCGACCTCAGCGGGCCGGAACCGCTGACCGTGGCCGAGCTCGCCGCCGCGATCGGTGAGGCCGCCGGTCGCGAGGTCACCCACGACGACCCAACGCTCTCGGCGTACCGGGAGGAGCTCGAGGTGGCCGGCACCGATCCGCGGCGGGTCGAGTACCTCATGGACCTGGTGACCGACGCCGCCCGGCGCCAGTTCGCGCGCACCACCCCGGACCTGGACGCCCTCCTCGGTCACCCACCGCGACAGCTCGGCGAGTACGTCACCGAGCACGCCGCCTACTGGAGAGAGAACGCTGCATGAGCGTCCTGCAGGACAAGCTGCTGCCCACTCTGGACTACCTGCTGCACGAGTGGCTGGACCTGGGCGAGTTGCTCGAGCGACCCCGCTTCGCCGACCACGACCGGGGCGGCATCGACGACCTCCTCCGGGCGGCGGCCGACATCGCCGCCGAGAAGTACGAGCCGGCCAACCGGATCATCGACGACCACGAGCCCGTCTTCGACGACGGCCGGGTCGTGCTGCCGAAGGAGACCGCCGAGGCGTGGAACGCCTTCGTCGAGTTCGGCTTCCTGCAGGCCACGCACGACGTCGAGCACGGCGGCATGCAGCTGCCGCGGACCGCGGACTTCGCCGCCAAGGTGATCTTCGGTGCCGCCTCGATCGGGATCAGCCCGGCCGTCCTCACCGAGGCGAACGCGGCGCTGCTGCTCACGTACGGCAACCGGCTCCAGCGCGAGCTGTTCGCCGCCCGGGAGCTCACCGGGCGGTGGACGGGGACCATGTGCCTGTCCGAGTCCCAGGCCGGTTCCTCGCTCTCGGACATCACCACGCGCGCGGTCCCGGAGCCGGACGGCGCCGACGACCCGCTCGGACCGCGCTACCGGCTGACCGGAAACAAGATGTGGATCAGCGCCGGTGAGCACGACCTGGCCGAGAACATCGTGCACCTGGTGCTTGCGAAGACCCCTGGGCCGGACGGTGCCATCGACCCGAGCACTAAGGGCATCTCGCTGTTCGTGGTCCCGAAGTTCCTGGTGGACACGGCCGGTGCCCTGCTCGAGCGCAACGACGTCGTGCTCGTCGGGCTCAACCACAAGCTGGGCTACCGCGGCACGCCCAACACCGCCCTCGCCTTCGGTGATGGCACCTGGGAACCGCAGGGCGGGAAGGGCGCGGTCGGCTACCTGGTAGGCGAACCCGGGCAGGGCCTGAGGCAGATGTTCCACATGATGAACGCCGCCCGGATCGAGATCGGCCTCGGTGCGGCAGCGCTCGGGTTCGCCGGCTACGCGGCCTCACTGGACTACGCGAAGAGCCGTCGGCAGGGTCGGCCGCTCACCCGGTCCGGCAAGGATGCGACGCAGCCGCAGGTGCCGCTGGTCGAGCACGCGGACGTGAAGCGGATGCTGCTAGCGCAGAAGGCGTACGCCGAGGGCGGCATCGCCCTGGGCCTGTACGCCGCCCGCCTCCTCGACGAGCAGGCCACCGGCACGCCGGAGCAGGTCGCGGAGGCCGGCCGGCTCCTGGAGATCCTCACGCCGGTGGTGAAGAGCTGGCCCAGCGAGTGGTGCCTGGAGGCGAACAGCCTGGCGATCCAGGTGCTCGGCGGCTCCGGCTACACCCGGGACTTCCCGGTCGAGCAGTACTGGCGCGACAACCGGCTCAACATGATCCACGAGGGCACCCACGGCATCCAGGCCCTCGACCTGCTCGGGCGGAAGATCCGGCTCGAGGGAGGCGCCTACCTGGCGGCCCAGGGGGAGCGGGTGGCCGCGACCGTGACGAAGGCGCACACCGCCGGGTTCGAGGCGGAGTCGGTCGCGCTCGCGCACGCTTGGCGCCGCGTCGTCGACGTCGCCGCGGAGGCCTGGTCGACCGGGGACCCCGAGGACGCGCTGGCCAACGCGACGCCGTACCTCCAGGGGTTCGGGCACGTCGTGCTGGCCTGGGTGTGGCTCGACGTCGCGGCGGCGGCGGCGAGCTGCAGCCACCCGGAGGCAGCCGGGAAGGTCGCCGCGATGCGGTACTTCTACGGCTACGAGCTGCCCAAGGTGGGGGCCTGGTTCGACGTCGCCGCGCGGCGCGATCCTCTCTGCCGGGACCTTGATCCTGCCCTGCTCTGATGGCCGGACTCACCCAGGGGCGCGCGCTGGTGATGGCGGTCGGGTCCGCGGTGGGGTCCAGCAGCAGCGGGCCGCTCGCCAAGGCGCTGCTGGACGGCGGCTGGAGCCCGGTCGGGGTCGCGGTGGCGAGGTCGGCGCTCTCCGCCCTGCTCCTCGTCGTTCCGGCGGTGCTGGTCCTGCGCGGCCGTGCAGACCTGCTGCGACAAGCCCGCGTCGGGATCGTCGTCCTCGGTGTGTTCGGGATCGCCGGCACCGTCGTCTGCTACTTCAACGCGGTGGCCCGGATGCCGGTGGGAGTCGCCCTGATGGTGCAGTACGCCTCGCCGCTGCTGGTTCTCGCGTTCACGTCCTGGCGGCACCGGCGGGTCCCGGCTCGGGCCACCCTGGTGGGTGCCGCGGTCGCGATGGCCGGGCTCGTGCTGGTCGTGGGTCTGGTTGGTGACGCGCGACCGAGTATCGCCGGCGTGCTGTGGGCCTGCGGCGGCGCCGCGTGCCTGGCGACGTACTTCACCGCGTCCGACCAGCTCTCGGACCTGCCCCCGGCCGGCCTGGCCTGCGTCAGTCTCGGCATCGCGGCGCTGAGTGCCGGCGCGCTCGCGGTCGTCGGGCTGATGCCGATGACGTGGGTGGCCCGCGACGTCGACGTCGCCGGCCACGCCACCAGCTGGCTGCTGCCGCTCGTGTTGCTGGTGCTCGTCGCGACCGTGTTCGCCTACACCATGAGCATGGCCTCGGTCGGCGTCCTCGGTGCCCGGCTGGCCTCGTTCGTGTCCCTGTCCGAGCTGCTGGCCGCGGTGCTGATCGCGTGGGCGGTGCTCGGGGAGGTGCCGCGGCCGGTCCAGCTCGTGGGCGGGCTGCTGATCGGGATCGGCGTGCTGCTGGTCCGCAACGAGTCGGTGGCCGCCATACCGGTGCAGTGAGGCCTCCGGGCGTCGAGGCCGGGACGGCGTCTCTTGACCCGCGGCCCCGGCTGCTCCATAGTTCTGACTAAGCGCTTGCTTAGGAGGATGCGTGCTACAGACCCGGTTCACCGAGGAGTTCGGCATCGAGCACCCGATCGTCTGCGGTGGCATGACCGGGGTGGGCACGGCCGAGCTGGTCGCCGCGGTGGCGAACGCCGGGGCCTTGGGCTTCCTGGCCGCGCTGACCCAGCCGACGCCTGCGGACCTCGACGTGGAGATCCGCCGGACCCGGGCTCTCACCGACCGGCCCTTCGGTGTGAACCTGACCCTGCTGCCGACCATCGAGCCGGTCCCATACGACGCGTACCGCCAGGTGATCATCGACAACCGGATCACCGTCGTGGAGACCGCGGGGTCGAGCCCGGCGCCGCACATGGAGGCCTTCAAGGCCGCCGGCATCAAGGTCGTGCACAAGGCGGTGGCGGTCCGGCACGCGCTCTCGGCCGAGCGGCTGGGTGTGGACGCCCTGTCGGTCGACGGGTTCGAGTGCGCGGGCCACCCCGGCGAGGACGACGTGCCCGGCCTCGTGCTCATCCCGGCGGTCGCGGCGAAGACCGGCCTTCCCCTCATCGCTTCCGGCGGGTTCGCCACCGGAGGTGGCCTCGTCGCGGCGCTGGCGCTCGGCGCGAGCGCCATCAACATGGGCACCCGCTTCGTGGCGACGGTCGAGGCCCAGGTCCACGACAACGTGAAGCAGCAGATCGTGCGCAACACCGAGCGCGACACGAACCTCGTGTTCCGGAAGTTCCGCAACACCGCCCGGGTGGCCAAGAACGCCTACTCCGACGAGATCCGAGAGATCGAGGCGCGACCGGGGTCCACGTTCGAGGACATCGCGCACCTCGCGTCCGGCGCCCGGGGTCGCGAGTCGGTCCTCGGCAAGGGCCTCATGGACGACGGCCTGTGGTGGACCGGCCAGGCGCAGGGGCTGATCACCGAGGTGCTCACGTGCCAGCAGGTCGTCGACGACGTCGTCGGCGAGGCGCGCGAGCTGATCGGCAGCAGGTTGCCGCACACCCTCGCCGCCCGGTGACCGACCCGGGTCGCGCCCGGAGCGCCCGCACCGCATCCCCTTCCCCTCCTCAGAGAGTGAGCACCTCATGCAGTTCGAGACCCTGGCCTGGGACGTCGACGAGCACGGCGTCCTGACGCTGACCCTCTCCCGACCCGAGCAGCTCAACGCGTTCTCCCTCACCATGGCGGACGAGCTCGAGGCGGCGTTCCGTCTGGTCCGGACCGCCGCCCAGGTCCGGGCGGTCGTCGTGACCGGCCACGGGCGCGCGTTCTGCGCCGGCATGGACCTCTCCGCAGAGGGCAACGTGTTCGGGCTCGACGAGGCAGCGGCCCCGACCGTCGCGGACCTGCGCGACCGACTGACCGCGCCGCCGTTCCAGGACGGGGTCCGGGACACCGGCGGCAAGGTCGCGCTCGCGATCCACGAGTGCGACAAGCCGGTGATCGCTGCCATCAACGGGGCGGCCGTCGGCGTCGGTGCGACCATGACGCTGGCGATGGACATCCGGATGGCCTCGACCGCGGCGCGGATCGGCTTCGTCTTCGGGCGCCTGGGCATCGTGCCCGAGGCCACCTCGTCGTACTTCCTGCCCCGCATCGTCGGTCTCCAGAAGGCGCTCGAGCTGGTCTACGCCGCCGACATCCTCAGTGCGTCCGACGCGCTGGACCTCGGGCTGCTGCGGTCGGTCCACGAGCCGGAGGACCTGCTCCCGGCGGCCCGCGAGCTGGCCCGCTCGTTCGTGGAGGACCGGTCCGTGCCGGCTCTGGCGATGACCCGCCGGCTCATGTGCAGCGGCGCCGCTGCCGCGCACCCGATCGAGGCGCACCGCCGCGACAGCCTCGCGATGTGGCACGCCTCCGTCGGCGACGGTCGCGAGGGGGTCCGGGCCTTCCTCGAGAAGCGGCCGCCCGTGTTCACCGGCACGATCGACGACGTCCCGGACCTGGGATGACGCGTCCGACGGCGCGGTCTGGGAACGTCCGAGGTCCCGGACGTACCGCCGCTCGGTCGCCTGCTTGACCCAGTCGGCCCGCTCCCCGATACTTCTTTCACGAATGACTAAGCGCTTGCTTAGAAGTGTCCATGTTCTACGCCCGCTCCGTCCGCGACCTGCTCGTGGACGCCGCACGCGAGCTCGCGGCAGTGGTGCCGTTCGCGCGCGCCTGATCCGAACGAGGAAGCCATGTCCGACATCACCTTCGACTTCTCCGGCAGGACCGTCTTGGTCACCGGCGCGGCCCGCGGCATCGGCCTCGAGCTGGCGCGCCGCTTCCAGGTGTCCGGGGCGAGCACGTACCTGCTCGACGCCGACAGCGACGCGGTCCGCGAGGCGGCCTCCGACCTTGGGGCGCGCGGGCTCGCCGTCGACGTGAGCGACACCGATCAGGTGGAGAGCGCCGTGCGGAACGCCCACGACGAGACCGGCCGGGTCGACGTGGTCGTTAACAACGCCGGGATCCTGCGGGACAAGATGCTCTGGAAGCTGACCGACGACGACTGGGACCGCGTGCTCGCGATCCATGCCGGTGGCACCTTCCGGATGACTCGCGCCGCAGTGCCGTACTTCCGGGAGCAGCGCTACGGCCGGGTCGTGAATGTCACCTCGTTCACCGGCCTGCACGGCAACCTCGGCCAGGCCAACTACGCGGCCGCCAAGGCCGGGATCATCGGCTTCACCAAGACCGCGGCCAAGGAGCTCGCCGGCTTCGGTGTCACGGTGAACGCGATCTCGCCGAATGCGGAGACCCGGATGATCGCCTCGATCCCGGACGAGCGGAAGGCGGAGATCGCCGCCACGATCCCGCTCGGCCGGTTCGCCGACCCGAGCGAGATGTCGGCCGCGGTCTGCTTCCTCGCGTCGCAGGACGCCGGGTACATCACCGGCACGGTGCTGCCGGTCGACGGCGGCATCGCGATGTGAGCAAGCGAACCTCGCGCTGGGCGCTGGCGGCTTTCGCGGTCGTCGGCTTCATCTGGGGCAGCAACTTCTTGTTCATGAAGTGGGCGGCCGAGGAGATCTCGCCGCGTCAGATAGCGCTCCTGCGGGTCGCCTTCGGACTTCTCCCGGTGCTCGCGCTCGGCCTGGCGAGACGGGAGTTCCGCCGCTGGCACCTGCGGCACACGGTCCACTTCGCGGTGATGGGCGTGCTCGCCACGAGCCTGTACTACGTGCTCTACGCGGCCGGTACCGAGCGGCTCCCCTCAGGGCTGGCGGGCGCTCTGAGCGGCGCCATCCCGCTGTTCGCGTTCATGGTCGGCGCGGTCGCCCTGCCGACCGAGCCGATGACGCCGCGCCGGGTCCTCGGGGCCTTCCTGGGACTCGCCGGCGTGGTGATGATGGCCCGCCCGTGGAACGTGCACGGGAGCGTCGATCCCGTGGGGGTCCTGCTGATGGTCACCGGCTCCGCCTGCGTCGGCGCCTCCTTCGTCTACACCCGGCGCTTCATCACCGGCCTCGACATCCCGCCGACCGCCCTCACGACGTACCAGATGGCGCTCGGCCTGGTCGCGCTCCTGCCCCTCACCGACCTCCACGGGATCGGAGCGATCCGTGGCGACCACCGCGCGCTCGTGGGTCTCGTCCTCGGCCTCGGGCTGGTCGGCACAGGCCTGTCCTACGTAATCTTCTACTACCTCATCGCCGAGCTCGGTGCAGCAACTGCGTCCGCGGCCTCGTACCTGCCCCCGGTGGTCGCGCTAGCGATCGGGTGGATCGGCCTCGGCGAGCCGCTGCGCCACGCCGACCTTGCCGCGGTGGCGCTGATCCTGCTAGGCGTGGCGATCATCCGGGCCGGCGCCCGCACGTACCGGGCCGAGCGCGGAACCCAGTGATGATCGTCCGCCGAATCTGGCCACACCCCGACGACCCGCGAAGGAGCTGGACCTGCGTATCGGAGTCCTGAAGGAAGCTCGACTGGGTGAGACCAGGGTGGCGGCCACGCCTGCGTCGGTTGCCCAGCTCTGCCAGCTCGGCTACGACGTGGTCGAGCCGGGGGCCGGGGCGCGCTCGGAGGTCCCCGATGCGGCGTACGTCGGGGCGGGAGCAATCGTGGGCGATCCGCTGGTGGCCGAGATCGTGCTCGGGGTGAATCCGCCGTCGACCGAGCAGCTCGACAGGCTGGCCCAGGGTGCCACCCTGATCAGCCTCCTCGCCAGCGCTCGACGCGGCGCTGGTCGGTGACCTCGCCACGAGGCCGATCACGGCGTTGGCGATGGACGCGGTGCCCGGAACTCGCGCGCCCAGTCGCTCGACGTGCTCCCCTCGATGGCCAACATTGCCGGCTACCGGGTGGTGGAGGCGGCCCGCGTGTTCGGTCGATTCTTCACCGGCCAGGTGACCGCAGCCGGCAAGGTGTCGCCCGCCAAGGTGTTGGTGGCTGGCGCGGGCGTCGCCGGGCTGGCTGCGATCGGCGCGGCCGGCAGCCTCGGCGCGGTGGTGCCGGCCACGGACCCGCGACCGGAGGTCGCAGACCAGGTGCGCAGTCTGGGCGGGGATTACCTCTCGGTGCGGGCCGAGGACGAGGTCGCTGAGGCTTCGGCGACGGGCTACGGCAAGGAGATGGGCGCGGACTACCAGGCCCGCGAGGCGGCGTTGTACGCCGAGCAGGCCGCCGACGTCGACATCATCATCACCACCGCACTGATCCCCGGACGCCCGGCGCCGCGGCTGATCACCGCGGAGATGGTCGCCTCCATGCGGCCGGGCAGCGTGATCGTGGACATGGCCGCGGCCGACGGCGGCAACGTCGTTGGCACGGTCAAGGACCAGGCGATCGTCACCGACAACCGCGTCACGATCATCGGCTACACCGATCTGGCCGGCCGGCTGGCGACACAAGCCAGTCAACTCTACGTCACCAACCTGGTCAACTTGATGAAGCTGATGACCCCGGGCAAGGACGGCGTCATCGTGCCCGACTTTGATGACGTGGTGCAGCGGTCAATGACCGTGGTGCGCGACGGCGAGCTTCCGAGCCGACCTCGCCCTGCTCAATGCAGGCGGCGACCTTCTGGAACCAGAACACGCGGTCAACATCGCTCGATGGACAACCTCCGGAAGGCCCGCTCCTTGGCACGCTCGACGGGGGGGTCCGACCCGACTTCTTCCTGTTCGGTTCCGGGAGCCGCTCCGCCTTGCCCGCCGACCACAACCGGACCCGCCGGTACGGCCCGGACGCGCGGATGCGAGGGTGTGCCCGCCGAGAACCCGATCCCGAGGAGGCCCCCATGAGCGAGCACACCGTGCGCCAGGTCCTGCTGTCGACCGACGACTTGGACGAGTCGATCAAGTTCTACGAGGGCCTCGGCTTCGCGCTGAAGTTCCGTGACGGCACGCACTACGCGGCGCTCGACGGCGGCTCGGTCACCATCGCCCTGGCCACCGCCCTCGACCACCCGTTGCCCGGCAAGGTCGTCGTCGGCATCAGGACCGACGACGTCGACGGTGCGGCGGCGGCGATCGAGGCGAGTGGTGGCGCGATCGTCAAGGCGCCGTACGACGACGCCCACGAGCGGCGCGCCGTGGTCTACGACAACCAGGGCAACGGCCTGGTGTTCTACAAGGCCCACTGACCAGCCAGGCGCCGGTTCACGAGCCCGGGTGCGCGGTCGGGCGCGCCCCCGAGCTGAGCCAGCTGTGGAAGCCCGCGGTGTCGCGGGTCTCCAGCTCGTCCAGGTAGGCCTGCCGGACGTTGACGATCTCGAGCTGCTCGGCCGGCGTGTGCGCCCGCCGCAGCACGAGGCAGCTCTCGGACCAGGCGGCCCAGAGCCGCGCGTCGTCGAAGGTGCGCAGGTCGGCCTCCGCAGCGCGGTCGCGTCGGTAGGCACGGAGGAGCGCCGCGACGACTGCCGGCGACGTCGCGCCCACGAGCGCGGCGACCCCGAGCGCGGCGGGGCCGAGCCAGCCCAGCATCGCGGCCCCGGCGACCGCCGCGAGCCCGGTCCCGACGCACTGCGCTGCGGTCGACCCGGCGATCACCGCCCGGCACGCGGCGATCAGGACCGCCGCGCAGACGAGGGCGACCGGCGGCGCCACGAGCAGTCCGAAGAAGACCGGCACAGCCCCGACCGCCAGCCAGCCCACCGCCCAGCCCCATCGGTAGATCTCCACGGCAACCGGTACCCACCAGCGGCTCCGAGCACGCCCGGCCCCGCAGGCGAGGCCCGGCTCGACCAGACGGTGGTCGCTGTGCCGACCGCGCGGGTCGGGTCCCGAGGGAACTGGTCAGCCGGCGTGGATGTGCGGCCGGCGCGCCCGCTGCGGCTCCGCCCGGCGGAGCACCTCGCGCGTGATCGGGGCAACCTCACCGGCGCCGAAGAGCAGGAAGCGGAGCAGGTGGGCGACCGGGTTCCCCTCCGTCCACTCGAAGTAGATGTGCGGGCGCACCCCGGTGCGGTCGCGGATGTCGAGCAGGAGCGCCGCCAGGGTGTTGGGCACCGTGGCGCCCGTGACCGTGAGCACGCGGTAGTGGTCATGGCGGATCTCCCCGCGGACGTCGATGCGGCTCTCGAAGTCCGAGTAGTCGCCGACGGTGACCTCGATGAAGATGATGTCGCCGGCGTTCGGCAGATCGTGGTCGTCGATGATCTGCTGGATCTTCGCGCGATATTCCTCGGGACCGTGCGCGCCCGGCTCGTTGGCGACCAGCCGGATCGAGCGGCGTGCACAGTCGCGCAGGAAGGCGTCCGCGCGGGTGTCGTAGGAGATCTCGGTCGTCCGGAGCTCGAAGGCCCGCGCCACCCGGGAGAGCAGCGAGACCAGGATGATGGCGGCGATGAAGCAGGCGCCGATCTTGATGCCGTCGGGCCGCTCACGCACGTTGTCCGCCGTCGTGTAGGCCAGGACCAGGCCGATCAGCGCGAACGCGACCGTGAGCTTGCGTTGACCTGCTCGTCGCGCAGCCAGGGTGACCGCGACCGCTGCGGACGTCATCAGCACGAGAACACCGGTGGCGTAGGCCCCGCCCTGGGCGTCCACGTCGGCATCGAAGATCCAGGTGATGAGGAACGCCGTGCCCGTGAGCACCAGCACGAGGGGGCGCACGGCGCCGGCCCACTCGGGAGACATGCCGTAGCGCGGCAGGTACCTCGGGATCAGGTTCAGCATGCCGGCCATGGCGGATGCACCCGCGAACCACAGGATGAGGATCGTCGAGACGTCGTACGCCGTCCCGAACGCCCCTCCGAGGTAGAGGTGTGCCAGGTAGGCCAGCGCCCTGCCGTTGGCGCTGCCGCCCTGCTCGAACTCGGACGGCGGGATGAGCAGGGTCGTGACCAGGCTGGAGCTGATCAGGTACACGCTCATGATGCAGGCGGCCGTGGTCAGGAGCCGCTTGGTGTGGCGGATCCGGCCGGCCGGGCGTTCGGTGTCGTCGTCCGGCTCGCCCTTGACGTGGCTCATCACGGCGACGCCGGTCTCGAAGCCCGACATCCCCAGTGCCAGCTTGGGGAAGAGCGTGAGTGAGACCGCGACCATGAGGGCGACGTTGCCGTGCTCGGCGGTGAGCGCGGCGGTCCAGTCGGTGACGCGGCTGGCGTCTCGGAGGACGTGCACGGCGGACACTGCGATCACCACCGCGTTGAGCGTCAGGTACGTCGTCACGAGGGCGACCGCGACACCGATCGCCTCGGTGAACCCCTTCAGGAAGACGGCGCCGAGGAGCGCGACCAGGCCCAGCGTGACCCAGAGCTCCTGGCCGTGCAGGAACTCGACGTGCGGGTTCTCGACGAGGTGGGCGGTGGCGTCGGCCGCGGAGAGCGTGATCGTGATGATGAAGTCCGTCAGGGCGAACCCGAGGAGGGCGAGCACGAAGAGCTTGCCGCGCCAGAACGGCAGAAGGCGCTCCAGCATGGCGATCGACCCTTGGCCGTGCGGGCTCTCCGCGGCGACCCGCCGATAGACCGGGAGCGCACCGAAGAGCGTGAGCAGCACGAGGATGATCGTGGCGAGCGGGCTCAGCAGCCCGGCGGCCAGGAACGCGATGCCCGGCTGGTACCCGAGCGTCGAGAAGTAGTCCACGCCGGTCAGACACATCACCTTCCACCAGGGCTGTGGTGCGCCGTCGGCGTGTTGGGTGGCGTGCGGGCCGACGTGCTGTGCGGCGTCGGGGCGGTGGAACAGCCACTCCCGGAGCCGCCCGGCAGGCGCCTCCTGGGGCTCGAGGTCGAGTCTCACTTCGCCCATCCAACCCGCGTCTGCGCCGATCCAGGCCCTGCCTAACGAGTCCCTAACAGTTCGACTTCCGGGCGTGTCAGCGTCGCGCAAGGACCGGTGGTCGGAGTGTCAGGATCCTGTGAGGGTCGAGACCGCGTCGCTCCGCCGGGTCTTGACTCGGGCCATGGCACAGCGCGTGATGACCGACCAGGTAGGGGTTCGTTTCGGGATCGGAGGCGGCGTGCTGCTCGTCCTGACGGGTGTGGCCGTGGGCTGCGGCCTGTCGGGGGCGTACGGCGTCTCGCTCCTCCTCGTGGCCACCACGGTGCTCGCCGCAACGGTGGACGCACCACATGCGCTGCTCCTCGGCCTCGCCGGGTGGGCCTTCGCCACCGGCTTCACGGTCAACACGCTCGGTGTGCTGACGTTCGCGCCGTTCGACCTGCTGCGCCTGGTCGTCTTTGTGACGGCAGCGGCGCTCACCGGCGGCATCGGTGAGCCGACATGACCCCAGGGGGCCCTGGCCAGCGGAGCACAATGGTTCGACGCGCGTCCACCGGTGTCGAGATGGCGGGAGGAACGATGGTCCGCGGCAGCCTGAGCCTCGAGCGCCGGGTCGTCGGCTATGTGCTGGCGGCGGTGGGGTCTGCCGGCCTCCTCGCCCTGCTGGTCCCGCTGCGCGTTCACCTCGACCTAGCCAGTGAGGCGCTGCTCTTCCTCCTGCTGGTCGTCACCACCGCGATCGTCGGCGGTCTTGGCCCGGCGCTCCTCGCGTGCGTGCTGTGCTCGGCGATCCTGAACTTCTTCTTCACCGCTCCGTTCCACACCTTCCGCATCCACGAGGCCAGCGACATCGTGGCGGTGCTCGTGTTCGCGATGGTTGCTGTGATGGTCAGCTGGGTCGTCGATCTCGCTGCCCGGCGAGCGTCCGCGGTACGAGAAGCGGCCGAGCTCGAGGCCGGCAACCGGCTCCGCACCGCGCTCCTCGCCGCGGTCGGCCACGACCTGCGCACTCCGCTGGCGACTGCGAAGGCCGTCGTCTCCGGACTCCGTAGCCGCGAGGTGACGCTCGCTGAGGACGACCGCCACGAGCTCCTCGAGACCGCTGACGACGCACTCGACCGGTTGGCCGACCTGATCGACGACCTCCTCGACCTCAGCCGGCTGCAGGCCGGGGCGCTGCCGGTCCGCACCCGGGCGGTGCCGGTCGAGGACATTGTCGCCCGGGCGCTCGACGACCTGGGCGTGGTGCCTCGCGCCGTCGTCCTGGACCTGCCGGAGCAGGTGCCGGAGGTCCTGGTCGACCCCGCCCTGCTGGAGCGGGTGATCGTCAACGTCGTGGCCAACGCCCAACGCTACGCACCTGGTCCGCCGCTGATCACTGCGGCCGCCGTCGGGGATCGACTGGAGCTGCGCGTCATCGATCGCGGCCCGGGGATCCCGACTGCCGATCGGGACCGGGTGTTCGTCCCCTTCCAGCGGCTGGGTGACACCGGCCCGGCGGGCCTGGGACTGGGCCTGGCCCTCTCCCGGGGCCTGGTCGAGGCCATGGGGGGCCGCCTGGTGCTCGAGGAGACGGCCGGTGGCGGGCTGACGCTGGTCATCTCGTTGCCGACGGCATCGACCGCACCCCCCGTGCAGGTGACCCCATGAGCCGCGTCCTCGTGGTCGACGACGAGCCCCAGATCGTCCGGGCCCTTGCGATCAACCTGCGCGCGAGGGGGTACGAGGTGGTCGCCGCCGGGGACGGTGGCGAGGCGCTTGAGCTTGCGGCCGCGCACCCGCCCGATGTGGTCATCCTCGATCTCGGCCTGCCCGACCTCGATGGCGTCGACGTGATCGCCGGGCTCCGGGGCTGGACCGCCGTGCCGATCCTCGTGCTGTCGGGGCGCAGCGACAGCACCGACAAGGTCGATGCCCTCGACGCGGGTGCCGACGACTACGTCACGAAGCCGTTCGGGATGGATGAGCTGATGGCGCGGCTGCGAGCCATGCTGCGCCGCAACCAAGCGGTCGACCCGACACCCGCGGTGGCCTTTGGCGACGTCGTCGTCGACCTCACCGCCACCCGGGTGACGGTGCGGGGGCAGGAGATCCGGCTCACTCCGACCGAGTGGCACCTGCTCGAGGTCCTGGTCCGGCACCCCGGCAAGCTGATCAGCCAGCGGCAGCTTCTGCTCGACGTGTGGGGGCCGGGGTACGAGACCGCGCAGGGGAACCTGCGGCTCTATGTCGCCCAGCTGCGCCGCAAGCTCGAGCCGGATCCGTCCCGTCCCAGGTACTTCAGGACCGAGCCCGGCATGGGCTACCGGTTCGAACCCTGATGCGCAGGTAGGCCCACTCACGACCCGGGAGGTCGCTCCAGCCCAGCGCGGTCCCATCCACCGGTGGTCGCGGCCGCCTCGTAGGTGCGCTGCAGGAAGTCGAGCAGCACGGCATCGGGGTCGGCCGCGATGCGCACCGCGGTGTAGGGCAGCACGAACTCCCCGAGCTCGTCGTCGAACCGGGTGCCCTCCGGACCGCCCGCCAGGCTGCGGTAGCCGGGCGCCTCGGGGTAGGCGTAGGAGTAGAACATCCCCTCGCCCTCGCCGCCGGGCCAGTAACCGGCGCTGCTCACCTCGTGGGAGTAGGCCTCCTGCATGACGTGGGGGCCGCAGTTGGGCATGCCGCCGGGGTGGGGCGGGGCGGTGCGACCGGAGA
The DNA here is from genome assembly GCF_000015265.1 of Nocardioides sp. JS614. Lineage (NCBI taxonomy): Bacteria > Bacillati > Actinomycetota > Actinomycetes > Propionibacteriales > Nocardioidaceae > Nocardioides > Nocardioides sp. JS614. Next base: position 1,990,651 of record NC_008699.1, read on the forward strand.
AGCGGGTAGTCGCCAGGTCGAGCGCACCCCAGAACAGGTGCACCGGGCTGGACTTGCCCAGGTACCGCGACCGGAACACCGTCAGCACCCGCTCGACCTCCACGAGCGTGCGCCAGAACGCCGTCACCGCCTCGGCGTCGTACGCGCTGTGCCTCTCATCCTCGGGGAACGGGATCGCGTCGGGCAGCTCGACCGGCACCGGCCAGATCTCCGTCGTGAGGCCGAGGTCGTCCAGCAGCCCGACGAGCTCGGCGTGGAAGTCCCGCACCGACCGCGGCTCGAGCGCCATGGTCCGGGTCTCCCCGCGCGTAGTCGTGACGTCGAGCCGGTGCCGGAGGAGATCGAGGTCGATCGCGAAGCCGCGCCCGGGCTCGGCGGGCACGAGCGACGTGGTGAGCCCGCGGGCCGTCACGTACAACGGTGCGTTCCACCAGTGGTTGAGCAACGGCGTGCGGGCGATGCGGATCTTCCCGATCACCTGCAGCCAGAGGGTGAAGGTGTCCCGGGTGGGCTGCCAGTCGGCGACCCGCAGCTCAGGCCAGGCGGCGTTCGCGGGCATCGCTCTCCCTCCGGTACGACGGCGCCGTGGCGGCGCGGGCCGTCGACGACGACTGTAGCCAGGCCGGTCCTCGCGACCGGGTCACGTGCGCGACTCCTCGAGCGCCCGGGCCAGGGTCTCGGCGTCGTGCGGTCCGGTGTGCCGCACCCCGCCGACGAAGAAGGTCGGCGTCCCGCGGGCGCCGCTTGCCTCCGCACTCGCCACGTCCCTCCGGACCCGGTCGGCCGTGTCGTCCTCCTCCAGGTCGCGCAGGAACGCCTCGACGTCGAGGCCGAGGTCGGCGGCGTACCCCGCGAGGTCCTCGACCTCCAGCTCGCCCTGGTGCTCGAACAGCAGGTCGTGCAGCTCCCAGAAGCGACCCTGGTGGTCCGCGGCCACGGCGGCTCGGGCGGCCAGCTCGGCGTGCGGGTGCACGTCGACCAGCGGGAGGTGGCGGAACACGTAGCGCAGGTCGTCACCGAAGCGCTCCCGGAGCTCCGTGGTCACGCCCGTGGCCCGAGCGCAGAACGGGCACTCGAAGTCGCCGTACTCGACCAGCGTCAGCGGCGCGTCCTCCCGGCCGCGGACGTGGTCGTGCCGGGCGTCGACGGGCGGATCGAGGAACCTCGGCAGGTCGGCGTCGGTCTGGCCCCGGAGCACGGCGGCGGCGTGGAAGACCGCCCAGCCGAGACCGGTCGCCAGCACCGCCGCGATCAGGATCCCGACGGTCGCCCGGTCGCGCTGGTCGGACTCGAAGGCGAGCCCGGCGATCAGCAGCGCGACAGTGAAGCCGATCCCCGACAGCGCGCCGCCGCCGAAGACGTGGCCGAGCCGGACGCCGCGCGGGAGCCGACCGAGACCGGCACGGACGCCCGCCACCGAGGCCAGTCCGATGCCGGCCAGCTTGCCCAGGACCAGCGCCACCACCACGGCCCACGTGAGGCGGGAGGCCAGGGCGTCGCCCAGGACGCCGTCACGCAGGTCGACGCCGGCGTTCGCGAGGGCGAAGAGCGGTACGACGAGGTAGCTGGTCCACGGGTGCAGTGCGGCCTGCAGCCGTTCGTTGACCGACACCGCCTGGGCCAGCCCAAGGCGGGCGGACCTGCCGACCTGGACGTCGGGGGACTGCCGGAACGCCCGGAACCGCCTCGCGGCGCCCTCGACGGCCTCGCGGGTGGGGGAGTGGGCGGCGACGAGCAGCCCGCCGAGCATCCCCGCGATCGAGGCGTGCAGGCCCGACTGGACCGTCGCGATCCACAGCCCGAGGACGGCGAGCACATAGGGGGCCGCGCGCCACACGCCGAGCCGGCTCAGCGCGGCCATCAGCACGAGGAACACCGCCATCACGCCGATCGCGGCGGGGTCGAGGGAGTCGCTGTAGAACAGGCCGATCACACTGACCGCGACGATGTCGTCGATCACGGTGACGGTGAGCAGGAAGATCCGCAGCTGGGTCGCGAAGGTCGGGCCGACCACGGCCAGGGCACCCAGCAGGAACGCCGTGTCGGTGCCGATGACCACACCCCAACCGTGCGCGGCCGACCCAGGGGCGATCGCGACGTAGAGCAGCGCCGGGACGGCCAGGCCGCCCAGCGCCGCGAGCACGGGGATCGCCGCGCGGCGCGGATCGGTGAGCTCGCCGACGGAGAACTCGCGGCGGACCTCCAGGCCGATCACGAAGAAGAACAGCGCCATCAGGCCGTCGTTGACCCAGTGCCCGAGGTCCATCGACAGGTCCCAGCGGGACACGGAGACGGCCGCCTGCGCGCTCCACAGCGACTCGTAGCTGCCGGACCACCGCGAGTTCGCCCAGAGGAGGGCCAGGGCCGTGGCGCCGAGCAGGAGGCCCGCGCTGCCGGCCTCGGTGTTCAGGTAGCGACGTACGGGGACCGAGAGCTGTGCGGCCAGGGACCGGCGCCGGGCCCGCGTCTGCCCGCGGCCTTCGGCGCGCATGCGCGCCGCCACGTCAGCGGGCCGCGCCTGGCTCGGTGCCGGCCGGGAGGTCGAAGCGCTCGCGGTCGCGGACCGGTACCAGGTCGAGGTACTTGTCGGGGTTCTCGGCGATCACGTTGCGAACGTACGGGCAGAACGGCAGTACGGCGAGCCCGCGTCGGCGCGCGTCGGCGAGCTCGTCCGCGACGAGCTTGCGGGCCAGGCCCCGCCCGGTGAACCCAGGCCCGAGCTCGGTGTGGGTGAACGAGATCCGGCCGTTCCGCAGCCGGTAGTCGGTGAAACCCGCCAGCTCGTCGTCCACGTGGATCTCGTAGCGCTGCTTCTCGGGGTTGTCGAGCACGACGGTTGCCATCGGGCGTCCGGCCTCCTGGGGTCGTCAGGGAAACGGAGAAGGGGGGTCGGTCGGCTACGCCGACCGACCCCCCTTCTCGGTGGTTCGTGCCTCGGTCAGGCGCTCTTGATCGCGGAGACCTCGAACTCGAGGACGATCTTCTCGCCCACGAGGACGCCGCCGGTCTCGAGCGCGGCGTTCCAGGTGATCCCGTAGTCCTTGCGGTTGATCGTGACCGAGCCCTCGAAGCCGGCGCGCAGGTTGCCGAAGGGGTCGGTGGCCGCGCCCTCGAACTGGAACGGGATCGTCACCGACTGCGTGACGCCCTTGATCGTCAGGTCGCCGACCAGGTCGAAGGAGGTCGCGCCGGTGCTGCGGACGTCGGTGGAGACGAAGGTGATGGTCGGGTACTCGTCCATCGCGAGGAAGTCGTTGCTGCGCAGGTGGCCGTCGCGCTGCTCGTTGCGGGTGTCGATGCTGGCGGCCTGGATGGTGACGGTGACCTTCGAGGCGCCGAGGTTGCTGCCGTCGACGATGGCGGTGCCCTCGAACTCGTTGAACGCGCCGCGGACCTTGGTGACCATCGCGTGCCGGGCGACGAAGCCGACCCGGGTGTGCGAGGCGTCGAGGGTCCAGGTGCCGGTCAGGTCGGAGACGGTGGCGGGGGTGACGGGGGCGGTGGTCATGCGAGGCTCCTAGTGGTGTGCTGATGGTGGCTAGTGGTTGATGTATCAACTACTCTGCCATCAACCTAGGTGACGTGTCAACTATTCCCGGGTACGCTCTTCCCATGAGTACCGACGTCGAATGGCTGAGCGCCGAGCAGGAGCAGGTCTGGCGCCGCTGGCTGAGCCTGAACGCGATGCTGCCGGCCGCCCTGCACCGCGAGCTGCAGGCGGACGCCGGCCTCTCGCTGCCGGACTTCGACGTGCTCGTCCACCTCACCGACAGCCCCGCGGGTCGGGTCCGCGTGAGCGACCTCGCCCACGCCCTGCAGTGGGAGAAGAGCCGGGTCTCCCATCACGTCACCCGGATGGAGCGCCGGGGACTGGTCCGCCGCGAGGACTGCCCGGACGACGCGCGCGGGTCGTTCGTCGTCGTCGCGCCCGCCGGCCGGGCGGCGATCGAGCAGGCGGCCCCCGGGCACGTGCGCGCGGTGCGCGACCTGATCTTCGACCACCTGACCGGCGACGATCTCGCCAGCCTCGACGTGATCACCCGCAAGGTGCTCGCCCGCCTGACGACCTCCGCCCCGGCTGCGAGCTGAGCGTCCCGACCCCGCGGGTAGCGTGGGACGCCGGTCGACGGAAGGAACGGGTGTGGGCGAGCCGGTCGAGATCGACACCGGACAGGCGGACCAGCGCGCCGTCTACGACGCGCTGCGAGCCCGCTGCCCGGTGGCCCACGAGGACGGGGCCTGGGTGGTGCTGCGGCACGCGGAGGTGGTCGCTGCGGCCACGGACCCGGCGCGCTTCTCCAGTGACGTCACCGGCCGACGGGCGATCCCCAACAGCCTGGACGGCGCCGAGCACGCGGCGTACCGCGCCGTCGTCGACCGCTACCTCACGTCCGAGCGCGTGGCCCGGCAGGAGCCCGGCTGCCGCAGGCATGCAGTCGCCATCGTCGACGCGCTGCCGCGCGACGTCACCGTGAAGACCATTGGCGGGATCGGCGTGCCGTACGCCGTGCGCTCCCAGTCCTCCTGGCTGGGCTGGCCGGCCGAGCTGGAGGCAGAGCTGGTCGCCTGGTTGCAGGACAACCACGCCGCCACCCGGTCCGGGGACCGCGCCCGGACCATGGAGGTGGCCGAGCGCTTCGACCACCTCATCCGCACCCTGCTCGACGAGCGGCGGGACGGTCCGGTGGTCGACGTCACCGGCGAGCTGCTGCGGGAGACCGTGGACGGTCGGCCGCTGACCGACGAGGAGGTCGTCTCGATCCTGCGCAACTGGACGGCCGGAGACCTCGGCTCGCTGGCCACCTCGGTCGGTGTGATCGTGCACTTCCTCGCGGCCAATCCGGCCCCGCAACGCGACGTCCGCGCACTCGTCGAGGCTGGGGACCGCGCCGGCGTGGAGGCGGCGGTCGAGGAGATCTTGCGCATCGACGACCCGTTCATCGCCAACCGTCGGCGAGCGACCAGGACGGTCGAGCTCGGCGGCGAGACGATCCCCGAGGACGACCGGCTGCTGCTCAACTGGACCGCCGCCAACCGCGACCCGCTGGTCTTCGGAGACCCCGACGAGTACGACCCGGTCGGGCACGCCGCAGCCAACCTGGTCTTCGGCATCGGCCCGCACGTCTGCCCGGGTCGCGAGCTCACGCTGATGGAGCTGCGGGTGGTCGTCGAGGAACTGCTGGCGCGCACCACCTGGCTCGAGCCCGCGCTCGACCGGCCGGCCGTGCGCGAGACGCCTCCGGTCGGCGGCTGGGCCCGGGTGCCCGTGGTCCTGCGCTGATTCCCGCCCGGGGACGGTGCGGGTCAGGCGCGGGTGCGGTCCGTCCCGGCGACCGACTCCGCTGCACCGATCAGCAGCACCGCAGCGATCACCGCGAGCACGAAGCCGAGCACGTTGAGCTCCCAGATGCTGCCGGTGCCGAACAGCTGCGCGATCAGACCGCCGATCAGTGACCCGACCAGGCCCAGGCCCAGGGTCGCGAGGATGCCGAGGTTCTGGCGGCCCGGCTTGATGAGGCGGGCGAGGGCTCCGATGATGAGCCCGGCCACGAGGAAACCGATCATGCTTCCAACGTAACCGCTGCCCGGGCGGTCGAAACCGCCGCAGCCGTTCCGTCCGGGTTGGGGCCCTTCGGCCCTTTTTTCCCCGGGACCTCGGTCCGCATGCTGGAGGCATGGAGCTGCCCGAGCTGCGCCGTCAGGCGCGCGAGACCGTCGACGACCCCACCCTGACCTTCCGCCAACGGATGCACCGTCTCGCAACGCTCGCCGAGAACTCCCTGGAGCCGCCCGAGGTTTCCGCGGCGTGTGCCGAGGCCCTCGACAAGCGGATCATCTGCGACATGTACGAGGGCAACGCGCCGCACCGGCCGCGCTATTTGCTGCCCGACTTCGCGCTGCTGCTGCGCAACGGCTCGGCGTTCCTCGAGCTCGGGCCGGCGACCGACCTGGACGAGGCGCTCGCCACGCTGCTCATCGGCTACAGCCAGGTGCCGTCCATCACCGGCTACCCCGTGTGGCTCGGGGACCTGGACGCGCTCCTGGAGCCGTACGTCGAGGGTGTCTCCGAGGAGGAGCTGCACCGCAAGCTGCGGCTGTTCTGGATCTCCCTGGACCGGATGTTCCCCGACGCGTTCACCCACGCGAACCTCGGCCCGGACGACAGCCGGGTCGGTCGGATGGCCCTGCGCCTGGAGCGCGAGCTGCTCCAGGTGGTGCCGAACCTCTCGCTCAAGGTCGACCCCGAGCGCACCCCGGACGACTACGTCCGCGACGCGGTCGAGACCGTCTTCGCCTGCGGCAAGCCGCACTTCGTCAACCACCCGATGATGGTCGGCGACCTGGGGGCGGCGTACGGCGTCGTGTCCTGCTACAACTCGCTGGTCGCCGGCGGCGGCTCGCACACCCTGACCCGGCTGAACCTGCGCGAGGTCGCGCTGCGCCACGAGGGCGAGCGCACCTCGTTCCTCGACGAGCTGCTGCCGCGCTACGTCGAGCTGACCGCCGAGCTGATGGAGGCGCGGATCCGGCACCTGGTCGAGGAGGCCCGCTTCTTCGAGCACTCCTGGCTGGTCACCGACGGTCTGCTGCACCTGGACCGCTACGCCGCGATGTTCGGCGTCTACGGCCTCGCGGAGGCGGTGTCGATCGTTCTCGAGCACGAGGGTGTCGAGGCCCGCTACGGGCACGACGACGTCGCGGACGAGCTCGCGCTCCAGATCCTCACCCGCGTGCACGAGCTGGTCGCGGCCCGGCCGATGCCCTACTGCGAGGGGAACGGCGGGCGGGCGTTCCTGCACAGCCAGTCGGGCATCGACTCCGACCTCGGCGTGACCGCCGGCTGCCGGATCCCGGTCGGCGACGAGCCGGACCTGCTGCGGCACCTGCGCACGATCACCCCGAACCACGCGCTGTTCCCGGCGGGCATCAGCGACGTCCTCGCCTTCGACGACACCGCGCGGCGCAACCCGGACGCCGTGGTCGACGTGATCCGGGGCGCGTTCCGGACCGGGATGCGGGACGTGACGTTCAACCTGGACAGCAACGACTTCATCCGGATCACCGGCTACCTGGTGCGCAAGTCCGACCTGGCGAAGATCGAGCACGGCGCGCGGCACGACAGCACGTTCCTCGCTGCCGGCTCGGTCGCGCAGTCGCACGTCGACCGGAGAGTGCCGAAGCGGATCGTCGCCCATGAGATCGACGCCGGTCCGGCTCGCTGACGTCATCCCGTTCTCCTGGGTCGACGGACCGGGGAACCGGTTCGTCGTCTTCGTCCAGGGCTGCTCGTTCGACTGCCTGGCCTGCCACAACCCCGAGACCATCGCGCCCTGCGGGCCGGCCAGCCGGGTGAGCTCGGTCGGGGAGCTGCTCGAGCAGATCCGGGTCGCCGAGCCCTACCTGTCCGGAGTGACGGTCTCTGGCGGGGAGGCGACCGGCCAGTGGCGGTTCGTGCGCGACCTGTTCACCGAGGTGCGCGCGGACCCGCAGCTGGCTCGCCTGACGACGTACGTCGACTCGAACGGGCACGCGCTCCCGCGGGTCTGGGACGAGCTGTTGCCGGTGGCCGACGGGTTCATGATCGACCTCAAGGCCCTCGATCCCGAGGTGCACCGCCGGCTCACCGGACGCGGCAACGAGCTGGTGCTCGACTCGATCCGCTACCTGCACGGTCAGGGCCGGCTGCACGAGGTGCGGCTGCTGCTGGTGCCCGGGTACAACGACAGCCCGGACCAGCTCGCCCGGACGGCGGCGTGGCTCGCCGACCTCGACCCGCGCCTGCGGGTGGTGGTCATCGGCTTCCGCCGGCACGGCGTCCGCCCGGAGCACCAGCACCTCCCGGAGGCCACGCCGGAGCTGGTCGCCGACGCCCGGCGGGTGTTGGCCGAGGCCGGCCTCGGGGCGGTCGTCACCGTCTGACGCGGCGACGCGCGATCCGCACTCAGCCGAAGGCGTGGGCGGGGGCCTCGCTCGGCCGCTCGCGGAGCCGGATGGTCGACTCCGCCCAGGAGATCTCCGCCGCCTCGGCGCCGGCGATCACGGTGTGCCGGTGCAGGCGGCGTACGACGGTCCGGACGAGCCACGGGCCCTGGTCCCCGCGCCGGTCGTAGCCCAGCAGCGAGCCGGGGCGGCCGTGCCCGACGATCAGTGAGCAGAGGACCATCGAGCCGTCGGCTCCGGGTTCGAACCGAGCGTCGAGCACCCGCCCGATCCGCTCGCCCTCGGGGCCGAGGACCGCCATCCCGGTCAGCCGCGAGAGGCGGTGACCCTCGCGGTCGCGGCGCAGCACCCCGTCGCGTCGTACCGAGAGGTGCAGGGCGCTGTCGAGGCGGTCCACGTCCTCCATGCCGATGCGCCACGGGCGGGTGCGGTGCGGCTCGGCGGGCTTGAGCTCGGCCCACTTCCGCACGAGCGCACCGCCGGTCCGGCCACCCAGCCGGGCGAGGAGCGCAGCGGGTCCGGTCAGCACCGCGGTGATCGCCAGGCGCTCGCCGACCTGGGTGAGCTCGACGTCGTCGACCTTGCCGAGCAGTGCCCCGTCACAGTCGATGAGCTGTCGGTCGAGCAGGTGCAGGGCGCCGTCGATCCGCCCCTCGAGCCGGTTCTCCCGGCGCTCGTCGCTGTCGCCGCTCACTGGCCCATCCTCGTCCAGATCATCAGGGGGAGCGCTGCTACCGCGGCCACCCCGATCACGACCAGGTAGATGCTGCCCAGACCGTTGGCCAGTCGCCCGTTGACGTGCTCGCCCATGTAGTCCGGGTCGTTGGCCACCACGAGGATCGGGAAGTACGTCAACGGCAGCGCCACCGCCGAGAACACCACCGACACCTCCGTGACCAGGATCGGGTCGACCGCGGTCATCAGGAAGGCCGTGGCGGCGAGCGTGGCGAGCACCAGCACGGCGTGGAAGGAGACCGCCTGGCTCGGGCGGACGTACTTTCCCCACTGGGTGCCGAAGTACTGCCCGATGCTGTAGCCCACGCTGAGGCCCGTCTCGCAGGCGGCTCCGAACGTCGCCGCGACGAAGCCGAGGATGGCGATGGCGAGCCCGACCTTGCCCAGGGCGGCGGCGACCGGCAGGCCGACCTGGCCGAGGCTGTCCACGCTGATCTCGGACGGGCCGAGCACCATCCAGGCGCTCCCGGCGATCGCCAGCGACAGCAGGCCGCCGAGCGGGAAGCCGACGAAGACGTTGGCGCGCATCGTCGGGATGTCTTTCGGGGTCCACCCCTCCTCGACGCCGCCGGAGGAGAAGAAGAAGACCTCGTACGGCGTCATCGCCGCGCCGAACAGCGCGACGGAGTAGTACGCGAAGGTCCGCCAGTGCTCGTCGGACGGCTTCTCGGCGGCCGCGGCCTGCTGGGCGAGGGCGCCCCAGTCCGGTCCCAGCTGCCACAGGCCGACGGCGAACACGATCAACGCGAGCCCGAGCAGGCCCAGCACGTTCTCGATCGCGCTGAACTTCGCCCGCCACAGCAGCAGCCAGACGAGCAGGCCGACCAGCGGCACGATCAGCAGGAGGTGCACGGAGGCGACCAGCTGGAGCGAGAGGGCGACACCGCCGATCTCGGCCACGAACGTGAGGAACGTGATCAGCATCGAGGAGAGCAGGTTGAGCAGGCCGAGCCGAGGGCCGAGCCGCTCGCGCACGAGGTCGAAGGTCGCCCGCCCACTGACCGCCGCGACCCGGCCGGACATCTCGGCGAAGACGCAGATGCCGAGGACGCCGACGACGACCACCCACGCCATCGAGAGGCCGAAGCGCGCGCCGACCTGTGCGTTCGTGACGAGGTCGCCGATGTCGACGAAGCCGCCGATCGCGGTGAGGATGCCGAGCGCGACGGCGAAGTACTTCTTCACCGCAGGCCGTCCGCGGCCTGGGTGAGCTTGCGGTCCAGCTCCTCGAGCTGGTCGAGCAGCTTCGGGTACTCGTCGCTGTCACGGCGCACGATGGCGATCCGCACCTCGCTGACCAGGTCGGAGGCGTCGGACATCAGGCTGGTGACCCGCTTGTACGTCGCGTCGTCGCGCGGCTCGGGCTGCTCCCCGCCGAACTTGGCCATCGTCGCGCCCACCGCGGACTCGCTGTCCTGTGCGACGACCTGCTGGTACTTGCCCGGCACCTTGTTCTCGCGCTCCAGGCGGAGCAGCAGGGCGACGGTGGCTACCTGGCTGGCCGTGTCCTCCAGGGCCTGGCGGGCCTGGTCGGTCCACGAGTTGTGGTCGGGCGACTGGGGTGCGCAGCCGCCGCCCAGGAGCACCACCAGCGCGGTGCCCAGGGCCGCGAGCACACGCGCGGTCGATCTCACGCCGGCTCCGTACCCAGAGGGTCGGAGCGTCAATCGGTCGCCGATCGACGCACGAGGCTGCGCAGCAGCCCGCGGGTGCGCCGACCCTCGGGGATGGCCCGGGTCATCCAGACGTGGAACATCGACGGCACCTCGATCACGTCCAGGGCGGCGCCGGCACCCTCGGCGCGCGCGGCGAGCGTGTTGACGGCCGGCCGCAGGATGTCGCGGTCGCCGATGAGCACGTGCAGGGGTGGGAGGCCGGAGAGGTCGCCGTGGACCGGGCTCACGGACGGGTCGGCGGGGCCGCGCTCCGCGGCCCACCACCGTCCGGCCGCGCGCAGCCCGGACTCGGCGAGCATCGGGTCGCTGGCCTCGAGGCCGGCGACCTCGTCCTCGTCGAGGGTGGCATCGAGCCAGGGACACAGCGCCACCACCGCGGCCGGCTGCGGGCCGCCAGCGTCGCGGAGCTGCTGCGCGAGCACGATGACGAGCGCGCCGCCCGCGGAGTCACCCATGAGGACCGTCGGGAGGTCATCCGCGCCGGTGCTCGCCGCGGCGAGCCGGGTGAGCTGGGGGAGCACCTGCCCCACCGTGGCACCGGGCGCCAGGGGGTACGCCGGCACGGCTACCTCGGCCGGGGTGCGGACCAGCGCACGCACGAGCCGCCAGTAGTCAGGGGTCAACGGGTGCACGTAGCCACCGCCGTGGAGGTAGAGCACCCGCGCCACGGGTCGCCGCCATCGGGCGGTCGCCGTCCACACCTCCAGGTCGCCGATCGTGGTCGTCGTGACCCGGCAGGCCAGGCGGGTCAGCAGGGTGGGTGGCCGGTCGCCCTTGCGCTGCCGGTCCAGGGCGGTCCGGCGGGTGCGCTCGGCTCCCTCGAACGCCTGCTTGTCTCGCGCCAGACGCATCAACGCGACGTACCCGCGCGCCCGCAGGCTCGCCGGTCGGTCGTCGACGTGCCAGGTGACCATGCCGCCCATCCTGACGGACCGGCGGTGAGCCGGGCAGGCTCCTGGGGCGACGCACCGAGGGCCAAGGAGCCTCGTGCGGGAGGATCGCGCCGTGAGCTCGATCGACGACTTCCTGGGCCTGGTCGCACAGCTGCCGGGCGTGGCACGCACGGACCGGGCCCGGTGGTCGCAGTTCGACGTCCTCGGCCAGCGCTTCGGCTATCTGTGGGAACGGACCCTGACCGTGGGGCTGAAGCAGACGATCGCCGAGCAGCTGGGACTGGTGGCGGAGCGGCCGGACGTGTTCGAGGTGCAGTTCACGGCGCACGGCTTCGGCTGGGTCGTCGTGTACCTGGAGAGGGTCGAGCGGGACGAGCTCGCAGAGCTGGTCTTCGAGGCGTGGCGGCTCTCCGCGCCGGTCGAGATGGTGGCCGAGCGCGCCGACCGGCTCCCGGTGTGAGGGCGCGATAGCACCGCCCGGAACCAGAACCTGTTCCAGCCAGGTGCCCATGCCCGGACCCGGCCCGGACGGCTTCAACCTGTCGACGGCCTTCGCCGCTGTCGGCCGGGCGGTGCCCGACCAGGAGTTGCTGGTCTGGCGCGACCGCCGGCTCCCGTACGCCGAGGTGGATGCCCGGGTCGACGTCGTCGAGCGCTCGCCGTCGGGCAAGGCCGACTACCGCTGGGCCCGACCTCCGCGACCTCCGTGGGCGCCGCCCGAGCATGAAGGTCGGGTGACCGGGCACCGACGGCGCATGGCCTCCTTCGACACCGTCGTCCTCGACATCGACGGCACGCTGCTCGACTCCAACTACCACCACGCCCTGGCCTGGTCGCGCGCCTTCGACAAGGTCCTGGACCGGCACGTCCCGGCCGCTGTGATCCACCGCCACATCGGGATGGGCGGGGACCGGCTGGTCGCCGCCGTCGCCGGCGACGACGTCGAGGACCAGCACGGCGACGAGGTGCGCGAGCGCTGGGAGAAGGAGTACGACGAGGTCATCGACCAGACCCGGCTCTTCGAGTCGGCCCGCGAGCTGCTCGTCGCGATCGGTGCGGCCGGCCTGAAGGTGGTGCTGGCCAGCTCCAGCATCCCCAAGCACGCCGAGCGCCCCCTGGAGCTGCTGCGAGCCGGCGAGCACTCCGACGCCTGGACCACCAGCGAGGACGCCGAGGAGTCCAAGCCCGACCCGGAGCTGCTCGACGCGGCGCTGGAGAAGGTCGCCGGAGGCCGCGCGCTGATGGTCGGCGACGCCGTCTGGGACGTCGAGGCCGCCGACGCCCAGAGGATCCCGACGATCGGACTGCTCTGTGGCGGCACCGGACGCCAGGAGCTGCTCGACGCGGGCGCGGTCGCCGTGTACGACGACCCGGCCGACCTGATCGCGCACCTCGGCGAGGCGCTCGAGGCCGCCAACAGGAGCTGATGGTTGGTGACCGCTGGTGCCGGCGGGCCCCCGTCCCGCCGGCACCGGTCATGGGGTCGGTCGCCTAGTCGCTCACCGCGATCGTCCAGTAGCTGTCGACCGGGGCCCCGCGGCGTCGAAGCAGTACACGCTCACGCTGCTGTTCCCCCAGGAGCCGATCGTGCACCAGGTCGGGGTGCCGCCGTAGCCGGAGACGACGACGTTGCCGCCGTTGAGGTTCAGCCCGGCGAAGGTGATCGCGTAGCTGCCGGTGCTGTTGTGCACGACGTTCACGGTGCCGCCGGACCGGTTGCAGGTGTAGCCGTTGTTGGTCAGGTTCGCGCTGGCGCTCGGGGAGCTGTTCCACGCGTAGGCGCGCACGATCCCCAGGTCGCCGGTGCCGAACATGCTCGACCTGTCGACTGCGCCGTCGGCGAGGTCGGTCCCGGTGACGCCGCCGTTCTTGAGGTCTGGAGGGGATGGTCAGCCCCAGCAAAGGCCAGATCCCGGGGACCCACATGACCCGAACGGGCTACCAGAACGGCGCGTCTGGCTATTTCGCCCGCTGCAGGTCGACCTCCTGCAGCTCGCTCCAGTCGACGGTCGCGGTGCGCTGCTTGTACTCGGTGACCAGGCCCGGCCAGTTGGTGGTGATCCGGTCGCCGTCGACGTACCAGCTGTCGCATCCTGCCCACACGCTCTCGCCGAGCCGCCCCTGCATCTCCCGGTCGTAGACCTCCCAGACGTCGCGGCGCACGGCGACCCGGTGCGCGCGGCCGTCGGCGATCCGGCGGGCGACCTGGGCGATCCAGCCGGCCTGGGCCTCCATCATCGCGATGATCGAGCTGCCGCCGAGGTTGGTGTTGGGTCCGTAGACGCAGAACAGGTTGGGGAAGCCCGGCACGGTCAGCCCCAGGTGGGCGCGGGCGCCGTCCGCCCACAACTCCTTGAGCGAGACCCCGCCCGCGCCGCGCACGTCGATGCCGGCCAGGAACTCGGTCGCGGCGAAGCCGGTGCCCCAGATCAGCACGTCCGCCTCGTGCAGGGCACCGTCGGCGGTGCGCACGCCGGCCGGCTCGATGCCGGTGATCCGGTCGGTCACGACCTCGACGTGATCACGGTCCAGCGCGGGGTACCAGTCGTTGGAGAACAGCAGGCGCTTGCAGCCGATCGGGTAGTCGGGCACCAGCCTGTGACGCAGCTCGGGGTCCCGGACCTGGCGCCGGAGCTGGAGCCGCCACGCGGCCCGCAGCGCGGCGATCATCGGCCGTGAGATCGGCGACTCACCGGCCAGCGCGCCGTTGAGTCGCTCGGTGAGCCAGTACACCGCGCGGCGCTCGGCAGCCGGGATCCCCGGCCACCGGCGGAACAGCCGGTGGTGGCGCGGTCGGTAGGCCTGGTCCGGCTTGGGGACGACGTACGGCGCGGACCGCTGGAAGATCGTGATCGCGCCGACCCGGTCCACGATCCCGGGCACGAACTGGATCGCGCTGGCGCCGGTGCCGACCACGGCGACCCGCTTCCCGGTCAGGTCCACGTCGTGGCGCCAGTGTGCCGAGTGGAAGGCCGGGCCGGCGAACGTCGACGCCCCCGGGATCGCCGGCACCACCGGGTTCGACAGCTGTCCCACTGCCGAGACCACCAGGTCGGCCGTCACCGTCCCGGTGCTGGTGGTGACCCGCCAGGTCGACGTGGCGTCGTCGTACTCGACCGCGGAGACCTCGACGCCCGTGCGCACCAGCTCCAGCAGGCCGTCCGCGGCGGCGGTGCGCCGGATGTAGTCGAGGATCTCCGGCTGCGGTGAGTACCGCCGTCCCCACTCCGGGTTGGTCGCCCAGGACCAGGAGTAGAGCGGCGAGGGGACGTCGCACGCGGCGCCGGGATAGGTGTTGTCCCGCCACACGCCGCCGATCTCGTCGGCCCGCTCCAGGACCGTCACGTCCGTGACTCCTGCCTGCCTGAGGGCATGAGCCATTCCCAGCCCACCGAACCCGGCGCCGATCACGACCACGTGCATGGTGCAGACCGTAGCGGTCCGGGTCGTCGGCCGTCGTTCACGTGCGGGTCACGTTCCTCCCGCCGAGACGGCACCTGCGGTCCCTAGGTTCCGGTCCATGACGACTGCCCCCGCACCCCACGACCGCCCGCTGCTGCCCGTGCACCCGGTCGGCTCCGGCAACCGGCACGGCTCCCGGAGCCACCTGACCTGCTACTTCCGCTGCGGCAACGCCTGCGACCAGCCCGAGCCCAACCGCAGCGACAACGGGCACATCCAGGACGAGATCGCGAAGGCCGTCCAGCGCCGCTCCGTGCTCAAGGGCGCCGCCGTCGGATCGGGCGCGCTCGTCGTGAGCGGCCTGGTCGGCGCCGCGGAGGGTGCGGCGGCGGCCCCGGCGACCGCCGCGAGCGGGAGCGGTATGGCGGGCCGTGGGGCCCGCGACAGCCTGGCGAAGGCAACCTTCACTCCCGTGGCGCCGAACAAGCGCGATGCCGTGACCACGGCCGACGGATTCGACCACCACGTGGTGATCCGGTGGGGAGACCCGGTCGAGGCCGGCGCGCCCGCGTTCGACCCCCACCGCCAGACCATGAGCGCGGCGATGAAGCAGTTCGGCTACAACTGCGACTACGTCGGCGTGCTGCCGGTCCCCGGCGACGACAAGCGGGCCCTGCTCGTCGTCAACCACGAGTACACCGACGAGAACATCATGTTCCCGTCCACCGGTTACACGTCGGTCGACATCAAGCAGGTCGCGATGGCCAACCACGGGATGTCGGTCGTGGCCATCAAGCGCGGCCTGGTGCCCGGCTCCTGGTACCGGGAGACCAACCTGCGCGCCACGCCGTACAACCGCCGGATCCACATCCACACCCCGTTCGTCGTCGACGGCCCGGCCGCGGGCGACGAACGGCTGCGCACCTCGGCCGACCCGACCGGCACCCGGGTGCTCGGCACGCTGAACAACTGCGCGGGCGGCACCACGCCGTGGGGCACGGTGCTCTCGGGCGAGGAGAACTTCAACCAGTACTTCGACAAGTCCGGCAGCCTCGACTCCCGCTACACCGCGCAGTACGCCCGTTACGGCATCACCGGCAGCGGCACCAAGGGGTGGAAGGACGTCGACAGCCGGTTCGACCTCACCACCGAGCCGCACGAGCCGCACCGGTTCGGCTGGATCGTCGAGATCGACCCGTTCGCGCCGGACGAGGCGCCGCGCAAGCACACGATGCTCGGGCGGTTCAAGCACGAGGGCGCGAACATCGTCATCGCGAAGAACGGCCGGGCGGTCGCCTATCTCGGCGACGACGAGCGGGGCGACTACATCTACAAGTTCGTCTCCGCCGACCGGTTCGACGCGCGCCGGGGCGCGGCCGCCCGCCGCCGCAACAAGACGCTGCTCACCAAAGGCACCCTCTACGTCGGCAAGTTTGTCGGCGACGGCTCCGAGGACGGCGTGTACGACGGCACCGGCCAGTGGCTCCCGCTGTGCACCGACACCGAGTCCTTCGTCGAGGGCATGTCCGTGGCGGACGTGTTGATCTTCACCCGCCTGGCCGCCGACAAGGTCGGCGCGACGAAGATGGACCGGCCCGAGGACGTCGAGCCCAACCTCGTCAACGGCAAGGTGTACGCCGCGCTCACCAACAACTCGAACCGTGGCAAGGCCGGCATGGAGGCCGACGAGGCGAATCCGATCACCTCCTCGATGGTCCGCTCGGCGATCGGGGCGCCGCTGACCTCCGCCTCCGGCAACCGCAACGGCTACATCCTCGAGCTGACCCCCAGCTCCGCCGACCACGCCGGCACGTCGTTCACCTGGGACCTGATGCTGGTCTGTGGTGACCCGGCCGCGGCGGAGACCTACTTCGGCGGCTACGACAAGTCCGGCGTGAGCCCGATCAGCTGCCCGGACAACGTCAGCTTCGACGACGACGGCAACCTCTGGATCGCCACCGACGGCAACGTGCTCGGCTCCAACGACGGCATCTTCCGGGTGCCGACCAAGGGCCCCGAGCGCGGCCGGGTCCAGCAGTTCGTCACGATGCCGCGCGGTGCCGAGGCCTGCGGCCCGTTGATCGCCGACCAGGACCGGTCGCTGTTCTTCGCGGTCCAGCACCCCGGGGAGATCGACGGCGCGACCTTCGAGGACCAGGCCAGCACCTGGCCGCACAGCGACGACTTCCCCCGCCCCTCGGTCTGCGTGGCGTTCCGCCAGGCCTGACCGCGTCGGCTGCGGGCCTCGGGACGTCATACGACCCGTGCGTTCTCTGAGCGTGGCGGTGTATGACGTCCCGGGGTTAGCACGCACACTCAACAAGAGAGCCCGACTCGGCCCGGTCGGGCGACTGTGGCCCTCCGGCGCGGGAGGGGTACCCTGGCTCCATGTGGAGGACCCTGCTCCTTACCTAGCCGCGTCGATCGCACTACCTCGACGCGGCTGCCCCTCGTGCCCGAGGGGCTTTTTTGTGCCCGGAGCAGCCCCACGACACCAGAGCTGAGAGAGACGAGATGAGCGAGCAGACCCAGCAGGCCGCGCAGCCGGCCGAGACCGCGGCGTACGACGTGCGCGCGATCCAGGACAAGTGGCTGCCCGTGTGGGAGCGGCTGGACCCGTTCCGCGCGGACGACTCGTCGCCGCGGGAGAAGAAGTACGCGCTCACGATGTTCCCCTACCCAAGCGGCGACCTGCACATGGGCCACGCGGAGGTCACCGCCCTGCACGACGTGGTCGCGCGCTACTGGTGGCAGCGCGGCTACGAGGTGCTGAACCCGATGGGCTGGGACTCCTTCGGCCTGCCCGCCGAGAACGCCGCGATCCGCAACGACGAGCACCCGGCGACTTACACCTACGCCAACATCGAGACGCAGTACGAGTCCTTCAAGCGGTACGCCGTCTCCTTCGACTGGTCGCGCCGGCTGCACACCTCCGACCCCGAGTACTACCGCTGGACCCAGTGGCTGTTCCTGAAGTTCCGCGAGCGCGGCCTGGCCTACCGCAAGTCCTCGCCGGTCAACTGGTGCCCCAACGACCAGACCGTGCTGGCCAACGAGCAGGTCGTCGACGGCCGCTGCGAGCGCTGCGGCGCGGAGGTCACCAAGCGCGAGCTGACCCAGTGGTACTTCAAGATCACCGACTACGCCCAGGAGCTGCTGGACCGCCTGGACGACCTGGAGCCGACCTGGCCGGCGCGGGTCGTGACCGCGCAGCGCAACTGGATCGGCCGCTCGGAGGGCGCGCACGTCGACTTCGTCGTCGACGGGCGCGACGAGCCGATCACCGTCTACACGACCCGCCCGGACACGATCTTCGGCACGACGTTCATGGTGGTCGCGGTGGACTCGCCGCTGGCCGCCGAGCTGGTCACCGACGCGCAGCGGCCGGCCTTCGAGGCCTATCGCGAGGAGATCCGCAAGGAGACCGAGATCGAGCGGCTGTCGACGGACCGCCCGAAGACCGGCGTCGACCTGGGGGTCACCGCGACCAACCCGGTCACCGGCACGCAGATCCCGGTCTGGGCGACCGACTACGTGCTGGCCGACTACGGCACCGGCGCGGTGATGGGCGTCCCGGGCGGCGACCAGCGCGACTGGGAGTTCGCGACCGAGATGGGTCTGGACATCGTCCGGACCACCCAGACGCCGGAGGGCTTCGACGGCGAGGCGTACCACGGTGAGGGACCAGCCATCAACTCGCCGGCCCCCGGCGCCGACGCGCCGCTGGACATCAACGGGCTGCCGGTCGACGAGGCCAAGCGGGCGACCATCGAGTTCCTGGAGCAGCAGGGCACCGGCGCCGGCGCAGTGAACTTCCGGCTGCGGGACTGGCTGCTGAGCCGCCAGCGCTACTGGGGCGTCCCGATCCCGATCATCCACTGCGACGCGTGCGGCGAGGTCGCCGTGCCCTACGACCAGCTGCCGCTGGAGCTGCCCGAGCTGCGCGGCGCCGACCTGAAGCCGAAGGGCGTCTCGCCGCTGGCGGCCGCCGAGGAGTGGGTCAACGTGGCCTGCCCGGAGTGCGGCGGAGCCGCCACGCGGGACAGCGACACCATGGACACCTTCGTCGACTCGTCGTGGTACTTCCTGCGCTACTGCTCGCCGGATTACACCGAGGGCCCGTTCGACGTCGAGAAGGCGAAGGCGTGGATGCCGGCCGACATCTACGTCGGCGGTGTCGAGCACGCCGTGCTGCACCTGCTGTACGCGCGCTTCTTCACCAAGGTGCTGCGCGACATGGGGATGCTGGAGGTGGACGAGCCGTTCGCCGCCCAGCTGAACCAGGGCATCGTCATCAACCAGGGCAAGAAGATGAGCAAGTCGCTGGGCAACGGCGTCAGTCTGGGGGACCAACTAGCGGAGTTCGGGGTGGACGCGGTACGCGTGACGCTGGTCTTCGCCGGCCCGCCGGAGGACGACATCGACTGGGCGGACGTGTCCCCGGCCGGCGCCCTGCGGTTCCTGCAGCGCGCCTGGCGGCTGTCGGGTGACGTCACCTCCGAGGCCGGTACGCCGGCCGCCGGTGGCGACGTCGCGCTGCGTCGCGTCACGGCCCGGACCGTGCACGATGCTGCTGAGCTGATCGAGTCCTACCGGTTCAACGTGATGGTCGCCCGGGTGATGGAGCTGGTGAACGCCACCCGCAAGGCGATCGACGGGGCCCCCGGACCGGCCGACCCCGCGGTGCGCGAGGCGACCGAGACGGTGGCGATCCTGCTGTCGCTGGTCGCGCCGTACGTCGCCGAGGAGATGTGGGAGCGGCTGGGCCACGAGCCCACCGTCGCCCGTGTCGGCTGGCCCGAGGTGGACCCCGCGCTGCTGGTCGAGGAGCAGGTGACCGCCGTGGTCCAGATCCAGGGCAAGGTGCGCGCCCGGCTCGAGGTCGCTCCCGACATCTCCGAGGCCGACCTGGAGCAGCTGGCGATGGCCGACCCCGCCGTGGTCCGGGCGATCGACGGGCGCCCGGTGCGCAAGGTGATCGTCCGGGCGCCGAAGCTGGTCAACGTCGTCGTCTAGGACCGTGCCCTAGCCTTCGGGCATGCCGGTCGTCATCGTCACCGACTCGACCGCCAGCCTTCCTCCGGAGGTGGCGGCCGAGCGCGGCGTGCGGGTGGTGCCGTTGCAGGTGGTGATCGGAGCCACCGTGTACGACGAGGGCGCCGACGGCGCGACCCCGGAGCTGGTGGCGGCCGCACTCAAGGACTGGCTGCCGGTCAGCACGTCCCGGCCCGGGCCGGCGGCGCTCCTGGAGGTCTACGAGCAGGCGGCCCGGGACGGCGCCACCGAGGTCGTCTCGATCCACCTGTCCGGCCAGATGAGCGGCACCTTCGAGTCCGCCCAACTGGCCGCGCGCGACGCCTCGATCCCGGTGCTCCCGGTCGACACCCGCCAGGTCGGGGTGGCGACCGGGTACGCCGTGCTCGCGGCCGCCGACGTCCTCGACGCCGGGGGAGACGCGGAGGCTGCCGCGGAGGCGGCCCGGGCCCGGGCCGAGCTCTCGGCCTCGTTGTTCTACGTCGACACCTTGGAGTACCTGCGCCGTGGCGGCCGGATCGGCAAGGCGGCGGCCCTGCTCGGCGGCGCCCTGTCCGTGAAACCGCTGCTCCAGATCGAGGACGGCGTGGTCGCCTCGCTGGAGCGGGTCCGCACCTCGGCGCGTGCGCTCGCGCGCCTGGAGGAGCTCGCCGTGCTGGCGGCCGGCGAGGTGCCGGTGGACGTCTCCGTGGCACACCTGGCCAATCCCGAGCGCGCGGGCCAGCTCGCCGAGCGGCTCGCGCACCGCCTCGAGGCCAACCTCGAGGGCCGGGAGGTCTGGTGTGGCGAGCTCGGCGCGGTGCTGGGCGCCCACGTCGGCCCCGGCATGATCGCGGTCTGCGTGGCGCCTCGGCTCTGACCCGAGGGCGGGCGTCGGCTACGGGGCCCGCGCGGCGTCCACAGGGCGGTGCTGCGGCACGACCGTCCACATCCGCCCGCGCCGACGCGGGCCGCGGTCCGCGCCCCTGCCTAGCGTCGCGGCATGCCCACCACCCGACCCGTCCGTCCTCGCCCCGAGCGTCAGGAGGTCGTCGCCCGCCGGCTCGCGTTGCTGCACGCCGAGCTGGCGGGTGCCCGCCCGCCGGCCCCGCCGCCCGACCCGCCCCCTGCGCCACTGGCCGAACCACTGGCCGAACCCCTGGCCGAACCCCTGGCCGAACTCCTGGCCGAGCCGCCCGCGGTGCCCGTCCCCGGACGGCACGCCTCCCGGCGACCCGGACGTTCGGTCGCCGTGCTGCCTGCGACCCTGCGCGGTCGGGTGGCCCTGGGGCCGGCGCAGCTGGCGGTCGTCGCGCTGGTCGTCGCCCTCGGGCTCGGCGTGACGAGCTGGTGGGTGGTCCGCGGGGACGCCGATCGGCTCGAGGCGCCCGCGCTCGAGCCGACCGGCGCGGCCCTGGTCAGCGAGGGGCCGCTCTCTGACGCCTCCCCGGTCGCCGCTGAGGCCACGGCTTCCCCTGCGACGGTCACCGTGGACGTGACCGGGAAGGTGCGCCGGCCCGGGATCGTCGTGCTCGACACCGGCGCCCGGGTCGTGGACGCCCTCGAGGCGGCCGGAGGCGCCCGTCGGGGCGTCGACCTCTCCGGGCTGAACCTCGCCCGGGTCCTCGTCGACGGCGAGCAGGTCGTGGTGGGGGAGCCGGCGCCCACGCCGCTCGGGGCGGCCGCGGTGCCGACCCCCGGGGCGCCAGGCGGGCCACTGGTCGACCTCAACACCGCCACCCAGGCCGAGCTCGAGGCGCTGCCGGAGGTCGGCCCCGTCACGGCACAGGCGATCCTCGCGTGGCGCGACGAGCACGGTGGCTTCACCTCGGTCGACGAGCTCCTGGAGGTCGACGGCATCGGCGACGCGACGCTCGGGCAGCTCGCCCCGTTCGTGACGGTCTGAGCACGTGGCCGAGGTCCAGCGCCGCCGACCGCCGGACCTGCGGATGCTGCTGCTCGGCGGCGTGGCGTGGGGCGGGGCTCTGGCAGCCCGTGCGCTCGGATGGTGGTTGCTCCCGGCGGCGTTGGGGATCGGCCTGGTGGCCTGGCCGCTCGCCCACGGCCGCGGACGGGCGGCGGTGCGCACAACCGCGGCGGTCGTCGTCGTCGCCGCCGCGGTGGGTGCGGTCGCCGTGCTGCGACTCGATCAGGTCGCCCACAGCCCGGTCGCGCGCCTCGCCCAGGAGGGCGCGGCAGTGCGCCTGGTCGGCACCGTGACCTCGGATCCGCGGCGCACCGAGGGCCGGTTCGGCGAGGTCGTGACGGTGCGCCTCGACGTCCGCGAAGTGACCGGACGCGGAGCGACGTACGCGCTCGTTGCCCCGGTGCTGGTGCTGGCCGACGACGACTGGGCGGACCTGCCGCTGGGCGCCACGGTCACGGGCAGCGGCCGGCTCTCGGTCGCTGAGGGCGGCGACCTCGCGGCGGTGCTCGGTGCCCGGGGCCCGCCGGAGGTGGTCGACGACCCGGACGTGTGGTGGGATGCCGCCGCCGCGGTCCGCGGCTCGATCCGCGGGGCCGTCGCCCACCGGCCCGACACCCAGCGGGCGCTGGTCCCCGCGCTGGTCGACGGCGACGACGCCGCCGTCGACGAGGCGCTCGCCGAGGACTTCCGGACCACCGGGCTGACCCACCTGCTCGCCGTCTCGGGCACCAACCTCACCCTGGTGGTCGGGTTCGTGCTCGTCCTCGCCCGCTGGTGCGGGGTCCGTGGCCGCCTGCTGTATGCCGTGGGCGCGCTGGGGATCGTCGGCTTCGTGCTCCTGGCCCGCACCGAGCCGAGCGTGCTGCGGGCCGCGGTGATGGGAGCGGTCGCGCTGTTCGCGATGGGTCCCGAGGGTCGGGAGCGCGGTTCCCGGGCGCTCGGCGTCGCGGTGCTCGCGCTCCTGCTGGTCCGCCCGGATCTCGCCGCGTCGGCGGGCTTCACGCTCTCGGTGCTCGCCACGGCCGGCATCCTGCTGCTCGCACCGGGCTGGCGCGACGCCCTCGCGCGCTGGCTGCCCCGCTGGGTGGCCGAGGCGATCGCGGTGCCGGCCGCGGCCCAGCTGGCCTGCACCCCGGTCGTCGCAGCGATCTCCGGCCAGGTCAGCCTGGTCGCCGTCGCTGCCAACCTGGCCGCTGCCCCTGTCGTGGGCCCGGCGACCGTGCTCGGGCTCGGCGGCGGCCTGGCGGGCCTGGTGTGGGAGCCGGCCGGCCGGCTGCTCGGGACGCTCGCCGGCTGGTGCGTCGGCTGGCTCGTCGTGGTCGCGACCCGGGGTGCCCGCCTGCCGTCCGCGGCGCTCGGATGGGGGACCGGGGCGGTCGCGCTGGCCCTACTGACCCTGGTGGTGGTGGCGATCGCGCTCGCCGGCCCACTGCTCCTGCGCCGCAGGTCCACCGGGCTGGGGTGCTGCGCGCTGCTCGTCGCGACCGTGCTGGTGCGGCTGCCGACGCCGGGCTGGCCGCCCGACGGCTGGGTCCTGGTCGCGTGCGACGTCGGCCAGGGTGACGCGCTGGTGCTCAACGCCGGGCCGCACGCCGCGGTCGTCGTCGACGCCGGACCGGACCCGACCCTGGTGGACGCCTGCCTCGACCGGCTCGACATCGACAGCGTGCCGTTGGTGGTGCTCACCCACTTCCACGCCGACCACGTCGACGGCCTGCCCGGGGTGCTCGACGGTCGCACGGTCGGCGCCATCGAGACGACCCGGCTGCTCGACCCGCCGGTGGGGGTCACCGAGGTCGCCGACGCGCTGGCCGGGACCGGGCTGGCGACCGGGCCCGCGCCGTACGGTGCCACCCGGCACGTGGGTGCGGTGTCCTTCCAGGTGCTGTGGCCACCGGCGGACTCCCCGACCGTCGGCCCCGGCGACGGGAGCACCGCCAACGAGGCCAGCGTGGTGCTGCTGGTGGAGGTGCGCGGCGTGCGGATCCTGCTGGGCGGCGACATCGAGCCCGAGGGCCAGGCCGCGCTCGCACGGGCGCTGCCGGGGCTACGGGTGGACGTGCTCAAGGTGCCCCACCACGGCAGCCGCTACCAGGACGAGGACTGGCTGCTGAGCCTCGGCGCGCGGGTGGCGCTCGTCTCGGTCGGGGCCGACAACGACTACGGCCACCCCGCCGCGGAGACCCTCGCGCCCCTCGAGGCGGCCGGCGTACGGGTGCTGCGCACCGACCGCGACGGCGACCTCGCGGTGCTCGCCGACCGCGACGGCTCGGGCGCCGGGCTGTCGGTGGCCACGCGTTAGGGTATGCCCACCATGGCAGGCCCCTCTCACCCGCGCGCGGCGGACGTTCTCGGCCGGGTCACGCTGGTGACCGGCAAGGAGGAGTTCCTCAACGAGCGCACGGTCTCCGCCGTGCGGGCCGCCGTGCGCAACCACGACGCCGAGGCCGAGCTGTCCGAGACCGTCGCCGGCGACCTCTCGCTCGCCACGCTGGGCGAGCTGGCCGCCCCCTCGCTGTTCTCCAGCATCCGGTGCGTCGTCGTCCGGGCCCTGGAGAACCTGCCCGAGGAGTCGGTCGACGGACTGCTCGCGTACGCCGCGGCACCCGCGGAGGACGTGGCCCTGGTGCTCGTGCACGGAGGCGGCGCCAAGGGCAGCGGCACGCTCACCAAGCTGCGCAAGCTCGAGACCGTCACCGAGTCCAAGTCCGGGGAGCTGCGGCCCTCGGAGTTCCCGTCGTTCGTGGCCGCCGAGGTGCGCAGCCACGGCTCGACGATCGACCAGGAGGCGGCCGACTTCCTCGTGCAGGCGGTCGGCCAGGACCTGCGGTCGCTCTCGGCGGCCGCCGACCAGCTGACCAACGACTTCCCCGGCCAGCCGCTGAGCGTCGAGAAGGTCAAGCAGTACTTCGGCGGCCGGGCCGAGGCGAAGTCCTTCGCCGTCGCCGACGCCGCGTTCTGGGGCCGGCGCACCGCCGCCCTCGAGGAGCTGCGGTGGGCCTTGGACGGCGGCACCGCCCCGGTGCTGGTCACCTCGGCGTTCGCCGGCGGCGCCCGGGGGGTGGCGCGCTACAAGGCCGCACCGCGGGGGATGAGAGACGCCGACCTGGCCCGCGAGGTGGGCGTTCCGCCGTGGAAGCTGCGCACCATCCGCGACCAGTCCCGCGGCTGGTCCGACGGCGGCATCGCCCGCGCGATCCGCGCGATCGCCCAGGCCGACGCCGACATCAAGGGCGCAGCCAGCGACCCGTCGTACACCCTCGAGCGCCTGGTCCTCACCATCACCGCCCTCCGCGACCCCCGCTGACTCCGGGCGACGCTGGTCGGTTTCCCCGGTGAACCGGGGAAACCGGAACTGTTGGGCCGAAACTTCGGGCCAGAAGTTCCAATTTCCCCGGTGAACCGGGGAAACCGACCCGAGGAGCCGCGCACTTCAAGCTCGATACGTCGGTCGCGAGCTCGTTCTTCGCCCGGCTGCTCGACCTGGCGGCCGACTCCCGGCCTTCGCCGGCTCAGGCCGGGGCAGCTCGAAATGCAGATCGACCCGCCAGAACGGGGCTGGCGGGTCGATGGTGCGGCGGCTCAGAGAGAGGCGGCCTTCTTGGCGATCGCGGACTTGCGGTTCGCGGCCTGGTTCTTGTGGATGACACCCTTCGAGGCGGCCTTGTCGAGCTTGCGGGCGGCGTCTTGGCCCAGCGCCACGGCGGTGTCCTTGTCGCCGGCCTCGGCGGCCTCGCGGAACTTGCGCACGGCGGTCTTCAGGCCGGTCTTCACGGCCTTGTTGCGCTCGTGGCGCTTCTCGTTCTGCTTGTTCCGCTTGATCTGGGACTTGATGTTCGCCACTGGTGCAGCCTTCTGGTCGGTGTGGGCACGGTCTTGATGTCGGGGTGCGTATCGGCGTGCGGACAGCCGGACACGCGACGGACAACGTTAGCAGCGGGCCCGGCGCTGCCCCAAATCAGGTGGGCCGGCGCCACCCGCGCCGCTCGCAGAGCCACTCCCAGCACACCTCGCCCTGCCAGCGTTGGGCGTCGCGCATGTGCGGGGAGTTCGGCGGCACCGGCTGGCCCGCGGACGAGAGGAAGTAGCCGGTGACCAGGGCCAGCACGATGTCGACGGCCTCGGGGTCGAGGTCGCGGGTCAGCGGTGAGCTCGCGAGCACGGCGTCCACGTCCAGACCGTCGCCGCGCGGGCCGATCAGCAGGATCAGGGTGTCCAGCCAGGCCGCGCCCACGACCGGCCAGTTCCAGTCGCACAGCAGCACCCGGCCGTCGTCGGCCAGCATCAGGTTGTCGTCGCGGATGTCGGTGTGCACGAGCGTGCCGCCGGGGGCGACCTCGCCGAACCGCGCGGCCAGCTCGGCGGCCCGGCCGGCGTGCTCACGGCGTACGTCGGCCCAGAGGGCCGGCCAGCCGGCGAACTCGGTGGAGAAGTCGTCGAGGACCAGCCCCGCGGGCGGCGGGGTCAGGGTGGCCGCCAGCCGCTCGGTCATCGCGAGGCAGGCGGCCAGGTCCTCCGCGCGCCAGGGCCGGCGCGGCTGGCGGGACGGGACGTGCTCGATGCCCAGCACGACCCAGTCGTCGGGGTCTGCGGTGTCGTGGACCCAGAGCAGCCGCGGCGCGGGCGCCTCGACGGGCAGCCCGGCCAGCTTCCGCGCCTCCTCGCGGTAGGCCTCGGCGAACATCCGCTGCGCCCGGGCCGAGGCCGCCTTCACGAAGTGCCGCGAGCCGTCCGCGCAGGTCAGCACGGAGGCGAACCCGGGCGTGAACCCGGCCCCCTGGGAGATCGCCTCGACCACCGGTGATCCGCACCGCTGCTCGATCAGGGAGCGGATGTGCGGCGGTAGGTGCGGCCACTCCAGCCGCCGGGCGGTGCGGCCGTGCGGGATGGTCGTCGGACGGCGTACGGCGCTCACCGGGTCATCCTCGCGGATGGGGCCGCGCCGATCGTGCGGGGTCCGTGCGGAGTGCGGGTTTCGCGGCGCCGAATGGAACAATGGCGCCGTCCCCGTCCGCTCGACGAGAGTCACCTGTGCCCACGAACACCGCGCCGCTCCCCGGCCACACCGATCCCGCGATCATCAGGAACTTCTGCATCATCGCGCACATCGACCACGGCAAGTCGACGCTGGCCGACCGGATGCTGCAGCTGACCGGTGTCGTCGACGAGCGCAGCGCCCGGGCGCAGTACCTCGACCGGATGGACATCGAGCGCGAGCGCGGCATCACGATCAAGAGCCAGGCCGTGCGGATGCCGTGGACCGTGCCGGCCGGCAACGCCGCGGGCGCCGAGCCCGGCACCTACGTGCTCAACATGATCGACACCCCCGGGCACGTCGACTTCACCTACGAGGTCTCCCGCTCGCTGGAGGCCTGCGAGGCCGCGATCCTGCTGGTCGACGCCGCCCAGGGCATCGAGGCCCAGACGCTCGCGAACCTCTACCTCGCGATGGGCGCGGACCTGCACATCATCCCGGTGCTCAACAAGATCGACCTGCCGGGCGCGAACCCCGAGAAGTACGCCGCCGAGCTGGCCGGTCTGGTCGGCTGTGAGCCCGAGGACGTGCTGCGGGTCAGCGCGAAGACCGGCGACGGCGTGGCGGACCTCCTCAACGAGATCGTCCACCAGACGCCGCCGCCGGTGGGGGAGGCGGACCGCCCGGCACGGGCGCTGATCTTCGACTCCGTCTACGACACCTACCGCGGCGTGGTCACGTACGTGCGGGTGGTCGACGGCAGGCTCACCCACCGCGACCGGATCAAGATGATGTCGACGGGCGCGACCCACGAGCTGCTCGAGCTCGGTGTGATCAGCCCCGAGCAGGTCAAGGCCACCGAGATCGGGGTCGGCGAGGTCGGCTACCTGATCACCGGCGTGAAGGACGTCCGCCAGTCGCGGGTCGGCGACACCGTCACCACCCAGAACCACGGGGCCACCGAGGCGCTCGGCGGCTACAAGCACCCGAACCCGATGGTGTACGCCGGGCTCTACCCGATCGACGGCGACCAGTTCGGCGACCTGCGCGAGGCGCTGGAGAAGCTCCAGCTCAACGACGCGGCGCTCACCTACGAGCCGGAGACGTCGGGCGCGCTGGGCTTCGGCTTCCGCTGTGGCTTCCTCGGGCTGCTGCACATGGAGATCACCCGGGACCGGCTGGAGCGGGAGTTCGACCTCGACCTGATCTCCACGGCGCCCAACGTGGTCTACCACGTCCAGATGGAGGACGGCTCCGAGGTCGAGGTGACCAACCCCAGCGAGTTCCCCGACGGCAAGATCGCCGAGATCCGCGAGCCCGTCGTACGCGCCACGATCCTGAGCCCGAGCGACTACATCGGCACGATCATGGAGCTGTGCCAGACCAAGCGCGGCAGCCTCCAGGGCATGGACTACCTCTCCGAGGACCGCGTGGAGATGCGCTACACGCTGCCGATGGGCGAGATCGTCTTCGACTTCTTCGACCAGCTGAAGTCGCGCACCAAGGGCTACGCCTCGCTCGACTACGAGCGCTCCGGCGAGCAGGCGGCCGATCTCGTCAAGGTCGACGTC
This sequence comes from Nocardioides sp. JS614, assembly GCF_000015265.1. NCBI lineage: Bacteria > Bacillati > Actinomycetota > Actinomycetes > Propionibacteriales > Nocardioidaceae > Nocardioides > Nocardioides sp. JS614. The sequence continues at coordinate 2,018,784 of NC_008699.1, forward strand.
CTGCTCCAGGGTGAGCCGGTCGACGCGTTCTCGGCGATCGTGCACCGCGAGGCGGCGTACTCCTACGGCGTGATGATGGCCGGCAAGCTCAAGGAGCTGATCCCGCGCCAGCAGTTCGAGGTGCCGATCCAGGCCGCCATCGGCGCCCGCGTGATCGCGCGGGAGAACATCCGCGCGATCCGCAAGGACGTGCTCGCCAAGTGCTACGGCGGCGACATCAGCCGCAAGCGCAAGCTGCTGGAGAAGCAGAAGGCCGGCAAGAAGCGGATGAAGAACATCGGCACCGTCGAGGTGCCGCCGGAGGCGTTCATCGCCGCGCTCTCCAACGCGCCCACCTCGGAGAAGACCAAGAAGTAGTGATCCCGCCAGGGTTCTCGGCGTACGCCGCGCGCGGCGCGGACTGGGCCGCGTTCCTCGATCGTCTTCCCGGGCTGGTCCGCGACCTGCTGGAGGAGTGGCAGCTCACGGAGGACGGGCCCGCGACACACGGCTTCTGCGCTCTGGTGCTGCCGGTGCGGACGGCCGGCGGGCGCCCGGCGGTGCTCAAGATGAGCTGGCCGCACTGGGAGGCCGAGCACGAGCACCTGGCGCTCCAGCGCTGGCACGGCGCCGGCGCGGTCGAGCTGCTCCGGGCCGACCCGTACCGGTACGCGCTGCTGCTGGAGCGGCTGCACCCGGAGGACCTGCGCGACCTGTGGGACGTCGAGGCGTGCGCCGTCGTCGGTGCGCTGTACGAGCGGCTGCACGTGCCGGCCCCGCCCCAGCTGGTGACCCTGTCCTCGTGCGTGGCTCGGTGGGGCGTCGAGCTCGCCGCGCTCCCGCGGGACGCGCCGCTGCCGCGCCGGCTGGTGGAGCAGGCGGCGTCGCTGTGCCGGAGCCTGGCGGCCGACGAGGCGACCGACGGGCGGCTGGTGCACACCGACCTGCACTACGAGAACGTGTTGGCGGCCGATCGGGAGCCGTGGCTGGCGATCGACCCGAAGCCGCTCAGCGGAGACCCCCACTACGAGGTCGCGCCGATGCTGTGGAACCGGTGGGACGACCTGCTCTCGGCGTCCCGGAGCGTGCGGGACGGGATCCGGCTGCGGTTCCACACCCTCGTCGACGTGGCCGGGCTCGACGAGCGCCGGGCCCGCGACTGGGTCGTGGTCCGGATGCTGTGCAATGCGCTGTGGCGGCTGCAGGACCCGCCCGGGGTGCACCGGAGCACCCCGACCGGGGAGTACCTGACCCGGTGCGTGACCGTGGCGAAATCGGTGCAGGATTGACTGCGGGTGCTGGGAGGATGGCCGTCGTGGGCATCCTGCACTCCGTCAACGTGGGCCGCGACCGGGACGCGCCGTACGCGAACCTGGGGCACTCCGGCATGAACAAGCAGCCGGTCGCGGGCCGGGTGGCCGTGCGCGCCCTCGGACTCGACGGGGACCAGGTGGGCGACACCGTCCACCACGGTGGCGTCGACCAGGCGGTGTACGTCTTCGCCCGCGAGGACCTGGACCGGTGGGCGGTCGAGCTCGGGCAGGACATCCGGGACGGGATGTTCGCGGAGAACCTCACCACCCGGGGCATCGACGTCAACGAGGCCGAGGTCGGGGAGCGGTGGCGGATCGGCACCGCGGAGCTCGAGGTCGCCAGCGTGCGGATCCCGTGCAACGACTTCAAGAGCTGGATGGGCGTGGGCGGCTACGACAACCGGGCCTGGGTGAAGCGGTTCGCCGCCACCGGGCGGCCCGGGCCCTACCTGCGGGTGCTCGTGGAGGGCGAGGTCGGTGCCGGCGACGAGATCGCGGTGGTCCACCGGCCCGGGCACGGGGTCACGGTGTCGACGATGTTCCGGGCGCTGACGACCGAGACCGACCTGCTGCCGGACCTCCTGCGCGTCGAGGGACTGGTCGAGCAGGCCCGGGTGACGGCCGAGAAGTACGTCGCGGCGCGCGGCTGAGGGGGTTTTGCTACCCGCGAGTTGCGTTGGTGATCTAGGTTACTGCGCAACCCCGTCCTTCTCGGCAGCACTGCAGGAGAGTCCATGACCGCCCAAGCCAGCAGCGCCCCCAACTACGACGCCGGCTTCGTCGACAACCTCACCCAGAACTTCGCCCTCCAGTTCCTCGACCGGGTCGCCGCGTCCGCGGAGCGGGAGGCGTTCCGGTACCCGCGAGGGGAGGCGTGGGAGTCGGTCACCTGGAAGCAGGCCGGCGACCTCGTCGAGAAGCTCGCCGCCGGCCTGCTCGCCCTGGGGCTGGAGTCCGAGCAGCGGGTCGGCATCGCGGCCGGCACCCGCTACGAGTGGATCCTCGCCGACCTGGCGATCATGTGCGCGGCCGGCGCGACGACCACCGTGTACCCGTCGACCAACGCCGAGGACACGGCGTACATCCTGAGCGACTCCGAGTGCCGGGTCGTCTTCGCCGAGGACGACGAGCAGATCGCGAAGCTCAAGGAGCACCGCAACGAGCTGCCGCACCTGGGCAAGATCGTCACGTTCGACGGGACCACCGACGGCGACTGGGTGATCGGGCTCGACGACCTCGCGAAGCTGGGCGAGGCCTACCTCGCCGAGCACCCGGGCGTCGTCGAGGAGACCGTGCGCTCGATCGCGCCGGACCAGCTCGCGACCCTCATCTACACCTCCGGCACCACCGGCCGGCCCAAGGGCGTGCGGCTGCTGCACCGGTCCTGGGTCTACGAGGGCACCGCCATCCAGGTGCAGGACATCCTGCACGAGGACGACCTGCAGTTCCTGTGGCTGCCGATGGCGCACTCCTTCGGCAAGGTGCTGCTCTCGGCGCAGCTGGCCTGCGGCTTCGCCACCGCCATCGACGGACGCGTCGACAAGATCGTCGACAACCTGGGGGTCGTCAAGCCGACGTTCATGGGTGCCGCGCCGCGCATCTTCGAGAAGGCGCACGGCCGCATCGTCACCATGCAGGCCGCCGAGGGCGGCGCCAAGGAGAAGATCTTCAAGAAGGCCTTCGAGGTCGGCGTCAAGGTCGACCAGCTCAAGCGCGAGGGCCGCTCGGTGCCGCTGCTGCTGGGCGTCCAGCACGGGCTGTTCGACAAGCTGGTCTTCAGCAAGGTCCGCGAGCGGTTCGGCGGCCGGGTGCGGTTCTTCATCTCCGGCTCCGCCGCGCTGAACGCCGAGATCGCCGAGTGGTTCCACGCCGCCGGCATCTTGATCCTCGAGGGCTACGGCATGACCGAGAACGCCGCGGGCGCCACGGTCAACCACCCGGCCGACTACAAGATCGGCTCCGTCGGGCCGGCGCTCCCCGGGAGCGAGGTGAAGATCGGCGAGAACGACGAGGTGCTGCTGCGCGGCCCGCACGTGATGGCCGGCTACCACAACCTGCCCGAGGAGACCGCGGCGACGCTCACCGCCGACGGGTGGCTGCACACCGGCGACAAGGGCAGCCTCGACGCCGACGGCTTCTTGACCATCACCGGACGGATCAAGGACCTCTTCAAGACCTCCGGCGGCAAGTACGTCGCGCCGTCGGCGATCGAGTCGAAGTTCAAGGCCGTCTGCCCCTACGCCAGCCAGTTCCTGGTCTTCGGCAACGAGCGCAACTACGTGGTCGCGCTGATCACCCTCGACCCCGACGCGATGGCCGGCTGGGCGGAGGAGAACGGGATGGGCGGGGCGTCGTACACCGACATCGTCAACTCCGACCAGGTCCAGAAGATGGTGGGGGAGTACGTCGACGAGCTGAACTCCCGGCTGAACCGCTGGGAGACCATCAAGAAGTGGCGGCTGCTCGACCACGACCTGACCATCGAGTCCGGTGAGCTGACCCCCTCGATGAAGGTCAAGCGCAACATCGTGGAGAAGAACAACCAGGAGCTCATCGACTCGCTGTACCAGGGCTGACACGCCCCGCGGGCTCAGTTCAGTTGGTTGCAGCCGAAACCTCGCCCCCCGATTGACTCGATCGAACACATGTTCGATGATGGGGTGTGGGCACCTCGACCGGCACCGCGAGCACCGCGGACACCATCGCGCAGCTGCGCAACCGGATGGCGCGCATGCACGACGGGGTCCCGCGGCTGCCGCTGGAGACCCACCCGGTGCTCGCCGGGCTGGTCCAGCTGCGGGCCGGGGGCAGCTACGCCGTCGACAGCGCGAGCCTGGCGCTTGCGCTGATGGCCGGCCCGTCGCGGGCCGGTGGCTGGTGCGCGGTCGTGGGCGTGGGCGACTTCGGCGCGGAGGCGGCGTACGCGCTCGGTGTCGACCTGGGCCGCACCGTGCTGGTCCCCGACCCCGGAGACCAGTGGCTGGAGGTCACCGCCGCGCTCGTGGACGTCGCCACGGTCGTGGTGATCAGCCCGCCAGGCCGGGTCACCGAGCCGGTCGCCGACCGGCTGGCGGCCCGGCTCCGCAAGCGTTCGGCCGCCCTGGTCGCCCGGGAGCGGACACCGGGGGACTGGCCGCGCTGCGAGGTGCGGCTGACCACCCGCGAGCCCGCCTGGTCCGGCGCCGGCGCCGGGCACGGGCACCTGCGGTCTCGGAGGCTGGTCGTCGAGGCGCAGCGCGGCACGGCGCCGCCGCGCCGCGGTGCGCTGTGGTTCCCCGCCGAGGACCAGACCTACCGCCGCGCCGAGCCGCTCGTCGCCGCCACGCAGTTGGTGGAGGAGGCCAGCTAGTGCCGCGGGTGATGGCGATCTGGTGCCCGGACTGGCCGGTGGTCGCCGCGCTGGCCGACGAGGGCCTGCCGACCCACCTGCCGGCGGCGGTCTTCAGCGCGAACATCGTGCAGGCGTGCAACGCCGGCGCCCGGGCCTTCGGCGTACGCCGCGGCATGCGCCGGCGCGACGCGCAGGGCCGGTGCCCGGAGCTGAAGGTGTACGCCGCGATCCCCGACCGCGACGCCCGGGCCTTCGAGCCGGTGCTGGCCGCGGTCGAGGAGCTGCGGCCCGGGGTGGCGCCGCTGCGGCCGGGCCTGGTGGCGCTGCGCGCGCCGGGCCGGTTCTACGGCGGCGAGCCGGCGGCCGCGGCGCTGGTCGCCGAGCGGCTGGTGGGGCTCGGGGTCTGGGACTGCCGGGTCGGGGTCGCTGACGAGCTGTTCACCGCCGAGCAGGCCGCCCGGCGAGCCGCCCCGCAGGACTGCTTCGTGGTCGAGCCGGGGGAGTCGGTGCCGTTCCTGCGGGGGCTGCCCGTCGAGGTGATCGAGGACCTTCCCGACGGCCGCGACGCCGTCAGCCTGCTCAAGCGGCTCGGGCTGCGCACCCTCGGCCAGCTCGGTGACCTGGCGGCGGCCGACGTGCGCGACCGGTTCGGCCGGCAGGTGGCGTGGGTGCACCGGGTGGTCGGCGGGGACGGCGCCGAGCTGCTCGCGACCCGCATCCCGCCGCCGGAGCTGGCCTGCCACGTCGACTTCGAGCCGCCACTGGACTCCGCCGAGACGATCGGCTTCAGCGTGCGGCAGACCGCGGACCGGTTCGTCGCCGGGCTGGCCCGCCAGCACCTGGTCTGCACCGAGGTGCGGATCGAGGCCCGCTGCGAGGGCGAGGCCGAGCCGTCCTGCTCGCGGGTCTGGCTGCACCCGCGGTGGTTCGGCGCCGCCGACCTGGTCGACCGGCTGCACTGGCAGCTCCAGGGGGCCCGGTCCGGGGTGCCCGGCCGGGGCGGACAGGTGCGGGCACCGGTCGACCGGGTGGTCTTCGAGCCGGTGACCGTGGTCCCGGACGCCGTGCACGCCGACGGACTGTGGGGCGGGACCGAGGAGCGGGTGGAGCGCGGCATCGCCCGGGTGCAGGGGCTGCTCGGCCACGAGGCCGTGGTGCGGCCGGTGCTCCAGGGCGGCCGGTGCCCGGGCGACCGGCAGGCGTTCGTGCCGTGGGGGGAGCGGCCCACCGGGCTGCGACCGACCGGTCCGCCGTGGCCGGGCAGCATCCCGCCGCCCGCGCCGTCACGTGTGCTGGCGACGCCGTGGTCCGCCGAGGTCGTCGGTGCCACCGGCCGTCCCGTCGCCGTCGACGAGCGCGGGTCGGTCACCTGTGCGCCGGAGCGGTTCCGGGTCGACCGCTCCGGCGGGTGGCAGCCGGTCGCCGCCTGGGCCGGCCCGTGGCCCATCGACGAGCTCTGGTGGGAGGCGCCCCCGCGGCGCCGCAAGGTCGCGCGCTTCCAGGTGGTCGGCGTCGACGGCAGGGCCTGGTTGCTCACCTGCGAGGAGGGCGTGTGGTGGACCGAGGCGGCCTATGACTGACGAGGGAGTCGACTGATGGGCTGGTCCAACCCCCCGATCTCCTGGGGTGAGCTGGAGAAGCGGCTCTCCGGGCGGCTCAGCACGCCCCAGGACCCCGAGGCGCCGATCTCGACCCGCAAGCGCAAGCGCACCCGGGTCGATGTGGCACGGCCGGCCGGCCCGGTCACGCCGTACGCCGAGCTGCACTGCCACTCCAGCTTCAGCTTCCTCGACGGCGCCAGCGGCCCCGACCACCTGGTGCTCGAGGCGCTCCGGCTCGGCCTGCACGGACTCGCGATCACCGACCACGACGGTTTCTACGGCGCCCCCCTGTTCGCCGAGACCGCGCAGCTGCACGCCACGAACGAGCAGAGCCTCAAGACGGCGTACGGCGCCGAGCTCTCCCTCGGCCTGACCCGGCCGCAGCACGGTGTCGCCGACCCCGAGGGCGGGCACCTGCTGGTGCTGGCCCGCGGTGTCGAGGGTTACCACCGGCTCGCCGGGGCGATCACCGACGCCCAGCTGCGCGGTGACGAGAAGGGCCGCCCCGTCTACGACCTGGCCGAGCTGGCCGAGCGGGGACGCGACCACTGGCTGGTGCTGACCGGCTGCCGCAAGGGCGCCGTACGCCGGGCCCTCCTCGAGCACGGACCCGTGGCCGCGGCGGCGGAGCTGGACCGGCTGACCGCGCTCTTCGGCCACGACAACGTCGTGGTGGAGCTGATCGACCACGGCTATCCCACCGACTCCGCCCACAACGACCTGCTCGCAGCCCTGGCGGCCGACCACGGGTTGCGGGTGGTCGCCACCAACAACGTCCACCACGCCCGTCCCGAGCAGCACCGGGTCGCCGACGCGATGGCGGCGGTCCGGGCCCGGCGCAGCCTGGCCGAGATGGACGGCTGGCTGCCCGCGTCCGGGATGGCCTGCCTGCGGTCGGGGGAGGAGATGGTGCGCCGGTTCGCCCGCTATCCCGGCGCGGTGGCGCGCAGCGTCGAGCTCGCTGACGAGATCGTCTTCGACCTGCAGAAGGCCACGCCACGGCTGCCCAAGGACGGCATCCCTGCTGGGCACACGCCGTCCACCTGGCTGCGCGAGCTGACCGAGCGGGGCTTCGCGCAGCGGTACGCCGGCGGGCCGCTCGAGACGCGGGCCCGCGCGAGCGTCGAGCACGAGCTGCGGATCATCGCCGAGAAGGACTTCGACGGCTACTTCGTGATCGTCCACGACATCGTGGCGTTCGCGCGTTCGCGGGGGATCCTGTGCCAGGGCCGGGGATCGGCGGCGAGCTCGGCGGTCTGCTACGCGCTCGGCATCACCGCGATCGATCCGGTCTTCTACCGGCTGCCGTTCGAGCGGTTCATCTCCCAGCATCGCGACGAGGAGCCCGACATCGACGTGGACTTCGACGCAGGCCGGCGCGAGGAGGTGATCCAGTGGGTCTACGAGCGCTACGGCCGCCACAACGCCGCGCAGGTCGCGAACGTCGTCGGCTACCGCCCCAAGATGGCGGTCCGCGACGCGGCCAAGGCGCTGGGGCACTCCCCAGGCCAGCAGGACGCCTGGTCCAAGCAGGTCACGTCGTGGACGACCGTGGCCACGCGGGACGGCGGCGAGCACCCCGCTGATCTCCACGTACCCGCTCCGGTCGTCGCGCTCGCCAACGGCTTCCTCGGGGCACCGCGCCACCTCGGCATCCACTCCGGCGGGATGGTGCTCACCGAGCGGCCGATCGGCGAGGTGGTGCCGATCGAGCGGGCCCGGATGGACAAGCGCACGGTGCTGCAGTGGGACAAGGACGGCTGCGAGTACATGGGGCTGGTGAAGTTCGACCTGCTCGGGCTGGGGATGCTCAGCGCGCTGGACCACATGATGCGGATCGTCGAGGAGCACCTCGGCGAGCGCTGGGAGCTGAGCACCATCCCCAAGGAGGAACCGGCGGTCTACGACCTGCTCTGCCGGGCCGACTCGGTCGGGGTGTTCCAGGTCGAGAGCCGGGCCCAGATCGGCACGCTGCCGCGGCTGCGGCCCCGGGAGTTCTACGACCTGGCGATCGAGATCGCGCTGATCCGGCCCGGCCCGATCCAGGGCGGCGCGGTGCACCCCTACATCCGGCGGGCCACCGGTCGGGAGGAGGTCGAGTACGCCCACCCGTCGCTGGTGCCGGTGCTCGAGCGCACCAAGGGGGTGCCGCTGTTCCAGGAGCAGCTGATGGACATGGCCCGGGTGCTCGGCGACTGCACCCGCGACGAGGCCGACCTGCTGCGCCGGGCGATGGGCTCCAAGCGCGGCATCGAGCGGATCGAGAGCATCAAGGACAAGCTCTACGAGGGGATGGCCCGCAAGGGCCTGGTCGGCGAGGAGGCCGACGCGATCTACCTGAAGATCCTCTCCTTCGCGAACTTCGGCTTCGCCGAGAGCCATGCGCTGTCCTTCGCCAAGCTCGTCTACGCCAGCTCGTGGTGCAAGCTGCACTACCCCGGCGCGTTCCTCGCCGCGCTGCTGCGGGCCCAGCCGATGGGGTTCTACTCGCCGCAGTCGCTGGTGCACGACGCCCGGCGGCACGGCGTCGAGGTGCTGCGCCCCGACCTGGTCCGCTCCGCGGCGAGCGCCGACCTCGAGCCGCTGGCCGTGGCGGACGGGCCGGTGGGGCTGCCCAGGTGCCTGGTCGACCATCCCGAGCGGACCGACTGGGTCCCCGGCACGCCGGATCCGACCCCGGCACACCGGCGGGACGCGGCGTACGCCGTACGTCTCGGGCTGGACGCGGTCCGCGGCATCAGCGCCGTCGTGGCCGAGCGGATCGTCGCCGCCCGGGCCGAGCGCCCGTTCGCCGACCAGGCCGACCTGTCGCGGCGGGCCGGCCTGGATGCTCGTCAGCTGGAGGCGCTGGCCACGGCCGGTGCCTTCGACGAGGCGTTCCCCGGCGGCGGCCTGTCGCGCCGCCAGGCGCTGTGGAACGCCGGCTGGACCGAGAGCGAGGAGCACCTCGAGGGCATCCGGGCCGCCGGGCCGGCGCCGATGCTCCCCGAGATGGACGAGGTCGAGGTCACCATGGCCGACCTGTGGGCCACGGGGATCACGCCTGCGCAGCACCCGTTCGGCCACCTGCGCGAGCGGCTGCGCGCCGCGGGCATCAAGTCGGTGGCCGACACGGCGAGCGCCGAACCGGGTCGGCGGGTGCACGTCGCCGGCCTGGTCACGCACCGCCAGCGGCCGGGCACCGCCGGCGGCGTCACGTTCCTCAACCTCGAGGACGAGACCGGGATGCTCAACGTGATCTGCACCGTCGGGGTGTGGCGGCGACACCGCGCCACCGCCGCCGGCGCGGCCGGGATGGTGGTCCGCGGCATTCTCGAGCGCCAGGACGGCGTCACCAACCTGGTCGCCGACCGGCTCGCCCCGATCGAGTCGGTCCACCCCGAGGCCGGCCAGGCCCTGCGCGCCCGGCACCGCTCCCGCGACTTCCAGTGATGGGGGGCTCGGTGAGGAGTGGGTGGGAGGATGGGGTGGTGTCCCCGTCCGCGCTGCCTCCCGGTGAGCCCGCGCCCGAGGACGGGTCCCTCCCCGCGAGCGCGCTGGCCCGGGTGGGGGAGCGCGGGTTCGGGTTCTACGTGCACGTGCCGTTCTGCACCGTGCGGTGCGGCTACTGCGACTTCAACACCTACACCGCCGAGGAGCTGGGGCCCGCCGGTGGGGCCCCCGGGGCGAGCCGGGCGACGTACGCCGAGGCCGCGATCGCCGAGGTACGCCGGGCGCGCCAGGTGCTCGGCGACACCGATCTGCCGGTGAACACCGTCTTCTTCGGCGGCGGCACCCCCACGCTGCTCGGCCCGGCCGACCTGGGGGCGGTGCTGGCCGCGATCGGCGCGGAGTTCGGGTTGGCCGACGACGTGGAGGTCACGACCGAGGCGAACCCCGACAGCGTCGCCCTCTGGGACCTCGAGGAGCTCCGCGCTGCCGGGTTCACCCGGCTCTCCTTCGGCATGCAGTCGGCGGTCGACCACGTGCTGCGGGTGCTGGATCGCACCCACGACCCGCTCCGGGTGCCGGCGGTCGTCGACTGGGCGCGGCAGGCGGGCTTCGAGCAGATCAGCCTGGACCTGATCTACGGCACCCCGGGCGAGTCCGTCGCCGACTGGGACGTCAGCGTCGAGGCCGCCCTCGCGTGCGGACCGGAGCACGTGTCGGCGTACTCCCTCATCGTCGAGGAGGGCACCGCGCTGGCCCGCCGGGTCAAGCGGGGCGAGCTGCCGATGCCGGACGAGGACGACCTCGCCGACAAGTACCTCCTGGTCGACGACCGGCTCGCCGCCGCTGGGCTGGAGTGGTACGAGGTGTCGAACTGGGCGCGCGGCCGCGACGACAACACGGCGAGCCGCTGTCGGCACAACCTCCTCTACTGGACCGGGGGCGACTGGTGGGGCGTCGGGCCGGGTGCGCACTCGCACGTCGGCGGGGTGCGGTGGTGGAACGTCAAGCACCCCGCGGCGTACGCCGAGCGGATCGCGGCCGGCCGGAGCCCGGCCCACGCGCGGGAGGTCCTGGACGAGGAGAGCCGGCGGGTCGAGCGGGTGCTGCTCGAGCTCCGGCTGCGCGACGGCCTGCCCGTCGAGGTCCTCGACGAGTCCGGCCGGGCGGCGGTCCCGGACCTCGTGGCCCGCGACCTGATCACCGAGCTGGCGACCGACGACGGGCACCGCCTGGTGCCCACCCGCCGCGGCCGGCTGCTCGCCGATGCGGTCGTGCGCGATCTCCTGCCGTGAGGGCCCTCGCGGTCCTAGGGTGAAACCATGACCACAGGCCCAGAGAACCCGGATCCCTCGCAGCAGCCACAGGGCCAGCCCGAAGGACAGTCGGCACCGCCGCCGTACGGTGCGCCGGCCCCGCCGCCGTACGGCGCGCCGGCCCCGCCGCCGTACGGCCAGCCCAGCGGCTACCCGCCCCCGCCGGCCGGCGGCTACCCGCCCACCGGCGCAGCGCCGTACGGCGCCAGCCCGGCCGCGCCGTACGGCGTGCACCCGGTCACCGGCATCCCGTACTCCGACAAGACCAAGCTGGTCGCCGGCCTGCTGCAGATCCTGATCCCGCTGGGCATCGGCCGGTTCTACCTCGGGGACACCAAGACGGGTGTCTGGCAGCTGGTCGTGACCGTGCTGACCTGCGGGATCGGCGCGCTCTGGCCGTTCATCGACGGCATCATCATCCTCGCCACCGACAACGTCACCGACGCGCAGGGACGGCCACTGCGGATGAGCTGAGCCGCGCTGTCACACGGCGGAGTTCCTTCGCCTGCTCACTCCGCGGAGGCGGTGACGAAGTCGATGAGCTCCTCGACCCGGCCCAGCAGGGCCGGGTCGAGGTCGTTGTAGGAGGAGACGCGGCCGAGGATGTGCTGCCAGGCCCGGGCGATGTCGGCCTGGTCGCGGTGCGGCCAGCCGAGGTGCTGGCACACGCCCTTCTTCCACTCGATGGTCCGCGGCACGTCGGGCCAGCGGGTCAGGCCGAGCCGGTCGGGCTTGACCGCGGCCCAGATGTCGATGAACGGGTGGCCGACGATCAGCACGTGGCCGCCCACCGGCGAGGCCGCGACCGACTGGGCGATCCGGCTCTCCTTCGAGCCGGGCACCAGGTGGTCGACGAGTACGCCGACCTTGCGGTCGGGGCCGGGCCGGAAGTCGCGCAGGTGGTCGCCGAGGTCGTCGACGCCGCCGAGGTACTCGACCACGACGCCCTCGATCCGCAGGTCGTCGCCCCACACCTTCTCGACCAGCTCGGCGTCGTGGCGGCCCTCGACGAAGATCCGGCTGGCGCGGGCGACCCGGGCCCTCGCGCCGTGGACGGCCACCGACCCGGAGGCGGTGCGGGTCGGCTTCGCCGGCGTGCCACCGCGCGTCGGCGGCACCAGGATCACCGGCCGGCCCTCGAGCAGGAAGCCCGGCCCCAGCGGGAAGGTCCGGCGCTTGCCGCGGCGATCCTCGAGGGTGAGCGTGTCGAGGTCGCGGTCGACCGCCACGATCTCGCCGCACCAGTCGGTGGTGACCTCCTCGACCACGACGCCCAGCTCGGCGGGCGCCTCGACGGCGCGGCCCCGCTTCGGCGCGCGCCAGTCGGTGGCCAAGACGTCGGATCCGTAGCGGTCGTGGGTCACCTGCGCCACGCTAGGCGGGACCACCGACGGGGCCGCGGAGGGCGCGCCGTCAGCCCGCGGAGTCGTCCTCCCCGTCGCCCGACCCGCCGGACTCCTCGGCGCCCTTGGCGTCGGTGGCGTCCTCGTGGCTCTCCTCCGGCGTCTTGCCGCCGAGCACGTCCAGCTCCTCGGCCGATTTCGGTTCGTCCTCGTCGGTGAGCGGCTTGGCGAGCGGGTTGTCCTCGGTCGGCCGCAGGTCCTCGGGCAGCTTGTCGTCGGAGATGCCGGCCGCGGGCTCGTCGTCGTGGGTGCTCATGACCACGACGTACCCCTCCTACACGAGCGGCAACCGCTTCTGGCTGCGGGGGAGCTGGTCGTAGCCGCGGCGCACGGCGGCGGCGAGCTCGGTGCGCGGGTAGGGCCACTCGCCCATCTCGAGCGCCTGGCCGACCGGGACCCCGCGGCCGGCCAGGTCGCGGATCGTCTCCGCGACCACGCCGATCGCGTTGCGCTGCTCCTCGACGAAGTCCCGGTCCACGGGGGCGCCGTGGCCGGGGACGACCACCGAGTCCGGCGTGGTCAGCGTCAGGACGACGTCGAGGCTGAGCGGCCAGTCGAAGGGATAGCAGTCCTCGCCGAATCCCGGCACCCCGGCGCGCAGTGCCGACTCCTCGACGAGGTCACCGGCCAGTAGCACGTCGGCGTCCGGGACCCGGACCACGAGGTCACCCGCGGTGTGTCCGCGTCCGGGATGCACCAGCTCGACCATCCGGTCGCCCAGGTCGAGCACCCGCGCCGAGGAGAACGTCCGGTCGGCCGGGACGATCGTGGTGGCCAGCACCTCCTCGCGGTGCGGGTCGTCGGGCTCCTCGTCGTACGCCGCCTGGATCCGCTCGCCGGCCGGGACCGTGCGCTCGGCCGCGGCCTCGTGCGCATGGATCGGCAGGTCGGCGCCGTACGCCGAGCGCAGCTCGCCGTTGCCGAAGGTGTGGTCGAAGTGCTCGTGGGTGTTGACGACCGCGATCACCGTCCCGGCGCCGAGCCGGCGGATGTCGTCGACCACGGCCCGCGCGGCCGTGGCGGAGGCGTGGGTGTCCACGACCAGGAGGCCCGAGTCACCGCCCACCAGGGTCACGTTGACGTCGAACCACTCGTAGCGCGCGACCCAGACCCGGTCGGCGACCTCCCTGAAAGCCACCGGGCCACCCTAGGACCTGCCTGCGCGACGGGATGCAGCGCGCCACGACGTGCCTCGGCGGGGCGCCTAGTAGTCTTGGCACTCAGGACTTTCGAGTGCCAGCGCGCCGGGCGACCGGGGCGCGGTCGGACGTGAGGAGGTGTGGCGAGTGCAGGAGGAGCGCAGGCTCGCCGTGCTCCGCGCGATCGTGGAGGACTACGTCGCCACCGAGGAGCCGGTGGGCTCCAAGGCGCTGGTCGAGCGGCACGGCCTCGGGGTGTCCCCGGCCACGGTCCGCAACGACATGGCGGCCCTGGAGGACGAGGGCTACATCACCCAGCCGCACACGAGCGCCGGCCGGGTCCCGACCGACAAGGGCTACCGGCTGTTCGTGGACCGGCTGACGACCATCAAGCCGATGAGCACGGCGGAGAAGCGGGCGATCGCCACCATCCTCGACGGCGCGATCGACCTCGACGACGTCGTCCAGCGCTCGGTGCGGCTGCTGGCCCAGCTGACCCGCCAGGTCGCGGTCGTGCAGTACCCCACCCTGTCCCGCTCCACGGTGCGCCACATCGAGCTGGTCGCCTTGACCCCGACCCGCCTGCTGGTGGTGCTGATCCTCAGCACGGGCCGGGTCGAGCAGCGCCTCGTGGACCTCGCCGCCGAGCTCGGCGAGGAGGACCTGGCGGACCTGCGCACCGTGGTCAACCGCGCCGCGCTCGGCGAGATCATCGCCGATGCCGCGACCGCGCTGCGGGCCCTGGTGCCCGCCGAGGATGCCACCCCCACCGGGGCGGTCGTCGACGTCCTGGTCGAGGCGATGTCCGACCACCGATCCGACGAGCGGATCGCGGTCGGTGGCGCCGCGAACCTGGCCCGCTTCGGCGACAGCTTCGACTCGGCCGTCCGGCCTCTGCTGGAGGCCCTCGAGGAGCACGTCGTGCTGCTCAAGCTGCTCGGCGAGGCCACGGCCGGCGAGATCCTGACCGTTCGGATCGGGCACGAGGGGCCCTACCAGGAGCTCTCCTCGACCAGCGTGGTCGCGACCGGCTACGGGCCCGGCGACGAGGCGCTCGCGCGCCTCGGCATCGTCGGGCCCACCCGGATGGACTACGCCGGCTCGATGGCGGCGGTCCGCGCCGTGGCGCGCTACGTGTCGCGGATCCTCGACGAGGGCTAGCCCCCGGCCCACACCCACAGTCAGGTCGAGATCGACCAAGCCAGATCACAGAAGGAACCACGTTGAGCCAGGACCTGTACGAGCTGCTCGGTGTCGGCCGCGACGCGGACGCCGACGCCATCAAGAAGGCCTACCGGCGCCTGGCCCGCCAGTACCACCCCGACGTCAACCCCGACCCCGAGGCGCAGGAGCGCTTCAAGGAGATCTCGCTCGCCTACGAGGTGCTCTCCGACCCGCAGAAGCGCGCCCACTACGACCGCGGCGGCGACCCGTTCGGCGGCGGCGCCGGCGGCTTCGGTCAGGGCGCGGGCTTCTCGTTCACCGACATCATGGACGCCTTCTTCGGGGGCGGTGGCGCCGCCGGCGCGGGCCGCGGGCCGCGGCCCCGCGAGCGCCGCGGCCAGGACGCGCTGATCCGCCTGGAGGTCGAGCTCGCCGAGGCGGCCTTCGGCGTGACCCGCGAGATCAAGGTCGACACCGCCGTGCGGTGCAGCACCTGCCACGGCGAGGGTACGGCGGCGGGCACCCACCCGATCCCGTGCGAGACCTGCCACGGTGCCGGCGAGGTGGCGCACGTGCAGCGCTCCTTCCTCGGCGAGATCCGCACCCTGCGGCCGTGCCCGGCGTGCCGCGGGTTCGGCACGATCATCCCCGAGCCCTGCCGCGAGTGCTCCGGCGACGGCCGGGTCCGCTCCCGCCGTACGCTCACCGTCAAGATCCCCGCCGGCGTCGACAACGGCACCCGGGTGCAGCTGTCCGGCGAGGGCGAGGTCGGCCCGGGCGGCGGTCCGGCCGGCGACCTGTACGTCGAGATCCACACCGCGCCGCACGAGACCTTCACCCGCCATGGCAACGACCTGCACTGCACCGTCACGCTGCCGATGACCGCGGCGGCGCTCGGCACCACGCTCACCCTGCCCACGCTGGAGGCCGACGTGGTCACGGGCGACCCCGACGAGTCCGAGGTGGAGACGTCGTTCGACCTCGACGTCCGGCCGGGCACCCAGTCCGGCACCGAGCAGGTGCTGCGCGGCCGCGGCGTCCCGGGCCTGCGCGGTGGGCGCGGCGACCTCGTCGTCACCGTGGTCGTCGAGACGCCGACTCGGCTCGACCCCCGCCAGGAGGAGCTGCTGATCGAGCTGGCCGCGATCCGCGGCGAGGAGGCGCCGACCGGCCAGGTGCGCCCCGGCGCCAAGTCGGTGTTCGGCCGGCTCCGCGACGCGTTCAACGCGCACTGAGCACCGCCATGTCGCTCCCGGTCCACGCGGTCCCGAGCCTCGAGGGCGTGCGCGCCGGCTCGGAGGTCACGGTCGAGGGCGACGAGGCCCACCACGCGGTCGCCGTCCGCCGCCTGCGCGTGGGGGAGCAGGTGGTGCTCACCGACGGCGCCGGTACGTCGGTGGTCGGGGCGGTCTCGGCCACCGGCAAGCGGGTGTTCACGGTCGCCGTCGAGTCGGTCCGGGTCGAGCCCGAGCCGGAGCCCGCGGTCGTCGTCGTGCAGGCGCTCCCGAAGGGTGAGCGCGGCGAGCTCGCGGTCGAGGTGCTGACCGAGATCGGCGTGTCCGAGATCGTGCCCTGGGAGGCGGCACGCAGCGTCACGGTCTGGAAAGGCGAGCGGGCGACAAAGTCCCTGGCCCGGTGGCGCGCCACCGCCCGGGAGGCCGCCAAGCAGTCGCGGCGCATGCGGTTCCCCTCGGTCGCCCCGCTCGCGTCGACCGGGGACGTGGTCGAGCTGCTCGGTGCCGCGGACCTGGCCGTGGTGCTCCACGAGGACGCGACCGGGCCGGTCGCCGGTCTCGACGTACCCGCTGCCGGGCGCATCGTGGTCGTCGTCGGGCCCGAGGGCGGCCTGACCGAGGACGAGGTCGCCATCTTCGTCGGCGCGGGCGCGGTGTGCGTCCGGCTGGGCGCCGAGGTGCTGCGGACCTCGACCGCCGGCGTCGCCGCCGTGGCGGCGCTGCTCTCCCGCACGCCGCGCTGGCGCTGAGCCGGCAAGCTGCCGATGAAACTCGGCGGCAGCCCGGCCACCTGCGCGGGCCCGAGCCCGCGGCGGACTCACTGCACGGTGATGGTCTTGGTGTCCTCGGTCGGGCCGTGGCCCTCGCCGCCGGAGGGGTCGTCGGTCATCGCCACGAACGTGTAGGTGCCGGGCTCGAGGTCGGAGACGTCGACCTCGGTCTCCCACGGGTAGAGCTTGTCCATCCAGCCCTCGGCCGTGGCGAAGCCCTTCGCGGCCACGGTGCCGTCCTCGGCACGGACCTCCCACGGCGTGGTGGCCTCGAACGAGCTGGACACCCCGCTCGCGGTGAACGTGCCGCTCACGGTCGCGCCCTCCTCGGGGCTGGTCACGTTGACCAGGGCCCGGACGTCCAGCTCCGGCTCGTCGGCCAGCTCGCCGCCCAGGCCGAACAGGTCGGCGGGCGCGCCGTCGAGCCGGATCGCGACCGGCTTGCGCGCCTGGGCGACGCCCTGGAGGGTGTAGACCAGCTGCTGCGCGGCGAGCCGGGCGTCGTCCTGCGACATCCCGTCCGGGGCGGTGGTCCAGCTCTCGTCGGGCAGCTCCACGACGATCGGGTCCGCGTCGACCTGCACGCCGGCGAACGAGCCGCCCGGGTAGAGCGTCCGGTAGTCGGGGTCGAGCGCGTCGCCGGAGGTCATCAGGGCCAGGGCGCCGGCCGCCGGGTCGTCGGCCGGGACCTGCCGGAACTCGCGGTAGAGCCGCGGCCCCTGCGGGGTGTCGCCGACGAAGTAGACCGGCACGGCGACGGTCTCGGCCGCGCTCTCGGAGGGCTCCGACGGCGCCGAGCTCTCGGCCCGGCCCTGGGTCGAGCCGCTCGCAGGCGACGGGTCCTCGGCGGTCTGGTCACTCCCGCACGCGGCCAGCGCGCCCAGGCAGACGGCGGCGGACAGCAGTACGGCGAAGCGGGTGCGGACGCTCATGGCTCCATCCTCTCGGTCGCGGGGCACTCAGCGGACGATGATCGTGCGCGTGTCGACCGCCGGGTGCGATCCCTCGGCGCCGCCCGACGGGTCGTCCTCGCGCACCACGAACGTGTAGAAGCCGTCGGGCAGGCCGGTCAGGTCGATCTCGGCCTGCCACGGGTAGAGCTTGTCCATCCAGCCGGCGGCGCTGGTGAACCCGTCGCGCACGACGGTCGCGGACTCGTCCTGGATCTCCCAGTGCACGGTGGTCTCGAAGGAGTTCGCGCGACCGCGGGCGGTGAACGAGCCGTGGTAGGCCTGGCCCTCGGCCGGGTCGCTGATGCTGACCAGGTTGAGCACGTCGTTCTGCGGCCGGGAGTCGATCGGCGCGCCGACGGCCTCGCCGTCGCGTACGAACTGGACCGGCGCCTGGGTGTGCAGCGTGCCCTGCAGGGTGTAGACGACCTGCTGGTCGACCAGGTCGCCCGCCGGGTGGTCGAGGTCGGGCGCCGCGTCGCCCAGCTCGACCTCGATCACGCCGCCGGCCAGGCGGGCGCTCTCGAAGGAGCCCTGCGGCCACGGCGACTCGTAGTCCGGGTCGAGTGGCGGGCTCTGCAACCGCTCCAGGGCGGCCGCCGCGGGATCGTCGCCGACGACCCGGTCGAACTCGCGGAACAGCCGCCAACCGTCGGCCGTCTCGCCGAGGTAGTACGCCGGGACCAGCACGGTCTCGCTCGCGTGGTCGGGGTGGGCCGGGCCCTCGTCGGAGGAGGGCCGGTCGCCACCGAGGACCGCGAAGGCCGCGACCGCGGCGGCGGTGGCGAGCGCGACCCCGCCCGCGGTGTAGAACCACGGCCGGGCCGCCCGGGCCGGGGTGTGCGCCGTCCGCGCCCGGATCGCGTCGATCCGGTCGACGGGCTCGATGTCGTCGACGGCGTCGTGCAGCAGCCGGACCAGGTCGGGCAGGTCGGGCAGGGGCGTGTTCACAGGTCCTCCTCGAGCAGGGCGCGCAGCGCGGCGGCACCACGTGAGGCGTGGCTCTTCACCGCGCCCCGGCTGATGCCGAGGGTGTCGGCGATCTCCGCCTCGGACAGGTCGAGGTAGTAGCGCAGCGCGAGCACCTCGCGCTGCCGGACGGGCAGGGCGCGCAGAGCCTCGAGCACCGCCTCGCGCCGGTCGGTGTCCGGGGTGGGGTCCGGGGTGTCGGTCGCGCGCACCGAGGCGGCGTGCCGGTTGACGACCGCGCGGTGCCGCAGGGCGGACCGCGACCGGTTGACGACCGCCTGGCGCAGGTAGGCGAGCGCGTTCTCGGGGTCGCGCAGTCGCGACCAGCGGCCGTGGACGGCGACGAAGGCGTCCTGCACGATCTCCTCCGCGAGGCCCTGGTCGCGCACCAGCAGCACGGAGAGCCGCACCAGCTGACGCCAGTGCGCCGCGTAGAGCTGCTCGAGCGCCTCGTCCGCGGTCCAGACGGGCCGATCCATCACCGCACTCACGCTAGTGGCACGCTCGGGGCCAGCATTCGGTTTACCCTCGCCCCGAGGAGGATTCGTGGAGGACTGCCTGTTCTGCAAGATCGTCGCGGGAGACATCCCCGGCGAGGTCGTGCACACCACCGAGCGGACCGTCGCGTTCCGCGACATCGACCCGAAGGCGCCGACGCACGTGCTGGTGGTGCCGCGGGACCACTACACGAACGCGGCGGAGCTGGCGGCGGCCGACCCGCAGGCCACGGCCGAGCTGGTGACGACGGCCGCGGCCGTCGCGGCCGCGGAGGGGTACGCCGACTACCGCATCGTGTTCAACACCGGCGCCGAGGCCGGCCAGAGCGTGTTCCACACCCACCTGCACCTGCTCGCGGGCCGGCCGCTGACCTGGCCGCCTGGATGAGCCCGACCCGGGGCCGCAGCCGGCCCGGGCTGCTCCTGGCCGTCCTCGCGCTGGTGCTGCCGCTGGCCGCGTGCGTCGCGACCGACGCCGACCGCCGGACCGGCTCGCCGCAGGACCTGCGCGCGCCTCCGGACCCGCCGCCGGTCGTGGGTGACCAGCTGGCCGGCGTTCCGCCCGGCCGGGAGCTGCCGCTGCGCCCCGGTGAGCGCCGGATGAGGCTCGCCATGCCCGCGGCGTACACCCCGTCGGCGCCGAGCGGTGCCGGGACCGACGACTACCGCTGCTTCCTGCTCGACCCCGGGCTGGACCGGGACGTGTGGCTCACCGGCAGCAACGTGCTGCCCGGCAACCCGCAGGTCGTGCACCACGTGATCCTGTTCCGGGTGCCGCCCGAGAAGACCGCCGAGGCCGAGCGCCTCGACGCCGGCACGCCGGGCGAGGGCTGGACCTGCTTCGGCGGCACCGGCATCTCCGGCGACTTCACCAACGTCGACGACGCGTCCTGGCTGGCCGCCTGGGCGCCCGGCGGGGACGAGACCAAGGTCCGCGACGGGTACGGCGTCCGCCTGGACGCGGGGTCCCGCATCGTCATGCAGGTCCACTACAACCTGCTCCAGGGTGCGGCCCCCGACACCTCGAGCACGTTGCTTCGCTGGATGCGGTCGGACCGTGACCTGACCCCCCTGCACACCTACCTCACCCCGGCGCCGGTCGAGATGCCGTGCCGGCCCGACCACGACGACTCACCGCTGTGCGACCGGGACGCGGCGGTGGCCGACGTGCTGTCCCGCTTCGGCGCCGCCGGCAACACCAACAGCCTGCTGCACCTGCTCTGCGGCACCGAGGCGCGCCCCTCGCGGACGACCTCGTGCACCCGCTACGTCAACCGGCCGGTGACCGTCCTCGGCGTCGCGGGCCACATGCACCTGCTGGGCCGGTCGCTGCGGATCGAGGTGAATCCCGACACTCCACGCGCGCGCACCGTCCTGGACATCCCGACCTGGGACTTCGACGACCAGCAGGTCCGCCCGATCCGCCCGGTGCAGCTCGTCCCCGGGGACACGGTGCGGATCACCTGCCGTCACGTGCAGTGGCTGCGGGACGTGCTGCCGGCCTTCGAGAGCAGCCGGGAGGACCGCTACGTGATCTGGGCGGAGGGCTCGACCGACGAGATGTGCCTGGGGATGCTGCAGGTCGCGTTCGACGAGAAGGAGCCGCGCTCACGTCACCACGCGTAGACCACGCGCAGGACGGCGAACACGACCGGCAGCCCGAACAGCACCAGCAGCGCCCAGGCGGTGACCCGGTGGCCGAGCTTGGTGGAGTCCAGCTGGCCGGCGAAGTCGAGGATGGCCCCGTCGGGCACGTGGTGGGTCAGCCCGATCCTGCGGGCGTCCGGCGGCAGGTGCTGGCCGGCGAACCAGTACGGCGGCGCCGGACGGTCCGGGTCGTCGAGGCTCCAGTCCTCGGCGTACGGGTCCTCGGCGTCCGGCTCCTCGCCGACACCCTCTCCCCACGCCTGGCCACCCATGCAGTCACGGTACTCGCAACTCGCTGGGCCGGTGCGGGGCCAGCCCGTACCATGGAAGGGCTCGATCGCCTATCGGAGAGGGTGCCCCGCGCGGGGCTTCCATGACAGACAGCAACCACCAGGGGGACCGCCCCGCGACCGCCACGCGGCACACGGTCGTGGTCCCCAACAGCATCAACATGGTCAGCCTGCTCGGGCCCGGCGACGAGCACCTCGGCGTGATCGAGCGGTCCTTCGACGCGGACGTCCACGTGCGCGGCAACCGGGTGGCGCTGTTCGGCGAGCCCGGCGAGGTGGCGCTGGCCGAGCGGCTCCTCGACGAGTTGGTCGCGATCATCCGCACCGGCCAGGGCGTGACGACCGAGACCGTCGAGCGAGTGATCTCGATGCTGCGTGCCGAGACCACGGAGCGCCCGGCCGACGTGCTCAGCCTCAACATCCTGAGCAACCGCGGCCGCTCGATCCGCCCGAAGACGCTGAACCAGAAGCGCTACGTCGACTCGATCGACAAGCACACGATCACCTTCGGCATCGGCCCCGCCGGCACCGGCAAGACCTACCTCGCCGTCGCCAAGGCGGTGCAGGCGCTGCAGTCGAAGAATGTCAACCGGATCATCCTCAGCCGCCCGGCGGTCGAGGCCGGTGAGCGGCTCGGCTTCCTGCCGGGCACGCTCAGCGAGAAGATCGACCCCTACCTGCGGCCGCTCTACGACGCCCTGCACGACATGATCGACCCCGAGACGATCCCGAAGCTGCTCGCCGCCGGCACCATCGAGGTCGCGCCGCTGGCGTTCCTGCGCGGCCGGTCGCTCAACGACTCCTTCATCATCCTCGACGAGGCACAGAACACCACGCCCGAGCAGATGAAGATGTTCCTCACCCGGCTCGGCTTCGGCTCGAAGATCGTGGTCACCGGCGACGTCACCCAGACCGACCTCCCCGGGGGCCAGAAGTCCGGGCTGCGCGCGGTCGAGGAGATCCTCGACGAGGTCGAGGACATCAGCTTCAACCGGCTCACCAGCCACGACGTCGTACGCCACAAGCTGGTCGGCAAGATCGTCGCGGCCTACGACGACTTCGACGCCCGCTCCGGCCGTTCGCAGGAGCTCAAGCAGGCCAACCGCCCCGGGCCGCGTTGAGTCCCGGGAGCCACCGATGAGCATCGAGATCCTCAACGAGTCCGGGCATCCGCTGGACGTGAAGCGGCTTGCCGCGCTGAGCCGGTTCGTGATGGACCGGATGCGCGTGCACCCGCTGGCCGAGCTGTGCATCAAGGCGGTCGACGAGCCCACCATCGCGCAGCTCAACGAGCAGTGGATGGAGAAGGCGGGCCCCACCGACGTGCTCGCCTTCCCGATGGACGAGCTGCGCCCCGGCCTGGTCGACGAGGATCCCGAGGAGGGCGTGCTCGGCGACCTGGTGCTCTGCCCCGACGTCGCCGCCCGCCAGGGCGAGACCGCCGGGCACGGCACCGAGGCCGAGATCGAGCTGCTCACGGTGCACGGCATCCTCCACCTGCTCGGCTACGACCACGCCGAGCCGGAGGAGCACCGGGAGATGTTCGGCCTCCAGGACGAGCTCCTGGCCGCCTGGCGCGCCCGGTGACGGGGCCGGTGAACGGTCCAGTGAGACCTCGGTGAGCGTCTGGCTGCTGCTGGCCGCGGCCGTCCTGGTCGGGCTGGCCGGGCTGTTCTCGGCGACGGACGCCGCGGTGTCGTCGTTCTCCCGGGCCCGCGCCGAGGAGCTGCTCGCGGAGGGCCGCCCGGGATCGAAGCGGCTGGTCGCGCTGCTCGACGACCTGCCGCGCTACCTCAACACCGCGCTCCTGCTGCGCCTGCTGTGCGAGGTCTCCGCGATCGTGCTGGTCACCCTCGAGGCCAGCAGTGCGTACGACGGCCGCGCGTGGCCGACCGCGCTGACGGTGATCGGCGTGATGCTGGTGGTCTCGTTCGTCGCGATCGGCGTCGCACCGCGCACCCTCGGCCGCCAGCACTCCGAGCGGTTCGCGCTGCTCTCGGCCGCGCCGCTGGCCACGGTGACGGCCGTGCTGGGGCCGCTGCCCCGGTTGCTGATCCTGGTCGGCAACGCGCTCACCCCCGGCAAGGGCTTCCGCGAGGGGCCGTTCTCGACCGAGACCGAGCTGCGCGAGCTGGTCGACCTCGCCGAGGCCTCCGCGGTCATCGAGTCCGGCGAGCGCAAGATGATCCACTCGGTCTTCGAGCTCGGCGACACCATCGCCCGCGAGGTGATGGTGCCGCGCACCGATGTCGTCTACATCGAGCGGCACAAGAACCTGCGCCAGACGCTGTCGCTGTTCCTGCGCAGCGGCTTCTCCCGGGTGCCGGTGATCGGCGAGAACCTCGACGACGTCGTCGGCATCGCCTACCTCAAGGACATCGTGCGCCGCGACTTCGAGGCGCCCGACGTCGAGTTCACCGAGCGCATCGACGAGGTGATGCGCCCCGCGCACTTCGTGCCGGAGTCCAAGCCGGTCGACGGGCTGCTCTCGGAGATGCAGGCCATGCGCCAGCACATCGCGGTCGTCGTCGACGAGTACGGCGGCACCGCCGGACTGGTGACGATCGAGGACGTGCTCGAGGAGATCGTCGGCGAGATCACCGACGAGTACGACGAGGCCACCGTCGAGGTGGAGAGCCTCGACGACGACGCCGTGCGGGTCTCCTCGCGCTACCCGATCGACGACCTCGACGAGCTGTTCGGCTTCGCGGTCGAGGAGGAGGACATCGACAGCGTCGGCGGTCTGATGGCCAAGCACCTGGGCCGGGTCCCGATCCCGGGCTCGGTGGTCGAGGCGCACGGCCTGCGGTTCGAGGCCGAGGGTGCCTCGGGTCGGCGCAACAAGATCGGCACCGTGCTGATCAGCCGGGTGGGGCCGGTCGACGACGAGAACGAGGAGAGCGATGACTGACGGCGCCGGGCTGACCGCCGAGGACGCGAAGCTGGTGACGCTCGCGCGGGCCACCCGCGCTCGGACCGGCGCGGCGGAGGGCGCCGCCGTCCGCGACGCCGACGGGCGCACCTACGCCGCCGCCACCGTGGACCTGCCCTCGCTGCAGGTCTCCGCGCTCGGCGTCTGCGTCGCGATGGCGGTCGCGAGCGGGGCCAAGGGGCTCGAGGCCGCGGTCGTCCTCACGGACGCGGCCGGGCTCGCCGACCCAGACCTCGGCGCGCTGCGCGACCTCGGCGGCACCGGCGTGGTCGTCCACCGCGGCGACCCGCGGGGGACCGTCGTCGAGACGGCGACGACCTGACGCACGCCGTACGGGCGACCTCTGACTGAAACCTGCCCGACCCCCACGTGGAGTAGGTTGCGCTGTGTGAATCTGCGTGGCTGGGCCGCACACGAGGTGGCCGTCGAGCGCCTCAGGTCCTCCTACGCCGCGATCCCGGCGGGCGCGCCGGTGCGCCTGGCGAAGAAGACCTCCAACCTGTTCCGCCCGCGGGCGGCCGCCGACGGCCCGGGACTGGACGTCTCGGGCCTGGACGGCGTGATCGCGATCGACGCCGTCGCGCGGACCGCGGACGTGCAGGGGATGTGCACCTACGAGGACCTCGTCGACGCCACGCTGCCGCACGGCCTGGTCCCGAAGGTGGTCCCGCAGCTGCGCACGATCACCCTCGGCGGCGCGGTCACCGGCCTCGGCATCGAGTCGACGAGCTTCCGCAGCGGCCTGCCGCACGAGTCGGTGCTCGAGATGGACGTGTTCACCGGCGGGGGCGAGGTCGTCACCTGCCGGCCCGGCCCGGACGGCGAGCACGGCGACCTGTTCGACGCGTTCCCGAACTCCTACGGCTCGCTGGGCTACGCCACCCGGCTGCGGATCGAGCTCGAGCAGGTGCCGGCGTACGTCGCCCTGCGCCACCTGCGCTTCGACGACCCCGGCCTCCTGGCGAAGTCGATCGCCGAGATCGCCAGGTCCCGCGCCCACGAGGGCACCCCCGTGGACGGCCTCGACGGCGTCGCCTTCGGGCCGGGGGAGTACTACCTCACCCTCGCCACCTGGACGGACGCGCCCGGACCCACGAGCGACTACACCGGGCAGCAGGTCTACTACCGATCGCTGCAGCAGCGGGAGACCGACCTGCTGACCATGTACGACTACCTGTGGCGCTGGGACACCGACTGGTTCTGGTGCTCGGGCGCCTTCGGGCTGCAGCACCCGACCGTGCGCCGGCTGTGGCCCAGGCGCTGGCGGCGCTCGGACGTCTACCACAAGCTGATCGGCCTGGACCGCCGGATCGGCTTCGCCGACTGGCTGGACCGGCGCCAGGGCCGGCCGCTGCGCGAGCGGGTCATCCAGGACGTCGAGGTGCCGGTCGAGCGGCTGCCCGACTTCCTCGAGTGGTTCGACGAGGCGGTGGGGATGCGCCCGGTCTGGCTGTGCCCCTGCGTGGCGCTGCGCAGCTGGCCGACCTACCCGCTCGAGCCCGGGCTGCTCTACGTGAACGTGGGCTTCTGGGGCACCGTGCACGTCGGCCCGGAGGCGCCGCAGGCGCCCCGCAACCGGGCGATCGAGCAGCGGGTGCACGAGCTCGGTGGCCACAAGTCGCTCTACAGCGACGCCTTCTACGACCGGGCGACGTTCGACAGGCTCTACGACGGCGACAACCTCGCCGTGGTGAAGGGTCGCTACGACCCACAGGACCGGCTGACCAGCCTCTACGACAAGGCGGTGAAGAGACATTGACTCGCCAGACCATCACGATCGCCCAGGCGTTCGACACCCTGCTCAAGGAGCCGCTCCCGCTGCGGTTCACGGCGTACGACGGCAGCGCGAGCGGTCCGGAGGACGCGCCGTTCCGCTTCGACCTGCGCAACCAGCGCGGGCTGTCCTACTTGCTGACCGCCCCCGGTGACCTCGGGATGGCGCGCGCCTACGTGACCGGCGACCTGGTCATCGAGGGGGTGCACCCCGGCGACCCGTACGAGGCGATGCGGCTGCTGCAGAAGGGCCTCAAGATGCGCCGCCCGTCCGCCGCGGAGGCGATCGAGATCCTGCGCTCGGTGGGGCTGTCGACGCTGCGCCCGCCGGCGCCGCCGCCGCAGGAGGCGATCCCGCGCTGGCGACGGGTGGTCGAGGGCCTGCGCCACTCCGAGGGACGTGACGCGGAGGCGATCCACCACCACTACGACGTGTCGAACACCTTCTATGAGTACGTCCTCGGCCCGTCGATGACCTACACCTGCGCCGTGTACCCGACCGAGGAGGCGACCCTCGAGGAGGCGCAGTTCACCAAGTACGAGCTGATCTGCCAGAAGCTCGGCCTCCAGCCGGGCCAGCGGCTGCTCGACATCGGGTGCGGCTGGGGCAGCATGGTCCGGCACGCCGCCCGCGAGCACGGCGTCCAGGTGCTCGGCGTCACCCTGTCGCGCGAGCAGGCCTCCTGGGCCCAGCAGGCGATCAAGGAGGAGGGCCTCGACGACCTCGCCGAGGTCCGGCACCTGGACTACCGCCACGTGGAGGAGACCGGCTTCGACGCGATCTCCTCGATCGGGCTCACCGAGCACATCGGCGTGCGGAACTACCCGGAGTACTTCGGCTGGATCCGCGACCACCTCCGCCCCCAGGGCCGGCTGCTCAACCACTGCATCACGCGGCACGACAACCGGCCCCGCGAGACCGGCGCGTTCATCGACCGCTACGTGTTCCCGGACGGCGAGCTGATCGGGTCCGGCACGATCATCACCCAGGTGCAGGACGCGGGCCTGGAGGTGCAGCACGAGGAGAACATCCGCGTGCACTACGCCAAGACGCTTGCCGGCTGGTGTCACAACCTCCAGGAGCACTGGGAGGCCTGCGTGGCCGAGGTCGGCGAGGAGGTCGCCCGGGTGTGGGGGCTCTACATGGCCGGCTCGCGGCTGGCGTTCGAGCGCAACGAGATCCAGCTGCACCACGTGCTCGCCACGAAGACCGACGCCAACGGGGCCAGCGGCTACCCGCTCCGCCACGCGTTCTGAGCTGCCCTCGCCCCCGAGCGAAGCTCGAGGGCGAGGACCCAGCCGCCGCCCGACCGATACGGTTGCCCGGTGAGCACCAGGGCCCAGCAGTACGACGCGCGGGTGTTGCGCCGCGAGCAGCTCTCGGCGCACCTGGTCCGGCTCACCCTCGGCGGGGCGGGACTCGCGGGCTTCGAGAGCACCGGCATCCCGGACGAATGGGTGGGGCTCGTGGTCCCCGGGCAGTTCCAGAGCCGCTACTACACGGTCCGCTCGTGGGACGGCTCGGAGCTGGTGCTCGACGTCGTCGTCCACGAGAGTGGGCTGGTCACCGAGTGGGCCCAGCTGGACGTCGAGGGGCAGGCGGTCACGATCACCGAGGCGAAGGGCTCGTTCGCGATCCCGGCCGACGCGCAGTGGCTGATCCTGGTCGGCGACCTGACCGCGATGCCGGCGATGGCCCGGATCGCCGAGACCGTCCGCGTGCGCACCTCCGTGTATGCCGAGGTCCCGGACGACCTGCCCGACTACCTCCCCCCGGGGCCGCAGGTGACCTGGCTGGACCCGCCGGGCGAGGGGGAGAGCCGGCTCGCCGAGGTGGTCGAGGGCATCGACTGGCCCGACGGTGCGGGCTACTTCTGGATGGCCGGTGAGTCGGCGCAGATGCGGGCGATCCGCAAGCACCTGATGCGGGTGCGGCACCTGCCGAGCACGGCGTACGACGTCATGGGCTACTGGCGCGGCGTCGCCCACCGCCAGCCGCGGGCCGTCGACCCCGGCCCGATCTACCGGGCGGGCAAGGCGGCCGGGAAGTCCGACGAGCAGATCTGGGCCGAGTACGACGAGGCGGGGGAGCGCCGGTGACCAACCAGGGGAGCGGGCCGCAGCCCGCGCACCGCAGCGGGTTCGTGTCGTTCGTCGGCCGGCCCAACGCCGGCAAGTCGACGCTGACCAACGCACTGGTCGGCAGCAAGGTCGTGATCACCTCCGACAAGCCGCAGACCACGCGCACGGTGGTCCGCGGCATCGTGCACCGTGACGACGCCCAGCTGATCCTGGTCGACACCCCCGGACTGCACCGGCCCCGCACCCTGCTGGGGGAGCGGCTCAACGACCTCGTGAAGACCACCCTCGCCGAGGTCGACGTGGTGGCGGTCTGCCTGCCGGCGAACGAGAAGGTCGGCCCGGGCGACCGGTTCATCGTCAACGAGATGGCCAAGATCAAGCGCACCACCAAGGTCGCGATCGCCACGAAGACCGACCTCGCGAGCCCGGACCGGATCGCGGAGCACCTGCTCGACATCGCGCGTCTCGGCACCGAGACCGGCACCGAGTGGGCGGAGATCGTCCCGGTCTCGGCGAAGTCGGGTGACCAGGTCGAGCTGCTGGCGGACCTGCTCGTCGGCCTGCTGCCCGAGGGGCCCCAGCTCTATCCCGACGGTGACCTCAGCGATGCGCCCGAGGAGATCCTCGCCGCCGAGCTGATCCGCGAGGCCGCGCTCGAGGGCCTGCGCGACGAGCTCCCCCACTCCGTGGCGGTGGTGGTCGAGGAGATGGGTCTGCGCGAGGGTCGCCCCGACGCCAAGCCCCTGCTCGACATCCACGCCAACGTCTACGTCGAGCGCGACTCCCAGAAGGGCATCATCATCGGCCCGAAGGGCGCCCGGCTGCGAGACATCGGCACCCGCGCCCGCGGCCAGATCGAGGCGCTGCTCGGCACCCCGGTCTACCTCGACCTGCACGTCAAGATCGCGAAGGACTGGCAGCGGGACCCGCGCCAGCTCAGGAAGCTGGGCTTCTGATGAGCCGTCCCGAGCCGCTCGCCCGCTGGCACGCCATCGCCGAGTCGCGCGACCCGGCCGGCCTGGCCGGGCTGCTGGCCGAGGACGTGACGTTCCGGTCCCCGGCGGTGCACACGCCGCAGGAGGGGCGGGACCTGACCACGGCGTACCTGTCCGCGGCGATCGTGGTCCTCGGCCCGACGCTGACCTACGTCCGCGAGTGGTACGACGCCTCCTCGGCGGTGCTGGAGTTCCGCGCGGAGCTGGACGGCCTGAGCGTCCACGGCATCGACATGCTGACCTGGGGCGCGGACGGCCGGCTCACCGACTTCACGGTGATGGTCCGACCGTTCACGGGGCTGCAGAAGCTGATCGAGCTGATGGCCGCCGAGCTGTTCGGTCAGTAGCCTCACGGCCCGCTCGGCGCCCAGCAGCGCCCGTAGCGCTGGCCACCGGCCCACTGCTCCGCGCTCGGCCACTCGTAGCCCCACTGGTAGTCGAGCGTGGACTCGGCGACCGCCGCGCCGGCGTCGCGGCAGCGGTCCTCCCCGGCCGCGCGGACCTGCTCCTCGCCGGGGTAGGCGTCCCCGGCCAGCGGCACGACCGCGATCGCGCGCCAGGAGTGGTCCGCGGAGCAGACCACCCGCTCGAAACCCGGGGTGCCCGGCTGCGCGGTCCCGCACATGCCGTAGCGGTCCCGGCCCGCGGGCTCGTCGAGCACGCCCGCCAGGCGCCCGGTCAGCGGTGCGAGCCGGTCCTGCGCGGCCAGGGCGACCACGTCGCAGCGGTACCACGCCGCGCCGGCGTCCGACTGCTCGACGGTCGGGGTGAACCACACCGCTCGGAGCATGCTGAGCCGCCGGTCCTCGCGGGTGCCGCCGACGAACGCGGCCAGTCGCTCGGGGCAGGCGGTGGCGACCTGGGCCTGCACCCGATCGGCGTCGACGGCGAGCAGGTGCCCGTCGACCACGGTGTCGAGCCGGCCGACGGCGAAGGTCATCGAGGTGTGCCGGCTCCCGCACTCGACCGGCGTCCGGTCGGTGGTGGGGGCGACCACCTCGTCGTAGGCCAACCGGTAGCAGGCCCGGTCCTCCGGGGCCGGCACCGGCGTGGCGGTCGGCGGCGCCGGGGTGCTGGCGGAGGCCGAGGGGGTCGGCTCGGCGGTCGGGTCGTCCCCGCCGCTGCAGCCCGCCAGGACCACGAGCCCGGCGACCACGCCCACCGCCAGACCGACGGCCAGCGCGCGGGAGGTCAGCGAGCGAGTCGCTGGTCGGCTCACTGGTCGGTCTTCGCCCAGCAGACCGAGCGGCGGTTGCCGGCGTCCCACTCCGCCTGGTGGAACCAGGTGTAGCCGAAGTCGTAGTCGACCGGGTAGTTCAGCCACGCGCCGACCGACTTGGAGCAGAAGTCGCGGGTGGTGACCTCGACGACCCGGTCGCCCGGGTACGCGTCGCCCTGGTCGCCGAGGGCGATGGTGGTCACCGCGCGCCACAGGTGTGGCTCGGTGCACGCGACCTTCACCGAACCGGCGACCGTCGGCCCGTCCGCGCAGACCATCCACTCGTCCTTGGGGCGCCCGAGCAGCAGGCCCTTGGCGGTGGTGGGCAGGTCGACGTACTCCCTGCTCTGCTCGCCGCCGCCGACCACGTCGCAGCGGTACCACCGTGCGCCGTCCGCCCAGGCGTCCTCGCTCGGCCGGAACCACGCCCAGCTGACCACGGTGCGCATCACCAGGCTCTCGTCGGCACCGAGGAAGTCCATGAACGCCTTGGAGCAGGTCTCGTAGGCCCAGGAGCCGAGGCCCTCGTCGTCGTAGTCGACGTCGTCGAACGTGCTCGGGAGCTGCCCGACGGCGTAGGTCTCGGCCGTGTGCGGCTCGGTGCACTCGACCGGCGTGGTGCTGTTGCTCGGTTCGGCCACGTCCTCGGGGGCGAGCACGCGGCAGGCACCGAGGTCCGGGGCCGCTTCGTCGGCGGCCGGCGCCGCCTTGTCGCCGCACGCGACCAGGACACCCGCCAGCGCCACCGCGAGGACGAGGGCGAGCAGGCGGGCACGGCGGCGCTCGGCCAACGGCACGGTTCCTCCTCGCAGGGTGCGGGCCCAGGGTCCGCGCGATCGTACCGCCGGGGATCCACCTCCCGGGCCCCCGGCGTAGTGATCCGGGACGGATGGGGTACCCGGGCCGCAGGGACCAGGTGCCCGCCACCGGGCAGCTGGGCGCAGGCACGCACGGACGAGGGGGTGTGAGGTGGACCGGGAAGGAATCAGGCAGCGCGACCGGTACGTCGTCACCGCCATGCAAGACGCCCTCCTGCCGGTCGGCGTGGTCGCGCTGCCCAGGGTCGACGTGGCGGCCCGGTACCTGCTCTCCGAGGATGACCGGTCGGCCGGTGGTGACTGGTTCGACACGGTCCCCCTGGGCGACGGCCGGGTCGGGCTGGTCGTCGGCGACGTCGTGGGCCAGGGCGTCACCGCGGCGTCGACCATGGGCCAGCTGCGAGCGGTGCTCACCGCCGCGCTGCTCGCTCGGGAGGACCCCGTCGAGGCGCTCGAGGAGGCGTCCCGGTTCGCCGCCGCCCTGCCCGAGGCGCGCGGTGCGACCGCGGTCGTCGCGCTCGTCGACCCGGCGGCCGGCGAGCGGGGGTCCCTGCGCTACTGCACCGCGGGCCACCCGCCGCCGCTGGTGGTGCGCGCCGACGGGTCCGCCGCCTTCCTGCCGGTCACCGGGGGCGGCCCGCTGGGGAGCGGTACGCCGCTGCAGGCAGCGGAGGCCGCCCTCGGCCCGGGCGACCTGCTGCTGCTCTACACCGATGGCCTGCTGGTCCGCCCGGACGCGGCGGCGGCGTCGAGCCTGGACGACCTGCTCGCGGCGGCCACCGACGCCTGCCGGGAGGCCGCACCGGCCGCGGCCGGGGCCGTCGCCGAGGCCGCCTGCGAGCTCACGCTGGAGCGGTTGACGCGGCGCACCGGGGTCGCCGACGACGTCACCGTGCTGGCCGCGCAGCTGCTCCCCAGCCGCACCGAGGACCTGTTGCTCGACCTGCCCGCGCTGCCGGACACCGTCCGGGTGGTCCGCCTCGAGCTCGGCGGGTGGCTGGCCGACCTGCGGCTGTCCTCGATCGACCAGCTCGCCCTCCAGCAGGCGGTCGGGGAGCTGGTGGGCAACGCGGTCGAGCACGCCTACCCTCCCGGCTCGCAGGCGCTGCACACCTCGGTGCGGGTCCGAGCCACCCACACCGATGCGGGGTGCATCGAGGTCGACGTGTCGGACCGGGGCCGGTGGCGGCCGCGCCCACCCGGCGGGACGCACCGCGGCCTGGCCCTGGCCAGCGGCTTCGTCGACCACTTGGAGCGGGTGCCGGCCGACACGGGGACCCATCTGCGGGTGCGGCACCGGGCCCTGCGCCCGGCGCACCTGCTCACCGCGACGCCCGGCGGTGCGGGCGCGGAGACCCGGGCGGCGCGGGAGCAGCCGGGCCTCAGCGTCCGGCGCAGCGCGAGTGGCGACCTGGCGCTGAGCGGCGCCGTCGACCCACTGAGCGTCGACCGCCTCGCGGCAGAGGTCCGCCGCTCGACGGCCGGGCCGGACCGCCCGGTCGTGGTCGACCTCTCGGCGGTGACGCTGCTGTGCAGTGGCGCGGTGCAGGTGCTCAGCGACGCCGTCCCCGGCGCCGGTTCCGCCCATGCCCCCGTGGTGCTGCGGACACCGGCCGGGAGCGTGGCGGAGCTGGTGCTCGAGCTGACCCGGGTGCCCTACGAGACGATCGAGGGCCCGCCCGGCTGATCCGTGCCGGCTCGCTCGTCATCCGGCCGGTCACCCGGCAGTCCGCGGTCCTCGATCACCTGCCGGGCGAGGTCGCGCAGCTTGACGTTGTGGTCGTTGGAGAACCGGTGCAGCACGTCGAAGGCGCGCTCGTAGGTCAGGCCGTAGCGCACGGCCAGCACGCCCTGCGCCATGCCGATCAGGTGGCGCGACTCCAG
This sequence comes from Nocardioides sp. JS614, assembly GCF_000015265.1. NCBI lineage: Bacteria > Bacillati > Actinomycetota > Actinomycetes > Propionibacteriales > Nocardioidaceae > Nocardioides > Nocardioides sp. JS614. Next base: position 2,051,520 of record NC_008699.1, read on the forward strand.
GGCCGCCTGCAGCCCGGAGACCAGGCGGGCCTTGCGCATCGCCTCGGTCGCGTGCGCGGCGTAGATCAGCGCGACGTCGACGGTCTCCTGGTCGAACGCGCCGGCCCGGTCGGCGTACAGGTTCAGCGCGCCGAGGGTCTCGGTCTCGGTGTGCAGCCGGATCGCCATGGCGGCGCGCACCCCGCGGTCGAGCGCGTCAGCGGCCCAGCGCGGGTAGCGGGTGTCGGTCGCGGTCTGCTGCACGATGCAGTTCTCCCGGTCGAACGCGACGTCGAGGCACGGGCCCTCGCCGTGCTCGTGCTGGAGCTGGTCGAGGCGCTCGACGTCGTCGTGGGTCGCGGCGACGGTCTGGACCCGGCCACGCCGCACCCGCAGCATGATGCCGGCCATCGTGCACGCCGGGATCGTCTCGACCGCGCGCTGGACCACCCGCTCGAACGTGACCGTCTCGTCGGGGTCGCTCAGGAGGTCGCCGCTCAGCTCGGCGAACTGTGCCGCGAGCGTGCGGGGTCCGCTCACCCGGCCTCCTTGAGCTCGTCCCTGAGGTCCCCGAGGATCCGGCTGAGCAGGCGCGAGACCTGCATCTGGGTGACGCCGAGGTCGCGGCCGATCTCCTCCTGGGTGAGGTCCTCGAAGAACCGCAGGTAGAGGATCCGGCGGTGCCGCTCGGGGAGCCGGCGTACGACGGGCGCGAGCAGCATCCGGGCCTCGGTCGCGGGCCCGTCGGCGTCCGCACCGGCGATCAGCTCGCCGACCGGAGTCTCGCCCTCGTGGCCCACTGGCTGGTCGAGGGAGGTGGGCTGGAAGCAGCCGAAGGCCGAGGCGGCGTCGCGGTACTCCTCGACCGTGGTGTCGAGCTCGGCGGCGATCTCGTCCTCGGAGGGCTCCCGGCCGCGCTCCTGGGTGAGCCGCTCGATCACCTGGTTCACCCGCCACTGGAGCTCCTGGATGCGCCGCGGGGGCCGCACCGTCCAGCCCTGGTCGCGGAAGTAGCGCTGCAGCTCGCCGCGGATGGTGGGGACGGCGTAGGTGAGCAGGTCGTTGCGCAGCTCGGGGTCGAACCGGTGCACGGCCTTGGTCAGGCCCTCGTAGGCGACCTGGCGCAGGTCCTCCTGGGGGATCCCGCGGTTGCGGAACCGGGCGGCGACCGCATCCGCGACACCGCGGTTGATCACGACGACCCGGCCGAGCACCTCCTCGCGCTCGCCTGCGTCGTCGCTGTGCTGGGCCTCGTCGAGCAGGCGCGCCGTGTGCTCGGCGCGCTCGGGGCGGGTCAGGCCGCAGTCGGGGTCCCGCGTGGGGTCCAGGCTCGGGTCGAGCCGGTCCGGAGGAGCGTCGGTGGAGGGGGCGGGCAACGTGGTCATCGGGCGTTCTCCATCCCGAGTGATGGGTCCTTGCCGGCTTCTTCAGCAAGGTTCGTGCGTCCGTCTCCTCCCGACGACGCTACCGGCTGAGCCCGGCAGCGCAACCCTCATCGGCGTCGGACGCCACGTCCAAACCCTTACCCGGGCGGTTCTGGCGAGAAACCCCGGGCCGCCGGAAGCACCCGAAGACCACCCCCAGGGGTGGGGTGATCGGCGTGTGGGCGGGCTCGTGCTGGGTACCCGGCGAGGAACCGTCGACCGCAGCTGAGAGGACGTCCGAGGAGCATGAAGGCAGTGACCTGGCAGGGCCGCAAGGACATCCGTGTCGAGGAGGTGCCCGACCCCCGGATCGAGGAGCCGACGGACGCGATCATCCGGGTCACCACGACCGGGCTGTGCGGGTCGGACCTGCACCTCTACGACCCGCTCACCCCGTTCATGACGCCGGGCGACATCGTCGGTCACGAGCCGATGGGCGTGGTCGAGGCGGTCGGCTCGGAGGTGACGGAGCTCGCCGTCGGGGACCGGGTGGTCGTCCCCTTCAACATCAGCTGCGGCTCCTGCTGGATGTGCGAGCGCGGGCTCCACAGCCAGTGCGAGACCACGCAGAACCGCGACACGGGCACCGGCGCGAGCCTGTTCGGCTACAGCTCGCTGTACGGCGCGGTCCCCGGCGGCCAGGCCGAGCTGCTGCGGGTGCCGTTCGCGGACTTCCTGCCCGTGCAGGTGCCGCACGGGCCCCCCGACGACCGGTTCATCTACCTGTCCGACGTGCTGCCGACGGCCTGGCAGGGCATCGCGTACGCCGGGGTGCCCGAGGGCGGCACCCTCCTCGTGCTCGGCGCCGGGCCGATCGGGGACATGGCCACCCGGATCGCGCTGCACCGCGGGATCCGGGTGATCGTCGTCGACCGGGTGCCCGAGCGGCTCGCTCGGGTCTCCGCCCGGGGCGCGGAGATCCTCGACCTCGGGGAGATCGACGACGTCGCCGAGCAGGTCCGGGGCCTGACCGGGGGCCGCGGCGCGGACAGCGTGCTCGAAGCCGTCGGCATGGAGGCGCACGGCTCGCCGGTCGCCGAGGCGGTGCAGAAGTCGCTGCGGCTGCTGCCCAAGAAGCTCCAGCAGCTGATGATGACCAACCTGAGCGTCGAGCGGCTCGCGGCGCTCTACCTGGCGTTCGAGGCGGTCCGCCGGGGCGGGACCGTCTCGATCTCGGGGGTGTACGGCGGCACCTCCGACCCGATGCCGATGATGCAGCTCTTCGACAAGCAGCTGCAGCTGCGGATGGGCCAGGCGAACGTCCGGGCCTGGACCGACGAGCTGCGGACGCTGCTCGAGCAGGACGAGGACCACCTCGACGTCGAGGGCTTCGCGACCCACCACCTGCCGCTCGACGCGGCACCTCAGGCGTACGCGTCCTTCCAGGCCAAGGACGACGGGATGGTCAAGGTCCTGTTCCGGCCCTGACACCACGTGGGCTAGAGTGGCCCCGTCATGACGCGCAGCCTCCTCCTTCGCTGCCGCAGCGAGGTCTGAGCCCACCAGGGCAGAGTCCGGACCCCCTCGCTGCGGAGTGACTGCGTGCGCCGGCCCCGCACCGACCCGAGCGAGGACATCATGACCATTCCCCAGCAGCAGCCCAGCGGTATGCCGTTCCGGCGCTACCGCCCGTTCCCCCCGATCGACCTGCCCGACCGCAGCTGGCCGCAGCGCACGATCACCCAGGCACCCCGGTGGCTCTCCACCGACCTGCGCGACGGCAACCAGGCACTGATCGACCCGATGTCACCCGCCCGCAAGCTGAAGATGTTCGACCTGCTCGTGCGGATGGGCTACAAGGAGATCGAGGTCGGCTTCCCGTCGGCCAGCGAGACCGACTTCAGCTTCGTGCGCCAGCTCATCGAGAGCGACCACATCCCCGACGACGTCACGATCTCGGTGCTGACCCAGGCCCGCGAGGACCTGATCGAGCGCAGCGTGCAGTCGCTGATCGGCGTACCCCGCGCGAACATCCACCTCTACAACGCGCTCGCGCCGCTGTTCCGCCGTGTGGTGTTCCGGGCCAGCAAGGACGAGGTCAAGGACATCGCCGTGCGCGGCACCCAGCTGGTGATGAAGCACGTCGAGAACAACCTCGACACGACCGTCATCGGCTACGAGTACAGCCCGGAGATCTTCACCAGCACCGAGCTGCCGTTCTCGGTGGAGGTCTGCGAGGCGGTCTCGGACGTCTGGCAGCCCGACGACGGCCGCGAGATCATCCTGAACCTGCCGGCGACCGTCGAGGTCGCGACCCCGAACGTGTACGCCGACCAGATCGAGTGGTTCTCCCGCCAGCTGACCCGGCGCGCGAACACGGTGATCTCGCTGCACCCGCACAACGACCGCGGCACCGCGGTCGCGGCGACCGAGCTGGCCGTGATGGCCGGCGCGGACCGGGTCGAGGGCTGCCTGTTCGGGCACGGCGAGCGCACCGGCAACGTCGACCTGGTCACGCTGGGGCTGAACCTGTTCAGCCAGGGCGTCGACCCGCAGGTCGACTTCTCCGACATCGACGAGATCCGGCGCACGGTCGAGTACTGCACCCAGCTGCCCGTCCACCCGCGACACCCGTACGCCGGCGACCTGGTCTACACGGCGTTCTCCGGCTCCCACCAGGACGCGATCAAGAAGGGCCTGGAGGACCTGGACCGGCAGGCCGCCGAGCAGGGCGTGCCGGTGGGGGAGCTGCCCTGGGAGGCGCCGTACCTGCCGATCGACCCGAAGGACGTCGGCCGCACCTACGAGGCCGTGATCCGGGTGAACAGCCAGTCCGGCAAGGGCGGCGTGGCCTACATCCTGAAGGCCGAGCACAAGCTCGACCTGCCCCGCCGCGCGCAGATCGAGTTCAGCCGGGTGGTCCAGGAGCGCACCGACGCCGAGGGCGGCGAGATGTCGCCCGACGAGATCTGGTCGGTGTTCTCAGCCGAGTACCTCGACCGTCGGACGCCCCTCGAGCTCAACTCCGTGCACACCTCGTCGGCGGCGGGGGAGAAGGACGCGCTCGACGTGAACGTCTACGTCCACGGCGAGCTGATGTCGCTGCACGGGGTCGGCAACGGCCCGATCGCGGCCTTCGTCAGCGCGATCAACGAGCTCCCGAACGACTGGGACGTCCGGGTCCTCGACTACGCCGAGCACGCACTCTCCGCCGGCGGCGACGCGCTCGCGGCGGCGTACGTCGAGTGCCTGGTCCGCGACCAGGTCTACTGGGGCGTCGGCGTCGACGCCAACATCGTCACCGCGTCGCTGAAGGCCGTGATCAGCGCCGTCAACAGGGCTTGACGGGCGGGCCTAACGGGCCAGGGGCAGTCGGACGGTGAAGGTGGTGCCCTGCAGGTGGGCGGAGTCGACGTCGATCCGCCCACCGTGGGCAGCGACCGTGGCGGCCACGATCGACAGCCCCAGGCCGGTGCCCTGGATCGCATGCGCCTGCGCGGTGGAGGAGCGGAAGAAGCGCTGGAACAGCCCGTTCTGCTCCTCCACGGGGATCCCGAGCCCGGTGTCGCTGATCGACAGCCAGGCCTCGTCGTCCTGCCGGCCGACCCGGCACTCGATGCGACCGCCGTCCTCGGTGAACTTGACCGCGTTGCCCAGCAGGTTGATCAGCGCCCGCTCGAGCTGGACCCGGTCGCCGAGCACCAGGACCGGCGCCGGCTCCGCGAGCATCGACAGCTCGAGGTCGCGGCCGGTGAGCTGGGGGCGGATCGCCTCCTCGGCGGGCGGCAGCAGCGTGGCCAGGTCGAGGGTGTCGTGCTGCCAGGCGGTGGCGCCCGAGTCCAGCCCGCTGAGCGTGAGCAGGTCGTCGCAGAGCAGGATCAGCCGCTGGCCGTTGCGGGCGATGCTCTCCAGCATCGGGCGCTGCTCCGGGGCCGGGTCGACGACGGTGCCGTCCTCGAGCAGCTCGGTGTAGCCCACGATGCTGGCCACGGGGGTGCGCAGCTCGTGGCTCACGGTCGAGACGAACTCGCTCTTCGCCACGTCGAGCTGGCGCAGCCGCTCGACCGCCAGCCGCTCCTTCTCGAGTGCGGCGACGAGCATCTCCTGGCTGGCGCGTGCCTCGGTGACGTCGCGGCCGGCACACAGGTAGCCGACTCGTGCGGCGAAGGTGTCGGCGGCGACGCTGAGCGACATCGAGACCGTGTGGCGGCGGCCGTCGGCGCCGATCCACGTCCAGTCCCGGGTTCCGGTGTCCGCGCCGCTGTCGATGCCCGCGACCAGGCGGGCGAAAGCCTCCTCGCCGGTGGCCCCGGACAGGCGCTCGGCGAGCTGCTCGGGATCGAAGAGATCCACGAACGGCGTGCCGACCGTGTCCTGGCCGTCATAGCCGAGCAGGTTCACGGCGCCCGGGTTGAAGACCGTGATCCGGCCCTGGGTGTCGATCCCGATGAGGGCCGTGGTGATGGCGGCCTCGAGGAGGTGTCGGTTCAGGCCCGCGGTCATCCGCTCCATGGTGAGGTCGGTGCCGGTGAGCACGATGTGGGTCGGCCGGTCGCGGTCGTCGTGGACGTACCCGGTGTTCCACTGGATCCGCCGGCGCTGGCCCGAGCGGGTCACCACGTCGGTCTCCCGGCCGACCTGGCCCTCGGGGGTGTCCGGGAGGCCGGCCGGGTAGCCGTCGGAGCCGGGCGGGGCGAACGGGAGGTCCCAGACCGCCACCCCGACCAGCTCGTCCTCGTCGAAGCCGGTGAGCGTGGTCGTCGCGCCGTTGACGCGGACGACGACCCCCATCAGGTCCGTCACGAGGATCATCGCCGCGGTGGTGTCGAGGGTCGCGCTGGTCAGCTTCTCGGCGGCCTCCAGCCGGCGGCGCGCATCGTACTCCGCCGTGACGTCTTGCAGCTGCGCCGAGAAGGTCGGCTCCGGGTCGTTGGTCAGCAGCGAGACCGCGACGTTGACCCGGGACCCGCGGCGGTCCCTCAGCCCGGTCTGCGCGCGCCACCCGTCGAGGTCGCCCGCGAGCATCTGCGCGGCGATCAGCTCCAGCGGCTCGGTGGTGTCGAGCAGCTCGGCCAGGTCGCGGCCCACGGGCGAGCCGGTGCGGCCGACGATCCGCGCCGCCGCCTCGTTGACGTCGACGATCTCGAGCGGGGTGTCGCCGCTGCGCATCAGGACCATGCCGATCAGGGACTCGGTGAAGTTGCGGCGGAAGAGCCGCTCGCTGGACGTCAGCCGGTCGAGCAGCCGCCGACGCTGACCGACCGCGATCGCGAGGGGCAGGCACAGCAGTGCTGTGCACATCAGGTAGAGCTGGGAGAGCGACCCCATGGACCGGGCGTCGAGCTCTCCGGTGCGGTAGTGATCGCCGAACGGTCCGTAGCCCTGCGCGGTCAGGAAGGTGACCAGGACCGCGAAGCCCACCAGCTCCCAGGCCGCGAGACGCAGGTCGAAGCGCAACGCCGCCCAGACGATCAAGGGGAGTGGCAGGAAGGACAGCGACAGCGACTGGTGGGGGGAGAACACGACGAGCGTCATCGTCGCGAGCGCGACCACCTGGAGCGGGGCCTCCCAGCGACGCGTGCTCCGCGCTGCGGGCCGCGCCATGGCGACCGGCACGATCACGAGTGTGGCCGCAGCGTGTGAGGCGCCGAGCGAGAGCCAGATCCGTCCGAACGAGCCGCCTTCGAGGAGATGGACGCCCGTGGCCCCGATCGTCGCCATCGTGAGGCCGCCGAGAAAGGCGGCGGTGACGAGTCGGATGAAGTCTTCGGGCGAGTCGAGGCTCGGCAGTCGGTCCCGTCCGTACAGCAGCACAGCACTGGCCACGACCGCGTCCGAGGTGTTGGCCACGCCGAACGCGGCCGAGACGTCCAGAGGCCGGCCCGCCGAGAGGTTCGCGATCCCGCTCACGACGCAGATCCCCAGCGCGAGCAGCCACCAGCGCCGGCGCGGGCTCGAAGCCACGAGCACCGCCGCGATGCCCGCCGCCGGCCACCAGGTCGCGACGGGATCGTCCTGGGGCGCGAACGCGACCGCGCCGACGCCTGCGACGTAGACCCCTGCCAGCAGGCCGATGGTCGCGGGCCAGCCGAGCTGCCCGCGACCAGACCAAGACATGGGTGCAGTCTCGTCCACCCGCGCCCGGAGCGCACGCTCCCACGCGCGGGGATCGGGGATCTGCCTGCCGCCGGTGGCCTATGTTGGGCCCATGCTGGTGTCGGAGCGGATCGGGCAGTTCTTCGTGGAGACGGAGGCCGGCCGTGATCGCCTCGAGTACACCGAGTACGGCTCCGGTGACGCGTGGGTGCTCCTGCTGCCCGGGGAGCTGATGCCGCGCCGGATGCAGCAGCCCCTGGCCCGGGTGCTCGCTGCGGAGGGGCTGCACGTGGTCACCCTCGACCCCCTCGGCCACGGCCGGTCCGACCGGCCGGCGGACCCGCACGCCTACTCGGTGACGGCGTTCGCCGAGCAGGCCGTCGCGCTCCTCGACCACCTGGGCGTCGCCCAGGCGGTGGTCGGCGGCACCGGGCTCGGCGCCAACGTCGCGCTCGAGGCCGCGGCGATCGCGTCCGGTCGGGTGCGCGGCCTGATCATCGACGCCCCGCTGCTCGACAACGGCGTGGAGGCCGGGATCCTCGCCTTCGGCCCGCTCCTGCTCGCCGCTCGCTTCCTGCCGCTCTCCGTCTGGGCCGTGCGCAGGCTGACCCGTCCGGTGCCGCGGGGGATCGTGCCGTTCTGGGCCGGCATCGCGCTCGACGCCTGCGACCAGCGGCCCGGGGCGATGGCGGCGCTGCTGCATGGGTTGTTCTTCGGCCGCGCGGCGCCCTCGGCCCGGGAACGCCGCGCGATCCCGGTGCCCGCGCTGGTCGTCGGCCACCCGGGCGACCCGATGCACCCGCTCGCCGACGCCAGGATGCTCGCCGAGGAGCTCCCGCGCGGGACCTTCGTGCGGGCACACTCGCTGCTCGAGTGGCGACTCACCCCCGAGCGTCTCGACCGGGCCGCGATCGGCCTGGCCACCGGGTGCTGGAAGACGCCGCGCCGCCACCGCCGCTCCGGCGCCTGAAACGCGCACGCACCCGGCACAATGGAGGGGTGCTGTACCGCGACGAGGCGATCGTGCTCCGCACCCACAAGCTGGGTGAGGCTGACCGGATCGTCACCCTCCTCACCCGGCAGCGGGGCCGGGTCCGGGCGGTCGCCAAGGGGGTGCGCCGCACCACGTCGCGATTCGGGTCGAGGCTCGAGCCGTTCACCCACGTCGACCTGCAGCTGGCCGAGGGCCGCAACCTGGACACGATCACCCAGGCGGAGACGCTGACCCCGTTCTCCAAGGGCCTGGGCCTCGACTACGACCGCTACACCGCCGGCACGGTGATGCTCGAGACCGCCGATCGTCTGGTGGCCGAGGAGCGGGAGCCGTCGGTTCAGCAGTTCCTGCTCCTGGTCGGCGGCCTGCGGGCGATGGTCGCGGGGGAGCATGCACCCGGCCAGGTGCTCGACTCCTACCTGCTGCGCTCGCTCGCGGTCGCCGGCTACGCCCCGTCCTTCGAGCACTGCGCGCGCTGCGGCACGCTGTCCGCCGAGGGCGCCCACCGCTGGTTCAACCCGTCGATGGGCGGGATGCTCTGCTCGACCTGCCGGGTCCCGGGGTCCGCGTCGCCGGCCCCGGAGACGGTCGCGCTCCTCGGCGCCCTCCTCGCGGGCGACTGGGCGGTGGTCGACCCCGCTGCGGCCCGGAACCTCAAGGAGGCCAGCACCCTGGTCGCCGCCTACCTCGCCTGGCACCTCGAGCGAGGCCTGAAGTCGATGGCGTACGTCGAGCGCTGATCCAGCGCCGCACCGAGTGCTCGCACCGGCCCGAACCCGGCGCCGGGCCCGGGCTCAGGTTCTGGGAGCACCCGCCGATCCTTCCCTGGACGAAGGACGGGAGGTGAGCGATGCGTGCCTGGGGGCCACGGTGCCGGTGGGTGGTCCGGCACCTGTGCTGGAACGGCGGCGAGCCGGATCCGCGCGTCCTTCAGTCGTCCTTCACGCTGATCCTGGCGATCGCCCTCGGGTTCCGGATCGCCGCCGAGGGGCCGGTCGCCCCGCTCTCGTGGCCGGTGGCCGGCGTCGTCATCGCGATCGTCGGCAGCCTGATCGTGCTGACGGCGCCCGCTCCTCGGGTCGACGTCCTGGCCCGGGCGTTGGCGGTCGTCCACATCGCTGCGCTCGGCATGCTCGCCCAGGGCTCCGAGCTCGGGATCGCCTCCGGGCTGGTCGTGTTCCCGTCGATCTGGCTGGGCCTCGAGCTGGGGCAGCGGGGGGTAGCGCTGGCGACGGGAGCGACCGTGGCGTTCATCGCCGTGCCGGGACTGGTCTCGCGCGGTGCCGGCGTCGCCCACGTGGAGTGGCTGCTCCTGCTGACGATCCTGGCGGGCTTCAGCGCGTTCGCGACCGACGCCGCGCTGATCGCGGCGCGCACCGCGCAGGCCCGCGCCGAGGCTCGTGAAGCGGAGCTCGCCGTCGCCTTGAAGGTCAAGGAGGACTTCGTCGCCCTGGTCTCGCACGAGCTGCGCACCCCGTTGACCTCGATCGTGGGGTACGTCGCCGTCGCCTTGGAGCGCGACGACCTGGACCCGGTCCTGCGCACGCAGCTCGACGCGGTCGACCGCAACGGCAAGCGGCTCGAGCGGCTGGTCCAGGACCTGCTCGACGAGGTCCAGCACTCCGGTCGACCGCTGCCGCTGCGCGAGCAGGACACCGACCTCGCCGTGATCGTCCGCGAGTGCGTCGCCGGTGCGCGCCTGCAGGCCGCCCGGGGCGGCGTCCGGCTGGACGCCGACGTCCCGGACAGCATCGCGTTCACCGGCGATCCCGAGCGGCTCGCCCAGGTCGTCGACAACCTGGTGTCCAACGCGATCAAGTACACCGAGCCGGGAGGGAGCGCCCGGGTGCAGGCGATCGTCGTCGCCGACGGCTCCGTGCGGATCTCCGTCCAGGACACCGGCATCGGGATCGACCCCGCGGAACGGGCCCGGCTGTTCAGCCGGTTCTTCCGCGGCGCGGAGGCCAGCCGCCGGGCGATCCAGGGCATCGGGCTCGGCCTGTCGATCACCAAGTCGATCGTGGAGAGCCACGGCGGGCGGATCGAGGTCGACAGCGAGCCCGGCCGGGGCAGCGAGTTCCGGGTCGTGCTCCCGTCGTACGCCGCCCAACTCGCCTCCTGAGGACCGTCCCCCGACTAGGCTCGCGCCGTGAGACGTGCCGTGCGCCAGCCCACGCCGCACCCGACGGGGGCGCGCCCCCCGGCGATCCCACGAGAGCTCGTGCCCCGGCACGTCGCCATCGTCATGGACGGCAACGGCCGCTGGGCCAAGGAGCGCGGGCTGCCGCGGACCAAGGGCCACGAGCGTGGCGAGCACTCACTGTTCGACGTCGTCGAGGGCGCCATCGAGATCGGGGTCAAGGCGATCTCGGCGTACGCGTTCTCCACCGAGAACTGGTCGCGCTCGCCCGACGAGGTGCGCTTCCTCATGGGCTTCAACCGTGACGTGATCCGCCGCCGTCGGGACGAGATGCACGAGCTCGGTGTCCGGGTGCGGTGGGCCGGGCGTGCGCCGCGGCTGTGGAAGTCGGTGATCCGGGAGCTGCAGGTCGCCGAGGAGCTCACCCGCCGCAACGACGTGCTCACCTTGACGATGTGCGTCAACTACGGCGGGCGCGCCGAGCTCGCCGACACCGCACGCAGCATCGCCCGCGAGGTCGCCGCCGGACGGCTGGACCCCGAGAAGGTCGACGAGAAGGTCTTCGCGCGGCACCTCTACGTCCCCGAGCTCGCCGACGCGGACCTGGTCTGGCGGACCTCGGGTGAGCAGCGGCTGTCCAACTTCATGCTGTGGCAGGCGGCGTACTCCGAGCTGGTCTTCACCGACGTGCTGTGGCCCGACGTCGACCGGCGCCACCTCTGGCACGCGATCGAGCTCTACGCGAGCCGGGACCGCCGGTACGGCGGCGCCGCCCCGAACCCCGTGCCGGGACCGAGCCAGGGCCCCGTCGCCGCCCCGGCGCCGGGCGAGGACTGAGCCGCGCCATGGGGAGGGTGGCGACGAGGCTCGCGGGGTTGCACCGCCGGCTGCTGTTCGCCGACGACCCGGATCCGGAGCTGCTCCAGGGTGTCTTCGCCGCCCTGTTCCTCCTCGACTTCGTGCTGCGCGCGGCCGGCGGCTCGTCGCCGGCGCTGGCTTCTTGGCCGGTCCTGGGGCTGCTCGTCATGGCGCTCGCCTCGGCGGCCGCGATCGCGGTGCCGTGGGAGCGGGCGCCCGTCTGGGCGGTCGGCATCCTCCCGGCCGTCGACATCCTCGCCCTCGGCTTCTCCCGGATGGACCCCGCCGGCGGCGCGACCGGGACGCTCGCAGTGGTGCCGGCGCTGTGGCTCGGCCGCCAGTACGGTCGGCGCGGCGCCGTCGTCGTCCTCCTGTCGACCGCGTTCCTGCTCGCCGGGCCGGGGCTGCTCTACCTGGGGGCGTCGGGGGCGAACCTGACCCGCACCGTGATGATCCCGCTGGTCGCCACCTGGGCCGCCCTGGCCATCTCCTACGCGCTCGAGCGGGTCCGGGCCGGCATCGAGGTGATCGAGCACCAGCGTCGGGTCTCCCAGGCGATCTTCGACACCGTCGACGTGGGCCTGGTGCTCCTGGACGAGTCAGGGGCCTACCAGGGGATCAACCGCCGGCACGCCGACTTCATCCGCCTCGCCTTCCCCGAGGGGCACCAGGGGCGAGCAGGCCAGCTCGGCGCGGTGTACGACGCCGACGGCACCCGGGAGCTGGCCGCGGAGGAGATGCCGACGCACCGCGCGAGCCTGGGCGAGCAGTTCGAGGACGTGCGGATCTGGGTCGGCCCGGACCCGCTGACCCGCCGGGCGCTGTCGGTCTCCGCGCGCCGGGTGGAGGACGAGGCCGGGGCCCTCGCCGGCGCCTCGCTGGCCTACAAGGACGTCACCGACTTCATGCGGGCGCTGCGGGTCAAGGACGAGTTCGTCGCCTCGGTCTCCCACGAGCTGCGCACCCCGCTGACCTCCATCGTCGGCTACACGCAGATGCTGCTCGAGCGCGACGACCTGCCGGCCGACGTCGTCGCCCAGCTCGAGGTGATGGCCCGCAACAGTGGGCGGCTGCACCGGCTGGTCGCCGACCTGCTGCACACCGCCCGCCTCGACGAGGGCGGGGCGCCCCTGGTGCGGGCGCCCGTCGACCTGGCTGCGGTCGTGCGGGACTGCGTGGAGGCCGCCGCCCCGGCGGCGCGTCGCTCTGGCGTCGAGCTCGTCCTCGAGCTGCCGCCGACGCTGGTGCTGCGGGCCGATCAGGAGCGGCTGGCGCAGGTCGTCGACAACCTCGTCTCGAACGCCGTGAAGTACACCAGCGCCGGTGGCTGCGTGCAGGTGACCCTGCTCCTCGACGGGGACCGGGCCGAGCTGTGCGTCGCCGACACCGGGATCGGGATCGCCGCGGCCGACCGGGACCGCCTGTTCACCCGCTTCTTCCGCGCCCGCCAGGCCGAGGAGCGCTCGATCCAGGGTGTCGGGCTCGGCTTGAGCATCACCAAGGCGATCGTCGAGAGCCACGGTGGCCGGATCGAGGTCGAGAGCGAGCTCGGCAGGGGCAGCGTGTTCCGCGTGCGGCTGCCCCTGGACGCCTGAGCCCGGCGGTGTGAGTACGGCGCTCAGCCGCAGCGCGCGCAGGTGCCGAAGATCTCCAGTGTGTGGCTGACCTCGGCGTACCCGTGCTCGGCGGCGATCGCCCTCGTCCACCGCTCCACCGCGGGACCCTCCACCTCGACCGTCGCGCCGCACGAGCGGCAGACCAGGTGGTGGTGGTGCGCCTCGGAGCAGCGCCGGTAGATCGCCTCGCCGTCCTCGGTGCGCAGCACGTCGACGTCGCCGGCCTCGGCGAGCCGCTGCAGGGTGCGGTAGACCGTGGCCAGCCCGACGGTCTCGCCGCGGCGGCCGAGCAGCTCGTGGATCTCCTGGGCCGAGCGGAAGTCGCTGAACGAGTCGAGCGCCTCGGTGACGGCGCGGCGCTGGCGGGTCGGGCGCAGGCGCGGGGTCTCCGCGTGCTCAGTGCTCGTCATAGTGCCTCCCGTGCGGGGCGTGCCGGTGGCCGTCGTGGACGTAGTCGACGTGGTCGCCGTGCTGGACCGCCACGTGACCGCAGTCCTCGCCGTGCTCGTGCGGGTGCTCGTCCTCCCCGACGGCTTGGTGTGCCGCGGTCGTGACGACGGGGAACGGGCGGCGCAGTCGCTGCCGCGCGCGCAGCCAGACCCCGATCGGCCAGGAGAGGGTGAAGCAGCCCAGGGCGAGCAGCACGATCGCCGGCCCGGGGGCGACGGTGGTGCCGTCGGGGGCGGCGGCCGAGATCAGCAGCCCGCCGACCGCGGCGACGGTCCCGAGGGCCATCGCCGCCAGGAGGGTCCCGCGGAACGAACGGGTCAGCTGCTGGGCGGTCGCGACCGGGACCACCATCAGCGCGGAGACCAGCAGCAGCCCGACGGTCCGCATCGCCACGCTGACGCTGACCGCGGCCAGCACGGCGACCAGGACGTTGTAGGCCCGGATGTTGAGCCCGGCCACCCGGGCGAACTCCTGGTCCTGCGCGACCGCGAACAGCTGGGGGGCGAGTCCGACGCCCAGCAGGACGACGACGCCCGCGAGCGCCATCGTCACCAGGACGTCGGCCTCCGACATCGTGGTGATGGACCCGAAGAGGTAGGTCTGCAGCCGCGCCCCGCTCTGGCCGGCGAGGCCGGTGATCAGCACGCCGCCCGCGAGACCGCCGTAGAAGAGGAGTGCGAGCGCCACGTCGCCGTTGGCGTGGCCGCGCTCGCGGATCACCTCGATCAGGATCGCGCCGAGCACCGAGACCAGCACCGCCATCCAGACCGGCGAGACGCCGGTCAGCAGGCCGAGCGCGACGCCGGTCACCGCGACGTGACCGATGCCGTCGCCCATCAGTGCGAGCCGGCGCTGCACCAGGTAGGTGCCGACGACCGGGGCCGCCAGGCCGGTGAACAGCGCCGCGATGATCGCCCGCTGCATGAACGGCAGGCCGAGCAGGTCCAGGTAGTCGCTCACCGGTCCTCCTCGGCGTGCCGGTCGAGGGGCGATGCCACGTGCGGGGCGTGGTCGTGGCGCGCCCCCGTCGCGTGGTCGTGGTGGTGCCCGGGGTCGAGGTCGTCGACGTGGGCGAGCGCCAGGTCCGCGGAGAGCTCGGGCTCGTGCACCTGGTCGTGGGTCAGCGGCGGGCCGTCGTAGGTGATCCGGCCGTCGCGCATCACCACCGCACGGTCGACCAGCGGAGCCATCGGGCCGAGCTCGTGGGCCACCAGCACCACGGTCGCGCCCCGCCCCGACAGCGTCGCCAGGCTGTCGGCGAGCACCTGCTGGTTGGGCAGGTCGACGCCCGCGGTCGGCTCGTCGAGGAAGAACAGCTCGGGCTCCCCGGCCAGCGCGCGGGCGATCAGCACCCGCTGCTGCTGGCCGCCGGACAGCGTCGAGACGCCGTCGCCCGCGCGGTCGGCCAGGCCGACCACCTCCAGGGCGTCGACGATCGCCGCGCGGTCGCGCCGCCCGAGTCGGCGGAACAGCGGGCGGTGGGTCAGCCGCCCCGACGCGACCACCTCCCACACCGAGGCCGGCACGCCGGAGGCCGCGCTGCCGCGCTGGGGGACGTAGCCGACCCGGCGCCAGTCGTGGAAGTCGTCGTACGCCGTCCCGAACAGCCGCAGGCTCCCGGCGGCCAGCGGGTGCAGCCCGGTGAGCGCGCGCACCAGCGTCGACTTGCCCGACCCGTTGGCGCCCATCAGCGCCAGGAACTCCCCGGCGGGGACCGTGAGGTCGATGCCGCGCAGGATCGGGCGGCCCGCGATGGCGACGGCGCCGCCGCTGAGCTCGACGACGGGCCCGGTGGCCGATCCTGGTGCGGGCGCGCTCAACAGTCGTTCGCCTTCTCGAGGGCGGCGAGGTTGGCGCGCATGAGGGAAAGGTAGTCCTCGTCGGCGGTGCGGTCGGTCAGCCCCTCGATCGGGTCGAGCACGTCGCTCTCCGCGCCGGTCTCCCGGGCGAGGGCCTCGGCCGCCTTGGCGCTGACGATCGACTCGGAGAAGACGGTGGTGACCCCGTCCGCGCGGATCAGGGCCTGCAGCCGGGCCAGGTCGGCCGGGGTCGGCTCGGCCTCGGGGGAGAGGCCGAGGATCGCCTCCATCTCGACGCCGTAGCGCTGCAGGTAGCCGAACGCGTCGTGGCTGACGACGACGGTGGTGCGGGTGCAGCTCGCGAGGCCGTCGGCGTACTCCTGGTCGAGTCCCTCGAGGTCGCCGCGCAGGTCGGCGGCGTTCGCGCGGTAGTCCGCGGCGTGGTCCGGGTCGGCCTGTTCGAGCCGGTCGGCGACGGCGTCGGCGACGTCGGCGAGCAGCAGCGGGTCGAGCCAGAAGTGCGGGTCGGTCTCGTCGGAGTCGACTCCGTGCTCGCGGAACGGCACCAGGTCGACGACGCCGGCCGCGTCCAGGACGTCGCCGGCCGCGTTCTCGTCCACCGCGGCGTCGACCGCCGGCTGGAAGCCGCGCTCGTAGACGACGAGCCCGGCCCCGGCGACCTCGGCGGTCACCGCGACCGACGGCTCGAGGTCGTGCGGCTCGCCGCCCGGTGCGGTGAGGTTCGTGACGTCGACGTGGTCACCGCCGACCCGGTCGGCGACGTACGCGAGCGGGTAGAACGCCGCCGCGACCCGGACCCCGCCGGCCCCCTTGCCGGCAGCGGAGGCGGGGCCGCCGCCGTCGTCGGTGAACGCCGCGCACCCGGTGAGAGTGAGCCCGGTGAGCGCGAGCGTGACGGGGATGGTGGCGGCAAGTCTCTTCATGAGAATCATTCTCAGCCAGATTGAGAATGATTGTCAAACTCGGAGGTCGTTCGTCCGGGGTGGCCCGTTCGGGCTATTACCGCGCCGCGAGGCGGACTCCTAGGTTGCTGAGATCGGCCCGGTCGGGCGGGCGCGTCACGGACACGAGGTGACCTGATGTCGAAGACCTACCCCACCCTCGCGGCGCTCTGTGTCGCCGCCGGGCTCGTCCTCCTCGCGCCGCCGACCGAGGTCGCGGGGGCGGCCGGGCCGGCTGCTGCGGCGACGACGACGACCGAGCGCGTGGCGGCGACCACGATCGACGACCGCCAGCTGGCGCGGTCGAAGGGCTGGGGAGCGGTGACCGCATCGAAGGCCTATCGGCAGACGCTCTCGAAGTCCACGATGAAGGGAGCGACCGCGACGACGAAGGCCGCGGGGTCGGGCGTCTCGGTCACCTTCGAGTTCGGCCCCCGCCGGGGGAAGGCCCAGATCGTCGTGGGGGGCAAGGTCCGCACGACGGTCTCGACCGCGGCAGCGAAGGTCCGCCTCCGGGCCGTCCAGGTCAGCGGTTCGGGCAAGGTCGAGGTGCGGGTGGTCGTGGGCGGCAAGGGGGTCTTCCTGGACAAGGTCGTGCTCACCCCAGGCTCCGGAGCGGGCTCGCCGTTCGCGACCGGAGCGATCAGCCAGGTCGACGCGACGTCCGCGGGCGCCGGCGCCAACGGGAGCTCGGTCAACTCCGCATCGGTGTCGCCCGACGGGAGGTACGTCGCCTTCTGGTCCAACGCGACCAACCTCAGCCCGGACGCGAGCGACGGGCTCATGCATCTGTTCGTCAAGTCGCTGGCGACCGGAGCCATCGGGGTGGCGGACACGTCGGCCAGCGGCGTCCTGGGCAACGACAACGGCTACACCGGTGAGGCGCGGGTGATCGGGTGGAAGCCCGGCAGCCACGAGCTGCTCTTCACCACCTATGCCAACAACCTGATCGACGGGTTCACCCTCGACGGCTCGTACGCCCCGTTCCTGATGGCCAAGAGCATCGACGACGGCTCGGTGGGCTACATCGCGGCCGCGGTCTCCGACGCGTCGTGGTCACCGGACGCGACCTGGATCGCCTTCAGCTCCAAGTTCGTCGACGGCTGCGCCACCGACCCGTGCCCGGGCAACACCAACTTCAGCTGGCAGATGTTCGCCTGGCAGGTGGGCACGGACACCTACGTGCCGGTCAGCGCCGACGCGTCGGGCGCCCTGCCCTCCGACGGGTCCGGGCCACTCGATGCTTCCGACCCCACGTGGAGCCCCGACTCGACGCGGGTGGCGTTCGTGTCCGCGTCCCACGAGCTGGTGCCGGGCGACACCAACGTCAACCGGGACGTCTTCGTCAAGAACGTGTACACCGGGGCCATCGTGCGGGCGTCCGTCTCCGCCGGCGGGGCGCAGGCGGACAACTACAGCGGGGACCCGGCGTTCGCGCCGACGGGCAACCGGCTGGCGTACAGCTCCGCGGCCACCAACCTCGTCCCCGGTGACGACAACTCCGCCCAGGACGTGTTCGTCAAGAACCTCGCGACCGGCGCCGTCTCGGCGGTCTCGGTGCGGCCGAATGGTCAGTTCGTGGTGAGTCCCGACGGCAGTCGGACTCCTGCGTGGTCCCCGGACGGCACCAAGATCCTGTTCACGTCACAGGCGTTCGCCCTGGTCGACCGAGCCGACAAGAACGTGGAGGACGACGTCTACGTCAAGGACCTCGCGAGTCAAGGGCTCCAGCTGGTGTCGGTGCGCCCCGACGGCACCAACGGCACCAGCTCCTCCACCCTGTTCGGCATGGTGGGGTCCGCGGGTCCCGCCTGGGCGCCCGACGGCCGGTCGGTGTTCTTCCTCTCCGCGGCGACGAACTTCGCGGCGCAGGACAACAACGCCTTCCAGCGGGACCTCTTCCGCAAGTTCCTCCGCTGACACGCTCGGTCGATCGTGGGGCGAGGCGGTATGGTCGCCGCGTGCTGGTCGTCAACAGGTTCCGGGTCCCGCTGTCCGACGGCGAGCCGTTCCGTGCCGACCTGGAGACCGCGCACCGCACGCTCGCCGCGTGCGCGGGGTACGCCGGCGGCGAGATCGGCCGGAACGTCGACGACCCGGAGCTGTGGGTGCTGACCACCAGGTGGGCCAACGTGGGCAGCTACCGCCGGGCGCTCTCGACGTACGACGTGAAGCTGCACGCGGTCGCGATCCTGAGCCGCGCCCTGGACGAGCCGTCCGCCTACGAGCTCGCCGAGCCCGGCACCACCCTCAACGTCGCCTCGACCCGGTCGTTAGGCTGAGCCCTTCCGATCACCCACTCTGACCGGCAGCCAGCCGGCCAAGTCATCAGGAGCGCCACCGTGGCCAAGCCCCCGCCGTCCACCGTCGACCACGTCGTCTCCCTCGCCAAGCGGCGGGGCTTCGTCTACCCGTGCGGCGAGATCTACGGCGGCACCCGCTCCGCCTGGGACTACGGCCCGCTGGGCGTGGAGCTCAAGGAGAACATCAAGCGCCAGTGGTGGAAGTCCATGGTCACCATGCGCGACGACATGGTCGGCCTCGACTCCAGCATCATCCTGCCGCGGCAGGTGTGGGAGGCCAGCGGCCACGTCGACACGTTCATGGACCCGCTCACCGAGTGCCAGTCGTGCCACAAGCGGTTCCGCGCCGACCACCTCCAGGAGGAGGTCGCGGAGAAGAAGTCCAAGTCCGAAGGGCACAGCGTCAACCCCGACGACGTCGATCTCGCGACGGTGGCCTGCCCCAACTGCGGCACCCGCGGCGCGTGGACCGAGCCGCGGCAGTTCTCCGGCCTGCTCAAGACCCACCTGGGCGTCATCGAGAACGAGGAGGGCCTGCACTACCTGCGGCCCGAGACCGCCCAGGGCATCTTCATCAACTTCGCGAACGTCGTGACCTCGAGCCGGCACAAGCCGCCGTTCGGCATCGCCCAGATCGGCAAGAGCTTCCGCAACGAGATCACCCCCGGCAACTTCATCTTCCGGACCCGCGAGTTCGAGCAGATGGAGATGGAGTTCTTCGTCAAGCCCGGCGAGGACAAGGAGTGGCACCAGTACTGGATCGACGAGCGCACCCGCTGGTACGTCGACCTCGGCATCGACCCCGACAACCTGCGCCACTTCGAGCACCCGCAGGAGAAGCTCAGCCACTACTCCACGCGGACCGTCGACATCGAGTACCGGTTCCGGTTCGCCGGCTCGGAGTGGGGAGAGCTCGAGGGCATCGCCAACCGCACCGACTTCGACCTGAGCACCCACTCCAAGCACTCCGGCCAGGACCTCTCCTACTTCGACCAGGCCAACAACGAGCGCTACGTCCCCTACGTCATCGAGCCGGCCGCCGGCCTGTCCCGCAGCCTGATGACCTTCCTCGTCGACGCCTACCAGGAGGACGAGGCGCCGAACACCAAGGGCGGCGTCGACAAGCGCACCGTGCTGCGCCTGGACCCGCGGCTCGCGCCGGTCAAGGTGGCGGTGCTGCCGCTCTCTCGCAACGCGGACCTCTCGCCGAAGGCCAAGGACCTCGCCATGGAGCTGCGCCGGGCCGGGTGGCACGTCGACTTCGACGACTCCGGCGCGATCGGCCGCCGCTACCGCCGCCAGGACGAGATCGGTACGCCGTACTGCGTGACCGTCGACTTCGAGACGCTCGACGACCAGGCGGTCACCGTCCGCGAGCGCGACAGCATGCAGCAGGAGCGGATCGGCCTGGACCGGATCAGCGCGTACTTCGCCGAGCGTCTGATCGGCTGCTGACCGCTCGGCATGCACAATGACCGAATGATCCGGCTCACCACACTGCTCGGGGCCGCCGTCGCGGGCGCGCTCGCTCTCGGCGGCTGCTCGGGATCCGACGAGGGCGCCCAGCCCGAGGAGCAGAGCACGCTCACGGTGCCGCCCGCCTCGACCGGGGCGACGCCGTACCTCCCGGTGCCCGACGGCGTCGAGCTCACCGAGCCGGGCAGCCAGCTCGCGGTCGGCGACCACGCGGTCGTGGCCTACCACCCGCGCCAGGAGCAGGTCGGCGCGCTCGACATCGCCGTCACCAGGCTCGAGAAGACCTCGATCAAGGACTTCTCGGCCTGGCAGCTCAGCGACGCCCAGAAGGCGTCGACGCCCTACTACGTGCGGGCCCGGGTCGAGAACGTCGGCGACACCGACCTCGGCGGCCGGCCGGTGCCGCTCTACGTCGTCAACGAGGACAACGTGCTGCTCGAGCCGACGCCGTTCGCGAGCTCCTTCCAGGCCTGCCCGAGCACGCCGTTCCCGGAGAAGTTCGCGCCGGGCGACACGGCGCGGGTGTGCCTGGTCTACCTGGCGCCCGACCACGGCGACCTCGTGTCGGTGAGCTTCCGTCCCGAGGAGACCTTCAACCCGATCACCTGGAGCGGCGACGTGGCGAAGTACGAAGCACCGCAGGCGGACCAGCCCAAGAGCGGGACGCAGGGCAAGGGTGGGACTCGGGGCGGAAAGGCCGACCCCAAGGCCGGCAAGGGCGGCACCCGGGCCGGCAAGGGCGGCACCCGCGGCGGCTGAGCCCGATTTGGGGCGCCGGACGGCGGCCCCGGACAATGGCTGCATGTCCTCGCCCACCTCACCGACCGGCAGTCCGGCCGGGGGGCTGGCCCTGGGGTCGCTGCGCGTCGACACCCCGGTGGTGCTCGCGCCGATGGCCGGCATCACCAACGCGGCCTACCGCCGGCTGTGTGCCGAGCAGGGGGCCGGCCTCTACGTCTGCGAGATGATCACCAGTCGGGGGCTGGTCGAGGGCGACCAGCACACCAAGGACATGCTGGTCTTCGACGAGCTCGAGACGATCCGCTCCGTCCAGCTCTACGGCAGCGACCCGGCCTACGTCGGCAAGGCCGCCGAGATCCTCTGCGCGGAGTACGGCGTCGCGCACATCGACCTCAACTTCGGCTGCCCGGTGCCCAAGGTGACCCGCAAGGGCGGCGGCGGCGCGCTGCCGTGGAAGCGCGGGCTGCTCGCCGAGATCCTGGAGTCGGCCGTCGCCGCGGCCGCGCCGTACGACGTGCCGGTCACGATGAAGACCCGCAAGGGCATCGACGAGGATCACCTCACCTACCTCGACGCCGGCCGGATCGCGCAGGAGTCCGGATGTGCGGCGATCGCGCTGCACGGCCGGACGGTCGCGCAGGCCTACTCCGGCGCGGCCGATTGGGACGCGATCGCGGCGCTGGTCGAGCACGTGGACATCCCGGTGCTCGGCAACGGCGACGTCTGGGAGGCCGCGGACGCACTGCGGATGGTCGAGGAGACCGGCGTCGCGGGCGTCGTGGTCGGCCGCGGCTGCCTGGGCCGGCCCTGGCTCTTCCGCGACCTCGCCGCCGCGTTCGGTGGCGAGGACGTCGCGACCCTGCCGGCCCTGGGCGAGGTGGCCGCGATGATGCGCCGGCACGCCGAGCTGCTGTGCCAGCACCTGGGGGAGGAGCGCGGCTGCAAGGAGTTCCGCAAGCACGTGACCTGGTACCTCAAGGGTTTCGGCGCGGGCGGCGAGATGCGGCGCTCGCTGGGCCTGGTCGACAGTCTCGCGGCACTCGACCGGCTGCTGGCCGAGCTCGACCCGGACGAGCCGTTCCCGGAGCGCGAGCTGGGCGCCCCGCGCGGGCGCCAGGGATCGCCGCGGGCCAAGGTCGCCCTGCCCGAGGGTTGGCTCGAGGACGCGGACGGTCGCGGCCGGCACGTCCAGGAGGACGCGGACGAGACCACCGGCGGGTGACGAGGAACACGCCGCTCCTGCTGCCCCCCGATTCCGGAGACCGCGGGGCGTGTGGTTGACTCGGGCGGTCGTTGCCGATTCGTGACCTTTCTCGGGTGTCCACGGCAGGGGCAGACCCCCGACAGCAACAGCAAAGGATCAGCGCTGTGGCAGAGCATCGCCACAAGCGGGCCGATGCCCGACGCAAGCCCCGAGCCGCCTTCATCGCCGCACCCCTCGCCGTCCTGGCAACCGCATCCGCGGTGTCGCTCGGTGTGGTCGCGACCAACCCGGAGGCGCGCGACCTGGTCGCTCAGGAGACCGCCGGTACGACCGCCGACCTCGGGGCCGCCGCGGACCGGCCGGCGCCCCTGTCCCGGGCCGGCTCGCGCGTCGGCGCAGCGGACAAGCGGGCCGAGAAGCTCGAGCAGCGGCGGGCGGCGACCGAGCGCGCCGTGCGGCGGGCCGACACGAAGCTGTGGACCACCACGGTGCTCAACCTGTGGTCCAACCCCGGCGAGGACGCCGTGCAGGTCGGCGAGCTCGAGGCCGGCAAGCGGATCCTGGTGACCGGTCGCTCCACCGATGAGCGGGTCGAGGTCGTGTGGCAGGGCAAGTCGCGGTGGGTGACCGCGGGCTACCTGTCCGAGGACAAGCCGCTCACCGCGGCCGCCGGGCTGTCCATGGCGCCCTGCCCGGACCCGAGCGTGGAGCACGGCCTGACCTCCGACGCGGTCTACGTCTACCGCTCCGTGTGCCACGCCTTCCCGCAGATCACCTCGTACGGCGGCTGGGACGACCACGGTGAGCACGCGTCCGGCCGGGCGCTGGACATCATGACCAGCGACGTCGCGCTCGGCAACGCGATCGCGGAGTTCCTGCAGCAGCATGCTGCCGAGCTCAACCTCTACGACATCCTCTGGCGCCAGCAGATCTGGACCCCGGAGCGCGCCAGCGAGGGTTGGCGCTCGATGTCCTCCCGTGGGTCGGCGACCGCGGACCACTACGACCACGTGCACGTCGCCACGAACGGCTGACCCTCGGGGAATTCCGGCGGCCCGCGGGGCTCACAGCAGTCGGGTGAGCCGCGCCTTCTGCAGGTTCTCCCGCACGATCCACGCGATGTCGGCGTCGGCGTCGTCGAGCGCCCAGAACGCCGGCAGGCCTTGGGCCGGGTCGGCGGCGACCGCGACACTCCAGCAGTAGCCCAGTCCCTGCCGCAGGGTCCGCACCTCGCTGTCGCCGCGGCGCTCGGCCGGCAGGTCGGCCAGCGCGCGCGTCGTACGCCGGCAGACCTCGATCGCGACCGCGGCGGCGGCGGGCCCGACGAGCAGCCGTGGCTCGCAGATGCCGGCAGCCGCGGCGCGCTGCACCAGCGGACGCGGGTCGTTCGCCCAGTCGAGGACGACCATCTCCAGGGCCGGAAGGTTGAGGTCGCCGAAGTGCTGGAGCGCCATCGCGACCGCCTCGCGGATCCGCCAGCGCTCGTCGGTGGCGAGCTCGCGCAGGCGCGCCTGCACCTCCGGATCCGCCGCGGTGGCGCCCAGGCCGAGGACCCCGCAGAAGGTGCGGTACTCGTCGCCGCTCGCGATCAGCTCGTCGTCCAGCGCCAGGTCGGCGAGCTCGGCGAACGCCATCGCGAGCTCGATGTTCCCACGCGGGCCCGGGAGGTGGGAGTGCCGGTCGAGGTAGCCCGGCCACGCGGCGCGGTCCAGCCGACCGAGGTCGGAACGGTACTCGTCGATCCGCGTCATGCCTCAACGATCTTCAATGTGGCGCGGGTCACGGTAGGGCCCGAGGTCCCAAGTCGAAGGTCAGTCGGTCGCACTAGGGTCTGCAGCGATGGAACACCTGGAGCTGTACGACGCCGCCGCGCGCGCGCGTCTGGTCGAGGAGCCGCCGAAGCGGGTCGACGCCCCCGAGCGGACGCCGTTCGAGCGCGACCGCGCCCGCCTCGTCCACGCGGCGGCCTCGCGGCGGCTGGCCGCGAAGACCCAGGTGGTCGGCCCGCAGAGCAACGACTTCGTGCGCAACCGGCTCACCCACAGCCTCGAGGTCGCCCAGGTCGCGCGCGACCTCTCACGGGCCCTCGGCAGCCAGCCGGACATCGCCGAGACCGCGGCGCTGGCCCACGACCTCGGGCACCCGCCGTTCGGCCACAACGGCGAGCGGGTGCTGGCCGAGCTCGGAGAGTCCTGCGGCGGCTTCGAGGGCAACGCCCAGACCCTGCGGCTGCTCACCCGGCTCGAGGCGAAGACCGTGGACGCCTCCGGTGCGTCGGTCGGCCTGAACCTCACCCGGGCGACCCTGGACGCCTGCACCAAGTACCCCTGGCCGCGGTCGGCGGCCGAGGAGCCGCAAGGGGTGCACGCCGACGGGTCGCCGCGGCTGGTGCGCAAGTTCGGCGTGTACGACGACGACCGGCCGGTGTTCGACTGGATGCGCCGGGGCGCGGTCGGCACCCACCAGTGCCTCGAGGCGCAGGTGATGGACCTGGCCGACGACGTCGCCTACTCCGTCCACGACATCGAGGACGGCATCGTCGCGGGCCGCGTCGACCTCACCCGGATCGACGAGGCCGCGGTCTGGGCGACGGTGCGCGACTGGTACCTCCCCGACGCGACCGACGAGGTCCTCGGCGCGACCCTCGCCGGCCTGCGCGAGGTCGGCAGCTGGCCGGAGGCGCCGTACGACGCCAGCCGCCGCTCGCTGGGCGCGCTCAAGAACCTCACCAGCGACCTGATCGGACGCTTCTGCGGGGCGGTGCAGCACGCGACGTTCGCCGCGAGCGACGGCCCGTTCGTGCGCTACGCCGCCGATCTGGTGGTCCCCGAGCGGACCCGCCTGGAGATGGCGGTGCTGAAGGGCATCGCCGCCTACTACGTGATGCAGGCCGACGACCGGGTCGCCGCGATGGTGCGCCAGCGCGAGCTGCTCGCCGAGCTGGTCGCCGTCCTCGCCCACCGCGGCCCGGATGCCCTCGAGCGGGCGTTCGCCGACGACTGGCGCGCCGCGGCCGACGACGCGGCCCGCCTGCGGGTCGTCATCGACCAGGTCGCCTCGCTGACCGATGCCAGCGCGCTCACCTGGCACGAGTCGCTCCGCTCGCGCTGACCACGGCCGCGACGCCGTTGGTCGAGCTTGTCGAGACAGTCCCCGGCACGCAAGGCAGGGCGGGCGAGATTCGGGGCAGTTCGACCCAGACGACAGACGGGGCACGCTCTGGTCGGACGGTCCGGCCGCGAACCGCCCCGGGTTCGGTCCCCGGCCCCGCCGTAGGCTCGACCCTCGTGAGCGATCGTCTCGTCTGGCTGCCGTTCGACCCCGCCGAGCTGGGCGACCCGCCGGAGGGCCTGCGCTACCAGGTGGTCGACCCGACGCAGCACGTCCCCGACACGGTCGGCGACGTCCGGTTCTACGTGCCGCCCTACCAGGTCGGCAGCCGCGTCGCGGAGGTGCTGCCGCGGATGACCGGGCTCGAGGTGGTCCAGACGGTCACGGCCGGCGTCGACAACCTGCGCGGCCGCGTGCCGGACGGCGTCACGCTCTGCAACGGCCGTGGCATCCACGACACCTCCACCGCCGAGCTCGCGCTGACCCTGATCCTGAGCAGCCTGCGCGGGATCCCGGACTTCGTGCGCGCCCAGGCCCGGCACGAGTGGGCGCCCGGGTGGCGCCCGGCGCTGGCCGACAAGCGCGTGCTGGTGATCGGGTACGGCGCCATCGGGCGGGCCATCGAGGCCCGGCTGCTGCCGTTCGAGGTCGAGGTCGTCAGGGTCGCCCGCACCCGACGCGCCGGCGTGCACGGCATCGACGAGCTCCTCGGGCTGCTCCCGGACGCGGACGTCGTGGTGCTCGTCGTACCCCTCACGGAGGAGACCCGCGGCCTGGTCGACGCGGGCTTCCTGGCCGCGATGAAGGAGGGTGCGCTGCTGGTCAACGTCGCCCGCGGTGCGGTCGTCGACACCCCTGCCCTGATCGACGCGCTCGACTCGGGTCGGATCCGGGCAGCGCTCGACGTGACCGACCCCGAGCCGATCCCGGAGGACCACGCGCTCTGGGACGCGCCCGGCCTGCTGATCTCGCCGCACGTGGGCGGCGCGAGCAGCGCGATGTGGCCGCGGGCGTACCGGCTGGTGCGCGACCAGCTGCACCGTTACGCGGCGGGGGAGCGGCTGTGGAACATCATGTCCGACGACTACTGACCGGGACATAGACTCCGCACCGTGGCAGGGCGGATCCGTGATGAAGACATCGCCGAGGTGCGCGAGAAGGCACGCATCGACGACGTCGTCTCGCAGTACGTGACGCTGCGCCCGGCCGGCGGCGGCTCGCTCAAGGGGCTCTGCCCGTTCCACGACGAGAAGTCCCCGTCGTTCAACGTCAACCCGAGTCGCGGGTTCTTCCATTGCCTGGCCGGCGAGACCAAGGTCTTGACCTGGGACGGGCCGCGGCCGATCAGCGAGCTTGCCGGTGGCACCCACCGGATCCTCAACGTGCACGGCGACTGGGCAGAAGCGCCCTTGAAGTCCTACGGCGTGCAGCGGCTGTGGCGGATCGTCGTCACGCGGAACCGTGAGCGCAAAGAGCTCTTTGCGACCGACGGCCACCGCTGGTTCGTTCCCTCTGGAAGGACTGGATCGAAGCATCGTGAGGTGCTGACCAAGGAGCTCAAGGCCGGCGATCGACTGGTCTCGAAGTTCCCTCGCTCGCGGATCCAGCGGACGACACCGTCACCGTTCGGCATCGCGCACGGGTTCACCTACGGCGACGGGACCCGGTCGGGCACCGGCAGCATGGCACTGCTGCGCCCCCCGAAGGACCTGGCGATGCTGAAGTGGTTCTCGAACAGCCACACCTCGGCTTCAGGTGACAACCTCCTGGTGCACCATCTACCGCGCTTCTTCAAGGAGCTGCCCGACCCCGATGAGTCGGTCTCCTACCTGTACGGGTGGCTGGCCGGCTACTTCGCCGCCGACGGCTGCGTCGCGGCCGATGGGACCGTGATCCTCAACTCGGCCCGGCGGGAGAACCTCGAGTTCGTACGGATGGTCACCACGCGACTCGGCATCGCGACCTATGGCATCACCACCCAGTCGCGAGTAGGGCTGGGGAAGGAGCACTCCGACCTGCACCGGGTGCACTTCGTCAACGACGACCTCACCGAGAGCTTCTTCCTCCTCGACGAGCACCGGCGGCGCTTCGCGGAGGCGACCAAGAAGTATGCGCGACGGGGGTGGGTGGTCCAGGCGGTCGAGGAGACGGACCGCGTCGAGGAGGTGTATTGCGCGGAGGTCGAGGACGGTCACGCGTTCACGCTCGAGGACAACATCCTCACCGGCAACTGCTTCGGTTGCTCCGAGGGCGGCAACGTCATCACGTTCCTGATGAAGATCGACGGCCTGACCTTCGGGGAGGCGGTCGAGCGGCTCGCGGACAAGGTCGGCGTGCAGCTGCGCCGCGAGGAGGGCGACGTCCGCGAGGAACGGCCCAAGGGTCCGCCGCGGCGGCGGCTCGTGGAGGCGCACAAGGTCGCCCAGGAGTACTACGCCGACCAGCTCGCCACCCCGGACGCTCTCGTCGCGCGGCAGTTCCTCGGTGGGCGCGGCTTCGACCAGGCCGCGGCCGAGCACTTCGGCATCGGCTTCGCTCCTCGCGATGGGGACGCCCTGAAGACGCACCTGCGCCAGAAGGGCTTCAGTGCCGAGGAGATGACGGTCGGCGGGCTGATCGGCCCGTCGGGCTACGACCGGTTCCGCGGCCGGCTGCTCTGGCCGATCCGCGACGCCAGCGGCGACACGATCGGCTTCGGTGCCCGCCGGATCTTCGACGACGACCGGATCGACGCCAAGTACCTCAACACCTCCGAGACCCCGATCTACAAGAAGAGCCAGGTGCTCTACGGCATCGACCTGGCCCGGCGCGACATCGGCCGCTCCTCCCAGGCGGTGATCGTCGAGGGCTACACCGACGTGATGGCCTGCCACCTCTCCGGCGTGACCACCGCGGTCGCGACCTGCGGCACCGCGTTCGGCGACGACCACTCTCGCGTGCTGCGCCGCTTCCTCAACGACCACCAGGTCACTCACGGCGAGATCATCTTCACCTTCGACGGCGACGCCGCCGGCCAGAAGGCCGCGCTCCGTGCCTTCGGCGGTGACCAGAACTTCGTCTCCCAGACGTACGTCGCCGTCGAGCCCGGCGGGCTCGACCCGTGCGACCTGCGGATCCAGCAGGGCGACGCCGCGGTCCGCGAGCTGGTCGCCCGCCGGGTGCCGCTCTACCGATTCGTCCTCACCAATGTCGTTCGGGAGTTCGACCTGGATAGGGCGGACGGCCGGATCGCCGCCGTGAGGGAAGCCGCAAAGCTCGTGCTGAGTAGTCGCGACAACTCCGTGGCCCAGAGCTCCTTTGCTCGCGACATCTCCGAGCTCACAGGAGTCGACCCGAACGAGGTCCTCGTCGAAGTCAGGCGCGTCGTGGCGCGGCATCGGAACGGGGACCGCGGGGCGGTTGCCGAACCGCCGACGAATCGGAGTGCGGTTCCCAGCCTGCACGACCCGCGGTTCGCGATCGAGCGCGAGACCCTCCAGCTGGTCATCCAGCACCCGATGACGATCGGTCGCAGCACCGGCGACATCGGCCCCAACGACTTCGTCCACCCGACCTACCGGGCGGTGTGGGAGCTGGTCGCGGCGGCCGGCGGCCCCGGCGCGGGCGCCGGCGACCCGTCCTGGGCCAACCGGCTGCGCGACGCCGCGACCGACCCGGCGGCCTCCTCGGTGATCAGCGCACTCGCCGTCGAGCCGCTCAAGAAGGAGCCGGACGCCGCGTACGTCGCCGAGCACGTGTTCCGGCTGCTCGAGCTCACCGCGGCCCGGCGGATCGCGGCCATCAAGTCCAAGCTGCAGCGCACCAACCCGGTCGAGCATGCGGAGGAGTTCAACAAGATGTTCGGAGAGCTCGCCGCGCTGGAGGCGCACCGCCGGGCGCTGCGCGACCGGCTCGCGGGGAGTGCCACGTGAGCCCCTGGCGTCGCCAGCGCCCGCCGATCCGGGTCGAGCGCGGCGAGCGGCTCCTCGCCGACGCCGTCGCGGCCGAGGGCCACCTCGGCGGCACCCGCGACGCCCTCTACCTGGTGCGCTCCCGCGGCGGCACCGCCTTCGAGCTGAGCGAGACCGTCCGGATCCCGTGGGAGGACGTCGAGGCCGCCGACTGGGACCAGGAGACCGAGGTGCTGCGGGTCACCGAGGTCGGCAGCTGGGGACAGGTGCGTCCGGAGCACCGCTTCACCCTCGACGAGCCGGGCCGGCTCCTCGAGCTGGTCCGCGAGCGCGTCACCGCCAGCATCGTGCTGCAGCGGCACGTGCCGGTCGACGAGCGCCGCGGCCTGCGGGTGATCGCTCGTCGAGCGCCGTCCGGGAACCGGCCGGTGCAGTGGGTCTACGAGTACGACGAGGGCGTCGACCCGGACGATCCCGAGGTGCGCAGGCTGGCCCGGGAGGCGCTCGCGGCCGCCCAGCAGGACGTCGGCCCGGTCTGACCACCTCGATTTCTGTTGGTCCGCCCGGATTGCTAACCTGTGCGGGCTGCACCGATCCCCTGTAGCTCAACTGGCAGAGCATTCGGCTGTTAACCGGAGGGTTGTTGGTTCGAGTCCAACCGGGGGAGCAGAAGAACGGCCTGGCCGCGGAAGCATCCGCCGGTCAGGCCGTTCGCCGTTGTCGGGTGTCGAGCGTCGGCCGCCGGGCCCGGGCGCCAGCGCCTACGATGGCGGCCGTGCCGACCTCCGCCGACAGCAGGACCTTCGTGCTCGGCGTCGGGGCCCAGAAGGCCGGGACGTCGTGGTTGCACGACCACCTGGCGTCCTCGCCGCAGTGCGACCCGGGGTTCTTGAAGGAGTACCACGTCTGGGACGGCCTGGACCTCGAGGCGATGGCGCACTTCCGCGAGCGGCTGATGAAGCGGTCCCAGCGTGCCGCGGCGCGGCTCGCGCGCGGCCGGGAGGCCGACCCGGAGAACCTCCGGCTGGCGTCGTTCTACGCCGACCCCGAGGCGTACTTCGACTACTTCGAGCTGCTGCTCTCCCGGCCCGGCATCCGGGCGACCACCGACATCACGCCGTCCTACGCGATGCTCTCGGTCGAGCGGCTGGCCGCGATCCGCGACGGCTTCGGGCGGCGGGGGATCCGGGTGGCGCCGGTGTTCTTGATGCGCGAGCCGGCCGAGCGGATCTGGTCCGCGGTCCGGATGTACAAGAAGCGCCGCCCCGAGCGGCACGACCGGACGCCGGAGGAGCGGGTGCTCGAGGTGTACGCCGAGCCCTGGTTCGAGCTGCGCACCCGCTACGAGCTCACGATGGGGGCCCTGGAGGCCGTGTTCGGTCGGGACGGGGTGCACTACGTCCTCTACGAGCGGCTCTTCGAGGAGCCGACCGTGCAGGAGCTGGCCGCGTTCGTCGGGATCGACCCGGCGCCGGCCGACACCGACCGGCGGGTGAACGCGTCGCCGAAGACCGACGTACTGCGGCTCCCCGACGACGCGGCGCGGCGGATCGCCGAGCACTACCGGGCCACCTACGAGGCCGTGGCGGCGCGGCTCGGTCACGACGTGGTCGCCACCGCCTGGCCCGACCTGCGCTGGCTCGAGAGCTGAGCGTCGTCCGGGGCCCGACCGTCAGCGGTGCCGGCGCACGGAGACGAGGACGAACGACTCGCTCCCGCCGGACATGTCCTTCTCCCGGACGATGCCCAGGCCGGGGGCGTAGAGCTTGAGGGAGAGCACCGGCTTCTCGAGGCGGGTCCACTCGAAGCTGCGCACCAGGTGATGGAGCGTCCCGTAGGGCACGGTGGTCGAGGCGTTGCGCTGCACGATCCAGGCCTGGTCCTCGGCCTCGCCCCTGAGGAACTCCTGGCGGTAGGCGTCGGTCGGGCGTGGCTCCGCGGGCATGATCAGGCCGGCGACGGCCCCGTCCACCCCCGCCCGCCAGGAGCCCTCGCGGCTCTCGAGGCGGCCCGACCTGTCATAGGTCGCCGTCGCTTCGCCGAAGTACCAGACGTTGCCGTCGTTGTCGGCCGCGTACCAGTCGGAAGTCTGCTCGGCCAGGCTGCCGTCGGCGCGGCGCAGGGTGTCCCGGACGACGGTCGTCGTGACGCCCTGGATGCGCTTGGTCCGGTGCGTGACCCGCACCCGCTCGACGAACCGGTCACCCTCGTCGGTGCCGCGATAGCGCGTGACCGTGCCCGGCTCGAGCGGGAAGTACTCGTTCTGCTGCGGCCTGTCGAACTGCGCAGGTGCCACGGCCCTCGGCACCGCCGGCGGCTGTCTCAGCGCCGGCACCGCGACGGCCGACAACCCGCCGGCCAGGGTGAGTGCGGCGGTGACGGTGGCGAGCCTGCTGAGCATCGCGTGCTCCCTTCCGGAGAACCGTGCACTGGCATGGTTCCCACCTAGAGGGCGGGCACACCCCCCTGCAGCACCCGGGTCAGCCACGAGAGCTGGTCGGTGACCAGCATCAGCCCGTAGCCGAACAGCACCACGGCCGAGGCCCGGGAGAGCAGCAGCCCTCGGGCGCGCACCCAGCGCAGCGTCGGTCCCAGCCGGCCGAGGAACACCGCGGTGACGAGGAGGGGGAGGGTCAGCCCGGCGGCGTAGCAGGCCAGCAGCAGGCCGCCGCGGGCCGCCCCGTCCTGGCCGGCGGCGACGGTGAGCACCGAGCCCAGCACCGGCCCGATGCAGGGAGTCCAGCCGAACGCGAACGCCGCTCCCATGACCGGGGCGGCCCAGGTGGCGCCGGCGCCGGGTCGTGGGTGGAAGCGGAGCTCCCGCCCTCGCGCGAACGGCAGGTCGAGGGTGCCGGCGAACATCACCAGCGCCAGCGTCAGCACGATCGCGCCGCCGATCCGGGTGATCGAGACCTGTTCGCGGGTCAGGGCGCCGCCCAGCGCGGTGGCGGAGAGCCCGAGCAGCACGAACACGATGCCGAACCCCGCGGCGAAGGCCGAGGTGCCGGCCAGCACCCGGCCCAGGCTGCGCCGCTGCTGGAGGTCGGCCACCCCCAGGCCGGTCGCCACCGACAGGTAGACCGGCACGAGGGGGAGCACGCAGGGCGAGGCGAAGGAGATCACGCCGGCGGCGAACACGAGCGCGATCTCTGCGGTCATCGTCCCTCCCGGTCTAAGGTGCAAAAGTATGACCGTTAGAAGCGAGGTCGGCAAGGGTGGACGAGAGCACCGTTGACGCGGGGCGCCGAGCCACCTACCGTCTCTCTAATGTTCAACTAGATTTATTTTAGAATGGAGGCTCGGCGTGGGCGTGATCCAGCTGCGGCGGGTGGCCCGCCTCTTCGACGGGATGCCCGCGATCACCCAGGTCGACCTCGAGGTCCAGCGCGGGGAGCGGATCTGGCTCTCGGGCACCAACGGGTCGGGCAAGTCGACGCTGCTGCGGGTCGTGGCGACCGCGCTGTCACCGACCTTCGGCAGCGGGACGGTCTGCGGCCTGGACCTCGTCCGGCAGCGCGCCGCGGTGCGGGCCCGGATCGAGCTGCTCGGCCACGAGCCGCGGTTCTACCGCGAGCTGTCCGCCCGGGAGAACCTCCGGTTCGTCTGCTCGCTCACCCGCGCCGACCCCGCCCGCATCGACGGCGCGCTCGAGCGCGTCGGCCTGGTCGAGGTCGCCGACGTTCGCTTCGCGAGCTTCTCCCAGGGCATGCGCCAGCGGCTCGCCCTCGCCCGCTGCATCGTGCGTGAGCCCGAGGTGGTGCTGCTCGACGAGCCGTACGCCGGCCTCGACGAGGACGCGCGCTCGGTGGTCGACGACGTGCTCGTCGAGGCGCGCGGGTGCGGGCGCACCGTGCTCCTGGCCAGTCACGAGCAGCCGCCCACCGGCCTGGTGGACCGGCGCGTCGTCATGGACGCGGGCCGGGTGGTCGCGCACGACGGAGCGCTGCGGTGACCGGCGGCGCGGTGTGGGCGGTCGCCGGCAAGGACCTGCGGGCCGAGGCGCGCAGCAAGTACGCCCTCGGCTCGGTGCTGCCGTTCGCCGCGACCATGCTGCTCGCGTTCGGCTTCGCACTCGGCCCGGACCGGGTGCTGCTCGAGCGCGCGGCGCCCGGTCTGCTCTGGCTCGCGGCCCTCTTCGCGGCCGTCGACCTGTTCCACCGCTCCTACCAGGCCGAGGCCGACGCGGGCGCGCTCGACGGGCTCGTGCTGGCGCCGTTGCACAAGGGCGACATCTTCTTGGGCAAGGCCATCGCCGCCGCCGTCCAGGTGCTGGTGCTCGTGCTGGGCACCGGCCTGATCGTCACGGTGCTGTTCGGGCTCGAGCTCGCCCGGGCACCCTTGCTGCTGCTCACGGCCGTGCTCGGCGTCGCCGGGCTGAGCGCGCTGGGCAGCCTGTTCGGCCTGCTCACGGTCCTCGGCCGGCGCCAGGCCGCTCTCCCGGTGCTGCTGCTGCCGCTCGTCACGCCCGTGCTGATCGCGGCCATCCGCGCGACCGCGACCCTGGTCGAGGGCACCGCCGGCGTGGCCGGCTGGCTCGGCGTGCTCGCCGCCTTCGACGCGATGTTCCTCGCCGCGGGCTACCTGGTCTTCGGGCATCTGCTTGAGGACTGAACCATTTGCCGTTTGCTCTTGACAGCGCCCTCCGGCGAGCGTGACTCTCTCTAAGACACAAAAATGTGTCTGTTAGAGAGAGGCATCACGCGATGGTCAAGCAGGAAGACCCTCACCACGTACCACCACCCGATCCTCGGGGCCGCGGTCGCGGCCCGCGACGCTGGCTCGCCACCGTGGGCATCCTCGCCCTCGGTGGGATGGTGGCCCTGGCCTACCAGGCAACGGCGGGTCCGCCGGCGGCGAAGCCGGCGACCGTCCAGAACCCCCCGTCCGCCGGCGACAACGCGCAGGCGATGGTCAAGGAGGGTCGACACACCTTCCGCTACGACACGTTCGGGGACCAGGCGTTCTGGGGCGGCACGCTCCAGCTCCACGACGCGATCGCGGGGGAGGACAACGGCGGCGTCGGTGGCGGCGTCAGCCCCAAGACGGCGCTGGCCGTCGGGCTCAAGGTCGACGTCAAGCGGCTGCCCGCCAGCGTCAAGAACGCACTCGCGAACGGCAAGGTGAACCTCGACGACCCGGCGGTCACCCTGGCCCTGTTGAAGCTCAACTCGGTGGTCGGCGTGAGGGGGTTCTTCAACTCCGACGGCACCCTGCGGACCGTCGGCATCGAGTGCGCGCTGTGCCACTCGACGGTCGACGACTCCTTCGCACCGGGCATCGGGAACCGGCTCGACGGCTGGGCCAACCGGGACCTGAACGTCGGGGCGATCGTGTCCCTCGCGCCGAACCTGCAGCCGATCGCCGATCTGCTGCACACCGACGTCGACACGGTCAAGCAGGTCCTGGCCGCGTGGGGTCCGGGCCGGTTCGACGCGCAGCTGTTCCTCGACGGGAAGGCCTTCCGTCCGGACGGTACGACGGCGGCCACGGTGCTGCCGCCCGCGTTCGGGCTGCAGGGTGTCAACCAGCACACCTCGACCGGGTGGGGCTCGGTGACGTACTGGAACGCCTTCGTGGCGAACCTGGAGATGCACGGTCAGGGCAACTTCTACGACCCGCGTCTCGACAACGCCGACCAGTTCCCGATCGCGGCGGAGAACGGCTTCGGCCACGTGCGGTCGAAGGTCGACAAGATCTCGTCGAAGCTGCCGGCGCTCGCCGCCTACCAGCTGTCGCTGACCGCGCCGACGCCGCCGAAGGGCAGCTTCGACCCGAAGGCGGCGGCCCGCGGTGAGTCGCTGTTCATGGGACAGGCCCAGTGCTCGACCTGCCACGTCCCGCCGACGTTCACCGAGCCGGGGTTCAACATGCACACCGGTGAGGAGATCGGGATCGACAACTTCCAGGCCGATCGCTCGCCGACGCACATGTACCGCACCAGCCCGCTCAAGGGTCTGTGGAGCCACCAGAAGGGCGGCTTCTACCACGATGGTCGGTTCCCGGAGCTGGTCGACGTCGTCCAGCACTACAACGACACCTTCGGCCTGGGCCTCACCGAGGCCCAGCAGGGCGACCTCGTCCAGTACCTGAAGTCGCTCTGACGGGATGTGAGATGAAGACCTTCGATCGCCTTCTCGTCAAGGTCGGGACCCCTCGGGCCCAACGGCTCTTCGGTGGCGCTGCGTTGGTCACGTTGGGAGGCACCGCCGTGATGGCACTCGCGGTGGTGCCCCCCGACGC
This sequence comes from Nocardioides sp. JS614, assembly GCF_000015265.1. NCBI lineage: Bacteria > Bacillati > Actinomycetota > Actinomycetes > Propionibacteriales > Nocardioidaceae > Nocardioides > Nocardioides sp. JS614. The sequence continues at coordinate 2,086,743 of NC_008699.1, forward strand.
CGAGCAGGGGGACGTGCAACGGCTGATGTACGTGCACGTCCCCGCTGCCTGGTTGGCCTTCCTGTCCTTCGGCGTCGTGTTCGCGGCGAGCATCGGCTACCTCCGGACCGGCCAGATCCGGTGGGACCGGATGGCCGTCGCCTCCGCGGAGATCGGCGTGCTGTTCTGCTCGCTGACCCTGTTCCTCGGCTCGCTGTGGGGCCGCCCGGTCTGGGGCACCTGGTGGACCTGGGACCCGCGGCTGACCACCACCGTGGTCCTGCTGCTGATCTACCTCGGCTACCTCTCGGTCCGCCGCGTCGCCGACAGCCCGAGCCGGCGCGCACACTGGTCGGCGGTGATCGGCGTGATCGGCTTCATCGACGTGCCGATCGTGCACATGTCGGTGGTCTGGTGGCGCTCGCTGCACCAGGAGGCCACCGTCGTCCGCGCCGGCGCGCCCACGATGGATCCCGGCATGCTCGCCACGCTGCTGCTCGGCGCCGTGGCGTTCTCGATCGTCTACGGCTACCTGATGGCCGTCCGGATGCGGGTCGGTCGCCTGGAGGACAGCGCGGCCGGTTCGCTGATGCGGCGCCCGACCCCGCGGGCGGGTCTCGTCGGGGCCCGTGCCGAAGGAGGTGAGCGTCGTGGCTGACCTCGGCTACGTCGTCGCCGGGTACGGCGCGACCGCGGCCGCGCTGGCCTGGTATCGGTGGTGGCTCTCGCGCCGCGCGGTCCGGGCCCGGGCCCTGACCGCCGCGCTGACCGGGCGGGCCCCGCGCAAGGGGCTCCGGTGAGCACGACCACGGCACCCGAGCCGACCCACGGTCCGGACGCGGTGCCCTCGCCGCCCCGACGAGGCTCGACCCGGCTCCGGGTCGTCGTCTGCGTCGCGATCATCCTGGGAGCCCTCGGCTGGATCGCGGTGCGCGGCCTCACCGGCAGCTTCGTGTACTACCTGACTCCCACGGAGGTCGTGAGCGGTGGCCAGGCCGAGATCTCCCAGCGGATCCGCCTCGGCGGGTACGTCGAGCCCGGCAGCGTCACCCGGGACGACCAGGGCCTGACCTTCACGGTCTCCGACGGCGAGGAGTCGATCCGGGTCGTCAGCACCGGGTCGGTGCCGCAGCTGTTCCGAGCCGGCCAGGGCGTCGTGCTCGAGGGAGCACTGGGCGCCGACCGGCTCTTCCACGCCGACACGCTGCTGGTGAAGCACGACGGCGAGTACCGCGCTCCCGACCCCACGAAGGGACCCTGACATGGCGCACCTCGGACAGCTCGGCCTGCTGCTGGCACTGGCGCTGGCGGCGTACGGCATGGTGGCCGCCTTCGCCGGCGCCTCGCCCCGGCGCGCGGCCTGGCTGGAGAGCGCCCGGCTCGCGGCGTTCGCCGTGCTGCTCGTCGTCCTGGTCGTCAACGGCGCCATGCTGATCGCGCTGCTGACCGACGACTTCGGCGTGCGCTACGTCGCCGAGAACTCCTCGACGACGACACCGGTGTTCTTCAAGACCCTGTCCCTGTGGGCCTCCGACGACGGCTCCCTGCTGCTGTGGAACCTGGTGCTCGCCGGCTACGGCGCGGCCGTCGCCTGGCGGTTCCGCACAGACCGTCCCGCCGGCTTCCCGGTGGCCCTCGGTGTGATGTTCCTCGTCCAGTCCTTCTACCTGCTCCTGGTGAACGGGCCGTCACGACCGTTCGCCACCCTCGCGACGGCGCCTCTCGACGGACGAGGACCGGCGCCGCTGCTGCAGAACCATCCCCTGATGGCCGTGCACCCGCCGTTCCTCTACCTCGGCTTCATCGGCTTCACCGTGCCCTTCGCGTTCGCGATCGCCTCGCTGGTCAGCGGCTCGCAGCCGGACCGGTGGGTCGAGGTGATCCGCGGCTGGACCATCGCCGTCTGGACCTTCCTCACCGTCGGGCTGGCGCTCGGCGCGCTCTGGTCGTACTCCGTCCTGGGCTGGGGCGGCTACTGGGCGTGGGACCCGGTCGAGAACGTCGCCCTGTTGCCGTGGCTGGTCGCGACCGCGTTCCTCCACTCGGTGATGCTGCAGCGCCGCAGCGGGATGGCGACGTTGTGGAACGTCGGCCTGGTGATCGGCGCCTTCGCCCTCACCACGTTCGGGACGTTCCTGACCCGCGGCAGCGTGCTCACCTCGATCCACGCGTTCGCCGACTCCTCCGTCGGGCCGGCGTACCTCACCTTCCTCACGCTCGTGCTCCTCGGCGGCTTCGGGCTGGTCGTGTGGCGGCTGCCGCTGCTGCGCTCCCCGGCCCGGATGGACTCCCTGCTGTCGCGGGAGGCGGCGCTGGTCGGCAACAACGTGCTGCTGCTGGCCGCCACCGGCATCGTCCTGCTCGGCACCGTCTTCCCGATGGTCGCCGAGGCCGTCTTCGACCAGCAGCTGACGGTCGGGCGGCCGTACTTCGAGTCCGCCGTCACCCCGGTCTTCCTCCTGCTGCTCCTGCTGATGGGGGTCGGCCCGCTGCTGCCGTGGCGGCGGGGCACCCCCGGCCGGGCGTGGCAGCGGCTGCGGCTGCCGGCGTCGGCCGCGGCGCTCGTCGCCGTCGTGCTCACGCTGGCCGGCGTCCGGTCCACGGGCGCCGTCGTCGGGCTCGGCCTGGTGGCGCTGGTCGTCGTCGGCACCGGCCGGGAGCTGGTGCGCGGCGTCCGGGGCGGCGGAGGACCCCGACGGGTGCTGCGCGGCAGCCGGCGGTACGGCGGGCTCCTGGTGCACGTCGGGATGGCGGTCCTCGCCGCGGGCGTGATCGCCTCCTCGGCGCTCGGCCAGGAGGGTGAGGTCACCCTCGCGAAGGGCGAGACGGCCACGTTCGCCGGCCACGAGCTGCGCTACGAGGGCCTGCAGACCGACCGGCAGCCGAACCGGACCGTGCTCACGGTCGCGCTCACCGTGTCCGGTGACGGCGACGAGCTGCGACTGGATCCCAGGCTCAACCTGTACCCCGCCGCGTCGGAGCCGATCGCCTCGCCCGCCATCGACCGCGGGCCGGTGTGGGACCTGTACACCTCGGTGATCTCACTGCAGGACAACGGCGACTCGGCGACCGTCCGGGTGCTGCACACGCCGGGCGTCAACTGGCTCTGGCTCGGGGCGCTGTTGATGATCCTCGGTGGCCTGCTGGCCGGCTGGCCGCACCGCGTCCGGCGACGCCGCCCACCGGCGACGGCCGAAGGGCGGGTGCCGCCCGTGGTCGTGACGGGTGCGCGGCCATGAGCGGCGGCGGGGTGCGCGGTGGCGGTCGGCGGCTGGTGCCGCTGGGTGGCCTCGCCGTCGGCGTGGCCCTGGTCGCGCTGCTGCTGGCGCTCGGGCTCACGACCGACGCGAAGCTGGCGGCCTCGCCGCTGTCCGGCCGCCCGGCCCCGGCCTTCGACCTGCCCGGCCTGGACGGGGCCGAGCAGAGCCGGGTCCGCCTGGAGGACCTGGAGGGGCAGGTCGTCGTGGTGAACTTCTGGGCATCGTGGTGCACCGAGTGCCGGGTCGAGCAGCCGGAGCTCAACGCGGCCTGGGAGCGGTTCCGCGACTCCGGCGTCGTCGTTCTCGGGGTGAACTTCCAGGACGCCCCCGGCGACGCCCGACAGTTCGCAGCGACCAGCGGTGCGTCGTACCCGATGGTCGTGGACCGGGACTCCTCGACGGCGCTGGACTTCGGGCTGCGCGGCGTCCCCGAGACCTTCCTGATCGACCGAGACGGCCGGATCGTGGAGCGGTTCGTGGGGCCGGTGACGGCGGCGACGTTGGGTGAGCGGCTCGAGCCGCTGATCGACGGAGCACGGCCATGAGCCCCGCACGCCCGGCGCGCCCGTCGGGCGGCCGTCTGCGCCTGGCCCTCGCGGCCCTCGTCCTGATGGCCACCGCCGGCGCCCTGGTGTGGGGCGCCGCGACCGGCCGGCCACCGACCGACGAGGAGCGCGCCACGGCGATCGCCGCGGGGCTGCGGTGCCCGGTCTGCACGGACCTGTCGGCCGCCGACTCCTCGGCACCACTCGCGCGGCAGATGCGGACCGAGATCCGGCAGCAGGTGGCGGCCGGGGTCTCCGACGAGGAGATCCGTCGCGGCTTCGTCGAGGCCTACGGGCCGTCGGTGCTCCTGACCCCGCCCGCGGACGGCATCGGCCGGGTCGCGCACCTCCTGCCCGTGCTCGTCCTGGCGGCCGCGGCGGCGGGTGGCGCGACCGTCCTCGTGAGGGGTCGGCGCTCCGTGAGCCGGACCGGGCTCGGCCTCGCCGGGCCGGAGCCCGGCTCACCGACCGACCGGGCCCTGGTCGACCGCGCGCTGGCCGACCTGCTGAAGGAGGAGTCGTGACCCTCGCCCTCGTGGCCGGAGCGATCAGCGTGGTCGCGCTCGCCCTGCTGACCCGGCCGTTCCTGGCCGCGAGCCGCGCCCCGCGGCCCTCCGGCGCGAGCACCCCCGACGTACGCCGACAGCTGCTGCGCCAGGTCCGCGACCTCGATGCCGAGCGCGCGGCCGGCGAGCTGACGGACGCACAGCACGCCGCCCGCCGCCGCGCCCTGGAGGCCGAGCTCGCCCCACTGCTGCGCGCCGAGCCGGTCGTGCGCGAACCCCGGGCCCCGGCGCGGAGCATGCGGACCCGGCGCGCGCGTTGGACCCGGCGGGTCGCCGTCCTGGCGGTCCTCGCCACGGCCGCCACCGGAACCGCGGTCGTGCTCCGCAACACCGTCGAGCCCGAGCCGCCGGCGGCGGCCGCGCCACCGGCGGCTGCCGCGGCCGCACCCGACGGCGCCTTCGCGACCCAGCCCACCGCAGCGGAGCTCGACGCCGTCGACGCCGCGGTGCGACAGGTCCGCCGACAGCCGCAGTCCGTCGGCGCACACCTGGCCCTGGCGCACGCCTACACGCGGGCGCGACAGCCGCAGCTGGCCACCGTCGAGTACCTCGCCACCCTGCGGATCGCGCCCGGCAACGCCGAGGCCAACACCGCGCTGGCCCTGGTGGCGTTCACCTCCGGCAACGCCGAGCAGGCCAAGCCGATGGTCGACCGGGCCCTCCGCACCAGGCCGGGCTATCCCGAGGCCCTCTACGTCCGCGGCCTGGTGCTCGCGATGGGGCTGAAGCGTCCGGCCGCCGCCGAGCAGGACCTGCGTGCCTACCTCGACCGGGCACCGTTCGGCTCGCACCGCCAGACGGTCCGGGCCGTGCTCGCCCTCGTGCAGAAGGAGGGACGTCGATGAGCCGGCTGACCTGCCTCGCGTTCCCGGGCCGCAGCATCCCGATGGCGGTCCTGGAGCGGCTCTCCGTCGCGGCGCGCGAGCTGCCCGCCAGCGTCCGGGCGCTCCGGGCGGTGCCGGGGGTCGACCAGGTGCTGGTGCTCTCGACCTGCGAGCGCACGGAGGTCTACGCGTGGTGGACCGACGAGGCGGACCCGGCGGCGCTGCTGCGGGCACTCGCCGGGCAGCGCGGGCTGGGGCCGGAGCCGCTGCTCGAGCACGCCGTCGGCCTGACGGGTCGTGAGGCCGTGCAACACCTGCTCCGGGTCACCGCCGGACTCGACTCCTTCGTCCGCGGCGAGTCCGACATCGTCGGCCAGGTGCGGGCGGCGGTCCAGGCCGCTCGGGCGGAGGGTGCGGTCGGGCTGGAGGTGCAGCGGCTGGTCGACGCCGCCGTGAACACCTCGCGCCGGGTGCACCGCAGCACGGGCGCCGGGCTGGCCGCCGGCTCGGTCGCGTCGACCGCCGTCGCCGCCGTGGCCGGGCTGCTCCCCGACGGACTGGCCGGACGCGACCTGCTGGTCGTCGGCACCGGCCAGGTGGCCGTGAGCGTCGTCGCCGCCGCTCGGGAGGCCGGTGCCCGCCTGACGGTGTGCGGGCGGGACCCGGAGCGGGCCGCCGCGATCGCGCCGGCCGGGGCGCGGGTGCTCGGGTTGGACGATCTCCCGGGCGCGCTCCTCGACGCGGACGCCGTCGTGTTCGGCACGTCGTCGCCCGAGCGGCTGCTCCGTGCCGGCGACCTCGGACCGGGGTTGAGCGAGCACCGGTCCGGTCGTGAGCTCGTGGTCGTCGACCTGTGCGTGCCGCGCAACGTCGACCCGGACGTGCGGGGTGTGCCCGGGGTGCGACTGCTGGACCTCACCGACCTCCGCGGCGCCGCCGTACCGGGCCGGCGTCCGTCCGCCCCGGCGCCGGCGGCGCTGGAGCTGGCCGAGCAGATCGTCGCGCAGGAGGTGGACCGCTTCCTGCACTGGTGGGTGGACCGTGCGGCCGCGGAGCCGGTACGCCGCCTGCGCGCAGACGTCGAGGCGTGCGTCCGCGAGGAGGTCGCGCGAGCCACCCGGGGTCTCTCGCCCGACCTCGAGCCGCTCGTCGCCGAGGGGATCCGCCGGGCGGTGCAGCACCTCGCGCACGGGCCGACGCGTCGGCTCCTCGACGCCGCGGCAGCAGGCGAGGACGAGGTCGTCGCGCTGCTCGCCGGGCTGTTCGCGCCGTCGGCCGAGGAGGACCAGGCTGTCCCGGCCTACTCGCCCCAGCCCATCGGGAACACCTCGAACGCCGCGGCGAGCGCGACGCCGAGGCGCTGACCGGTCTGGCGGCCGAAGCCCTCGAGGAACTCGCGGGCGTCGAAGTGCTCCCAGCCGAGGCCGTCGATGTAGGCGCGGTGCGCCTCCAGGGAGGCGACCCCGGCCTCGAACGTGTCGCTCGTGTCGACCGCGTGCGCGGCGTTCGGGGAGCCGAAGGCCCAGACGGCCCGGACGCCGCCCCACGGCTCGAGCCCGTCGCCGAGCTGCTCGGGGAACACCCACCGGTTGCCGGCGTCGCGCACGGCGTCGACCACCGCCCGGCCGGTCGCGATGTGGTCGGCCTGGTTGAGGTTCACCCCGCCCCAGGTGTCGCGGAAGTTGCCGGTCACGACGATGTCGGGCCGGAAGCGGCGTACGACGTGGGCGATCTCGCGGCGCAGCGAGACGCCGTACTCGAGCACCCCGTCGGGCTGGTGGAGGAACTCGACCGCGGACACGCCGACGATCCGCGCCGACTCGACCTGCTCGGCCTCGCGCACGACCCGGCACTCCTCGGGCGGCATCGCGTCGATGCCCGCCTCGCCGCTGGTCACCATGCAGTAGGTGACGTCCTTGCCCTGCGCGGTCCAGCGTGCGACCGCGGCCGCCGCGCCGAACTCCATGTCGTCGGGGTGGGCGACCACGCAGAGCGCGCGCTCCCAGTCCTCCGGCAACGACTCGAGCTGCTCGTCCATGTGCGACCTCCTGCTCGCGAGCATGACACGCTGCCTGGCATGACGCGCTACGCCGACCTCGCGCTGCGGCTGCCGCCGGCCAGCGAGCGCTGGGCGGGGGAGGCGTTCCGGTCCGAGCTGCTGTCCTGGGTGACGTCGGCCGTGGGGGAGCCGCGGTCGCTGGAGCCGGTCCAGACCCGCCCCTGGGCGACGGTGTGGCGGGCCGAGACGGCGACCGGGGTCTTCTACGCCAAGCAGAACTGCGCGACCCAGTCCTACGAGGCTGCCCTCGTCCTCGCGCTCAACGACCTCGCGGCGCACCGCGTCGTCCCCCTGGCGGCGGTCGACACGACCCGCGGCCTGTTCCTCACCCCGGACCTCGGGATGCCGGCCGGCGACGTCGAGCGGGACGCCGACGATGACATCGGGCTCTGGTGCCGGGTGGTCGCCGCCGGCGCGCACCTGCAGCTGGAGGTCGCGCGGTACGTCGACCGGCTGGTCGAGGCCGGGCTGACCACGCTGGCACCGGCCGACTGCGTGGGGTACGTCGAGGAGCGGCTCGAGGCCTTCGCGGCCCTGCCGCCGGGCGACCCGCGGGGCCTGGCCGCCGAGCAGGCGGCCGCCGTGCGGGCCGCGCTGCCGCGCGTGGCGGGCTGGGCCGACCGGGTTGCGGCGCTCGGGCTGCCGCTCACGCTGTGCCACAACGACCTGCATGGACGCAACGTCTTCGAGGTGCGCGGTGAGCTGCGGTTCTTCGACTTCGCCGACGCCCTCCTGACCGAGCCGCTCGCGGCGCTCCTGGTGCCCCTGAACGTGCTCGCCCGCGGGCGCGGACTGCCGCCGGACGACCCGCAGCTGGCGCGGGTCGCCGACGCGGCGCTCGAGGTGTGGAGCGAGCACGCCCCGATGGCCGAGCTGCGCGCGGCCCTGCCTGCGGCGCTCCAGCTCGCCCGGCTGGCCCGCACCGAGTCCTGGATCCGCTGCCTCGCCCCGATGGACGACGCGGAGCTGGCCGAGTGGGGCGACTCCGCGGCGTCCTGGTTGGGGTCGATCACGCAGGACTCGCCGTACCGGCCGAGGTGAGCTCCCGCCACCGGAGGGGTACCCACCGCGCATGGGTCGACAGCCGGGCGGGTCGGGTGACATCCGGGTCGGCATCTCCGGCTGGAGCTACGCCGGCTGGCGCGGCGACTTCTACCCGCGCGGCCTGCCCCAGCGCCAGGAGCTCGCCTACGCGGCCGAGCGGATGGGCTCGGTGGAGATCAACGGCTCGTTCTACAGCCTGCAGCGGCCGACGTCGTACGCAGCCTGGCGCGAGCAGACGCCCGAGGACTTCGTCTTCGCGGTCAAGGGCGGCCGGTACGTCACCCACATGAAACGGCTGCGCGACGTCGAGGGCCCGCTGGCGAACTTCTTCGCCTCCGGCGTGCTCGCCCTCGGACCCAAGCTGGGCCCGGTGCTCTGGCAGCTCCCGGAGCGGCTCCGGTTCGACGCCGACCTGCTCGCGTCGTTCTTCCGGCTGCTGCCCCGGACCCTGGGCGAGGTGGCCGCCCTGGCGGAGCGGCACGACGCCAAGGTGCCGGAGGACCGCGCCCTGACCAGCGTCCCGGACGGCCTCGAGGCCCAGCGGGTCCGGCACGCCCTGGAGTTCCGGAGTCCCTCGTTCTGCACCGAGGAGGCGTTCGCGCTGCTGCGCGAGCACGACGTCGCCTGCGTGGTCGCGGACACCGCCGGCCGGTGGCCGCTGGCCGAAGCGGTCACCTCCGACCTCGTCTACGTCCGCCTGCACGGCGACCAGGAGCTCTACACCAGCGGGTACGGCGACGCCGCCCTCGACGCGTGGGCCGAGAAGTGCCGCGGCTGGGCCGAGCGCCCCGACGTCGCGCAGGTGGTCGTCTACTTCGACAACGACGCGAAGGGCTTCGCGCCCCACGACGCCCTCCGGCTGATCGACCGGCTCTGACCCGTTGCGGGGCCGCCTACTAGGCTCCCGTCCGCACGGGGCGGTAGCTCAGTCGGTCAGAGCAGAGGACTCATAATCCTTGGGTCGTGGGTTCGAGCCCCACCCGCCCCACCAGAGTTTGCGCAGGTCAGCGCCGCGTGGGATCCCTTCCGGCTATACCTTCCTGCGTCTCGTGCTAACGGTCTGCTATCGGGAGCCTCGAACACGTGCTCGCCTATGCCCCCCATACGGCGTTCCAGAACACGTCGACGGCGCTCGAATCGTCGTCCGGGATGACGTCGGCGTAGGTATCCAGCGTCACCGAGGGGTCCTTGTGGCCCAGCCGCCTAGCGACGACGTGAACCGGGACGCCCGAGCGCAGCAGGATGGTGGCGTGGGTGTGACGGAGGCCGTGCAGGACGAGTCTCGGCAACGGCACGATCGTGGCCGGGGCATCGTCACCCGGTCCTGCCGCTAGTTCCTTGAGCTTGGTCTGGGCCGTCAGAAAGGTCTTGCTGATGTAGTCGGGCATGACGGGTCGCCCGTCCTCCCATGTGAAGACGATGCCCTCCGCGTCGGCATAGCCTGGGCCGAAGGCCAGGCGTTCGGCGGCCTGTGTTGCCTTCCAGGTCCGAAGGACGGTGACGAGGTCCGGGTCGATGGCGATGGTCCGGCGCTCATGATTCTTGGGCGTTGTCGTCACCCTTCGGTTGTCGAGTTGCGTCGTCGACACCTCGACCCGGATCGTCCCGCCATCCAGATCGACGATGGGGCCGTGAGAATCGCTCCATCGCAGCCCGGCGACCTCGCCTCGCCGCATACCTGTGGAGGCGAACACAGCCCACATCGGGTGCCACCGGTCGCTTGTGGTCGCTGTGAGGAAGGAGGCCACCTGTGCCGCTGTCCAGGTCGTGTGCTTCGGCTTGCCGTCGCGCTTGGCCATCTTTGAGCCGTCGACGGGGTTCACCTGGATGATGCGCTCGACCACCGCGTCCTGCATCGCTGCATGCAGGACGGCGCGAGCGAACTCGACGGTGCGACGCGAGAGCGGTGCCCCACTTCGTCCGCCTGACGCTTGGAGGTCTCGCCAAACCACGGTCAAGCCGCTCGGGGAGAGGCTCTGGAGGCGTGCGGATCCAAGCTTCGGCTTGAGGTAGAGCCGGATCTTGTCCCTGTAGGTCTTTGCGGTGGAGGGTTTCAGCGTCACCTCGTGCCCGTCCATCCATCGGTCGAGCCACTCGGCGACCGTGATGTCCTGCGGGGCGACGTAGGTTCCGCTGTGTAGCGCATGCCGAGCGGCGTCCCGCGCAGCCTTGGCTTCTGCGCGCGTGGTGAAACCCGAGACCCACCGCTGCCGAGACCTTCCTGTTTCGGGATCACGCTCGCGAACCACGTAGGTCCACCCGCGGCCGCGCTGCGTGATGCCGTCCTTCATCTTCGTGGCCATCATTCGTCCTCGGTCTTCGGTAGGAGGTCATGCTCACGACACGCCTCGATCCAGCGATACACGGTGCTGCGATTGATGCCGATCGTCTGTGCAGTGCGGGTCGCGGCTCCTCGACCAGCCAGCCGCTGTCTAGTTAGCTCCCTCGCGAATGCGGCCAACTCCTCCACGGTCGGCGGCGATGCTCCGCGCCCGCGGGGTCGAAGCACAATGTCATCGCCGAGTTCGCGGAGGCGGGCCTCTTCGGCAGCGTCGTGTGCCGCGATCCTGTCGAGCACGGACGCCGTACCGTGCAGGTCCTCTCTCTCCTCGTCCGTGAGCTCCCTGGTGTACTCCTGGTCGACGTGCTCCCGGACGGCGGTCAGCTGTTCCGTTCGCTCGCTGAGGTAGGACGCGAACGCAGCTTCGATCGCAGGGATGCGTGGCTCTCGAAGGTGCCGAGCAGCGACCGGCTGGCCGTCGTCGAACTCCAGCCCCACCAAGCGCGGGGTCCCGGCCACGAGCGCGAACTTGGCTTTGATTACGCGGCTCAAGCCGCCGCCCCGCACCAGGATCCAGTCGGACCGGCCCGACGATCCGTTGAACTCGAAGTCCGAGTCCTCGACTGCGGTCCATTGACCGATCTCCCAGCTCATGAGGCAGGACCGTAGCGAGGGACGGACGTCAATGCAACAGGAATGCACACCGTCTCATTTCATGCACCTTTCTCGATACAGGACATATGTGCACAACGGTTGCGTTTCGGCAGGTCGGCGGGTCTCATTACTCACATGAACGAAGCGCTTGACCAGCAACTGCTCCTGCGAGTGCGCACTCAACGCGAAGCCCCTCCGGTCGAGGAGCTGCGGAGAGTGCGAGAGCTCGCCGGTGTCTCCCGAGCCGAGCTGGCCGTAGCGCTGCAGGTGCACCGGTCGACGGTCTCGCGATGGGAGCGGGGTCTGAGCGTGCCGAGGCCGCAGCGACTCGCCCGCTACGTGACTACCGTCGAGTCTCTGCGGTCGGAGGTCGGAGCATGATCGATGAGATTCGAGGGCGGCTCACTCTCACGGTCCCCGAGGCTGGCCGGATCATCTTCACTGTCGGACGGGATGCCGCGTACGCAGCAGCTCACCGAGGCGAGATCCCTACCGTGACGGTCGGTCGCAACCTTCGCGTGCCGACGCACGCAGCGCTGCGCCAGGTCGGCTTCTCCGACGAGCACATCGCGGAAGTGCTCGGACTGGGCCGGTCGATCCTGTCTTCCAAAGGTGGTGGGCAGGTCGGCATCGCCCTGCTCCAGGTCGACGGTCCTGCATGAGTGCCAGCCTGAAAGTGCCTACTGACAGGGGAGAACCAACCCGCGAATCAGGGGTAGGTATCGATACGCTCGCAGTAGTCGGGCCCGTGCAGCTGCGGACTCTCCAAGAGCTCAGCACCATCTCGCACAAGCGGCTCATCGACCGTGACACCGCCGAGATCACGGACTATGCACCATCGGGATTTCACTCCCTGAACATCGGCGCGGCGCGGGTGGGTGTGTCCGCCTGGGTGTCTGGGGCCGGTCCTCAGATTCGACTGCAGGCGTCGATTCCTCGCATGCTGCTCGGTCACAACTGGGATGGCGTCAGCCCGGACGAGCTCCCTCGGGCTATGGAAGTTCTAATGCGTGGTGTCGCCGAGGCGCTACCGGACACCCCTCGACCTCATGAGGTCGCGGTTACCAGGCTCGACCTGACGCGAGACTTCTACGGGGTCCGCGACGTGCCGGCGACGCTGACTGCAATCGCCCGTCACCCCATGGCCAACGTCAGAGTGAACCGGCGCGACTATCGAGAGGACGGGGTCACCCTTCAAACCCTCACTCGTGGTAATCGGAGCTGGATCGCGCGGGGCTATGACAAGTGGTTCGAGTCGGCCAACTCCAAAGGTCCCGGGCTGCAGCGAGAGCTCGCCAGGACGCGTCCTCAGCAGCTCAGGTTCGAGGTGGAGCTCAAGTCGAAGGCTCTCCGTTACCGGGGAATGACGAAGATCGCGGATCTGCTCCGGTCGGACCTCATCGAGACGGCTCGTTACTACTTCGAGAGGTGCAAGTTCGACGTGAACACGGCGCAAACGGGACTCTCCGACCTGCTTGATCGTCTCGAAAGTGATGGAGTGAGCGCGGCTGATCGTCGAAACCTGGTCCTGTACCTGACCTGCGCCGACATGGGCGTGTCGCTACTCAGCCGTGGACCGTTCGAGCGTGCGCGGGCCCTGGCGAACAGGTATCGACTCGGTCCCAACTCCCTCGGCAAGTCGACCTTCGAGCGACGCCTCGACTTCGACCTAGCGTCCGAGGTGGTGTGCTGAACCTGCGACGCAATCGACGGGCCCCGCGTTCAGTGCGTCGCGCTGACGTTGAGCGCTCCCGGGTCCAGCGCATCACCGAGGAATGCTAGTTCTCAGTCTCGTTCAAGGGAGTGGGTTGGCGGACGGAACTGTTTGCAAACTGCGAGCAGGCGTCCGGGGAGAATAGGCTCGTGTCAGTTGAGGAAACAGAGACGACTTCGACGGATGAGACAAGGAAGCCTCGCGCGTTTCATGTCGGGTTGATGCGTCGAACGAGAGACACGTTTGAGTTCAAGTCCGCTGGTGTCATCGGTCTGTCTCCCGATGGCGGAGTCTTCATCGCACCGATGCAGGCCGGACCGTGGCGATATGGACCTCTGGAAGGGGATATCTCGGCGCTGCCCACAAGCGCGGAGACTCCGTACAGGCCAAAGCTGCACTACCACCGTTCGGGACGGGCCTATGCAACGCTCTCCGGGCAGGACCTTGAGCGCAAGAGTCTCCAGCTCACCCGGCTGCCGCGGTTGCGCTACGCGCAGATCTTCTCGCTGCACTGCATCCGGACCTGGGAGCTTCCGACGCGGGGCAAGGCCCCGAAGCTCGGGGACCAGCTTACGGCCGTCAAGAGGTGGCCCGACGTTGCAGTGTGGACCGTCTTCGTGCTCCGAGCATCGCAGAGCGTACGGGAGGAGATCTTGATCCCTGGCCTGCCGTCCGTTGGCATGCTCGCTGGAGACGGATTCACGCACGGCATCGTTTCTCTGGCGGCGTATGGCCATGAAGCGGTCTTGCTAATCACTGTCCGAATCCATGATGGATGGAAGGGGCTGCCCCATCTTGGAGGGACCACGGTTGCAGCGCTCCCGTGGCATCCCGGGAAGCAGGAAGCGAAGGACCGTTGCTTCGGGCTGTGGAGTAGTCAACTCCGCAATCCGATGATCACTTGGGAACCGGCGGTGCCGTCCAGCCTGACGCCCACGCAAACGACGAGCGCGAAGCGCTTGGAAGACGACTTGGACCGCTTAGCTGACTTCACGGTGCAAGAAGGCGGCCTCCGGCCACGCCCGCCCGTACGGGAGTACGACGACTTTGCTGGCACCCCATTTGCGAAGCCAGAGCGCTGGACAGGCCGAGACGACTGACAGTGTTGTCGAAGTCCGCACGGGGGATTACTGCGGGCTCTTACTGTGTAGGAAGTCTTGAGGACCGGAGGTGGACATGCGGTACATGCTCGCCACAGCGATGCTCGCGATGCTTGCAGCTGGTGTTCCCGCATCGGCCGCCGCGCGAATCGGATCCGCTGGGCAGACGCCCGAAACCGGCACTCACACCTTCTACGGAAAGGGTCGGTGCGCTGGCTCGTCCTGGATCCTGAAGTCCGTCGCGGAGCCTGCGGACCCTCGCGTGAAGACGATCAAGACTGACACCGACGGGGACGGCGTGGTCGACAGGATCGAGTCTTGGGCAGTCACCACGTCGCATGTGCTCAAGGATCGCTCTGACCGCCGTGACGGCTGGGTGGCACGAGGCACCCACTCTTTGCTGCTGTGGGACTTCGATCTGGGGAGATGGGGAGAGATCGTCGTCTTGGGTCACTGGCCCGTGAAGTTCGTACTCACTTGCAAGCACGTTCGTCGCTAGACAATGACCTGAGAGCAAGTTGTTAGCAGGACACCGCTGACCTGCGGAAATGTCGCTAGGAAGGGATAGGTAATCCCCTTCCAAGCCGACATGAATGGCGGGCGAACGCGACAACCGAAGTCACGTCAGTGCAGCGGCCCGGCGCGTATCCTCCCGTCGTGGCACGTTCTGACAAACGGCAGATCCCCACTCGAAGCGACACGGTTGCCGATTTGCTGACCGCATCCGAAGGAGTTGTGGAGGCACCCGATCTTGAGCCCTGGGACTATGGCTGGAGCGTGGAGGACTACCGCAGATCTGCGACAGCCGCGCTCACAGGGCCCCGAGGCGCAGTTGCGCTAACGAATGATGCGCTTGGTGCATTCGAACGCGCGGTGGTGCGCATGCTTGCGGACGCCAGAGTTCAAGCGCGCTGGGACGAGGAGGAGTTCTGGCCTCTAGTCGGCTCCCTAGTCGTGCGTGGGAGTTCGCTTCCTCAGGATCAACGCGAGACCTTCTTCGCCGCCCGCATCGAGTCGCTGCGCACCGCGGGCCGGGCCTTCACAGCTCAACTCGTTGCCAATGTCTCCTGGCATGGGCCTCCGATGATCATCGGGAACGCCGTCATCGGGTTGGCGAATACCGAACTACTCGACGCAGCGCGGTCAGTGGCGGGTACTCGGTGTGTTGTCACCGCAGATGAGGGCGAACGATGGCTCCGGGAGCGCGTTGGGGCGCGACCGCTCGCCACCAGCCAGCCACCGGTCGGACTGTGCTCATGGACAGTCGGTCAGCGTGCGAAGGCTGTGGCGCAGACGGAGCGTTACCTGCGCGATGTGGTTGACCTGCCGCTCTTGCTGGAGCGCGACCTTCGCGGTCACGAGGTCTTTCGTCGGGGTGAGGTGAACCGGCCGGGCGAGCGCGGCCTCACGCTCGACCGCGCAGCGGTTGAGGCGATCCTCAGGGCGGCCGACGCGTCGGTCGAACTGGCGTCCTTCCCCCTCACGGTCACCGACGCCCTTGGGCCATATCTTCCCGTGCAGTGGTATAACGCTGAACCTCTTCCGCTGGGCGATCTGCTTCAGCAGACCTACCTAAGGGATGCTGTGGCAGCCACGCTGGAAGACGACGACCCGGTCGCACGGCGGCTTCGTGTCGCGGCACGCTGGTTCGCCGAGGCGCACTACACGACCGCCTCCGACGACGCGGCGTTGGCGCTCGGCGTCAGCTTGGACGCCTTGTTGACTGGCAAACGGGCGCTACCCGGTGCAGTCATGGCCGACCGCTACGCCCTCCTGTTCGCGGACCCGCTTTCACGTCGACAACGGCGTAGGGAATATCAAAGATTCTTCGGAGTGCGCAGCTCGGTGGCCCACGGCGGTCACAGCGGAGAGTTGCGGCGCATGGACCTTCTGGCTGAGTTCTTCGAGCTCGTTCATCAAGCGGCCTGGCGTCTGCTGGAAGTCAAGCGCGTATTCTCCCCGTCGACCGAGGATGCCGTCGACGAGCTGTTCGACGATCTCCGATTGGGGGTTGTCCAGTGGCCGTCGGAAGGCGATTGACCGTGGAGGGCAAACGGTGCGCCGGGCTCGGCTGAAGCGGGTCGTGCCACCGCGACGTCGATCGCCTCTGGCGTGCTCCACGGACGAAGGAGCCCCCCGGTTTTCCGGCTCGGCCCGTTCGTCGGGAGCGCGGGGTCGCCTGCCTGACGCTCACACTTTTCCACGTTCGCACCAAAGCACCACGACGTGCGTTTTGAGCGTGGCACTGCCCGGCCCGCTGCTAACGCTTTGCAACGCCACCCGTCCGTACCGGCAGCGACCAAGCCGAGTGATGCCGGAGGATGAACCAACGCGTCAGGCTCAACGGCGACCAAGACGTCTGGACCCGACGTCCCTCCAAGCGACTCATAATCCTTGGGTCGTGGGTTCGAGCCCCACCCGCCCCACCAGCCGAACCATCGGCTCGTGCCGACCGCCGAGCGCTCAATGCCGGCGGGCCACGGCCGTCACCAGCTCGTACGCCGGGTCGTCCGGAGCGTCGAGATCGGCTCTGGGCCCGGTGGGCGGAGATCGACAAGAACCTGGAGGCGTACGCCGCGCGTCGGCCGGTCGAGACCGCCGTCGTGGTGCTCGAGCCGAGGGCCGTCGCCGGGGCCTGACCCCAGGACCCGGCCGGGCCGACCCTCGCCCCACACGAGCATCGACCCGGCCGGTGGCGGCCGCGGTCAGTAGCGGAACTGGCCGACCAGGCCCCGCATCCGCATGGAGACCGCCGAGAGCCCGTCCGCCGCCGCCCTCGTCGCGCTCGAGGCGTCGGTGGTGTCACCGGCCAGTCGGGCCACCTCGTCGATGGTCTGCGCGATCGTCCCGCTGCCGGTCGCGGCCTCGGCCACGCCGTGGCTCATCTCGGCGCTCGTGGCGGTCTGCTGCTCGATCGCGGAGGCGATCGCCGCCTGGGTGTCGTTGACCTGGTCGATCACCGCGGAGATGCGGCCGATCGCGTCGGCCGCCCGCACGGTGTCGCGCTGGATCGCCGCGACCTGGCGCTCGATGTCCTCGGTGGCCGAACCGGTCTGGTCGGCGAGCTCCTTGACCTCGCCGGCGACCACGGCGAACCCCTTCCCGGCGTCCCCCGCGCGAGCGGCCTCGATGGTCGCGTTCAGCGCCAGCAGGTTGGTCTGGCCCGCGATGCTCGAGATCAGCTTGACCACGTTGCCGATCTGGGTGGACGACTCCCCGAGCTGCGTGACGAGCTCGGTGGTGCTCTGGGCGATCGTCACGGCCTCGGTGGCGACCACCGCGGCACTGCTGGTGCTCTGGGCGATCTCGCGGATCGAGGCGGACATCTCCTCGGTGCCCGCCGCGACGGCGTGCACGTGCTCCGACACCTGGCCCGCCGCCGTGGACACCTGCAGCGCGCTGGCCGCGGACCCGGAGGCGGAGTCGCTCATCTGCGCCGAGACCCGCGACAGGTCCGCCGAGGAGTCGGCGAGCTCCTGGGCGGCCAGGTCGATGTCGCGGACCGTGGCCCGCAGCCGCTCGGTCGCCCGCTCGAGCGCGGCCGCCATCTGACCGAGCTCGTCGCGGCTGTCGACGTCGGCGTGGCGGGTGAGGTCACCCTCGGCGAGCGCCTCGAGCACGGCGCGCACGCGGTCGAGCGGGCGCACGAGCGAGCGGGTCAGCAGCAGCCCGAGGGCGAGCACGACCACCAGCCCGATCGACGCACCGACCAGCAGCCGGGTGACGGCGCCCCGCTGCGCCTCGACGCCCTGCTGGGCGGCGACCGCGTGCTGCGCGACCGCGTCGGTGACCACGGGCAGGGTGTCCTCGAGGGTGTGGAAGGCCTGCAGGAACGAGGGGTACGCCGCGCGCGCCCGGGCCGGGTCCTCCTCCGCCGTCGTCATCCAGGAGGACGCGGCCGTCAGGTACACCTCGACGATCGGGGTGGCGTCGGCGAGGGCCCGGTCGACGTCCGCGCCCAGGTGCGCGGCGCGCACCTCGTCGAGGCTGTCCTGCAGCGCCGCAGCGTGCTGCTCCAGGTCCGCGGCGGCCGAGAGGCGGGCGCCGGGGTCGTCGGGGTTGCCGAGCACCTGGAGCACGTCGCTGCGGATCGCGTCGTGCATCATGTCGGCCTGCAGCGCAGCCCCGGTGGCCGTGTTCGCGCGCATCAGCACGTCGCCACGGTCGGCGCCGGACCCGATCAGGTGGGCGGCGTACCCGCCGAGGGCGAGCACGACCGCGGCCACGACGCCGACGATGCTGAGCACGCGGGTGCGGATCGACCGGTCGACGAATCGGGGGAGGGAGCGCAGGCGGGGCGGGGCGAGCGACATGGTCCGGTCCTCCTGGTGAGTTGCACCTTCATCGACCGGAGGACGCGGATCTTGAGTTGTCCGCGGGTGCGATCTGGCCCGGTGGCCCGGCCCGGGGCGTAGCGTCGAGGGGTGGATCGACGCCGCCGGCACCGCACCTACTTCGTGCTCATGGGCGCCTGCCTGCTGCTGATCCTGCTCGCCTGGAACGTCGTTCGGCTGTGGTCGACGACCGCGGCGGTCGCGATGAGCGCGCTCGCCGCGCTGCTCCCGCCGATCGCCGCGTTCGTCGGCAACCAGGGCGCGCTGGACTCCTCCGCTGCGCCCACGGTCGACGATGACGAGCCCGGGCGGAGCGCCTGAGCCTGCTCACTCGAACGGCCGGCTCATTCGGACGGCCGGCTCATTCGGACGGCTGGGGGACCTTCACGTCCACGTTGCAGTCGATCTTCGGGTTGACCCCGAGATAGTTCAGCGGCCCGGCGACGATGGTGAGCGCCGTGTCGCCCGCCGACTTGCAGTTGACGTCCTGGTCGTCGCCGAAGTAGCCGCGCTGCCACGCGGCCAGCACGCCGATCACCAGCCAGACGACGACGATGATCCCGATCAGGCTCTTCATGGTTGCTCCCTGCCTCGTTGTCCCCCCGACGCTGTCCCGTACCCAGCGGGCGGCGTCCGGGAAACCTCGAGGACCGAGAGGGCTCAGGTGGCCGAGTACGTCGCCTGGTAGGCCAGCAGGGCGGCGCGGCCGTCCGCGAGCTCCTCGGCCAGCTGCTCGACCAGCTCCGCGGCCCCGTCGGTCGTGCCGGTGTCGGCGATCAGCTCGATCTGCTGCGCGGTGCGCCCGGCCCGGGTGACGCCGAGGTTCAAGGCGCCACCCGCGAGCTTGTGCACGACCTGCTTGAGCGTCGCCGCGTCGTCGGCGGCCACGGCCGCCCGGATCGACTCGAGCGTCCCCGGCGTGTTGGCGACGAAGTTGCCGATCGCCCGGTCCAGGTAGGCCGTGTTGTCGGGGTCGAGGTCCCGCAGCTCGTCGAGCCGGTCGAGGGTCAGCCCCTCGAGCGCGTCGTCGGGTCCGCGGTTCTGCTCCTCGCTCACGACCCGCACGCTACGCGGTACGGACCCGGATCGGGTGCCGACCCACTGGTCGAGCACGGCGGCGAGTGCTCCCGCGTCGACGGGCTTGGTCAAGAAGTCGTCCATCCCGGCCGCCACGCACCGCTCCCGCTCGCCCTCCACCGCGGCGGCGGTCATGGCGACCACCGGCAGGCGGGACCGCCCGTCCGACTCGCCCGCCCGGATCGCCCGGGTGGCGGCGTACCCGTCCATCCGTGGCATCTGCACGTCCATCAGCACCAGGTCGAAGTGCTCCTCGGCGAGCGCCGTCAGCGCCGCTGCCCCGTCCTCGGCGACCCGCGCGCGGTAGCCGAGGGCCTCGAGCAGGCCGACCGCGACGAGCTGGTTGACCTCGTTGTCCTCCACCACCAGGACCCGGGCCCGCGGGCCCGGGTCCGGCCCGACGACGGGCAGCTCGGGCTCGGGCCGCGGCTCCACCCCGGCCAGGTGCCGCAACAGCGCGGCTCGTACCTCGGCCCCGAGCACCGGCTTGGTCAGGCAGGCGACGATGCCGGCGGTCCGCAGGTCCCACGCCGACGGCGTGGACCCCGAGGCCAGCATGATCACGCGCAGGTCGTACGACGGCTCCGCGCGCAGCGATCGCGCCAGGTCGAGCCCGTCGCGTCCGGGCATCGAGAGGTCCAGCAGCACGGCCTCGAACGGGTCACCGGCGGCGTGTGCCGCGGCGACGGCCTGCTCGGCCTCGTCGGCCGAGGAGGCGGCCGCGACCCGGATCCGCCACCACCCGAGCTGCTCCTCCAGGATCAGCCGGTTGTGCTGGTTGTCGTCCACGACGAGCACCCGCCGCCCGCTCAGCCAGCTGCGGGCGTACTCGTCGTCGGCGTCCACCCTGGGCCCGCCCGGGGACTCGAGGTCCGCGGTGAACCAGAAGACGCTGCCGCCGCCGGGGTTGGGCTCCATCCCGATCTCGCCGCCCAGTGCCTGGACGATCTCCCGGGAGATCGCCAGGCCGAGGCCGGTCCCGCCGAACCGGCGGGTGGTGGACGCGTCGGCCTGGATGAAGGCCTCGAACAGCTCGCCGACGTCGTTCGCCGGCACCCCGACGCCCGTGTCGGTGACGCTGACGTGCAGCCGGGTCCGGCCAGCCGGCCCCGGGGACGCGGTCGCCCGGATGAAGACCTCGCCCTCCTCGGTGAACTTCACCGCGTTCGAGCCGAGGTTCGTGATCACCTGCGCGAGCCGGGTCGGGTCGCCGCGGAGCACCTCCGGCACCTCGGAGTGGCAGGAGACGATCAGCTCGAGCCCCTTGGCCCGCGCGGCCTCGCCGAGGAGGCTCGCAACCTGGTCGAACACGCCGCGGACCTCGAAGTCCAGGCGCTCCAGCTCGAGCTTGCCCGCCTCGATCTTGGAGAAGTCGAGGATGTCGTTGATGACGCCGAGCAGCGCCCGGCTGGCGACCTGGACGCCGGAGGCGAGTCGCAGCTGGTCCGGGTCGAGCGGAGTGCGCAGGAGCAGGTCGTTGAGCCCGATCACGCCGTTGAGCGGCGTGCGGATCTCGTGGCTCATGGTGGCCAGGAACTCCGACTTCTGGCGGGACGCGGCCATGGCCACGTCCCGCGCGTCGGCGAGCTCGCGCTGCGCGCGCTCGCGCTCGGCGACCCGGCCGAGCTGCACCCCGACCTGCTCCACCATCGCCTCGATCAGCTCGAACCGGTGCAGCGGCGGGGCGGAGGTGATCGTCAGCACGGCGACGACCTCGTCGCCGTGCGCGACGGTGAACGCGATCGTCAGCCGGTCCTCGTCCCACACCGAGCCGCGCTCCAGGAAGGCTCGGTTGGCAAGAGCGAGGTCGGCGGCCGCCTGCGCGGGTGCCGCGAGGTCGGCGGCCTGGTCCTCGCCGGTGACGTGCAGCGCGACGACCGCACGGCGATCCTCGGTCGGCACGAACGCGCGCCCACGCACCCAGTCGTCGTGCAACAGCACGAGGTGGCGGGCCTGCAGGAGGACGTCCTCGAGGGTGGCCGCCTCGTTGGCGGCCGTCGCCATCGCCTGCAGGAGGACGTTCTGCCGGACCTGGTCCTCCAGCGCGATCTCGGCGAGCTTCGTCTCGGTGATGTCCTGGTGGGTGCCGTACATGGAGGCGACCCGGCCGTCGGCGTCCGCCAACGACACGCCGCGGCCGCGGGTCCACACCCAGGCCCCGTCGGCGGTGCGGACCCGGGCCACGAAGACGAAGTCGGAGGGTGCCTCGAGTGCCCCGCGGACGGCCTCGTCGACCGCACCGCGGTCGTCCTCGTGCACGATCTCGAGGAAGTCGGCGTACGACGCCGGGAACAGCTCGGGATCCAGGCCGTACAGTGCGCACAGCTCCTCGGAGCCCCAGATCTCGTCCGGCGCGAGGTCCCACTCCCAGCTGCCGATCCGGGCGATCCGCTGTGCCTCGGCGAGCCGGCGGCGGCTGCTGGTGAGGTCGTCGACCGTGCGCCGCCGGTCGCTGTAGTCGCTGAGCCGGTGCAGGACCGCCACCGAGCCGTCGGGCCCGGGCACGAGGCTCTCGCTGAGAGTGACCCACATCGTGCCGCCGTCGCGCCGCACGAACCTGCACTCGACGTCGTGCGGGTTCACCTTCCCGGCGCGGAGCTGGTCGAGGTGGTCGGCGAACTGCTCCTTGCCCACCTCGTCGAGCGAGTCGAAGACGGTGAGCTGGAGCAGCTCCTCCGGGCCCACCCCGAAGAACGCCCGCAGTGCCGGGTTCCCGTAGAGGGTCCTACCGTCGAGGTCGAAGACCCAGAAGCCGTCCGGTGACGTCTCGACGATGTCCCGGTACAACCCGGCGAGCTCCATCGCACCTCCCGCGCCAACGATAGGGCCCCGGGCGGTCACGGCTCGGCAGCGATGAGGTAGTCGCCGTCGGTGCCCTCGAGCAGCAGGGTCACGTCGTCGGTGGCCTTCGAGCCGTCGCGGCGGAGGTATTCCACGGTGTAGCTGATCCGCCGGTGGGCCGGGTCCGGCTGGGCCGAGAGAACGTCGGCGGTCTCGATGCTCTTCCAGAACGAGTTGTACTGGCCGAACCCGCCGCTGGCGGCCTGGAAGTCCGGCGTCAGCAGACCCCAGGCGGACTTGGGGTCGGCCGTCACCGTCGCCAGGTAGTCCTCGATGAAGCTCTCCAACCCGTCGGCGGTGACCCCGGCGGGCGCGCCGGTCCCGGACGGGCTCTGCGACCCTCCGCTGCTGCCCTGTCCGGTGCCCGGTGTCGCCGCGGTGCCGTCGCGCTGGCCGTCGGTCCCCGCCGTGTAGGCCAGCCACCCGATGACCGCGATCGCGACGACGGCGGCCACCGCCGCGAGCACCGGCAGCATGCCGCTGCGATCACGTCGGCGCCCGCCGGGCGACGGCGTCGCCGGCGGAGGCGCCGCCGGAGCAGGGGGGTACGCCGGCGGGACCGGCGGCAGCTCCCGCGACAGCACCCGGGTCGGACTCGGGTCGGCCGCCGGTGCCGGCGCGGCCGCCGGCACGCCAGCGAGGACCGGCGTCGAGGGACCGGCGACGAGCACGTCCCGCACCCGGGCCATCGACCAGCGATCGGCCGGCTCGCGGCACATCGTCGCCAGGAGGAGCGGGGCGAGCCAGCCGGCCTCGGGCAGCCGCGGCGGGTCCTCGTGCACGATCCGGTAGAGCGCGCCCAGCAGGTTGTCTCCGACCTCGTACGGCGGGTGGCCGGCCAGCGCGTGGAAGAGCGTGGCCCCCAGCGACCAGACGTCGCTGGCGTCCGTCGCCTGCTGACCCGAGGCGACCTCGGGGGAGAGGTAGGCGGGGGAGCCCGTCACCAGCCCGGTCTGGGTCAGCGAGGCGTCCGCCTCCGCACGGGCGATCCCGAAGTCCGAGAGCTTCACCTGCCCGTCCGGCGCGACCAGGATGTTGGAGGGTTTCACGTCGCGGTGCACGATGCCGGCCGCGTGGGCGGCGGCGAGCGCGTCCGCGGCCTGCCCGAGGAAGGCGGCCGCCCGGTCCGGGGTCATCGCGCCGTCGCGCCGGAGCAGCTCGGCGAGGGTCGAGCCCTCGACGTACTCCATCACCAGCCACTGCTCGGTGTTGTCGGGGCCCTCGATGACCAGGTCGTAGACCGCGACCACGTGCGGGTGGTTGAGGCGCGCGGCGAGCCGGGCCTCGCGCTCGGCGCGGGCCAGGTCGGGGGTGGTGACCCCGGGGGCCAGGCCGACCCGCTTCAGCGCGACCTGGCGCCCGAGCACCTCGTCCCGGCCGAGCCAGACGGCGCCCATGCCGCCGCGACCCACCTCGCGCTCGAGCGTGTACCTGCCAGCGATCACGTGCCGTCCCTTCCCGGATCCGCGCCAGCCTAACCAGGCCCGGTGAGACCCTCGGCGTAACCGGGTGGGCGGCGGCGGCCGCCATGGGGCAGGCTTGACCCGCACGTACCCATCCGAGGATCCACCTCACCGTCCAGGTGACGATCCACCAGCGAAAGGTCCACCGTGTCCATCGACCCGACTCTCCTCGACGACCTCGAGTGGCGCGGCCTGATCGCGCACTCGACGGACCTCGACGCCCTGCGCGAGGCCCTGGCCGGGGGGAGTGTGCGGTTCTATGTCGGGTTCGACCCGACGGCGCCGAGCCTGCACCTGGGCAACCTGGTGCAGATCCTCACCGCCAAGCGGCTGCAGGAGGCCGGGCACACGCCGTACGCCCTGGTCGGGGGAGCCACCGGCATGATCGGCGATCCCAAGGAGTCCGGCGAGCGGACCCTCAACTCGCTCGACACGGTCAAGGAGTGGGTCGAGCGGGTGCGCCGCCAGATCGAGCCGTTCCTGTCCTTCGAGGGCGCCAACGCCGCCACGATGGTGAACAACTACGACTGGACCGCCAGCCTGTCGACCATCGACTTCCTGCGTGACATCGGCAAGCACTTCCCGGTCAACCGGATGCTCTCGCGCGACGTCGTGCGCAGCCGCCTGGACGCCGGCATCAGCTACACCGAGTTCAGCTACGTGCTGCTCCAGTCGATGGACTTCCTCAACCTCTACCGCGACCACGGCGTGGTGCTGCAGTTCGGCGGCTCCGACCAATGGGGCAACCTCACCGGCGGCGTCGAGCTGATCCGTCGTGCCGCCGGTGGCAAGGCGCACGCCTTCGCGACACCGCTGATCACCAAGGCCGACGGCACGAAGTACGGCAAGACCGAGGGCGGCGCGCTCTGGCTGGACCCCGAGATGATGTCGCCGTACGCCTTCTACCAGTTCTGGCTCAACGTCGAGGACGAGAAGGTCGGCGAGCTGCTGCGCGTCTTCACCTTCCTGCCGCGCGCCGAGATCGAGGCGCTCGAGGCCGAGCACGCGGAGAAGCCGTTCCTGCGCGCCGGTCAGCGCGCGCTGGCCGAGCACGTCACCACCCTGGTCCACGGCGCCGAGGAGACCGAGCGGATCAGGGCGGCCTCCGCCGCCCTGTTCGGCGGCGGCGACCTCACGACGCTCAGCGCCGCGACGTTGGGCGCCGCGCTGCGCGAGGCCGGCAGCGCGTCCGTCGACGGGGACGAGGACCTCCCGACGGTGGTCGACCTGCTGGTCGCGACCGGGCTGGCGAAGAGCAAGGGCGACGCGCGCCGGACCGTCACCGAGGGTGGTGCCTACCTCAACAATGCGCGGGTCGAGGATCCCGACCACGTCCCGGCCCCGGAGGACCTGATCGACGGCACCTGGCTGGTGCTGCGGCGGGGCAAGAAGAACTTCGCCGGCGTCGAGGTGCGCTGAGCGTGGCGCCGGCGGCCGAGCGGGATCCGCGCTGGCTCGACACGCTGGCCGAGCGGGCCCGCGACCGGCTGCCGGCGTCCGTCCTGGAGTACGTGCTGCAGGGCGCGCGCGACTCGCTCACCGCCGGGGAGGCCGTGGCCGCGTGGCGCGCCGTGCGGCTGCTGCCCCGCGTGCTGCACGACGTCACCCAGGTGGAGACGTCGGTCAGCCTGCTGGGCCACCCGGCTCAGGTGCCCTGGGGGGTCGCGCCCAGCACGCTGCAGCGTGCCGTCCACCCCGACGGGGAGCTCGCGATGGCGCGGGCCTGTGCCGCGGCGGGGTCGGTCATGGTGGTCTCGAGCAACGCCGGCACGGCCTTCTCCGAGATCGGCGGCACAGGGGTGCACTGGTGGCTCCAGGCCTACCTGCCGGCGGACCGGACGCTCGCCGGGCCGATGCTCGACCGCGCCGTGGCCGCCGGGGCCCGGGCCGTGGTGCTGACCGTCGACACCCCGGTCGTCGGCACCAAGTACGCCAGTCCGGGCACGGCGTTGGTCTGGGAGACGGTCGACCCGGCGCTGCTGCGGGTGAACTTCGAGCCGGGGTACGACGAGCAGCCGGGCGCCGAGAAGGCACTCGACCTCGGGCCGCACGACATCGGCTGGGTGGCTGCCCGCACCGGCCTGCCGGTCGTCGTGAAGGGCGTGCTCCGGCCCGAGGACGCGCTGCGCTGTGCCCAGGCCGGCGCCGGTGCCGTCTGGGTCTCCAACCACGGCGGTCGCCAGCTCGACCGGTCGGCGAGCACCGCCGCATGCCTGCCGGATGTCGTCGACGCGGTGGGGGACCAGGCCGAGGTGTACGTCGACGGCGGCCTCCGGACCGGGCTGGACGTCGTGGCCGCGTTGGCGCTGGGGGCGCGCGCGGTGTTCCTGGGTCGATCGCCGCTCCTGGCGTTGCTCGACGGGGCCGAGGGCGTGGCCCGGCTGCACCAGGAGCTGCTCGAGCAGACCGTCGAGACGCTGCGGCTGGCCGGCTGCCGGACGCCCGCCGACGCGCCGGGACTGGCCGCGGGTGGACGCCTTACCCCTCGCTGACCTGCACAAACGTGGTTGTGGCCCGGGTCACGTGGGGCCGATTTGAACTCCCGGGGTCGGGTCCCCTAATGTTCTCCGGGTCGCCAGGGAGCGGCGGGAGGCAAGACCGCGAGGTCGGGCCTTCGGCCCCGGGCGGCCACCTCTCCCACCAACAACCTCACCGGTGGACGAGTGCGCGCGCTAGCGGCCTCGGACATCATCGAGGTCCACAGGTGTGCGCGGTGGGCACGGAAAACCTGAGGATTTGCTCCTGGGAATTCGAGCCGCTAAGTTTTACGAGTCGCCCCGCAGCGGACACGCCAAGAGCGTGCGAGCACGGTGTGCGTCTGATTCTTGAGAACTCAACAGTGTGTCATAGTCGACGAATTAGTTTGTTATGCCCTGTCTTCCATTTTGGTGGTTGATGGTTTTTTGACAATGATTCTGGCTTTTTTGTCAGGGTTCTTTTTTGTCAGGCATCTCTTTTTCCTCTGTGTCTGTCCCTTTTGGGGGGTGGGTGTGGGGGGTGTTGTTTTCAACGGAGAGTTTGATCCTGGCTCAGGACGAACGCTGGCGGCGTGCTTAACACATGCAAGTCGAGCGGAAAGGCCCTTTCGGGGGTACTCGAGCGGCGAACGGGTGAGTAACACGTGAGTAATCTGCCCTTCACTTTGGGATAACTACCGGAAACGGTGGCTAATACCGGATACGACACAGGTACGCATGTGCTCTGTGTGGAAAGTTTTTTCGGTGGGGGATGTGCTCGCGGCCTATCAGCTTGTTGGTGGGGTAATGGCCTACCAAGGCTTCGACGGGTAGCCGGCCTGAGAGGGTGACCGGCCACACTGGGACTGAGACACGGCCCAGACTCCTACGGGAGGCAGCAGTGGGGAATATTGGACAATGGGCGGAAGCCTGATCCAGCAACGCCGCGTGAGGGATGACGGCCTTCGGGTTGTAAACCTCTTTCAGTACCGACGAAGCACCGGTGATGGTGGTGACGGTAGGTACAGAAGAAGCACCGGCCAACTACGTGCCAGCAGCCGCGGTAATACGTAGGGTGCGAGCGTTGTCCGGAATTATTGGGCGTAAAGGGCTCGTAGGCGGTTTGTCGCGTCGGGAGTGAAAACACTGGGCTTAACTCAGTGCTTGCTTTCGATACGGGCAGACTAGAGGCATGCAGGGGAGAACGGAATTCCTGGTGTAGCGGTGAAATGCGCAGATATCAGGAGGAACACCGGTGGCGAAGGCGGTTCTCTGGGCATGTCCTGACGCTGAGGAGCGAAAGTGTGGGGAGCGAACAGGATTAGATACCCTGGTAGTCCACACCGTAAACGTTGGGCGCTAGGTGTGGGATCCATTCCACGGGTTCCGTGCCGCAGCTAACGCATTAAGCGCCCCGCCTGGGGAGTACGGCCGCAAGGCTAAAACTCAAAGGAATTGACGGGGGCCCGCACAAGCGGCGGAGCATGCGGATTAATTCGATGCAACGCGAAGAACCTTACCTGGGTTTGACATACGCCGGAAAGCGCCAGAGATGGTGCCCCTTTTAGTCGGTGTACAGGTGGTGCATGGCTGTCGTCAGCTCGTGTCGTGAGATGTTGGGTTAAGTCCCGCAACGAGCGCAACCCTCGTCCTATGTTGCCAGCACGTGATGGTGGGGACTCATAGGAGACTGCCGGGGTCAACTCGGAGGAAGGTGGGGATGACGTCAAGTCATCATGCCCCTTATGTCCAGGGCTTCACGCATGCTACAATGGCCGGTACAAAGGGCTGCGATGCTGTAAGGCGGAGCGAATCCCAAAAAGCCGGTCTCAGTTCGGATTGGGGTCTGCAACTCGACCCCATGAAGTCGGAGTCGCTAGTAATCGCAGATCAGCAACGCTGCGGTGAATACGTTCCCGGGCCTTGTACACACCGCCCGTCACGTCACGAAAGTCGGCAACACCCGAAGCCGGTGGCCTAACCCTTGTGGGGGGAGCCGTCGAAGGTGGGGCTGGCGATTGGGACGAAGTCGTAACAAGGTAGCCGTACCGGAAGGTGCGGCTGGATCACCTCCTTTCTAAGGAGCACACGCCCCGATCACTGCCTGGCCCGTTGTGGGTCACGAAGCGTGCAGTGGCGCATGGTGGTGTTCGCTAGTGGAATCGTCGATGAAGGATCATGATCGCGGTGCGGTCGCCTCAGTACTACCTGTCGGTTTGCCGGTGGGTGTGGAACGTGGCGGGTGTGGCGTGGGAGTGGTTGTGACACACTGTTGGGCTTTGAGGGATCAGGCTTTCCTGGTGACAGGGACTGTTCTTCGTGGCCCCCTTGGACCGGAGCGTCGTGGGACGTGATGGCTGTGGTGGGTGTGGATCTTGTGAATTGGATAGTGGACGCGAGCATCTGTGATCGGACCTTCACCAGGGTCCGGTCACTTTCCTGACGCCGCTGGTTGCTCCCGGTGAGGGGGTGGTGGTGGTGTCAGGGTCTTTGTAGTTTTTGTTGAGTGTTTGTGAGACAAGCTATGAAGGGCACATGGTGGATGCCTTGGCATCAAGAGCCGATGAAGGACGTAGGAGCCTGCGATAAGCCCTGGGGAGTTGGCAACCGAGCTGTGATCCGGGGGTGTCCGAATGGGGGAACCCAGCACGAGTCATGTCGTGTTACCCGCGCCTGAATATATAGGGTGTGTGGAGGGAACGCCGGGAAGTGAAACATCTCAGTACCGGTAGGAAGAGAAAACAATAGTGATTCCGAGAGTAGTGGCGAGCGAAATCGGAGGAGGCTAAACCTTATGCGTGTGATACCCGGCAGGGGTTGCGCATGGGGGGTTGTGGGACCACTTGGGGGAGTCTGCCGGCTTCTCAGACAGTAAGAAATCGGAAGTGAAGTTGAAGTCCATTGGAAAGTGGCGCCGGAGAGGGTGATAGCCCCGTAAGTGTAAGCTTCCGACTGTTGAGTGGTATCCCAAGTAACACGGAACCCCTGAAATTCCGTGTGAATCTGGCGGGACCACCCGTTAAGCCTAAATACTCCTTGATGACCGATAGCGGACAAGTACCGTGAGGGAAAGGTGAAAAGTACCCCTGGCGGGGAGTGAAATAGTACCTGAAACCGTGTGCCTACAATCCGTCGGAGCTTCTGCCTTGTGTGGGGGTGACGGCGTGCCTTTTGAAGAATGAGCCTGCGAGTTTGCGTTGTGTTGCGAGGTTAACCCGTGTGGGGGAGCCGTAGCGAAAGCGAGTCCGAATAGGGCGGTTGAGTAGCACGATCAAGACCCGAAGCGAAGTGATCTATCCATGGGCAGGTTGAAGCGCGGGTAAGACCGCGTGGAGGACCGAACCCACTTAGGTTGAAAACTGAGGGGATGACCTGTGGATAGGGGTGAAAGGCCAATCAAACTTCGTGATAGCTGGTTCTCCCCGAAATGCATTTAGGTGCAGCGTTGTGTGTTTCTTGCCGGAGGTAGAGCACTGGATAGCCGATGGGCCCTACCAGGTTACTGACGTTAGCCAAACTCCGAATGCCGGTAAGTGAGAGCGCAGCAGTGAGACTGCGGGGGATAAGCTCCGTAGTCGAGAGGGAAACAGCCCAGACCATCAGCTAAGGCCCCTAAGCGGTGACTAAGTGGAAAAGGATGTGGAGTCGCATTGACAACCAGGAGGTTGGCTTGGAAGCAGCCACCCTTGAAAGAGTGCGTAATAGCTCACTGGTCAAGTGATTCCGCGCCGACAATGTAGCGGGGCTCAAGTCATCCGCCGAAGCTATGGCATTCACGCCCACCTTGTGTGGAGCAGCCCTAACGGGTGTGTGGATGGGTAGGGGAGCGTCGTGTCGCGAGTGAAGCCTCGGAGTGATCCAGGGGTGGATGCGACACGAGTGAGAATGCAGGCATGAGTAGCGAATCAGGAGTGAGAAACTCCTGCGCCGAATGATCAAGGGTTCCAGGGTCAAGCTAATCTGCCCTGGGTAAGTCGGGACCTAAGGCGAGGCCGACAGGCGTAGTCGATGGACAACGGGTTGATATTCCCGTACCGGCAAAGTAGCGCCCATGACGAACCCGGTGATGCTAACCGCCCGAAGCTCATTCGACCGATCCCTTCGGGGTGAGGCGGGTGAGGGGAGCGCGGGACCCGATCTGGTAGTAGTCAAGCGATGGGGTGACGCAGGAAGGTAGCCCAACCGTGGCGATGGTTGTCCACGGGTAAGGATGTAGGGGGTGGTCCAGGTAAATCCGGACCGCTGGCTTGGATGCCGGCCCTGAGATCCGATGCCGATCCGTATGGAGTAGTGGGTGATCCTATGCTGTCGAGAAAAACCTCTAGCGAGCTATGCGCCGCCCGTACCCCAAACCGACTCAGGTGATCAGGTAGAGAATACCAAGGCGATCGAGCGAACCATGGTTAAGGAACTCGGCAAAATGCCCCCGTAACTTCGGGAGAAGGGGGGCCGGATCCGTGACCGGACTTGCTCCGGGAAGCGGTGATGGCCGCAGAGACCAGGCCCAAGCGACTGTTTACTAAAAACACAGGTCCGTGCGAAGTTGTAAGACGATGTATACGGACTGACTCCTGCCCGGTGCTGGAAGGTTAAGGGGACGAGTCAGCACGCCTTGTGTGTGCGAAGCTCAGAACTTAAGCCCCAGTAAACGGCGGTGGTAACTATAACCATCCTAAGGTAGCGAAATTCCTTGTCGGGTAAGTTCCGACCTGCACGAATGGAGTAACGACTTGGGCGCTGTCTCAACCGTGGACTCGGCGAAATTGCACTACGAGTAAAGATGCTCGTTACGCGCGGCAGGACGGAAAGACCCCGGGACCTTTACTATAGTTTGGTATTGGTGTTTGGTTCGGCTTGTGTAGGATAGGTGGGAGACTGTGAAACCTCGACGCCAGTCGGGGTGGAGTCAACGTTGAAATACCACTCTGGTCGTACTAGATGTCTAACCTAGGACCATTATCTGGTTCAGGGACAGTGCCTGATGGGTAGTTTAACTGGGGCGGTTGCCTCCTAAAATGTAACGGAGGCGCTCAAAGGTTCCCTCAGCCTGGTTGGCAATCAGGTGGCGAGTGTAAGTGCACAAGGGAGCTTGACTGTGAGACAGACATGTCGAGCAGGGACGAAAGTCGGAACTAGTGATCCGGCCACGGCATGTGGAAGCGTGGTCGCTCAACGGATAAAAGGTACCCCGGGGATAACAGGCTGATCTTCCCCAAGAGTCCATATCGACGGGATGGTTTGGCACCTCGATGTCGGCTCGTCGCATCCTGGGGCTGGAGTAGGTCCCAAGGGTTGGGCTGTTCGCCCATTAAAGCGGCACGCGAGCTGGGTTTAGAACGTCGTGAGACAGTTCGGTCCCTATCCGCCGCGCGCGCAGGAAACTTGAGAAAGGCTGTCCCTAGTACGAGAGGACCGGGATGGACGAACCTCTGGTGTGCCAGTTGTCCCGCCAGGGGCACGGCTGGTTAGCTACGTTCGGAAGTGATAACCGCTGAATGCATCTAAGCGGGAAGCACGTTTCAAGATGAGGTTTCCCACCCCCTCGAGGGGGTAAGGCCCCCAGCAGAACACTGGGTTGATAGGCCGGAGGTGTACAGCAGCAATGCCCAGCCGACCGGTACTAATAGGCCGAGGGCTTGTCCCACAAACCCTCAACCAAACCTACAAGACAACTGTCTCGCGTCCACATCCAACACCCACCATGATCATTCAACTGAACAATGGCTTGGACGATGCCCGCGTGCACACACCCGCGGCACATCATCCGCAAGAGTTACGGCGGCCATAGCGAAAGGGAAACACCCGGTCCCATCCCGAACCCGGAAGTTAAGCCTTTCAGCGCCGATGGTACTGCAACCGAGAGGCTGTGGGAGAGTAGGACGCCGCCGGACATACACTCCGTAGGGGCCACCGTCAGGTGGCCCCTACGTGCATTTCCCGACCGTGATCGAGGAGCGCCGCCCAGCGGTGCAGGAGCAGGAGCAGCAGTCGTGGCCGAGCAGCGCCGAAACCCCAGGTCGCAGGGCGGCGGCAAGCCCGCCGGCCGGCCGAGCGGCAAGCCCGCGGGCAAGCGTCCGACCGGAACGGGACGACCCTCGTCCGCGAAGTCCGCCGAGCGGGGCCAGCGCTGGAGCCCGGAGGGGCGCTCCGAGGGCGCCGAGCGCAAGGACCGGCGCGGCTCCTCGCCGCGGTCCTCGAAGCCCGCGGAGCGGCCGGGCCGCAAGAACGACTGGAAGCGCCCCGCCGACAAGCAGGCGGCCCGCACCGCGGAGCAGGCTGTGTACGACGGCCCGGATCTTCCGGAAGGGATCACCGGGCGCGAGCTCGACCGCTCGGTGACCGCCCAGCTCAAGGGCCTTCCCGAGAAGCTCGCCGCCCGCGTCGCGCGGCACCTGGCGGCCGCCGGCGCGCTCGTCGACGACGACCCGGAGACCGCCTACCAGCACACCCTGGCCGCCCGCGCCCGCGCGCCCCGGCTCGCGGTCGTGCGCGAGGCGACCGGCGAGGCGGCGTACGCCGCCGGACACTACGCCGAGGCGCTCGCCGAGCTGCGCGCGGCGAAGCGGATGAACGGCGCCACCGCCTACCTGCCCATCATGGCCGACTGCCACCGCGCCCTCGGTCGGCCGCAGGAGGCGCTCAAGCTCGCGAAGAGCCCCTCGGTGGCCAACTTCGCGGCCGAGGCCAAGGCCGAGATGACGATCGTCGGGGCCGGTGCCCGCCGCGACCTGGGCCAGGTCGACGCCGCCCTGCGCACGTTGGAGCTGGCGCCGCTGGCGTCGAAGAGCCGGGCGCCCTGGGTGGTCCGCCTGCGCTACGCCTACGCGGACGCACTCGAGGCCGCCGGGCGGGACCAGGACGCCCTCGCGTGGTTCCACCGGACGCACGCCATCGACAGCGAGGAGCTGACCGACGCCGACGCGCGCGCCGAGGCCCTCGAGCGGAAGCTCGGTTAGACTCTCCGCACTTCGCGAGGAGGACCTGCACGATGCTGCGATTCTCGGGTGCCGGCGTCAGTGACGTGGGGCTGGTGCGCCCTCAGAACGAGGACTCCGCCTTCGTCGGACCCTACGTGGCCGTCGTCGCCGACGGAGTCGGTGGTGCCGCGGCCGGGGAGGTCGCGTCCGCGACCGCGGCGTACGCCGTGGCGGCGACCGTGCTCGGGCGGCCGGGCGAGCAGCCGGAGGAGCTGCTCCTCGACGGCTTGGAGGCGGCTCGCGCCAACATCCGCCGGGGCGTCCAGGGCGACCTGACCCGGCTCGGCATGGCCACCACCCTCACCGCGGTCGTCTGCGACGGCCGGCGGGCGGTGCTCGCCCACATCGGCGACTCGCGGGCCTACGTGCTCCGTGGGGGCGAGCTCACCCGGCTCACCACCGACCACACCTATGTGCAGCGGCTGGTGTCGCAGGGCGAGCTGCGGCCCGAGGAGGTGATCCGGCACCCGTGGCGCAACGTCGTGCTGCGCTCGCTCGACGGCGACCCCGTGCACGACGGTGTCGACCTGCTGCCGCTCGCGGTGCAGCCCGGCGATCGGCTGCTGCTGTGCAGCGACGGGCTCTCGGACCTGGTTCCGGAGCCGGTCATCGGGGAGCTGCTCGCGGTCGCGGACCCGCACTCCGCCGCCGCGGTGCTCACCCGCGCGGCGCTCGATGCCGGCGGCCGCGACAACGTCACAGCGGTCGTCCTGGACGTGGTGGAGGGTCCGATGGTCGTCGGCGACGGCCAGCTGCTCGGCGCGCTGCGCGAGGTCGCCAACATCGTCGACCCGGGTGCGGTCCGCCTGGCGCAGTGACGTGCGAGACTCCTGCGCGTGGGGAACGTCAGGAGACCGGCACTCGAGGGCACCGTCGCGGTCCGCGACGACCGCCGGCTGAGCTTCGCCGAGTACGGCCCGCGGCACGGGCCGGCCATCATCTGGATGCACGGCACTCCGGGCGCCCGCCGTCAGATTCCGCTCGAGGCGCGCGCGTACGCCGACCGGCGCGGCGTCCGGATCATCGGCATCGACCGGCCCGGCATCGGCTCCTCGACACCACACCTGTACCCGAACGTCCTGGACTGGACCCAGGACCTCGAGCTGTTCCTCGAGACGCTCGCGATCGACACGGTCCGGCTGATCGGGCTGTCCGGAGGCGCGCCGTACGCGCTCGCGGCCGGCGCGGCCCTGCCCGACCGGGTCCACGGGATCGGCATCCTCGGTGGGGTCGCCCCGACCCGGGGACCGGACGCCGTCGCCGACGGCCCGATCCAGCTCGCCGTTCGGCTCGCCCCGCTGCTCACGGTGGCGCGGGTGCCGCTCGGCGTGACGATCACGCAGGCGATCCGGGTGATCAAGCCACTCGCGGGCCCGGCTCTCGACCTCTACGCGGCACTGCAGCCGCCGGGGGACAAGAACCTGCTCTCCCGGCCGGAGTTCAAGGCGATGTTCCTCGACGACCTGCTCAACGGCAGCCGGTTCCAGACCACGGCGCCGCTCGCCGACCTGATCCTGTTCACGAGGGCCTGGGGCTTCGAGGCCGCCGACGTCCGGGTCCCGGTGCGCTGGTGGCACGGCGACGCCGACCACATCGTGCCGTTCCGGCACGGCCAGCACGTCGTCGACCGGCTGCCGGATGCGAGGATCACCGCGATCGACGGCGAGAGCCACCTCGGCGGTCTCGGTATCGCCGAGGACGTGATCGACACCCTGCTCGACCTGGGCCCGCGGCGGGCCCGACGCACCGGCACGGCCCGCAAGCGCTGAGACTGGCGCTGGAACGCCTCATGGGTCACAATGGTGGCCACAACTACACCGCTGTCACTCTCACCTCGTCCATCTCCGCGAGCTCGCTGGGGAAGGCGCATCTCGCGCCGGAGATGAAGGAGGTCACGGTGACCGCACGCACTGCCCCCCGCGCCGCGACGCGAGGCGTCCTGTACGTCCACTCGGCGCCCTCCGCGCTGTGCCCGCACATCGAGTGGGCCGTCAGCGGAGTCCTCGGCGTGCCCGTGAGC
The DNA here is from genome assembly GCF_000015265.1 of Nocardioides sp. JS614. Classification (NCBI taxonomy): domain Bacteria; kingdom Bacillati; phylum Actinomycetota; class Actinomycetes; order Propionibacteriales; family Nocardioidaceae; genus Nocardioides; species Nocardioides sp. JS614. Next base: position 2,121,937 of record NC_008699.1, read on the forward strand.
CTGGACTGGACGCCGCAGCCGGCGCAGCCGGGCACCTACCGCGCCGAGTTGTCCTGGACCGGTCAGGTCGGCGCTGCGGCCTCGGTCGCCTCCGCGCTGCGCGGCTGGAACCACCTGCGCTTCGAGATCACCGAGGAGCCCACCGCCGGCTCCGAGGGGGCCCGCTACTCCTTCACCCCCGAGCTCGGCGTCTTCCACGCCGTGACCGGCCTGCACGGCGACATCATGATCCCCGAGGACCGGCTCAAGGCCGCGGTCGTCAAGGCCGCTCTGGGTGACACCACCCTGCTCGGCGAGATCGACAAGCTGCTCGGCCGGCCGTGGGACGACGAGCTGGAGACCTTCCGCCACGCCGGCGACGGGGCCCCGGTGCGCTGGCTGCACCAGGTCGTCTGAGGTCAGGGTCGGCGCAGCCGGAAGTAGGAGGGCGCCAGCCAGACCTTGTGGTCCTCCCCGGCGCCGCCGTACCAGTGCACCTTGGCCCGGATCTTGAACTTGCCGGCGTAGGTCCCGTAGCGGCAGAACCGGAAGTGCGTCCGGTTGCGGGCCGGGTCGGAGTCGGAGAAGAACGTCCCGGAGGCGATGGTCTCGCCGGTGCGGTCGTCGAGGAACGTCTCGAGGGTCCAGTCGTTGCTCGGCGTGGTGATCACGTAGCGGTAGGCGTAGTCGTGGCAGCCGCGGCGCAGGACCCCGTCCTTCGCGCTGGTATGTCCGTAGTCGGCCCGGTCGCGGCGCTCGTGGTGCTGCGGCTGGCCGAGCAGCCCGCCGACCAGCCCCGAGACGGGGTCGGAGGGCTCCGCGGCCAGCGCAGGGACGGCCGGGAGCACGCCCGCGGCCAGCGCGGCCGCGGCGAGAACGGAGCTCAGGCGTGTGACGGGCGTCATGCCTGGTCCAACGCACCAGCCGCCGAGCCGTTACGCCGGCGTACGGGCGCTCAGAGCGGGATGTTCCCGTGGGCGCCGCGGCGGACGCCGTCGGCCTGCACGGCGTCGTCGATCGCCCGGGCGAGGGCGCTCCGGGTCACGGCCGGCTCGACGACCTCGTCGACCACGCCGATCTCGACCGCCTTGTCGACCCCGCCGGCGATCCGCTCGTGCTCGGCCGCCAGCTCGGCCTCGACCTGGGGACGGATGTCCGGGGCGACCTCGGCCAGCCGGCGCCGGTGCAGGATCCGGATCGCCGCGACCGCGCCCATCACGGCCACCTCTGCGCCGGGCCACGCGAAGACCTTCGTCGCGCCCAGGGAGCGGGCGTTCATCGCGATGTACGCGCCGCCGTAGGTCTTGCGGGTCACCAGGGTGACCCGGGGGACCACGCACTCTCCGAACGCGTGCAGGAGCTTCGCGCCGCGGCGGACCACGCCGTCCCACTCCTGCCCGACCCCGGGCAGGTAGCCGGGCACGTCGACGACCACCACGAGCGGGACGCCGAACGCGTCGCACATCCGCACGAAGCGGGAGGCCTTCTCGGCGGAGAGCGAGTCGAGGCAGCCGCCCAGCCGCAGCGGGTTGTTCGCGACCACGCCGACGGTGCGGCCACCGAGCCGGCCGAGTGCGGTCACGATGTTGGGTGCCCACCTGGCGTGCAGCTCCTGGGCGGTGCCCTCGTCGAGGATCGACTCGACCAGGGGGTGCACGTCGTACGCGCGCTTCTTCGACTCCGGGAGCAGCGCGGCCAGGTCGCGGTCCTCGACGTCCTCGACGACCAGCGAGCCCTGCGAGCCGAGCAGCCCGGCGACGTCGCGGGCGCGGTCGAGTGCGTCGCGCTCGGTGTCCGCGAGGATGTGGACCACTCCGGAGCGCCGGCCGTGGGGCTCGGGACCCCCGAGCCGCAGCATGTCGACGTCCTCACCGGTCACGGATCGGACCACGTCGGGCCCGGTCACGAAGATCCGGCCCTCGGGGCCGAGGATGACGACGTCGGTGAGGGCCGGGCCGTACGCCGCGCCGCCGGCGGCCGGACCGAGCACCACCGAGATCTGCGGGATCCGTCCGGAGGCCTGGGTCATCACCTGGAAGATCCGGCCGACCGCGTGCAGGGAGAGCACGCCCTCGGCGAGCCGGGCGCCGCCGGAGTGCCATAGGCCGATGACCGGGATCCGGTCGGTCATCGCCCGGTGGTAGGCGTCGACGACCACGCGGCAGCCGAGGTCGCCCATCGCGCCGCCCATCACCGTGGCGTCCGAGCAGAACGCCACCACCCGGGTGCCGTCGACCTGGCCGACGGCGGCGAGCATCCCCGAGTCGTCGTCGGGGGTGATCAGCTCCAGCGTGCCCTCGTCGAGGAGGGCCGTGAGCCGGTGCACCGGGTTGCGCGGGTCCTCCTCGCGGGGGAGCTTCGCCGGCTTGGTGGCAGTGGCAGTCACAGTGGTCCGTGTCCTTTCGGGGCGGCTCAGACGGACCCGAACGCGACCGCGACGTTGGCGCCGCCGAACCCGAAGGAGTTGTTGAGCGCGGCGATGTCGCCGAGCGGCAGGTCGCGGGCCTTGGTGGCGATGTCCAGCTCGACCTGCGGGTCCTGGTTGTCCAGGTTGATCGTCGGCGGGGCGACCCGGTGGTGGAGCGCCAGCACGGTCGCGATCGCCTCCAGTGCGCCGGCGCCGCCGAGCAGGTGGCCGGTCATCGACTTGGTGCTGGTCACGACGACGTCGGTCGCGTGCGCGCCGAGCGTCGCGTGCAGCATCAGGCCCTCGGCGATGTCGCCCTGCGGGGTCGACGTGGCGTGCGCGTTGACGTGCGCGATGTCGCCCGGGCTGATGTCGGCCTCTGCGAGCGCCCGCAGGATCGCGCGGGAGCCGCCGCGGCCCTCCGGGTCGGGCTGGGCGATGTCGTGGGAGTCCGCGGTGATGCCGGCCCCGAGCACCGTGGCGTAGATCCGGGCGCCCCGGGCGCGGGCGTGCTCCTCGGACTCGAGGACCAGGACGCCGGCGCCCTCCCCGAGCACGAAGCCGTCGCGGGCGACGTCCCACGGCCGCGACACGGCGGTCGGGTCGCCGCCGTCGGGGCCGCTGGCGGTCTTCGAGAGCGCCATCATGTTCGCGAAGGCCGCCATCGGCAGCGGGTGGATCGCCGCCTCGGTGCCGCCCGCGAGCACGACGTCGGCCCGGCCGAGCCGGATCTGGTCGACCGCCAACGAGATCGCCTCGTTGCCGGAGGCGCACGCCGAGACCGGCGTGTTGACCGCCGCGCGCGCTCCGACGTACAGGCTCAGCTGCGCTGCCGGCGCGTTGGGCATCAGCATCGGGACCGCGAGCGGCGAGACCCGGCGCGGCCCCTTCTCCCGCAGCGCGTCGTAGTTGTCGAGGAGCGTCGTGACGCCGCCGATGCCGGAGGCCATGGCGACGCCGAGCCGGTCCCGGTCGACGTCCGAGCCCTCGAGACCGGCGTCCTTCCAGGCCTCCATGGCGGCCACCATCGCGAACTGCGAGGACCGGTCCAGCCGACGCGCCTTGACCCGTTCGAGGATCTCGGTGGGCTCGACGGCGATCCGGCCGGCGATCTTGACCGGCATCTGCTCGGCCCAGTCGTCGGTCAGGAACCGGACGCCCGAGCGTCCGTTGACCAGCGCGTCCCAGGTGCTGGGCACGTCACCGCCCACGGGGGAGGTGGTCCCGAGGCCGGTGACGACGACTCGCTTCGACATGCTGCTCCTTGAGTTCCGGGCGGCCTCAGGCCTGGGCGCGCTCGATGAACGCGACGGCGTCGCCGACGGTCTTGAGGTTCTTGACCTCGTCGTCGGGGATCGACACGCCGAACTTCTCCTCGGCCGCGACGACCACCTCGACCATGGACAACGAGTCCACGTCCAGGTCGTCGACGAAGGACTTGTCGAGCTGGACGTCGTCGGCGTCGATGCCGGCGACCTCGTTGACGATGTCAGCGAGGTCGGCGCGGATCTCTTCGGTCGTTGCCATCGGGGTACTGCCTTTCGGTTGGGTTGCTGGGAACTACGGGACGATGACGACCTGCGCGGCGTACGCGAGGCCGGCACCGAAGGCGATCAGGAGGGCCTTGTCGCCGCTGCGCGCCTCGCCCTCCTCGATCATCCGGTCGAGGGCGAGCGGGATGGAGGCGGCCGAGGTGTTGCCCTGCTCGGCGATGTCGCGGGCGATCTTGACCCGCTCGGGCAGCTTCATGGCCCGCGCCATGGCGTCGGTGATCCGCATGTTGGCCTGGTGGGGGACGAACACGTCGAGGTCGTCGATGCCGATGCCGGCACGGTCGAGCGCGAGCTGGCCGATCTTCGCCATCGAGTACGACGCCCAGCGGAACACCGCGTTGCCCTGCATGACCAGGTGCGGCATCTCGGGGCGCTCGCTGGCCACGACGTCGCGCCAGTCCTCGCGCTGGCGGATCAGCTCGAACTGCTCGCCGTCCGAGCCCCAGACGACCGGGCCGATGCCGGGGGCGTCGGTGGGGCCGACCACCGCGGCGCCGGCGCCGTCGGCGAAGATGAAGGCGGTGCCGCGGTCGCCGACGTCGGTGAGGTCGGAGAGCCGCTCGACGCCGATCACGAGCACGTGCCCGGCGCTGCCGCCACGGATCATGTCGGCCGCCATCGCGACCCCGTGGCAGAAGCCCGCGCACGCGGCGGAGATGTCGAACGCGGCGGCCTGGTCGGTGCCGAGCTCGTAGGCGATCGCGGTCGCGATGGCCGGCGTCTGGATCATGTGGGTGACGGTCGCGACGATCACGCAGTCGATCTGCCGGGGGTCGACCGAGGCGCGCTCGAGCGCCTTGCGCGCGGCCGCGACCGACATCACCTGCACGGTCTCCTCGGGCGTCGCCCAGCGGCGCTGCTTGATGCCGGAGCGCTGCTGGATCCACTCGTCGCTGGAGTCGATCGCCTCGACGACGTCGGCGTTGGGGATCACCCGGGACGGCCGGTAGGAGCCGACGCCGAGGATCCCGGCGTGCCGGGCCCCCTCGGCCTGCTCGATGATCGTGGCCATCAGGCTCCTCCCTCGGGGTGCAGACGCAGCAGTGGTTGGCCCGGCGAGACCAGGTCGCCGTCCTCGACGAGCCACTCGACGACGGTGCCGCCGTGCGCCGCGGTGATCCGGCTGCGGTCGCGCAGGCTGGCGACCTCGCCGATGGCCGCGCCCGGCACGAGCACGTCGGTGCCGGCGGCGGCGCCGTCCTGGTGGAAGGTGCCCTTGGCGGGTGAGACCACCATCCGCCAGGTCGGGCTGATGCCGAGGCCGGAGGACTCGCCGTGCTTGGCGCAGAACGCGCGGGCGTCGTCGAGCTGGTCAGGAGTCTTGAGCGCGAACGTCTCGACCCCGCGCAGGGCACTCCCCGAAAATCGGCGCCGTGCGATCCCGGTCAGCGTCCCGGCCGGCGGCATCTCGAGGATGCCGGTCACGCCGAGGTCCTCCATGGTCTCCAGGCACAGGTCCCAACGCACCGGGCTGGCGATCTGGCCGACGATCCGGGCCAGCACGTCGCGGCCGTCGTGGACGACCCGGCCGTCGCGGTTGGAGATCACCCGGGTGCGCGGGTCGTGCACCGAGACCGAGCGGGCCAGCGCGGCCAGGTGGCCGACCGCGGGCTCCATGTGGTGGGTGTGGAAGGCGCCGGCGACGCTCAGCGGCATCAACCGGGCCTTCGCCGGCGGGTGCGCGGCGAGGGCCTCGAGCTGCTCGAGGGTGCCGGCGGCGACCAGCTGGCCGGCAGCGTTGTCGTTCGCCGGGGTCAGGCCGTGCTCGGCCAGGGCCGCGAGGACCTCGTCCCGGTCGCCACCAAGGACGGCGGTCATGCCGGTCGGGGTCGCCGCGGCCGCCCGCGCCATCGCGTTGCCGCGTTCGCGGACCAGGACCATGGCCTGCTCGGCGGTGATCACCCGGGCGCCCGCCGCCGCCGCGATCTCGCCCACGCTGTGGCCCGCAACGGCGCCGACCTGCTCGAAGGCGTCGGCCGGGCTCGGGAACAGCTCCAGGGCCGCCACGAGGCCGGTCGCGACGAGCAGCGGCTGGGCGATCTCGGTCGCGCGGATCGTCTCCGCGTCGGCCTCGGTGCCGTAGTGGGCCAGGTCGAGGCCCGCGACGGTCGAGAGCCAGGCGAACCGGGAGGCGAACGTCGGGTCCTCGAGCCACGGCCGGAGGAAGCCGGGGGACTGGGCACCCTGGCCGGGAGCGACGATGACGAGCACCCGTCCACTGTGCCGGGAAGCTGGGGCCGACCTGGCCTCCGGCCCGCACCAATCGGTCGGCGATCCTTTGTGGGGTTCCTACAAAGACGCCTCAGGTGTGCGGGCGCTGCGGCCGGACTGGCGGCCGAGCACGAGGGCGATCTCCAGGGTGAAGGCGTCCCGCGCCCGGCCGGGGGCGAGGCCGGTGAGCTCGGCGACCTGGCGCAGCCGGTAGCGCACCGTGTTCGGGTGGACGAACAGGGCGCGCGCGGTGGCCTCGATCGAGGAGCCGTGCTGGTAGTAGGCGCCGATGGTCTCGATCAGGGTGCCGCGGGCCCGGACCAACGGCAGGTACACCTCGTCGACCAGGTGCCGGCGCGCGTGGCCGTCGCCGGCGAGCACCCGTTCGGGGAGCAGGTCGGCGCTGCGCACCGGACGCGGCGCCTCGGGCCAGCCGGGCGCGGCGCGGTGGGCGGACAGGGCCGCCCGGGCCGAGACGTGGGCCTGCGCGAGGTCGGCCGCGACCGGGCCGACGACCACGGGCCCCTCGCCGAACAGGTCGCTGACCGCCTCGGCGGCCGCCCGCGGCTCGCCGACGCCGCCGAGCAGGACGACCAGCCGGTCACCCTGCACCGCGCACAGGGCGTCCATCCCGGCCGCCCGGGCCACCCGGCGTACCTCGTCGAACGTGTCGGACTCGCTGCGCGCACCGGGCACGCTGCCGAGGACCACCGCCACGTCCCCGCGGGCCGCCCAGCCCAGGGCGCTGGCGCGGGAGAGCAGCGCCTCGTCGGCCTCCGAACGGAGCACGGCGTCGACGACCAGGGCCTCCAGCCGGGCGTCCCAGGCGCCGCGCACCTCCGCGGCCCGCGCGTAGACCTCGGCGGTCGCGAAGGCCACCTCGCGGGCGTAGCGGAGCACCGCCGCCCGCACGTCGGCCGCGTCGGCCGGGTCGAGCAGCTGCTCGACGTTCGACTCCACGACCTCGATCGAGAGCCGCACCAGGTCGACGGTCTGCTGGAGGTTGATCACGCCCGCGAGGGCGCGCGGGGCGGCGCCGAAGACGGAGGCGACCATCTCGGTGGAGCCGGGCGCGGGCTGGTCCACGGCCTGGCGGTACCAGTCGACGAAGCCGCGGATACCGGCCTGGACGATCATGCCGACCCAGGAGCGGTCCTCGGCGCTCAGGTCGCGGAACCATGGCATGTCCTGCTCCATGCGGGCCATGGCGGCGGTGCTCAGCGCCCCGGTCGCGCGCTGGAGCGCGTCGGCGGCCCGGCGGTGCGGGCCGGCGCCCTGCCCTGGATTCACCGTCCGAGGCTAGTGGAGTGCTCCGACGGACGTAAAACCCCGGTAAATCAAGGCGATCCGGCTCCCGCGGCGGCGATCGGCGTGGTTGAATCGCGGCCTACGTCCACATGGGCCCGCGTGGGGAGGCGCCGTGGTGAGCAAGCGGTACGACGTCGAGTTCGTGACCATCCACGGCTACCGGCGCGCCTACGTGAAGGCCGGCAGCGGCCCGGTCGTCCTGCTGCTGCACGGGCTGGGCTGCGACCACACGACGTGGGAGCCGGTCATCGAGGCGCTCAGCCGCCGCTACACGGTGATCGCCCCGGACCTGCTCGGCCACGGCCGGTCCGACAAGCCCCGAGCCGACTACACGCTCGGCGGCTACGCCAACGGCATGCGGGACCTGCTGACCGTGCTCGGCATCGACAAGGTGACCGTGATCGGGCACAGCTTCGGCGGCGGGGTCGCGATGCAGTTCGCCTACCAGTACCCCGAGCGCACCGAGCGGCTGATGCTGGTCGCCTCCGGAGGTCTCGGGCCCGAGGTGTCGCCCGGCATCCGCGCGATCAGCACCCCGGGCTTCCACCAGGTGATGGGCTTGCTGACCTTGCCCGGCGTACGCCACCTCGGCATGGCGGGCCTGCGCACGGTGGCCAAGGGCCCGTGGAGGCTGACCCGCGACCTGGACGAGGTCGCCGACATCTACGACACGTTCAAGGACCCGCAGGCCCGGCACGCGATCCGGCACGTCGTGCGGGCCGTCGTCGACTGGCGCGGCCAGATCGTGACGATGACGGACCGGGCCTACCTCACCGAGGAGATGCCGATGTGGGTCGTCTGGGGCCGCGACGACCGGGTCATCCCGGTGCGGCACGCGAACACCGCCGCCGCCCTGGCCCCGAATGCCCGCGTCGAGGTGATCCCGGACGCCGGCCACTTCCCGCACAAGGACCACCCGCACCGCTTCGCCCGGATCGTGCAGGACTTCATCCGCTCCACCGAGCCGGCCAAGTACTCCCGCGCCCGGTTCCGCTCCCTGCTCCGCTCCGGCGGCACCGCCCCGCGCCTGCGCTCGGTCTCCTCCGACACGGCGTAGGCGCGGCGGCGGTTTCCCCGGTTACCCGGGGAAACCGGAACTGTTGGGCCGAAGTTTCGGGCCAGAAGTTCCAACTTCCCCGGTGAACCGGGGAAACCGCCAACGCGGAGCGATCAGGCGTCGCCACCTTCCTGCTTGACGCCGGCGACCGCGGTGGGGTCGTCGATGCGGTACTTCGCGAACGCCTCCTCGACCTTCGAGCGGTCGATCTGGCCGGCGTCGGCGAGGGCCTGCAGGGTCTGCACGACCACCGACTGGGCGTCGATGTGGAAGAACCGGCGGGCGGCGGGCCGGGTGTCGGCGAAGCCGTAGCCGTCGGCGCCGAGCACGCGGTAGTCGGCCGGGACCCAGCGGGCGATCTGCAGCGGCACCGCGCGCATGTAGTCCGAGACCGCCACGACCGGACCGGACGCGCCGGCCAGCTTGTCCGTGACGTACGCCGTGCGCGGGGTCTCGCCCGGGTGCAGCAGGTTCCACTCCTCGGCGGCCGCCCCGTCCCGGGCCAGCTCGTTCCACGAGGTGACCGACCAGGTGTCGGCGCGCACGCCCCACTCGTCGGCCAGGATCTGCTGGGCCTCCTTGATCCACGGGAACCCGACACCGGAGGCGAGCAGCTGTGCCCGCGGTCCCTCGCCGTCCGCGGAGGAGACGTGGTGGATGCCCTTGAGGATGCCCTCGACGTCGACGTCCTCGGGCTCGGCCGGCTGCTGCACCGGCTCGTTGTAGACGGTGATGTAGAAGATCACGTCCTCGGCGTCCGGGCCGTACATCCGCTCCAGGCCGGAGCGCATCACGTGGCTGATCTCGTAGGCGAACGCCGGGTCGTAGTGCACGACCGCCGGGTTGGACGCCGCGAGCAGCGGCGAGTGGCCGTCGGCGTGCTGCAGGCCCTCGCCGGTCAGCGTGGTCCGGCCGGCGGTGGCGCCGATCAGGAAGCCGCGGGCGAGCTGGTCGCTCATCGCCCAGATCGAGTCGCCGGTGCGCTGGAACCCGAACATCGAGTAGAAGATGAAGAACGGGATCATGTGCTCGCCGTGCGTGGAGTACGCCGAGCCCGCGGCGGTCGCGGACGCGACGCCACCGGCCTCCGAGATGCCCTCGTGGAGCAGCTGCCCCTGGGCGGACTCCTTGTAGGAGAGCAACAGTTTCCGGTCGACCGACTCGTACTGCTGGCCGCCCGGGTTGTACACCTTCGCGCTCGGGAACATCGAGTCCATGCCGAACGTGCGGTACTCGTCCGGGGCGATCGGCACGATCCGCTTGCCGATCTCGGGGTCCTTCATCCAGTCCTTGAGCAGCCGCACCAGCGCCATCGTGGAGGCGATGGCGTGCTTGCCCGAGCCCTGCTTGAGGTCGGCGTACATCGCGTCGCCCGGCAGCTGGAGCGGCTTGGCGCGCTGGACCCGCTGGGGGATCGACCCGCCGAGCTGGCGGCGACGCTCGAGCATGTACTCGATCTCGGGGGACTCCATGCCGGGGTGGAAGAACGGTGCGGCGCCGGTCTCCTCGTAGGTGCGCTCCAGGTCGCGGTCGGAGATCGGGAGGTAGAGCCGGTCCCGGAACTTCTTCAGGTCGTCCTGGGTCAGCTTCTTCATCTGGTGGGTCGCGTTGCGGCCCTCCAGCGCGTCGATCGTCCAGCCCTTGACGGTCTTGGCCAGGATCACGGTCGGCTGGCCGACGTGCTTGGTGGCCGCGTCGAAGGCGGCGTACACCTTGCGGTAGTCGTGGCCACCGCGCGGCAGCTTGCGGATCTGGTCGTCGCTCATGTGCTCGACCATCTTGCGCAGCCGCGGGTCGGCCCCGAAGAAGCTCTCGCGGACGTACTCGCCGGACTCGACCGAGTAGGTCTGGAACGCGCCGTCCGGCGTGGAGTTCATCCGGTTGACCAGGACGCCGTCGACGTCGCGGGCCAGCAGCTGGTCCCACTCGCGGCCCCACACGACCTTGATCACGTTCCAGCCGGCGCCCCGGAAGTTGGCCTCGAGCTCCTGGATGATCTTGCCGTTGCCGGTCACCGGTCCGTCGAGCTGCTGCAGGTTGCAGTTCACGACCCAGACCAGGTTGTCCAGCTCCTCGCGGGCGGCGACCCGGATCGCGCCGAGCGACTCCGGCTCGCCCATCTCGCCGTCGCCGAGGAACGCCCACACGCGCTGCTGGGCGGTGTCCTTGATGCCGCGGTTGTGCAGGTAGCGGTTGAACCGTGCCTGGTAGATCGAGTTGAGCGAGGTCAGCCCCATCGACACCGTCGGGAACTCCCAGAACTCCGGCATCAGGCGCGGGTGGGGGTACGACGAGAGGCCGGCGTGCGGGCCGTGCTGGACCTCCTGGCGGAACCGGGAGAGCTGGGTCTCGGTCAGCCGGCCCTCGAGGAACGCGCGAGCGTAGATGCCGGGGGAGGCGTGGCCCTGGATGAAGACCTGGTCGCCGCCACCGGGGTGGTCCTTGCCGCGGAAGAAGTGGTTGAAGCCGACCTCGTAGAGGCTCGCGGAGGACTGGTAGGTGGCGATGTGACCACCGACCTCGAGGCCCTTGCGGTTGGCGCTCGACACCATGACCGCGGCGTTCCAGCGGATGAACGCGCGGATCCGACGCTCGGTCTCCTCGTCCCCGGGGAACCACGGCTCACGCTCGGGCGGGATGGTGTTGATGTAGTCGGTGCTCCGCAGGGCGGGCACGCCCACCTGCATCTCCCGCGCACGTTCGAGGAGGCGCAGCATGACGTAGCGGGCACGTTCGCGGCCGCGTTCCCCGACGAGTGAGTCGAAGGAGTCGATCCAGTCGGTGGTCTCGTCCGGGTCGGTGTCGGGCAGCTGGGTCGGCAGTCCTTCGTGGATGACGGTCGGGATCGCGCCGCTCCGCTTGGTGTCCGTGCCAGGGGTGGGGCCAGAAGCAGGGGTTGGGTCTTCGGTCACGGGCCCATCGTCGCACGCGCCCGGGAGGCGGCGAATTTACCCACCGGTAGACCCACGGTGCGGTCCGTCGTAGGGGGCGGTTCGAGCGGGACGGGTTGCGCGGGCCCCGCCTTCTCCGGTGGACTACTCCCCAGTTCGTCCACGCGAGACACCACGCGAGACATGGAGGCAGCACTTGAGCTCGACCCCGGGTGGCGGGTCCACCCAGACAGACGGACCTGCTGCAGGTCCGGCCGACCGGCTGGGCCTGAAGCCCGGCATGGTCGTCCAGGAGCTGGGCTGGGACAGCGATGCCGACGACGAGCTGCGCGTCGCGATCGAGGACCGCATCGACGCCGACATGGTCGACGGCGACTACGGCAACGTCGTCGACGCGGTGCTGCTCTGGTGGCGCGACGAGGACGGTGACCTGGTCGACGGGCTGGTCGACGCCCTGACCGACCTGGTCGGCGGGGGCGCCATCTGGCTGCTGACCCCGAAGGTCGGTCGCCCCAACGCCGTCGACCCCGCCGACATCGCGGAGGCCGCCCCGATCGCCGGGCTGTCGCAGACGACGACGGCCGCGGTCAGCAAGGACTGGTCGGCGACCCGGCTGATCGCGCCGAAGACCCCGGCGTAGGCCGGGCGCAGGCCCGGCGTCACACCGCAGTGCCCGGGACCTTCGGGCGCCGCGGTCGTTGCACCGGTCGTCGTCTCGGGCGTGGTCCCGGTCCGTCCGTCTGCGAGAAAGTGACTCCGTGCTCCAGGTTGTGCTCCAGAAGGCCCGCGCCGGCGCCACCGCGACCGGCACCACCCTCAAGGTCCTCGGCGAGGCCGGGGTCATCCGACCCCGCAACCCCGTCGCCCTCGCCAAGGTGGCCAAGGCGCTCAAGGACTGGGGGACCGGCCCGGCCGGGGGCTTCACGGCCGCGGCGCTGCTCGACCCGCGGCGCACCGCGATCATCGACGAGCTCGGCTCGCTGACCTTCGCCGAGCTGCAGCGCCGGTCGAACGCGCTCGCCCGGGCCTTCGCCGAGCTCGGTGTCTCCGAGGGCGACAGCGTGGCGCTGATGTGCCGCAACCACCGCGGCTTCGTCGAGGCGAGCATCGCCGCCGCCAAGCTCGGCGCGGACATCTTGTACCTCAACACCGCGTTCGCGGGCCCCCAGCTGGTGGAGGTGCTCGAGCGTGAGCAGCCCGCCCTGGTGGTCCACGACGAGGAGTTCACCCGGCTGCTCGCCAAGGCCGACGTCGGTACGTCGGTCCTCGCCTGGACCGACTCCGCCGACTCCGACGACTCTGCCGACCCCACCCTGGAGTCCCTGATCGCCGGCCGCTCCGGCGCCGACCTGGAGCCCACCGGGCGGCACGGCCGGATCGTGATCCTGACCTCGGGCACCACCGGCACCCCCAAGGGGGCGCCGCGCAGCGAGGCCGGCATCGACGCGGCCGTGTCGCTGCTCTCCCGGATGCCGCTGCGCTACGGCTGGCGCACCCACATCGCCGCGCCGCTGTTCCACACCTGGGGTTTCGCGCACCTGGCGCTGGCGATGCTGCTCGGCTCGACGATCGTGCTGCGCCGCCGCTTCGACCCGGAGGCCTGCCTGCGCGCCACCCAGGACGAGCGGTGCGACTCACTGGTGGTGATCCCGGTGATGCTGCAGCGGATGATGGCGCTGCCCGAGGAGACGCTCGCCCGGTACGACCTCTCCCGGGTGCAGGTCGTCGCGTCGTCGGGCTCGGCGCTGCCGGGGGATCTGGCCACCGACTGGATGGACCACTTCGGCGACCACCTCTACAACATCTACGGCTCCACCGAGGTCGCCTACGCGTCCATCGCGACGCCCCTCGACCTGCGCGAGGCACCGTCGGCCGCCGGGAAGCCGCCGTACGCCACGATCGTCAAGATCCTCGACCCCGACGGCCGCGAGCTGCCGCAGGGGGAGACCGGGCGGATCTTCGTCGGCAACGGGCTGTTGTTCGAGGGCTACACCGGCGGCGGGCACAAGGAGGTCGTCGACGGGCTGATGTCGACCGGCGACGTCGGGCGGTTCGACACCGACGGGCGGCTGCACGTCGAGGGCCGCGACGACGAGATGATCGTGTCCGGCGGCGAGAACGTCTTCCCCAAGGAGGTCGAGGACTGCCTGATGCGCCACGACGCGGTCGTCGAGGTCGCCGCGGTCGGCGTGGACGACCCCGATTTCGGCAAGCGGTTGCGCGCGTTCGTCGTCGTCAGCCGGGCCGTGCCCGAGCAGGAGCTGAAGGACTGGGTGAAGGAGAACCTGGCCCGCTACAAGGTCCCGCGCGACGTCGTGTTCCTCGACGAGCTGCCCCGCAACGCCACCGGGAAGGTGCTCAAGCGCGACCTCGACACCGCCTGAGGGACCGTTCGTCCCGGGTGGGAGGATGGCACCATGACCGGACTCGAGCTGGGCGGTCCCGCCCCCGACTTCACGCTGCGCGACCAGTTCGGCCAGGACGTCACGCTCTCCTCGTTCCGGGGCCGCAAGGCGGTGGTGATGTTCTTCTACCCGTACGCGTTCTCGGGGGTGTGCACGGGCGAGATGGCCGGCATCCGCGACCGGCTCGCCGAGTTCCTCACCTTCGAGACCGAGGTGCTCGCGATCTCCTGCGACCCGGTCTACTCCCTGCGCGCGTTCGCCGACCAGGACGGGCTCAACTTCCCGCTCCTCTCGGACTTCTGGCCGCACGGTGAGGTGTCTCGCGCCTACGACGTGTTCAACGAGGCCAAGGGCTCCTCGCGGCGCTCGTCGTACGTCGTCGACAAGGACGGCCGGGTCCGGTGGGCGGTCCACAACGCGATGCCCGAGGGCCGTGACCTCGACGAGCACCTCAAGCAGCTCACCGGGGTCCTCTGACCCGGCCGGGCCACCGGTCTAGACCGGGGTCACTGAAAAGCTGCGGAATTGCCGGGAACGAGCGACATCGCTTGAGCGCCCCCTCTACAGTTGGACTTGTTGAACCGCAGGTGACCCGAGACGCCTGCGGTTCAACTCTATTTCGGGGTCGTTCCGCGTCCGGCTCGGGCCGTTTCAGCTCGGGCCGCCTCGTTGCGTAGTCTGTCCCCCGCTCCGGAGGCCCTCCGTGAGTGTGACGGGCGTATAGCTCAGCGGTAGAGCACCTCCCTTACAAGGAGGTGGTCGGGGGTTCGATCCCCTCTGCGCCCACCCCTGCTCGCCCGGCCGGTGCTCGCGCACCGCCTGCCGACGAACCGGTCCAGACGGCCTCGCCTCGGTCGGCCCGACGATTAAGGACCGGCTTCTGCTCGCCGAAGGGACCTTCGTCAGGAACCGACGACGAGCGCGGCAGGAGGTGGCGGCCATGGAGAGCGAGACGATCCCGGGCGGGACCATCGTCGTGGGCGTCGACCAGACCCCCGCCGCGAGGGACGCGCTGGCCTGGGCGATCCAGGAGGCCGTGCACGAGGAGACGCCGCTGACGCTGGTCCACGGCGTCGGTGCGGCGCTGTCCGCGTGGGTCGACTTCTCGACGATCGACTTCCGCGACGTGATCGACGCGACCACCGCGACCGGGCGGGAGGTCCTCGACGCCGCGCAGGCCCAGGTCGACCGGGTCGCGCCCGCGGTCGAGGTGCACCACGTGCTCCGCCTGACCGACCCGCACCAGGCGCTGCTCGACCTCTCCGAGGACGCGGCGATGCTGGTCGTGGGGTCCCGGACCGCGCCGCACGAGCGCGAGTCGCTGATGTCCTCGGCGCTCGGCTTCGTCCGCGACCGTGCCGGCTGCCCGGTGGTGGTCCCGCGGCTGCGCCGCAGCCCCGGCGTCGGCGTGGTCGTGCTCTGCGACGGCTCGCCGGAGTCCCAGTCGATCCTCGCCTACGCGTGGGGCCAGGCCGACCGCCGCGGCCTCCCGCTGACCGTCGTGCACTGCCTGCCCGACCCGCCGGCCGACCTGCACCCCCGCGACATCAGCCTGATGGACGCAACGGCTCGCATGGAGGCCAGCCTCGGGCCCTCGCTGCTCGGCTTCGAGCGGCTGCTGCTCAGCGACCTGGTCCGTGACATGCGGTCGCGCTGGCCGGGCGTGGACGTCCGCCTGGTCGTCGAGGACGACGCGATCGACAGGTGGCTCGAGCGCGCCCGGCAGCAGGCCGACCTGCTCGTGGTCGGCGCCAGGCACGCCCGCCGGCTGTCCGAGCTGGTCATCGGCAGCTCCACGCCGGAGGAGGTGGAGTGCGTCACCGTCGTCCTGCCGTTGGAGGACCGGCTCGATCCCGACGCGGACGCGGCGCGGGTGACCATCCAGCGGCTCCATGGCTGTGCCCAGCGGCTGGTCCGGCTCAACATCCCCCTCGACCAAGCGGTGGCCGAGATCCGCTCGGTCACCATGGACACCGACCTGCTCGCCGAGGCCGCCCTCACCGCGCTGCGCGGCTGGGGCGCCACGACCGCCAAGAGCTGGCAGACCCGCGAGGTCACCGAGCTGCTGGTACGGGCCGGAGCCCGCCGCGTCTGGCCCTGACGCAGGCGCGCCCCAGCGCACGGCTACTCGCCGGTACTCGCCGGACAGGGCACAATCCCTCGCGTGACGGTGGCATCGGTGGCCGAACGACTCTCGGGACGGCATGTCCTGCTGACCGGCGTCACCGGGTTCGTGGGCGAGGCGTTGCTGCACCTGCTGCTCTCCGACGTGCCCGGTGTACGGGTGACGGTGCTGGTCCGGCCCAAGGGCTCGACCAGCGCGTCGAGCCGGACGGCGGCGCTGCTCGGCAAGCCGATCTTCGCGGGGATCGTCGAGGCCGCGGGCGGGGTGGAGCAGCTGATGGCTGCCCGGGTGGGCGTGCTCGAGGGCGACCTCGCCGACGTGCCCCCGCTGCCGGGCGGGCTGGACGCGGTGGTGCACTGCGCCGGCGACGTGTCCTTCGACCCGCCGGTCGACGAGGGGTTCCGCACCAACGTGCTCGGCACCCGGGACCTGATCCGCAGGATCCAGGAGGTCGACGGCCCGGACCGACCCGACGACCAGCGGGTCCACTACGTGCACATCTCCACGGCGTACGTCGCCGGCCGGCGCCGTGGGTCGATCCCCGAGGGGCCGGTCGAGCACGACGTCGACCTCGAGGCCGAGCTCGCCTGGGGGCTGGCGCAGCGCCGGCAGATCGAGCACCAGAGCCGCACCGCGTTCGTGCTCGAGCGGGAGCGCCGGAAGGCGGAGAAGGCGCACAGCCGCGCCGGCATGCTCACCGCGGCGAGCGCCACCGAGGCCGCCCGCAAGGAGTGGGTCAAACGCGAGCTGGTGCGGGTCGGCACCGAGCGGGCCCGGAGCCTGGGCTGGACCGACTGCTACACGTTCACCAAGGCGCTCGGCGAGCGGGTGGTCGAGGCGCACGCGGCCACGGCCCGGGTCTCGATCGTCCGGCCCAGCATCATCGAATCGGCGCTCGTCACCCCGCACCCCGGGTGGATCGAGGGCTTCAAGATGGCCGAGCCGCTGATCCTCGCCTATGGGCGCGGCGAGCTGCCGGAGTTCCCCGCGGCCGCGGACACCATCGTCGACATCGTGCCGGTCGACCACGTCGTGGCGGCGGTCGTCGCCGTGCTCGCCCACCCGCCCGAGGTCGGCGCGCCGGCGTACTTCCACGTCTCGTCCGGCGACCGCAACCCGCTCACGTTCCGCGAGCTCTACGGCAACGTGCGCGCCTACTTCGACGAGCACCCGTTCGCCGCCGGCGACCGCGGCGCCGCGCGGCTGCCGGACTGGCGCTTCCCGGGCGCCCAGTCGGTCGAGCGGCTGCTGAGCACCAGCGAGCGCGCGCACCGGGTCGCCGACTACCTGGTCGGGCGGACGCCGCGCAGCGACCGGGCCCGCGAGCTGGCCCGCAAGCTGGACCAGCAGGGCCGGCGCCTGGAGTTCCTGCGCCGCTACCTCGACCTCTACCACGAGTACGCGCAGGCCGAGCTGCGGTTCTCCGACACCCGCACGGTCGCGCTCTACGCGTCGCTGTCGCCCGAGGACCGCGAGCGGTTCGCGTTCGACACCGCCGTCGTCGACTGGGCGCACTACCTGCGCGAGGTGCACTGCCCGGCGGTCACCGCGCCGGTGCGGCGGATGGACGAGGCCCGCCGGGCCCGCAAGCGCAACGCCGACCTCGGCCTCAAGCCACTTGAACCCCGCTCCGCGCCAGCGGAGCCCGACCGACGGCGAGCGGAGCGAGCCTGGTCGGTCGGAACGGAAGGCACGGGGAGCGAAGCGACCTCCACGCCTTCGGGGGGTCCACGGGGGGCGGAGCCCCCCGTGTGTGCAGCCTTCTTCGACATGGACGGCACCCTGCTCTCGTCCAACGTGATCGAGACCTACCTGTGGCTGCGGCTGCGCGAGCAGTCCGGCTCCGAGCGGCTCACCGAGATCGGCCGGGTGGCGGGTCGGCTGCCGGCCCTGGTGCGCGCCGAGCGCCGCGAGCGCAGCGCCTTCCTGCGGGCCGTCTACCGCGAGTACGCCGGGGCCCGCCTGGCGGACCTCGAGGCGGTGGCGGACGCCCACCTGACCGACCACGTGCTGGCGCGCCTGTCCCCGGACGCCGTGCGCCGGATCCGCGAGCACCGGGCGGCCGGCCACCACACGGTGCTGATCACCGGCGCGATCCGGCCGCTGACCCGGCCGCTCGCGCCGCTGTTCGACCACATCGAGGCCGCCGAGCTGGCCGTGGACGACCGCGGGGTGTGCACCGGCCACCTCGCGGCCTCGCCGCTGGTGGGGGAGTCGCGCGCGGCCTGGATGCGGCAGTACGCCGCCGCCCGGGGGCTCGACCTGGCTGCGTCGTACGGATATGCGGACTCGCACTCCGACCTCCCGCTGCTGGAGGCGGTCGGCCGCCCGGTGGCGGTGCGGCCCGACGTGCCGCTGTTCCGGCATGCGCGCAGGCACCGGTGGACGATCGTCGACTGGGCCAGCTCGACCTCCAGCACCCGCACCCTCAACCCGGCCGGCCCCCGGTCATGAGGAGCCTGTCGTGATGCTCGCGCTGGAGATGTTCCGGTCGGTCTCGCGGACCATGGCCGGCAAGGCGATCGGCGGCCGGATGCCCGGCGTGCTGTCCGGCTTCGCCGCGCCGCTGCGGCTGGTCACCATCGACGAGCCGCGGGTCGAGCGGCCCGGCTGGGCGCGGCTGCGCACCCGGCTCTCCGGCATCTGCGGCTCCGACCTGGGCGCGCTCTCGGGCCGCACCAGCCTGTACTTCTCCGCGGTCGTGTCGCTGCCGTTCGTGCCCGGGCACGAGGTGGTCGCCGAGCTGCTGGACGACTGCGAGGACCTGCCGGCCGGCACCCGCGTCGTGGTCGACCCCGTGCTGGGCTGCGCCGCGCGGGGTGTCGAGCCGTGCGAGGCGTGCGCGGCCGGCGCGACCAACCGGTGCGCCCGGATCACCGTCGGGCACCTCTCACCCGGCCTGCAGACCGGGTTCTGCCACGACACCGGCGGCGGCTGGGGCCAGCAGCTGGCCGCCCACCGCAGCCAGCTCCACCCGGTCCCGGAGGGCTTCTCCGACGAGCAGGCGATCCTGATCGAGCCGGTGGCCTGCGCCGTGCACACGGCGCTGCGCGCCGGGGTCGCCGCCGGCGACCGGGTGCTGGTCAGCGGGGCCGGGTCGGTCGGGCTGTTCGCCACGCTCGCGCTGCGCGAGCTCACCGAGGCGGGCGAGATCATCGTGGTCGCCAAGCACCCCCACCAGCGCGAGCTGGCCCGCGAGCTGGGCGCGACCGAGGTCGTCGCGCCGGGCGAGGTGCTGCGGCGGGTACGCCGCTCCACGGGCGCCTTCCAGCTCGAGCCGGAGTTCTCCACGCCGTACCTCCTCGGCGGCGTCGACGTCGCCGTCGACGCGGTCGGGAGCAAGCAGTCGCTGGAGAGTGCCCTCCAGGCCACCCGGGCCGGGGGCCGGGTGGTGCTGTCCGGCATGCCCGCCGCCGCCGACCTGTCCGCCGCCTGGTTCCGCGAGCTCGAGGTGGTCGGCACCTACGCCTCGTCCCGCTCCGACGACGCGTTCGGGAGGGCGACCGAGCTGGTCGCCACCGACGCCGTCCAGCAGCTTGCCAAGAGCGTCGCCAGCTATCCGCTGCACCGGTGGCGCGAGGCGCTCGACCACGCCCACTCGGCCGGCCGGCTCGGCACGGTCAAGGTGGCCTTCGACCCCCGCTCGTCCCACTGAGGAGCACACATTGAGCAGGCCAGGTTTCGTCCTCGAGGTGGACGACCGCACCCCGCCGTTGGTCGTCCACGAGGGCCTCGGCTTCCGGCTGGAGAGCTTCCCGCTCGGGACCCGCGTGGTCTACCCGCCCGAGTCGATCCCGGCCGTGCCGGACGTCGAGGAGGCGATCCGCGAGGCGCTGCTGCACCCGCACGACAGCGAGCCGCTGCCGGCGCTGCTGCGGCCCGGCATGCGCCTGACGATCGCCTTCGACGACCTCTCGCTGCCGCTGCCGACGATGCGGGCGCCCGACATCCGCGGCCGGATCATCGAACAGGTGCTCACGATGGCCGCCGAGGCCGGCGTCGACGACGTGCAGCTGATCGCCGCCAACGCGTTGCACCGCCGGATGACCGCCGCCGAACTGCAGCACATCGTGGGGGAGCGGGTGTTCCGCTCGTTCTACCCCCAGGGCCAGCTCTACAACTTCGACGCCGAGGACCGCGACAACCTGGCGCACCTCGGCACCACCGACAAGGGTGAGGACGTCGAGATCAGCAGGCGGGCGGCGGAGTCCGACCTGCTCGTCTACGTCAACGTGAACCTGGTCGCGATGGACGGCGGCCACAAGTCGGTGGGCATCGGGCTGGCGTCGTACCGGTCCCTGCGCCACCACCACAACGCCAAGACCATGGTCCACTCGCGCTCGTTCATGGACCACAAGCACTCCGCGATGCACCACTCCGCATGGCGGATGGGCCGGCTGATCAAGGAGCACGTCAAGGTCTTCCAGATCGAGACCACGCTGAACAACGACGTCTTCCCCAAGCCCTTCGACTTCCTCCAGAAGCGCGAGTGGGAGTGGTCGGTGAAGGACCAGGCGACGATGCTCGGCGTGCGGCGCGGCCTGTCGGTCGCGCCGCAGCGGATGCGGCACAAGATGTTCCACGACCTGCGGTCGGTCTACGGGCTGACCGGCGTCAACGCCGGCGAGGTCGAGGCCGTGCACGAGCGGACCCTGCAGAAGGTGCACCAGCAGCACCTGGTCGAGGTGCAGGGCCAGTCCGACGTGCTGGTGATGGGGGTGCCCTACCTGGGCCCCTACAACGTGAGCTCGTCGATGAACCCGATCCTCGCCACCTGCATGGGCCTGGGCTACTACTTCAACTCCTACCGGGGCCAGCCGGTCGTCCGGAAGGGCGGCGCGGTGATCCTGTACCACCCGCTCAACGAGGGCTTCAACCAGCTGCACCATCCCTCGTACGTCGACTTCTACGAGGAGGTGCTCGCGGAGTCGACGGATCCGGCGGTCGTGGGGGAGAAGTACGAGCAGCAGTTCGCCCAGGACCCCTGGTTCATCCACCTGTACCGGACCTCGCACGCGTACCACGGCGTGCACCCGTTCTACATGTGGTACTGGGCGGCGCACGCGATGGACCACCTCGACGAGGTGATCTGGGTCGGCGCCGACCGCCGGGTCGCCGCGCGGCTGGGCTTCCGCGCGGCGTCGACCCTGGCCGACGCGCTCGAGATGGCGTCCGGCACGGTCGGCACCAGCCCGTCGATCACCTACCTCCACAACCCGCCGCACCTGCTCGCGGACGTCCGGTGACGCGATGAGCTTCCTCAAGGAGACCGCCGACGACGTCCGGCTCGTCGCCCGGGGCTGGCGCTGGGGCCGGCGCCCCCAGGTGCCCCGCTCGGCCGAGGAGTGGGTGCTCCCGGCCCGGTCGACGGTGTTCGGCACCGAGTGGTCGCGCCGCCGCCCGGCGATGGCCGCCCGCGAGGTCGCCCAGAAGGTCGGGCTGGAGCCGCTGTTCCGCTCCCAGGTGCGCACCCGCGTCGAGGGCCTCGACGTGCTCGAACGGGTCGACGGTCCGGTCATCTTCGTCGCGAACCACGCCTCCCACCTGGACACGCCGCTGATCCTGCTCTCGCTGCCCGACGAGTGGCGCCGGCGTACGGCGGTGGCCGCCGCGGCGGACTACTTCTTCGACACCTGGTGGCGCGCGGTCGGCTCCTCGCTGCTGTTCAACACCTTCCCGATCGACCGCCGCGGCGGCACGATGGCGGCGACCCCGGGCGAGGTGCTGGCCGAGGGCTGGAGCCTGGTGATCTACCCCGAGGGCACCCGGTCGACCGACGGCTGGCTCGGCCGGTTCCGGATGGGGGCAGCCTTCCTCGCCAAGGAGTACGGCGTCCCCGTCGTGCCGGTCGCCCACCGCGGGACGTTCGCCGCGATGCCGCGCGGGCAGGGCTGGCCCTCGGCCGGCCGGCGCCAGCTGACCATCCGGTTCGGCGAGCCGCTGCTGCCCGGGGCCGACGAGACCGTGCGCGACTTCGCACCGCGGATCAAGGACGCCGTCGCCGCGCTGCTGGACGAGGACTCCTCCACGTGGTGGGAGGCCCGGCGGCGGGCCGCGACGGGGGCGACTCCCGACCCGACCGGGCCGAAGGTCGCCCAGTGGCGGCGCGTCTGGCAGCAGACGCAGTCGCCGCAGGCGGACGCCCCGGCCCGGCGGCTCACCGCCTGGCGGCGCTGAGCGCGCGCCCTCATCGCAGCACCGTCGACCCCAGCCAGTCGCCGCGCTCGAACCCGGGCAGCACCACGAACACCGCCGAGCCGGTCGCCGTGGTCCAGGTGTTGAGCGCGTCCGCGCGGTCCAGGGACCGCTGGATCGGCACGAACTGCCCGGCGACCGAGGCCTGGAAGCTGCAGAACAGCAGGCCGCTCTCCTCCGCGGTGGCGTAGCTGGCGCCCTTGCGGAAGATCCGGGCCCCGGCGTTCTCCATCGGGTGTGCGAGCCGGGCGTGCGCGTGTGGACCCGGGCCGTCGAGCCGGGCGCCGTCGTCGAGGCTGCGGCCCAGGGCCCGCTCCTGGCGGTCGCGGGTGAGCTCCGCCCAGGTGTCCAGGTCCATCGCGATCCGGCGTACGACCAGCGTGCTGCCGCCGGTCCACGGCGGCTCGCGCAGCCACACGGTCTCGTCGAAGGTCCCGGTGCCCGGCGCCGGGTTGGCGGTCCCGTCGACCTGCCCGAACAGGTTGCGCCCCGTCATCGGCCGGCCCTCGGCGTCGACGCCGTTCCAGAACCCGGCCTGGCGCCAACGCTCCCGGGCGAACGGCCGGGCGTCGCGGACCAGCTGGCGCACCGCGTGCGCGACCGTCGTCCCCTCGCGGCCGCCGACGACCAGCACCAGGTCCCCGCCCGACCAACGCTCCTCGAGCCGGTCGTGGCGCATCGGTGGCACCGGCTCGAACCCGCGCGGCGGCTCGATCCGCCCGGCGGCCAGGGCGCCCGGGCCGAGCCCGACGGTGATCGTCAGGTCGGCGCGCGCCGCGGCCAGCCACGGCTCGGTGTCGCCGGGGGTCGGACGCCCGGTGGTCAGCGCCTCGACGTCGCCGGTCCACGCCCGGAGCAGCCGCCCGAGAGCGTCGCGGTCGGCGTCGGGCAGCAGGTCGAGCGCGACCAGCTCGACCACCGGCGGGGTCGGCGCGGCGACGCCCGGCTGGTGGACGCCGTACGGCGAGAGCTCCGCACCCGGTCCGCTCCGCGTCGGGTCGTCGCGGCGGTCCCGACCGGCGCCCCAGGCGGCACCGCCGGCCGTGCCGGCGGCCGCACCCGCGACCGCTGACCCGGCGTACCCGAGGAACCGCCGCCGGCCGAATCCGGACCGGGCGGATGTCTCGGATCCGGCCATCAGTGCTCGTGCTCCCCGGTGCCGGGCGCGTGGTAGTGGCCGCCGTCCTCGGTGAACTCCTTCACCGGCGCGGTGACCTCCAGGGTGGTGCCGTCGGAGAAGGTCAGCGCGAGGTCGACCTCGGCGCCGGCGGCCAGCTCGTCCTCGAGGTCCATCAGCATCAGGTGGTAGCCGCCGGGCTGCAGCAGCTGGCCACCGCCCGCGCGGACCAGGACGCCGTCCTCGGCCTCGCGCATCACCATCTCGCCGTCCACCTCGGCCATCTCGTGGATCTGGACCATCGGCGCCGCCGGGGACGTGGCGCTCTCGAGGGTGACGTCCTCCTCGGTCTCGTTGTCGATGACCAGGAACGCGGCCGTCATGGTCGGGTCCTCGGTGCCGGTGGTGGCCCGGACCCAGGGGTCCTCGATCGTCAGGGCGCCGGCCTCCGCGGCCGCGGCGGGGGCCTCGTCCTCACCGCAGCCGGTGAGCAGGGGCAACGCGAGCGCGAGCGCCAGCGCGGGCATCAGGGTGCGCGTCCAGGGGCGGCGCGCAGCAGGGTTCGTCATGGGTACTTCTCTCCCGGTGTCTGGGGTGTCTGGGGTGTCTGGGGATGGGCGCGCGGGTGCGCCGGACCGGCGCCGTGGGGCGGGTCCGTGGGACTCAGCGACGGTCAGGAAGCGAGGAGCGCAGGTGGGCCGCGGTGCGAGAGCGCCGGTCGGTCCAGGCGGGGGATCGGGGTGAAGCCGGCCCGTCGAGGCCGGGGCCGGGGCGCGGTCGCGGCGCCGCGCAGGACCGCCAGGGTCGCGGCCGCGCTGCGCCGGGCCGCGGCGAGCACGACGACGCGGGCCGCCGCCAGGTGCAGCAGCGCCCACAGGGCGCGCTCGCCGACGGCCAGGAGCAGGCCGAGGGCGACGGCCGCGGCCAGGTGGGCGGCCAGCATGAGGGGGCCCTGGTCGGCCAGGTGGTGCAGCAGGTGGGTCAGCGGCGCGGTGGGTACGCCGGGCCGGTCGTGGCCCGCCATCGCGGGCATGGACGTGTAGGCGTCGAGGAGCGACCCGACCCGCCGGCCGTCGGCGTCGACCGGCAAGCTCGTGGCGGGGACGGACAGGTGCCGTGGGGCCGCCGTACCTCCGTCGTCACGGTGGCCGGCGAGGGCCGAGAGCGCCGTGTGGGCCAGGCCCTGTCCGGCGACGACGAGGACCACGATGCGGCGGGTGGACGCCGGCCCGAGCAGGAACCGCCCGGCCAGCACGACGAGCGCCGCGGTGAGGACCAGCAGCGCGACCGGGTGGGGGATCCGGCCGCCCGCCGACGCGTGCGAGACCGTCCCGGTGCCCAGCATCACGGCGCCGAGCACCAGGGCGCGCGCCCACACCAGGAACGGCGGCGCGGTGGCTGCAGGTGCGACAGCGGTCGCGGGAGCGGGCGGGATCGCGGTTCTCCGGGAGGGCTCGGGTGGCTCGGGAGCGGGCGCGCACAGGATACGGGGAGTGCGCGTCCGCTGCGTGAGAGGTCTCTCACGCGGTGCTCATCCGCACCTCACCACCCGCCGAGAGGCTCCTGGCGACAGCAGTTCCCATGACGAGGAGACGATGATGAACAAGCTGATGACCTCCGGGACCCTCGGGCTCGCGAGCCTGGTCACCACCGGGCTGATCGCCTGGCAGGCGCCGCTGGCGCTGGCCGACCAGGGATCCGACGACTCGGGCCGCGACGACCGGCACCACAGCAAGGCGTTCAAGCGCGACGACGACAGCCAGGCCGTGGTCACCACGGTCGACGACGACGACGATGACGACACCGGGTTGGACAACGGGACGAACACCGGGACCAACACGGGTGCGGACGCCGGCACCAACACCGGGACCCGGACCCGCGGCGGCGACACCGACCACAGCCGCGACGCCAGCGTGCGCGACCTGACCAGCGACGGTCCGGGCAGCGGCAACGTGGACCACTCGCGGCACCACACCAACGACGGCACCCGCCACAACACCCGGGGCTGACGTCGTGCCGAACCCGTCCTCCTGGGGCTTCGCCGAGGGTGACGCGATCACCGCCGAGCTGACGGCCGTCCGTCGGCTCGGCGGTGGGTCGGCCTACGAGGCCTACCTGGCCTTCGACGAGCTGACCTACCTCCCGGTGGTCGTGAAGCTGGTGCGTCCCGACCTGGTCCGCGACGAGCACGCCCTGCGCGGGCTGACCCGCGAGGTCGAGGCGCTCGCGACGGTCAACCACCCGGTCGTGGTGCGCGGCCTGCGGCACGAGCCGGGTGGGCCGCGCCCCCACGTCGTGCTCGAGCAGGTCGACGGCCCGCGGCTCTCGACGCTGCTGCGCCGCTACGGCCCGCTCCAGGAGCAGCAGTACCTCCCGCTCGCGATCGAGGTCGCCAGTGCGCTGCACTACCTGCGCCACCTGGGCTGGGTGCACCTCGACGTCAAGCCCAGCAACGTGATCATGGGCGCCCCCGCGCGGCTGATCGACCTCTCGGTCGCCCGGCCGGTGGCCGACGCCGCCGACACGCGGCAGGTCGGCACCGACGCCTACATGGCGCCCGAGCAGGCCGACCCCGAGCGGTACGGCGCGCCCGGGCCGGCCAGCGACGTGTGGGGGCTGTGCGCCACCTTGTTCGAGGCGGTCGCCGGCTACCGCGCCTTCGACGGCCACGGCTTCCCCCAGCTCGACGAGGACCCGTACGAGCTGCCCGACCGGACGCCGACCGAGGTGGTCAAGGTCCTGTACGCCGGCCTCGACCGCGCCGCCGCCAACCGCCCGCTGCCCCACGAGCTGGCCGAGGCGCTCGAACCGGTCCTCGACCGGCTCCCGGCCGCGCGGCTGGCCGGAGCCTTCAAGGCCTCCTGAGGCCGAGTCAGCGGTTGAAGCGGTACCCCATGCCCCGGACGGTGGCGATGGTGTCGGCGCCGAGCTTCTTGCGCAGATAGCCGACGTACACGTCGACCACGTTCGAGCCGGGGTCGAAGTCCATCCCCCAGACGTGGTCGAGCAGCTGCTCGCGGGAGAGCACCTGGCCGGCGTTGACCATGAAGATCTCCGCGAGCGAGAACTCCCGGGCCGACAGGTCGACCTGCCGGTCCTCGACCACGGCGCGCCGGGTCCGTACGTCCAGCTTGACCCGGCCGGACTGCAGCACGTCCTCTCGCGACGCCCCGCCCGCGTCGGCGCTCTGCCGCAGCCGCAGCCGGACCCTCGCGAGCAGCTCGGCGAAGCGGAACGGCTTGGGCATGTAGTCGTCGGCGCCGCCCTCGAGCGCGGAGACGGTGTCGCCGACCGAGTCGCGGGCGGTCAGCACGATGACCGGGACCGTGGAGCCCTGGGAGCGCAGCTGGTCGAGCACCTCGAAGCCGTCCATCCCGGGCAGCCCGATGTCGAGCACGACCAGGTCGACGTCGCCGCCGAGCGCCAGGTCGAGCCCCTCACGGCCGTCCGCCACGCAGGTCGTCACGTGGCCGTCGGCGCGCAGCCCCTTGGCCAGGAACGACGCGATCCGCTCCTCGTCCTCGACGATCAGGATCCTGGCCACGGGTCCTCCTTCGGTGGCGCGGGCAGCGTCATGACGAACCGAGCACCGCGGGGGGCGGTCTCCTCGGCGTCCTCGACCTCGACGCCGCCGCCGTGCGACCGCGCGATGGCGGACACGATCGACAGGCCGAGGCCGAAGCCCTCGTCACCAGGCATTACGGCGCCGCGGCCGAATCGTTCAAAGATCAGCCCGCGCTGTTCGGGCGGTACGCCGGGTCCGGTGTCGCGGACCCACAGCCGCGCGCGGCCGTCGTCGTACGACGACCCGATCGCGACCGTGTCTCCGGGGCCGGTGTGCTTGACCGCGTTGTCGGCGAGCTGGAGCAGGGCCTGGGTCAGCCGCTGCTCGTCCCCGACGACCACCACGTCGGCGGCCGCGTCGAGCTGCCAGTCCCGGTCGCCGAGACCACGGGCCTTGGCGAGCACGTCGGCGGTCAGGCCGGCCAGGTCGACCGGCCGGAGCTGGAGGAAGTCGGGCCGGTCGCTCTTCGCCAGCAGGATCAGGTCGCCGACCAACCGGGACATCCGGTCCACCTCGTCGAGCAGCAGCTCCTTGGTCTCGGCGACCTCGGCGGGGTCGCCGGTGTCGAGCAGCTCGAGGTGCCCCCGGAGCACGGTCAGCGGGGTCCGCAGCTCGTGCCCGGCGTCGTCGAGGAACTCCCGCTGGCCGACGAACGCGGCCTCGAGCCGGTCGAGCATCCCGTTCACGGTACGGGTGAGGGCCGTGATGTCGTCGTGCCCGGTGACGGGCAGCCGGCGGGAGAGGTCGGACCCGGAGATGTCGTCCGCGGTCTCGCGGAGCGTGCGCAGCGGCGCGAGCAACCGACCGGACAGCCAGGCCGCGGCTGCGGTGACGAGCAACAGCGAGAGCAGCGCGACGGTCGCGTAGGTGCGCATCGTGTCGCGCAGCTCGGCGCGGGCCTCGGTCAGGTAGGTCACGATCACCAGGGCCCCGGCCTCCCGCGTGCTGCGCACCGGCTGCACGGTGATCAGCGCCTCGCCGTACCCGGGCACGTCCACCCGTGCGGAGCCGCCGCCGTCGTCGACCAGCGCGCCGGCGGTGTCGCGGAACAGCTGGGTCTCCGCGAACGCGGCCGTGGGGGAGGCCTTCTGGGGGCGGCCGTCGAACCAGCTGACGAGGATCTCGTTCTCGTCCGGGACGTTGCGGACCAGGAAGGTGTCCAGCATGGTGCCGACGCTGTCGAACGGCCGGCCGGTGTCGGGGTTCAGCCCCCGCTTGTGCAGCTTGCCCAGCTCCGCGAGCTCCTGGTCGATCTCGGCGAGCTGTTGCTCCTCGACCCGCTGCCCCTCGACGGCGTAGACGATCGCGCCCGCGCCGGTCAGCGCCAGGGCGCCGAGGAGCGCGACCGCGGCGGTGATGCGGACCCGGACGGAGACGCCCGGCCGGGACGTCGGCCGGGCGCTGCGTCGGGGGTCCGTCCCCTCCGTCGTCGGGTCAGTCGTCGCTGCTCCCGTGGCCGCTGTCGTCGCTGCCGCTGCCGCTGTGGTCATCGCCGCCTCCGCCGGGCCCGGAGTGGTCGTCGTCGCCGTGGTCGTCGCCGTGGTCGTCGAACCGGTCGTCGTCGCGCCCGAAGTCGTCGCTGTCGTCGTCGAGGTCGTCGGGGTCGAGCTCGACCTCGCCGACGTCGTCCGACGCCGACGGCGAGGACGAGGGGGTCTGCGACGGCGCTGCGGACCGGCCGGCGTCCTGGATCACGATCGGCGGCCGGGGCGCGGGGTCGTCCGCGGCGGAGGCGACGAGCGAACCCGTGACGTAGGCCGCCAGCGGCACGACCAGCGCGAGGGCGAGCAGCACCTTCCACAACGTCTTCATGGTGACCACCATCCTCCCCGATGGTGGGGTGCGGGTGAGAGCCCGATGAGAGGACTCTCATCGACGCGGGCCTCGAGACGCGACCAACCCGTCACCAACCCGCCGGCGGCACCGCGTCAGTACAGTGACGGGAGAGTGGCGTGGCTCGGAGCACAGGAGGCAGCATGATCGTCCCGTTCAGCGTTTCGGACTTCATCGACCGTGCCGTGCAGGTGTACGGCGAGCGGGTCGGCGTCGTCGACGAGCCGGACCAGCCGGCCTCGCCGCTCGGTGCGGGTGGCCAGCTCACCTACGGCGAGCTGGGCTCCCTGGCCCGCCGTCAGGCCGCGAGGCTCGACGAGCTCGGGCTCGACGTCGGCGACCGGGTCGCGATCGTGAGCCACAACAGCGCCCGGCTGCTCACCTCCTTCTTCGGGGTCAGCGGCTTCGGGCGGGTGCTGGTGCCGGTGAACTTCCGGCTGCGACCCGACGAGGTGCACTACATCGTCAAGCACTCCGGCGCGCGGGTGCTGCTGATCGACCCCGAGCTCGAGGAGACCCTCGAGGACGTGCCGGCGGAGTTCAAGTTCGTGCTCGGCCGCGACGAGGACATGTTCGCGGCCGCCCCGGCCGACGGAGGTGTGGAGCCGCGGCCCTGGGAGCCCGACGAGAACGCCACCGCCTGCATCAACTACACCTCCGGCACCACCGCGCGCCCGAAGGGCGTGCAGATCACCCATCGCAACATCTGGGTGAACGCGGCCACCTTCGCCATGCACGCCGGCGTCACCGACCGCGACGTCTACCTCCACACGCTGCCGATGTTCCACGCCAACGGCTGGGGGATGCCGTACGCGATGACCGGCCTGGGCGTGAAGCAGGTGGTGATCCGCAAGATCGACGGCGCCGAGATCCTGCGCCGGGTGCGCGACCAGGGGGTCACCGTGATGTGCGCCGCGCCCGCCGTCGCGGCCGCGGTCCTCGACGCCGCGCAGACCTGGGAGGGCGAGATCCCCGGGCGCGACCGGGTCCGGATCATCATGGCCGGCGCGCCGCCGCCCACCAAGACCGTGATCCGGGTCCAGGAGGAGCTCGGCTGGGAGTTCATCCAGATCTACGGCCTCACCGAGACCTCCCCGCTGCTCACGATCAACCGGACCCGCGAGGAGTGGGACGACCTCTCCGCCGAGGAGCGGGCGATCCGGCTGACCCGGGCGGGCGCGCCCGCGCTCGGCGTACGCCTGGCGATCTCCGACCACGAGGAGAACTCGGGAGAGGTGCTGGCCCGCTCCAACGTCGTGCTCGACGGCTACTGGCAGCAGCCCGAGGAGACCGAGCGCGCCCTGGCGGACGGCTGGTTCCACACCGGTGACGGCGGGAGCCTCGGTGACGACGGGTACCTGACGATCAGCGACCGCAAGAAGGACGTGATCATCACCGGCGGCGAGAACGTCTCCTCGATCGAGGTCGAGGACGTGCTGTTCTCGCACCCGGCGGTGGCCGAGGTCTGCGTGATCGGCGTGCCCAGCGACAAGTGGGGCGAGACGATCAAGGCGCTGGTCGTGCTCGCCGAGGGCGCCTCCGCCACCGAGGCGGAGCTGATCGCCTGGTGCAAGGAGAAGGCGGCCGGCTACAAGGCGCCCACGTCGGTGGAGTTCCGTGACGAGCTCGCCCGCACGGCCACCGGGAAGCTGCAGAAGTTCAAGCTGCGCGCGCCGTACTGGGAGGGCCGCGACCGCCAGGTCAACTAGCGCGCCTCCACGGCGACCAGTCCCGGGCACTCCGCGCGGAGCCGGCGCTCGAACCGCGCCCGCAGGGTGAACGCGGAGGCCGGGCAGCCGTGGCACGCGCCCCGCAGGCGGACGCCCACGACCCCGTCGCGCACGTCGACCAGCTCGATCGCGCCGCCGTGCGAGCGCACGTAGTCCCCGACGTCGCCCGCGAGGAGCCGGTGCACGGCCTCGATCAGGTCCCGGTCGTCCGGGGCGTCGCCGGCCTCGGTGCGCCAGCGACCCGGATCGGCGAGGGCGGCGGCGACGGCCTGTCGCACCCGCGGGCCGCACCGCCGCCACTCGCCGGCCGACGCGGCGCGGGTGGCGATGCAGCCCGGAAGGACCTGCACCTCCACCAGGGTCCCGTCGGCGATCAGCGACCCGAGCTCGGCCGGCACCTCGGCGGCGCGGCCGGGCGCCGGCAGGGGAGCGTCGGGGACCACCCAGCGCACCTCGTCGGGGGTCGCGCCCGGCTCGGGGTGCAGGGCGATCAGGTCGACCGTGGGGGCGGCGAGGCTCATGCGAAGGCCCCCACCACGGTGCGGGCCAGCAGCGCCATCGTCCAGGCGAGCGCGAAGTACGCCCCGAACACCGTCAGCGGCCACTGCCAACCGCCGGTCTCCCGGCGCAGGGTGGCGATCGTCGCCATGCACTGCAGGGCGTAGACGAAGAACACCAGCAGCGCGGCCAGGGTCGCGGAGGTGAAGACGGGCTGCCCGGCCTTCGGACCGCTGTCGAAGGTGGTGTCGCGCAGCGCCTGCGCCGGCTGGTCCGGGTCGCCGGCCGCGGTGATCTGGCCCATCGTCGCGACGAACGTCTCCCGCGCCGCGAGCGAGGAGATCACCGCGACGTTCGTGCGCCAGTCCAAGCCGAGCGGGTCGAAGACCGGGGCCGCCGCACGCCCGATCCCGGCCGCCACGCTGTGCTCCATCGTGTACGCCGCGACCGCCGTACCGTCGGCCGGGTCGACGCCGTCCGCGCGCAGCTCGGCGGCCGAGTGCACCGGCAGGTTCAGCAGCGCCCAGAGCACGATCGTCGAGACCACGATGACCGTGCCCATCTTGCGCAGGAAGCCCTTGACCGGCAGCCAGACCGCGACGACCACCGAGCGCAGGGCGGGCAGCCGGTACGGCGGCATCTCCATCGTGAACGGCATCACCGGGTGCCGGCCGCCGCCGACGAGGGTCGCGACCCGGGCGGCGAGCATCATCGAGACCGCGCCCAGCAGGTAGAGGCCGAACATCGTGGTGCCGCGGGCGCTCACGCCCCACCAGCTCGCCTGCGCCGGGATCAGCATCGAGATCAGCAGCGTGTAGACCGGCAGCCGCGCCGAGCAGGTCACCAGCGGCACCGAGAGCATCGTCGCCAACCGCTCGCGCGCCGAGGGCATCGTGCGGGTGGCCATGATGCCGGGGATCGCGCACGCGAACGACGACAGCAGCGCGACGAACGCCCGGCCCTCCAGGCCGGCCAGGGCCATCACCCGGTCCATCAGGAACGCCGCCCGGGAGAGGTAGCCGACCTGCTCGAGCGCGGCGATCAGCACGAACAGCAGCGCGATCTGCGGCACGAAGACCAGCACGCCGCCCACGCCGCCGAGCAGACCGTCGGTCACCAGCCGGACGGGCGCGGAGTCGCCGAAGGTGTCGCGCACCGTCGCCGCGAGCGCCGCGATGCCGGTGCCGATCGCGTCCTGGGCGGGCGCGGCCAGCGCGAAGATCGTCTGGAAGAACCCGAACATCACCGCGAAGAACACCGCGACGCCCGCCACCGGGTGCAGCAGCACCCGGTCGATCCGGGCGGTCAGCGCGCTCTCCTGGGCCGAGCGGTACGCCGCGGTCGTCAGCACCGAGCTGATCCATGCGGTGCACTCGTCGGTGTCGGTCGGGGGCGGTACGACGGGCGCCGGCCACGCCGGCCGGTCGCGCAGCAGGTCGACCAGCTCCGCGGCCCCGGCACGCCGACGGCCGTCCGCGACGACCACGGGCACGCCGAGCGCCCGGGTCAGCCGGTCCAGGTCGACCCGCCCACCGCGGGCGACCAGCTCGTCGTGCATGGTCAGCACCAGCGCGGTCGGGCGGCCGAGCGCGAGCACCCCGGCCAGCAGCCGCAGCGAGCTGCGCAGGGTCGTCGCGTCGGCGACCACCAGCACCGCGTCCGGCTCGCCGACGCCGTCGAGCCGACCGTGCAGCAGGTCGACCACGATCCGCTCGTCGATGCTGATCGGCTCCAGGCTGTAGGTGCCGGGCAGGTCCTCCACCTCGACCGCCGTGCCGTCGGTCAGCGCGCAGGTGCCCTGGGAGCGCCCCACGGTGACGCCGGGATAGTTGCCGGTCTTGACCCGCAGCCCGGTCAGCGCGTTGAAGATCGTCGACTTGCCGGCGTTCGGCGCGCCGACCAGCGCGACCATGGCGCGGCCGGTGTCGGTGCTGGTGGCCGGCCCGGGCGCGCAGTGCGCGCTCATGCGGGGGCGACGGTCACGAGCCGGGCCTGCGCGGCGCGCAGGCACATCGAGGTGTCCGCGAACCGGTAGAGCGTGGGGTCGCGCAGCGGCGCCCGGCGTACGACGGTCACCTCGGTGCCCGGCACCAGCCCGAGGTCCACCAGCCGGCGCGCGACGTGCGGCTCGGCATCGGCGGCGACGCCGACGATCGTCCCGCTCGCTCCCGCGGGCAGCTCGACCAGCGACCGCGTCCCACCAGACAACCCAGCCCCCCATCGACGAAGGTAAGGCTCAACTTACTCAAGCGTCGCCGGGGTCGCGTAGGGACCTAGGTCCCTCGGTTCTGGGGCTGTGCCGGCGGGGTCGGTTTCCCCGGTGAACCGGGGAAACCGGAACTGTTGGGCCGAAACTTCGGGCCAGAGGTTCCAACTTCCCCGGTGAACCGGGGAATCCAACCGGCGGCAGAGCGCTCAGCCGGCCGCGGGCGGGACGTCGAGGACGACCTCGAACTCCAGGAGGTCGGCGCCGGTGGAGACCGGGTCGCGGCGCTCGCCGGCCTGGGAGGCATGGGCGGCGCGGGCGTCGCCGTCGCGCCAGGCCGCGAACGACTCCTCGTCGGCCCACTGCGTGACGACGAAGTACCGGTCCTCTCCGCGTACCGGGCGCAGCAGCTGGAAGCCGAGGAAGCCGGGCGTCGCGTCGACGGTGTGGGCGCGGCCGGCGAACCGCTTCTCGAGTTCCTCGTGCGCCTGCGGCGGGACGGAGATGGCGTTGATCTTCACGACGGGCATGGGTCGAGGGTAGGCGGGCCCCGGACCCGCGCGGGCCACTAGCCTGGCGCCATGCCCGCGCTCGAGGACGTCGTCGACCTGCTGCACGGGTGGTACCCACCCCACACCGCCGACTCGTGGGACGCCGTCGGGCTCGTGTACGGCGACCCCGCGGCGCCGGTGCGCAAGATCCTGTTCGCGGTCGACCCGGTGCTGCCGGTGGCCCAGGAGGCAGCCGAGTGGGGCGCCGACCTGCTGGTCACCCACCACCCGCTGTTCCTCAAGGCCGTGCACGGATTCCCCGCCACGACCCCCAAGGGCCGCACCCTGGCCGCCCTCGCCGGCGCCGGCTGCGCCCTGCTCGCGGCCCACACCAACGCCGACCAAGCCGTCGGCGGCGTCTCCGAGGCGCTGGCCAGGACCCTGGGCCTGAGCGACCCCGAGCCGATCGTGCCGGCGTCCGCCGGCCTGCTCGACAAGCTCACCGTGTACGTGCCCGCGGCCGACGCCGACCGGCTCCGCGAGGTGCTGGCGCAGGCGGGAGCGGGGCGGATCGGCGACTACGACCACGCCTCGTTCTCGAGCCCGGGCGAGGGCCGGTTCCGACCGCTGGAGGGCGCCCACCCCGCGATCGGGTCGGTCGGCGAGGTCGAGGTGGTCGACGAGGTCCGCGTCGAGGTCGTCGTCCCGCGGGACCGCCGAGCCGCGGTGGTGCGCGCGCTGCTCACGGCCCACCCCTACGAGGAGCCGGCGTACGACGTCGTCGAGCTGGCCGACCCCGGCCTCGCGACGACCGGCACCGGGCGGATCGGCACCGTGCCGGAGACGACCCTGGAGGGGTTCGCCGCCCACGTGGCCGGCGCGCTGCCGGCCACCGCCCAGGGAGTACGCGTCGCCGGCGACCCGCAGCGGCCGGTGCGCCGGGTGGCGCTGTGCGGCGGCGCAGGGGACTTCCTGCTCGACGCGGTGGCGCGCACCGACGCCGACGTGTACGTGACCAGCGACCTGCGGCACCACCCTGCCAGCGAGTTCGCCGAGCGCGGCGGGCCGGCGCTGGTCGACGTCGCCCACTGGGCGGCGGAGTGGACCTGGCTGCCGGTGGTGGCGGCGCGGGTGGCCGAGGCGCTGGTGGCCGAGGGGACGGGCGATACGGTGGAGACCCGCGTCAGCACCATCCGGACCGACCCCTGGCGGTTCCGGGTCTGACCTACCTGAACATCCGCATCCGAGGAGCCCACGCTGAAAGCCGACCCCTCCGCCCAACTGCAGCTGCTGGACGTGCAGGCGCTCGACGCCCGGGCCGACCTGCTGCGGCACCAGCGCACGAGCCTGCCGGAGCTGGCCGAGATCGCCACGCTGCGGACGAGCCGCACCGAGCTCGACAACCGGGCCCGCGACGCCCGGATCGCCGTCGACGACCTGACCGTCGAGCAGGAGAAGGTCGACGCGGACGCCGAGGCGGTCAAGGCCCGGCGCCGCCGCGACCGCGACCGGATGGACCAGGGCCTGGTCACCAACCCCAAGGACCTGGAGCGGATGCAGCACGAGCTGGAGTCCCTCGAGCGCCGGATCGCCTCCCTCGAGGACGAGGAGCTGGAGGTGATGGCCCGGCTCGAGGACGCCCAGCGCGACCTCGACGGGCTGACCGCCCAGGTCGCCGAGGCCGACCAGCGGCTGGCCGAGCTCGCCGCCGCCCGCGACGAGCGGTTGGCGGCGATCGACGCCGAGCTCGGCTCGGTGCTGGCCGAGCGCGCGCCGGCCGTCGAGGGCGTCCCCGCCGACCTGCTGGCCCTCTACGACCGGCTGCGCGAGCAGAAGGGCGGGGTCGGCGCCGCCGAGCTGCGCCAACGCCGCTGCACCGGGTGCCAGCTCGGCATCGACAACGCCGAGCTCGCGGTGATCAAGGCGGCACCGGCCGACGAGGTGATCCGCTGCGAGGAGTGCCAGCGGATTCTGGTGCGGACGCCCGAGTCCGGCCTGTGACCAGAAGCGTCGTCGTCGAGGCGGACGGCGGATCGCGCGGCAACCCCGGCCCGGCGGCGTACGGCGCCGTCCTCCGTGACGCCGAGACCGGCGCGGTGATCGCCGAGGACGCCACCGCGATCGGGATCGCCTCGAACAACGTCGCGGAGTACTCCGGGCTGATCGCCGGGCTGCGGCTCGCCGAGCGGTTCGCGCCGGACGCCGACATCGAGGTCCGGATGGACTCCAAGCTCGTGGTCGAGCAGATGTCCGGGCGCTGGAAGATCAAGCACCCCGACATGCGGCCGCTGGCGACCGAG
Source organism: Nocardioides sp. JS614 (assembly GCF_000015265.1). Classification (NCBI taxonomy): domain Bacteria; kingdom Bacillati; phylum Actinomycetota; class Actinomycetes; order Propionibacteriales; family Nocardioidaceae; genus Nocardioides; species Nocardioides sp. JS614. The sequence goes on from NC_008699.1 coordinate 2,157,808, forward strand.
GCGAGCCGGCTGGCCCCGTTCGGGACGACGTACACCTGGGTGCCGCGCGAGCAGAACAAGCACGCCGACCGGCTCGCCAACGAGGCGCTCGACGGCTTGCGCAGCGGTGTCTCGGTGCCCGCCGAGGCGGCCGAACCCGACTCGCTGATCGAGGAGGTCGAGTCACCGGAGGAGCGGGCGGAGGCCGGTCAGGAGCAGCCCGCGTCGATCCAGAGCCAGGCCCGAGGGTGGGGCGGCGGGGGGACGCCGACGACGGTGGTGCTGGTCCGCCACGGGGTCACCCCGCACACGACCGAGAAGCGCTTCTCGGGCGGCCTCGCCAGCGCCAACCCGGGCCTGAGCGAGGAAGGCCGGGCGCAGGTGCGCGCCGTCGCCGACTGGCTCGCCCCGCTCGCCGAGCGGGTGGACGTCGTGCTCTCCTCCCCGGTGCGGCGCACCCGGGAGTCCGCGGAGCTCGTCGCCGAGCGGCTCGGTCAGGAGGTCCGGGTCGAGCCCGGGTTCGCCGAGATGGAGTTCGGCGCCTGGGACGGGCTGACCTTCGCCGAGGTGGGGGAGCGGCACCCCGAGGATCTCACGGCGTGGCTGGGCTCCCTCGACGTCGCGCCCGGTGGCCCGCAGGGCGGTGGGGAGTCGTTCCGCGTGGTGCAGGAGCGGGTCCTCGCGGGTCTGAGCCGACTGCTCGACGAGCACGCCGGCCGCACCGTCGTGGTCGTCAGCCACGTCACGCCGATCAAGACCCTGGTCGCCCACGCCCTCGACGCCCCGCTGGAGGCGGTGTTCCGGATGGAGCTCACCCCCGCGTCGGTGACCGTCGTGTCCTACTACGACGACCGCCCGTCGCTGCGGATGTACAACGCGCTGCCGCCCGGCAACGACGTCTTCGGCGCCGCCAGCACCTGGTAGCCGCCGACGCAGTCGCCCGGACTTCTCAGGCAGAACCGGAACTGTTGGGCCGAAGTTTCGGGCCAACAGTTCCGGTTTCCCCGGTGAACCGGGGAAACCGACCCCCCGGCCCGGCAACCCCTCAGAGCTCGCCGACGACCACGTCCAGGCGCGGGCCGTCCTCCTCGACGACCCAGCCCAGGTCACGCAGGGCCTCGGCCAGGCGGGCGGGGGTGCGCGGGTCCGCCCCCGCCTCCAGCAGGGCCCGCACGATCCGGCCCTTGGTGGCCTTGTTGAAGTGGCTGACGACCTTCCGGGTGCCACCGGACTCGTGCAGCACCCGCACGGTCGCGGTGCGCACCCCGGCCGGTCGCCAGAACGCGACGTACGTGCCGCTGCGCAGGTCGACCAGCAGGCCGTTGCCGACCGCCTCGGTGACGACCGGGCCGAGCTGCTCGCGCCACACGCCGGCGACCGCGCCGAGGCCGGGGAGGGTGGTGTCGCCAGAGAGGCGGTACGCCGGGATCCGGTCCGCGGTGCGCAGCAGCCCGAACAGGCTCGAGGTCACGGCGACCCGGCTCGCCGCGCGCCGCTTGGCCGCGGCGGAGAGGGTGTTGACGTCGAGGGCGTCGTACAGGACGCCGGTGTAGACCTGGTCGGCCCGCGCCGTCGGCGCGGTCCGGAGCCGGGCGTTGAGGTCGACCAGGTCGAGCTGGGTGCCGCCGAGCCCCAGGGTCTTCGCGGCGACCGCGGGGTCGCCGGCGCACAGCTCCTCGAGGGTGGCCAGCACCCGCTCGCGCGCCGGGTTCAGCGCGGGGAACGCGAGCGTCCCGAGGTCCAGGGGCTTGCCGCGGCGCGCGGCCGCCTTGCCCTCGCTGGGCGGCAGCAGGATCAGCACGGTGGTTATGGTGCCGGTATGCCGTCCAGCCGCGTCGTCCGGGTCCGCTCCGTCCGCGACGAGGTGGCCGCGGCCGCGCTGCGCGACGGGATCGCCCGGATCCAGGCCGACCTCGAGGTCACGCCGGACTTCCCGGCGGAGGTCGAGCAGGCCGCGGCCGCGGCGGCCGGCGCGCCCCGGCTGCCGGACCTGGACCGCACCGACCTGCCGTTCGTCACCATCGACCCGCCGGGGTCCATGGACCTCGACCAGGCGCTGCACCTCGAGCGGGACGGCGAGGGGTACGTCGTCCACTACGCGATCGCCGACGTCGCCGCGTTCGTGGCGCCCGGCGACCCGATCGACGTCGAGGCGCACCGGCGCGGCGAGACGCTGTACGGCGCGGACTCGAAGATCCCCCTGCACCCGCCGGCGCTCAGCGAGGACGCCGCCTCGCTGCTGCCCGACCAGGTCCGTCCGGCGCTGCTGTGGACGATCCGGGTCGACGCCGACGGTGGTCGCACCGCCGTGCACGTCGAGCGGGCGCGGGTACGCTCGACCGCCCGGTTGTCCTACGAGGAGGCGCAGCGGGCGATCGACGCCGGCACCGGCCCGGAGTCGCTCGCGCTGCTGCGCGAGGTCGGCGAGCTGCGGCTGGCCCGGGAGGCGGCGCGCGGCGGCGTCTCGCTGCCGCTGCCCGAGCAGGACGTCGACGTCGAGGGCGACCACTGGCGGCTGGAGTTCCGCGAGCAGCTGCCCGTGGAGCAGTGGAACGCCCAGATCTCCTTGCTCACCGGATTCGCGGCCGCCGCGCTGATGGTCTACGCCCGGGTCGGGCTCCTGCGCACCCTCCCGCCGCCGGATCCGCGCGACGTGCAGCGGCTGCACCGCACGGCCCGGGCGCTGGGCATCGAGTGGCCGGCCGAGCAGCTCTACCCGGACTTCATCCGCTCCCTGGACCCCTCCCGCCCCAGCCACGCCGCGATGGTCAACGCCTCCGCCCGGCTGCTGCGGGGGAGCGGGTACGTCGCCTTCGACGGCGAGACGCCCGCCGACCCCCAGCATGCCGCGCTGGCCTCGGAGTACGCCCATGTCACCGCGCCGCTGCGGCGCCTCGGCGACCGGTACGCCGGGGAGGTCTGCCTCGCGCTGTGCGCCGGCACCGACGTCCCCGACTGGGTGCTGGCCGCGTTGCCCGGCCTGCCGAAGACCCTCCAGTCCTCGGGCGCCCGGGCCCGCTCGTACGAGCGGCAGATCGTCGACCTGGTGGAGGCCGGGGTGCTGCGCGACCGGGTCGGCGAGGTCTTCGACGGGGTGGTCGTCGACGTGGACGAGAAGGACCCGGGCCGTGGTGTCGTCGTGATCCAGGACCCCGCCGTCGAGTCCCGGCTGGTCGGCCCCGCGCCGCTGCCGCTCGGCACCGACGTCCGCGCCCGGCTGACCACCGCCGACCTCACGACCCGGACCGTCGAGCTCACCGTGGAGTGAGTCGCCCCGGATCGGTTGCTGGCACACCGCCGGCCGACCGACCCCACGGATGGGGACATTAGGCCCCGGGCCGCCGGGCCATGGGGCTCTGTCTCGTACGTCACTCCCCGGGTGAACGTGGAGGGGACAGAACGGAGGTGTCCACGAGATGTTCCTCGACCGGATCGACGGTGGCCGGCGGCTCGCTGCCCTGCTCTCGCACTTCACGGGCACCAACGTCGTGGTCGTCGGCCTGCCCCGCGGCGGGGTGCCGGTGGCCGCGGAGGTCGCCTACCAGCTGCGCGCGCCGCTGGACGTGATCGTGGTCCGCAAGCCCGGCCTGCCGGGGGAGCCGGAGCTCACCGACCCCGAGCGCGCCGCCCTGCGCGAGCGCGCCACCCAGCTGCGCAGCGGCCGGTCCGGCCTGGATCTCTCCGGCCGGGTGGCGCTGATCGTCGACGACGGCATCGCCACCGGTGCCACCGCCGCGGCCGCCTGCCGGGTGGCGCGCGAGGTGGGCGCGTCGTACGTCGTGGTCGCCGCGCCGGTCGTCGCGCCCGGCATCGACGCCCGCGACCTGGACGCCGACGAGATCGTGTACGTCGAGATGCCCGCCCGGTTCACCAGCGTGGCGGCCCACTACCAGGACTTCCGGCCGACCACCGACGAGCAGGTCGTCCGGCTCCTCGACGGCGGCCGCGGGGACGGCGTCGACCCGAGCGGCCAGACGGTGCGGATCCCCGCCGGCGGCGCGATCCTCGCGGGCACCCTGCGGATCCCGGACCACCCGCGAGGGGTCGTGCTGTTCGCCCACGGCAGCGGCTCCAGCCGGCACAGCCTGCGCAACGTCAAGGTCGCGCGGCGGCTGACGAACGCCGGCTTCGCCACCCTGCTGCTGGACCTGCTGAGCCCGGCCGAGGAGTCGTCGTGCGACCGCGTCTTCGACGTGGACGGCCTGGCGCACCGGCTGATCACGGCCACCAACTGGCTGGCCGGCGTCCCGGCGCTCGAGGGCCTGCCGATCGGCTACTTCGGCGCGAGCACGGGCGCCGCGGCGGCGCTGCGCGCGGCCGCCGCCCTGGACGGCCGGATCACCGCCGTCGTCGCCCGCGGTGGCCGCCCCGACCTGGCCGGCGACGCGCTGGGCCGGGTCGCTGCACCGACCCTGCTGGTGGTCGGCGGCGCCGACCCCACGGTGCTCGAGCTCAACCGCTGGGCGGCGGCCCGGATGCACTGCCCGAGCCAGGTCACCATCGTCCCCGGCGCCACCCACCTGTTCTCCGAGCCGCACTCGCTGGAGCGGGTGGCCGAGCTCGCGACCGAGTGGTTCAGCCGGCACCTCACCACCCAGGCGGCGGCCGGCACCGTCAGCCTCGGCGTCTCCTGCTGAGCCGCGGCCGCACCGCCCGCTCCAGCCGGGTGTAGGCGCAGCAGCACGCCACGCCCACCGCCAGCGAGGCGCCGATCGCGAGCGCGGGCCGCCCGGCCGCCTCGAGCCCGGGGTAGACCTGCCACTGCGTCAGGTAGATCCACAGCGACGCGCCCGCGACCACGCGCAGCGGCGCGGCCAGGACCGTGGGGACCGGCACGGGTCGGGCCCACAGCAGCAGGAGCACGCCGATGCCGACGATCGCCGTACGACTCGGCTCGCCGGGGAAGAACCCCACCAGCCCGAGCGCCGCGACCGCCGCGACCACCAGCCGCTGGGTCCGGGTGCGCGCCTCCGCGACCGCCCACCCGAGCGCGATCAGCCACAGGCTGCCGGCCACGGTGTACTTCTCGGTCAGGTCCGCGCTCACCCCGACGGTGGCGTAGCGCAGCCCCAGGGCGGCCACGAGCGCCACCAGCGCGACGGCGTACGGCGAGCGCCGCTGGCGGCGGTCCACCCACGGCACCGCGAGCGCCAGGGCGACCGCGAGCGTGCCCCAGACCAGCACGTCGAGGAACCAGAACTGCCAGTCGTCGCTCCACCGGCTCTCGCCGACCACGCCGTTGAGGTACAGCGCCGTGGCCGGGCGGTACTCCCCGGTGAGGAGGGCGGCGCCGCCGATCCACAGCGAGGCAGGAACGGCGACCCCGGCCAGGCCGACGAGCAGCCGCCGGGTCCGGGTCCGCCGCCCGTCGACGGCCAGGCCGAACCGGGCCAGGTGGTAGCCGACCAGCGCGAGCAGCACGTGCGCCCCGCCGAGCAGGTGCACGACGTCGACGTGCGTGACGACGATCAGGATGATCGCCACGGCCCGCAGCACGACGCCGAGCTCGACCGGCGTCGTGAACCGGCGGGCCGGCCGGGACTCCAGGGCCAGTGACTCGATCGACCGGTGCGGCCAGTCCGCGGGCAGGTGTCCGATCCGGGCCGCGAGCCGGGTCGAGAGCTCGACGAAGGACAGCGAGTCGCCGCCGAGCCCGACGAAGGTGTCCTGCGCGGTGGCGTCCGGGCGGCCGAGGAGGACGGCGTACAGGTCGCGCAGGCCGGTGACGTCGCCGTACGCCGGCGCCGCCTCGGATCCGGCGTCCGGCTCGGCCAGCGCGAGCGCGGCCTCGGCCTGGCGGCGCAGCGCGGCGTAGTCGCACTTGCCGGACGCGGTCGTCGGCACGGTCTCGACCACGTGGGCGGTCACGGTGCCGGCCGGGATGCCGGCGATCCGCGCCAGGTGGGTGGGCAGCACGCGCCGGTCGCGGGGCCGGGTCGTGAACAGGTGCAGGCCCTCGCCGACGACCACTGCCCGCGCCGGGGCACCCGCGGTGGCCAGCCGGCGCTCGATCCGGTCGAGGTCGAGCCGCAGGCCGAACACCTTGGCGGTGCGGTTCAGCCGGCCGACGACCTCCCACAGCCCGTCCGGACCGCGCCGGGCCAGGTCGCCGGTGCGCAGCTCGGTCAGCTCGGCGCCCCGGGCCAGGTCCGCGGGCCCGTGGGCGTAGCCCATCATCACGTTCGGGCCGCCGTAGACGAGCTCGCCGACGTCCGCGGGCAGGCCCTCGCGGCCGGGCCCGTCCAGGTCCACCCGCAGCGTCCCCCCCGGTACGGCGACCCCGATCGCCTCCGGCCGGGTCGGCGCCAGCGTGGGCGGCAGGTACGCCATCCGGGCGGTGGCCTCGGTCTGGCCGTACATCACGAACAGGTCCCAGCCGCGGCGCTGCCCGAGCTCGGCGTACCGCACCACCGTCTCGGGCGCGAGCCGGCCGCCGGCCTGGGTGACGTAGCGCAGGTGCGGCAGGTCGCGGTCGGCGAAGCCGGTCGCGTCCAGCAGGTCGAACGTGTAGGGGACGCCGGCGAACGTCGTCGCCCGGTGGGTGCGGGCCAGGTCCCAGAAGCACTCGTCGGCCACCGACAGGTCGGTCAGCACCACCGCGGCCCCGGCGACCAGGTGGCTGTTGAGCACCGAGAGGCCGTAGCAGTAGTGCAGGGGGAGCGAGGTGAGCGCCCGGTCGGAGCGGCGGATGCCGAGGTAGTCGGCGATGCTCCGCGCGTTGGCGACCACGTTGGCGCGGGAGAGCCGGACCAGCTTGGGTGAGCCAGTGGAGCCCGAGGTCGACAGCAGCACGGCCAGGTCGGGGTGCAGCGGCGGCGGGGCGTCGGCGTCCAGCGCCGGCCGGTAGGTCCGGGCGATGTCGTCGTGCGCGCCGGGGGTGGCGATCACCACGGGGCGGTGGAGCGCGAGGGCGGCCAGGTAGGTCACGACGCTGGGCAGGTCGTTGGCCATCTCGAGCAGCAGCAGCCGGCCCGGGTCGTCGAGCTCGAGCGCGCGGCGCTGCACGAGCGCGGCCAGCTCGGCGTAGGTCACCGTGCGGTCGCCGGTGACGAGCGCGGGGTCGTCGGGGTGGCCGCCGAGGAGGGTCAGGTCCAGCTCGCGAGCGGGTACGGCGACCCGGGCGAACTGGTCCGTGGTCACGCGCCCGCCCCTGGGGCGAAGCAGCGCACCTCGCCGGTGACGACGAGGCGCACGTGGTCGCCGGGCCGGGGCAGCGTGTCGGCCGGGGTGCGGGCGATGACCAGGTCGGGGTGGCCGTCCAGCCGGGCCCGGACGGTGGCGTCGTGGCCGAAGAAGCTCACGTCGATCACCTCGGCGGCGACGCCCTCACCGCTCTCGGCGGGCCGCACCTGCACCTGCTCGGGCCGCAGCGCCAGGGTGACCGGTCCCGGCGCCGGGTGGCCGGTGACCCGCACGGACCCGAGGACGCAGGTCGCCCGGGACGGCTCGCCGGGCGCGACCTCGCCGCGGATCAGCGCGGCGTGCCCGAGGAAGGAGGCGACGGCCTCGTTGGCGGGGGAGAGGTAGATGGTGCGCGGCGCCGCGGCCTGGAGGAAGTGCCCGCCGGACATGATCGCGACCTGGTCGGCCAGCGACAGCGCCTCGCCCTGGTCGTGGGTGACCAGCAGCGCCGCGGACCCGGTGGCGCGCAGCGCGTCGACGACCGCCCGCCCGGTCTCCTCGCGCAGCCCGGCGTCCAGGGACGAGAACGGCTCGTCGAGCAGGACCAGGGACGGCCGGGCCGCGAGCGCGCGGGCCAGTGCGACCCGCTGCTGCTGGCCCCCGGAGAGGTGGTGCGGGTAGCGGGTGGCGAGCCCGGCCGGCAGGTCGACCAGCTCGAGCATCTCCGCGACCCGCTCCCGGGGGCGCCGGCGCTGCCCGCGCGGCAGCCCGAAGGCGATGTTGTGCGCCACGTCCAGGTGCGGGAACAATGCCCCCTCCTGGGGCACGTAGCCGATGTTGCGACCGCGGGGCGCCACGGACCGGGTCGGCGAGGACACCTCCGTGCCGGCCAGCCGGATGGTGCCCGCGCGGGGGCGGAGGAAGCCGGCGACGGTGCGCAGCAGGGTCGACTTGCCGCAGCCGGAGACCCCGAGCACCGCCGTGATGCCGTCCTCGACGACGAGGTCGACCGCGTGCAGGACCGTGTGGTCCCCGTAGCCGACGGTGAGGCCGCTGACCTCCAGCGCCTTGGTCATCGCGCACCCACCGTGACTCGGCTGAGCAGCCAGGTCGCCGGGACCGAGAGCACCACGAGCGCCAGGGCGTACGGCGCGGCCGCGCCGTACGCGACGGAGGAGGCCTTGGACCAGAACTCCGTGGAGAGCGTGTCGGTGCCGATCGGGGCGAGCAGCAGAGTGGCGGTCAGCTCGGTCGACACGGCCAGGGACACGAGCGCGAAGCCGGCCGCGAGGCCGGGCGCGATGAGTGGCGCGGTCACCCGGAGGCCGACGCCGGTGCGGCCGCAGCCCAGCGAGCGCGCCACGTCCTCGAGCACCGGCGGCGCGAGCTCCATGGTCGGCCGGAGGCTCACGACCGCGCGCGGCAGGAACAGGATGACGTAGCCGATCACCAGCAGCGGCACGGTCTGGTAGAGCGCGGGGACGGCACGGATCGACACCGTGACCAGGGCGAGCGCGACCACGATGCCGGGCATCGCGCTGGCGGTGTAGGTGGCCCGCTCCAGCGTCGTGGTCAGCCCGCCGCGGTGCCGCACCGAGAGCCACGCGACCGGTGTCGCCGCGGCCGTGGCGACCAGACCGGCGAGCACGGCGAGGCCGACGGAGGTCGCGATGGCCGAGGTCAGGTCGGGCAGGTCCCACCGGGTCGAGGAGCCGCGCACCAGCCACCGGGCCAGGTTGAGCAGCGGCACGCCGAGGGCGAGTACGACGAGCGCGGCGAGCCCACCCGCCGCCGGGAGCCGCCCGCGGCCGAGGCGGTGCGGGTCGGCGGCGCGGGCGGCGCCCGAGCCGACCCGGGCCCGGCGGCCGCGGCCACGCAGCAGCAGCTCGACGGCCAGCAGCGCCAGGCAGAACACGACGAGGACGAGCGCGAGCAGGCTGGCGGCCGGGCCGTTGAAGGAGGTGCCGTACTGCTGCAGGATCGCCGTGGTCAGGGTGGGGTAGTTGAGCAGCTGCAGGGCGCCGTACTCCGCCAGCAGGTGCAGGCCGACCAGCAGCGCGCCGCCGAGCACGGCGGGGCTGATCGCGGGCAGCACCACCCGCAGGAACGTCGCGAGCGGCCGCTGTCCCAGGGAGGCGCTGACCTCCTCCAGGCTCGGGTCGAGGCGGCGCAGGGCCGCGACGGTGGGCAGGTAGACGAACGGGAAGTACGACAGGCTGACGACGAGCGCGGCGCCGCCGTAGCTCTGCACCGCGTGCGTCATCGAGACCCAGCCGTAGCCGTTGACGAAGGCGGGTACGGCGAGCGGCGCGCACATCAAGCCGTGCCACCAGCCCCGGCCGGGGACGTCGGTGCGCTCGACCAGCCAGGCACCCCCGACGCCGAGCACGACGCTGAGGGCCACGCCGCCGACCAGCAGCCGGGAGGTGTTCCACAGCAGCTCGCCGATCCGGGGCCGGAACAGGTAGTCGCGGGCCTCGGCCAGGCCGACGTCGGCGACCGACCACACGACGTACCCGAGCGGGATCAGGCAGGCGACGGTGACCAGCGCGCCCAGCGCCAGGAGGAATGGCGGAGCGGGCTCGGGACGCTGCGGGTGCGTGCGGGCTGCCGGCTCCGTCCCGGGCAGCGGCAGCTGCACCAGGTCGCTCAGAGGAACCCGACCTCGGTCATCAGGTCCACCACGGCCTTGCCGTCGAGGTCCGAGACGTTGACCTGGGGCGGATCGAGCTCGGCGAACGGCTTGACCGGTGGGTCGAGCTGGACGTCGGGGTTGAGCGGGTACTCCAGCGCGTAGCTGTCGGCGAGCACCTGCTGGCCGGCGGTGCTGGTCAGGTAGGACACGAACTTCTCCGCGTCCGCCTGGTGGTCGCTGGAGGCGAGGATGCCGGCGCCGGAGACGCTCACGAACGCGCCGGGGTCCTGGTGGCCGAAGAAGTACAGGGCGCTGTGGTCGGAGACGTCGCCCGACTCGGCCTGGTCGCGGTACCAGTAGTAGTGGTAGATGATCCCGACCTCGGACTCGCCGGAGTTGACCGACTCGAGGACGACGTTGTTGCCGTCGTACACGGTGCCGTTGGCCTTGATGCCCTCCAGCCAGGCGCGGGTCTTCTGCTCGCCCTCGAGGTCGAGGACCGCGGCGACGATCGCCTGGAAGTCCGCGCCGGTGGGGGAGAAGGAGATCCGGCCCTTCCACTCGGGGTCGGCGAGGTCGAGGATCGAGTCGGGCAGCTCGTCCGCGGAGACCTGGTCGGTGTTGTAGACGAGCACGGTCGAGCGGGCCACGAAGCCGGTCCACAGCCCGCTGCGTGGCCGGTACATCGCCGGGATCGGGGCGACCGCGTCCTGCGGGAGCTCGGTGAACAGGCCGGCGTTCTCGACCTGCGCCATGGCGGGGGAGTTCTCGGTCAGGAACACGTCGGCGGGCGAGGCCTTGCCCTCGGCGACCAGCTGGGCGGACATCTCCAGGTCCTTGCCGTTGCGCAGCTCGACGTCGATGCCGGTCTCGTCGGTGAAGGCCTTGGCGACGTCGGTCATCAGCTCCTCGTGCTGGGCGTTGTAGATGACCAGGGCGTCGCTGTCGCTGCCGCAGCCGGTGGCGAGCAGCGTGGCTGCGAGGGACAGGGCGAGGAGGGCCGGTACGCGCTTCATGGTTCCTTCAGAAGATTAGGGTTGGCTAACCATACTCAATGGCGTACGGCGGGCCCAACCGCGGTCCGCCCAGAGGACCGGCGCGAACCGGCCAGGGTGGTGCGGCCCACGCGCCGGAGCGGCGATGATCTACATTCGGCGAACGTGAGTGCCCAAGCCCCGTCCGCCGTCATCCTGGTCCGCGCCGAGCGGTTCGTCCCCAACCCCGCGACGGCGGCCGACAACGCCTTCCAGCGCGACATCCCGGCCGGCCAGTCCGAGGATGCGACGTCGAGCAAGGCACTGGCCGAGATGGACGCGCTGGCCCAGGCGCTGCGCGACGTCGGCGTACGCGTGCACGTCTTCCGCGACGAGGACCACACCCGCCCGGACAGCGTGTTCCCGAACAACTGGCTCTCCACCCATGCGGGCGGCTACGTCGCCGTCTACCCGATGTACGCCTCGAACCGGCGCCACGAGCGCCGCGCGGACGTGCTGGAGATGCTGAAGTCGGACTACCGGACCCAGACGATCGTCGACTACTCCGGGCTCGAGCCGGACGGCATCTTCCTCGAGGGCACCGGCGCGATGGTGCTCGACCACGTGTCCCGGGTCGCGTACATGGCGGTCAGCCACCGCGCCGACACCCACGTCCTGGAGCGGTTCTGCAGCGACTTCAACTACGAGCCGATGGCCTTCGAGGCGGTCGACTCCGAGGGCGTGCCGGTCTACCACACCAACGTGCTCGCCTGCGTCGGCACCGACATCGCGATGATCGCGCTGGGGATGATCCCGGACGAGCAGCGCCGCGAGCAGGTCCGCGAGCGGCTCACCGTCAACGGCCGCACGGTGATCGAGCTGACCGAGCAGCAGATCCGCGACTTCGCCGGCAACGCCGTCGAGCTCTGCGGCCGGACGGAGACCGGCAAGCGCCGTTACGTCATGGCGATGTCCGGCCGCGCCCGCCGCAGCCTCCGCCCCGACCAGATCGCGGCGATCGAGGAGTCCTGCGAGATCGTCTCCGTCGACATCCCCACCATCGAGCTCGCCGGCGGCTCGGTGCGCTGCATGATCGCCGGCGTCCACCTCGACCGCCGCCCCAAGCCCGCCGACCCCGAGCTCACCGAGGCCGTCGAGGCGATCAACGAGGAGCACCCCACCACGCCCGACGGGCAGGACGTGGCCGCGGCGGACGTCGAGGGCTGATGCTCGGGGCTTGGTTGCGCGGCGACGCCGGGCCCCGGCACTTCAATCGTTGAGGTCGACCTGTCGTAGAGCGGTCCGAGAAACGGCGAAGAGCGCCGCGCCGGCTCCGGCAGCCTGATCCCAGATCGCCGACCGGTGGCCGATGAAGAGCTCGGCCATCTCGCGGCCCGTCAGGTTGCCCGAGGTCAGGCAGAAAGCCCGCACGCCGTGCTCCAGGAGCGCAGCGCGCTCCGCGGAGCGGTATCGGATCCGCTCATCCTTCATGAGCACAGGCCAAGCGTGCTGACCAGCGAGCCGGAGCCATTCGACGTCGGTGACGTCTTCGTCGGCGGGGATGCCGTAGTGCTCCGCGAGCGTGGCAAGGTCCCAGCCATCGGCCCGGAGCAGATCCGGCACCTGACGTCGGCCCAGGCTTCGGTCGACGAAGAAGTGCAGACCGGTCATCGTGGCCGCTGAGTCAGGCGGTCCTGATCAGGACGGCCAGCACGTCTTCGAGCTCGTCGCGCGGGATGCCGTACTCCTCGGAGACGACGTTGATGTCTCGCTCCGCCTTGAACAGGGAGACCGCGTCCTCGAGGCGGACACCGCCGCGTCGGAACACAGGCTGGCCGAAAGCTCGCCGAACGTCGGCGACGAGCTCTGCCTTCCTGAATCCGGGCAGTGGAACTGCCGTTGCGAACCCGTCGGCGCCGAACTCGATGCGATGCAGGTAGTCCTCGACGACCTCGGCGAACACCCGCTGGTTGTTCCTGACGACCACCAGTTCGCGGACGGCGTCACGCTCGTCTCCGCCGGTCCTCTCGGCGTAGTCGAAAAGCACTTCGGCGCCGTCCGTGTAGAGCTTCTTCGACGCCAGGGCGTGCGTGAGCCCGAACTCCGTGTTCAGCTGCTCGAGAGCTGGCCGGATCCGCTGCAGCGGGACGCCGGACTTGCGGATCGCCGTCAGGGCATAGCCCTCGGCGAGGCCGACGAACGGGATGCTCGCCCCCCGGTGTCCGTTGTTCAGGGCCGTGAGGATGGGAGCGCCCATCACCTCACGACCCCGGACGATGCTGTGGTAGCCGCGTGCCCAGTTGCGGAAGGTCGACTCAGGGAGGCCGAGGAAGCGGGATGCTTCGGCCTGGGTGTAGAGCGGTGCGTTGAACTTGTCGACCGCCGCCTCGGCATCGAGAACCGTCATCGTCGACCCTCCTTTCTGACCTCGCGAACTGACCCCATCATGGCGCACGACGCCGACAACCGCGCCAAGCCGCGACGGTCGTCGACGGCACCACAACGGAGCCTGGCGCCGTCTTCGAGCGTGCTGTCGGTGGAGTGGGGCAAGATTCGGCCCGTGCCCATCGACACCGACGCCTGGAACGAGCTCGTCTACTTCTCGCCGGGGAAGTGTCGAGCAGGTTGCGCAGCAACCGTGTCGAGACCCCGGAACCGTAGGCACGGCCTGATACTGATACGCCCCTGACCTGGGCAAACACTGTGTCGGACCCGCTGTCGGTGGGCTCTGCTTGACTGGTCCTCATGAGCACAGCACGCGAGTTGGCCGACCTGTCGGAGGAGCGGATCCTCGACCTGGCCGGCGCGTGCTCGGAGACCATCCGCGACGCCGAGACCGAGCTGCTCCGGCTGGCGTATCAGTGGGCGATCGTGCACCCGGCGAACCGGCTCGACCCGGTCGAGGCCGACCAGCCTGGTCGCGAACGCGCTCGCCAGCTCGGCGGTGAGGGCACCCCGCGGGTCGCCGAGTTCGCGGCGGCGGAGTTCGGGGCCCGGATCGGCCGCTCGCCGTATGCGGCGGCGTCTCTGATCGGGGACGCGCTGGACTTGGAGCACCGGTTCCCGCGCCTGTGGGCGCGGGTCGAGGCCGGTGAGGTGCGCGCCTCCTATGCCCGCTACGTCACCACCAAGACCCGGACCCTCACCGCCGAGCAGGCGGCCTACGTCGATGCTCGCGTCTTCGAGTCCGCGGACGGGCGGCTGCCCTGGTCCCGGTTCGAGGAGCTGGTGGCCGGCACGGTCGCCCAGGCCGCCCCCGAGGCGGCCCGGGAGAAGGAGGAGCGCGCCGCCAAGGCGAGGTTCGCCAAGAAGGTCCGCCGCACCGTCGCCGACGAGACCCACGGGATGGCCTCGTTCCTGGTGCACGCCGACCTGCCCACCATCGAGGCCATCGACGACTACGTCACCCAACGAGCCAAGCAGCTCGCCGACACCCTGCCCGACGCCCCCCACCTGGCCACCGAGGATGACCGGCGGGTGCACGCGTTCCTGCTGCTGGTCTCCGGCGCGCCGGCCGACACCGACCTGGCGGATCTGTTGCCGCAGGTGTGCCTGTACGTGCACACCTACGCCGACCCCGGCGCCGACCGCACCCAGAGTTCCGAGGGGATCGTCCGGGTCGAGGGCCATGGTCCGGTCACCCAGGAGTGGGTCCGCCGGTTCCTCGGCCCGCACGCCCGGTTCACGATCCGTCCGGTCCTCGACCTCGCCGGCCAAGCCCCGGTGGATTCCTGGGAGATCCCCGACCGACATAGGCGGGCCGTGCATCTGATGACGCCGGCCGACACCTTCCCCTTCGCCTCCTGCACCTCACCGGGCATGCAGGTCGACCACACCATCCCCTATCACCAGGGTGGTGTCAGCGGGGTGGGCAACTACGGGCCGATGACCACCCTGCACCACCGGATCAAGACGCATGGCGCGGGTTGGCAGGTCAAGCAGCCGTTCCCCGGCATCTATATGTGGCGTGACCCCCACGGCGGCTTCTACCTCGTCGACCACACCGGCACCCGCCGACTCCCCGGAACCCGACGCCCCCTGGTCGTCGAGCTCTGGCACCCACCCGCCGGCATCGAGATCGCTCTTGCCGACGACTACACGCCCGCCGCCTAACGGCGGCGCCCTCAGATACTGACCGGTGCCCGGGTGAGAGAGGATCCCGCCCCTGTGAGTCGTTGGCCAGCCTCCGCTGGGGTCGGCCTTGCGGTGGACAGTGTCGACGCACTCGACACGCCGACGTACGTCGTCGAGGTCGACCTGGACGGACCTATCCACTGGTCGGCCGGGGGGAGCGGGGACTCCTCGAGCCTGGTCCCGAGCGATGAGCTGGACCTGTTGGCGACCGACCTGATCAGCACACCCTCCAACGAATGCTCCGACGGGAAGCACAACTTGAGCAGCGGCGTGCCCCGCTGGACAGCGACCCCGACGTGGTACATCGATCTGGGGCGCTTCACATGCGTGGGATGGAGGTTCATTACTGATGTGGGGTAACCGAGTCATCCGATCGACGGCACCGCTGCTGTGCGCCACGACTCTTGCGGGCGCTGCTGTGGTCGGTCACCTCGATCGCTCGTCGGACGCGACCACCGTGACCCGCGGTGAAGCGCCGGCTTTCGAAGGTCACCCGTTCCGCGCCGACGCCGGATGCGTCGACGGGGAGCTGGTGACGGTGCGGATCCGGCCGGTGACCGTACGCGGTGACGACCTGATGCGGGTGTCGTTCGGGATAGGCTCGGCGACTCCCGGGTCGCACTGGACCTTCGGCCTGGAGGCGGAGGGCGGCGGATCGGGTGAGGCCGCCGACGGTGAGTTCACCGTTCGTGCGTACGGCACCGCAACCATCACCCGAGCCGCGCGGGCTGCCCACGTGCGCCAGACCTTCCGTCTGCTCGCGCAGGAGGACGCTGCCGTACCGTCGGCGGGATCGAAATGCGAGCTCCGGACTCGCGTGAGGTACTAGCCGCTCGAACCGGATTGGGCTTGCCAGCAGCGCCGGCCCGACCCACCGTCGCGGCATCAGCGGGTGGCCCCTGCGAAACCATTGGTGAACCGACTTGCTCCGCTGATGTACTGATCTGCCACCGTAGTCAGCCGGGTGACGGAGGTAGTTGTTGTGAGCGGTTACGACGCGCTTGCCGAGGTGTACGAGTGGCTCATCTCGGATGCAAGGCTGGCTCCGGCCGACTTCGCTGCGTCGTTCGATGACGTCCTCCGGCTCCTGCCGTCGAACGCTCACGTCCTCGACTGCTCGTGCGGAACGGGACAGTTGGCGGTTGGCCTCGCCGGTCGTGGCATGCGGGTTGTCGCAACTGAAGCGCCTCAGGTTCTGTGCCGCTCCTATGCGGGTTGCGGCTCTCGGTTGAGAGTCGCGTAGTGGGCCTGCTCGAACTCCACTGGGGTCATCATCCCAAGCGAGCCGTGCAGGCGCCTGTTGTTGTACCAGTCGACCCAGCCGGCGGTGGCGTACTCGACGTCGCCGATGGTCCGGTAGGGGCCGGCGTGGAAGACCGTGGTGCGGATGCACTCGGTCTTGTAGAGCCCGATCACGCACTCCATCAGGGCGTTGTCATAGGCATCGGCAACCGTCCCGATCGAGGGCCGGATGCCTTCCTCGGCGAGGTGTTCGGTGAAGGTGATCGAGGTGTATTGGGCGAGTTCAACTGGTCGATGCAACACCGGGTTGTTGAAGGGAGCGTAGTTGCTCCTCGAAGACCTCAGCGGGTGTCTTCCACCCGAGGACCTTGCGGGGCCGGTTGTTGAGCGCATAGGCGACGGCCTCCAGGTCCTCGGCGGACCAGCGCGACAGGTCGGTGCCCTTGGGGAAGTATTGGCGCAACAGGCCGTTGGTGTTCTCGTTGCTCGGTCGCTGCCACGGCGAGTGCGGGTCGGCGAAGAACACCTTCGTGCCGGTCGCCACCGCGAACAACGCGTGGCCCGAGAGTTCCTTGCCACGGTCCCACGTCAGGGTCTTGCGCAGCTGCTCGGGCAGCTTGGTCATCGACGCGGTCAGCGCGGTGTTCATCGCGACGGCCCCGTAGCCACCGAGTGATGGCCCGTTCTTGACGTACGGCTTCTCACCCCAGCCCTCCAGTCGCGGCAGATGGACCAGGAGCGTTGAGCGACTGCTGCGCTCGACGAGGGTGCCGATCGCAGACCGACCCGTGCCGATGATCAGATCGCCCTCCCAGTGGCCAGGGACGGCCCGGTCGTCTGCCTCAGCGGGGCGCTCGCTGAGAACGACATCGGCGGTCACGTGCCCCTGTGCCTTGTTCCGTGACCGGGCCCGCGGCTCCCGCAGCGCACGCCCGGTGCGCAGACAGGTGACCAGTTCGCGCTTGAGCGCACCGCGGCCCTCGATGAACAGCGACTGGTAGATCGCCTCGTGGCTGATGCGCATGGACTCATCATCGGGGAACTCGACCTTCAGGCGCTGGGCGATCTGCTCCGGGCTCCAAGCCGTCGACCACCGCCTGTCCCGGCGATGCGGCTTGTTCAGGCCCTTCCACGGCGGCGGTGTCGGACCCGGCACGATCGTGCCGTCGGGACGGCGGACGTTGCCGGCGAGCCGATCCTGCACGTACTCACGCAACCGCTCGTTGGTCACGAGCTTCGCGGTCTTGGGACGCTTCGCCGCCTGCTGTGCCTTCCACTGCGCTACGCCAGCGCGGTACTCCTGCTTGCCGCCACGAGTCGCTGCATTGCGACGAAGTTCGCGTGAGACGGTCCCCGGGTCACGCCCGATCGCACGGGCTATCTCGCGCACGCCCTTGTCCTTGGCGCGCAGGATCGCGATCTCCTCGCGTTCCTCGAAGGTCAGGTGGCGGCCGGTGGGCTCGGCCAGCGAGATCGGCGGCATGCCGCCAGCGTGGCGAAACCAGCGAGCACCGACCGGCCACGACACGCCCACGGCCATCGACGCCTCCACCGTCGTGACGCCCGTGGCGATCTGCCGCCAGAACTGTCGCTGCACCACCCGCGACGGGTCCGGTCGCCCGGGCGAGCGCATCGCCGGCCTCAGCGCCCGATCAGCACGCCACTGCCGACGAAGCCCCTCCGGCGCATCGCTGGTCTTCTTGCTCCAGTCCTTCGTCGCCATCCTCGAACACCTCCGAAATCAAGGTGTTGCGACGACCGGTTGATTTCGCCTTGCGATCCGGCGTCGGCGTGGCCGATCAGTTCGCCGGGCACGATCGGGTGGCCCTCGCGGTCGCGTTGCCACAACGCCATTCGCAGCGGGACGTCGACCAACTCGACGGCCTTGGTGGGCGCGACGTTCCAGGCGACGATCTTCTGGGCGAACACGTCGAGGATGAACGCGACGTAGACGAACCCGGCCCAGGTTCTCACGTAGGTGAAGTCCATGACCCAGGTCCTGTTCGGCGCTTCGGCGGTGAAGTCGCGATCCAGCAGGTCACCGGCTCGCTTGCCGTCCTTGGCCGGGATCGTGGTCCGGATCCCCTTCGAACGCCGAACCCCTTGCAGGGACAGGGTTCTCATCGCCCGGTCCACGCTGCCGGGCGATGCCTCGGGCGACGTGCGCTGCACCAGCGCGGTCATCTTCCGACGCCCGTAGAGCCCCTCGGGTGTCATCCGGCGCACCCCTTCGTGGTCGACGGTCCAGGCCAGGTCACGGACCTGGTTGGTGACCTGAGCGTCGGTGATCGTCCGGGCTGCGACAAGGCAGTTGGCTTGTGCCCAGTCGCGGTAGGTCCGCGCGGCGATCTGGCAGCCCTGCTCGCGCAGGACCCGGCAGATCGACTCGACCGCGTGGCCCTCGGCCCGCAGCTCGTCGATGAACGCGACGATCAGCGATTGCGGGGGTCGAGTTCCCCCGCGAAGAAAATTGAGGCCCGGCGGAGGATCTCGTTGTCTTCCTCGAGCCGACGGACCTTGGCTTTGAGCTCCTTGATCTCAGCGAGCTCCTCGCTGGTTGCGCCCTGGCGCTGGCCGCCGTCGATCTGGGCCTGGACGACCCACCGGCGCACGGTCTCCTTCCCGAGGCCTTCGCGGCGTGCGACGGACTCGGCGGCCGCGGTCAGCGACGGGTACTCCGGCAGGTGCTCCAGCACCTGCCGCACGCACCGCTCCTTGACTGCGGGATCGATCTTCTTCGGCATGGTTCGCATCCTTCCAACTCAAAAGGATGCGGCATCAAACCTGGGGCGCTTCACAACTGACGCCAGCGAAGCGATGGTTCGTCGGGCTGCAAAGTTGGCTGAGGAGTTCAGAGCGTCTGTCCAGACAGTGCGGGCGGACTGGCAAGAGCTGCCCGACCATTTCGAGGACGCCACCTTCGACACGGTGTTCTGTGTTGGCAACTCGCTGCACCATGCCGTGGGCGCGAGGGGCAGGGTTGCTGCCCTGGAGTCGATGTCACGGCTTCTGCGCCGTGGCGGGCGCTTGGTACTCACCACCCGCACGTGGGAACTCGTGAGGGCCAGAGGTTCCCGGCTGGACATCACTGATCGACTCGTCCGCCGGAACGGTCGCGATGCCGTCGTGGTCTACCGCTGGGAGATTGCGCCGCATTGGGAGGAGGAGCACCACATCGAGATCGCGGTCGCGCAGGTTGATGGGGCTGGGCCGGTTCTTGTCCGCTCGGAACTGCTGTCGTGCTGGCCCTACCGATACGACGAACTCGAAGTCGAGTTGAGCCGGGTCGGACTCCGGACGGAAATGAGCACGTTCAACCCTGAGGCCGAGAACTACATGGTGGTGGCGAGCAAGGTATAGACAACGGGCTCACAGTGCCTGGCGGGCAGTCTCAGGCCGGCGTGGCGGCCTCGCGCACGGCATCGGCCACCGCGGTTGCGACACGGGGGTCGAAGACCGAGGGCACGATGTAGCTGGCGTTCAGCTCCGACGGCGAGACGGCGTCCGCGATCGCGGAGGCGGCCGCGAGCATGACCTCCTGGGTGATGTCGTGGGTGCCGGCATCGAGCATCCCGCGGAAGAACCCCGGGAAGGCCAACACGTTGTTGATCTGGTTGGGGTAGTCGGAGCGACCGGTCGCGACCACCGCTGCGTGCTGTCCCGCGGCGACCGGGTCGACCTCCGGGTCGGGGTTCGCGAGCGCGAAGACGATCGCATCGTCGGCCATCGTCGCGACGTCGTCGCCGGTGAGCAGGTTCGGCGCCGATACGCCGATGAAGACGTCCGCCCCGACCATCGCCTGCCTGAGCGAGCCGGCGAAGCGGTCGCGGTTGGTGTGGTCGGCGATCCACTGTCGCGCCGAGTCGAGGTTCTCCTGTCCGCCGTGCACCGAGCCGCTCCGGCCACAGGCCACGATGTCGGTCGCGCCCTGGGCGTGCAGCAGCTCGATGATCGCGTGACCGGCCGCTCCCACCCCGCTGACGACGATGCGCACCTCGCTCAGCTGCTTGCCCACGACCCGCAGGGCGTTGGTGAGAGCGGCGAGCACCACGATCGCCGTACCGTGCTGGTCGTCGTGGAACACGGGGATGTCGAGCTCCGCGCGCAGCCGGGCCTCGATCTCGAAGCACCGTGGCGCGGCGATGTCCTCGAGGTTGATGCCGCCGTACACCGGCGCGATCGCCTTCACGATCGCGATGATCTCCTCGGTGTCCTGGGTGTCGAGGCAGACCGGCCACGCGTCGACCCCGGCGAACTGCTTGAAGAGTGCCGCCTTGCCCTCCATCACCGGCAGGGCCGCCGCAGGGCCCAGGTTGCCCAGTCCCAGGACCGCCGAGCCGTCGGTCACCACGGCCACCGTGTTGCGCTTGATGGTGAGTCGGCGAGCGTCCTCCGGGTTCTTCGCGATGGCCAGGCACACCCTCGCCACTCCCGGGGTGTAGGCGCGTGAGAGGTCGTCACGGTGCTTGAGCGGCACCTTCGGCACGACCTCGAGCTTGCCCCCGAGGTGCAGCAGGAAGGTGCGATCGCTGACCTTGCGGACCGTCGCACCGTCCACGCGGTTGAGCGCCTCCGTGATCAGGTCGGCGTGCTCCAGGTCGGAGGCGTCGCAGCTGACGTCGACGACGAGCCGGTCCGCGAGGGACTCGGCCACATCGAGAGCGGTGACCGAGCCCCCGGCCCCGGTCACTGCGGCGACCACGTCTCCGGTGGCCCGTGCGGACGAAGGGACCTCCATCCGGACCGTGATCGAGTAGCCGGGACTGGGAGTTGCCATGGACGCCCCTTTTGTCGGGTAGCTGGAGGTAGGGCCTCAGGACCGACGTGCCGGTCTGGGCTCATACGGGTGCCGGCCGAGCGTAGCGCCGCCCGCTGCGGGCGGATGGGCTGGCCTGTAGGCCGGGTTCTGTCCCCGGCGAGCCGGGGGGCGACCATCCATCTACGGGTGCCGTTGCCGACACCCTCCAGCGGTCTACCCGCGCACTCGGGCGGGCCGCCCTCGAACGTGCGCGCGTCCCGTGCAAGCACGGGACTTCTTGACCTTGCTCCAAGTGGGGTTTGCCGAGCCGGCCGGGTCGCCCCGGTCGCTGGTGGTCTCTTACACCGCCGTTTCACCCTTACCCCTCCTCGCCGGAGCGGGGCGGGGCGGTCTGTTCTCTGTGGCACTGTCCCGCGGGTTGCCCCGGGTGGGTGTTACCCACCACTCTGCCCTGTGGAGCCCGGACCTTCCTCGGGGAGTCTCCTCCACGCGGTCGCCCGGCCAGCCCATCCGCGGCTCAAGGATAGCGGCGGACGCGCTCGTTCGCCTCGGCGTACGACGTCGCCGTCGGCGGCTGCTCCCCGTCGCGGACCGCGGTCGCGGCCCGGACGGCCGCGTCGACGGCGGCGCGATAGGGGAGCGAGCCGGTGCTGACCCGGCGCACGCCCAGCTCGGCGAGGTCGCGCAGGGCCAGGCCGGGGGTGACGAGCAGGTTCAGCGGCGCCGGTACGGCGGCTGCGATCTCGCGGATCGCCGCGGGGTCGGTCAGGCCCGGGACGAAGACGCCGTCGGCCCCGGCCGCGACGTACGCCAGCGCGCGCTCGACCGTGGCGGGGACGGTCGCGTCCTGGTCGAACCAGTAGGTGTCGACCCGGGCGTTGACGAACACGTCCGGGCTGCGCTCCTTGACCGCGGCCAGCTTGGCGGCCTGCCGGGTCGGGTCGACGAGCCGGGCCGCGAGGCTGTCCTCGATGTTCACGCCGGCCACGCCGTACGACCCGAGTTCGGCGACGTACGCCGCCACCTCCTCGGGGTCCTCGGAGTAGCCGTCCTCGATGTCGATCGAGACGTACGCCGGCAGCCGCGCCAGCCGCTCCGCGAGCACCCGGTTGGCGTCGCGGGTGGCGCCGTCGCCGTCCGGATGGCCGGCCGAGGTCGCGACCCCGAAGCTGGTCGTCCCCACCGCGGGGAAGCCGGCCTCGACGAACGCGATCGCGGACGGCACGTCCCACGCGTTCGGCAGCAGCAGGGGCAGCTCGGCGTGGTGCAGGGCCCGGAACGACATGGGCCGAGTCAACCACTGTCAGGGGTGCCGCTGTCAGGGATGCAGGGCGCGGTGCCGCCCGACCACGTGCCGGCGGGCGCCGCCCGGGCTGTGCATCCGGCCCGCGACGTACCGCATCGCGAGCACCACCACGACCGTCGTGAGGACGCTCGCCAGCAGCACCTCGTCGGTCGACAGCCCGTTGACGTTCGGCTGCAGGTCCTCCTCGGTCGCCCAGCCGACCACGCCCTCGCTGGTGAGCAGGCCGGCGGTGAAGCACACGACGGCGTTGATGCCGACCGCCCACAGCCGGCGCGGCCGGCCGTCGCCGACGAGCAGCGCTGCGGCGACGCCGAAGCCGAACGCGATGGCCGCGAGCAGCGCCACCGCCTGAAGTCCCAGATCCCACTGCATGGCAGTGCCTCCCTTCCGGGTCTCTCCTCCCAATCTGGCCGCACGCGCACGGCCGCGGTAGAGGAATAGGGCCCCGCCCGCCGCCGGCCCGGAAGCGGGAATCCGCCGGGTCCGGGGTACGTTGGATCGTCGTGAACGACAGCGACCGTGAGACCGATCCCGAGACCCAGGAGCTGCAGGCGCCGCCCGTCGTCTTCCCGGGCCAGGCCGGCCCGGAGTCGGCGTACCGCACCGCCTTCGACCTGCTCGCCCGGCGGGCGCCGCGGGAGGCGCTCGAGGTCATCGAGCCGGCGCTGGCCGAGGAGCCCGACAACACCGGGCTGCGCACGCTGCGCGCCTGGGCCTTCCTGATGCGCGCCCAGCTGCAGCGTGCCGAGGACGAGCTGAACCGCCTGGTCGAGGAGAACCCCGCCGACGACTGGACGCGGCACGCCCTCGGGCGGTGCCTGGAGCGGCAGAGCCGGTACGCCGAGGCGCTCCCGCACCTGCGCCTGGCCGCGACCATGAGCGGCGACCCCGAGCACGACCTCGCCGTGCTGCGGGTGGAGCGGCGGCTCGCCGAGACCGGCGAGACGTCGTACGACAAGCTGGTCTGACCGCCGCAGCCGGCCGACGGCTCGACTGTTCGGCCAATACTGGAACTTCTGGCCCGAAGTTTCGGCCCAACAGTTCCGGTTTCCCCGGTTCACCGGGGAAACCGCCCCGGCCGTCCCTCAGGGCAGCGTCAGCACCTCGGCGCCGGTGGGGGTGACCAGCAGGGTGTGCTCGAACTGGGCGCTGCGGCGCCGGTCGCGGGTGAGCACCGTCCAGCCGTCCTCGGCGAGGTCCCACTCGTGGGTGCCCAGGTTGAGCATCGGCTCGATGGTGAACGTCATGCCCACCTCGATCACGGTGTCGTACGCCGGGTCGTCGTAGTGCGGCACCACGAGCCCGCTGTGGAACGAGCTGCCGATGCCGTGGCCGGTGAACTCGCGGACCACGCCGTACCCGAAGCGTGCCGCGTAGGACTCGATCACCCGGCCGATCACGTTGATCCGCCGGCCCGGCCGGACCGCCTTGATGCCGCGGTCCAACGCCTCGCGGGTGCGCTCGACCAGCAGCCGCGACTCCTCGTCGACGTCCCCGGCGAGGAACGTGGCGTTGGTGTCGCCGTGCACGCCGTCGAGGTAGGCGGTGACGTCGATGTTGACGATGTCGCCGTCCTCGACCATCCGGTCGTCGGGGATGCCGTGGCAGACGACCTCGTTGACGCTGGCGCACAGCGACTTGGGGAACCCGCGGTAGCCCAGCGTCGAGGGGTAGGCGCCGTGGTCGCACAGGAACTCGTGGCCGACCCGGTCCAGCTCGTCGGTGGTCACCCCAGGCGCGACGTGCGACCCGACCAGGTCGCGGGCCCGGGCGGCCAGCCGGCCGGCGGCCCGCATCCGCTCCACGGTCTCCGCGTCCTTGACCTCGGCGCCGCTGAACGGCGTGGGCGCGTCCTTGCCGACGTACTCCGGTCGGGGGATCGAGGCGGGCACCGAGCGCAGCGGGGGAGTCACCCGACGAGTGTAGTTTTCTACGGCATGAGCGAGTTCTGGTACTGCGTGCGGCACCACCGCGTCGAGGACGAGTCGGACCTGTGCCCGCCGATCGACCGCCTCGGCCCCTACCCCACCCGCGCCGAGGCCGAGCGTGCGCTCGAGACCGCCGAGGAGCGCAACGAGGAGTGGGACAACGACCCCGCCTGGAACGACGACGTTGACGAGTAGGCCCCGCGGTCGCGCCGACGTCTCCCCGTGGCCGTTCGTCGGCATGGCGGGGATGGCCTGCGCGTTCTTCCTGTACGCCGCGAGCGGGCTGCTCGCCCCCTGGTGGGCGGTGGTCGGGCTGCTGGTGGTCTGGGTGCTGCTGCTCGTCGTCGCGCTGGCCTGGTGGTCGCTGCACCCGCGCTGGGTGCCCGGGCTGGCGGTGGCCGCGGTGGTGTTCTGGTTCGCGGTGGTCACCGCGGGCGGGACGTTCCTGGACTGGAACGCCTGACGATCAGCTCAGCCGGACGTGCACGCTGACGATCGGGTGGTCCGAGGTCGCCTGCACCAGCGCGGACCGGTTGATCCGCGGCCGCTCGAGGGCGGCGTACTTGTTGGCGAAGATCCAGTCCACGCCCGAGGCGGGCGGGTTGCAGGACCCGTCCTTCGGGTTGGCGCCGCCGAGGAACGAGCGCATCACCTGGTTGCGGGTGAACGGGCAGAAGAACGCCGCCCGGTCGTTCATGTCGCCGGTCATGAACACCGGCACGTTCAGGTTGCGGGTGAGCTTGCGCGTGGTGTTGCGCTCGATCCGGGTCGCCTCCCTGCGCCACTGGGTCGCGTTGCCGCGGGTGTCGGCAGCGTGGTGGGTGTTCATCACGTAGACCATCCGGTCGCTGGCCAGCGAGCGCAGCCCGACCACCGGCATGTACCGGGTGTTGCCGTGGAAGTAGGGCACCGCCACGGACCAGCCCTCGACGAACGCGAACCGGTCGGTGCGCCAGGCGATCGAGTTGTCCGTGTCCCACTCCGCGCCGGCGTAGACGGCCCACTTGTCGCCCACGCGGGCCAGGAACCGGTCGTGCTGGGAACGCTGGAACTCCTGGAAGCCGACGATCGCGGCGTGGGTACGGCGGAGCACCTTGATCGCCCGGTCGAGCCGGACGTCGGAGCGGTCGAAGCCCGGTCGGCCGCGGCGGCCGTCGGTGTGGTCGGCGCCCAGCACGTTGAACGAGGCGATCACGAAGTCGTCCTGCGGGACGGCCGCGGCCGCCGGCCCGACCGGCCCGACGAGGACGGCGCCGGTGGCCGCGAGGGGCAGGGCGAGGGCCAGGGACAGCGAGCAGAGGGCAGAGCGAAGCACCGAGATCACGAGAGGTCACATCGGCCGGGCTGCCGGCCGACTTGAGAGTTCCTCAGGACTCGCGCGGGCGCACCCGCAGCCGGGTGATCCGGTGCTTGTCGACGGTCGCGACCTCGATCTCGTGCTCGCCCACGGCCACCACGTCCCCGGCCACGGCGAGCCGGCCGAGCCGGTGCACGACGTACCCGGCGGCGGTCTCGTAGGGGCCGTCCTCGAGCTCGACGCCGGTGCGCTCGCCGAACTCCTCGATGGTCAGCCCCGCGTCCACCTCGCCGGCCGCCACGCTCGCCCGCTCGTCGTACTCGTCGTGGATGTCGCCGACCAGCTCCTCGACCAGGTCCTCGAGGGTGACGATGCCGTCGGTGCCGCCGTACTCGTCGACGACGACGGCGATGTGGCTGCCCTCGGCCCGCATCCGGGAGAGCGAGGGGAGCACCCGGTTGGTGGCGGGCAGGTGCAGGATCTTGCGGGTGATCGAGCGCACCCGCTTGCGGGGGTCGGCGCCCAGCAGGTCGCGCACGTGCAGGAAGCCGCGGATGTCGTCGTGGCCGGTGCCGGTGACGGGGTAGCGGGAGTACGGGCTGGTCAGCGCGATGGCGATCGCGTCGGCGACCGTGGCGTCGCCGGCCAGGAACGTCACGTCGCCGCGGGGCCGCATCACCTCGCTCAGGGACCGGTCGCCGGCGTCGAAGACGTCGGCGAGGATCCGCCGCTCGTCCTCGGCGAGGCCCTCGTGCTGGTCGACCAGGTAGCGCAGCTCCTCGTCGCTGAGATCCTCGGCGGCCGCGCCGGGGTCGCCGCCGAAGAGGCGGACCACCGCGTTGGTGGAGACCGAGAGCAGCCACACCACCGGGCGCATGAGGGTCGCGAACCGGTCCAGCGGCGCGCCGACGAGGTAGGACACGCCGGCCGCGCGCTGGAGGGCGAGCCGCTTGGGGACCAGCTCGCTGAACACCAGGGAGAGGTAGGCGATGAACAGTGTCAGCAGCACCAGCGCGGCGGTGTCGGCCGCGTCCGCGCCGAGCCCGGCGTGCTCGAGCACCGGCGCGAAGTCGGGCGCGAGGGTGGAGGCGCCGTACGCCGCGGAGAAGAAGCCGGCCAGCGTGACGCCGATCTGGACCGCGGCGAGGAACCGGTTCGGGTCGCGGGCCACGGAGGCCACCCTGGCGCCGCGCGCGCCGCGCGAGGCGAGCGTGTTGATCTGGCCCTCGCGCAGCGAGACCAGCGCGATCTCGGTGCCGGCGAACACCCCGCCGACCAGGATGAACAACAGGACCAGGGCGAGGTTGATCAGGGTCTGGGTGTCCACCGGGGTGTCGTCACCGCTCTCTCATCGTGTGGGTCTGACAACGAGGATCGCGTCGTTCCCGTTCCCGTTGTCGGTGGTGACGTAGGCGACCGAGCCGGGGCCGTCGACCACCGTGCGGATCCGGCCGTGCTGACGCAGCGCCGCCGGCACCCGCACCCTCTGCAGCCTGCCGGATGCGGAGAGCTGGAGGAACAGCACCCTCTCCGCCTTGAGCGCGGCGACCGCGAAGCTGCCGTCCAGGGCGCCCCATCGCTTGCCGTAGACGAAGCCGCCGCCGGAGGTGGCCAGCGTCGGGTCGCCCGAGCGCCATACGGCGGCGCGCTGGCGGCCCGGCAGCGACTGGTCGGTCATCGGCACCGACTCGTCGTAGCCCGGGACCGGGTTCCAGCCGTAGTCGCCGCCCTTGCGCAGCCGGTTGACCTCGTCGTCGCGGTAGCTGCCCTGCTCGACCGACCACAGGGTGCCGTCGCGGCGCCGGTCGAGGCCCTGGACGTTGCGGTGGCCGTAGGTGTGCACGTAGCGCTTGTTGTGGTTCTTCGACCCGGCGAACGGGTTGCTCCCGCAGGGCTTGCCGGTCGCGGCGAGCAGGCACAGCGTCTTGCCGCCCAGCGACTTCTTGTTCTCCGGCGTGCTGCCGGTCGCGGCGTCCCCGGTGCCGGCGTACAGCCGCTTGCCGACCGCCAGCAGCCGGCAACCCCCGTGCCGTCCGCTGGTGGCGGGCAGTCCGCCGAGCAGCCGCTTGCTCCCCGAGATCGAGACCAGGTCGTCGCGCAGCGTCCAGCGGATGATGCGCACGTCGTGCCCGCCACCGGCGGTGAAGCCGCCCTGGCAGGTGTAGAACGTGCGGTTGCTCGCGAACGACGGGTCGACCTCGAGCCCCATCAGCCCGGTCTCGCCGGAGACCCACACCGAGTCGCTCGGGAAGCCCTGCACCAGCCGGGTCCGGCTGCCGTCCCAGATCGAGACGGTGGCCCGGTCGCGCTGGGTGAAGATCAGCCGGCCGTCGCCGATCGGCCGGACGTCCCAGGGGTGGTCGAGGCCGGTGACCAGCCGGGTGACCCTCAGTGCCGGAACCTGCGTCGTCGCGGCGGCGGTGTCGGTGGCGGGGGCATGGGCGTCGGCCGGCGTGGCGGTCGTGAGCGTCAGGCCGAGCATCGCGGTCAGTCCGAGAACGAGCATGCGCATGCGCCCACCCTTCCCGGTCGGCGCCCCGATCACCACCTGTCGACGGGTCCGGGCGGGGTCAGAAGGTGTGCTCGGGGCCGGGGAAGGTGCCGGCCTTGACGTCGGCGGCGTAGTCGCGGGCGGCCTGGAGGAGTACGCCGTGCAGGTCGGCGTACTGCTTGACGAAGCGCGGCATCCGGCCGGTGCGCAGGCCGAAGGCGTCCTGCCAGACCAGCACCTGCCCGTCGCAGTCGAGCCCGGCGCCGATCCCGATCGTGGGGATCGACACCGACTTGGTCACCTCCGCGGCGACGTCGCCGGGGACCATCTCCATCACGACGGCGAAGGCACCGGCCTGCTCCATCGCCACCGCCTCCGCGACGACCCGGGCCGCCGCCTCGCCGCGGCCCTGGACCCGGTAGCCACCCAGGTTGTGCTCGGACTGGGGGGTGAAGCCGATGTGGGCCATCACCGGGATGCCGCCCTCGGTGAGCTTGCGGACCTGGGGGGCCATCTCGATCCCGCCCTCGAGCTTGACCGCGTGCGCGTTCGCCTCCTTCATGAACCGCACGGCGGTCAGGTAGGCCTGCTCCGGGGAGGCCTGGTAGGAGCCGAACGGCAGGTCGGCGACCACCAGTGCCCGGCGTACCGACCGGCTGACGGCCCGCGCCAGCGGGATCAGCTCGTCGACGGTCACCGGCAGCGACGTCTCGTTCGCGAACACGTTGTTCGACGCGCTGTCGCCGACCAGCAGCACCTCGATGCCGGCCTCGTCGAAGGTCTGCGCGGCGTACTGCTCGTAGGCGGTGAGCATCGCGAACTTCTCGCCGCGCTGCTTCATCTCGCGCAGGTGGTGGGTGCGGATCCGCTTGATCGGTGCGGGTGCGTCCGGCGCGCTCTCCGCACGGGCCGGACCGGTGCCGTACGGCGCCGTCTCCTCGGGGCTCATGGCTCTCCCTGACGTCATCTCGCAGCTCCCTGGTGGAGTCCACGGACCGTTCGTCAGGCTAGCCCGGTACCGGCGGGTTCACGCCTGTGTCGATGGTCACCCAGGATCACTCAGGGGGTCGCGCCGCGGGTCCCGACCCCCTGTCCGCCACGAACTCATCGGCCTACAGTCAGCCATGGCCTTCGACGTCGCGGCGGACGCATACGGGCGCTTCATGGGGCGGTACTCCGAGCCGCTCGCCGACCAGCTCGTCGAGCTCGCGGGAGTACGACGAGGGCAGCGGGCCGTGGACGTCGGCTGCGGGCCGGGTGTGCTGACCAGCCGCCTCGTCGAGCGGTTGGGCGCGGAGCAGGTCCGGGCCGTCGACCCGTCGCCGCCGTTCGTGGCCGCGGCCCGCGCGCGCTGCCCCGGGGTCGACGTCCGGCCGGGCACCGCCGAGCAGCTCCCGTTCGCCGACGACTCCGCCGACGTGGTGCTCGCCAACCTGGTTGTGCACTTCATGTCCGACCCGGTCGGTGGGCTCCGCGAGATGGGCCGCGTCGGTGGCCTGGTCGGCGCCACCGTCTGGAACCACGCCACGACCGCCGGACCCCTGTCGACGTTCTGGCAGGCAGTGAAGGACCTGGACCCGGACGCCGCCGACGAGGCCTCGCTGCCCGGCACCGGCGAGGGTGCGCTCGGGGAGCTGGCCCGCGGCGCCGGCCTGCGCGACCTGGTCGAGACCACCATCACCGTCACCGTGCCGTTCTCCTCCTTCGCGGAGTGGTGGGAGCCCTACACGCTGGGCGTCGGACCGGCCGGCGACCACGTGCGCCGGCTCGACGACGAGGCCCGGGACGCGCTTCGCGACCACTGCGCCGAGCTGCTCCCCGACGGCGCCTTCACGGTCGACGCGACGGCTTGGACGGTCCTCGGGCGCGCCTGACCCACGAATGCGGGGGCGCCGCGTGGGAAACTCCGGAGCGTGGACTTCTACTCCGCCTACGCCCATGGCTTCGCCCGGGTCGCCGCCTGCACGGTGCCGATCCGGGTGGCCGACCCCGCGACCAACGCCCGGGCCGTGCTGGAGCAGGCCCAGGCGTGCTCCGACGAGGGGGTCGCGGTCGCGATCTTCCCCGAGCTCTGCCTGAGCGGGTACGCCCTCGACGACCTGTTCCTGCAGGACGTGCTGCTCGACGCGGTCGCCGACGAGATCGCCGGCCTGGTCGCCGCGTCGGAGGGCCTGCTGCCGGTGCTCGTCGTGGGCGCACCCGTCGCGCACGGCAGCCGGGTGCTGAACGCCGCGGTCGTCATCCACCGCGGCCGGATCCTCGGCGTTGCGCCGAAGTCCTACCTGCCGACGTACCGCGAGTTCTACGAGCGCCGCTGGTTCGCGCCCGGCGACGACGTGCGCGGCTCGATGGTGCTGGCCGGCCAGGAGGTGCCGGTCGGGCCGGACCTGCTCTTCGAGGCCGAGGACGTACGCGGGCTGGTGCTGCACGTCGAGGTCTGCGAGGACATGTGGGTGCCGGTGCCGCCGAGCGCCGAGGCGGCGCTCGCCGGCGCCACCGTGCTCGCCAACATCTCCGGCAGCCCGATCACCGTCGGCCGGGCCAGCGACCGGCACCTGCTGGCGCGCAGCGCGTCCAGCCGCTGCCTCGCGGCGTACCTCTATGCCGCCGGCGGCCAGGGCGAGTCCACGACCGACTTGTCGTGGGACGGGCAGACGATGGTCTACGAGCACGGCGAGCTGCTCGCCGAGACCGAGCGGTTCCCCGACGGACCGCGCGCAGCGATCGTCGACCTCGACCTCGACCGCACCCGCCTCGAGCGGCTCCGGACCGGGACGTTCGACGACAACCGCCGCACGATCGGACCGGAGTTCCGCACCGTCGACTTCGAGCTCGGCCCGCCGACCAAGGACATCGGGCTGCGCCGCAAGGTGGACCGCTTCCCGTTCGTGCCCGACGACGCCGAGCGGCTGGCCCAGGACTGCTACGAGGCCTACAACATCCAGGTCTCGGGCCTCGAGCAGCGGCTCTCGGCCATCGGGGAGGGGCACGTCGGCCAGCCGAAGGTCGTGATCGGCATCAGCGGCGGCCTGGACTCCACCCACGCGCTGATCGTCGCGGCGAAGGCGATGGACCGGCTCGGCCGCGACCGCAGCGAGATCCTCGGCTTCACGCTGCCCGGATTCGCGACCGGCGAGGCCACCAAGGGCTATGCGTGGGCGCTCGCCGACTCGCTCGGCATCACCATGCAGGAGATCGACATCACCGACGCCGCGCGGGCGATGCTCACCGACCTCGACCACCCCTACGCCAAGGGGGAGGAGGTCTACGACATCACCTTCGAGAACGTCCAGGCCGGGCTGCGCACCGACTACCTGTTCCGGCTGGCCAACCACCGCGGCGGCATCGTGCTCGGCACCGGTGACCTCTCCGAGCTGGCGCTGGGCTGGTGCACGTACGGCGTGGGCGACCAGATGTCCCACTACAACGTCAACGCCGGCGTACCGAAGACGCTGATCCAGCACCTGATCCGTTGGGTGATCAGCACCGGCCAGTTCGACGAGAGCACCAACGCGGTGCTCCTCGACGTGGTCGGCCAGGAGATCACTCCGGAGCTGATCCCCACCCGGGAGGACCACCTGCCGCAGTCCACCGAGGAGTCGGTCGGTCCGTACTCCCTGCAGGACTTCACGCTGTTCCACGTGCTGCGCTACGGCTACGCACCCAGCAAGATCGCGTTCCTCGCCTGGCACGCCTGGCACGACGCCGACGCGGGGGAGTGGCCGCCGAACTACCCCGACGACCGGCGCATCGAGTTCGACCTCGCCACCATCCGGCGTTGGCTCGAGGTGTTCGTGCGGCGGTTCTTCGCCAGCCAGTTCAAGCGTTCCGCGCTGCCGAACGGGCCCAAGGTCAGCCACGGCGGCACGATGTCCCCGCGCGGTGACTGGCGGATGCCCTCGGACGCCTCGCCGGCCGCGTGGCTGGCCGAGCTGGAGGCCAACGTCCCGACGAGCTGAGAAATGCTGCTCCGGCAGGCAACCGAACCGGCGGCGCAGGCGTCACCACCGTGACACGATCTAGATCCTGCCCCGAGGATCCAGCCAGAGGAGCAACGCCATGAGCAGCATCAGCCCCCTGCGCCGGTTCGCGGCCGGGGCCGCGGTCCTGGCCGCCGGCACGGCCGGTGCCCTGAGCGTCGCGCCCACCGCCGACGCCACCCCCACCTCAGCCGCCCGCGAGGCGCGCCAGACCACCATCACCTTCCAGGTGCCCGACTGCGACGACTGTGTCGTCGGCCTGGTCCAGGGCCGCTGGGACCCGGACGCCAAGTGGGGCATCAAGGTGTGGGACGGCGGCCAGCACCGAGGTCCGCGACGGTGCGGTCACCGTCACCGTGCCGAGCCGGCGCACCAAGGGCATGTCGATGACGGTCGAGGCGCCCTGGGAGGGGCACACCGGCTACGTCACCCAAGCCGTCTTCCGCTACGGCGGCATGAAGGTGGGCGACGAGGTCGGCTTCAAGGAGGCCCGCTCCAAGACCAGGGGATCGGGCTGCTGGGCCGGCACCCGCGACGCCGCGGTGACGATCCCGCTGACCGTCCGCAAGGTCTGGGTCCAGGGCGTGCGGCACCGGGTCCGCGGCAGCATCGCCTACACCAGCGTCACCCAGGACTGGATGGTCCCGATGCGCCAGGTGTGGGACGGGGTCATGGGCACGCAGGACGTGCCGATCTGTGGGGAGCAGCCCCGATAGTCTGTGCCGCATGGGTAAGCAGGAGGACTTCGTTCTTCGCGCTCTCGAGGAGCGCGACGTCCGGTTCGTGCGGCTGTGGTTCACCGACGTGCTCGGGTTCTTGAAGTCGGTGGCGGTCGCGCCGGCCGAGCTGGACGGCGCCTTCTCCGAGGGGATCGGCTTCGACGGCTCGGCGATCGAGGGCTTCGCGCGGGTCTACGAGGCGGACATGCTCGCGATGCCGGACCCGTCGACGTTCCAGATCCTGCCCTGGCGGGGCGAGGGCCCGTCCACGGCGCGGATGTTCTGCGACATCATGATGCCGGACGGCTCCTCGTCGTACGCCGACCCGCGCCACGTCCTCAAGCGCACGCTCGGCAAGGCCGCCGACCAGGGGTTCACCTTCTACACCCACCCCGAGATCGAGTTCTACCTGTTCAAGGACACCCCGGAGGCCGGGGCCGATCCCGAGCCGGTGGACCGCAGCGGCTACTTCGACCACACCGCGACCTCCTCGGGCGCGGACTTCCGGCGCGAGGCGATCACGATGCTCGAGTCGATGGGCATCTCGGTCGAGTTCAGCCACCACGAGGGCGGGCCCGGCCAGCAGGAGATCGACCTGCGGTACGCCGACGCGCTGACCACCGCCGACAACGTGATGACGTTCCGCACCGTGATCCGCGAGGTCGCCCTCGGTCAGGGCGTCTGGGCGACGTTCATGCCGAAGCCGTTCACCACCCACCCCGGCTCCGGCATGCACACCCACGTGTCGCTGTTCGAGGGCGACCGCAACGCGTTCTTCGAGGCCGGCGCGGAGTACCAGCTCTCGAAGACCGGCCGGCAGTTCATCGCCGGCGTGCTGCGGCACGCCAACGAGATCAGCGTGGTCACCAACCAATGGGTCAACAGCTACAAACGGCTGATGTTCGGTGGTGAGGCGCCGTCCTACATCTGCTGGGGCCACAACAACCGCTCGGCGATGATCCGGGTCCCGATGTACAAGCCCAACAAGGGCCAGTCCACCCGGATCGAGCTGCGCACCATCGACGCGGCCTGCAACCCCTACCTCGCCTTCGCGGTGGTGCTGGCCGCGGGCATGAAGGGCATCGCCGAGGGCTACGACCTGCCCCGGGAGGCCGAGGACGACGTGTGGGCCCTGACCGAGCGGGAGCGCCAGAGCCTCGGCATCGAGCCGCTGCCGAAGAGCCTCTCCGAGGCGATCGCCGTGGCCGAGCACTCCGAGCTGCTCGCCGAGACCCTCGGCGAGCACGTCTTCGACTACTTCCTGCGCAACAAGCGCGCGGAGTGGGAGGAGTACCGCGGCCAGGTCTCCGCCTTCGAGCGCGACCGCATGCTCCCGGTGCTGTGAGTCGCCCGGCGGTGCTCGTGGTGGAGCACGACCTCGAGTGCCCGCCGGCGTGGGTCGGCACCTGGCTCGTCGAGGCCGGCTGCGACCTGGACGTGCGCCGCCCCTATGCGGGCGACGAGCTGCCGGGACTCGCGGCGTACGACGGGCTGCTGGTGCTCGGCGGGCCGATGGGAGCCAACGACGACGACCGGCACGCCTGGCTCGCACCCGTCAAGGAGCTGCTCCGCGAGGCGCGCGACCGCGCGCTGCCGACGCTGGGCATCTGCCTGGGGCACCAGCTGATCGCCGTCGCGTACGGCGGCACCGTCGAGCGCAACCCCCGCGGCCAGCAGGTCGGGCTGCTCGGCGTGGGCTGGACCGACGCGGCCGCCGACGACCGGCTGTTCGGCCCGCTCGCGACCCCGCGCCGCGGGGTGCAGTGGAACGACGACGTGGTGACCGCGCTGCCGCCCGGTGCCGTCCTCCTGGCCGCGACCGGCAACGGCGAGGTGCAGGCCGTCCGGTACGCACCCACGGTGTGGGGCGTGCAGCTGCACCCGGAGGTCGACGTACCCGTGCTGCGGCCGTGGGCGGAGTCCGACCGCGGCTCGCACGAGACCCGGGGCATCGACACCGATGCGGTGCTCCGCGACATCGACGCGGCTCGCGCCGAGCTGGACGATGCGTGGCGGCCGCTGGCGGCGGGGTTCGCGGCGCTGACGCAGCGCCCAGCCCGATGATCCGGCCGGCGACCAGCAAGGGGAGCCTGCTGCGCCTGGGCTTCCAGGACCCCGACGCCGTCCTCGAGGAGCTCGCCGCCCTCGGCTCGGCCGCGGACCCGCTGCTCGCCCTCATCGCCCGGACGGCCGACCCGGACGAGGCCGTCGCCGCGCTGACCCGGCTGGTCCAGGCGCTCGACGACCCCGACGAGCTGCTCGACGAGCTGGTCGAGGACGAGGGCACCGCGATGCGGCTGCTCAGCGTGCTCGGCGCCAGCGAGGCGCTGGTCGACCACCTGGTCCGACACCCCGGGCACTGGCGCGAGCTGGCCGACCCGGCGCTCGGCTCGAGCCGGCCCGCTGCCTGGGCGGTCCGCGCCGGGCTGCTCGCGGCCGTCGGCGCCGACCCCGGCGACCCGGAGCCGGTCGCGACCGTGCCGGACGCCGCGGCCGTCGACGCGCTACGCGTGGAGTACCGCCGGGTGCTGCTGCGCCTGGCCGCGCGCGACCTGTCCCACCACCTCGCCGTCGACGACGCCGCCGCCGAGCTCTCCGACCTCGCGGCCGGCACCCTCGACGCCGCCCTCGCCGTGGCCCGCCAGCGGGTGGGCGAGGACGCCGCGCTGGCGCGGCTCGCCGTGATCGCGATGGGCAAGTGCGGCGGCCACGAGCTCAACTACGTCTCCGACGTCGACGTGATCTTCGCCTGGGCGCCGGCCGACGGCGTGCCCGACAGCGCCGTCGACAACGGTGCGCTCCGGGCCGCCACCCAGCTGGCCAGCCACCTGATCCGGATCTGCTCCGACCACACCACCGAGGGCACCATCTGGCCGGTCGACGCGGCGCTGCGGCCCGAGGGCAAGGCCGGGCCGCTGGTGCGCACCATCGCCAGCCACCAGGGCTACTACGAGCGGTGGGCCAGCACCTGGGAGTTCCAGGCCCTGCTCAAGGCGAGGGCCGTCGCCGGCGACCTGGCGCTGGGCCGCGAGTTCGTCGAGATGACCCGGCCGCTGGTGTGGAGCGCCGCCGAGCGCGACGGCTTCGTGGAGGACACCCAGGCGATGCGCCGCCGGGTCGTGGACCACATCCCGGCCAAGGAGGCCGAGCGCCAGCTCAAGCTGGGCTCCGGCGGGCTGCGCGACGTCGAGTTCGCGGTCCAGCTGCTGCAGCTCGTGCACGGCCGGGCCGACGAGCGGATCCGGCCGTCCACCACGCTCAGCGCGCTCGCCGAGCTCACTCGCGGCGGGTACGTCGGCCGCCCGGACGGTGAGGCCCTGCACGAGGCGTACGCGTTCCTCCGGACCCTCGAGCACCGCATCCAGCTGCACCGGCTGCGCCGTACCCATGTGGTGCCGGAGGACGAGCCCTCGCTGCGGCGGCTCGGGCGCAGCATGGGCTACCTGAAGGACCCGGTCCGGGTCCTCGACAAGACCTGGCAGCACCACCGCCGCGAGGTGCGGCGGCTGCACGAGAAGCTCTTCTACCGTCCGCTGCTCACCGCCGTCGCGAAGATCCCCGGCGACGAGGCGCGGCTCTCGCCGGAGGCGGCGACCAAGCGGCTGGGCGCGCTCGGCTTCCTCGACCCGCAGGCCGCGCTGCGCCACCTCGAGGCGCTGACGTCGGGGGTCAGCCGGGCCGCGCAGATCCAGCGGACGCTGCTGCCGGTGCTGCTCGGCTGGTTCGCCGACGCCCCCGACCCGGACGCGGGCCTGTTCGGGTTCCGCCGGATCAGCGAGTCGCTCGGCAGCACGCCGTGGTACCTCTCCACCCTGCGCGACGAGGGCGAGGTGGCCGAACGGCTGGCCCGGGTCCTCGCGACCTCCCGCTACGCCACCGACCTGCTCGAGCGCGAGCCGCAGGGCGTGCGGATGCTGGGCGGCGACCTGCGGCCGCTGTCGGCGGAGGCGCTGACCGAGGAGATGCTCGCGTCCTCGGGGCGGCACGACGAGGCGGAGTCGGCGGTGCTCGCGATCCGTGGGGTGCGTCGGCGCGAGCTGCTGCGGATCGCGGCCGGCGACCTGCTCGGGCTCACCGACGTCGCCGAGGTCGGCGCCGGCCTGTCGCGGCTGACCGACGCGACCCTCGAGGGGACGCTCGAGGTCGCGGGCCGCGCCGTACGCCGGCAGCGGGACCTGGCCGCGGCCCCGACCCGGATGGCGATCGTCGCCATGGGTCGCTACGGCGGCTTCGAGCTGTCCTACGGCAGCGACGCCGACGTGCTGTTCGTGCACGACC
Organism: Nocardioides sp. JS614; assembly: GCF_000015265.1. Classification (NCBI taxonomy): domain Bacteria; kingdom Bacillati; phylum Actinomycetota; class Actinomycetes; order Propionibacteriales; family Nocardioidaceae; genus Nocardioides; species Nocardioides sp. JS614. The sequence continues at coordinate 2,194,652 of NC_008699.1, forward strand.
CGGACCCCGGGGCCGACCCGCAGCAGGCGTCGTCGTACGCCCACGCGGTCGCCAACGAGCTGCGCCGCCTGCTCGCGCTGCCCGGCCCGGACCCGGCCCTGGAGGTCGACGCCGACCTGCGCCCGGAGGGCAAGCAGGGTCCGCTGGTGCGCACCCTCGACTCCTACGCGGCCTACTACGCGCGCTGGTCGAAGGTCTGGGAGGCGCAGGCGCTGCTGCGCGCCGACGCCGTGGTCGGCGACCTCGACGTGCGCCGACGGTTCGAGGAGCTGATCGATCCGCTGCGCTACCCGGCCGGCGGGCTCAGCGAGGACGACGTGGTCGAGGTGCGCCGGATCAAGGCGCGCGTCGACGAGGAGCGGCTGCCGCGCGGCGCCGACCCGCACACCCACCTCAAGCTCGGCCGCGGCGGGCTCGCGGACATCGAGTGGACCGTGCAGCTGCTGCAGATGCGGTACGCCGACTCGGTGCCCGGCCTACGCACCTCCCGGACCCTCGACGCGCTGGCGGCGGCCCGCGAGGCCGGCCTGGTCACCGACGACGACGCCGCCGTGCTCCAGCAGACCTGGCGCCGGGTCAGCCGGGTCCGCAACGCCGTGACGCTGGTGCGCGGCCGGGCCGCCGACGAGCTGCCCCGCGACATCCGCGAGCGAGCGGCGGTGGCCTCGATCCTCGGCTACCCGGCCGGGTCCTCGGACGCGATGGTCAACGACCAGCTGCGCTACACGCGCCTGGCCCGCGGCGTCGTGGAGCGGGTGTTCTGGGAGTGAGACCGTCGACGGTGCGCGCGCTGAACTGAGCTGAGCCGGGACCGACCCGGCCCGGCCCGGCCCGGCTTGAGGTTCCTTGCCGGTTCCTTGCGCAAACCCCGCGACTGGGTGGGCGGTGGCTTGAGCCTGCCCGGGCAGGATCGGCGAGTCGGTGCAGAAGGGGGAGCGGTCGTCATGAGCGAGGTCGTCGAGGCGTCCGGGGTCTTCGACCCGGCCGCGCTGGCGGGCCTGACCGGCCACGCGCGCGACGAGGAGTTCGCCCGGGTCCTGGTCGACCACTACCTCCGCCTGCTGCCCGAGCGGCTGGGCCGGGTCGGCGCCGCCCTGGCGGACGAGGACCCCGATGCGGCGCTGGCCGCGGCCATGGACGCGGTGCTCAGCCTCAAGGTCGCCTCGCGGACCCTCGGCGCCCACGAGCTGGGCACCCTCGCGGCCGAGGTCGAGCGACACCTGCGGCTGCGGGACCTGCCGGGGGCGGACGCCGCGGCCGCGGCCCTGGCGCCGGCCGCGAGCCGGCTCGAGCGGGTGCTCGCCGACCACCTGGCCGGCTAGGCAGGCAGCTCCATCCGGTAGCCCACGCCGCGCACGGTGCGGATGAACCGGGTCGAGCCGTCGGTGCCCGCCGCGAGCTTGCGCCGCAGGTTGCCGACGTGGACCTCCACGAGGTGCGTGTCCGAGGCCCAGTCGGTGCCCCACACGCTGCGCAGCAGGGCCTCGCGCGACCACACCCGGGAGGGCGCCCGCATCAGCTCGGTCAGCAGGTCGAACTCGGTGCGGGTCAGCACCAGCTCCTGGCCGTCGCGGAACGCGCGCCGGCCCTCCACGTCCACGCGCAGCGGACCGTGCACGAGGAGCTCGTGCGGGTCCTCGGCGGGCGCGTCCGGGCGCTGGGCGCCACCTCCGGTGCGCGGCCGGCGGAACATCGCGTTCACCCGGGCCTTGAGCTCGCGGGCGCTGAACGGCTTGGCGATGAAGTCGTCGGCACCGGTCTCGAGGCCGAGCAGCCGGTCGATCTCGTCGTCACGGGCGGTGATCATCACGACGTATGCGTCGCTGATCTCGCGGATCCGCCGGCAGGCCTCGATCCCGTCGATCCCCGGCAGCCCCAGGTCCAGGGTGATCAGGTCGGGCTGCCGGTCGCGGACCGCCGCCACCCCTTCGAGGCCGGAGCCGACGGCGAACACCTCGAAGCCCTGGGTCTCGAGGGTGTACACGATGAGCGCGCGGATGTCCTCGTCGTCCTCCACCACGAGCGCGACCCGCCCGAGCGAACCGGGCACGCCCGCTGAGACAGGCCCCACGTCGGTCTCCATGCGCCGATGATGCCACTTCTTGCGGAATTCTTGAGATACGCCGGTCCGCGGCTCAGGCGTCGTCGTGGCGGTGGTAGAGCCCGGTCATCGTCCCCGCCGGGTCGAGCCGCGGCAGCAACGCATCCGCGATCTCGGTCAGCTGCGCGACCTGCGCGGGGGTGAGCGCGTCGATGACGCGGTCGCGGACGTGGGCGACATGGCCGGGCGCGGTCTCCTGGACGGTGCGCCAGCCGGCGTCGGTGAGGTGGGCGTCCGTGGCCCGCCGGTCGTCGGTGGCGGGGACTCGGCGTACCAGCGCGCGCTTCTCCAGCCGCCGGACCACGTGCGAGAGCCGGGGCAGGGTGGCGTTGGTCTGGGCCGCGAGCGCCGTCATCCGCAGCACCCGGCCGGGCGCCTCGGAGAGCGTCGCGAGCACGTAGTACTCGAACATCGTCAGCCCCGCGTCCCGGCGGAGCTGGGTGTCGAGCACCCCCGGTAGCAGTTCGACCACCGCGACCAGTCGCACCCAGGCGGCCAGCTCGGCCTTGCTCAACCATGCGGTCTCCACGGCTCGAGTGTGCCCCAGAAAAGTTGTGGGAACAATTAACGTGATGGCATGGTTCATTGAAGCGACAACCAAATTGGTTGTCGTGCGACGTCTACGAAGGGACCACTCTCATGACCACCGTCACCATCCTCGGAACCGGCAACATGGGCCCGGCCATCGCCAGCGTCGTCGAGCGCGGCGGGCACAGCGCCCAGCTGCTCGGCGAAGCCGACAGCGCCACCCCCGTCAGCGGCGACATCGTCGTCCTCGCCGTGCCCTACCCGGCCCTGCCCCAGGTGCTCGCCGAGCGCGGCGCCCAGCTCGCCGGCAAGATCGTCGTCGACATCACCAACCCGGTGGACTTCGAGACCTTCGACTCCCTCACCGTGCCCGCCGACTCCTCGGCCGCCGCCGAGCTTGCGGCCGCGCTGCCGGACTCCCGGGTCCTCAAGGCCTTCAACACGACCTTCGCGGCCACCCTGGCCTCCGGGACGATCGGCGACCGGGTCACCACCGTCCTGATCGCCGGCGACGACGCCGACGCCAAGGCCCGCCTGGGCGAGCTCGTGACCGCCGGCGGCCTGCGCGCCATCGACGCCGGCTCGCTGCGCCGGGCCCGCGAGATGGAGGCGCTCGGCTTCCTGCAGATCAGCCTCGCCGCCGGCGAGAAGATCGCCTGGACCGGCGGCTTCGCCGTCCAGGGCTGAGACCGCGGCCCGTCCCGACCGTCCCGACCAACCCGACCACCTGACAGGAGTCAGACATGTCGACCGCACCGACCACACCGACCACACCGTCGTTCTCCCCGGTCCGGCTCAACCACGCCGTGCTGTTCGTCGCCGACCTGGAGCGCGCCGAGCGCTTCTACACCCAGGTGTTCGGGATGGTCGTGGCCGCCCGTGAGCCCCGCGCCAACGCGGCCTTCCTGCGGCTGCCGCGCTCGGGCAACCACCACGACCTCGGCCTGTTCGGGGTCGGTCCGGCCGCGCCGCCGAAGCGGCGTGGCGGGATCGGGCTCTACCACCTCGCCTGGCAGCTGGACACCATCGAGGAGCTGGCGGCCGCCCACCAGGCGCTCGTCGACGCCGGCGCCTACACCGGCGCGTCGAGCCACGGCGCCACGAAGAGCGTGTACGGCGCCGACCCCGACGGCAACGAGTTCGAGCTGATGTGGATGCTGCCGCGCGAGGCGTGGGGCGAGTACGAGAACTCCGCCCCGATCGAGCACCTCGACCTGGACGCCGAGCTGGCCCGCTGGGGCGGCGTCTCGTCGGCCGGCCGGATCGTCACCGAGGCGGTGGCCTCGTGAGCTCGTTCGCCGAGCCGGTCGTCGCCTGGCACCGGCCCGACGACCCGCAGCGGCCCCTGGTCGTGCTGCTGCACGGCCGGGGCGCCGACGAGCAGGGCATCATCGGCCTGGCCGACCACCTGCCGGACGGCCCGTCCTACGCCGCGGTCCGCGCGCCGATCGCCGAGGGCGGCGGCTACGCCTGGTTCGCCAACCGCGGCATCGGACGCCCGGTCGCGGAGTCCCTGGCGCAGACCATGGCCTGGTTCCGCCGCTGGCTCGACGAGGTCGCCCCCGCCGGCCGCCCGGTCGTGCTGGCGGGGTTCAGCGGCGGCGCCGCCTTCGCCGGCGGGCTGCTGCTCAGCGAGCCGGAGCGGTACGCCGGCGCGGCGATCCTCTACGGCACCCTGCCGTTCGACGCGGGCGTCCCCGTGACTCCCGCGCGGCTGGCCGGCGTGCCGGTGTTCGTCGCCCAGGGGGACGCCGACACGGTGATCCCGCGCGAGCTGCTGGACCGCACCTGGTCCTACCTGACCGGCGAGTCCGGCGCCCCGCCGTACGCCCGGCGCGACCCCGGCGGCCACGGGCTCACCGCGGCCACCGTCGTCGAGCTCAGCGGCTGGATCGGCGAGCGCCTCGACCTGCTCGTCCGGCGCGGGCCGCTGGCCGACGGCCCGGCGACCTGGGCGACCCTGCCGGACGGGCGGCTGCCCGTCCGCATGGGCTCGCGGCCGCGGGTCTCGTGGAGCATCCCGCAGCAGCAGGAGTCCGAGAACAGCCCGGCCGAGCTCCAGGAGCAGCTGTTCGCCCGGGTCAGCGCGCTGCCGGGCGTCTCGAGCCGGCAGTCGGCGATCTCGGTCCCCGGCGCTCGCGGCTTCATGGTGCCGCCCGCGCCGGACGCGCCAGTGGACGCCTACCTCGTGCCGCACGTCGGGGAGTTCGCGCACCTGCATCCCGAGTACGACGGGTCGCTGCACCTGGCGCTGCCGCCGGCCCTCGCCCGCGACGCGGTGGCCCAGGGCTGGGCGGTCGCGCACCCGCTGGCCGGCATCCGCCTGGCCCGCGGCATGGTGATGGTCTACGGCCCCCGCGACGCCGCGGAGCTCGAGGTCGTCGCCGGCATCGTGGCTGCCAGCCACGCCTACGCGACGATGGCCGGGTGAATCCCCGCCACGCCGCCGACCTGCTCCGCGCCGCGCGGGTCGAGCACCGCACGCTCTCGCCCTTCACCGACGAGCACCCCGAGCTCGACGAGGACTGGGGGTACGCCGTGCAGGCGCTCGCCCTCGACGACCGGGTCGCTGCGGGCGACCCGGTCGTGGGCGCGAAGCTGGGGCTGACCAGCCGCGCCAAGCAGGAGCGGATGGGGGTGGACCGCCCGATCGTCGGCTTCCTCACCCGCTCGATGCTGCTCGAGCCCGACGGGGTCGGGGACTCCCTGGAGCACTGGGCCCAGCCGCGGATCGAGCCGGAGATCGCGTTCGTCACCGGACGGGCCATCGACCGGGCGCTCGACGCCGACGAGGTGAGGGCCGGCGTCGCCAGCGTCGGCGTCGCGGCCGAGATCCTCGACTCCCGGTGGACCGGCTACCGGTTCCGGCTGCCCGACGTCGTCGCCGACGAGACCAGCGCCGCCGGGGTTCTCCTCGGTGCCTCGCCGGTCCCGTGGCCGGCCGACCTGGACCTGGCGTCGGCCCGCTGCGAGGTCGAGGTCGACGGCGAGGTCGTCCACCGCTCGACCGGCGCCGCGATCCTGGGTGACCCGTGGCGCGCGCTCAGCCTGCTCTCCGAGCACCTCGAGCGGCACGGGCGATCGCTCCCGGCCGGGTCGCTCGTGCTGGCCGGCGCGCTGACGGACGCCGTACCCCTGCAGGCCGGGAGCCGCTATCGGCTCAGCGTCGAGGGCCTGGGCACGATCACGGTCGGGCCCACGGCGTAGCGGTCAGTCGATCTCCTCCCCGGCCAGGGCCTTCGAGGCCAGCCGCTCCTCCTCGCTGACCTCCCAGACCTCCCAGGCGGCGTGCGCGGCCAGCAGGATGATGAACGTGCCGAGGACCAGGTCCGGCCAGCCCGAGCCCGTCCAGGCGGTGACCAGGCCCATCGCGATGATCGCGACGTTCACCAGCACGTCGTTGCGGGCCGAGAGGAACGCGGCGCGGCTCAGCGAGCCTCCCGAGTGCCGGACGTTGACCAGCACCCAGGCGCTGGTCCCGTTGACCACGATGGCGCCGAGCGAGGCGAGCACCAGCGGCACCACCTCCGGGGCGACCGGGTCGCTGTACCGCTGGATCGCCGTCCACGCCGCGACCGAAGCCGGCCCGAGGATGATCAGCGCCATCGCCTTGCCGGCCAGGGCGCGCCGGGCCAGCGGCCAGCCGAGCGCGATGAAGATCAACAGGTTGATCGAGGTGTCCTCGAGGAAGTCGACGCTGTCGGCCAGCAGCGACACCGACCCCGCTGAGAGCGCGACCGTGAACTCGACGAAGAAGTAGGAGAAGTTCAGGCCGGCGACCACCAGCACGGCGCGCCGCAGCTGCCGCGCATCGAGGCGGGTCGGCTCGACCGGTTCGGGTGAGGTCACCCGGCAAACCTACCGACGGGGACGCGGCGTGCCGGCGCGGGTTCGCGCGAGATCCCGTGCTCGGCCAGCGGCCCCACGTCCGCCTCGGCGAGGGCGCCGGACAGCAGCAGGTCGGTGGCGGCCAGGGTCGGCCCCCAGTCGCCGCGGGCGTGCCGGTCGGTGTCGTGCAGGAGGACGGTCCCGCCGGGCCGCAGGGTCGCGAGCACCGTCGCGACGATCCGCTCCGGTGTGGTCCTCCGGATCCAGTCCCGGCCCCAGGCGCTCCACAGCACCGGGGTCAGGCCGAGCGTCCGGCAGGCGCGGATCGCGTCGCCCGTGAGGACGCCGTACGGCGGCCGGTACCACGTCGGCGAGACGCCGGTCGTGTCCTCGACCACGGTCCGAGCGGCCGCGAGCTGGTGCACCAGCCGGGTCGGCGGCACCAGCGCGACGCACCGGTGGGTCCAGCCGTGCACCGCGACCTCGTGGCCCTCGGCGACCATCCGCCGCAGGATCGCGGCGCTCGCCCGGACCTGCTCGCCGACCACGAAGAACGTGGCGCGCCGCCCGTGCCGGGCCAGTACGTCGAGGACGTGCGGCGTGCTCTCGGGGTCCGGACCGTCGTCGTAGGTGAGCGCGACGTGCAGGGACGGCCCGATGCCGCTCAGGAGGGGGAGCACCGGGCGGCGCAGCGGCCCGATGGCGGTGGCCGCCGGACCGGCCCACGCGCCCGCCGCTGACAGCGTCGCGAGCGTCGCGATCCGGGCGCCCCTCATGCGACGGCGACCGGCGTCGCGTCGGCGGCACCGGCCAGCACCGCGACGACCTCCGGGGCCTCGGCGGGGAGCCGGTCGGTGCGGACGGCGACGGCCGCCGCGCCCAGCAGGAGGGCCAGGTCGCCGGGGGTGCGCGCCCACGGCACCAGGCCGGCACGCGCCAGGTTGACGGAGCTCGCCGAGCCGTGCCCGGGCAGCGGCCGGTAGGTGATCACCGGCGTCCCGGACGCGAGGGCCTCGAGCGAGGTGAACCCGCCGGCGTTCTGGATGACGCAGGCGCTGGTGGCCATCAGGGCCGGGACGTCCTCACGCCAGCCGAGCGCGACGACGCCCGGGATCCGGTCGAGGCGGCGGCGCAGCCGGGTGTCGGTCCCGCACAGGACCACGGGAGTCGCGACGCCGGTGGCCAGGACATCACGGGCCGTGCGCTCAAGGTCGCCCATCCCGAGGGAGCCGCCGGTGACGAGTGCCCGGGGGCCGATGATCTCGAGCGCGGCGAGCGGGTCGCGGTGGTCGCGCCCCGCCTGGTAGCGCGCATCCCGCGGGACCAGGGGCCGGACGACGACGGTGGAGCCGCCCCAGCCGCGCGCCTCCTGGGCGGCGGCCTCGTGGATCGCGAGGTTGAGGTCGACGCCGGCATGGATCCACAGGGAATGGACCGACGCGTCGGTCAGGTAGGTCACGGCCGGGACCGAGAGCCGACCCGTGGCGCGTGCGCAGCCGAGCGCCTGCGCGCCGAACGGATGCGTGGTCAGCACCAGGTCACAGCCGCTGGTGGCGGCCGCGACCGGCTCGGCGGCGAGCTCGAGCAGTGCCGTGACGCGACGGTGCAGCCAGCGGTCCGGTGCCAACAGGCGAAGCGTCGTGCCCCACGACGCGGGATGGTGCCGGACCTGCGCGTAGTAGGCGGCTCGCAGCAGCGGGCCGAGCCGCCAGGGGAGCAGCTCTATGACGTCGTGGACCTCGACCTGGCACCCGGCGCCGGTCAGGTCGCGGGCGAGCTCGCGCGCCGCGGCGTCGTGACCGGCGCCGTAGCTGCCGGTGACGACGGCCACCCGTGGGCGCCTCCCGGGCGTCAGGTCGAGGACGGGCCCGATCGCTGCAGCTTCGCTGGTCATGGCGCGATCGTGGGCGCTGCCTCGTGAAGGGATCGTGAAGCGGGCGCCTTCATCCGGGGTTCATTCTCGGCTGCCTACCGTCCGGGGCGAGGCGGGGTCGTCCGCCCGCGAGGAGGGGCCGTGGGATCCGTGGTGTGGGCACAGCTGCAGGTGGACTGGTTCACCGACGTCAACCGGCTGTCGGCCGAGACCCCCTGGCTGCACGCGCCGATGCGGCTCTTCGCCGAGTACGGCGTCGTGCTGTTCGCTGCACTGCTCCTGCTGTCCTGGTGGCTGGCGCGGGGCGAGCGGGACCTGCCCCGGGTCGCCACCAGCCTCTGGGCGCCGGTCGGTGTGCTGGTGGCCGTCGGCGTCAACCAGCCGGTCTCGGGCGACATCGCGGAGCCGCGGCCCTCCACGGTCCTGCCGCACGCGCTGCTCCTGGTGTCCCGCAGCCAGGACTACTCCTTCCCCAGTGACCACGCCGTGATGGCCGGTGCGGTCGCGGTCGGCGTGCTGCTGGCCCACCGCAGGCTCGGGCTGCTCGCGATCGGGTTGGCCCTGCTGATGGCGTTCAGCCGGGTCTACGTCGGCGCGCACTTCCCGCTCGACGTGGTCGCCGGCCTGGCGCTCGGCGCCGTGGTCGCGGGGGCGTCGTACCTGCTCGCCCGCCCGGTCGTCCGACCCCTCGTCGCCTGGCTCGCGGACACTCCACTGCGTCCGCTCGTCAGCCTGCCGCCGGTGGCGACCCGATGACCGGCATCGTCGAGCACCTGCTCGCGCTGCCGGTCTGGCTCGGACTGCTGGTGGTCTTCGCGCTGCCGGCCCTGGAGTCCTCCGCGTTCGTCGGGTTCGTCTTCCCCGGCGAGATCGCGGTGCTGCTCGGCGGCGTGGCCGCCGGCCAGGGGCACCTGCCGCTCGCGGCGGTGCTCGGCGCGGCGATCGGCGGGGCGGCCGTGGGCGATGCCGTCGGCTACCTGGTCGGGCAGCGGTGGGGACGCCGGATCCTCGACTCGACGGTGGGTCGCCTGGTCCGGGCCGAGCACCTCGACCGCGCTGCGGATCTGCTCGCGCGCCGCGGCGGGCCGGCGGTCTTCATCGGCCGGTTCACGGTCGCCCTGCGGGTCCTGGTCCCGGGCCTGGCCGGGATGGCCCGGATGCCCTATCGGACGTTCGCCCTGTTCAACATCGCGGGCGCCGCGGCCTGGGCGAGCGCCGTCGCCCTCGCCGGGTACCTGGCGGGCAACAACTGGCACGTCGTCGAGCACGTCATCTCGGGCGTCGGGATCGGCCTGGCGGTCCTCATCGTCGCGGGCCTGCTCGGCGTGCACCTCGCGCGCCGGCGCGGGCTCGGCCGCCACCGGGTCCGCCTTCATCGGCCCTTCATCCGCCGCGGCCTACGGTCGCCGCGTGTCCAGCCCCGGGTCCGTCACCGCACCCCCGGTCGCCGAGCGAGGTCCTCGACCGGGTGAGCCCCGCACCGTCCTCGGGTGGAGCCGAGCCGGCGCCGCCGTCCTGCTCCTCGCCGCCGCTGCTGCGTTCGCTGCCTGGCTGCCGTTCCTGCACGTCCCGCTGACCGCCGACGAGAGCGGGTTCCTCCTTCTCGGCCAGCACTGGCACCCGGGCTCCTCCCTGTACGGCGACTACTGGGTGGACCGGCCCCCGCTGCTGCTGTGGCTGTTCTCCCTCGCCGGCCACGTCACCCCGGGCGGCGGGGTCGTCGTCGCGCCCGCGGTCAAGCTGATGGGCGCGACCGCCAGTGCGGTGTCGGTGCTGCTGGCCGGCGTCCTGGGCGGCCTGCTCGGCAACGGGCGGCTCTGGCCGCGGGTGGCCGCGCCCGCCGTGGCCCTGGCGCTGCTGTCCAGCCCGTTCTTCGGCATGCCCGAGACCGACGGCGAGGTGCTCGCCGTCCCGTTCGTGCTGCTGGGCGTGGTGCTGCTCCTGGCCGCCGTACGGGAGCCGCAGGGCGCGCACCGACGGCGCGGCCTCGCGCTGGCGGCGGGCGCCGGCGCCGCGGCCATGGCGGCGGCGCTGGTCAAGCAGAACGCCGTCGACGTCTTCGTGCTCGCGGCGGTCCTGCTGCTGACCCGGCACGGCCGGGCCCGGGCGCTGGCCGCGCGGGCGGCGGCGTTCGCCGGCGGCACCCTGGCCGTGCTGGCGGTGGCTCTCGCGGGCGCCGCCGTGCGCGGGACGACGCCGCGCGGGATCTGGGACGCGGTCTTCGTCTTCCGGCTGGAGGCGTCCGCGGTGATCGGGACGTCGTCCTCGCCGGCGACGCCCGAGCGGCTCCTGCACCTGGCCACGGTGTTCCTCGTCAGCGGCGGCGCGCCCCTGCTGGTGCTGCTCGTGCTCCTGGTCCTCACCGGCCGGGTCGGCCGGTCCTCGGGCCTGACCTGGCCGGCGCTGGCCCTGGTCGGCTGGGAGCTGGTGGGCGTCGCCCTGGGCGGCAGCTACTGGTGGCACTACCTCACCGGCCTGGTGCCCGGGCTGGTGCTGCTGGTCGTCCTCGCCGCGCCCGTGCGTGGTCGATCCCTGGTGACCGCCGTGCTGGCCTACGTCCTGATCGTCAACCCGTTGGCCTGGCTGCGCTGGAGCCAGCTGCCGAACGACGTGTCGTCGGACGAGCAGGTGGCGGCGTACCTGCGCATGCACGCGGAGCCCTCCGACGGCGTGGTCGTCGCGTTCGGCCACCCCGACATCGTGGCGGCCAGCGGCCTGAGCAGCCCCTACCCCTACCTGTGGAGCCTGCCCGTGCGGGTCCGCGACCCGCGGCTGCGCGGCCTCGAGGACATGCTGGCCGGGCCGGACGCGCCGCGCTGGGTCGTCGTCGACGGTGACAGCCTCGCGTCGTGGGGGCTGGACGCGCGGGCCGCGGAGGGGTACTTGGTACACCACTACGGTGAACAGCGGACGTACGGCGACTGGCACGTCTGGGAGCGAGAGGAAGGAGTGGGCCCGTGAGGATCCTGGTGGCCGAGGACGACGTCCGCCTCGCCGACGTCCTCGAGGAGTCCCTGGCCGAGGCCGGGTGGCAGGTCGAGGTGGCGCACGACGGCCGCTCGGCGTACGAGCGGCTGCTCTCCGACTCCAGCCTGGACGTGGCGCTGCTCGACTGGATGCTGCCGGGCCTGGACGGGGTGACCGTGGCCCGGCGGCTGCGCGACCTGGGCGTCGCGCTGCCGATCCTGATGCTCACGGCCCGTGGTGACGTCCGCGACCGGGTCAGCGGCCTGGACGCCGGCGCCGACGACTACCTGCCCAAGCCGTTCGACCTCGACGAGCTGCTGGCCCGGCTGCGCGCGCTCTACCGCCGCGGCAGCCTGGTGGGCGAGGCGCCCGTGCAGCTCGGCGACCTGGTCGTGGACCCGGTCGCCCGCCGGGTCACCCGCGGCGGCGTCGAGATCGTGCTGTCCGCGCGCGAGTTCGACATCTTGCACCTCCTGGTCTCGCACGCGGGGCGCGTGGTGAGCCGGCTGATGATCCTCGACGAGGTGTGGGACGGCGAGACCGACCTGCGCAGCAACGTGATCGACGTGCACCTCGCCGCGATCCGGGCCAAGATCGACAAGCCGTTCGGTACCGAGACCATCACGACGCTGCGCGGCGTCGGCTACCGCGTCGACCCGACCCCGGCGGTGCGATGACGTCGCTGCGGGGCCGGGTGTCCCGGCTGCCGCTGCGGATCCGCCTGGTCGCGGGCTTCTCCGCGGCCATGTTCGTCGTGCTCCTCGCCGCCGGCACCTTCGTCTACTGGCGGGTGGGCTACGCCCTGGACCGCGGCCTGGACACCGAGCTCGCGCAGGCCACCCGCTCCCTGACCCCGCTGGTCGGGGCCGACGGCCGGGTGACCGACCGGTCCGCCGCGGACGCCACCGGCGTCGCCTGGCAGGTGCTGGAGTCCAAGGGCACCATCTTGGACCGTGGGGGCGTCCGGGCGCCCACGGGCATGGTCGGAGCCCACCAACTCGAGCGGATCGCCGGGAGTCACCGGACCTTCAACGTCGGCGACTTCCTGCCGGTCTCCGACGACCCCTACCGGCTCCGCGTCACCCGGCTCGACGACGGCAGCGGCCACTACCTGCTGGTCGCCGTCCGCCGTGACCACCGCGACGAGGCGCTGCGCGAGCTTCTGGCCCAGCTGGTCCTCGCGGGCCTCGGTGCGCTCGTGGTGACCGCGTTCGTGGGGGAGCGGCTCGCGCGCGCCGCCCTGCGCCCCGTGGAGCGCTACCGCCGCCGGGCCGCCGCGATCGCCGCGGGCGCCCTCGACCTGCGCCTCGACGTGTCGGTCTCCCGTGACGACGAGGTCACCCGGCTGGGGCACACCCTCAACGACATGCTGACCTCCCTGGAGCGGGCGCTGGACCGGGAGCGCCAGTTCGTCAACGAGGCCAGCCACGAGCTGCGCACCCCGATCACGCTGCTCACCAGCCGGGTCCAGCTCGCCCGCCGCCGACCGCGCACCCAGCAGGAGCACGAACGGGTCCTCGAGGAGCTCCAGGTCGACCTGGACCGGCTGGCCCGGCTCGCGGAGCAGCTGCTCGAGCTCGGGGGTGCCACCGGCCGGAGCGGTCACGAGACGTGCGACCTGGCGGCGGTCACCGCCCGCGTGGTCAACCAGCGCCGGCTCGCCGCGCCGGGCGAGGCGGCCCACACCTCGACCGAGATCCCCGGTGAGCCGGTGCCGGTCGCGGTGGCCGACTTCGAGGTCGAGCGGATGCTGACCAACCTCCTCGACAACGCGGCCCTCCACGGGGCCGCGCCGTACGTCGTCACCGTCGACCGGCCGGACCCGCGCTGGGGGCGGCTGCTGGTCGCCGACGCCGGTCCGGGACTCGCGCCCGAGATCCTCGACACGGCGACCCGGCGGTTCGTCCGGTCCGAGGAGGCGCGCAGCCGTCCCGGCTCGGGTCTCGGCCTGGCGCTGGTCCAGGCGATGGTCGCCCAGGCGGGCGGCGAGCTGCGGCTGTGCCATGGCGGCCACCACGCCTCGCACGGTGGCGGCCGCGCACCGGTCGCCTGCACCCACGGCCCCGAGATGACCGTCAGCATCCTGCTCCCGACCGAGGCCGCCGCGAACACCGAGTGAGCTGCGGCTTCACCTCCACTTCATGTTCCGGGGCCTAGGTTCCCGCCGTGCCCGAGGAGACGACCAGCGTGCAGGAGCCGGCCGCACCGCCGACCGGGCCGACCGCCGGCGGGCTCGACGCCACCTGGGTCACGGCCGGACGGCTGTGGCTCGTGGTGGTCTGCTTCGTCGGTGTCGGCCTGGTGCGGTCGATCCAGGTGGGGATCCCCTTCCGTGACCCGCACGGGGCGTTCCTGCTCAGCAGGGTCACGCTCACCGCCGCCATCTCCCTCGGGCTGGTGGCCCTCGACGGGCTGGTCCGTGCCGGCTGGCCCGTCGGGGTACGCCGCGTGCTCCTCGTCGTCCGGGACCGCTGGACGCCCCGGCGTACCGCCCTCGCGGCCGCGGCGCTGCTCGCCTACCACCTGACCTACTTCACCTACCACAACCTGAAGAGCTGGAACTCCTTCAACCGGCCGCGCGACGCGATGCTGCTGGGGTGGGACCGGTGGCTGTTCCTCGGCCACGACCCGGCGGTGTTGCTGCACGACCTGCTCGGCCAGCACCTGGCCGCGTGGGTGTTGATGGCGTGGTACGAGACGTTCCCGACGCTGGTGGTGGTGGCGTTCCCGGCCGCCGTCGTCCTGGCGCCGCGGCTGCGCGACGCCTTCGTGGGCATCACGGCCCTGGTGTGGGTGTGGATCCTCGGGACGGCGTCGTACTACGCGATCCCGTCGCTCGGCCCGTTCCACGCAGCGCCGCAGGACTTCGCCGGGCTGCCGCACATGATGATCCAGGACACCCAGGCCCGCTATCTCGCCGACCGTGCGCACCTGCTCGCCGATCCCGCGGCGGCCGGCGCCTTCGCCCAGGTCGCGGCGTTCGCCAGCCTGCACGTCGGCGTCACCGCGGTCATCCTCGGCATCGCCTGGTGGCACCGGCTCCGCCGGACCACGGCCGTCCTCGCGGTCTTCCTGGCAGGGACCCTGGTCGCCACGGTCTACCTCGGCTGGCACTTCGCCGTGGACGACCTCGCCGGGCTCGCCCTCGCGGCCGCGTCGTGGTGGCTCGCGCCGCGGACCGTCGGCGTCCGACGCCGCCCCTCCTGAGCGGCCGCGGCGCTTCATGAAGGCTTCATCCGGTGCGGCCTACGGTCCCGGCATGCACGCGGTCGCCGGCCAGCCCATCGAGGCCCGGTCCCTGGCGCGGACCTGGCGCCGGCTCCGCTTCGTCGGCTCCTGGGCACTCGCGCTCGGCCTGGTCGCGGTCGGGATCCCGCAGGCGGTCGACGTGTCCTGGCACGGCGTGCTGCCGGTGCTCCGGTCGCTGCACTGGCCGGCCGTCCTCGGCCTGGTGGTGCTGTGGTTCCTCGGCCTGGTCGTGCACTCCAGCGTGCTGACCGCCGCGGCGCCCAGCCTCACCCACCGCCGGGCACTGGCGCTGAACCTGACCGGCAGCGCCGTCGCGAACGTCGTCCCGCTCGGCGGGGCGGCCGGCGTCGAGCTGAACCGCCGGATGATGCGTGCCTGGGGCATCGACGGGCGCCGGTTCGCCGGCTACACCTTCCTCACCAACCTCGTCGACATCGGCGCCAAGCTGGTGCTGCCCGTGATCGCCGTCGTCGCGCTGGCGCACGCGGGCGAGTCGGTGACCGCGTCCCTGCGATACACCGCGGTGCTGGCCGGCCTGGCGTTCGTCGGCCTCGCCGCCTGCGCCGCGGCGGTGCTGGCCAGCCCCCGCTGCACGGTCGGCGTGGGCCGGGCCGTCGAGTGGGTCGCGCGACCGGTGCTGCGCGTGCTGCGACGCACCACCGACCTCGACGTGGCCGGGCCGCTGCTCGACGTACGCCGGGAGTGTGCGCAGGTCGTCTCCCGCGGCTGGCTGCGGATGTCGCTGGGCATGGGCGGGTACGTCGCGCTCCAGGGCCTCCTGCTCGGGCTGTGCCTGCACGTGACCCACAGCGGCGTCACCTGGACCGAGGTCCTCGCCGGCTTCGCCCTGGAGCGCACGCTGACGGTGCTGCCGGTGACCCCCGGCGGCGTCGGCATCGCCGACGTCGGCCTGGTCGGCATCCTGATGGCGCTCGGCGGCGACCCGGCCGGCGCTGCGGCCGGCGCGGTGCTCTACCGCGGCTTCGTCTTCGCCCTCGAGATCCCGGTGGGCGGTGGCACCCTGGGCGTCTGGCTGCTCGGCCGGCGCCGGGCCGCCCGGCGGGTGCAGCACCCGGCGCGGATCGTGGGGGCCGATCCGCGCCGGGTCGCGCACGTGACCGACGTGTTCCTGCCGCGGCTGGGCGGGATCGAGACCCACGTCGACGACCTGGTCCGGCACCAGCGCGCGCGGGGCGTCGACGCCGTCGTGCTCACGCCGACCGCGTCGGCGGGCCGCGACCCGGAATGGGTGCACCGCCTGCCGGCCGCCGCGGCCCGCCGGTTCGCCACCGAGTACGACGCGGTGCACGTCCACGTGTCGATGCTCTCGCCGTACGGCCTCGGGGTGGCGCGGGCGGCGCTCGCCGCCGGGGTGCCCACGCTGGTGACCGTGCACTCGATGTGGGCGGGCGTGGGCGGCCTGCTCCGGCTCGCGGCCCTCGCGCGGCTGCGGCGCTGGCCGGTCGTCTGGTCCGCGGTCAGCGGCGCCGCCGCCGAGACCTTCCGCGGCTCCCTGCACGGCGGCGACGTCGCCGTGCTCCCGAACGCGATCGACGTCGAGCAGTGGCGCCGGTCGCCGGCGCCGCCCCGCCCGGCGCGCCCGCAGGGGCCGGGCGAGGAGGCGCCGATCACGCTGGTGAGCGTGATGCGGCTGATGCCTCGCAAGCGACCGCTGCCGCTGATCCGCACGTTCGAGCAGGTGCGCGCGCTCGTCCCGGGCAGGGACGTCCGGCTGCTCGTCGTCGGCGACGGCCCGCTGCGCGGTCGGGTGGAGCGCTACGTCCGGCGCCGCGGGCTGGTCGGGTGCGTGCGGGTCACCGGGCGGATCCCACGGTCGGAGGTGCTCGGCCACCTGCTCTCCGCTTCCGTGTACGTCGCCCCCGCCCCGAAGGAGTCGTTCGGCCTGGCCGCGCTCGAGGCGCGGTGCGCCGGCCTCCCGGTGGTGGCGAACCGCCGCAGCGGGGTCGGCGAGTTCATCCGCGACCGGGTGGACGGCATCCTGGTCGCCGACGACGCCGAGATGGTCGTGGCGCTGGCCGACCTGGTCCTCGACCCCGGGCTCCGCGAGCGGATCGCCGAGCACAACCGGCGGGTGGCCCCGGCCTTCGACTGGTCCGACGCCCTCGACCGGACCGAGGCGCTGTACCGGCTCGCCGGCGAGCGGCTGGCCGCGCCGGCCCGCACCGCCGAGCCGCTCGTCCCGGCGCTGCTCGAGGCCCAGGCCTAGGCTCGAGCCGATGGCCACGGTCGTGTCCTTCCACGCCCACCCCGACGACGAGGCGCTGCTCACCGGCGGCTGGCTCGCCCAGCGGGCCGCGGCCGGGGACCGCGTGGTGCTGGTGTTCGCCACCGACGGGGGAGCGGGACTGACCTCCGCAGCGGGCCCGGTCGGCACCCTCGGCGTACGCCGTCGGGCCGAGGCGTACGCCGCCGCCCGCGCCCTCGGCGCTGCCGCCGTCGTCTGGCTCGGGTACGCCGACTCCGGGATGGCCGACGCCCCGAGCGGCCTGGTCGACCGGTTCGCGGACGCGCCGCTCGCCGACGCCGCCCGGCGGCTGGCCGCGGTCCTCGACGAGGAGGACGCCGACGTCCTGACCGGCTACGACGCGAACGGCGGGTACGGCCACCCGGACCACGTCCAGGTGCACCACGTCGCCCGCGCCGCGCAGGCCCTGGCCGCTCGGCCGCCGTACCTGCTGGAGGCCACCCGGGACCGGACCTGGCTGGCCCGCGGGATCGCCCTGCTCCGCCCGTTCGCCCGGGCGCTCCCGGGCCTCACCCTGCCGGGCCGCGACATCTACTCGGCGCGCCCCCGGGTGTCGTTGCGGGTCGACGTCCGCGACCAGCTCCCCGCGAAGCGCGCCGCCCTGGCCGCCCACACGTCCCAGGCCACCGGCGGCGTCCGCACCCTCGCGGTGCTGCGGCTCCTGCCGACCTGGCTCGCCCGCCGGGTGCTCGGCACCGAGTGGTTCATCGAGGTGCCTGGTCGGGCGGCCGGTGCGCCGGCGTCGAGCCCCTGACCGGGGCCTCATCCCTGCAAGTGACCTCTGTGTGCGCGGTTACAGAGCCGATCCTCAGGTGGGGGCAGGGTGGTGTCGACGGGCGGACTCGCCCCGAGTGTCCCCAGGTAGGGGCGGTACTTCCCTAGGAGAACAGGTGACCGGAACGTCATCCCACGGGCACCGCTCGGTGGCATTCGTCCGATGCAGTGCCCACGCCTGCCAGGAGTACGCGGCACCGTGGGCGCTCGTACTGGCTACGGTGGCCGATCATGCTTGACGCTCGGGTCCGTCGCGTCATCGCGCCGAGCCTCGACACGATCGCGGCCGGTCTCGACCGAGCCGGCGTCAAGCCGATGTGGCTCACCGTCGGGGGCCTCGGCGCAGGGCTGGGCGCGTGTGCTGCGGTGGCGACGGGCCAGTGGAGCGTCGGCCTGGTGTTGTGGCTGGTCAACAGGGTGTTGGACGGCTTGGACGGCCCCGTCGCCCGGAGGAACGGGGCCACCGAGCTCGGCGGCTTCCTGGACATCGTCTTCGACTTCACGGTGTACGGCGGCTTCGTGGTGGCGGTCGCTGTCGCGGTCCCGGAAGCGCGCTTTGCGGCACTGAGCCTGATGCTGGCCTACTACATCTCGGGGACCGCCCTGCTGTCGTTGTCCTCGCTGTTGGAGAAGCGTCGCATCGACGCAGGCCACGACGGCCGCTCGATCAGGTTCACCGGAGGCTTGGCCGAAGGCACCGAGACCGTTCTCGTCTACGTGCTCATCGCGCTGCTACCCGGTCGCGCCGAGACCGTGCTCTGGATCTTCACCATCGTGGTCACCCTCACCGCCGTGCAGCGCATCGCCTCGGGCATCCGGCTCCTCACGCTGACGGAGAGCACGGCGCCGGCCCCTGCTGGCGTCCCATCCCACCGCTGACACCGGACAAGGAGAACACCCCGATGCCAGGAATCACATTGCGGCCGAGCCGGCCCGTCCCGGCGCGCCGATCCCTGCGCTGGGCCGCCGTCGCAGCCGCCGCGACGTTGGGCCTGGCCGCCTGCGGCAACGGCGCCGCGTCGACGGCGCCGTCGGCGGGGGTGGACGCCACGGACTGGAGAAGCGTGGTGACGGCGGCCGACGGCCAGACCGTCAACTGGTACATGTGGGGCGGCGACTCCACTCTCAACGACTTCGTCAACGGGTACCTCTCCGACCAGCTCGCCAAGCAGGGCGTCACGCTGAACCAGGTCCCGATCGACGACACGGTGCAGGCCATCGACACCGTTCTCGGCGAGACCCAGGCCGGACGGGACGAGGGTTCGGTCGACCTCGTCTGGGTCAACGGCGAGAACTTCGCCACCGGCAAGCAGGCCGACCTGTGGTGGTGCCACTGGCCCTCCCAGCTGCCCAGTGCCAGCTTCGTCGACTTCACCGACGACGCGGTGACCCACGACTTCGGCGCGCCGGTCGAGGACTGCGAGGCTGCCTGGCAGCGAGCCGACTCCGCGCTCGTGTACCGGTCCGACCGGATCCGCGCCGCCGACGTGGCCTCGATCAGCGCGCTGTTCGACTGGGCCGCCGCTCATCCCGGAAGGTTCACCTACCCCGCGCCGCCGGACTTCACGGGCTCGATGGCGGTGCGCACGATCCTCTACGACACGATCGGGGGACCGGACAGTCTCCTCGGGGTGTTCGACGAGGACAAGTACGCGAGCGCGGCGCCGCAGCTGTGGCGGCGCCTGGACGACCTGCGTCCTTCACTGTGGCGGCAGGGGACGACCTATCCCCAGAGCCAGGCGCAGGTCGAGCAGATGTACGCAGACGGCGAGATCGACGCCTACTTCACCTACGGACCCGGAGCGATCGGGGACAAGGTCGCCAAGGGGATCTACCCCGCCGCGACCCGCGAGGCGGTTCCCTCGGTCGGCAACATCGGCAACGTCAGCTTCGTGGCCATCCCGAAGAACGCTGCGCACCCGGCTGCCGCGCTGGTGCTCGCCAATCTCCTGCAGGATCCGCAGACCCAGCTCGAGCTCTACCGCGCCACCGGGGCCTACCCCGCCGTCGACCTGGACAAGGTGCCCCCCGCCGTCCGGGCGGACTTCGCGGCCGTGCCGTCGAGTGAAGCGGTGCTGCCGCTGGACGAGCTGAGCGCCCGCGGGCAGCCCGAGCTGGCCAGCGACTACGTCACCAGGCTGGAGCGGGACTGGAAGACCGAGGTGCTGCAGAGGTGAGCTCCCAGGTCGGCAGGACCGCCCTGGCGATCCGGCTCCTTCCGGCGCTCGCGGTCATCACGGTCTTCCTCGGCGCGGGCATGTGGTTCGCCGTCGCCCAGAGCCTGGGCTACCAGCCCTACCTGCCGACGGTCCGCGGCGAGGGGCTGACGCTCGCGGCGTACGTCGACCTCCTCCACGACCCGGCCGTGGGGCCCGCCATCGCGCTGACCTTGCGGGTGGCCGTCGCCTCGACGTTCACGGCAGCCGTCCTGGGCACCGGTCTGGCCCTGCTGATCTACCGCCTGGGGCGGGGCCGGGTCTGGGCGGCCCGGCTGGTGCAGGTCAACCTCGCGACCCCTCACGTCGTCGGCGCACTGGCCATGCTGCTGCTGCTGTCTCAGACCGGGCTGGTGTCGCGCCTGTCCCACTCCGTGGGGATCGTCGGTTCGCCGGCGGGCTTTCCCGAGCTCACGTCCGATCGGCTGGGCCTCGGGATCGCCCTCGAATACGTCTGGAAGGAGACCCCGTTCATCTCCCTGCTGGTGCTGGCCGCCCTGGGCCGGGCGTCGGACGAGCTCGGCCGCGCCGCACGGGTGCTCGGCGCGCGACGCTGGCAGCGATTCCGGCACGTCACCCTCCCCGTGATCGCGCCCTCGCTGATGGCGGGCACGGTGCTGGTGTTCGCGTTCGCCGCCGGCTCCTACGAGGTGCCGCGTCTGCTCGGCCGCCCCTACCCGGCCACCGTCTCGGCGCTCGCCTACGAGTACTACACCGACGCCGACCTGGCCGCGCGTCCGCAAGCCATGGCGCTTGCCATGGTCGCGACGGTGATCAGCGTGGCGGGTGCGGCGGGGTACGTCTTGCTGTTCACCCGCCTCGTGCGGAGACCACTGTGACCACCGCCTCGCCATGGCGGGGTCGCGTCTGGGTGCTGGGAGCGGTCGTGCTGCTCTGGGCGCCCTTCCTCCCGCTGCTGCTCCGGGCCGTCGCCGCGAACTCGCCCTATCCCGAGGTCGTCCCGTCCACGTTCACCGGGCGCGGGCTGGTGCAGGCCTTCGCCCCCTCCGGGCGGGTGCTCGAGGGGCTGGTGCTCTCCGTGCTGACGGCGAGCGTGGTGGCCGTCCTGGCGTGCGCCGTCGCCTGGCCGGCCGGTCGCGCCCTGGGGCAGCACCGGTTCCGTGGCCGGGGCTTCATCAAACTGCTGCTGCTCGCGCCGGTCGTCGTGCCACCGATGGCCGCGACCATGGGTCTGCAGGTCTTCTTCATCCGCCTCGGTCTCGCCCACACCCCGTTCGGCGTGGCGCTGGTGCAGCTGGTCCCGGCGCTTCCCTACGCGATCTTCGTCCTCGAGGCGGGCTTCGCGAACTTCGACCGCTCCTACGAGCGGCAGGCCCGAGCGCTCGGCGCCCGACGGCTGCGCCGCTGGTGGTCACTGACGCTCCCGCTGATGCTGCCCTGGCTGGTCGCTGCCGCCGTGCTCGCCTTCCTCGTCTCCTGGAGCGACTACACGCTGACCCTGCTGGTGGGTGGGGGACAGGTGCAGACCCTGCCGATCCTGCTGTTCGCCGCTGTGGGTTCGTCCGACACGACCCTGGCTGCGTCGCTGGCGCTGCTGGTGATGCTGCCGCCGATCGTGCTGACCGCTGCCGCGGCCAGGCAGCTGTCCGGGGGGGCTCCTGCCGAGATCGCGATCGGAGGTCTGGGATGACCGGCGCGGTGATCGGCGCCCGGGTGCGCCTGGCCGGCCTGTCGAAGACGTACGACGGCGTGTGCGCCGTCGAGCAGGCGGACCTCGAGCTCGCACCGGGCTCGTTCACCGCGCTGCTCGGACCCTCGGGCTGCGGCAAGAGCACGCTGCTGGCGATGGTGGCCGGGCTGGAGCGGCCCGACGCGGGTGAGGTCATCCTCGATGGTGCGCAGGTCACCGCCGCGCCGGCGGAGTCCCGGCCGATCGGGCTGGTGTTCCAGAAGCCGCTGCTGTTCCCGCACCTCACCGCCGTGGACAACGTCGCCTTCGGGCTGCGGATGCGCCGCGTCCCCCGGCGCCGAGCACGTCAGCTGGCTCACGAGATGCTCGAGCGCGTTCAGCTCCGCGATCTCGGCCACCGCCGCGTGGGCGAGCTCTCCGGCGGACAGGAACAGCGGGTAGCTCTTTCGCGCGCGCTGGTGCTGGAACCGCGGCTGCTCCTGCTCGACGAGCCGTTCTCCCAGCTCGACGCGGTCCTGCGCGAGCAGATGCGGGCGATGGTGCGGGAGCTGGCCAGCGAGCTCAAACTCACCACGCTGTTCGTCACCCACGACCGGGCCGAGGCGCTCGACGTGGCTGACGAGATCGCGCTGATGCTCGACGGGCGGGTCGCCGGGCAGGCGCTGCCGGAGGTCTTCTACACACGTCCGCCCAGCCTGGCCGCGGCCAGGTTCTTCGGCGTGACCAACGAGCTGACCGGCCGCGTGGAGGCCGGGGTCTTCCGGGCGCCGGGCGTCCGCGGTGGGCTGGCGGTCGACGACTCGACACCGGGGGGCCCCGCGGTGCTCGTCGTGAGGCCCGAGCGGCTGCGGATCACCTCGGGCCCGGCACCCGATCGGGCTGTGGCCTCGAGGGGCGTCACGACGACGGGGATGGTGCTCGGGACTCGGTTCGCGGGTACTCACCAATTGGTGGACGTGCAGACCGACAGCGGAGCCGCGCTGGTCGCGCACCACCCGGTCGAGCTGCCCGTACTGGCGGGGAGCACGGTGACGATCGGGCTCGACCCCGGCGCCGGCTCCGTCTTCGCGGTGGGCCCCGGGTGAGCAGGGGCGTTTGGCTGCGCCTCGGGCTGCTCGTCAGCCTGATCGGGCTGCTGGCGGCGGCGACACTCCTGACCGACGCGCCGACCATGAGCCAGATCCATGATTGGACGGATGCGGCCGGTTGGGCGGGGGTGTTCGTCTTCGTGCTGGTCTACGTCGTCTTCGCGCTGATCCCGGTCCCGAAGGCGGTGCTCACCTTGGCCGCGGGGGCTCTCTACGGTGTGCCCCTGGGCGCCGCCCTCGCCCTGGTCGGCGCGACCACGGGGGCAGGCGTGGCCTTCGGCGCGGCTCGGCTCCTGGGCCGGGACGCGGTGACTCGGCTCGAGGGACGACGGCTGGCCTGGCTCGACGACGTGCTCGCGCGCCGCGGCTTCCTGGCGGTCCTGGGGCTGCGGCTGGTGCCGCTGGTGCCCTACACCGTCCTGAACTACGGCGCGGGCGTGACCGGGGTCCGCTGGCGGTCCTACCTGCTCGCCACGATCCTCGGCATGAGCCCCGGCGCGACGCTCTACGCGACCCTGGGCGCACATAGCGACGAGCCCGCGTCCTGGCCGTTCGTCCTGGCGGGCGCGGGGCTGGCGGTGCTCTCCGTGCTCACCGCTGGGGTGGCCTGGTGGCGGCCACGGAGGGGAACGACGAGTGGAGCCGCCGTCGCTCCGGCGGACCGCGAGTGACCCGGCGCGACCGTACGCCCGCCGCGGGCCGGGCGTCCGACCGGGCCACCACGTCCGAGGAGATTCCCATCCAGCAGAGCGTCACCGTGTCCGTCGACCTCGTCCGCTCCGACTCGTTCGGCCGGCCGGTGCGTCTGGGGGACGTCCTGGCGGGTCATCATCGGGCGACCGTCGTCGGAGGATCGGCGGACTACCAGGCTCGCTGGCTGTGCGAGGAGAAGGGCGTCACGATCCCGCTGCTGCTCGACTCGGGCCGGGCGGTCGCCTACGCCGTTCTCCGAGGTGCGAGCCGTGGCCGAGTCGCCGGGTTGATCCTGAGCCGGCGCCGGCTGGTGCCCTCACCCGATCGGCAGGTCGCGCAGGGCGTCCTGGATCCCGCGGTGGAAGGTCGGGTAGGCCCAGATCATGTGGCGCAGCTGCTCGACCGGCACCCGGCCGTGGATGGCGACCGCCAGGGCGCCGAGCACCTCGCCGCCGACCGGACCCGCGGACGTGGCGCCGACCAACAGCCCGGTGTCGGTGTCCATGACCAGCTTGATCAGGCCGTGGCTGCCGGCCTTGTGCAGCCAGCCCCGGGCGGTGTGCTGCAGGTTCGCGGTGCCGACCGCGACCGCCAGGCCCTGCTCGCGGGCCTGTGCCTCGCTCAGGCCGACCGACCCGACCTCGGGGTCGGTGAACGTCACCCGAGGCAGCGCGCGGTACTCCGCCTCGGGCGTCGGACGGCCGAGGACGTCGGCGACGACGAGGTCGGCCTGATAGGTCGCGACATGGGTGAAGGCACCCTTGCCGGTGACGTCGCCGACCGCCCAGACCCCGTCCGCGACCCGCATCCGCTCATCGACCGGCAGGGCCCGCAGGCCCGGTTCGAGCTCGAGGGCCCGGAGCATCTCGGGTGCGACCTGCGGCCGCCGGCCGGTGGCGACCAGCAGCCCTTCCGCGGTGACATCGTCACCGTTGTCGAGCCGGATCGCGAACGTACCGCCGGCGTAGCCGACCTGGGTGGCAGCTCGGCCGGCAAGGACGGTGATCCCCTCGGATCGGAAGGTGTCTGCCAGCAGCGCGGACACCTCCGGCTCCTCGGCCGGCAGGATGCGTTCGGCTGCCTCGACGACCGTGACCTCCACCTCGAACCGGGCGAAGGCCTGGCCGATCTCCACGCCGATCGCGCCGCCGCCGAGGACGACGAGGGAGGCGGGCAGGTCCTTGGCGCTGACCGCCTCGCGGTTCGTCCAGAACGGCGTGTCCGCCAGCCCGTCGATGGGCGGCGCGACCGAGCTGGTGCCGGTGGCGAGCACGATCCCACGCCGCGCCTCGATCACGCCGACGCCCTCGACGGACACGCTGCGGGGCCCCAGGACGGTCGCCGCGCCGCGCACGAAGCGGCCCCCCTTGCCGGTGAATCGGTCGACGGCGACCTGGTCGTTCCAGTCGTCGGTGGCCTCGTGGCGGATCCGGTCGGCGACCGGCGTCCAGTCGGGTCGTACGTCGACGGTGCCGGACATGCCGGGGATCCGGCTCGCCTCGGCGATCAGGTTGGCCGCGCGGATCATCATCTTGCTGGGGATGCAACCCCAGTAGGGGCACTCGCCGCCGACAAGCTCGGCCTCGATGCCGACCACGTCGAGACCGGCCTCGGCGAGGGAGCCGGCGACGGCCTCGCCACCGACACCCATGCCGACCACCACGATGTCGGCCCGGGTCGTCGGCCCGGTCACCGTGCTGCCTCGGCCGGCGCCTCGACGACCCGGACGCCCTGCCAGAAGGCGACGCGCCCGCCGATCTCCTCAGCTGCCGGCGACGGCGAGGGGTAGTACCACGCGGAGTCCGGGGCGACGGCCCCGTCGACGACGACGGAGTAGTAGGAAGCCCGTCCCTTCCAGGGACACAGGGAGTGGGTGTCGGAGGGCACGATGAACTCGTGTCGCACCGACTCCTCGGGGAAGTAGTGGTTGCCCTCCAGGACCACGGTGCTCTCGCTCTCGGCGATGACGGCTCCGTTGAAGACGGCCTGCATTCTCATGAGTTCTCCTTGATGGTGTCTGACGGTCGGAGGACGGGGTCGGGTACGTCGACGGCCGGCGGTGGTCGCGATCGGCGGCGCCGCGGCAGGAGGGCCGCCACCAGAAGCGCGCCGAGCACGAGGGCGAAGCCGGTGGTCCCGACGGCCTCGACCCGGTCGGCGAGCCACCGCTGGATCGAGGCCGCCTGCTCCACGACGGCGTCGCGGCCCGCGTCGGCGTGGAGCACGCGCAGCTCCCAGATGCCGTACCAGGCGACATAGCCTCCGGCCAGCACGAGGACGAGACCTCCGACGCGCGGAAGCACCCCGCCGATGCTGCGCACCCGGTTGACCAAGCCGCCCCTGGCGAGCGCGGTCGCCATCGCGGCCGCGCCCACCACGAAGCCCATGCCCGCGGCGTACGCCACGAAGAGGACGAGTCCCTGGGCCGGCGACCCGGATCTGAAGCTGGTGACCACCACTGCCAGGAACGGCGCGATCGTGCACCCCAGCGACGCGACGGCGTAGCTGGCACCGAACCCGGTCATCGACAGCCAGCTCGCCGTCACCGGCCGCGCGTTCGCGCCGCGGGTGAGACGGATCGCCGGCAGCCGGCGTCCCAGCAGGACCCAGAGGCCGGCCACGGCGACCAGCAGGCCCAGCGCGACCGTGAAGCCGGGGAGATAGGACTGGACCGAGGCTGCCACCGGAGCCACCGCGATCCCGAACACGCCGAAGACCACGGTGAAGCCCATCGTGAGCGCTGCGGTCGCGCGCATCGCTCGCAGCAGGGCTGTCCGGCGCGGCAGCTGCTGGTGGTCGAGCACGAACAGCGAGAGGTAGGCCGGGAGCAGGGCGAACCCGCACGGGTTGACCGCAGCGAGCATCCCCGCGCCGAGCGCGAGTCCCAACGACCCGGAGTCCACCTCAGCCCGCCAGCTGCGCGACGAGATCGTTCAGCTCGCCGTCGTCCAGGTAGCCCTCCGAGATGATCTCCCCGTCCGCCGCGATCACCGTGTACGTGCTCTGGGCGGTCACCCGGAACTGCCGCCACACCTCGCCCTGGGGGTCGACCAGGTGCGTCACGTCCGGAATCTGGTCGGCGACCCGCTCGATGGCAGCCGCGGAGTCCAGGCCGCCGACCCCGACGACAGCGACCTCGCCGTCGTACTGCTCCGCCAGCCGGGAGACGTTGACGCTCTGGGCGCGGCAGGTCGCGCACCAGGGCGCCCAGAACCACAGCACCGCGGGCTCGCCCTCGAGCTCGGCGCCATCGAAGGTCTCGCCCGTCAGCGTGGTGGCCGAGAAGTCGAGGTCAGCGAACTTGCCCATCCCGATCGGGGCGGCGTCTCCGGCCCCGCCGTCCGCGCCCGACCCGGCACCGCATGCGGTCGCGGTGAACAGGACGGCGGCGAGCACGGCGGACATCCAGCGCATGGCCCGATTCTGCAGAGGATGCGACGCGTGTTCTGTGAGCGCGCTTACCTCAGGGCGACTCGTCCCCGTCGCACGCTGTCGGGTCGATCGGCATCGGTCCGGCCTGCCGCGCGGGTGGTCCCGGGCGCGCCGTGCGGGCTGGACGGCGCACCCGGGCGCTCAATCGCGGGCGACCCGGCGGACCGTGCGAGCAAGACCGGCGACCATGGCCAGCAGGGAGCCGGCTCCGGCCAGCAGCAGCGCCTCGGCCACTGTCGACCCGGAGCCGGTCCAGGTCGGGCCTTCGAGGTGACCGATCGCGGCGAGGGCACCGGTGGCGAGCGATGCCACCGTGAGACCGGCAACCGCGGCCACCACGATCCGGCGACGTGCCGACGGGTCGTCGGGGGACTGATGCTGACCGACCACCCAGGGCCACGCGGCAGCGACCAGCAGAGGGGCCAGGTGCCACGTGGTGGACGGTTGCCACCCGGCCAGGACCAGCCAGGCGGCGGTGACGACAGCGGTCCACACGGGGCCGGCGAAGCCCGCCCCCGAGGGCCCAGCGGGAGGCTCGTCAGCCGCCGACGCCTCCTGGTGGTGCTCGGGGTACTCGGTCTCCAGTGCCCGGAGGACCTGGCGCACCGAGGGGTTTACCAAGGACTGCGCCCCGACGATGACGGTGGGCACGATCTCGTCCCCACCGGTCACCTCCCTGAGGCGCGCGGCCGCTGCGGGCGAGGCCCAGATGTCATGCTCCACGGTGGCGACTCCCGCATGTCGCAGCCCCCGACGCAGGGAGCTGCAGAAGGGACAGCCGGGCCGCCAGAGCACCTCCACCGGTGGGGGCGGCGTACGGGAAGGGTCCACGACTTCTCCTTCTGGGCCGGGGCGAGCTCGGATCCGGGCGGTGGCCGATGGACCGCCTGCATCCGGAACCCGGTGACCTGGCTGCGAGCTTCCCGACGGTTCGAGTGTCGGGCTGCGGTGAGTCAGCCGGCGAGCTCCTTGGAGGCTTGGACCGTGTCGACGACCGCGCTGGCGAGGTAGCGGAAGTTGGTCATCGCCGCCACATAGCCGTCGCCGAGCTCGGGGTGCCGGGCCGCGGCGGTCGCATCGGCGACGACGGTCACCTCGAAACCACGCTCGAGCAGGTCGCGCAGGTGTGATTCGACGCAGAGGTTCGCTGACATGCCCGCGAGGATCACACGTCCGATGCCGCGCTTGCGCAACTGCAGTGCGAGGTCGTTGTTCTGCGGGCCGTAGACCTTGTGCGGGCTGGTGACGACGGTGCCGTCGCCCTGGAGATACGGCTTGTACTGGTCCAGCCAGTCCGCTCCCGAACCCTCGAAGCCGTCGAGGTCGAGGGGGCCACGTCGGGCGAACATCCCGATCTCGTGCATCTTCTGCTCGAGCGTCCCGCCGAACTGCCAGGCGCCGTCGTACGGGTAGTAGTAGTGGGGCGAGACGAAGACGGGGACGCCCGCCGTCGTCGCGCTCTCCAGGAGGCGCTCGATGTTCGGGATCGTGCCGTTCTCCTGGACGCTCTGCCCCACCAACTCCCAGGCCACTCCGTGCTCGCTCAGGAAGTCGTTCTGCGGGTCCGTCAGGACCAGGGCGGTGTCACTGTTCACCATCAGGTGTCTCCTTGGGTCGGGGTTCCTCACTGCCGAGAGAACACGCCGGGGGTGCCGGGCGGACGACGGACTGTCAGGTCGCAGACACTCTTCGACCGGCTCGGGCTACCTATCAGCCGAAGCTGCTCCGGAAGACCGTGAAGGCCAGCAGGAACGTGACCCCGATGGTCAGGAACAGGCCGCCGAAGAACCACCGGGTCACCCGGGCGCTGACCTTGCCCTGGAGTCCCGTGCCGAGGATGGCTCCGAGCACGGCACCGGGCACGGCCCAGACGATCAGGTTCCAGGGGATGGCGGAGAAGCCGCCGGTGGCGGCGAGCTGCACCATGTGCGTGAGCGCCGCGCCGACCACGGTCCCGGCGACGACCACGGTCGAGGTCGCGGCGGCCACCGCGATGGGGAAGCGGGACCGACGAACCAGGCCAGGCAGGGTCGCCTCGCCGACGCCGGTGGAGATCAGCCCGGCGAAGAACGCGCCGATGCCCGAGAGCACCTGCTGGCCGCGGAGGCCGTGCGCGCAGTAGACGTACGCCGTGCCGTCGGCCGCGGTCACCTGGCGGGCCTCTCCGCGGGGGCAGGGGGGATGGACGGAGCCGGTGGTCGGGGCGAGTGCGGCACCGGGCGCGGTGCCGCTGCCGGGCACACCGGCCAGGGTCGGCTGGGACGAGGCAGGCACGACGGCCGGTTCGGTGGCGTGCGTCTCGCGGACCAGGAGCACGGCGAGCCCCACCATGGCCACGCCGTACCCGAGCCGGAGCGCCTGCACGGGAGCGTGCGCAGAGGCCAGGGCGCCGAGCATTCCCAGCGGCAGCGTCCGCGCGATCAGGCGCCACGCGGTGGCGGAGTCGACGAGTCGCATCCGGATGTACCGGTAGAGCCCGGTGCCGAAGCCGGAGGTCTCCAGGAAGAGCGAGGTTCCGATCGCCTCGACCGTGGTGAGCCGGGGCAGGTCGAAGAGTGGGAAGCCGATCAGGAAGACCGGGATGAGCATGGCCGCTCCGCTGATCCCGGAGAACATGGCGACGCTTGCGATGATGATGCAGACCGGCAGCATGAACCAGTAGACGGTCCAGTCCATGGTCAGGCCTCCCTGTTCCGCGGGGTCCGAGTGGCCTCGTCGAGCGCCCAGGCCGCATTGACCAGGCCGATCTGGCTGAAGGTCTGGGGGAAGTTGCCGAGGAGCTCGCCGGCGGAGGAGTCGACCCGCGGGTCGTCGGCGGGCAGGAAGCCGACGATGGGCAGGAGGAGGACAGTGGCGTCGAGGGCCCGACTGCCGAAGGACTGGGTGAGTGCCCCCAGGCCTTCGTCCCAGCCGTCGGTCTCGACCGCGGCCCGGACCCCTGCGGCCGCCGCACACGAGGCCGTACTCCGGACGGGCCCGGAACGACATGGGGCACGGTGCCCCGCCTGGTCGTCGAGGAGGGTCGCGAACACCGACGGGCTGTCGAAGCGGGGCATGCACAGCCAGTCGACCGAGACGCCCGAGGAGACCAGCGCGGCCGAGTGTCGGTCGGAGAGCAGGGCGTACCCACCGATGGGCAGCGAGGTCATGGCGCCGCAGGGTCGGCGGAGGCCGCGAAGGCGGCTTGGTGGTCGCGCAGGTAGTCCGTGGCCGCGACCAGGTCGACGACGTTGGAGCTGGGGCCGGCCAGCGGAGTGCCGAGGGGCCCGGGGAACTCGACTCGCTCACGGTCCATGGTTCTTCCTCTCCTCCCGCGAAGAGCTTCAGGGCTGACTCGGAAACCCCGGCCGGTGGTCGGTTGCTTCCCGGACCCGCGCAACCGCTGGAATGCGCCGACGCTCCGATCGCGTTCGGGGGGTTGAGGGCAGATCTCGCTCTCGCGCGTCCGCAAGTGGGCGCGCACCCACACCTAGGTCGGGAGGCATTCCATGGACGTCATCTTCCTGGTGGGAAGGATCCTGTTCGGCGCGCTCTTCTTGATGTCGGCGATGGGCCACCTCACCCAGACGCAGGCGATGGCCCAGTACGCGAGTTCCCGTGGCCTGCCCGTGGCGGCACCGGCCACCATGCTGAGCGGTGTGCTGATCGGGGTCGGGGGTCTCTCCGTGGTCCTGGGGGTGTGGGGCGACCTCGGCGCGATCCTGCTCGCTCTCTTCCTGGTGCCGACTGCGTTCCTGATGCATGCGTTCTGGAAGGAGACCGAGCCGACGTCCAAGCAGATGGAGATGGTCCAGTTCAACAAGGACCTGGCGCTGGCCGGTGGCGCGCTCGCGCTCCTCTGGGTCTTCTCCGCGGACGTGGGGCTGACCCTCACCGGTCCTCTGCTCGGGTTCTGACCGGGCGGTGGATGCGTGTCCGACGGGATCCGGGATCGTGGACCCGGTGGAGCTCCTCGCGCCGGGATACACGGTCCGGCTGACGACCGCCAGCCATCCGCTCAGCGCTGGCGGCCGGGCCCCGCGCTGAGGCGTCGGCCCTGATCAGCACCCGCTGCTCGCGGCGAAGGCGCATGCGCGGTCCAGGTCCTACCTGTTCGTCCGCCGGCTGCCGCCGTGCCAGTCCTGCTCGACGCCCACCTCGCCCTCCTCTACACCGAGACCGCGCAGCTGGGGGAGCTCGCGAAGGCTGCGCTTGAGCTCGGCGAACCCGGGGAACCCGGCCAGTCCGACCACGTGGTCCCAGAGCCGCACGGCGTCCTCTTCGCTGGGGAGCCGGGAGATGACCGGCCCGAAGAACGCGACCCCGGTGGGTGGCTGGAAGTGGATGATCGGCGTCCCCACGTCCTTCCCGGTGAGGGACAGGGCCTCGTCGGTCTCGGCACGGATGTCGGCGTCGAGCGACTCGTCGTCCAGCGCCTGCACGAGGTGGTCGGGAAGCCCCACGTGTGCCAGCACCGGCGCGAGGAACGACGACGTGCCCCGGGGGTCGGGGCCCGTGTTCCCCAGGGAAGGATCGGCGGGGGCAGAGTCGAAGATGCGCGCTCCCAGCGCCGCGTAGAGCGGGCCCACCACCTCCCGGCCGTGCTCGGACCGGGCGCGATGCACGACCCGGAGCAGCCGGAGGCCGGCGGTGTGCCCGGCCTCGTACTCCGGAGGGAACCGGCTGGCGTAGTCGACGTCGGCGTTCACCAGGCGCAGCGAGATGAGCCGCCAGTCCACGGAGTAGGCCCGCTGGGACTGGACCACCCGCACCCACTTGCTGGTCAGCCAGGCGAACGGGCAGACGGGGTCGAAGTAGAAGTTGATGTCGGCGTCGGTCACGACGGCTGCCTCTCGGTTGTGTCGGCCTTGGCTTCCGGCCCTACCCGTACCCAGGAGGCCGCGGCAGGCATCCCGGGTACGGGCGCGGACCGCATCAGAGCGCGGGTGCCTCCGGGAGGTCGAGGTCGGTCTGGATGAAGTGGTTGAAGTAGTTCGTGAACAGGTTGATCGTCACGTGCACGGACAGTTCGCTGAGCTGCTCGTCGGTCCATCCGGCGACGATCGCGTTGTCCCACGTGGCGTCCTGGACGGCACCGACGTGGCCGGTGTACTCACGGGCCAGGGCGAGGAGGGCGTCGAGCTTCGAGTCGAACTCCGCGGCGCCTCGCCGCACCGCGATCATCTCCTCGTCGGAGAGACCGGCGGCCCTGCCGCCTCCGGTGTGGGCCGCTTGACAGTACGCGCACTCGTCGACGTTCGCGACCGCCAGTGCGATGGCCTCGCGGGTGCAGCCGTCGAACGAGCCGTAGTCGGCGATGACCCGCTGGATCGCGACGTAGGACTGGAGGACGGCCGGTGAGTGTGCCATCTCGCCGTGGATGTTCATGACCTTGCCGAACCTCGCCTGCAGTGCCTTCAGCTCGTCACGGCTGTTCTCGGGGGCACTGTCGACGGTGTGGACGGGGACGCGGGGCATGGTGTGCCTTCCTGTGGTCGCGTGTGTGCCTGACATGACAGCAAGGTCCTCGCGCCCAGGTATCGTCCTCGACTGTCATCTCAGTGACACTCTTCGTCCGCGTAGTGGTGGGCGGCCCCCGGAAGGAGACGCGGATGCGCAGGTCCTCCGACCAGTCGGCCGCGCTTCGTGACGCGCTCTGGGTCTCGCGTTGCGTCGGGCGCGCCGGGACGACACCGTTGCGACTCGAGGACGTCGAGGAGCTGGCCCGCTTCATCCGTGTCCGGCAGTTGGCGGCGGGCGAGCCGCTGGCCCGGGTCGGCGAGGAGCCGGCGGCCGTCTGCATCGTCCGTGAGGGGTGCCTCGAGCTCGCCGTCCATGGCTCGGCGGGACGGCAGGTCATCCAGACGCTGCGGGCGGGGGACATCGACGGCGACATCCAGATGCTCCTCGGCCTGCGGATGCCGTACGAGACCCGCGCCATCGTGGACACGACCTGCCTCATGCTCGACCGCGCCGCGTTCGAGGAGTTGCTCGCCACCCATCCGCAGGTCTCCCGGCGCTGGTTGACTAGTGTCTCCCAACGACTCGCGCGATCTCACTCGCGGCTGACCAGCCTGCTGGGGGAGCCGCTGGAGATCCAGGTCGCCCAGCTCCTCCTCGAAGAACACGTCGACGGCGTGGTCAACCTGACGCAGACAACCGTGGCTGCGCTCCTCGGCGTCCGCCGGCCCTCGGTCAACCGGGTGCTCAGGCGCTTCGCCGCACGCGGCCTGGTGGAGCTCAGCTACGGAAGGGTGCACATCCTCGATACAGCGGCGCTCGGCAGGGTCACCTCCCCGGCTTAACGCACACTGTCATCGAGGTGACACTCCGTCATGGGTCCGTGCTCGTCCCGGACTTCTCCAGGCAAGCCCGGAGCCCACCCGGGGGAGGAGTTGCGCCATGACCACTGCGTTCGTGCTCTCCGGCGGCGCCAACCTCGGCGCTGCCCAGGTTGGCATGCTGGCCGCGCTGGACGAGGCCGGTGTGATCGCCGACCTGGTGGTCGGCAGCTCGGTCGGTGCGGTGAACGGGGCCTGGGTGGCCGGCCACGGGGACCTCGCGGCACTGGGCGACGTCTGGCGCTCGCTCCGGCGCGCCGATGTCTTCCCGGCCCGGCCGCTCGACGGCCTGCTCGGATTCGTCGGGATGAGCGATCATCTGGTCAGCGACCGTGGTCTGCGGCGCCTCCTGCGTGCCCATCTGCGGTTCGACCGGCTGGAGGACGCCGCCGTGCCGCTGCACGTGGTCGCCACCGACATCAGGAGCGGGGAGGACGTGCTGCTCTCGACCGGTGACGCCGTCGACGCCATCCTGGCCAGCGCGGCCATCCCGGGGGTGCTCCCGCCCGTGGCGGTCGACGGGCGCACTCTGGTCGACGGCGGCGTGGTCAACAACGCCCCGATCTCCCATGCTCTCGATCTGGGTGCCGGGACGATCTGGGTGCTCGCGACCGGATACTCGTGCGCGCTCGAGCACCCACCGGGCAGTGCCCTGGCTGTCGCCCTGCAGGCGGCCAGCCTGATGATCCACCAGAGGCTGCTGCGCGACGTGGAGCGGTACGCCGGCGCGATCGACCTGCGCGTGGTTCCGCCGTTGTGCCCCATCTCGGTGGGACCCACGGACTTCAGCCAGGCCGACGACCTGATCAGGCGGGCACACGAACATGCCCGGGCCTGGCTCGAGCACGGGGAGCGCGGCACGTGGGTGAGCGCGCACACGGACCACCAGCCCGAGGAGCGCTTCTCTCCGGGACAGCCCATGACCCGGAGAGCTGACGCGCCACGCCTCGACAATCACCTCTCCGCGGACGAACCGGTTTCGGCGATGCGGCCGTCGGGCGCCTGACCGCCATCTCGAAGTGTCTGTTGTCGGAGTACGACCATCGCCGACCCGTCGGCGACCGCGCTCACAGAAGGCGCCAGCGTCACTCCGTAGTCTCGTGTCGCCCCCTTGGGTGGGTCGTCCGCGACAGCCGCCCTGTCCGACAGAGTTCCGAACGCCCTGCGCACCAGCTCGGGCGACGTCGATGACCGCCGCCTACCCGACGGTCGGGTCGGTCCTCGGCGCGATGCTGTTGACGGCCGGCGCGCTTCGGTGATCAGGGCCCGGTGATCAGGGCCGTCTCGGGCTGGAACGCCACCCAGGCGAACCAGAAGGTGTCCTGGTAGGCGATGGCGCGAAGCTGTTGTCCCCGGAGGGGGCCGTCGGCGGCGCGACCGAAGACGTTCCAGCTCGAGCCGGTCTGCTCGTCCCGGAAGGTGCCGTCCTCGGCGTCGACGAAGTCGAGCGGGCGTCCCGCCGCACTGGCCTCGAAGGCCGCGACCGTGCCGATCTCCTGGCCCTCGGGGATCGCGGCGGTGTCCAGCGCCGAACGCTGTCCGGCGACGTGCCACAGCACCACCCGCTCCGACCCGAGCGTCACGTGCTGGACCCCCGTCTGCGCCAGGAGGTCGCGACGTATCGCCACCGCCTGCTCCCCATCGCCGACACCGACCACCCTGGTCTTCGCGGGCAGCCGGGCGTCGGTCCCGCCGGGCACCTCGAACAACGGATCGGAGCCCGGGTCGTCGTACCTGAAGTAGGGGTTGCTGCCGTAGGGCCGCTCGTACCCTGTCGTCCGGCTGAGGACGACGGCGTCTGGATGCTCGGCGCGGAACTGTGCCCAGCCCACCGTGCCCATCGGGATGCTCATGAGCTGGGTGCCGGTCAGGGTGCCGACCGATGCCTGGCCGGTGAGCTGGGGCCACAACGACTCGGTGAGCCGGTCGTACATGACGAGGTTGTCGGCGTACAACAGCCCTGAGGTGCCGAAGGTGGTGACGTGCCCGCGGACGGTCCGCTCGAACGCGACACCGGAGTTGCACAGCGGGCAATAGGTCACCGCGACCGGGACGCCGCCCAGGCGGTCGTTGACGATCTCGTGCCAGGTCATGATCCGAATCGGGTACGCCTTGGTCACCCCGGACACCGTGAGGGACATGACCGGCTCGTCGGGCTTGAGCCAGTCGACGTCGGCCACGGGCTCGAAGACGGGGTGGTCGATGGCAGGGATGCCGTCGGGTGGCGGCCCGCCCGACATCAGATCCTCGACGTCGATCAGGGGGGTGGGGAGGTCCGGATCGGCGGGATCGTCCAGCGCGGACGGTCCGCGGCGGATCGCGGTGCCCTGCGGCTGGACGGCCGGATCGGTCGTGACCGCAGGCGAGGGGCTCTCCGCGGGGTCGGTCTTCTCGCCGGACGTGCTCGCACAGGCCGTGAGCACCATGGCCAAGGCCACGGCGGCAGTCAGCCTTCCGGCGCGGGTCATGCGCTCCGTGCCAGCGTTCGCATGCCGCAGCGTAGGTCCGCTTGGTCCCAGCCTTCGGTGAGCGCGGTCACATAGCGGCGCGGGGAGCCTCGGGCAGGTCGTCTCCGGAGGCCGGGAAGCCAGGCGGAGCCCCGGCGGGTTACCGGGACGTGACCCGACCCGCGCCTGCTCACCGGCCGCTCAACCGACTCATCAGCCTGCTCAGCGGCTGGGAGTCGGCGACCCGGACCTCCTCACCGGAGAAGACCGCCGCGCTGGCTCTGCGCTGGGCCGAGCTGCCGGCCGCGGCCCGCACCCCGGCGCAGCTGCTCGGCCGGGCCGCAGTCGGGTGTGAGGGCACGCACGGCGTCTTTCCCCGGTGCAACCTGACCTGCTCGCCCTGCTACCACTCTGCGGACGCCAACAAGGTCACTGTCGACGGGGGACACACCGTGCGCGAGGTGAAGCGGCAGATGGCGTTGCTCCGCACCCGGCGGGGGCCCCGGGCGCACGCACAGCTGATCGGCGGCGAGGTGACCCTGCTCGACCCCGACGCCCATGCCGAGGCCCTGCTGGCGATGCGCGCCGCCGGGCGCGAACCGATGTCGATGACGCACGGGGACTTCGATCCCGACTATCTCGAGGCGCTGGTGAGCGCACCGGACGGCAGCCTCCGCCTGCCCCGGGTGTCGTTCGCGGCCCACTTCGACTCGCTGATGCGGGGTCGGCGCGGAGCCGTTCGCCCCCGGTCCGAGGCCGAGCTGAACGGCCACCGCCGGGCGTTCGTGGCGATGTTCGAGGACCTGCGCGCCCGGAAGGGGCTACGGTCCTATCTTGCCCACAACATGACGGTCACCGCCGACAACCTGCCCGAGGTAGGTCGGGTCGCGCGGGAGGTCAGCCGGATGGGCTACCAGATGATGTCGTTCCAGCCGGCGGCCCTCGTCGGTGACGACCGGCGCTGGCCGGCAGACGGGCGCGGCATCGGGATCGACGATGTGTGGGCCGAGCTCGAGGCGGGCCTGGGGCAGCGACTGCCGTGTGAGGCCGTGCAGTTCGGCGACCCGCGCTGCAACCGGACGGCGATCGGCGTCATGGCCGACACCACGTGGGTCCCGCTGCTGGACCCCTCGTCGCCACGGGACCTTGCGGCGCGCGATCTCTACTTGTCCCGCTACGGCGGACTGTCCCTCGACGCGTCGCGACCGGGGCTGATCGCGGCGACGCTGGTCCGGGCGTTCCTCCGCCGGCCGTGGCACGCGGCGCCGGCGCTCGGCTGGGCCCTCCGTGTCGTTCGCCGAGCCGGTGGTCCGGTCCGGGTCGCCCGCTGCCTGACGCGCGGCGAGATCTCAGCCCTCACCCTGGTGGTCCACGCCTTCATGGACGCGGATGTCGTCGCGGCAGCCCAGCAGGCCACGGCTGCCGGCGTGACGGCCGAGGAGCCGAACGTGCGGGCCGCCCAGGAGCGGTTGGCGGCGTGCAGTTACCACATGGCGCATCCGGACACGGGTGAACTCGTGCCCGCGTGCGTCCAGCACAGTGTCCTGGACCCCGACGAGAACAAGCGGCTCGCTGTGCTGCTGTCGATGCCGCGCCAGCGGCCCGGGATCGGCAGCAGCGGGTCGGCTTCCCTCTCACAGTCAGAGCAGGTCCTTGAGCCTGGCGCAACCGCCCTCGGTCAGCCGGCGACCGGAAATCCTGAGGTAGTCGCACGCGTTCAGCGTCCTCGGGCAGCGAGGGAAGGTGCGTCACGGTTGTCCGATCCTCACGGCGGGACTGGTGTGCCGTCGATCCTCCCACGGTCGCACGGTCGCGATCGGTCAGCTGCTGGCGCGGTTGAGCCACCACCGGCGGCTGCGGGCCAGCATGCCGAGGGCCCGTCTGGTGCCCGGGCGCGCGAGCTGATCGCGCAGGTCCGCGATTGCTGCCTGCCAGAGCCCGTCGTTCCAGGTCGGGTAGGCATGGGTGACGCCGGCGAGGTCCCGGGTGCGTAGGCCCTGGCTGATGGCCAGCGTCAGCTCGCCGATGCTCTCGCCGGCCCGCGGGCCGACGACCGTCGCGCCGACCAGGCGGCCACGTCGATCGACCGTCAGCCGGGTGAACCCGCCGGTGGCCAGCTCGGTCACCGCCCGGTCCACGCGGGTGTGCTGCCACGTCAGCCGCCGCAACCCGTCCGGCGGCGACTCGGTCCCCACCCCGACCGCGGCCACCTCGGGCTGGGTGTAGGTCACCCGCGGGATCGCGCTGAGATCGACCTTGCGGCGGACGCCGAGGACCGCGTTGCTGGCGGCCAGGCTGCCGTGGACGCCGGCGGTGTGGGTGAACTGGGGGTGGCCGGTGAGATCGCCGGCAGCCCAGATCCGCGGGTTCGTGGTGCGGAGGTGGCTGTCAGTGCGCACGAACCCGTGGTCGGTGACCTCGACCCCCGCCAGCTCGAGTCCCATGCCGTGGGTCCGCGGCGACCGGCCCACCGCTACCAGCAGCTGGCTGAACGCCAGGGCGCGGCCGTCGGCCAGTTCCAGGCGGGGCCGCCCGCCGCCTTGTCCGACCCGGGTGACCGCCACGCCGGTGATGACGTCGACGCCGTCAGTGCGCAGGCCGGTGGTGACGGCGGTGGCAGCGTCTGCGTCCTCGCGGGGGAGCAGCCGGGGCGCACCCTCGACGACGGTCACCCGGGAGCCGAGCCGGGCGAACGCCTGCCCCAGCTCGCAACCGATGCTGCCGCCACCGAGCACGACCAGGTCCTCGGGGAGCCGGTCGAGTTGCCAGACTGAGTCGCTCGTCAGGTGTGGCGTCTGCGCCAGACCCGGGATGCGCGGGACGGCCGGGGCAGCCCCGGTCGCCAGGAGCGCTTGGGTGAAGGTGGCGCGTCGATCGCCGACGGCGACCTGGTCGCGACCCGTGAACTTCGCGTCGCCGCGCCACACGGTGACACCCTCGGCCTCGAGCGCCTGGGGTGAGTCGATCGGCGCGATGTGGTCGATGGCTCCGCGGACATGGCCCAGCACGGCGTGGAAGTCGACCGAGACACCGTAGGCCTCAACCCCGAGCCGATGACCGGAGCGCGCGGTGGCCGCCACGTCCGCGGCCGCGAGGAGCGCCTTTGACGGCACGCAGCCGGTCCACAGACAGTCGCCACCGGTACGGTCGCGTTCGATCAGGAGAACCCGCGCCCCGAAGCGGGCCGCGGTCTTGGCACCCACGATGCCGGCGGTGCCGCCCCCGATGATCACCAGGTCCCAGGGGCCGTCTCCCCTGGGGTGTCCGGCGCTCATCCGGTCCGTCCCTCGGTGATGTCGTCGAGGAAGTGCCGGACCCGGTCCACCGCCGACGGGTCGACGTAGGCGCGGCTCGACCACAGCGACAGGGCCTGGTGCAGCGTGCGGTGCTCGACGACGACGCCGCTGCACTTCTCGCACGTGGACAGATGCGCCTCGAGCCGAGCCACCTCGCCTGGGGTGAGAGGAGCCGACGGGTCCGCGTCGAGGTAGCGCTGGATCCGTCGCGCCGACCAGTGGCAGCTCAGCAGTTGCCTCAGGGTTCCGCTCATGACAGCCCTCCTCGGGACAGGGTGGTGGGGCCGAGACTCCGCCGCAGCCGATCGCGGGCGCGGCTCAGTCGGGACATCACCGTCCCGACGGGGACATCGAGTACTGCGGCGGCCTCGGCATAGCTGAGATCGTGCAGGTCGACCAGGATCAGGGCGGCCCGGAATCGCGGGTCGAGTGCGGCGATCGCGTTGTGAAGCTTCTCGTCGAGCTCCTCGTCCAAGAAGGACTGCTCGGCACTCGGCAGCTCGGAGTGCCCGAACGCGGGGCGCGACGCCGCATGGAGCTGGGCGTCGTCGATGGTGATCGGCCGCCGCCGTCGGTGCAGGTTGGCGTTCGTGTTGCGCAGGATGGTGAGCAGCCAGGCGCGGGGGTGGCTGCCGTCGAAGCGGTGCAGCCCGCGGTACGCCCGCAGGAGTGACTCCTGCACCAGGTCCTCGGCATCGGCGTCCCCGGACGTCATGCTTCGCGCGACGCGCAGCATCAACTCGATCTCGGGCTCCACGAAGTCGCGGAAGGCTCGCCGACGGGCGGCCTCGTCGGGCCCGGGCGGGATGCTCATGCCGGGGGAACCCGGTGACGCGGCGCAGATCTTCCCGGGCGGACCGGTGCCGCCGCTGACCTGACCGGCCGGTCAGGCGTTGACAACCTCATCCTCACGTGCCCACCCTCGCCGATGTCCGACGTCGAGGCGCCGCGGGACGGTCACGCCGGGGCCGGTTCGCGCGTACCGTGGGCGCATGCGTGGGCCGAGCGCGTCCGGTGACGACCCCGAGCAGGTGACCGGTGGCCTGCGCGCCGACGTCGCGGCCAGCTGGCACCGGTCGGCGGCGGCCGGCGTGCAGAAGGAGGCGCCGGAGGCCCCGATCACCCTGCCCGACGACGAGCTGCGCGCCCACCGCGCCGCCCATCCGCTGGCTCGGGTCTTCCCGCTGCTCGACGACATCCTCGGCCAGGCCGCCCGCGACACCGGGTCGCTGATGGCCGTATCGGACGCTGAAGGCCAGCTGCTGTGGGTGTGTGGGACCGGCTCGATCCAGCGCCGGGCCGAGTCGATCGGCTTCGTCGAGGGCAGCAACTGGGACGAGCGGTTGGCCGGCACCAACGCGCCGGGGCTGGCGCTCCAGCTCGGCCGGCCGATCGGCGTGCTGGGGTCCGAGCACTTCCGCGAGTCGGTGCAGGACTGGAGCTGCGTGGCGGCACCGATCCACGACCCGGTCACCTCCGGCCTGCTCGGTGTCCTCGACGTGACCGGTGGCCCGCAGCTCGCCGTACCCCAGGCGATGGCGATGGTGCGGGCCGCGGCCCGGATGGCGGAGGCCGAGCTGGCTCGTGAGCAGGCCCGGGTCCGGCCCGAGGCGGCGGCACCTGCGCGCGGCACCCTGATGGTGATCGAGGCGCTGGGGCGCTCTGAGGCCCTGCTCACGGTGACCTCGGACGGCGTCGGCTCGCCGCAGCTGCGCCTCTCCCGCCGGCACAGCGAGATCCTGGTGCTGCTGGCCGGCTCGACCTCCGGGTTGACCGGCGACGAGCTGGCGGCCCTGATGTACGACGAGGACGGCGGGTCGTCCACCCTGCGAGCCGAGCTCAACCGGCTCCGCGGCCTGCTCGGGGCCGACCTGCTGGCGTCTCGTCCCTACCGGCTGATGGCCAACATCGCCGCCGACTGGCTCGCGGTCGAGGCGCAGGCGGCGGCCGGCGACGTACGGGCGGCGATGCGGGGCTACCGAGGGCCGCTGCTGGCCCGCTCCACCGCGCCCGGCGTCGCGGCCATGCGGCAGGCCGTCGACAGCACCCTCCGCCACGCGGTGCTGACCAGCGGCGCCGCCGACCTGATGTCGACCTGGACCCGCTCGTCCTGGGGCGCGGACGACTACGAGATGTGGTCGGCGCAGCGTGCCGCACTCGCGACCGGCTCACCGATGCGGGCCCTCGTCGAGGGCCAGCTGGCCCGGCTGGACCGCGAGCTCGGGTGGCGCCCACCCGGCCGCTGAGCGTCCCGTGCAACGTGGTCGCAACGTGACCGTTCCTACGGTGTGACGGCTGTCACCTCCACCCAGGAACGGAGTCCACCATGACCGTCTTCGCACCGCCGGGAACCGCCGGCTCGACCATCTCCGTGCAGGCCCGCTGCGGGCACTTCATCGGCGGGGAGTGGGTCCCGCCGATCAAGGGCGCGTACTTCGAGAACATCTCGCCCGTGACCGGTCAGCCGTTCACCGAGATCGCCCGCGGCACCGCCGAGGACATCGAGGCCGCGCTCGACGCCGCGCACAACGCCGCGCCGGCCTGGGGTCGCACCTCCCCGGCCGAGCGCTCCAACGCGCTGCTCCGGATCGCCGACACGATGCAGGCCCACCTCGAGGACCTTGCCGTGATCGAGACGTGGGACAACGGCAAGGCGGTCCGGGAGACCCTCAACGCCGACCTGCCGCTCGCGATCGACCACTTCCGCTACTTCGCGGGCGTGCTGCGCGGACAGGAGGGGACGATCTCGCAGATCGACGAGGACACCATCGCCTACCACTTCCACGAGCCCCTCGGCGTCGTCGGCCAGATCATCCCGTGGAACTTCCCGATCCTGATGGCGGTCTGGAAGCTCGCACCGGCCCTCGCCGCGGGCAACACCGTGGTGCTGAAGCCCGCCGAGCAGACCCCGTGGTCGATCCTGAAGCTGGTCGAACTCATCGGCGACCTGCTGCCCGCCGGCGTGGTCAACGTCGTGAACGGGTTCGGCGTCGAGGCGGGCAAGCCGCTCGCCTCGAGCCCGCGGATCTCGAAGATCGCCTTCACCGGGGAGACCACGACCGGCCGGCTGATCATGCAGTACGCCAGCGAGAACCTGATCCCCGTCACCCTCGAGCTCGGCGGCAAGAGCCCGAACATCTTCTTCGAGGACGTCGCAGCCGCGCGGGACGCCTTCTACGACAAGGCCCTCGAGGGCTTCGCGATGTTCGCGCTGAACCAGGGCGAGGTGTGCACCTGCCCGTCACGGGCGCTGGTGCAGCGCTCGATCTACTCCGAGTTCGTCGCCGATGCGATCGCCCGGGTCCAGGCCATCAAGCAGGGCAATCCGCTGGACACCGAGACGATGATGGGCGCGCAGGCGTCACGTGACCAGCTCGAGAAGATCCTGTCCTACATCGAGATCGGCAAGCAGGAGGGCGCCGGCGTCCTCACCGGTGGGGCCCGGCTCGAGCTCGGCGGTGACCTCGCGGGCGGCTACTACGTCCAGCCCACGGTCTTCGAGGGCCACAACGCGATGCGCATCTTCCAGGAGGAGATCTTCGGCCCGGTGGTCGCGCTGACGTCGTTCGACGACGACGCCGACGCACTCAAGATCGCGAACGACACGCTCTACGGGCTCGGCGCCGGCGTCTGGTCCCGGGACGGCTCGCGGGCCTTCCGGACGGGCAAGGGGATCCAGGCCGGCCGGGTGTGGACCAACTGCTACCACGCCTATCCCGCGCACGCGGCCTTCGGCGGTTACAAGGGCTCCGGTATCGGCCGGGAGACCCACAAGATGATGCTGGACCACTACCAGCAGACCAAGAACCTGCTGGTGTCCTACTCGCCCGACGCGCTCGGCTTCTTCTAGAGACCCGAGCTCGCACCGGTGCGGCGGCGCAGGCGCACCGCCGCCGCGTCGGTGCGACTCGGGCGGATCCGTTCCACTCCGCGGACACGACCTTGGCAACTGGTTGAAGGAACAACTAACGTTTACTTGAACCAACAAGTAAGTGTCCGCGAACAGGAAGGTGAGACCAGATGATCAATCGACGAGACGCACTGCGGGCCTCGGGCCTGGCGACGTTCGGAGCCCTGGCGCTCGGCGCCGTGGATGCAGGGCTCACGCCCGCGGAGGCGACCGCATCGGGCCAGCTCCGCGGCTGGACGCCGCTGCCCGACCCGGCCGCGGGAGGCGTCACCAGCCCGCCGTTCCCGAAGAACCTGACCGCCGAGGAGCGACGCAACCTCAAGACCTTCGACGAGCTGGACTTCACCGTCTTCTCGAGCGCGGACTGGGCGCGCCTGGGCGAGAGTCACGCCAAGCACGTGCGCGTGCACTGGCCGGACGGCCACTACACCGACGGCATCCAGAAGCACATCGACGACCTGGCGGCGCTGTTCGTCTGGGCGCCCGATACCAACATCCAGGTACACCCGCTGCGGGTCGCCAAGGGCAACCTGACCGCGGTCACCGGCGTCATGCGGGGCACCTTCTCGGACCCGATGCCGGACGGGAAGGGCGGGTACATCGAGCCGACCGGTCGGCAGTACGCG
The DNA here is from genome assembly GCF_000015265.1 of Nocardioides sp. JS614. NCBI lineage: Bacteria > Bacillati > Actinomycetota > Actinomycetes > Propionibacteriales > Nocardioidaceae > Nocardioides > Nocardioides sp. JS614. Next base: position 2,237,917 of record NC_008699.1, read on the forward strand.
ATCAACATGGCCACCGTCGGACTCTGGAACCGTCGGGGCACCATGGATGAGGAGTTCCTCTTCTGGGACAACCAGACCTTCTACTCCCAGATCGGCCTCTGACGGCTACGACCGCGGCCGCGCCCTTGCCGGCGCGGCCGCGGGAGCATCCGGATCCCGTCAGGGCACCGGGTCCGCGTACTGGCCCGCGACCTCGAGGATGGCCAGGTGCGGCTCCGCGCCGACGCTGCGGAACAGGGACGGGGCGGCCGGTGGCTCGGGGAGGGCGCGCATCGCGTCCAGCGCCTCACGGCTGGCCCAGAGCGTCTGGATCCGCCACTCGCCGTCGGCGCCGCGCAGGAGCTCGGTGCGCACCAGCCCGTCCGGCACCGGCCCCTGGAGCAGCCGGTGGAAGCCCACGAGGAGCTCCTCCTCGCGCTGTGCGTCGACCCGCGCGGCGACCTCGGTGAGGATCTGTGTGCCCATGGCGACCTCCGTCCGGTCACCACGCTAGCGAGCGCGACTACTCACGGCGAGCCTTCTGGGCATGGCGCTCGAGCCGCGCGCCGGCGACCGCGAACCGGGCCAACCGGGTCGGTCCGTCGCTGAACCAGGCCCGCATCATCGAGGTGAACAGGGCGTGCTTCCGGGCGGTGTAGGGGTACCAGTTGGCCTCGAGCTTGGTGCCGTCGGAGTCGACGACGACCGCCTGCGGGTTGGTGAACGCGCGCAGCCCGGCCACGCCCTTGTAGCGGCCCATGCCCGACTCGCCGACCCCGCCGAACGGCAGCGCGGGAGTCGCCTCGGTGGCCATCACGTTGTTGATCGACACGCCGCCGCAGCGCAGCTGCCGCGCGACCCGTTCGGCCCGCTCGGCGTCGGCGCTCCACACGCTCGCGGTCAGGCCGTACGCCGAGGCGTTGGCGCGCTCGATCACCTCCTGCTCGCCGGCGAATCGCAGCACCGGTACCACTGGTCCGAACGTCTCCTCGGTCGCCAGCAGCGCGTCGTCGGGCAGGTCGGTGACCACCATCGGCGGCACCAGCCGGAACGGCCGGCCGGACAGGCCGGGCCGGCCGTCCAGGACCGCCGCCGCATCCCAGTCGGCGCCGGTGCGCACCCGGGCGCCGCGGGCGCGGGCGTCGAGGACGTGCTCGGCGACGGTACGCACCTGGAAGTCGGTGGTCATGCAGCCGATGTCGCCGTCGCCGTCGCGGTCGTCCCCGGGCGACTCGACGAGCCGCAGCGACGAGACCACCTCGACGAGGGTGTCGACGAACTCGTCGTGGACCGACTCGTGGACGTAGAGCCGCTCGACCGAGGTGCAGGACTGGCCGGCCGCGGTGAGCGCCCCGAACGCGGCCCCGGCCGCCGTCCGGGCGATGTTGACGTCCTCGAAGACGATCATCGGGTCCTTGCCGCCGAGCTCGAGCTCCACGGGGATGAGCAGCTCGGCCGCCTGGCGCAGGATCGCCCGGCCGGTGCGGGTCGACCCGGTGAACATCACCTGGTCGGGTCGCTGCCCGATCACCTCCGCGCCGACCGACCCGTCGCCGTACACGATCTGCAGCCAGTGCGGCGCGATCGCCGCCTGCTCGGCCAGCGACTCGACCAGTCCCTCCAACGGGGTGTGCTCGCTCGGCTTGTAGACCACCGCGTTGCCGGCGGCCAGGGCGCTCGCGATCGGGACGACCGCCTGGAAGAACGGGTAGTTCCACGGCGAGATGACGAGGACGACCCCGCGCGGCTGGAACCAGACCCGCGACTTCTTGCCCATCAGGGTCATCGGTGTGGGCACCTTCTCGTCGGCGAGCGCCTCGTCGGCGTTGGCCTCGAGCCAGGCGATCGCGTCCATCGCGCCGAAGATCTCCGACATCAAGATGTCCGAGCGCGACTTGCCGGTCTCGGTCTGCACCCGGTCGACGATCTCGTCGACCCGGCCCGCGATCGCGCCGCGCAGGGCGCGCAGGTGCACCAGGCGCTCGGCCACCGACAGCGCGCCCAGCGAGCGCTGCCCGCTCCGGGCCCGCCCGACGACACCCGCGACCTCGGCGCGTACGAAGCCCTCGTTCACCGCTCCTCCTCGGTCGTGACCTCGCTGGCCGGCAGCGACCGCTCGTAGGCCGCCGCGTCGATCCGGGCGTCGTAGCCGATCACCTGGTGGATGCCCAGTCGGTGCAGGTCGGACCAGTACAGCGAGTGCACCACCCCCTTGATGCCGATGTGCGCCATCCGCAGCGCCGCCGCGGCCGGCTCCGGCGTACGCCGCCAGCCGGCGGCCAGGGCGACCAGCGCCCGGACCGCGGGGCGAGGGAGTCGGCCGCACGCGTCGAGCAGCAGCAGCAGGCTCGAGCGGTCCGCGTCGCTCAGGTAGGGCAGCATCCGGTCGGCCTCGGAGGCGGCCACGGTCCGGGAGAACGGGGGGAGCAGGTCGTCGCCGGGGATCACCACGTCGCCCAGCCGGAGCAGTCCCCGGGCCTGGGTGGCGGTCAGCTGGTGCGTCATCTCGTCCTCATCTCCGCGCCGCGGCCAGGATCGACTCGCCGGCCCGGATCGAGAGCGCGGCGATGGTCAGCGCCGGGTTGATCCCCGGTGCGTTCGGGAACACGCTCGAGTCGGCGGCGTGGATGCGCCGGCTGCCGTGCAGGGTGAAGTCGGGGTCGACGACCGAGCGGGCAGGATCGGTCCCGATCGCGCAGCCGCCCATCAGGTGCAGCCCGATCCCCAGGTCGCCCTCGACCAGCCGGCGCGCACCCATGGACAAGAAGATGTTCCGGATCGCCGCGGCGCCGGCGTCGCGGCGACGCAGGTCCTCGGCGCCGAGCCGCTTCTCGATCACCACGGCGCCCTTGCGGTTGAGCCGGATCCGGCCCGGGGTGGTGTCGCGCACGCACACCTCGATGCACCCCAGGTGGTCGTAGCGGCGCATCAGCGCCAGGTGCGCCGCGCCGAACCCCGGCATCAGCATCGCGATGGACGACGGCCCGGCGAACACGTTCTCGAGCTTGAACCCCTGTCGGCGGAACCCTGGATCGGCGGACTTGTAGTTCTGCAGCGGTCCCGAGTGCGCCCGGACCGGCTCGTCGAAGACGCCGAAGTTCATGTACTGCGGGTGGGTGAAGAAGTTCCGCCCCAGCGCGGGCAGCTCCGCGCCGAACCCGGAGGACAGCAGCAGCCGCGAGTTCCCGATCGCCCCGGCGGCCAGCACCAGCCGGGCGGCCGTCCAGGTCTGCTCGGTGCGCGTGCTGCCGGGCTTGCCGACCAGGCCGGTCACGCTCACCCGGTCGGGACGCTCGGCGACCCGGGTCACCTCGACGTCGGCGAGCAGCACGGCGCCGTGCCGCTCGGCCGCGGGCAGGGCCGTGATCGCGGTGGACTGCTTGGAGTCGATCCGGCAGCCCGAGAGGCACTCGATGCAGGAGTTGCCGTCCTCGAAGCGGCAGTCGGACTGGGCGCGCCGCAGCGGCGCGTGCCGGTAGCCGTTGCGGCTGAAGCCCTCGGCGAAGATCGTCGCGTTGCCGTTGCGGTGCCGCTCGGGCACCGTCTGCAGGCAGATGGTGGCCTCGGCACGGTCGTAGTACGGCGCCATCGCGGTCTCGGTGAACAGGTCGACGCCGCTCGCCGCCCGGAAGTCGTCGAGCGCGACGTCGTCGAACCGGTCCATCAGCGCCTGGTTCACGATCGAGCCGCCCCCGACCACCTTCGGGCGCAGGATCGCCAGCGACGCATCGGCGTTGAGCTCCAGGCCGCCGCCCCAGAACAGCTGGGCCGAGCCGTCGACCTCGGTGCGGGGGTAGGTGTGCCGGTCGTAGCGGCCACCCGCCTCCAGGACCAGGCAGTGCAGGCCGCCGGCCGCCAGCTCGCGGGCCAGGTTGAGGCCCGAGGTCCCGGCCCCGACCACGATCACGTCGTAGCGCTCGGTCATGGCTCCTCCAGGTGCGTGAGCACGGCGTCGGCGGCCCGGGCGGCCAGCCGTTCGGCGGCGGCGTCGTCGCGGTCGGCGAGCCAGGCCAGGGTGAGTCCGTCGGTCAGCGCGACCACGAGCCGCGCCAGGTCGGCGGTGGGGGAGTCCCAGCGCCGGTCGAACCGCTCCGCCACGTGGTCGAGCAGCTCGGCGGCGACCTCGTGGTAGCGCTGGTACTGCTCGGTTGCCAGCCGCGCCAGCGCCGGGGTGCGCAGCGCGTGCTGGGTGAGCTCGAACATGCCCTGCTCGCGGCCCGGGTCGACGCGGACCAGGTCGAGGTAGGCCGCGAACGCGCGGCGCACCGCGTCTGCGGGTGAGCTCGCGTCGCCGAGCACGCCGGCGAGACCGGCCTCGCGCTCGCCCCGGACGACCGACGCGACGATGTCGCCCAGCAGCTCCTCGCGCGACCCGTACGCGTAGTGGAAGCTGGCCAGCGACATGCCCGCCTCGGCCACGATCGCGCGGGTCGACAGCGCCGCCAGCCCGTCGCGGGCCAGCACCCGGACGGCGGCCGCGAAGAGCAGCTCGCGCCGGTGGGTGACGCTGATCCGTGCCATCCCGCCTCCGTCCGCAGTCCGACCGCCGACTGGGACGGTCGACCCAGTCATGAATGGGACGACTGTCCCACTCGCGCCCGGCCGACGGCAACCGGTTCGGCCCGGAAAGAGTGACCGTCGCCACTCGCCGACGAGAGTATTAACGAGTATTCTCGTGACAAATGTAATAGCCCGCGGAGGAGGAGTCGAGATGGACCCGGAGCAGAGCTTGGTGATCTACGCCGACTTCGGCTCGCCCGCGTGCCTCGCGGCGAGCGCGCGCGCCGACGCCCTGGTGGCTGCCGGCGTCCGGGTCGACTGGCGTGCGATCGAGCCCGATCCCCGGCTGCCGGTCGGTGGCGTCCGGATGAGTGCGGCCGAGCGCGAGGCGCTGGAGCGCGAGCTCGAGGTGGTGGCCGGCCTGCTGGTCCCGGGCGAGGAGCTGCCCCGGTCGGTCCCGGCCTTCCGGCCGAACGCCCGTGGCCCGGTCGCCGGCTACGCCGAGGCGTACGGCGCGGGTGTGGCCGACGACGTGCGGCGCCTGCTGTTCTCCGCCTACTGGAGCCGGGGGCTCGACATCGGGAGCACGGAGGTGCTCCGGCGGCTGCTGGCCGGCCCGGTGCTGCGTGGGCACGCGACCTCGGTGCCGCTGAGCGACTTCGGCCTGGCCGTGAGCCCCAGCCGCGGGCCGATCACGATGGACGCGTTCCGCCGGATCCGCGACTGGTCCGCTCGGTGGCGGTCCCTGAACGCCGCGCCGCTGCCGCTCCTGGTGGTCGACGGGTCGCTGCCGGTGGCCGGCGAGACTGCGCTGCGCCGGCTCGAGAAGGAGATGAACCGCGCCGGCGCCACGCCGCAGCCGGCGCTGCCCGACCCGGGCCGGTACCCACTCGTGCCGGACCCGCCGGCGCTCCCGTGGGCCTCGGCGAACGGCGGGCCCTGGCGGCACGCCTACATGGTCGGCGCCTGAGCCCTGTCGGGCGCTGGTTGGGGAGAAGAACCGGGCCGGCTCGCGATCGCGAGCCGGCCCGGCTGACTCTCAGGACGCGGCGACGCGGCCGATCCGGACCCGCCAGACCTCTGGGCCCTCCTCGAGGTAGTCCCAGGCGAACTCGCCCTTGTGCTCGGCGTCGAGCTGGTAGTACAGGGGCTTGGGGTCGTGGTCGTTGACGAGCTCGAAGCCGTCACCGGGCGCGAGGTCGTGGTACGTGCTGAAGATCAGCTCGTGCCGGCGGGCCGGGATCTCCTCGCGGACGTCCAGCTGGCGATCGGTCATGCTCATCTCTCCTCGGGTCGAATGCTGAAGCACTAGAAACGATAGCATCGTTTTAATCGAGTGGGTCGGCCGGGATCAGCGGGTCACGTGGAAGATCCCGTGGGCGCCGCGCTCGGCGTCGACCATCAGGTGCGAGACGAACGGGTAGTGGCCGGGCTCGTCGAACGAGAGCTCGACGAACCCGCCCTGAGCCGGGCCGAGCGCGAGCGCCTGGCTGCCGCCCTGCTCGGCGTTCCCGGGCCGGAGCAGGTACGCGCCCTCCGCGAACACGGTGTCGAACTGCTCGCCGACCACGTGGAACGACGTGGTCCGGTTCGGGCCGGCGTCGAGGACCCAGACCCGGACCCGCTCGCCGACCTTCACCTCGATCTGGTCGTGGTCGTACTGGTTCGCGTAGCCGTTGAACACGACGGCGTCCGGCCGCTCGCCCATCACCTTCGCGGCGTCGACCGGCCCGTCCTGGTCGCCGAGGTACAGCTCGGACTGCACCATCAGGTAGCTCTTGTCGACGCGCGGCAGGTTCGGCGGGTCGATCACCACCGCGCCGAACATGCCGTTGGCGATGTGCACCGCCATCGGCATCGTGGAGCAGTGGTAGAGCCAGATGCCCGAGCGCCGGGCGGTGAACTCGTAGACCAGCGACTCGCCGGGTGCGATCGTGCGCATGTTCTGGTCCGGCGCGGTCTCACCGGCGTGGAAGTCGATGGAGTGGCCCTGCTGGGTGTCGTTGACGAGCCGGATGACGAACCGGTCGCCGACCCGTCCGTGCAGGGTGGGGCCGGGCATGGTCCCGTTGTAGGTCCACAGCTGCTGGCGCACGCCGGGTGCGACCTCGGCCGTCATCTCCGAGACGCGGAAGGTACGGCGGTGCACCTGCGACCCCTCCAGCGGCGGGAGCGTCGGCTCGTGCGCCTCGAAGCCGGCCCCGGGGGTGGCGGCGAAGTCGAGGTCGGCGGCGGCGCCCGTCGCGGTGGTGCCGGGCGGTGCCGCGCCGGCCTGTGCAGTGCCGTGCCCGTGGTCCATGCCGGGCATGCCGGCCATCTGGTCGGTCCCTGACGCGGTGCCGTCCGGCGCCGCGGCCCGCGCCTGGTCGAGCCCGGTCACCTCGACGTGGAAGACCATGCCCATCTGCCGGTGCCCCACCACGGAGCACCAGCCTTCGATGTCGCGGCCGACGACACCCACGTCGAGGACCAAGCTCTCGCCGGGTGCGAGCCGGCCGCTGTCGATGCCGGTGTCGAGCACCAGGTCGTGGACGTCGGTGTCGTCGGTGTTCTTCAGCTCGATCACCAGCCGGTTGCCGGCCGGCACCTGCACGGTGTCGGGGGTGAACCGCATGTCCTTGGCGGTGACCTCGACCGTGGTGGTCTCGCCGGAGGCGGCGATGCCGGCCGCCGACGACTCGTGCCTGGTCCCGGCCAGTGCGGTCGGGTCGACGGCGACGCCCACGGCCACGGCGAGGACGACCAGCGCGACCCCGGTCGCGGCGAGGCCGGTGACCTGGCCGCGCGGCCGGTCGGCGGCCACCGGCGCCGGTCCCGTCCGCTCGCCCTTCGGCACCGACTCCACCGGCAGCCGCCGGGCCCGGCGCGCGGCGCGCAACGCCCGGATCATCAGCGGCAGGAAGGCCGCGAGGGCCACGAGCACGACCGCCGACACCACGACCCGCACGGGGCTGGGCGCGGGGAGCAGGAAGACCACCAGGCCGACGTTCGTGATCGCGACGCGGAGCGCGCCGCCTCGGTCCATCTCGACGTTCGCCGCCCGCGCGCCGGACGGCCCGCCGCCGACGACGACCGGCACCAGGTAGGACATGGCGCCGAGCAGCACCTGGGCGCCGAAGCCGGCAGCCAGGCCCGGGGTGATCGCGCCGGCCAGCTCGTGCGCGTCCATCCAGCTCGACGCGACCAGGACACCGACCCCGAGGACCGTGACCAGGCCGGCCAGCCACGCCACGGCGGCGGCCACGGACCAGGTGGCGAAGTGCCTCGGGGGCTTGGCCCGGGCCACGCTCACGAACGGGCGGGCGAGCAGGGCCAGGGCGCCGGCGTACACCAGCAGTCCCGCGCCCGCGACCGGCCGGAGGTCGAGGAGGCACCCGGCCACGCCGATGAGCAGGCCGGCGAGCAGCAGCGGGAGCGCGCGCCGCGCCGTCTGCTCGGCGCCCTCGGCGATCCGGGTGCGCAGCATGGTCGGCCAGAGCGTGACGACCGTGCCGAGCACGGTGAGCCCCATCCAGCCGAGCACGTTGACCATGACGTGGGCGAGCATGATCCGCTCGTGCCAGTGCTCGGAGAGGCCGCGCGCCATCAGGACGCCGAACAGCGCGCCGAGCGGCAGCAGCGCCGCCGAGGCGACGTAGTAGCGGACGGTGACGGCGAACCGGGAGCCGAGTCCGTGTCGCAGCTGGCCGACCAGGGACACCGAGTGCCAGCCGACGGCGAGGGCGACCGCGGAGGCGCCCACGGTCGCGAGGACCCACCGGTCGGTGGGCACCGCGACCAGGACCAGTGCGGCGCCGGCGTTCGACAACAGCAGCCGCACCGAGCGGGTGCGGTAGGCCGCCGCCGTGGGGGCGTTGTGCAGCAGCGCGTCGGTGAAGTGCTGACTCCAGACCAGGATCGAGTGGGTGACCGCACCGAGCAGGAGCAGGTGGATCAGCAGCCACCGCGGCGCCGGCAGCTCACGGTGCGCCAGCGACACCACGACGACGGCGATGAGCCAGAGCAGAGCGGGGAGGTCGCGCAGCGGCGAGAAGCCCCGGCGTGCGCCCGAGCCGACCGGCCGGCTCCTGGTCCCGATGACGGTCATGCGGCCCGCTCCTTGGCGGGAACGGTGCTGGGACGCCGGGCCGCGGCCAGCACGGACCACGCGGCGAGCGCGAAGAAGGACAGCAGCGCGACCACGTTCGCGGCCCCGCCGATCTGCCAGGCGAGGTGCGCCCCGAGGGCGTCACCGATCCAGAGCCGCAGCACCAGCGAGGCGTGCAGCACCACGAGCGGCGCCCAGAGCACGGTCCGGTACGGCAGCGGGCGACGCAACACGGCCGGGAGGATCACGGGCGCGTGCGCCATGATCATCGAGATCGTGAAGCCCAGGAACGTGGCGTGGATGACGACGTCGTACGGCGCGCCCGAGAGCGCGCTGCCGTGCAGCAGCCAGGTGCCGGCGGCGACCAGCAGCCAGAAGTACCCGGCCAGCATGCTGGCTGCCATGAACCGGGTCAGCCCGGCCCGGCGGACGGTCCGCCAGGCGACGTCGTGGGCGACCAGCCAGCCGGTGAGGGCGGCCAGGGCGAGGCCGACCAGCGGATAGCCGACGTCCGGCCACAGCAGCGAGCCGACTGTCGCCGCCATCACGGTGAGGCACAGCAGCACGAGCGTCGGGCCGGCCTTCGGTCCCATCGCGAGCCGGGCCAGCTCGAGCCGCTCGCCGGCGATGGTCAGCACCAGGAAGCCGGCCAGCCACGGCACCAGGAGAGCGGTCTGCGCGCCGCCGAGCCACATCGCGGCGGCGCCGGCGCCGAGCACCGCGCCGAGGGCCTGGACGAGCACGGCATCGTCGCGCTGGCGACGCCAGAGCGGCACGTAGAGGAGCGACATCGCCAGCATCCCCAGCAAGAGGCCGGTGCGCCCGACCGCGAGCGGGACCGGGGCGAGCAGCAGCAGGCCGCCGGCGCCGAGCAGCGCCGGCGCGAGGTAGCCGAGCGGGCGGCCCAGGGCCACGGAGCGCTCGAGGCAGACCAGGGTGCCGACGAAGCCGAGCACCATCAACATGCCGTGCACGTCGGGAAGCCGGTCGGTGGTCACCGGCGCCGGCACCCCGAGGAGGAGCAGCGCGGCGTCGAGCCCGGCGAGCATCGCCAGGCCGGCGGGGAGCAGGAGGAGCCCGCGTGGGGTGCCGGCGCGTGTCGAGCTCGGTCGCGGCGGGGCGGCGTTTGTCACGACAGAATCGTATCTAAGGCGCGACCGCGGAGCGAGTTCACGCCGCGATCGCGACGCCGAGCACCAGCAGCGCCAGGCTCAAGACGCCGATCCCGGCCCGCAGCACGGCCGCCCGGACCGCTCCCCGGCGCACCTGGTCGGCCAGGGAGTGCGCCGGCGCGGGGTCCGCTGGGGCCTCGAGGGCACGGCGGCGCAGCCGGGTCATCTGCCGGGCCTGCTCGACGCCGACCCCCAAGACGGCGGCCAGCGCCACTGCGACCACGACCGTGGCGACCAGGAGCGGACCCCACGACTCATCGCGCAGGAGCAGCCCGCCGGCGACGTACCCGACCGCCAGGGCCGCGGTGCCGACGACGAGGTAGACGCGGCCGAGGCCGCGGAACAGCGCGACCCGGGCGACCGGGTCGAGGGCACGGGTCGCGATCCGGGCCACGACCATGATCGCGACCAGTCCCCCGACCCAGATGCTCGTCGCGAGGACGAGCACCCCGGTCAGGACGGCGTCGAGCACCGACATCTAGGCGTTCTCCAGCTCCGCGCTCACGCTGATGCTCGCGCCGGCGAAGAGCCGGGAGATCGGGCACAGCGCTGCCGCGTCGTCGACGGCGGCCTGGAAGCCGTCGGTGTCCAGGCCGGGGACGCGGCCGCGGACGACCAGGGCGGACGAGACCACGGTGGGCTTGCCGTCCACCTCGTCGAGGCTGACCGTCGAGGAGACGGTGAGCTCCTCAGCCTCGACCTTGCGCTCGCCCAGGCACAGGCTCAGCGCCATGGCGAAGCAGGAGGAGTGTGCCGCCGCGGCGAGCTCCTCCGGGCTGGTCTTGCCGCCGGGTGCCTCGGTGCGGGCGGCCCAGGTGACCGGGAGGGTGTCGAAGGCACCACTGTCCGGCTGGATCCGGCCGTTGCCCCGGGCGAGGCCGCCCTGCCAGGTGGTCGTGGCTGTGCGTTCGGCAATCATCGGTTTGATCGGTCTCCTTCGGTCGGTTCGAACGACACCGGTGCGGTGCCGCAGCTCAGGCCACCAGGCCCTCGTCGGGGCGGGCCGCGCGGTGGGTCGCCGGCCGGTCGGCGACCCCGGCAGCCGTCGCGCGGATCCCCTCCGCGTCGACACCGAAGTGGGCGCGGAGCTCCTCGCGCGTGTCGGAGAGGCCGTAGCCGTCGGTGCCGAGGCTCACGAAGGGGGCGTCGACGAAGCGCGCGATCTGGTCCGGCAACGCGGACACGTAGTCGCTCACGGCGACCACCGGCACCGGCAGGTCGCCGAGGGCACGGCGCAGGTAGCTGACGCGGGCCGGCTCGTGGGGGTGCTCGCGGTTCCAGCGCTCGGTCTCGAGCGCGTCGTCGCGCAGCGCCTTCCAGCTGGTCACCGACCACACCTCGGCGGTGACGCCGTCACGCGCGGCCAGGTCCGCGGCCGCCTGCTGCGCGGTGCGGACGGCCGGCCCGGAGGCCAGGAGGCGGACCTGGGGGAGCCGATTGCCCTCGGTCGCGTCGACCCGGTACAGGCCGGCGACGATCGCCTCGTCCACGCTGACGCTGCGGACACCGGAGTCGACCGGCTTGACCGGCTGGACGTAGTCCTCGTTGTAGACGGTCAGGTAGTAGAAGGACTCCTCGCCGGCGTCGTACATCCGCCGGATCCCGTCGCGGACGATGGTGGCGGTCTCGTAGGCGAAGGCCGGGTCGTAGGCGTGGCAGCTCGGGACGGCGAGCGCGGCCAGCTGCGAGGAGCCGTCGGTGTGCTGCAGGCCCTCGCCGGCGAGCGTCGTACGACCGGCCGTCGCGCCGACCAGGAACCCGCGGCCCCGGGCGTCGGCGAGGGCCCAGATCAGGTCGCCGACGCGCTGGAAGCCGAACATCGAGTAGTAGGTGAAGAACGGGACGACCGCGGTGTCCCAGGTGTGCCCGGCCGTGGCCGCCGCCGTCAGCTCGGCGAGCCCGCCGGCCTCGGTGATCCCCTCCTGCAGCACCTGCCCGTCCGCACTCTCCCGGTAGGACAGCGGCAGGCCGGCGTCGACCGGCGTGTACTGCTGCCCGTCGGGCGCGTAGATGCCGAACTCGCTGTACAGCGGCTCGTAGCCGAAGGTGCGGCCCTCGTCCGGGACGATCGGCACGATTCGCCGCCCGACCTCGGGGTCGCGCATCAGCGAGTGCAGCAGCCGGGTGTAGGCGACCGTGGTCGACACGGTGCGCTTGCCGGACCCGGCGTCGAACTGGGTGAAGGGCGCGTCGGCCGGCTGGGCGGCCAGGACGGCGGGGCGCAGCGGCCGGCGGGGGAGCGCGCCGCCGAGCGTGCGCCGGTGGGCGTGGAGGTACTCCAGCTCCGGCGAGCCCTCGGGCAGCGGCAGGTACGGCGGCAGCCCGTCGGCCAGCTCCTCGTCGGTCACCGGCACCCGGAGGATGTCGCGGAAGATGCGCAGCTGGTCCGGCGTCATCTTCTTCATCTGGTGAGTGGCGTTGCGGCCCTCGAAGTTCGGGCCGAGCGCGTAGCCCTTGATCGTCTGCGCCAGCACCACGGTGGGCTCGCCCCGGTGCGCGACGGCCTCGGCGTACGCAGCGTAGACGGCTCGCGGGTCGTGCCCGCCGCGCCGCAGCCCGGCGAGGTCGGCATCGGAGAGCGTCGCGCCGAGCGCCTCCAGCGCGGCGTCGCCGCCGCCGAACAGGGTCGCGCGCAGCTCGGCGGGCTCGAGGATCGCCAGCCGCTGCAGGTCCCCGTCGTTCATCGCCTCGAGCCGGTCGAGCAGGGCCTCGCCGCCGGGGCGCTCGAAGAGCGAGGTCCACCGGCTGCCCCACAGCACCTTGAGGACGTGCCAACCCGCGCCGGCGAAGATGCCCTCGAGCTCGTCGAGGACGCGACTGTTGCCGCGGACCGGCCCGTCGAGGCGCTGGAGGTTGCCGTTGACGACGAAGACGATGTTGTCCAGGTGCTCGCGGGCGGCCAGCCGGATCGCGGCCAGCGTCTCGGGCTCGTCGATCTCGCCGTCGCCGACGAAGCACCACACCCGGGCGGCCGCCGTGTCGGCGAGGCCGCGCGCGGCGAGGTAGCGGTTGAATCGGGCCTGGTAGACGGCGTGCAGCGGGCCGATGCCGAGGCTCACGGTCGGGAACTCCCAGAAGCCGGCCATGCTCCGGGGGTGCGGGTACGACGGGAGGCCCTGCCCCGCGCCGGCTACCTCGCGCCGGAAGTGGTCGAGCTGCTCGGCGCTCAGCCGGCCCTCGAGGAAGGCCCGGGCGTAGATGCCCGGGCTGGCGTGGCCCTGGAAGAACACCTGGTCTCCGGGGACGACGGCCTCGCCCGCCGAGCCGCGGCCGCGGAAGAAGTGCTGGAAGCCGACCTCCCACAGGGTCAGCGTGGACGCGTAGGTCGACAGGTGCCCGCCGAGGCCGGCGTGGCGCTTGTTGGCCCGGACCACCATCGCCATCGCGTTCCACCGCAGGTAGGCGTCGATCCGCTCCTCGAGGGCGAGGTCGCCGGGATAGGCGGCCCACTCCTGGGTCGGGATCGTGTTGAGGTACGGCGTACGCGGCCCGGTCGCGACCCCGAGCCGGCCGGCGTGGGTGGCCACGTCGCGGAGGAGCAGGCTCGCGGCGTGCGGTCCGTGGGTGCGGACCAGGCCGCTGACCGAGTCGAGCCACTCCGCGCGCTCGTCGTGCCAGTCGATCGGGTCGTGGGGGAGGTTCGCAGTGGTCACGGTCCGATTATCCCGCGAGATCACATTAAAAACAAAGACCCCCGGGTCTACGCCGAAGCTCGTGGCTCCAGCCGGGCGACGCACAGGTGCGGGGTCACGAACGGCTGGAGCGACGTCGCAGTCACCGGTGCGTCGATCTCCTCGAGCGCACCCTGCATCAGCCCGAGGTGGATCGCGCACACGACGTCGGTGTGCTTCTCGGCGACCTCGCGGAACGGGCAGCGGTGCAGCCGCACCTCCGCGCCGGCGTCGGTGGTCTCGGACTCGGGCTGGAATCCGATGGCGTCGAGCATCCGGTCGAGGCGGACCACGGCCTCGCTGGTGTCGACGCGCTCGGACGGTGCCGACCGCTCGATGAGGTGGCGTCCCCACGCCTTGCCGAGCTCGACGGTCCCGGAGCCGGTGTCCTGCAGCGAGGAGACAAAGCCGGTGAGCATCTCCGCGAGCAGCTCGTAGCTGCGGGGTCCCAGCGAGGGGCCGTCGGAGGCGTAGAGGATCCGCGGCCGGCCGGGGGTCTCGCGCGGCTCCGTGGTCCGCTCGGCCAGGCCGTCCTCGACCAGGCCGTCGAGGTGGAAGCGCGCGGTGTTCACGTGCAGGCCCATCGCCTCCGCGACCTCGGCGACCGACAGCGGCTGGTCGGCCTGGCGCAGCATCGAGAGCACCTCGGTGCGCCGCACGCGGGCCGGGAGCTGGGCGGGCTGATCCGCGAGTGTCGGTCCCGTCATGCCGAGATTGTCACACGCAGGATTGTTAGAAACAAGAACGCCGCTCTCGGGCGTGCTCAGCCCTCCCGGGGCAGCGAGTCGGCGATGTCGGTGAGCTTGGCCCGGTAGCCGGCCCAGTCGAAGTCGTCACCGGGGAGGTTCGGGGAGGACGGGTTCAGGCCGGCCGCGCCGTCGATCGCCTCGCGCACGACGTCGGCCTGACCGGCGTGGCGCGCGGTGTCGTCGATCACCCGGACGAGCATGTGGTGCAGGGTCACCTGGTGCTCGGCCGGGTCGCCCCACCAGGGCGGCGCACCGACGGCGTCCAGGGCCAGCTCGTCGATGCTCCGGTCGGCGAACTCCCACACCCGCCGGTAGAACGCCACCAGGTCGGCGCTCGAGACGTCGACCGACAGGTACCAGTCCGCCTGCGGGTCCGCGTCGTACGCCTCCAGCGGGACGTAGCAGGCGTCCTCGGGCGTCGGCCAGGGCCGGCCGAAGGTGGTCCCGAAGTAGCCGATCTCGACGTTCGCGCAGTGCTTCACGATGCCCGCCAGGGTGAGCCCGGTCGGCGTCCGCGGCAGCCGGCGGTCCCGCTCGGACAGGCCCTCCAGCTTCCACACCAACGCCTCGCGGTTGCGTTGGAGGTAGTGCTTCAGGGCCGCCTTCGGGTCCGCGAGGTCGTCGGTCACCCGGCCAGTCTGGCGCCCTGTGGTCCGCCTTCCTAGCCCCGGCCGGGCTGGTTCTCGAACGGCACGTAGTCCCGGCACGGCTGGTTGCGCAGGCTCGGGCACGGGGGCGCCTCGGAGTCGATCGTGACGCCGGGGACGACCGGGAGGATCAGCCGGGACGGGTGCCGCCGCGACGACGCGACCTGGACGGTTGCCGCCCTGCCCTGCGGACGGGCCTCGGCGAAGGACCAGATCGGCTGCTCGCCACCCGGCGCCGAGATCGTGACCCGGATCTGCGAGCCCTTCCGGTAGGCGTGGCCCTGGTAGTAGAGGGGGATCACGACCTTCGTCCAGCGGTGGGCGGGCAGCGGCCGGACGTCCGCGGCGCGGAACGTGGGGATCGGCTGGAGCAGGCTGGGCTGCTGCTTCATGATGTTGTCGGCCGTGGTGGCGAGCTTGCGCTCGCTGCCGCGCAGCCAGCCGCTCTGCACGAACGTCTCCTTCCCGTCCCGGACCTCGCTGACCGTCGCCTGGAAGTCGACGTCGCGGGCCGACGAGCGCACCCACAGGTGGACCGCGCCGGCGCCGACGGTCGTCAGGTCCTCGGTCAGCTCGGGTGAGACGTAGGAGACCGCGGTGCCGTGGGCCCGCTGCTGCCAGTCCCAGCTCCACTGGGCGGCGTTGCCCCAGAGGCCCCCGCCGCTGGTGCTGCCGGTGAAGTCGTTGCCGGCCAGGGCCCGCGGGTCGGAGGTGTAGCGGTCCACGCTCGGCCGGGTCGGCGCCTTCGCGCTCAGCGCGCTGCCGCCGCCGAGGTACCACGACGTCGCCTTGGTGCCGGGCACGGGCAGGGACTCGAAGGACTTCTCGTAGGCGGGGTAGGGGTCACCGGGGCTCTGGGTGCCGGTCGGGGAGGCGCCCGCACCGTTGTCGAACAGCACCCGCACGGGCGGAGCCTTCTCGAACTCCGCGAGCGCCGCGTCGTACGTCGGCTGCTGCTGGACCGGGTCCGGTGGCAGCGTGATCGGGTCGCTCGAGATGCCCATCGCCTGCTGGTAGACGGCCGGCGCGGCGAGCTGGATCAGGGCGGAGTTCTGGATCGGCGCCGCGTCGGCGACGTAGAGCATCAAGAAGTCGTAGAGGCGGTTGAGCGTCTCCGGGTCGAGGGAGTCGATGTGGGCGCCGTTGGTGAACGTGAACCACAACTTGTCGGTCCCGGTGAAGTTCCGCACCAGTGCCGGGCAGTGGCCGCCGGTCTGCTCGTCCTGGAACTGGCAGGCCATGAAGGTGGGCACGGTGATCTTGTGCACGAACGAGACCGGGTCGAGCGGGTCGGCCACCCGTGGGCGGTAGTGGCTGTTCTGCTTGATCTTGGTCATCAGGTCGGCGGCCTCGGGGTGCAGCACCTGGTTGTCCTGGCAGGTCTGGTCGCCGTCGGTGATCCGCTGCTCGGCGTACGCCTGGGTGCCCTCGGCGCCGGTGCCGGCCGGCTGGGCCTGCTGCTGGCGCTCCTTGGCCCAGGCGACCGCGAAGCCGGTGTTGAGGATGCCGCCGGGGTAGAGCGTGGTCGCGGTCGCGTCGATGACCGACAGTGGTGAGATCGCGGCGAGGTGCGGCGGCCGGGTCTGCGCGGTGAACAGCTGGCTGATGCCGCCGTACGAGATGCCCACCATCCCGACCTTGCCGCCCTGGACCCACGGCTGGCGCGCGACGGTCTCGACGATGTCGTAGCCGTCGATGGACTGGAGCGGCTCGAAGAAGTCGAAGGCGCCGCCCGAGCAGCCGGTGCCGCGCATCTGGATGTCGACGACCGCGAAGCCCATCGCGTTGGCGACCGCGGCGATGCCGCTGTCGGGGCCGGCCGGGTTGGCGTACCCGTAGCCGGAGTACTCGATCAGGGTGGGGAACGGCGCGTCGGTCGGGAGGTCCGGCAGCGTGCCGCCGCCCGCGACGCCGCCGAGGTCGGTCGGCGGGTGCACGGAGTAGGCGAGCTTCGTGCCGTCGCGGGTGGTCAGGTAGCCGTAGCCGTCGCTGGGGATCGTCTGGTCGTAGATGCTCTCGTTCCACTGCTTCGCGCTGTTGCCGTGCACGGTGAGCGGGTCGGAGGCCGTCCCGGACGCCGCCCGCACCACGTAGCCGGAGCCCGGCCTGACGTGGCGGAACAGCACGCCGCCCAGCTCGTTGACGGCCTGGGTCCGGACCTCGTCACCGGCGCCGTCGACCAGGGTTGCCTGCGACCCGGCCGGCAGCCCGACGGCGTACACCTGGCGCGCGCTGCCGGCGACGGTGAAGGTGTCCTCCGCGGCCTGTGCGCCGGAGCCGGTGGCGACCAGGCCGGCGACGACGAGCGAGAACGCCGCCGCCAGGACGGCGGCGAAGCGGGACGGGCGAGCGGGTGCGTGCACGGCGGATCTCCTGTGGGCTAGACCGAGGCGCTCAGACGGAGCGTGCCGTCGACCAACCGCCCGAACTGGGGAGGCCGGCAGACGCGGCAGGCCTCGAGGTTGCTGCCGGCGACGTCGGCCAAGGGGATCATGTGCGCCTCGGTCCGGGCCTCGGGCAGCGTGCAGTCCGGCTGGTGGTACGACGAGCCGCCGGCGACGACGTACCCCGCCAGGCTGGTCGGTGTCCCGGCGGAGGTCCCGCCCTGCCGCTCCACGGCGAGGGCGACGCGTTCGAGTGCCGCCTCCAGCCGGGCCATGTCGGCGCGCTGGTTCTGGACCAGGACGAGCGCGGAGCCGAGCACCACGACCCCCAGGCCGACCATGCCGCCCGAGATCAGGAACGGGAACTGCGCGGGCACGAAGTTGTGGCTGGCGGCGCCGTTCCAGCCGAAGAACATCACGAGGAACCCGACCAGGCACAGCAGGACGCCGAGCTGGCCGCCCAGCTTGCCCAGATGGTTCCGGCCGGGCAGCGGGGGCAGGGAGAGGTTCGGGGACAGGTTCGACATGGTGGCTCCTAAGCTCCGAGGTAGGCCTCACGGAGGTCGACGTTGCGGATCTCGTCACCCACGGCGGTGTGGACGAGGGTGCCCTTCTCCATGACCAGGGCGCGGTCGGCGAACGGCAGGGCTCCGGCGTTCTGCTCGACCATCAGCACCGTGGTGCCGTCGGCCCTGATCCGGGAGGTGACCTCCCAGACCGTGCGGGCCAGGGTGGGGCTGAGCCCGAGCGACGCCTCGTCGATCAGCAGCAGCCGCGGGCGCGACATCACGGCCCGTCCCACCGCCAGCATCTGCTGCTCGCCGCCGGACAGGGTCCCGGCTCCCTGGTCCGCGCGCTCGGCCAGCCGCGGGAAGTAGTCGAGCACCAGGTCGAGCTGCTCCCGCACGGTGCGCGGCGACCGGCGTCGGCTCCAGGCGCCCAGGCGCAGGTTCTGCCGCACGCTCAGCTTGGGGAACACCCGGCGCCCCTCCGGGCAGAGGGAGATCCCCTGGCGCACCCGGGTCGACGGCGCGCGGCGGCCCAGGGACCGTCCGTCGAAGCGGACCTCTCCCGACTGCGAGCGCAGGAGACCGGCGATCGTGGACACGGTCGTCGTCTTGCCGGCGCCGTTGAGCCCGAGTAGCACGCAGACCTCGCCCTCGTGGACCTCGAAGTCGATGCCGTGCAACACGGGGTGCGGGCCGTAGCCGACGACGAGGTCGCGGACCTCCAGGAGCGCGGTCATCGCACCGGCTCCAGGTCGACCAGGGTGGGCGCGGCCGCGGCAGCTGCGTGGTCCGGCTCCTCGCCCAGGTAGGCGCGGACGACCTCGGGGTGCCGGCGTACGTCGTCGGGCCTGCCTTCGGCGAGCACCTCGCCGAAGTTGAGGCAGTAGACGTGATCGGACACCCGCGTCACCAACGGCACATGGTGGTCGATGAGGACCATGGTCAACCCGAACTCCCGGCGCAGGTGGAGCAGGGTGTCGCCCAGCGAGCGCGCCTCCTCCGGGCCCATCCCGGAGCCCGGCTCGTCGAGCAGCAGGAGGTCGGGGTCGGTGGCCAGCACCGCGGCGATCTCGACCCGCTTGAGCAGCCCGTAGGGCAGGTCCGCGACCCGCTCGTCGATCACGTCGCGGAGATCGAGCAGGTCGAGGATCAGCTCCCCGCGCTCGGCCACCCGACGCTCCTCGGCGAACGACCCGGGGCTGCCGACGATCCCGGCCCAGGGGTCGTAGTCGATCGCGAGGTGCTGGGCGGTGGCGAGGTTGGTGCGGACCGTGGCGTTCTTGACCAGGCCGACGTTCTGGAACGTCCGGGCGATGCCGAGGGCCGTGCGCCGGTGCACCGGCAGGCGGGTGATGTCGGCGCCGCGGTAGCGGATGCCGCCGGACGTGGCGGTGTAGAAGCCCGTGATGCAGTTGAACAGCGTCGTCTTGCCGGCGCCGTTGGGGCCGATGATCCCCACGATCTCCCACTCCCCGGCGCGGATGCTGACGTCCCGCAGCGCCTGGATCCCCCCGAACGAGATGCTCAGCCGGTCGATCTCAAGCACGGACATCGGACACCTCCACGTCGTGGGCCGAACCGGCGTGGCGGTCGAACCGCCGGCCCGCGAGCCAGCCCCGGATCGGCGCCACCTGCTGTCCGATCCCGCCCGGATAGAGGGTGAGCGTGAGCACCAGCAGGATCGGTCCGACCACCAGCGAGACGAACTCGGTCGGCAGGCCCAGGGTCCCCTCGAAGAAGCCTCCGAGGTGGAGCATGCTCACCAGGGCGCCCTCCTCGAGGAGCGCGAAGAACACCGACCCGATGACCACGCCCACCCGGTTGCGCAGGCCACCGACCACGGTCATCAGGACGAAGAGCAGGGCCAGCCGGAAGTCGAACGAGCTGCCGACGATCACCTCGTCGTGATGGGCGATCAGCGAGCCCGCGATCCCGGCGAAGATCCCCGAGACCGCGAAGGCGAGCAGGATGTAGGAACGCACCGCGATTCCGTACGACGCGGCGACCCGCGGGTTCTCGCGCAGCGCCGCCATCGCCCGTCCCGCCTTGGACGAGGTGAGCCGCCAGTCGAGCCACAGCACCAGGGCGAGGAAGCCGAGGCACAAGAAGTAGAAGCGGTAGCCGCTCGCGAAGAGCTCCGGGCGCGGCGCGGGCTTGCCACCCTCGCCGCCGGTGATCGCCGTGATGCCGAACAGGGTCTCCTGGGCGAACGTCCCGTACGCCAGGGTCACCAGGGCGAAGTAGAGCCCGGTCAGCCGTAGCGACACCGCCCCCAGCAGCACGGCCTGGAGCCCGCCGAACACGGCGGCCGCGGCGACGGCCAGCCAGAAGCTCAGGCCCAGGTTGGTGACGATGTACGCCGAGGCGAAGGCACCGATCCCGACGAAGGCCTGGTGGCCGAGCGAGATCTGGCCGCAGTAGCCGAGGAGCACGTTGAGCGAGAGTCCGCCGATGGCGTAGATCGCGGCCAGCGATGCGATGTCGATGTCGGCCACCCCGACGTGGAACGGCGAGAGTGCGTTGACCGGGTACGCCAGCACCACCCACGCGAGGAGGGCCCACACCGTGCCCCGGGCCAGCCAGCCGGCCGTGCCCGGGCGGAACTCCTTGTGCAGACCCCCCGGCTCCACCTCGACCGGCTCGTGGACAGGCACCGACACGGCGGTCATGTCGCCACCCCTCGGCGTACGAAGATCCCTTGCGGCCGTACCAGGAGCACCGCCAGCAGGAAGCCGAACAGCAACATGGCCCTGGCGCCGGGGACCTCGATCATGATCGACAGGGTCCCGAGCTGCTCGACGACCCCGACGGCCAATCCGCCCGCCACGGCGCCGGGCATGCTCCGCATCCCCGCCAGGACGGCCGCCATGAAGCCGGGCAGCAGGGCCCGTCCGGCGCCGAAGGTCAGGAAGCCGGCGGTGAAGGTCGTGTTGGGTCCGGAGAGGATGCCCGCGAGGCCACCGAGCAGCGCCGCGATCGCCCAGGTCAGCATCGAGACCCGGCGCACGCTGATGCCGACGAGCTCGGCTGCCGTCGGCTCCTGCTGGGCGGCCTGGATCGCCAGCCCGGAGGCGGACCGGAAGAACAGTGCCAGCCCGATACAGGCCACGATCAGCACGCCGAGGGTGATCAGCTGCTGCACCGTCACGGGCGCGCCGAACGGTGGCACCAGGAAGAAGCCGTCGTCGATCTTCGGCATGCTCATGATCAGCGTCTCGTTGAAGCGCCAGAACTGGAAGCCCACCGCGGCGAGTGCCACCCCCGCCGTACCGACGAGGACCGTCACCCTCGAGGCGTTGCGAAGAGGATGGACGACCAGTCGCTCGGTGACCAACCCCATCGCGACCGCGACGCCGAGCCCGAACGCGATCGCGGCGGGGTAGCTCCAGCCCCACAGCACCAGGGCGGAGTACGTCGCGAACAGCCCGGTGGTGCCGAACTCCGCCTGGGCGAAGTTGAAGACGCCGGAGGCCCGGTAGACCAGCACGATGCCGAGCGCCACCAGCGCGTAGACGCTGCCCTGGAGGACGCCGGTCACCACGGCGATCCCCAGCTCGTTCGGCAGCCCGGTCATGGCTGCTCGTTCCTCCGCACCGTCACGTACTCGCTGCGACCGCAGTCGGCCTGGAGCAGGTTCATCGCCGTGCCGCCGAACCTGCTGGTGAACCGGGTCGGCGGGTAGACGCCGGTCTGGAAGGTCTTCACCCGGGCGATGGTCGCCATGAACGACTCGCGGCTGAGGTCCTTGCCGGTGGCGTCCAGCATCGCGCCGACGAGCTTCTCCACGCCGTAGATCGCGGCCCCGATGTCGTCGGGGTTGGCGTTGTCGTTCTTGGCGCGGTAGGCCTTCACGAACGCCGCGTCCTGGCGCATCACGTCCATGCCCGGGAACGGTGAGTAGAACAGCGCGCCGTCGACGTTCGGGCAGCCGACCTGGGTCACGATGTTGAGGCCGTTGGTCAGTCCGGGCCCCAGGAAGGTGACCCGGCACGGCATCGACTTGGCGACGTTGAGCAGCGAGCTCGGACTGGCGTTCCAGACGACGGCGGTCGCGCCGCTCTGGCAGATGGCGGTCCCGATCGCAGGGGCGTCCGACGTCGTGTTCTTGGGGATCCGCCGCGCCAGCACCAGGTCGTCGCCGGCGACGTCGCCGACGGCGGCCTCGGCGTGCGCGTAGAAGTTGTCGAGGCTGTCGTTGTCGGCCACGATCAGGGCGACCCGGTCGCCGTCGAACTCCGAGCCCACCAGGTTGGCCAGCAGGGGGACCTGTTGCTCGTAGGTCAGCGACAGCGCGAAGTACGTCGAGAGGTCGCTCAGCGCGCCCAGGCCCGGTCGGGTCTCGTGGACGCCCGCCGAGAGGTACGGCACGCCCGCCGCCGCGGCGTACCGCGCACACGCGTCGATCTGGTCCGCGCCCGCACCGCCGATCAGCAGGAAGACCTGCTCCTGCTCGGCCATCTTCTTGCACTCGCTCCGGGCCCGGTTGGGATCGAAGCCGTCGTCCTCGAACAGCACCTCGACCTTGCGTCCGTGGATGCCGCCGGCGCGGTTGACCGCGTCGAAGTACACGCCGACCGCTCGCTCGAAGGAGGCTTGCGGGATCGCGGCCGCGCCGGTGACCGGCGCGTGCACCCCGATCTTGATCAGGCTGTCGGTCACCCCGGTCGTGTCGCCGCCGGCGGCGCTCGAGCCATCGGGCGCGCTGGCGCCTCCGGACGGGTCCGGGCCGGACAGGCTGCCGGTCCCGGCCGAGCCGGATCCGGAGCCGCCCGTTCCCGAGAGTGAGCCCGACCCGCCTCCACGCCCCAAGCCGCCACCGCCGGCACCCGGACCCCCCAGCCCGTCCGCAGCGGGGCCGACAGCGGAGCCCGTCTGGCCCGGTTGCCCGGCGCCGGCGTACATCTGGTCGACGCCGGCCTTCTGCCCGCAGCCGGTGGTGACGGCGAGGGCCGCGCAGAACGCGACCGCGACGACGCGTCGTCCCCGCGCGCTCATCGGCGGGCCGCCAACCGGTCGAGCGCCCGGCTCACGCCGTGGCGTCCGGTGGCGGGCGCCGGCCGCCCGGCCGGCCCGAGGGACAGCATGACGAGGTAGGCCAGCGCAAGGGCGAGGGGCACCAGTAGGAACGCGGCTCGAGGCATCCCGGAGTACCACGCGGGCACGGCGGCCACGGAGGCCACCGGGCTGACCGCCGACGGCGTCGTCTCGTCCCCAGCAGCCGGCTGCTGGTCCGCCACCGGAGGGGCATCCGCGGCCAGGGGAGCGACGTCGACACCGCCGCCGTCCAGCGACGGCCCACCGTCGACGAACGAGGGACTGCCCTCACCACCTCCGAGGCTCTCCGATCCGGGAGCCGGCGGCGTGCCCTCCGGCAAGGCCGGCGGCTCGCCTGCCTTCAGCGCCAGGCCCACTCCCTTGTCCTTGATGCCGTCGAACGTCACCTGGAAGGACTCCGGCGCGGCCACGTCCTCGACGAGGACCACCGACTGCGAGGCGGTGCTGCCTTCGGCCAGCCAGCCCGATGCGACCTCTGAGAGGTCGAAGTGCCACAGGCCTTTCTCGGTCCGCTTGCCCTTCGCCGACGCGAGGTCGCAGTCGTAGCTCGGCTGGTCCTTCCATGCTGCGGCGGCCCCGTCGGCCCAGAACAGCTCGGTCACCGGGCAGGCCAGGATCTGCGCCGCCTCGGCGTTGGCGTTCGCTCCCGGCACGGCGCTCTCGCGCAGCACCATCTCGAAGGCACGCACGCTCGACCCGGGGTCGGCCGCCAACCGCACCTCGACGGCCGCGACCTTCTCCGGATCGCCGGCCACGGCACCGACCGGGATCGCCCCCTTGGGCACATTCGGCGACGGAGGCTGCGGAGCCGCGAGCAGGCCGGTGTCGGGCGGTGGCTCGTTGGCCACCCACCACCACCCGACCTTGACCGCCTCGGCCCGCCGGGTGTCACCCGGGCGGACCGTCTCGCGATGGTTCCCCCGTTCCGCGGGTTCCTGCCGGTCGGTCGCCTGAGCGGCCGCGCTCGATGGGATCACGACGCTCAGCACGAGGGCTGCGAGCGCTGTCCAGGCTTGAGACATGGGTTCTCCTGGAAGGCCGAACCCCCTGGATGAAGGCCGAACCTCCTTGGCGCGCCTAACGATCCGCCACTCAGCGCGTTACGCGCGTCGGCCAGGAGTGGCAGCGAGTAGGTCGTGCGCTGCGCCATCGTGCCGGGAGAATTGGTTCCGCTCGCGATGTCGAAGGCGGAGGATGCCGATCGACGTGAGGATGAGTCGGCCACCGAGCAGCGGTGGACACCAACGGTGAGGAGCGGGTCAATGCCGCGGTTCATGGGATTCGTGAGGATGGAAGAGGGACAGGGCGCACCGCCGCAGGCGCTCTTCGACGCGATGGACGAGTACATCGGCGCGCAGGCGGCGGCCGGGACGTTCCTCGACGGAGGCGGCCTCTTCGGCACCGACGACGCCGTGAACTTCCTGGTGCGCAAGGGCGAGGTCACGCGGGTGGACGGCCCGTACGCCGAGGCCAAGGAGGTCGTCGGCGGGTGGGCGATCCTGCAGTACGACAGCCTGGAGGACGCGGTCGCGGGGCAGCAGGAGTTCGCCGACCTGCACGCCAAGTACTGGCCGGAGTGCAGCATGGTCGCGACGCTGCGCCAGATCTCGGACGCGCCGCCGGAGGCTTCCGGCGCCTGATGATCCTGGCGTGCGGCGAGCCCTAGGCTCGCCGCATGGCCGGGAGCAGTGGAGGGAGCAGCGCAGCGACAGGGGAGGCGATCACCGCCGCGTGGCGTGCGGAGTCCGCGCGCCTGGTCGGTGCGCTGACCCGGATGACGCGGGACCTCGGCCTCGCCGAGGACCTGGCCCAGGACGCGCTGGTGAGCGCGTTGGAGCAGTGGCCGTCCCGCGGCATCCCCGCCAACCCGGCGGCGTGGCTGATGACCACGGCGAAGCGCCGCGCCGTCGACGGGTTCCGGCGGGCCGAGACCTTGCGCCGCAAGACCGAGGAGCTCGGTCACGGCCTGAGCGAGGAGGACGCGATGCCGGACCTCAGCGCGCAGGTGGACTTCATCGAGGACGACGTCCTCCGGCTGATCTTCCTGTCCTGCCACCCACGGCTGACCCCGGAGTCGCGGGCCGCCCTGACGCTCCGCCTGGTCGGCGGACTGTCGACCGCGGAGATCGCCCGTGGCTTCCTGGCTGCCGAGTCGGCGATCGGCCAGCGCATCTCGCGCGCCAAGAGGACGCTCAGCGAGGTGCGTGCCGAGTTCGAGCTCCCGGTGGGTGCCGAACGCACCGCCCGGCTCGAGGACGTGATGGCCGTCGTCTACCTGATCTTCAACGAGGGCTACACCGCCACGGCGGGCGAGGACTGGATGCGCCCCGAGCTGACCGGCGAGGCGATCAGGCTGGCGCGGATGCTGGCCGAGCTGATGCCGGACGAGCCCGAGGCGCACGGGTTGCAGGCGCTGCTGGAGCTGCAGGCCTCCCGGGGGCCGGCGCGGGTCGACGCCGAGGGCCGGCCGGTGCTCCTCGACGACCAGGACCGCAGCAGCTGGGACGCCCTGCTCATCCGTCGGGGGCTGGCCGCGCTGGAGCGCGCCGAGGTGCTCGCCCGCGGCGGAGCCCCGGTCGGCCGGTACTACCTGCAGGCCGCGATCGCGGCGCAGCACGCCCGGGCGGCGAGCAGCGAGCACACCGACTGGCGGGCGATCGCGGCGCTGTACGACGTGCTCGCCGAGGCCGCGCCCGGCCCGGTGGTGGAGGTCAACCGCGCGGTCGCCCACGGGCGGGCCTTCGGTCCGGCCGCCGGGCTCGCCGTACTCGATGGCCTGCCGGAGGGTGCGCTCGCCGGATCGCACCTGCTGCCCAGCGTGCGTGGCGACCTGCTCGCGCGGGCGGGACGCCACCCCGAGGCGGCTGCATCGTTCCGCGAGGCAGCCTCGCTCACCCGCAACGAGAGCGAGCGGGCGCTGCTACTGCGCCGGGCAGAGGAGTGAGCCACGACAGCCGATCGGGTCGGCGATACTCCCGCCGCTGGTGGGTACCGGAGGAGTGGTCCGGCGCCCCCGAACTAGGCTGAAAGGACGCAGAGATGACCACTCCGACTCCCACACCGGCATCGTTGCCGGCGAAGCACCCCCGATCCGCCCTGGCCGGCCCGTACGGTCATCCGTTCCACCCGATCCTGGTGACGGTCCCGATCGGGGCCTGGGTGGC
Organism: Nocardioides sp. JS614; assembly: GCF_000015265.1. Classification (NCBI taxonomy): domain Bacteria; kingdom Bacillati; phylum Actinomycetota; class Actinomycetes; order Propionibacteriales; family Nocardioidaceae; genus Nocardioides; species Nocardioides sp. JS614. Next base: position 2,263,834 of record NC_008699.1, read on the forward strand.
CAGCCTCGTCTTCGACATCGCGTCGATGGCCGCTGATGGCGACGAGGCGGTCTTCGCCGAAGGCGCCTACTGGCTGATAGCGGTGGGCATCGTCGCGGCGCTCGCCGCCGCCCTCTTCGGTCTGCTCGACCTGCTGGCGATCCCACGTGCCACGCCCGCTTTCAAGACCGGCCTCACCCACATGGTCCTCAATCTGGCGGTCGTCGCACTCTTCCTCGTCGACTTCCTCGTGCGCGCCGCAGACGGGTACGAGGAAGCCGCGGGCGCCCTTCCGTTCATCCTGTCGATCGTTGCGCTGCTCCTGCTCGGCGCATCAGGGTGGCTGGGCGGGAAGCTCGCCTATCGCTACGGTGTCCGGGTGGCCGACGAGGCGACGCAGGCCGACGGGTTCCGCTGACCCCATCGCGAGACGACGCCGCACGACGTTGGAAGGTGCCGAGTCTCAGCTCGACACCAGAGCGGTGACCCCTTGCTCGTTCGCCGCTGTGGAGGTCGCGTTCGACCTCGAGGTCGTAGGCGGTCTGGACGCTGGTCCAGCACCATTCGTCGACACCGGGTGCCTTCGACAGCCGCAGGGCGGTGTCGATGGTGATGGCCCACGTGTCACGTACGATCTCGCTGGGGCCCGCACGTGGCCGAATCCTGCGGACAAGGGTCGCGCACGATCCCTTCGAGCGACTTCAAAGAAGGCCGCGACGTCGTCAAGGGTCTTGAGATAGTCAGCCGCGTCGAAGCGCTTGTCGTCCTCGTCGCCATCAGCCGAGGACGGGTCCTGGAGACGCCCCTGATCGAGAGGCGCGACCAGATCGAGAAGACTGACGGGATCGAGAAGGGGCACGTGATCGACGAGGTGAAGGGCGCCGGCCGGACCGCGCGGAACGGAATCCAGGTGCGGGGCGCGCGTGTGCACAACCTCAAGGACGTGTCGGTCGATGTTCCCTTGGACGGCTTGGTCGCGATCGCGGGGGTTTCGGGTTCGGGGAAGTCGTCGCTGGCGATGGGGGTGCTGTATGCCGAGGGGTCGCGCCGCTACGTCGAGGCGTTGTCGACCTACACGCGGCGACGGATGGCGCACGCCACCCGCGCGCAGGTCGACGAGGTGCGGCACGTGCCGGCGGCGCTGGCATTGCGACAGCGTCCGGCCGTGCCGGGGGTCCGTTCGACCTTCGGGACGTCCACGGAGCTGTTGAACGTGTTGCGGGTGATGTTCTCTCGTCTTGGCGCGCACCTGTGCCCCAACGGTCACCGGCTGGCACCGACGATCGACGTGGCGGCGGACAAGGATCTGGTCTGTCCCGAGTGTGGCGCGCAGTTCTCCCCGCCTGGCGCCGAGTCTTTCGCGTTCAACTCCGGCGGCGCCTGCCCGGTCTGCCAGGGCACCGGCACGGTCCGCGACGTCGACGATGCCGCGCTCGTCCCCGACGAGTCCAGGTCCATCGCGGACGGTGCGGTCGCACCGTGGGGCATGTTCGGGCTGACGGTGATGCCGCAGGTCGTCGCCGAGCTGGGGGTCCGCACGGGGGTCCCGTACGCCGACCTCACCGACGCCGAGCGGGAGATCGTGCTCGACGGCCCGCAGGTGAAGAAGCACATCAGGGTGCCATCGAGGAACGGGAAGCTGTTCGACCTGGACTTCACCTACCGCAACGCCCGGCTGGCGGTGCGAGAGGCGATGAACAACGCCACCAGCGAGAAGGGCCTGGCTCGCGTGGCCCGGTTCATCACCGCCCACACTTGCCACGCCTGCGGCGGCACCCGCCTCTCCGAGGAGGCACGCGGCACCCAGGTCGCCGGCATCGACCTCGCCGAGGCAACCGCCTTGACCCTGGACGAGGCGGTCGCCTGGGTGCCCTCGGTGACCGACACCCTGCCCGCGGACATGCATCCGATGGCCCGGATGCTCATCATCCAGTTCGAGGCGATGGCCCGGCGGCTGACCGAGCTCGGGCTGGGCTACCTGAGCCTGGACCGGACGGGTTCCACCCTGTCGACCGGTGAACGGCAACGCGTCCAGCTCGCGCGAGCGGTCCGCAACGACACCACCGGGGTGCTCTATGTCCTCGACGAGCCTTCCATCGGCCTGCACCCGGCGAATGTGGAGGGGCTCGTGGCAGTGATGCGGGATCTCCTCGACAACGGGAACTCCGTTGTCGTGGTCGACCACGACGTGCAGGTCCTGCGTGAGGCGGACTGGATGATCGAGCTCGGCCCCGGCTCCGGCGCAGACGGCGGGACAGTCCTCACCCAGGGCACCATCGCGCAGGTTGCCGCCGATCCCTCGTCGCTGATCGGCCCGTTCCTCACCGGCGGTGTGGACGTCGTCCGTCGTCTTCGTACGCCGCTCGAGACATCGGAGGACCGTGGTGTGATCCGGCTGGTGACCTCGCGGCTGCACACCGTGCAGGCCCTGGACGTCACCATCCCCCAGGGTCGACTGACCGCGGTGACCGGGATGTCGGGGTCGGGCAAGACCACGCTCGTGCTCGACAGCCTGGTCCCTGCGTTGCGGGCCACCGCCGACAACACCCCGCTGCCCGACCATGTGGTCTCCGTCGACACCGCAGGGGTGTCGAGGGTCGACGTGGTCGACGCCTCTCCGATCGGCGTGAACGTCCGCTCCACCGTCGCGACGTACTCGGGGATCCTCGACGAGCTGCGCCGAGCGTACGCAGCCAGTGATGCCGCGAAGGACCGCGGACTGACCGCGGCCGACTTCTCCTACAACACCGGGTCGCTGCGCTGTCCGCGCTGCGAAGGCACCGGCCAAGTCGTCCTGGACGTGCAGTTCCTGCCCGACGTCGACATCCCCTGTCCCGACTGCGGAGGCGCCCGCTACTCACCCAGCAGCAACGACATCCTCCTCGACACCGAGGACGGTACGCAGTCGCTTCCCGGGCTGCTCGCCCTCACCGTCCGGCAGGCTCATGAAGTGCTCGACGGGCTGCCGAAGGTGCGTCGCAAGCTGCAGACCCTCATCGACCTCGGACTCGGCTACCTCACCCTCGGCGAAGGCACCCCGGCCCTCTCCGGCGGGGAGGCGCAACGGCTCAAGCTCGCCTCCGAGCTCGGCCGCGACCAGTCCGGCACGCTGTTCGTTCTCGACGAGCCGTCCGTGGGCCTGCACCCCCTCGACACCCAGGTCCTGATCGGGGTGCTCGACCGGCTCCTGGCCAAGGGGGCCACGATCGTCCTCGTCGAGCACGACCTCGAATTGATCGCCAACGCCGACCACGTCATCGACATGGGCCCCGGCGGTGGGACAGCCGGCGGTCGCATCATCGCCAGCGGCACTCCCGAGCACATCGCCGCCTCCACGGACAGCATCACCGGCCGGTACCTCCGGGTCGGACCCTGTCGGTGAATGTCGCCGTTCGGGTGACATCCACGGTCTGGCGACACGCCGTGTCAGCCGACCAGCCGAGCATGACCGTAGGTCGGACCTCCCATCCGGACCATCCACACTCGCCTCGGTTGCGGAATCCACGGCACGGTCGAAGAATGGTCGGCATCCAACCGGAGGGAGCTCTCTCATGACCGTCACCGCTGCCGTTTCCCGTGAGAAGGGCGCGCCGCTCGTCGTCGAGGAGCTGGAGCTGGATGCGCCACGCTCCACCGAGGTGCGCGTGCGAATGGTGGGTTCCGGGATCTGCCACACCGACGCTGTTGCCCGGGACCGCATCTACCCGGTGCCCGAGCCGTCGGTCTTCGGACACGAGGGGTCTGGCGTCGTCGAGGAGGTCGGCTCCGATGTGCGTGGCGTGCAGGTGGGGGACCACGTCGTGCTGGGCCCGTCGTACTGCGGCAAGTGCACCTTCTGCCGAAGCGGTGAGCCGATGTACTGCGAGAACGGCTTCCCCGAGCTGTTCGGTTGTCGTCGGCACGATGGGACCACGGCCTTCAGCAAGGATGGCGAGATGGTCGGCTCCCACTTTTTCGGGCAGTCGTCGTTCGCGACCCACGCCAACGTCACCGAGAACAGCGTCATCGTCGTCGACAAGGACGCCCCGCTGGAGCTGCTCGGCCCACTGGGATGCGGGCTCAACACCGGTGCGGGGGCCGTGCTCAACGAGATGCGGCCGGCGGCCGGGTCCTCGATTGTCGTCTTCGGTACCGGAGCGGTCGGCTTCGCCGCGCTCATGGCGGCAGCCGCGGTGTCGTGCTCCACGATCATCGGCGTCGACATCCACGACTCCCGTCTGGAGCTGGCCCGGGAGCTGGGCGCGACGCACACCATCAACTCCTCGTCCCAGGACCTGCATGCCGAGCTGGAGAAGATCACCGGCGGGCGGGGCGTGAACTACGCACTGGACACCACCGCGAGGTCAAGCGTGGTTCGGGACGCTGCCGATGCGCTCGGCAAGCGGGGTGTGCTCATCGCGGTCGGCGCGGCCGCGCCCGGCGATGAGGTCAGCTTCGAGGTCGGCAACTCTCTGGTCAAGGGCTGGACCTTCAAGACCGTGATCGAGGGGTCGGCAGTGCCGCAGGTGTTCATCCCGCGCCTGGTCGACCTGTGGAAGCAGGGCAAGTTCCCCTTCGACAAGCTGGTGAAGACCTACTCCCTGCATGACATCAACACCGGCTTCGAGGACTCCGCCTCCGGGGCCGTCATCAAGCCCGTGGTTGCCTACTGACAACGGTCTCGATCGAGATGGCCTGATCTGCACTGCGATCCCGCTGCAGCCGTCCGCCGCGCCGACTCGAGCCATCTGTTGCTCCGCAGTCAGCGGGAGCCGGGCACTCTTGCTCGCACACGACAGGGAGCGTGCCGTCGCCGTTCGGCGCCCTGACCCTCAAGGCAGCCGCCTATCAAACCGACTCCCGCGACAAGGAGCGCCACCTGCAGGACGCCGCGCTTCTGCTGGCGGCGATCGAAGACCCCTACGCGCTATGCGAGCAGTTCGCGGGATCGGACAAGTCTCGGCTGGCGGCTATCGCGGCGGCATTGCACGACGGCGCCCCGGCTTGGCGGGCGTTGCCGGCGGACCGGCAGGTCGACGGACGGGTAGCCCTTCGAATCCTCGCGGCCTGATCTGCGCTCCACCCACCATCAGTGGCGGCGGTGTGACGCGCTTAGTGCGCCGCGCCGGAGGAGGGGACACGATGCCGGCCGCAAGCCGTTGACGCCCTGGTCGGTCCGGGAGAACACTGACCGGAAGCGAGCGCGAAGGGGAGTCCGATGACGTGGAACCTGGCCGGCAGCTACAGCGAGACCTGCTCCTGCGAGCTCATGTGCCCCTGCAACATGTCTTTCGACCACGGGGCCACCTACGACTTCTGCCGCGTGACGCTGGCCTTCAACGTCCATGAGGGCTCGGTGGAAGGCACCGACATCGCCGGGCGGAAGGTCGTGCTGATCGCAGACACCCCGAAGGTCATGACGGACGGCAACTGGCGCGTGGGCGTGTTCGTCGACGACGGAGCGTCGGAGGAGCAGTTCGACAAGCTGGTCCAGGTCTTCGGCGGCCAGCTGGGTGGCCCGATGGCGGGACTCGCACCGCTGATCGGGGAGATGCTCGGCGTGCAGCGCGCGGCCATCGACATCGAGGACGACGGCCTGCTGCACAGCGTCCGGGTCGGTGACGAGATCGACTTCCAGATCCAGGACATCGTCCCGTTCGGCGTTGAGACTGGTGAGCCGGTGAGGTTCGCGGGGATGTTCCACCCGGTGGGGTCGGATCTGGTGATGGCTGAGGCGAAGCGCACCAGGATCAACGCCTTCGGCATCACCTACGAAGGAAAGACGGGGTTGTCGAAGTCGAGCTTCACCTGGGCCGCTTGAGCCCATGACCGAGGCAGAGTCGATCACCGGCTCGGGCCTTGGACCGGCATACGCTGCGTCGCGTGCCCATGTCGGGATCGTTGCTGTGCTCGTCGCGCTGGCCGGGGTCGGCTGGTGGTGGACGGCCGACGAGATGCGCGGCATGGATCAAGGGCCCTGGACCGCCCTGGGTACCTTCGGCTGGTTCATGGGCGTATGGGTGGTGATGATGGCGGCCATGATGTTCCCGTCGGTCGCCCCGACCGTCGCCCTGTACGCACGGATGAGCAGGTCGTCCACCCGACCCGTCGTGTTCACCACCGGCTACCTGGCCGCGTGGGCGGGCGCGGGAGTGATCGCATTCGTGGGTGGGTTGGCCACGGCGAACGCGGTGCATGGTGCGCTCGGATGGGATTCCGCAGGCCAGAGGATTGCCGGGGGCACCTTGCTGGTTGCTGCCGCCTACGAGCTCACGCCTCTCAAGGACGTCTGCCTGGGCAAGTGCCGCAGCCCGCTCGGGACACTGCTCGGGTCCTGGCGCGACGGGTGGGCCGGTGCCTTCCGGATGGGGTTGGGCAACGGCGCCTGGTGCGTCGGTTGCTGCTGGGCGCTGATGGTTTCGCTGTTCGCCCTCGGCGTGATGAGCGTGACATGGATGGCAGTGGTCGCCGGTCTGATCGCGGTCGAGAAGCTGATGCCGTGGCGTCGCGTGGCGACGTACGCGACGACGACTGTGCTGATCGTGCTCGGCCTCTTCATGACGTTCGCCCCTGACGCGCTGCCCGGCCTCACCGTCCCGGGCCACAGCCCCATGCCTTCGATGTCGTCCATGCGCTCCTGAAGCGACCCCCCGCGGCGGATTGCCGCACCTGAAGCGACCTTCTGTACCACGCTTGTAACGAGCGCGGCTCCCGATCGTCCGCCGCGACAGAGGATCGTCTGGCTCGGGACCGGGATCGCTGACGGGATCTGCCGGGATCGTTCGGGCCGCAACAGACCATCTCGCAGCAGCCCAGTCGGTTCTGCGCGGACGCACTTCGGAGAAGACCCATGCCCGGCTGGTGGCTGAGGTCGACGCCGAACGAGGGCATCGACTGGAAGATCTCTCTCGGTCGACCCACCGTCAAGGCCACCAACACGCCACCACCCTGTGGCGGATGGAACGGCCCGGTGGCCTCACTGGGGGAGCCGGGGGCGTGGCAGCCGCTCCGAGCGACGCCAGATGGCACAGGGCGCAACGTCGCGACGCGGTCCTCTGGAGCCGCTACACGTCTTGGTCATCTTCGCCGGCACCACGCTCGCTCTTGGAGTCCTCGCTGGCATTCCGCGAGACGCGGCTGCCGCGCACATCCTCGTCGCCGTCGCCAACCTCACCCGCTGGTGTTCGAGTACGAGACCGACGTTCCGCGGTTTACCGAACTTCAGGTGTCCGACTCCATGAGCGTCCGTGACCGTCTGGCGTTGATCGTCAGAAGGCCCACCGTCCAAACGATGACGAAGACGGCGACGATGCCGAACCCCACGTAGTCGAGATTGAGGGCTGTCGATCCCGAAAGCCAGCTGATGCTGAACTCCTCAGCCACCAGCTGCACTAGCAGGATCGTTCCTATGGTAAGTGCGATAAGCACCGACAGCAGCGTGATGACGGCGTTGTACGTGATCCGACGCTTCGGGTCGTCCGAGGACCACTCGTACGCACGCGACATGACGATGCCGTCGGTGCTGTCGCCGATCACCATGCCGGCGGTGAACAACACGGGCAGGACCATCACCGCGTACCACGGAAGCGCGTACGCCGCCGTTCCACCGGCAAGGACCAGAAGCGCGACCTGGGTAGCTGTGTCGAAGCCGAGACCCATCAGCAGACCGGCAGGGTACAGGTGCCACGGCTTGTCGATCTTCTTGATGACGCGACTGAAGAGCTTTGCCAGGATGCCGCGGCTGTGGAGGTGGTGCTCGAGACGATGTTCGTCGAATGTTCCCGCTTTGATGTGACGCCGGGCGTGCAGTATGCCCGTCAGAGCGTTCATGTTCATGAGGCCGACCGCGACGAGGAAGAACCCGGCCGCAGAGGAGCCGATGACCCCCAGGGTGTGCTGCAACTGGGAGTCGGCGTCTTGCACTGGCCCGGCGACGGCCGTAACACCCAGTGCGATGACCGCGGCGAGCCCGAAGACCACGCTCGAATGGCCCAGAGCGAACCACAGGCCAGTGCTGCGAGCAGCCTTGCCGTCATTGACGAGCTTGCGGGTCGCGTTGTCGATGATCGTGATGTGATCAGCATCGAAGGCGTGGCGGGCGCCGAGCAAGAACGCGGTCACGCCTACGCCCAGGCCGAAGACACCGGCGTTGCCGATCTGGTAGGCATGCGGAAGCACCGCAAGAACGAGGGTGCCCCAGCCAACAACATTGAGCGCCAGAGCGACGACGGCCACCAAGGTGAGTTGTCGGCGGGACTGAGACATCGCGTCATTCACACCACAATGTTATTGCAAACAGTTCGCAATAGGTGCTGAGGGGTGTCTCACGTCGCGCCCTCCTCCCGTGGCCGGCCCGGGTCGTGCACGATCCGCGTCACCGTTTCGCCCTCACTTGGGGTTGCACGGCGTGGATCACTAGCTGAACCACCCGGTCGACTCCGGCCTGGTCGGGAGCCGTCGCGGCCGCGCCCAGCGCATGCAGGCAGTCGTCCGCCAGCTCGCCTCATCCGAGCGCGCCGCGAGGACGAACGTGAGTGTGAGGTCGACGGCGAGGTGATCCTCGCCGCCAGGGATCTCGTTGTGGACGATCCCACTTGGGCCAGGAGCGATCGGAGGTACATGACGCCCAGCCGCCCTATCTGATGGCTCTCAGCGACCGCCTTCGCCCCTGCCACGAAGCCGAGACCATGAGGCTAGGGGTCCTCCCTGGTCGGGACCTCGCACGGATCTCCTGCGGAATCCCGCTGGTTTCAGGGCAACAGAAAGGGCCCCTGAACCTGAAAACATTCAGGTCAGCAACGCGGCGCCTTCGTTCCTTGGCGCACCGTGGTGCGCGAAGATTCGGCACGGCTTGCGCGTTGCAGTCCGCGGGCGAAGGGGCGGATGCTGAGGGGTTCGTCGTGGTCGACCCCGGATACTCTGTGGTGCTTGCGAGCCTGTAGGTCAGCATGGTGGTGGAGGGCTTCCACGGGAACCGTGGATTGGTGCCAGCGAGCCCGAGCGTCAGACTTTCGAATCTCCCTGCCCTCCTCACGACGGACGCCTGGATCCGATCGCGAGGAGGAGATGGCCATGGAAGTGATCCACGTCCGGTGTGCGGGCATGGACGTGTCGAAGAAGGACGCCAAGGTCTGCGTCCGACATGCGGGAGCAGGTCGGCGCAAGACCGTGGAAACGGTCACGACCTGGACCTCAATGACCGGCCAGATCCTGGCGCTGCGCGAGCATCTGATCGCCGAGCAGGTCACGTGTGTGGTGATGGAGGCAACCGGTGACTACTGGAAGCCGTTCTACTACCTGCTCGAAGACCTGCCCGGTGTCGAGGTGATGCTGGTCAACGCCCGCCATGTCAAGACCCTGCCGGGACGCAAGAGCGACGTCGCCGACGCGACCTGGCTGGCCCAGCTCGGTGCGCACGGCCTGGTCCGGGCCTCGTTCGTGCCACCCGAACCGATCCGGCAACTGCGGGACCTGACCCGGGCACGGACCGCGATCACCCGCGAACGTGGCCGGGAGGTCCAACGGCTGGAGAAGCTGCTGGAGGACGCCGGGATCAAGCTGTCCGCGGTCGCCTCCGACATCATGGGCGTCTCAGGACGGGCCATGCTCGAAGCGCTGATCGCCGGCGACCGCGATCCCGCCGGGCTTGCCGACCTGGCCAGGCGTCGACTGCGGTCCAAGATCCCTGAACTGACCGAAGCGCTCGCTGGCCGGTTCACCGAACACCACGCGTTCCTCGCCCGGGTCCACCTGGATCTCATCGACCGACACACCGCCGCCGTCGAGCAGTTGACTGAGCGGATCGAGGTGGTGATCGAGCCGTTTCAGGGCTTCCACGACCTGATCTGCACGATCCCGGGAATCTCCACGATCACCGCCGACATCATCACCGCCGAGACCGGCGCGGACATGACCCGGTTCCCCACTGCCAAGCACCTCGCCTCTTGGGCCGGGACCACACCCGGCAGCAACGAGTCCGCCGGGAAGGTGAAGTCCTCACGGACCAGGCCCGGGAACCCCTACCTGCAGGGCGCACTCGGGGCGGCCGCGATGGCGTGCTCACAGAACCGGACCACCTACCTCGGCGCGCGCTACCGGCGGATCGCCAGCCGGCGCGGCCCGCTGAAGGCCAACGTCGCGATCCAGCACTCCATGCTCATCGCGATCTGGCACATGGGCACCACCGGCACCCTCTACGACGACCCTGGAGGCGAGTTCTTCAACCGCCTCCACCCCGACCGCACCAAGATGCGAGCCATCAGCCAGCTCGAAGCCATGGGCTACCGCGTCACCCTCGACCACGCGAGCTGAAGACCTCTGACGCGAAGGCCCACCCGCTGGGGTGAATCTTCGCGTCAGAGGCCCTTTCGGGTCTACGACACTTCTCAGATGTCGTAGTACTGACTGACTGACCCACTCTGACCTGCGCAAACGTCGACGTCGTTCCTCTATTTGTACCACGCGTGTAACGCGAGCGGGTCCGACGCTGAACTCGTCGCGGTAGTCGACGTCGATCGACGGTTGCGGCCCTCGGTTGTCGATCGCGGGGGAGTAGGCACCAGGCCGGGCGGAAGCGCCCTGTCATGCCTGCGGGTTCAGGCGGTCAAGGCAACAGCTCGGCGAGTGCTGGTGATGGTGTCTTGAACTCGAGGGTCTGTCGAGGTCGTTCGTTGAGCTCTTGGGCGATGGCGTCGAAGTCGGCTTGGGTGAAGATGCGGAAGTCGAGCCGTCGAGGCCGGTACTGACGCAGCAGGTCGTTGGTGTTCTCATTGCTTCCGCGCTGCCACGGCGACTTCGCATCACAGAAGTGGACCCGGATCCCGGTGGTGTCGGTGAACCTGCGGGGCGCAGCCATCTCGTGGCCCTGGTCCCGGGTCAGCGACCTGGCCAGGTGCCTCGGCAAGGTAGCGATCCGCGGCGTCAAGTGCGTCGGCCACCGTGTCGGCCTTGTGGTTGCCATCGGGCAGCGCGACCAGGCATCAGGAATCGAGTCGACCGCTCGACCAGCGTGACGACCGGGCTCATGTTTCATGCCGAAGACCAGGTCGCCTTCAAAGTGGCCCGGCACGGCACGGTCCTCGACCTTGGCCGGGCGTTCGTAGACGGTGAGGATGCCCGGTCGTCCGCCACGACCATCGGGAAGCCGGACACCCGGAGGGCGACGGATCACCCGCCCGGTGCGCAGGTAGCGGTCAGCTCGCGACGCAGTGCGTCGCGCGACTGCACGAACAAGGTGCAGTAGATGCTCTCGTGCGACGGGGCGGTCTCAGTGGGTCAACGCAACACTTCTCTAACTCAAGGAGGTTGCGGTGGCGCGGACTCGATAAGCAGGCGTTGTTCAACCATCATGAGACTCAGAGCCACTTGACGTCGCCGACCGGGACACTGAGGCCACTGAGGACCCCGGTCGTCTGCACCGACATGGCGAAAGTGACCTTGACTCACCCTTGATGTCGCTCGTGTCAGCCATGATCCAAACCTCAGTCGGGAGAGCCGATCCTGGAGTGAAGTTCCGTCGGGTGTGCAACGCGCACTCACATACCCGTGGAGGCGGACAAGATGCGCGACCTAACACGTTGACTGCAGACAGTGACGAGGTCGCCAAGGTCTGAAGGCCCCGGCCAGATCCCTCAGCGGGAACGGTGTTCGCCGTTCGCGGGGCCCCAAACCCGACTGGAGGTCGCACGCACGCCTCCACATCGACGAGCGAGCTCGGTCATTCGATTCTGTACGGGATCTGCGCGGACCGCCGGTTCGGACAGGGTTAGAGGCGCCCAGCTTCGTCTATGCCATCGACCACTAGCCTCATCCCATGGAGTGGGATGTCGCCGGCCACGCGATCCGGATGACAGGAGACGAGCACTACGCTCCCGCCTACTACGGTCCTTGGTACTCCGTGCGGTGCGTTGGATGTGCGGGCATGGGAGAGGAGGCCTGCGCTCATATGCTCTGGCGGGTCCGAGGAGGTCAACGTCGAGCAGCTTGAGGTCGATGTCCCGGCTATCCTTGACGAGGCTGTCGCGCACCTTCGGCGCAACCTCGTGCCTCTTCCCAAAAGATGCCGTCGATTCCGTCACGATGATGGCCGCGCCATGTTGGATGAGCCCGGCGACGCCTTGGTTCTCCTCGCCGAGCGCTTGCACGCATGCGACGACTAGGAGTCGAAGAACTCAGCTACCGCGGCGTCGGTGACCTCCGACAACGTGGCGGGCTGCCAGACCGGGGAGCGCTTCTCGACCATCCTTGCCCGGATTCCTTCGGTGAAGTCGTGATGAATGAGACTGCGGCTAACAATCCCGAACTCCATGGCTAGCACCTCCGCGAGGTCCGATGCCTGACGAGCGGTGCGTAGTGCTCGCAGGGCTACCTTGAGCGCGGTCGGTGGCTGCGACTCAATGATGGTGGCTGCGTTTCTGGCGAGCTGCTGGGGGTGCGATCGGAGTCGTTCAAGGATGAGCTCGACCGTGGGCGCTGAGTAGCACTCGTCAATCCAGGGGCGCTGCGCGGCAAGGGACGGACACGGTGGTTCTTGGTGCTGTTGGGCAAGCCGAAGGACGCCGGGTGGCGACTCCAGCAAGGAGTGAAGATCCCTAGAGTTGATCGCGCGGTCGGCGAGTCCGCAGTAGATGATGTCGGCGGCCTCAAGGGACGCCGAGGTGAGAGCAACGTGGAGCCCGACCTCTCCCGGTGCGTTGGCGAGCAATCGCGTTCCACCGACGTCTGGGCAGAATCCGATACGTAGTTCGGGCATTGCCAGGCGGGTGCGTTCGGTGACGATGCGGTGTCGGCCGTGCGCTGAGATACCTACTCCGCCTCCCATGACGATGCCATCCATGACTGCGACGTATGGTTTATGTAGCTGATGGATGGCCAGGTCGAGGTCATATTCGGCTCGCCAGAAGGCGCGGACGTTGTCGGGCCGTTCTGCGATCTCCTCGACGATCCACCGCACGTCGCCGCCTGCGCAGAATGCGCGGCCTTCGCCGGTGACTAGGTAGGAGTCGATCTGCGGATCCGTCTCCCAGTGCGCGAGAGCTGCTCGCATGGAGGTCACCATTTCGAGGGTCAGGGCGTTCAACGCCTCTGGTCTGTCGAGTCGGATCCACCCCACCCGGTCGGCGACGACGATGTCGATTCCGGAACCGGCCACAGCGCTCTCCACTTCGGTCGAAGGTCGGCTGGGGGCCGACACGCCCATCAAGAATAGTGATTCTTTATAACTTCTTGCGGAGTGCGAGTGTGTTACCTAAGGTAGGACCACATATGTGGCACACGCCACAGGCCAACCTAGGAGCCCCCATGCCGCTGTCCGCACACTCCGACATCGACGCAGGCGACACCGCTCCGATCCGCATCATGCTCGCTAAGATCGGTCTCGACGGGCACGATCGAGGCGTCAAGGTCGTCGCCCGCACACTGCGTGACGCCGGCATGGAGGTCGTCTACACCGGCCTTCACCGCAGCCCAGAGCAGGTCCTCGAAGCCGCCGTGCAAGAAGACGTCGACGTGCTCGGCATCAGCCTGCTCTCCGGAGCACACCTGACCATTTTCGGTCGACTCTTCACGCTCATCGCAGATCTTCCCTACACGCCACGATTTGCCGTCGTCGCTGGCGGCGTCATGCCCGACGAGGACGAGAGGACCCTGATCGAACTGGGTGTCGCCGCTGTCCTCGGCCAGGACACCGCGCCGCGCCACATCGTCGAGGTCGTCACCGACGCCGCGAACCAGGCCCGGAACCAGGTAGAGGCCTCGTGAGCCTCAAGCAACCGCTCGAAGACTGGAAGTGGCCACCGTCGTACGACGACACCTACCTGCCCGCTAATAACGACCAGCCGTACTGGTTTCCAATTCGAGAAACCATGGCCCCCGAGGATCGCGACGAACTGATCCTGACCCGCATCCAGGACGTCATGGCGTATGCCTGGGACCACGCGCCGTTCTACCGCCGAAAGTGGACTGTCGCAGGCCTAGAACCTGGCGACATCAAGTCGCTCGACGACTATGCACGCGTCCCAGTCGTCGAAAAGGCCGAACTGCGGCTCGACCAAGAAGAGAATCCGCCCTTTGGCAGCTACCTCAGTGTCGATCGCGAAGAGGTCACCCACATCAACGGAACCTCAGGTACCACCGGTCGCCCGACAGCCTTCGGCATCAACGAGCGCGACTGGCGAGCCGTCGCCAACGCCCACGCCAGAGTTATGTGGGCCATGGGAATCCGCCCCACCGACACCGTGCTCATCGGCTCCCCCCTCTCCTTGTACTGGGGATCCTGGGGCGCGTACATCGGGGCCGAGCGACTCGGAGCCACCGTCTTTCCCTTCGGTGCCGGTGTCGCCGGTCAGAGTCTGCGCACCATCCAATGGATGAAGCAGATGGGCGTGACCGTCTTCTACGGCACTCCTTCATACGCTCTTCGCCTTGCAGAGGTCGCAACAGACGCAGGAATCTCCCCAGACACTCTCGGGCTGCGAACAATGTTCTTCTCCGGAGAACCGGGCGCAAGCATTCCTGCAGTACGTGACCGCATCGCAGGAGCGTTCAACGCCGCGGTTTACGACTCCGGGAACATGGCCGAAGTCAGCCCTTGGATGTCACTCGGCGGAGATCAGGACGGACCAGGGATGCTTTGCTGGCAGGACCTCGTCTACACCCAGGTATGCGACCCATCGACATACCTGCCCGTGCCGTACGGCTCCGAAGGCACTCCGGTTTACACAACGCTTGAGCGAACCAGCCAGCCGATGATTCGACTGCTTTCCAACGACCTCACCAAATGGGAGGCACCCGCAACCGACGGCCGTCGCACCTATCCCCGCCTTCCTCGCGGGATCTACGGCCGGATCGACGATATGTTCGTGGTCCGCGGCGAAAACATCTACCCGAGCGCCATCGACGACGTCGTGATGCAGTTACCGGGTTACGGCGGCGAACACCGAATCGTCATCTCCCGCGAGAGCACCATGGACGATCTTCTCGTTCAGATCGAGCACCGCGAGTACACGACCGCTGAGACGTCCGCATGGACCAACCGCGTCGCCGACGAACTGCAGGCCGTACTCGGTATCCGCGCCCGAGTGGTCGCGGTCGCACAGAACACCTTCGACCGGACGGACTTCAAAGCTCGCCGCGTCATTGATGACCGCCGCCTCTTTCTCACTGGCGACAACTGATGACCCGAACAACCACTCGCCCAAGCGGCGCATCAGCGAACCCGGCCGAGCTCGCACAACGCATCCGGAGCCAAGAACCCAGCGCAATCGGGGTTGCTCTGACAGCGGTCGAACGCAGGGATCGATCGGCCGACGACCTGCTCGCCGCACTCCGAGGGACCGAGCCTCACGCTCACGTCATCGGAATCACCGGCCCGGCCGGCAGCGGAAAGAGCACGCTCGTCGCCAGACTGGCCGCCAACTACCGCGACGATGGTCTGACAGTCGCTGTCCTCGCAGTCGACCCCTCAAGCGGTTACTCCGGCGGAGCCATCCTCGGCGACCGGATCAGGATGAACGCACTGTCAGGGGACACCGGCATCTTCATCCGGTCCCTGGCCACCCGAGGAGCAACCGGTGGGCTCTCACGAGCAGTCTTCGATGCCATCAAAGTCTTCGACGCCGCCAGATTCGACCGCGTACTCGTCGAAACAGTCGGCGTCGGACAGGACGAAATCGACGTCATGAGCGTCGCGCAGACGATTGTCGTGGTCAGCGTGCCCGGGCTCGGAGATGACATCCAAGCCATCAAGGCCGGGATCCTAGAAATCGCCGACGTCCACGTGGTCAACAAGGCCGACCGCCCCGGTGCAGATCTCACCGCCTCTGAGATCCGAGAGTCACTGCGACTCGCGTCCAGCGCACCCGACTCTTGGCGCCCGCCGATCATCCGGACAGTGGCGACCGGCGGGAAGGGCTTCGACGAGCTGCGCGAAGCCCTTGAGGAGCACCAGTCGTGGCTCACCGCGTCCGGCGCCCTAGAACTCTACGAACGCAACGCAGCCACATCACAGATTCGGTGGGCCGCCGTCGACATCGCGATGCGGTCGACCCAACCCGGTACCACGCACCTGAACGAACTTGTCGAAGGCGTACGCATCGGGCGGCTCAGTCCGCACGAAGCCGCACATGCACTGGTAAGCGGCAAAACACAACTTGACTGAGGAAGGACGAGCATGAGCACCCACGAGGCCGACGCCATCAAGATCACCAACGAGGCCGCCGTCAAGGCCATCGAGGAACGACTCGCAGGGTGGGAGAGCCACGAGCTCGAGGCATTCTTGCAACGGACGCCAGAGTCGAAGGGAGTGTTCCGCACTGGCAGCGGCGCCCCCGTCAAGAGGGTCTACACGCCGGCTGACCTTCCCGAGGACTGGAACGATATCGGACTTCCGGGTCAATTCCCGTTCACGCGAGGGCCTTACCCGACCATGTACCGGGGCCGCCACTGGACGATGCGCCAGATCGCCGGATTCGGTCAAGCCGAAGAGACCAACAAGCGCTTCCAGTACCTCATCAACCAGGGACAGACGGGCCTCTCCGTCGACTTCGACATGCCCACACTGATGGGTCTCGACAGCGACGACCCCATGAGTCTGGGAGAGGTCGGCCGCGAAGGAGTCGCCGTCGACGTGCTCTCCGACATGGAGGCACTCTTCGACGGAATCGACCTGGAGAACATCTCCGTGTCGATGACCATCAACCCGTCTGCCTGGATCCTGCTGGCCATGTACATCGCTGTAGCCGAAGACAAGGGCTACGACCTGAACCGACTGAGCGGAACGATTCAGAACGACATCCTCAAGGAGTACGTCGCCCAAAAGGAATGGATCTTCCCGGTTCGTCCGAGTATGCGCATTGTCCGAGACTGCATCGCTTATTGCGCTGAGAATATGGCCCGTTATAACCCGGTCAACATCAGCGGGTACCACATCAGCGAAGCCGGCGCGAACGCCGTGCAGGAGGTCGCCTTCACCATGGCGATCACGCGCGCCTACGTGAGTGACGTCATTGCGGCCGGCGTCGACGTCGACACGTTCGCTCCGCGACTGTCGTTCTTCTTCGTGAGCCAGGCTGACTTCTTCGAGGAAGCCGCAAAGTTCAGGGCTGTCCGGCGCTTCTACGCCAAGATGATGCGCGACGAGTTCGGAGCCGAGAACGAACAGTCCATGCGGCTCCGGTTCCACGCTCAGACTGCAGCGGCAACGCTGACCAAGCCACAACCCATGAACAACATCATCCGCACGACGCTCCAAGCCCTCTCAGCAATCCTGGGCGGGGCACAGTCGCTCCACACCAACGGTCTCGACGAGGCGTACACGATCCCGAGCGAAACCGCCATGAAGATCGCGCTTCGCACCCAGCAGGTCATCGCACATGAGACTGGCGTTCCTAGCATTGTCGACCCCCTCGGCGGCTCGTACTACGTCGAGGCACTTACCGATGAGATCGAAACGGGAATTCACGACTATCTAGCCAAGATCGAAAGCCTTGGTGGAGTCGTAGCAGCGATCGAGAACGGCTTTATGCAGCGCGAGATCTCAGACACGGCCTACCAGTACGCGCTCCGCAAGGAGAGCGGCGACCGCCCTGTGCTTGGGGTCAATATGTACATCGATGAGAACTCGACGGAAGAGATCGAGACACACCAGCTCGACCCCGAGTCCGAGCAGCGCCAGATCCGCCGCGTGCAGCAGGTACGTGCGGAGCGCAACGCCGAGACCGCACAGGCAGCTCTCGCAACCCTGGTCGAAACAGCTCGCGACAACGACGCCAATCTCATGCCGGCAACCATCGCCGCTGTCCGAGCCGGTCTGTCGATGGGCGAGATCACCGGTGCACTACGCGACGTGTTCGGAACCTACGTCGAGACACCTGTGTACTGAGCAGGCAATCCCAACCTTGCGTGGGAAGGTGGTCTTACGACCATGCGTTCAGGAAGGGGATGCGATGGACCCAGCTGAGGCTCATTGGACCCCGATTCGAGTACCACGCAGCCACGAACTAGTTCTCGCACAGATAGAAGACCAGATCGTGCACGGCAGGCTACGGCCCGGGGACCGACTCCCTCCCGAACGTGACCTGGCCAAGAGCCTAAGCGTCAGTCGCGGCGCGGTCCGCGAAGCGATAAGAGTTCTGGAATCTTTGGGGGTTATTCGTGCATCGCCCGGCTCAGGCGCAAAGGCCGGGTCCCTTGTCGTTGCCGAAGACACAGCCGCGATGTCGACCGTCTTCCGCCTTCACCTTGCGCTCGCTTCCTTCTCCCAACGTGAGGTCATGGAGGTGCGGGTGCAGCTCGAACGCTGGAGCGCCCACGAGGCCGCCCAAGCTGCTGGCCGCGGAAACCTTGAGGACCTCGACCGCTTGCTTGAGGCAATGAAGTCTCCCGAAATCGAAAGCGCGCGCTTCAACGCCATCGACGCCGCGTTCCACCTGGGCCTGGCCGAGGCTGCTGACAACCGGCTCCTTGCGACCCTCATGAGCGCCATTCGCGACGCCGTGCAACGAGAGATGGCCGCCGCATTCGCTGACCTGGCCAACGCGCCGGCCGTCATGAGCCAACTCGCTTCGGAGCATGCGGCGATCCTCGAGGCAGTTCGCGGCGGCAAGGCCGAGGAAGCTGCGGACCTGGTTCAAGCACACATCGAGGGGTTCTACGGATACCTCGACGTCGACCGACGCCGCACCTAAGTCGATCACACGACCCAACGCGTCAGCTGTAGCCGACGGGGTGCCTGTGGGCGCGGGTTCTGCGCTGTTAGCTCCAGGTTCTCCCACCGAGAGCGGTGGCCAAGCCAGCAGCAGCCTGCGTGACGGCCCGGATGCTTCGCTGAACAGCAGGTGCGTCCAACGGACCGGAGACTGACAACGCCAGGCTGGCGTTCCCGGCGGCATCAACGACCGGCGCCGCCACGCACAACACCCCGAGAGCGTGCTCCTCGCGATCCAAGGCGTATCCGTCTTCTGCGACCTGAGCGAGCTGTCGAGAGAGACCTGCAGGGGAGGTGATCGTGTACCGAGTACGTGGAGGCAATCCACGGGCGATGACCGCTTCCTTGGCCTCTGCCGAGCTGTAGGCGAGCATCGCTTTCCCAAGCCCAGTGCAATGCATCGGCTTCCTGGTCCCGGGTCTGGTGTTGACGACGTTGCGGTGCGGCCCGCTGATCTTCTCCAAGTAGAGAACCTCTCCGCCATGCTGGACACCCAAATGGATTGAGTGTCCGACGCGCTGGTGGAGGTCCTCCAGGAACGGCATTGCAACCTCGCGGAGACGCTGCTGCCGACCGACCGACGCTCCGAGCTCGAAAAGTCTGATACCCGGGCGATAGTGCTGACCAACTCGCTCTACGGCGCCCTGGGCGATGAGTTGCTGCAGCAACCGGTGCACCGTCGGCTTCGGAAGCGAAGTTCGCTCACTGATTTGACCCAGTGCGGTGGGCTCGCCTGCCATGTCAAGTGCTCCCAGCACCTGAAACACGCGCTCTACCACCGACGTAGAATCATCGGCGGCTCGAACAGTCGAAACCTCACTCATGACCCTCTCCTCTCAGCGTCGCTGCTCGTCGGCACGGCGGGTGACCAGACAGCCCTCTTCTCGAGAACGCACCGCCCGTCACCAAGCATCGTCAGACCCCTAGGTCCTTGGCCGCCGCCCGCCAGAGTTCGCGAGCAACAGGTCCGTCGCTGAGGACCTGCTTCGCAAGTGCGATTACATCGGGGCGTGCGTATGCAGCAACCGCCGCAACAGCGCCACCAGTCAGGTAAGCGGCTGTGAAGCTCGTCTCGTCGGTCTGGACGACCGCCTCATTCCATCCACGTGTGTATCCGACGTACTCCAACGTGTCGCCGTACTGGTCGGACCACACGTAGGGGAGGTGGTTGTACTCTGTCGACCCGCCGAGAATGTTCCGTGCAGCGACGACAGCCTGCGCTTGGGCGTTGGTTTCGTGCTCCAGCCGAATCGAGCCGTACTGCGGGTGAGTCCATCGCACGGCGTCACCTGCAGCAAACACCCCAGGCCTGCTCGTCTCGCATCGTTCATTGACGAGGATTCCGTCGCCGATCTCCACACCGGATCCCGAGAGCCACTCGACATCGGGGACCACTCCGATCCCAACGACGACCGTGCTGGCTGGCAACCTCGTCCCATCGTCGAGGCGAACGCTGCCGACCCGGTCTTCGCCGTCCATGTGTACGACGGTCCGACCTGTCACAAACTTGACGCCACGCCGTTCGTGGAAGGACCGAACCCATGCTCCGACCTCTGCCCCTAAGGAGATCCCGAGTGGCTCGGAGCCCGCCTCGACGACGGTGACGTCGACCTGGAGTCCCGCCATGACCGCTGCCAACTCGCAACCCACGTAGCCCGCGCCGACGACCACGACAGGACCGCCGCCATGGACGGCGTCCCACAGGCCTTTCGCGTCCGGAATCGACCTCAGGTAATGAACACCTCTGAGATCGGAGCCGGGCACTTGTAGTCGGCGCACTCGGCAACCGGTGGCAATCAACAGCCTTGAGAATGCGATCTTCTCGCCCTGATTCGTGATCAAGACATCGCTGTCCGGCAACAACCCTTCGACCCGTGTTCCGAGAGCCAGTTGAACTCCCTTGGATGCGTAGAACTCTTCATCTCTGAAGAACAGCTCCTCTCGAACCGGATCGTCCCAAGTCGACTCCTTGGACAGCGGAGGCCGCTGGTACGGACGGTGATCTTCGTCCGACACCAAGACGACGCGAGTGCCGCGGCCTCGCATCGCGAGGAACTCCGCAGCGCGACCACCTGCCATGCCGCCGCCGAGGACGACCACCGGATCCTCGGTCTCGACCATCACGAGGCCCGCACTGACGCCGTCGCCGGATCCGGGGCACCTTCGACGAGGAAGATGTCCCCATCCTCGACCTCGACCCGGTACACAGGGACGGGCTCGGTCGCAGGCTCGTGCGTGGCTTGTCCAGTGCGAAGGTCGAACCGGCCATCGTGGAGCGGACATCCGATCTCACAACTAGATTCGAACAGTTGCCCCATGTCGAGCCAGCCCTCTGCATGCGAACAGAGGTTGTTGATGGCGTAGACCTTGTCCTTGATTCTGACGAGCAGCACTTCCTCGCCATCCAGGTCTACAACCGTGGTCTGCCCTGGGGTTAGGTCAGAGATGTGCGCCACGAGGTTGCGGGCCATGAGTCCTCCGCTTTGAGTCGTTGAGATGGGATTGGTGCAGGCGATCGACTGCTTTCAGAGCATCGAGGACCCACCGTTGACGCTCAGAACCTGGCCGGTAATGAACGACGCGTCGTCAGAGGCAAGGAATGCGATCGCAGCCGCCTGCTCCTCGGGGTAGGCCGGGCGACCCAAGGGAATCGAATCGAGCATCATTTCGTTGATTCGCGCGATGTGCGCGAGCTCTTCGGGGCTTCGCTTACGGTCGACTCGGCGCTCTAGCCGGCCGTCGGTGCGTCCGGTCGCCGCAGGCGCGACACAATTGCAGAGGATGCCCTTGTCGGCCGTCTCGCGAGCGATGCTCGTCGTGAGCGCGTGGACAGCTCCCTTGGCCATGTTGTACGGCGCCCGATCCCACAACCCGTTTCGGACGGACTCCGCGCCGACGTTCACGATCCGGCCCTGCCCCTGTTCAATCATGGTCGGCAGCACGGCCCGGCAACACCAAACAGTCGGAAGGATGCTGCGGTTCATCTCCGCTAGGATCTCCTCGTCGCTCCAGTCCCACAGCGGCTTGAGCGCTGTTGCACCGCCGATGTTGTTCACGAGGACATCGACCTGGCCGTATCGCTCGAGACAGGTTGAGATCAACTTCTCCGCTGTCGCGTACTGCATAAGGTCGCCGGTGAAGGCTGACGACGTGGTGATCTCGGAGGTCTCTTGGATCACCTGGTCCAGCGTTTCGGCATTGAGGTCGGCGAGCAGGAGCTGGGCGCCTTCGGTCGCCATGCGCCTGGCGGCTGCCCGTCCGATCCCGCGCCCGGCACCGGTGATGATGACGGTTTTGCCGCGCAGTCGATTGCCGGCCCGAACATCTAGGTCGGCGTCTTCAGGCCTCATTTGCTGTCCTCCTTGGCCGACGTGGCGCCTGCAGCATCAGGCCACTCGGTGTCGTGACCGTCCTTGAGGTGGAAGTCGCGTGCGTTTTCGAGAATGAGCTTGCGCAGGGTGAGCGGGAAGACATCGGTGGCCGAGAACGTCTCCGGGGTGTCGTAGGCCTGATGGCGCACGACCTTCTCGTCCTGGCCGGAGAAGTTGTAGTTCATCATCCAGTTCTGGAAGACCTCGAAGTACACGTGGTCCCAGATTCGCTTGGTCCGGGTCAGCGGCATCGTGGCGTGGAAGTAGAACACTCGAGACGTTTCGGCATCAATCGGAACGGTGATGCGGGAGTAGATGTGATCGGAGTACGAGACCTGGAATGTGCACGGAAGGTGTGCATCCTTCCACTCAGGGTCGATCTCAAGTGGGTCGCGCTTAAAGGGCGTGGGCATGACCTTCTTCGTCGCGCCGTAGACCTTGTGCCACGCGACCCGCCGATCACTCTTCGGCCACTGGGCTCCGCCGAGGCCGGGGTAGGAGTCCTGCAGGCCTGCCTCCGGGGCAGGGGGCCAGGTCTTAACCTCGGTCGCTGTCGCCTTCTCGGCGGCGTGCTTGGCGCCGGTCCCGACGAAAGCGTCGGCGAACCCCAGGGCGCCAGGCGGGTACATGAGTGCGCGTCCGTTGACGACGCGCGGACGGGGCCGACGGGGGCCCATCTTGCTGGCGATCAAGAGGTTCGCTGCATCCATCATCATGAGGTGCACGGAGTTCCGGTGCACGTAAAAGACGTGCGAGTCGAGAAGGTTCTCGAAGGCCGGCCGCCAGTTGCAGTTCCAACTGGTCACGCTGACCTGGATGAGAAATTCGTCGTTGAAGAACTGCGGCGGCACATCCTCTTCAATCGGCGCTGGGTCGCTCTCGCCCATCCATGCGAAGACGATGCCCTTGTGGGTCTGGGTCGGGTACGAACGGACCCGGGCGTCAGGCATTCCGGGGATGCGCGACTCGGGGCCTTCGCCCAGTACCGCCACACACGCGCCGGTCTCGTCGAAGGTCCAACCGTGGTAGGGACACGTGATCGTGCCCGCGAAGTGGCACTTGCCGTGCGCGAGGCTGGCTCCGCGGTGTGGGCACGTACTGCTGGTGGCCACCACGTTCCCGTCCTTGCCACGAAAGAACGAGAGGTCCTGCCCAAGCATCTTGACCGTGGTCGGCTTGCCGGACTTGACCTTCTTTGCCTCGATCGCGGGGTACCAGTACTCCTTAAGTCCCATCTCCGGAATTCGCTCGCGCAGTGCTGAGGGGTGAAGAGAGTTGGTGTTCTCGTCCTCCGCGGCTGCGGGCCGCGCTCCTGCGCTACCTGCCATTGTTCTGTCCCTTCTGATGGGCACCGACGTCTTGCCGGGTGCAGTAGTAGGCCCAAGCCCGGTCGATCTGACGGGACTTATCGGGGATATCGGCGAAGGCTGCGATCTCGTCGCCGATGAGTGACATGGGGGTTCCAAGCGCGCTGGCTTGCAGCACTGCTCGGGCCGTGCCTTCCAGCCAGACGGCGCGCACGAGCGCTTCACGGACTGTCGTTCCGGTGCTCACGGCTCCGTTACCCCGGAGGATGACGGCTGTGCCGGCTGCCAACGTGCCAGCTAGTCGCGCGCCGGCTTCAGGGGTGCGAATGAGCCGAGGGTCTGCGTGAACTGGAACGTGTGCGCCAAGGTAGGCGCCATAGCCGACGGTCGGGTGAACCGCGTCTACGACGGTGGAGAGCGCAAGTGTCCACGGCCCGTGGAACCGAAGGACAGCGTTTACGTCAGGGCGTGCGTCGTAGATCTGCTCGTGGATGTGTCGCTCAGGGGGAAGCTGCGCCAACTGGTCGTCACTAGGCTCAGCCGGTCGGTAGTGGATGAACTCGGTCGCCTCGCGAATCAGACCTGGGGCGGTGCGCGGTGTGATGAGCAGGTACTCCGGAGCAGTCGACCGGGATGAAATATGGCCGAAGCCTTCGGTCAGCCCCAAGTTGTCGCTAAGTCGGCACGCGCTCAAGAGGTCATCTAGGACGTCCGCGTTGATGGCCGTCGTGGTCGCTTCTCGGGTGTTCATGTCCGCTTGCCGCCAAAGTCCTCAGCGTGGACGCTCGCGAGGATCTCGAACGCGTCCAGCCAAGCGTCCAGGAGCTCCCGGCTCTCACATAGACGGTCATCGCGCTGGACGGCTTCTGCTACCTGCTCAAGGCGGCCGTAGGAGGCTCGATCGAGCAGACCGCCGTCGCGCAAATCACTGTAGTTGTAGCCGCTGGCCACGGCCCGGTGAACGATCGGGTCGCCTTGTCGCCGCCAGAGAATGAGTCCGTCCACCTGCTGATCGATCTCGCCGGCGTCGTCGACGTGGGTCATATGGACCCTCCTCGCAGAAAGTTATGAACTACAACTAGTTTGGAACGGAAACGTGACGAAGTCAACACAACTGGGAATCCGACTCTGGCCCCGTCAGCGGGTTGCGGTGCCCTCGGTGTAGTCCGAGTCGTGCGACTTCACCCAGGACATCAGCTTCCGCATCTCGCTGCCGGTCTGCTCGATCGGGTGCGACTCACCCTTCTTGCGGAACTCGGTGAACTCCGGCGAGCCGTTGTCCATGTCGCCGATGAAGCGCTCGGCGAACGAGCCGTTCTTGATATCGGCGAGGACCGCCTCCATGTTCTTCTTCACGTCGGGCGTGATCACCCGCGGGCCCGAGAGGTAGTCACCAAACTCCGCCGTGTCCGAACACGACCAGCGCTGCTTGGCGATGCCGCCCTCGTACATCAGGTCGACGATCAGCTTCAGCTCGTGGAGGCACTCGAAGTAGGCGACCTCGGGCTGGTAGCCGGCCTCGGTGAGGACCTCGAAGCCGTACATGACCAGCTGCGAGGCACCGCCGCAGAGCACGGCCTGCTCGCCGAACAGGTCGGTCTCGGTCTCCTCGGTGAAGGTCGTCCTGATGCCGCCGGCACGCAGGCCGCCGATCGCCTTCGCGTACGACAGCGCGAGGTTCCACGCCTTGCCGGACTCGTCCTTCTCGACGGCCACGAGGACCGGGACGCCGCGGCCGTCGACGTACTCGCGACGCACCAGGTGGCCCGGGCCCTTCGGCGCGACCATGAACACGTCCACGCCGTCGGGCGGGGTGATGTAGCCGAACCGGATGTTGAAGCCGTGGCCGAAGACCAGGGTGTCGCCCGGGGTCAGGGCGGGCTCGATCTCCTCGGCGTAGAGCTTCCGCTGGTGCTGGTCGGGCGCGAGGATGACGATGACGTCGGCCTCCTCGGCCGCCTCGGCCGGCGTGACCACACGCAGGCCCTCCGCCTCGGCCTTCGCCCGGCTCTTCGAGCCCGGCTGCAGGCCGACGCGGACGTCGACGCCCGAGTCGCGCAGCGACAGCGCATGGGCGTGGCCCTGGCTGCCGTAACCGATGACCGCCACGTTCTTGCCCTGGATCAGGGACAGGTCGGCGTCGTCGTCGTAGAACATCTCAGCCACGGGGGCTCCTAGTCTTCTTCGGTGATTGTGTAGACGTCAGTCCCGGATGTTCCGGGTGACTACGGGCATGACCTGGGCTTACGGTGAGCGCTGCCCTGACGCGAGCGTGGGACCCTCAAGTCCGGTGCGCCAACGATCGCTTCGGCCCTGGCTCACACTTGCCTGGGGGACCGACGTCGACTGAGGGCGCATAATGTGCCGCTGGCCTCCGGCCGGATCAGAATTCGACGCCTTAGCTCAATGCAGTAGGAAGTCGGTCGTGAGGCGATCGAACGCGTCCTGGTGTTCCAGTTGGGCCCAGTGCCCACACCGAGGGAACACGTGCAGTTGCGCATCCGGCATCTCCTTCAGGGCGAAGAACGCGCCATCGAGCGGCATAGTCCGATCGTCGCGCCCCCACATCAGAAGCGTGCGATGAGGCACGTTCGCCAGATGCCGCCAGAGCTGGTTCTCGTTCGGGCTCGCTGACGACCCAATGGACCGCAGTGCCCGAAGGGCACCCTCCTCGGCGCCCGGAGCGGTCGCGGCCGCGAAGCGCTCCTCGATCAGGTCATCGGTCACGAACGAGTGGTCGTAGGTCATAATCTCGACGAGGCGGCGCATCTTCTCGCGAGTGGGCCCCGGTGCTGCGTAGAAGTCGATCAGGACCTTCTGGCCTTCTGCCGGGTCGACGGCGAAGATGTTCTTCGCCCCTCCTCCGGGACCCATCAGGATGAGCCGCCGCACACGGTCGGGATAGTCGATCGCCAGGCGGAGGGCGGTCCCGCCGCCCAGAGAGTTCCCGACGAAGTCAGCCTGCTTGATTCCCAGGATGTCCAGGACATCGCGAATGACCCGAGCCGAGAGGACGTAGTAGGGCTCGTCGAACTCCGGCTTGTCCGTCAGGCCGTACCCAACCTGGTCTATGACGAGAACACGGAAAGATTTGCTGAGCGTCGCGACGTTCTGTTTGAAGTTGCTCCATCCCGAACCCCCGGGACCGCCCCCGTGTAGCAGGACCAGCGGAGGCCCATCGCCGGTCTCGTTTAGGTGAACTCGCGCCTCAGGTGTCGTGACGAACCGGCTGGTCGAATCAAAGTCGATTGATGTCATCTACTTGCATCTGCTTTCAAGCTCGAACTGACGGATAGATCCTGGGACGTGGTCCCGGCCGCCGTTCTCGGCGGCCCGGCCGGAGGTTTGCTAGCTGAACAGGGCGAAGCATTTGTTCGAGTTGAAGAGGTCGGTGACCACCAGGTCGGACCAGTTCAACTCAAGGCCGGACTCGGCGCAGGCACCTGCAAGGCAGAACCAATTCAGCATCTCGTGCTGTCCAGCGCCCACGATGTGTTCCACGGTGGGCGCGGTGAAAGCAGCCCAGTCTTCAGCCTGGAACGCCTCGTAGAGCTTTTCGTCGGCCGGGGTGTCCGGGACGATGTGCCAACTCTTGTCGTTGAGGAAGGCGTGGGACCAGCTCGACGATGCCACGAAGGCCACCCGGAGATCGCGGTCGCGGAACGATCGAGCCATTGCTCGACCCAACTCGAAACAACGCTGCGGGGAGGGCCCGACCGGATCGACATCCTCGTTCTCGATATCCGCGAACCTCGCCATGCCTCCTCGTCGCACGATGGCGTGCTGCCCGTAACAGTTCACAGTCATCGGAACGAGCGCGTACGGGAACTTCGAACCCGCGTTGTCGTAGTCCAAGAAGAGCTGCGTATTGAGAATCGCGTGCGGAAAGCGTGAGTTGGCGCGCTTCTCGTACGAGTAGGCCACGTCGAAGCCTGCGCGCACCAGGTCGTTGGTCAGCTGGCGCGCGCGGGCTGCGTCTCCGCGCACCGGAATAGTGAAGTCGTCGGGCCAACCCCATGCGTTCGGCACCCCGAACTCGTTCATGTGTTCAAACGGTGCGACCTCAAGGTCGGGGTAGGCCAGCACGCAGAACGGCGGCACGACCTCTTCTCGGAAGTTCTCGTACTGGTCGTCTCCCCAGACCACCACGACGTCTGGTTGGAAGTCGTCCAGGTAGTCGCGGCAACGCCGCAGGTGCTCGAGGAGGTCGGCGCGATGGCCGGCTGCGGCGGCGACACCCTCGTCATCGGCCCACTCCTTCTGCATGAGGGGCGGCCAGTTGGCCGGGTCCTTGTAGCCGGCCGGGATGCCGGGGTCGTTGAGCGTCCACTTGAGCAGGTCGGCCATGTGCTCGTCGGTTCCGGCGAGCATTGGGTAGTGCGTCATGCCGATGCCGATCGCATCCATCGGTGCCCCTTGTTAACAGCGTAGAGATCAAGACTGTTATGAACCATAACCTCTTTGCCGGAGCATGTGAAGGGGGCAATTCCGGGAGATGGCCGGTTGGAGCAAGAGTGCTCGGACCCGTGCGTCGACCTGGGCGCTGGTATACCTTGTGGCCTTGTCGCGACCGGTCGCCCGTCGCCGCGCGACCCCCGCAGTTGAAGGTCAAGTGTCTTCGGAGCGAAGGAGCAGTCCCATCAGTCGCTCGCCAGATGCCCCGGCGTCCACCAGCCCGAAGGAAGGGGCACGTCCTCGACGAACCGTCGAAAGCCTCGCACGTCAGATAGACCTCGTGCGCACTGAATACGGTCACGACTTCGACGTGCTGCCCCTGAAGACCCTCCTACTCCTGCACCGCATCATCGCCACCGTGAGCCGCGCAGAAGGCATCGAACTGGGCCCGTCCAAACTGAACGGCACCTACTTCAACATCCTCACCGTTCTGCATCGCTGCCCTGGACCGATTTCAATGAAGGAACTGGCCGAAGCCCTCTCAGTGCAGCCCCCGAACCTCACTGGCGCAGTGCGAGACCTCATCGATCGAGGCCTGCTGGCTCGCAACGAGAACCCCGAGGACCGACGCTCCTACACCGTGGGCATCGCGCCAAGAGGCGAAAACCTGTTGAGCGCGCTACTGCCAGGTCACTGGTCGATGCTCTCAGTCATCTTCTCAAGTCTCTCGCACGACGAACTCGACGTCCTCTCCGGGCTGCTCGAGCGCGTGCTCGCAGACATCGCGGATCCGCTCGGCCCCAAGGGCCTAAAGCCCACCCTTCACGACGCCGCGAACCACACCGCTAGCGACACCACCTGAGCTGCGAGTCGTCGCCCCGGTTGGTCACAGACCGCAAGGTGGCGCGACGGAGTTGAGCTGTCCGTCGGCCGAGGAGTCAACGCCGCCAGCGTCGAATCCCCGCCGACGTCGAACCGCACCATCCTGCGCTACCGCTAGATGTCGTTGTCGTGTCGCGGTGGGCCGAGATCCCCTTCCTGCCGCACGACTCCGGGCGACTCACATAAGAGTTCCGTCCCAGGAACCGCTGTGGCGAACTAGAGAGATACTCGTCCGAAGTCCGAAGTCCGAAGTCCGAAGTCCGAAGTCCGAAGTCCGAACTCCGATGTCGTGTTACGCGTCGACGACCAGATGTCGCAGATGTGTCAACGCTTGTCCCGTCGGTAAACACTCACAGCCGTTTCGCTCCCTATACATCGGGCCTCGGTTTCACTGAGCTCGTCGACCAACTCAGCGGTCCACGCCATCGTCGTGCGGTAGCCAGCGCGCATGCTCGACACAGGCCAATTCGATCCCATCATCAGTCGCCGTGATCCGAACCGCGCCATCAACACATCGACGAAGGGCCGAATCAGCGCGAGTGGAACATCGTCGTGGCGCGTGGTCCAACCAGACAGTTTCACGAACACGTTCGTCCTCGTCGCGAGGTCGGCAACAACCCTCGACCAGGCATCGAAGGCGCCCCGGTCGTGCAAGACCGGACTGACCATGTGGTCGAGGACAATGGTTAGGTTAGGTGCTGCCGAAGCGATGGCGTCGCATGCTGCTAACGCGCTGGCGAACGGCACCTGCACGTCAAGAGTCAGGTCGAGGCCATCCAGCAATTGAAGTGACTCTCTCGCCCTGCCGTCGACGAGCACCCCATGGTCGGGTTCCCAGCCATCGAGATATCGGAGTCCCACCAACTTCTCGTTGCCTGTGAGTCGCTGAAGGCCAGCAGCCGTCTCGGTCGGAGTCGACAACGGCACCCATCCGACGACGCCCGCAATGGCAGGATGCTGGCTGCCGATTTCCAGCAGGGACTCACTCTCGGATACTTCGGTAGTCGAGCTCACCAGGACCACGTCCGAGACGTCGGCAACTCTCATGTTGGCGAGCAGGTCGGCTATCGAGTAGTCACGGCGAATCGCTCGGAAACGGTTCTCGTTGAGCCAGCCCATACCGGGGCCGTCCACGCTCCACACGTGGGCGTGCGTGTCTGTAAGCGGCATCGACCTGGCTCAAGTTCTAGGAGATGCCAAGGTAGCGACCCTCAAGGCGCTTCATTACGTTCTCGGCATGCCCTTGAAGGTTCAGCTCCTCAGCGATCTGCCCGCGCTCCATCACAAGCGCTCGGTCAGCGAGCTTAAGAGCGCGCTGCGGACTTTCCTCGATGATCAAGAGCGAAATTCCGGAGTCTCGCAGTGAAGCGAACTCGTCGTACAGCCCGTCGGTGATGATGGGCGCAAGACCAAGTGACGGCTCATCGACGACGAGCAAGGCGGGCTCACCCACGAGCGCCCGAGCAACCGCAAGCATCTGTTGCTGGCCGCCCGAGAGTAGCCCCGCGTGACGCTCGAGCATCTCCCCGAGCACAGGGAATCGCTCGATGGACTTCACGAGGGCCGGACTTCCCATGGCCTTCGACATACGCAGGTACCGGCCGTAGGTTCCCAGAACGAGATGGTCCCGGACTGTCAGCTCGGGAAAGAGCTCCCGCCCCTGCGGCACCAGTGCCCCGCCCGCCTGGCGGAAGCGCTCCGGATGCTGGTTCTTCACGACGGTTGATCCGACCGCGACCGTTCCAGTGCGGGCTACGAGACCGGCGACAGCCTTCGCAAGGCTGGTCTTACCCGCTCCGTTGCTGCCTAGCAACGCAACGACCTCGCCCGGCTGAACCTCAAAGGACACGTCGCGGACCGCAATCGCCCCTCTGTACGAGACGGTCACGCCGTCAACTGCCAACGCGGCGCTCATGCCTGACCTCCGGTCGTTCCATCTACCCGGTCTAGCGGCTCACCCAAGTACGCCGCGATGACAGCCGGATCGCTCAAGGCCGCGCCTGTCAATGCAGTCAGAAGCACCGAACCTCCTACGAGAACCGTGACCTGGGAAGCCACTGATCGCACAAAGTTCATGTCATGCTCCACCAGGACGATCGGAAGGCTCTGACCAACCCGCGTCAGCGTATGCGCCAAGGTGCGCCGCTGCTCATCGGATAGGCCAGAGGCCGGCTCATCCAGCAGAAGGAGTTTCGGCTCCCGACAAAGAGCGCGAGCAAGTTCAACGAAACGCTGGTCGGCCAGCGACAACTCGCTGGGCATGCGGTTCGCCAGCTGGGCAATCTCAAGTTCGTTGAGGATCGCCATCGCACGCGCCCGGGCAGCACCCAGTTGCTTACCATCCCCGAGACGGAAGAATGACGTGTTGTTTGCGAGCGCGCTTCCGACGGCGACGTTGTCCAGAACCGTCAGTTGTTCGGAGAGCCGAACCGTCTGGAACGTTCGTGCGAGACCAGCGCGCGCGATCGCTACTGGTCCACTGGAAGTGTGATTCTGTCCAAAGATCTCGATGCTGCCATCGTCTGGCTTACTCAGTCCCGATACCAGGTTGAACAGGCTTGTCTTGCCGGCACCGTTCGGGCCGATCACAGCGTGGATGCCCCGGGAGCCGATCGTCAGGTCGACATCAG
This sequence comes from Nocardioides sp. JS614, assembly GCF_000015265.1. Lineage (NCBI taxonomy): Bacteria > Bacillati > Actinomycetota > Actinomycetes > Propionibacteriales > Nocardioidaceae > Nocardioides > Nocardioides sp. JS614. Next base: position 2,295,080 of record NC_008699.1, read on the forward strand.
ACACGGCCTTAACGCCGCCAAAGCTCTTCGATGCTCCTGTGATCTTCAGCGACGCTCCACCTGACAGGGAAGCGTCTGCCGACGTTGGCCGCAGGACCGTCAATGCGGTCTGCTTCACTACCGAATGCGGAGCTTCGCGGACCGAGCTGGGAAGAACTCTCGCGACGCTTTGCCCAACGAATCCGATGAGCCCGCGGTCGCGTACCAGCGCAAAGATCGCAAGGAACAACACGCCCTCGATGATCAGAAGGTAATCCTGCAGTGAGATTGCGATGTCTGGCAGGAATCCCAAGATCAAAGCACCCAGGAATCCGCCCAAAAGGAACCGCAATCCGCCGATGTACATCATTAGAAGCAGTTCAAAGATTAATCCCGGACCAAACTGGTCAGGGGACACGTAGAGGCGGGTGTGCGCAAACACAGAACCAGCAAGGCATGCGACCAACGCGCCGAACACGAAGACCTCCAGGCGTCGCCGACGGACCGCCACACCCAGCGATTCGGCCATCGTCGCATCGTGGCTCAATGCCACGACCTCCAGGCCGGTCAGCGCACGAAGCCGGTATCGGGCGAACAGCCACACGGCGAGCAGAACGACTCCGGCCAGGACTGCTTGCTGCGTGCGGGACTCAAACGAGTACCCGAAGACTTCGAGCGGCTCGATTCCGCTGATGCCGAAGGTGCCGCCGAAGGCATCGAGATGACTTACGAGCTGTTCAACGATGATCACCATGAATAGCGTGACGAGGGCGAGCGTGAGCTCGGAGATCCGCAAGCACAGGGAGCCGATGATCAGGGCGGCGCCGAGCGAGATCAGAAGGCTCACACCGATTGCGGCGAGGGGGTTCATATCGTGCTCAGTCGTGAGGACTCCGCTGCCGTAAGCCCCAACGGCCATGAAGGCGACGGCACCGAGCGAGAGCTCCCCTGCATACCCGATCTGGACGTGCATTCCAACTAGTGCAATGCCGTAGACGACGGCAAGGGAAAGAATGCCGGTTCGGTACGAGTCTCCAAGGGACGCGACCAGCAGTGCGAACACTGCGATCGCGATCAGTACGGGAGTTGCGCTCCGCGCATGACGGACGGTCGATTCGTTCATGCCCTGGCCTTAGCTGTGGCGAATGCGCTGGGTACCGCCAACATAAGAACGGTCAGCACGATGTAGACGAGTGAGGTTTGCAGATCCGCAGAGACGTAGCGAGCAATCATCTGCTCAAGGACGCCGATGACGATGCCGGCAGCCATGGCTACGCCAATGTTCACGAATCGAGCGAGTGTGGCGCCCACCATCCCGACAAGTGCGAGGGGCAGGCCTGCGTTGTACACGAAGGGAGTGATGGGGATAAGCATGCAGCCGAGGAGCGCGGCGATGACGGCGGTTCCAACGAACGCTACGTCTCGGAATCGGCTCACGCTGATTCCGACAAGCGCTGCTCCCACAGGGTTCTGGGATGTCGCGGTCATCGCCCTGCCGTGCACCGACCTGGAGAAGTAAAGGACGAGGCCGGTTCCCAGCGCGAGCGTGGCGGCGAGGATCAGAAGCCGCTGGGGCTGGAGGACCACTCCGCCGATCGTCATCCCGTCACCGCCGATCCACGCTGGCGCGGAGTGAATGTCTCGGCCGTAGGCGACGAGCATGACGCCCTGCAAGAGGATGCTGAGAGAGAAGGTGACGAGGAGCAGCTGACTCATGGTCGACTTCGCCTTGATGGCTGGGCGAAGAATGATGCCACTAAAGGCAGCCGCGACCAGGCCGACCACGCCGACGCCGACCACAACAGCGATCGCGAGCGGCCAGCCCCTACCGATCAGCGACGATGCGATCAGGGCTCCAAGGACCATCAACTCACCGATAGCCGCGTTGATGACCTTGGAGACCCTATAGGTGAGGCAGATCGCTACCGCGAGTAGGCCATATACCGCGCCACTTGTGATGCCTGCGACTAGCAGGACCCAAAAGGTATGCAACTCTCAACCTCAATCTGGATCGGACTCGGGTTTTTACTATTCGTCGATGGGGTGCCACTGACCATCGTCGTACTTCACCAGGACGTACCCGCCCAGTGCGCCGGCGTGATCGTCAGGAGTGCGCTTCCACGGTGTGATCGCACCTTCAAAGCTTTGGATCTCCAGGGCGTCACGGACCTCACTCGGGTCCGTGGAATCGGCAGCCTCAATTGCGTCGGTAGCACTGATCATGGCGTCCCACGCCATGATTGCGTTGCTAGCTCCACCGACGGTGTCCTCACCGGCCGCCTCCATCCCGTCGAGGTACGCCTGAACGGCATCCTTGCCAGGGCCGGCGGGCAGCGTGTCGACGACCTGGGAGCGGTAGCTCCAAGCAGTCGTCCCCTCCAGAAGGTCTCCGGCGATCTCTTCGAAGGCCGTGGTTGTTGTGCCGCCGTTGAGTCCCCGCGGCATGTCAGGGGCTAGCGAGTCGAGGGCCTTAAGCGCAGTGACACCGTCGGGGCCAGTCGACCAACTGAGAACGAAGTCCGGGTCGGAGTCGAGAACCGTGGTCATCTGCGCCGTAATGTCAGTGGCGCCCGGCGAGAAACTCTGAAGGGTGGTCAACTCGACGCCATCGGTCTTGTTCTCGAAGTAGCCCTTCGGCACGTCGAGGAAGGGCGTGTCGGCCCCGATGATTGCAACCTTCTCCACTCCGATGCTGGCCCAGTACTCCTCGTAGGCGTCCAGTCCCGCGGTCGTCGGGGGGGTTGCCGTGAAGGCCCACTCCAGGTCGTCGCCAGACATGCCGTACGACCAGGATCCGCCCGTGGAGACAAGTGGAGTCTGCGCGCGAGTCGCTGCGGGAATGGCTGCGATCGTGGTCGGCGTACCGTCAGGGCCGATGATGACCGAGACCTGCTCCTGCTCCGCGAGTCGAGCCACTGCGTCTGCGGCCTTCTGCGGGTCAGATGCAGCGTCGATGGTGATGAGCTCGACGTCGCGACCGAGGAGACCGCCGTCGGCGTTGATCTGCTTGACGAACGCCTCGGCGCCTCGGATCTCGTCGGCGCCGAGCACGGACCCGTCGCCAGTCAGGTTGAAGACGGCACCGATCTTGATGGCATCAGAGGCGCTGTCTCCGGAGTTTTCGCTGCTGCCGCATGCGGCGCTCGTCATCACGGTGAGAGCGGCGACAACTAGCGCCAAGGCCCTCTTCTTGTGGGTCATTCGTGTTCTCCCTAGGCGTGTTCCGAGAGCGGACGTGACTGTGAGGTCGGTCACTGGCGCATTACAGTGACAGTCCTCACGTGTGGCCACAACGGCTCCATTCCTTTGAGTGGAATGCTGGCGAGGCCAATGCGAAGTTGTTACCTGACGAGGTGCAGAGCGTCGCGATAGAGCAGTCGGCCAACCGTCCTCAACGGTCTGCCGCTACCTCGGACAGTTCCATGGCGATGTCGACGATCATGTCTTCTTGGCCTCCGACGAGCCGGCGATTCCCCACCTCGGTCAGGATGGTTCGAACGTCGAGGTCGTAGGTCTGAGCCGCCTTCTCGGCGTGCCGCAAGAAGCTGGAGTACACGCCGGCGTAGCCGAGCGTCAAGGTTTCCCGGTCCACGCGTACAGGCCGGTCTTGGAGCGGGCGAACGAGGTCCTCGGCAGCGTCTTGCAGTTGGTAGAGGTCGCAGCCATGTTGCCAGCCGAGGATATTGGCCACGGCGACAAAGGCCTCGATGGGGCAGTTTCCCGCACCTGCACCTTGTCCCGCGAGCGAGGCGTCGACCCGAGTGACGCCCGCTTCAACCGCAACCACGCTGTTAGCGACCGACAGAGACAAGTTCTCATGGGCATGGATACCGATCTCGGTCGTGGCATCCAAGACGTCACGGTATGCCCGGACGCGGTCACGCACGGCGTCCATGGTCAGCCGGCCACCCGAGTCCGTCACGTAGACGCAATGGGCGCCGTAGGACTCCATGAGAGCCGCTTGGGCTGCCAGCTCGCTGGCCGCAGCCATGTGGCTCATCATCAGAAATCCTGCGACATCCATGCCGAGGTCGCGCGCCGTCTCGATGTGCTGGGCCGAAACGTCGGCTTCCGTGCAATGCGTCGCGACACGAACGGAGCGAACACCGAGGTCGTGCGCCTTGCGCAATTCATCCACCGTCCCGATGCCCGGAAGTAGGAGCGTGGTCAACCGAGCGCGTTGGATGTTGGCAGCTGCAGCCTCGATCCACTCCCAGTCGGTATGGCTTCCGGGACCGTAGTTGAGGCTGCTTCCGGCGAGACCGTCGCCATGCGAGATTTCGATGGCGTCGACCCCTGCGACATCAAGGGCTGCGGCAATCTGGGCTACCTCGCCGGGCGCAAGCTGGTGTCGGATGGCGTGCATGCCGTCGCGGAGAGTGACGTCCTGGACAAAGACAGTCGTACGCGTTTCGTTCACGCCACTGCTCCGCTGAGTTTCTGGGCTGCCATCGCTTCCGCAACACGCAACGCTGCGGAGGTCATGATGTCGAGATTGCCTGCATATGCCGGCAGGTAGTGCGCTGCGCCCTCTACTTCCAGAAAGACGCTCACCTTGTGTGTGACGGGCTCCGAGGTGAGCGTCCCGACCGGCAGTCCGTCCAACGGCTGAATTTCAATACGCTGCTTGAGGCGATACCCGGGGACGTACTCGGCAACAGCATCAACCATCGCACGTATGGACCCCTTGACCGCGTCGTGGTCGGAAGGTCCGATGAGCGCAAGAACCGTGTCACGCATGATGAGAGGTGGCTCCGCAGGGTTCAGAATGATGATGGCCTTCCCCTTCCGGGCACCGCCGACCTGCTCGATGGCGTGGGCCGTCGTCTCGGTGAACTCATCGATGTTCTGACGTGTTCCAGGCCCCGCCGACTTCGATGCAATTGAAGCGACGATTTCCGCATACGCAACAGGAGTGACTTGGGAAATTGCCGCGACGATCGGGATAGTGGCTTGCCCGCCGCACGTCACCATGTTGACGTTGTCTGCAGAGAGGCTCGCGCCCATGTTGACGGCGGGCACTACGAACGGTCCGACGGCTGCAGGTGTCAGGTCGATCATTCGCTTGCGGTAGCGCCTGAGGGCGGTGTAGTTGGCAGCGTGGGCGCGGGCAGAGGTCGCGTCGAGCACGATGTCGATGGCCTCGAAGTTGGGCATGCGAATCAGGCCGTCAACCCCGTCCGAGGTCGTAGGTACTCCGAGCCGGTTCGCGCGTGCGAGCCCGTCGCTATCGGGGTCAATGCCAACCATCGCTCCGACCTCAAGCGTCTTTGATAGCCGCAGAACCTTAATCATCAGATCAGTACCGATGTTGCCGGAGCCGATGATGGCGATTTGACGGGGAATCGTTGATGCAGTCACGGCTTCTCTCCTATGCCGAAAGATGCGGACACGGTCCCGAGACCGTTGATGTTGGCCACGGCCGTCATACCCGGGTGAACGGTGACCATTGGACCGAGAGCACCCGAGAGAACGACCTGGTCCTTGCGCAAGGGCGTCCCGAGATCTCTCATCGTGCGGGCGAGCCACGCGAGGGCCTCGAGCGGATCCCCGAGGCAGTCGATGCCAGAGCCAGACGAAGCCATAGCTCCGTCGACCGTCATCTCCATCGTGACCTCCCGAGGTTCGAAGCTGTCGAGGCTCCGGCGTTGCGCCCCGAGTACGTACATGCAGCTCGACGCGTTGTCGGCGACGGTGTCCACGAAGGTGATATCCCAGGACTCGACTCGACTGTCGACGATCTCCAGGGCCGGCACTGCGTAGTCGACTGCCGCCCGCGCTGAGCCAGCGTCGAGATTGGGGCCGTCTAGGTCGGACTTGAGAATAAACGCAACCTCGGCCTCGATGCGGGGTTGCAGCAGCCGCGTCGAATCAATGGTGGCTGCGCCCGAAACCTCCATGTCGTCGAAGAGGATCCCGAAATCGGGTTGGTCGACACCGAGTTGTCTTTGGACCGCAGGCGATGTTAGTCCGATCTTGGCTCCGACGACCCTCGCGCCCCTTTGTTTGCGGCGCTCAACGTTGCGGCGCTGCACCTCGTAGGCCCGTGCGCCATCGGCGCCGATGAGGTCACGAACCGGGGCGCAGGGCTTCCTCGTCTGCTCGGCGGCAGACAGCCGGTCGGCCGCGTCCTGTATCGCTGATGTGGCTTGAGCCGCGCTTGGTTGGTTCATGGTCACCTCTCGTCATGTGAGCGTGACCACTGTGTGACGTGGGGGCGGGCGGCGCCATCGCATCATTCCGATAGTCGAAACGGATGGCGAAGTGGTGGCGAGCTTGCCCGTTCAGCCGTTGGTCGGGAGGGGGCGACGTCGCAGGTGAGGAATCTCTTGTTCGAGGCGGACACGTGGTGGACGATGGCCGAGGCGACAACTCGGACATTCGCTCTCCGGCTCGAATGTGGCGATGTGACGAGCCAGTAGGTTCGCTCGACCATCACGCTGGCACTGAGGACGGGGCGAAGGTCACCGGCTTGCCCCACCATGAACAGGGGAAGTACACCGACTCCTGCGCCCGCTCGGACTGCCGCGAGCTGTCCGAGCGAGGTCGTGCACCTGACGACCTTCTGTTCGTCGGGTATGCCCAGCTCGCGAAAGTCGAGCTCTGACATGTCGAGGAGCGACTGGACGTACCAGACGAAATCGTGGGCACGCAGGGAATCCAGGTCGGGGGGAGTTCCGTGACGATCGAGGTAAGGGATGCTGGCGAACAGCCCGAGCCGATAGGGAGTGAGTCTTACGGTGTCGATGTTCGGGTTCATCGGAGGCTGAAGGGTGATCGCGATGTCGAAGTCTCTGGCTGAAACCGACGGTGTGCGACTCGTCATCATCAGTTCGATCTCGATGGACGGGTCGGCTCGGCGAATCTGCGCCGATAGTGGCGCGAGAATGTGTGTTCCGAATCCTTCGGTAGTTGCGACGCGCACTGTCCCAGCCGTGTTGTCACGTCCGGCGAACGCGGCAAGCGCCTCGTGTTCAATCCGCTCAGCGCGCTCCAACAGTCGGAGACCTTCGTCGGTGAGGTTCCAGCCAGCCGGTCCCTTGTCGAAGAGCCTGTAGCCAACATACTTTTCCAGGGTCCTGACGTGCCGGCTGACGGTGGTGTGGCTGACCTGGAGATCCGTCCCCGCGGCTGACAGACTGCCGTTGCGCGCCAGCGCAAGAAAGTACTGGAGGTCCTCGAGCGGATTCATTCCCATCCTCCGTATCGCGTCGGCATCTAGCCAAGATCAAGTTCATCTCAGCCGTGGATGCCTGTCCGATGCCATCAGAAGGCATGGCCGGGCCCTGACCCCGGTTCTTGGACACGCTGAATCCAGCATTCGCTGGGGAAGCGAGATGATCCTCACCATGGCCCGCAAGAACTACTCCGATGAGTTCCGTCGGCAGGCCGTCGACTTGTACGAGTCCACTCCGGGGGCGACGGTGCGTGGCATCGCCGATGACCTGGGGGTCGAGCGTGGCACTCTGCGCCACTGGCTCGAGCAGTTCGGGACCGGCAAGAAGACCGCTGCTGACGGCACGTTGACCTCCAGCCCCCTCAAGACCGACCAGCCTGCACGGCGCGCCTCGAAGGTGGCGGCCGAAGAAACCCCTGAGCAGCGGATCGCCCGACTCGAGGCCAGGGTCCTCGAACTGGAGGTCAGCGAGCAGAAGCTCACCACCGAGCGTGAAATTCTCCGGTCGGCAGCCAAGTATTTCGCTGGGGAGACGCGCTGGTGACCCGCTTCCAGTTCGTCGCCGACCACCAGCACGCCTTCGAGGTGAAGCGGATGTGTGAGCTCGTCGAGATCGGACGCTCGTCGTTCTACGCCTGGCAGGCTGCCGCGCCAGGCCGGGAGGCGCGGGCCGAGGCCGACGCCGAGCTCGCCGAGAAGATCCGGACGATCCACACCGAGGACAACACCATCGGAGCACCACGGGCGACCGCCGAGCTCAACGACGGCGTCGCGCCGAGCGAACGGGTCAACCACAAGCGGGTCGCCCGGGTGATGCGTGAGCACGACATCCGCGGCTACCAACGCAAACGACGGGTCCGGACCACGATCCCCGAGCCGTCGCAGCAGAAGGTGTCCGACCTGCTCAAGCGGGACTTCACCGCCGACGCGGCCAACCTCAAGTACGTCGGCGACATCACGTACCTACCGATCGCGGACGGCACGAACCTGTACCTGGCCACCGTGATCGACTGCTACAGCCGCCGAGTCGCGGGCTGGGCGGTCGCGGACCATATGCGCGTCGAGCTCGTCCAGGACGCCCTCAAGGCCGCCCAGCTCACCCGCGGCAGCCTCGCCGGCGCTGTGTTTCACAGCGACCACGGGTCGGTCTACACATCGAAGGACTACGCCAAGCTCTGCGCCGACCTGGGCGTCACCCAGTCGATGGGTGCCGTCGGCACGAGCGCCGACAATGCACTCGCGGAGTCGTTCAACGCGACCCTGAAACGCGAGGTCCTCCAAGACGCCAACGTGTGGCCTGACGAGACCACCTGCCGCCGCCAGGTGTTCCGGTGGCTCATCCGCTACAACAACCGCCGCCGGCACTCCTGGTGCCGCTACCAGTCCCCGGTCGCCTTCGAGACCGGCACCATCGCAGCTAGGCTCCCGTCAGCTGCGTAATCCAACCCCGTGTCCAAGAACCGGGGGTAAGGCCCGCCCTATCCCCGATCATGACGCAGGATGATCCATGCCTTATCGGGCGCATTTCGTTGACCGGAACGGCTCAGGATGTGGGCGAGGCATTGCGCCCAGGCGCTGCTGTCAGAGCATGGGTGCTGTCCCGCCACCCAAAGCGTGGAACGGCTGTACTGCGGCGCCGCTCGAGTTCACCTTCGCGAGGGCGGTCGTGCGACGGAACTAGTCGCAGGCGACGCCCTAATAGCTGCGGCCGGGGTTCAGGATGCCGGCCGGGTCGAACGCTTGCTTGATCCGAAGGTGAAGGTCCCGTTCAGCACTTCCGAGCTGACGCTCCAGCCATGGCAGTTTGAGGCTGCCGACCCCATGCTCACCGGAGGCGGTGCCGCCCAGCCCGAGGGCGGCATCGACGATCTGTCCGAACGCAGTTTCGGCTCTGGCTCGCTGCTCCGCTGACGAACCATCGAATACAAGTGTTGGATGCAGATTGCCGTCGCCCGCGTGTCCAAAGGTGCCGATCATGACGCCCGACTCGTCACGAATTCGGTCGATCTTGTCGAGCAACGCGGGTAGCAGGTGCGGCTGGACCGCGACGTCGTCGAGGATGGTGGCTCCGAACCGTTCGAGGGCAGGGAGCGCGGCACGACGAGCCGCCATGATCGCCGCGCCCTCGTCCTCATCCTCGGTTCGGAACGTCTCCGCGCCATTGGCGGTCGACATCTCCTTGAACGAGAGTGCGGCGGCGGTCGCCTCAGAGCCGTCAAACTGAGCGATCAAGAGCGCGCCTGCTGCTTCGTCGAGATCCATGCGCGTCAGGGCGTTGACCGCGGCGATTGTGGGTCGGTCCATGATCTCCATAGCCAGCGCCTCCAGGCCGGTCTGTTGGGACTCGAGGACCGTGGCTATCGCCGATTCGGGAGATTGGAAGGATGCGGCTACCGTCGCCACAAGCGCGGGTCGTGGACGCAGCCGAACCGTTGCTTCGACGATGACTCCTAGTGTTCCTTCGGATCCGATGATGAGACGTCGAAGGTCGAGCCCTACGACGTTCTTTCGGGTCAGCGAGCCAGTCTCGACGACCTCTCCCGTGCCGATGACGGTCTTCAGGCGCAAGGCGTGGTCCGCGGTGACGCCATACTTTGAGCAGCACATGCCGCCGGCGTTAGTGGCGAGATTGCCCCCGATCGAGGAGATCTCTCTGCTGCCTGGGTCTGGGGCGTACCACAGACCGTGCCCTCGGGCCGCGCGGTCGAGGTTGCCGTTGATGACCCCTGGCTGGACTCGCGCCGTTCGTGCAATCGGGTCGATCGCGAGGATGGTGTCGAGCCGCGCAACGCTAAGAACCACGCCGCCGTCGATGGCGTTGGCGGCTCCGGCGAGCCCGGTTCCAGCGCCTCTTGGGACCAGTGGTACCGCGTGATCGCTGCACCAGCGGACGACATTGACCACTTCCTCCACCGTGTCGGCGAGGACGACAGCAAGTGCCTTGCCGTTTTCCGCGATCAGGCACTGGTCGCGTTCGTATCCGAGCATCGCACTTGGGTCGGTGAGGACAGTTCGGGCCTGATTCTTCAGGCTGAGGAGGTTTGGGGTCATAGCGGTGATGACTTCCTTGGGGAGTGCATTGGACTACTCACGAAGCCGGACTACCCGACGCCGGCCATTCGCCGTGTCGTCGCCTGGTTCGCTGATACAGCGACGGCTCAATGCTTCTGGTTATCAATCGAGTCTCGTTGGTCGAGCCAGTCTCGGACCGCTCGGTTGTGCTCACCCAGGCCCGGTGGGGGCAGATGCCAGCTCGGCATCAGGTCTGCCCCATCGCGATTCTCGATTCGCACTGGCGAGCCTGGAAGGTTGAGCCGACCTGCAGTCTCGTGTTCGACTTGTATGACAAGGCCTTGGCTGAGGGCCTGGGGCCATTCGTAAACGTCTTCAATTGACCGCACTCGACCACATGGCACACCGGCGGCCGTGATGACATCGATCCAGTGATCTGACGTGTTGCTGGTCAACCGGGTCTCGATGGACTCGATCAGTTCTGCCCTGTGGGCGACTCGCGCCTGGTTGGTAGCGAATTCCGTAGCCGTTGGGTCGATTCGCAGCTCATGCGCGAGCGCGCTCCACAGTCGATCGTTGGCGGCCGCGATTTGGATGATCCCGTCAGATGCCGTGAATGTTCCGTACGGTGCGATCGATGGGTGGTGATTTCCGGACGAGACGGGGTTCTCACCACCCACGAGAAACCGCGTCGCCTGGAAACTGTGCACCCCGCAGATCGCGGCCAGAAGAGACGTTCTGACAATGGCACCCTCGCCAGTCTCGCGAGCCCGGAGGATCGCGGCCAGCGTGCCGTAAGCGCCGTAGATTCCGGCCAGCAGGTCCGCGATGGGAACTCCGACCCGCGTCGGCTCCCCCGGCGGACCCGTTATCGACATCAGGCCGGCCTCGCCTTGTGCAATTTGGTCGTAGCCGGGGCGGGCGCCTTCTGGTCCGTCATGTCCCAATCCGGTGATGGAGAGAACGACGAGCTTCGGGTTGATGTCAAGCAAACGCTCTGGCGGCAGGCCCAGACGCTCTAGTACGCCGGGGCGAAAGTTCTCCATCAGTACGTCCGCGTGACGAACAAGGCGGATCAGGAGAGATATGTCGTCGCCTGACTTGAGGTCCAGTTGGAAGGACTGCTTGTTGCGGTTGGCCGCGAGGAAGTAGGTGGAGACCCGGTCGTCGTCGCCATCGCCGATGAACGGGGGTCCCCAAGATCTGGACTCGTCGCCCGCTGCCGACTCCACTTTGATCACATGGGCACCGAGATCACCTAGGAGCATTGCAGCGTGGGGACCGGCAAGGGCACGCGTCATGTCGATGACGGTGGTTCCTCGCAACGGTCCAGGCCTGGGCCGAAGGTCCGAGTTGTCCCCGTCGGTCATCGGCCACTCCACTTCGGGTCCTGTCTCGCTCCGAAGCGTTCCACGGCTTCGCGAAAGTCGTGGCTTCCGTATACCTGTTCCAGGACGTCGTCGTTACTACGGTCGGGTTCAAAGAGAAGGCGGTTCAGCGAGGTCTTCGCTGCCCGCATGCTGAGCGGCGAATGATTCTTGAGTCGTTCAGCTTCGCTCTCTACCACGACACTGATTTGACCGGCGGCACATAGCTCTGCGACGAAGCCACGCTGGTGAGCCTCGGCAGCAGTCATGAGCCGTGCTCGCAGGAGGAGGTCGAACGCTGTGCTTCGTCCCAGGAGCTCAACGATGAGCCGGTAGGAATGTTGAGAAAGACAGTTGCCAAGGGTGCGTGCCATCGGCGCACCGAACTGTGCCGACGTGGTTGCAATGCGTAGGTCACATGCGGCGGAGATCAGGAAGCCTCCACCGACGCAGTAGCCGTCGACTGCGGCAATGGTTGGCACCGGAACGCTCAGGATTGCGTCGATGACTCCGTCAATTTTTCGCTCGTAGTCGACGCCGTCTCGACCCGAGTCGAACGATTGGAACTGGGTGATGTCCGTTCCAGCGATGAACGCGCGCGGTGACGAGGATTGCAGAACCATTGCGCGTACGTCGTCGGCCTCTGCCTCTCGGCAGGCAGACTCGAGTCGGGCGTACATCTCCCAGGTCATGGCGTTCAGCTTTTCTGGCCGGTCGAATGTGACGTAGAGCACGTCATGGAGCCGGTGGACTTGAATGTTGGGTTCGCTCATCACGCCTCCCCCGCGCCGAACTCCGCTAGGACTTGCTGGGTGTGCTGGCCCAGAAGCGGCCCAGCCTGACCTGCGACTGTCGGCGTCCTCGAAAACCGCATCGGCGACCTCGTCTGTCGCACGGTCCCGATGGTCGGATGTGAGGAATCCCAAAAGAACTCGCGTTCCGCTAGGTGCGGATCTGTGAGGGCCTGTTCGATGTCAGCGATCCTTGCGCATGGCACCTGTGCACGGATGAGCTTGTCGAGAAGCTCTGAGGTGGAGAAGGCCCGGGTCGCCCCCTCGAGAACTTCGGCCAGTTCTGCACGATGGCGGAATCGTGTCCCGCCGTCGACGAACCTCGGGTCTCGTTCTAGTTCGGGCAGGCCAAGCACCTCGCACAGTGCCGACCACGTCTTGGTCGTGACCGCGCCAAGAGTGACTTTGCCGTCGCTGGTTCCAAACGCCTGATATGGGGCGAGGCTTTGGTGTGCGGTCCCTAGAGGCGCGCCAACTTCGCCGTTGACAAAGTATCGGGGGGCCTCCCAAACGGCCAGAGAGACCGCTGACTCGAGCAGCGAGACGTCGATAAATTGGCCCAGTCCGGACCGCTGACGCTCGTGGAGCGCGGCTGTGACAGCCAGCGCGACATACAGTGCACATACGAGGTCGCAGACCGGGACGCCGACCTTGACGGCGGGCCCACCCATCGACCCAGTGAGGCTCATGAGACCGCTGCGGGCTTGGGCCATGATGTCCAACCCAGGCAGTCCGGCGTCAGGGCCGTCTTGTCCCCACCCGGACGCCGAGGCATAGATCAACGATGGTGCGCGGGGTGCGAGGTCTGAGTACCCCAATCCCAGTTTGGACATCGCTCCTGGTCGTAGGTTCTCGACCAGAACATCAGTGTTCCGGACCAGCTCCAAGAATGCGGACATCCCGTCGGGGGACTTCAAATCGAGGACGACGGATTCTTTGTTGCGATTGATGGTGGCGAAAGCCGCGCTCTCGCCGTTGACGATTGGGGCCGTCTGGCGGACAGAGTCGCCTTGACCGGCCATCTCGACCTTGATGACTCTGGCTCCCAAGTCAGCCAGGTGCATCGTGGCCCACGGGGCAGCGAGAAACCCGCCGACCTCTAGGACGGTGATGCCTTGCAACGTCGTCATATAACCGCCTCCCTGTCTGTGCGGCGCAAGGCGACCACAGCCTCAGATGCTGGGTCAACCTGTTCGTTTCTGCACAGGAGGTGCACGCAGTTGGCCCTTGTCCTTGGACCTTGCTACGCCGAGTGTTGCGTCCAAATTCCTTACTCCAACACTGACTACGGGAGATGGCCTCGACATGGAGCGCATCGCATTCATTGGACTCGGCAACATGGGCAACTCGATGGCGAAGAACCTGATCGCCGCCGGGTTCGACGTGGTTGGGTTCGACGCCGACTCTCGTACGAACCAGCGTTCGGCCGAGACAGGCATCCCAGTCGCCGCGGACGTTGTGGACGCCGTCACCGGCGCAGACGTTGTGATCACGATGCTCCCCAATGGCGACATCCTTCGCCAGGTGCTGCTGGGCGCTGGCGCCGAATCTGGCGTCTTGAACTACCTCGCACCGGGGGCGCTCGTCATCGACTCATCCTCGATCGACGTCGCCAACTGTTTGGCGGTACACGAGAGCGCGGCCTCGGCGGGCATCGCCTTCCTCGACGCTCCGGTCTCCGGCGGGGTCGGAGGCGCTGCGGCAGGGACCCTCACCTTTATGGTGGGTGGGGACGAAGCACACGTGAGGCGAGCCTGGCCGCTCTTCGAGGCCATGGGCAAGAAGGTCGTTCGAGTCGGCGGACCGTCGACCGGACAAGCCGTCAAGATGTGCAATCAGATGATCTACGCCTCGTCGCTCGTCGCGGTTGCAGAAGCCTTCTCTCTCGCCGACAAACTCGGTGTCGCACCGAAGATGCTGTTCGAGGTAGTCACGAGCTCCTCAGGAGACTGTTGGGCCATCCGCAACTCCTGCCCCTGGCCCGATGTTGTCGAAGGAGGATCAGCAGCCGACGAAGGCTTCGCCCCACGCTTCTCCTCGCGGCTAATGAGCAAGGATCTTCGACTGGCTACCTCCGCAGCCTCGAACGTTGGCCAGCCTCTGCCTCTGACGGGCAAGACTGTGACGTTCTACGAGAAGGTCGCCGTACATGAGCCGGCACTTGATGTCACTGCCGTGATCCGCGAGATCAATGAAGCCGGCGCGTCTACTGCGACTGTAGTCACCCGATGAGCCTCGGCATCACCGCGCCGACAGACGCGATCTCGATGGACATGCAGATGCTCATCGGAGGCAACTGGGTGGACGCGCTGGGCGAGGAACGCATCCCCGTCGAGAGCCCCAGCACGATGACCACGATCGGATCCGTTCCGCGCGCACGCTCCGTCGACATTGATCGTGCAGTGGTCGCGGCGCGCCAGTCGTTCCCGGCCTGGCGTGATACACCGCCACGGCAACGGGGGCGACTGCTCGCACGAATCGCTGACGCCCTGGAACCGTTGGCCGAAGAACTTGCTCGAACAATCTCCACCGAGAACGGCAACGCGATTCGGACACAGTCTCGCGGAGAGGTCGCGTTCTCCGTCGACGTATTCCGGTACTTCGGGGGGATTGCAAGCGAGGCCAAGGGAGAGACCATTCCGCTGGGAAGCACAGTCCTCGACTACTCCCGTCGTGAGCCTTTCGGCGTCGTCGGTGCGATCGTTCCCTGGAATGCGCCCTTACAGCTCAGCGCCATGAAGATCGCTCCGGCTTTGGCAATGGGAAACACCATCGTCCTCAAGGTTGCCGAAGATGCTCCGCTGGCGGTGCTCCGGCTGGCCGAGGTTGCCAACCAAGTCCTGCCGGCGGGCGTCCTCAACGTCATCCCAGGGTATGGCGACGAAGCAGGCGAAGCGCTCATTCGCCATGCCGACGTCGATAAGTTGACCTTCACGGGCTCGACTGCGATCGGCAGTCACGTCATGGCGACGGCCGCGGAAAGAATCGTTCCAGTCTCGCTGGAGCTCGGAGGGAAGAACCCACAGATAGTCTTTCCGGACGCGGACAACGACGAAGTAGCACGTGGCGCCATCATGGCAATGCGGTTCGCTCGCCAAGGCCAGTCGTGTACTGCAGGGTCGCGTCTATTCGTGCACTCCTCAATCTTCGATTCCTACCTCGATCGATTCGTTGGCGCGCTACGCGAACTCAGGGTCGGTGACCCATTGGACGAAGCCTCCGACATCGGCGCCATCGTCAATAGGAAGCAGTTCGACAAAGTCTGCGGCTACATCTCGGAGGGCATCGAATCGAACTCGACCGTGCTGCTCGGTGGACTCCCGCCCTCCGACGGGCCACTAGCGAACGGCTACTACGTCACGCCCACAGTGCTGTCGCAGGTCGATCCTGCGTGGCGCCTGGCTCGCGAGGAGATCTTCGGGCCCGTCGTGTGTGCCATCCCGTGGACCGATGAGGAGGAGGTCTTGGAACTCGCCAACCGGTCCCACTATGGGCTGAGCGCGTTTATTTGGACCTCTAACCTCGGAGCTGCCTTGCGAGCGGCACATGCGGTCGAGAGCGGATGGGTTCAGGTGAATCAAGGCGGCGGTCAAGTACTTGGCCAGTCCTACGGAGGGTTTAGGCGGAGCGGCATCGGGCGCGAGTTCTCACTCGAAGGAATGCTCGACAGCTACACCCATCGCAAGCACGTCTCGATCAATCTCGCTCCCATCGGATAGGACGAGCAAATGGTCTCAGGGGAGGAAGGGACTGCATCATTTGGTGACAGCACGACCACAGCGCGGGGCGTCCCTGGCGCGGTACGGCTTGGGCACGATGCATCGTCACCATCGGTGTCATCGAGTCTGGAACGCCTCTTCACCGAGTCCGGAGAACCGGGGGAACATCAACAGTTTCGGGCTACCGGGCCAGGATCCACAGCGAGCATCTGGACTAAGCCGACTGTCTCTACCTCTGACGACAAGTTCGAGCACTACGCCGAGAAGTGATCACAGGTCGTAGTACTGACTGACTGACCCATGCTGACCTGCGCAAACGTCGAGGATGTTCGACAATTTGTACCACGCTTGTAACGAACGCTGGCCTGAGGACCGCGCCAGAGTGCCCGGCGGAGCTGGTCCGGCTCGCCGCTGTCCACGGCGTCCCGTGGGCGGCGCGCGAAGGGACTAGTCAGACGCTGCATCGAGAGCACCTGGGTCTGGGCGGGAGGCGTGCGGACGTCGAGACCCTCGACAAGCTTGACTCCTCGATAGCGCACGGCAGGTCGCTACATCTGGTGAACCCGCCTGCACTATCCCATCCAGGCAACGGGCTTCCAGGATCGTCGTTTGCGGGCCTCCGGGTGTGTTGCAAGCCTCAGGCGGCGCCGCGCTTCGAGTTCGAGACGGTGTCCGACTCGGACAGCTGGTTCATCGAAAGCACTGGCCAGCCCGGCCGCGAGGGCCATGGCGGCCCAGTCGTTGCGTGCGGTTGCGCGGACGGCGTGTGCAACTTCCGCGTTGGGCGGGTGGTCCGCGAGGTCGTCGATGACCTTCCGGACGCCCCGGTAGATCCAGTTGGCGTGCTGCCATGCCTCGATGACGGAGTCCTCGCGGTCCTCGGGTTCGTCGGCGAGCCCTCGTTCCAGCGATGCCACCAGGCGTGTGTGCCATCGGAGCAGAAGAGCGTTCGCGAGGTCTTCGATGCCATCGAAGAGGGTGTCGATGCCGACGATGTCGGTGGGAATCTGCCCGTCATTGCGGGCGAGGATCTCCTCGATCACCGCATGGAGGACGCCAGCGCGGCTCGGCTTTGGATCATCCTTCATGGGTGTCCCCTTCCTGAGGATGCGGTGTGCGCGTGTCCTATCGCAGGGGCAGCGAGGAGTACCCGCGGATCGGCCCGGAGCGGAGTCGCACCGCTGAGTCGAGGTCGACGTCCCAGTCACGGCGGCGGGCTAGGAGTGTTTCCAGCGCGATGCGTGCTTCGAGGCGGGCCAGGGATGCGCCGAGGCAGAAGTGGATGCCGCGTCCGAACGCGACCTGGCGTTCCGGGTCACGGTGGATGTCGAAGTGGTCCGCTTCGGGGAACGCTTGGTCGTCTCGGTTGGCCGAGCCGAAGAGCAACAGCACGGTGTCGCCGGGTTCCATGGCCTGCCCGTGCAGGTCCACCTGTCGCGTCAAGGTGCGTGCCAGGCCTTGGACCGGGGAGTCGTAGCGGAGCAACTCCTCGACTGCTGCCGGGACGAGCTTGGGGTTGTCGGCCAGCTGTCGTCGGCTATCGGGGTGTTGGGCGAGGACGACGGCGCTGTTGGAGAGCAGGTTCGTGGTCGTCTCGTGCCCGGCGACGAGTAGCAGCAGGCAGAAGCCAAGGAGCTCGTCCTCACTGAGATGTTCACCGTCCACCTCGGCGTGGACGAGTGCGGTCATCAGGTCGTCTTGGGGGTGCGCCCGTCGTTCGGCGAGGAACGCGGAGAAGTATTCGTAGAGCGCGGACGCGGCGTCCAGCCCTGCGCCGAACTCGCCTCGGGTGGGGTTGGACTGGATGAGGGTGGTGGACCAGGTTCGGAAGCGGTCGCGGTCTTCACTCGGCACGCCGAGCATGTCGGCGATGACGATGGCCGGCAGCGGGCCGGCGAACCCGGAGACGAAGTCCCAGGCGCCGGCCTCCGGGGCCTCGTCGAGGAGGCCATCGACGAGGGTCTCGATGTGCGCCTCGAGCCCGGCGATGCGGCGTGGGGTGAAGGCCTTGCTGACGAGGCGGCGCAGCTGGGTGTGCCGGGGAGGGTCGCTCATGATGAGCATGGGCAGGAACAGTTCGGTCATGTCCACGCCGGGTGGGGTGGGGAAGATGCCGGACGCCGAGGAGTAAGTCGTCGGGTCGGCCAGGGCTCCCCAGACGTCCTGGTGGCGGCTGAGCACCCAAGAGCTTGCCTGTGGCGACCAGTACGCGGGGGCGTTGTCGCGAAGCTCGCGGTACACGGGGTAGGGATCCGCGATCACCGTTGGGTCAAACGGACTGTAGGTCAGCTGCTGGTGGTCCATGGCGGGAGCCCCTTCGGGTGTCGGGTCATGCGCGAGCACCGGCAGTCGTGCCTGGCTGCGGCGCGGATGCCGCGGCCGGGTTCCGGTGTGGCCACCAGCTGCGGTCCTCGAGCAGTGCTGCGCAGGCGGGGACGACGAGGGTGCGAACGACGAACGTGTCGAGCAGGAGTCCTGCGGCGACAGCGAACCCGGTCTGGGCCAGAGCCTCGACGGGGGAGAACAGCAGGGCGACGAAGGTGGAGGCGAAGATCAGGCCGGCGGCGGTGATGACGGGTCCGGTGGCGGTGACCGCTCGGGCGACCTCATCGCGGTCCAGAGCGAGCCCGCTCTCGCGCATCCGGCTCATCAGCAGGATGTTGTAGTCCGCGCCCACGGCGACGAGCAGGACGAACACGATGACCGGGACCGTGAAGTGGATGTCCTGGCCGATCAGGTGCTGGAACACCAGCGTGGTCAACCCCAGGGCGGCCGCACACGACAGCACCACGGAGGCGAGCAGGTAGAGCGGTGCGACCAGAGCGCGCAGGGTGAGGATGAGGATCAGCAGCACCATGAGCAGGACGGCCGCGACTACCAGGACGGCATCCTCGGCAAGGTAGTGGGCGAGGTCGGCGCCCAGGCCGGCGGCGCCGGTGGCGAGGACGGTGGAGCCATCGAGGCGGGTGTTGTTCATGGCCTGCTCGGCGGCGTCCTGGATCTCGTTGTAGCGCTCCTGGCCGGCGGGGGTGAGGGGGTCGGTGTCGCCGGTCACCTGGATTCGGGCCAGTTTTCCGTCCTCGGAGAGGAACAGGTTGCGGGCAAGAGCGAAATCGGGCTTCTCGAGCGCGGAGGCGGGTAGGTAGAAACCGCCGGCCTCGGGAGTGTCGGCACGTTGGTTGACGGCGCGGAGGTAGTCGCCGGAGTCCTCGAGCCCGTTGCTCAACTTCTCGGTCTGCGTCAGGAGCTGCTCGATGCCCGGTGCGATACCGGCGGCCCCGGTCGCGAGCCGCTCGGTGCCTCCTTCGAGTTCGCCGAGCTTCTCGCTCAACAGGGCCTGCCCGCGGGCGATCCGGTTGCTGCCGGACTGTGCCTGGCGAAGTCCGGCGGCGAGCTGGTCGAGCCCGGTCGCGAGGCGTCCGTCGCCGGCAGCAAGACGCTCGGCGCCGGCGGCCGCTTTGGCGAGGCCTGGCAGGAGCTGGTCCCGCTGTCCGGTGTAGATCGTGCGCAGCCCTTCGCGGGAACGTCTGCAGGTCGGGTCGGCCGTACAGAGCGGGTCGCCCTCAAGGGCCTCGACGATCGTGCCGAGGCCCTCGACCGCTTGGGTGACCTGGTCGTGGGCGGTGCTGAGTCCGGCGGCCAGCGCGGCGGCACCGTCGCGGAGCCTGCGGGCACCGCTGGCGGCCTGGTTCGTGCGGTCGGCGGCCTGGCCGAGGCCGTCGGCGATGCGGCGGGTGCCGTCGCTGAGCTTCCCGGCGCCGTCTTGGGCCTTGCCGGCGCCGGAGGAGACCTGGTCGAGGGCGCCGCCGAGGTCTCCGGCCCCCGACGCGAGTCGTTCCAGCCCGGGCTCTCCGGCCTCGAGCTTGCGGTCGGCCTTGCGCAGTCCTTGGGCGAGCTTGCCGAGCTGGTTGGCGATCGAGGCGGGCTTTAGCGATGTGCCGGTCGGCTGGGTGATGCTGCGGACCTGGTCGGCGCCGTCGACCTTGGCTACCGCGGCGCTGACCGAGTTCAGGACGGCAAGGTCTCGGGTGTTGGCCATGTCGTGGTCGGAACCGATGAGCACGTAGTCCGGCAGCGTCTGGTTCGGCGGGAAGTGCTCGGCCATCGCAGCAAGTCCCAGGTTGCTGGGGGTGTCGGCGGGTTGGGCTGCACGTTCGTCGAAGGAGAGCTGCATCGTGGGCAGCACCAACGCCAGCAGAATCAGCACCGTCACCCCGGCGATCAGGATCTGGGCGGGGCGGCGGGCGACGAGGCGTCCGGTGCGGGCCCAACGGGAGTCCGCCCGGGTTGCCGGGGCGGGTCCGATTCGCGGGCCGAGCCAGCGCATCAGTGCGGGGGTGAAGGTGAGGCTGACCGCGACGGTGACTGCGACGCAGATCGCCATCGGGGGGCCGGTGGTGGCGAAGATGGCGAGATCGGTGAAGCCCAGGCAGGTGGCGCCGAGGATGACGGTGGCCGCCGAGGCGAGCAGTGCTGGGCCGACCCGGGAGACCGACTCGGCGACCGCTTCGGAGGGTTCGAGGCCGTTGCCGTACTCCTCGCGGAATCGGGAGATGAGGAACACGCAGTAGTCGGTCCCGGCGCCCAACGTGATAGCCACGACGAACGCATCGGTGTAGGTGGACAGCGCCAGCCCATGCTCCCCTGCCCAGGCAAGGGCGCCGCGGGTGCACAACAAGGCCACGCCGATGGTCACCAGCGACACGAGCACGGTCGCGAACCGGCGGTAGACCAGCCACAGGATCCCGACCAGCAGGAGGAGGGAGACGGCGGTGATCTTCAACGAGGCGTCGTTCACCGCCGTGGTCAGGTCTGTGATCATCGCTGGGTCGCCGGTCACGTGGACGTCGGTTCCGGGTGGGACGTCGAGCTCGTCGACGACCGAGCGAAGCCACTTCACGTCCTCATCGGAGGCCGGTGACCCGACCGCGGAGCGCAGCCCGACGACCAGGTAGGTCGCTTCGCCGTCCTTGCTGGTCATCGACCGCTGCGCCTGGGGTTGGCCGAGGTAGTCCTGGACCTCCGAGACCCGCCCCGGCTCCTCCTCGAGGGCGTGAACGAGGTCGGCGTAGACACGACGGTCAGCGGCACCCAGCCCGTCGTCGTCGGTGATGACGACAAACACGTAGGACTGGGTGTCGCCGGACCCAAAGGCGGTGTCCATCACCCGCAGCCCGTGCAGCGTCGGGGAGTCCTCGGGCAGGAACGCGGTGCTGCTGCGTTCGACCACGGTCCCTAGCGGAGTCACCAGGAGCGAGAGCGCCGCGGCCGCCAGCACCCAGCCGAGAACCACGATCGCTGGGAAGCGGTGCCCGACACGGAGGGCAGACCTCAGCGGCCCCCTGATCTCCGGCCGAGCGCCACGCCGCATCCTCTGCACCAATCGTCTAGATCTTTGGTTTGTACTCGCAGTACAACATACGATGTGGACGGCGTCGACCCCCGAGAACCGAACGGTCCGGGCGGACAGGGAGCAGAGGTGGGCAATGAGGAAGCTGCCGGCGAAGCTGGCCAGTCAGCTGTACGGCGCGGCCGAGTTGATCGCGGAGCGCGGTCTGGATGGCACCAAGATCGAGGACATCGCCGAGGCCACGGGCATTCCCAAGGCCACGATCTACTACCACCTCGATGGCAAGAACGCCGTCCTGGAGTTCCTCCTCACCGACCTGCTGGAGATGATCGCTGGGGCCGTCGGTGTTGCGGTGTCGAGCGCTGAGGACGCGCGGACCCGTCTCGAGGCGGCAGTCGCCGCGCAGTTGGGCGTGATGCTCGCGCACCCGTTCCTGTGCCGGGCGCTGGTGGGCGACCTCGGTCGGGCCACCCGGCTGCCTGACCTGGCGGTGGCGTTGCGCAGCGCGTTCTACGAGCCGATCGAGAAGCTGCTGGCCGACGGCGTCGCCGACGGGTCGCTGCGCCAGGTCGCCGATCCGGGCGCCGTGGCCCTGAGCGTCTTCGGCGCCATCACCGTCGCCGGCCTCAGTGCAGCGGTCGAGGGGCCGTCCGCCGATCCGTCCGCCGACGCAGCGCGCTTCTCCGCCGCGGTCGGCGAACTCATCCTCGACGGCCTCGCCACGCCTCGCCCGCGCGGTGGCCACGAATCGGACGAGCGGCCGTGACGGCCTGGGCGACCTGGGCGGCCTGGGCGAGCTCCTGCGCCGGTTGAGAGGAGAGTTCCGCGGCAGCTGCTTGGCTCGGCGAGTCCAAGATCAGCGGTCAAGTTCCGAGATTGCGTGTCCGCATGCGCTGCACTCGTACCGGAGCCGCTGAACGGGCTCCTGGCCCATCTGCTGAAGCGTCTGCACCCTAGGTGGGGGAAAGGGGGTCTGGCACGCGGGGCACGTTTCCGTACGGACGTGATGAGGCGACGCGAGCTCGGGTTCGTCCGGCTCCGTGCGTGGCCCGGCGGTGCCGTCGGGCTCACTCACTGGATCGGGTCCGGCGACGCGAACTTGGATACATGCATGGATGTATCCTGCCGGATGTGACTGCTGGCGAACAGACCCGACAGGTTCGGGCGGCGACAACCCGCCTGCTGTTGCTGGACACCACCGTGGCGTGCCTGGCGGAGCTGGGGTACGCGGGGACCACTGGGCCGGCGGTAGCTGAGCGAGCCGGCTTGTCGCGAGGCGCGCAGCTCCACCACTTCGGCACGCGAGACCAGATGGTCGTCGCGGCTGTCGAGCACCTGGCCCAGCAGCGCCTGACGCATGTTGACGACAGCCTTGCGAAGCGCATGGGAGACAGGGCGGATGCCTCGGCTCAATCCAGCAGGGCGGCGGCGCTGGCGGCCCTCGAGCTCCTGGCGGAGGCGATGTCCGGGCCGCTGTACGGAGCGACGTTGGAACTGTGGGCCGCGGCGCGAACCAACGACGACCTTCGCAAGCACCTGGTGCCGGCCGAGGAACGCGTGCGCGCCGATCTTCGCGACGTCTGTCGCGCATGGATCACGACGGACCCGCTACTGGTTGAACTCACTCTGGATCTCCTGCGAGGCCGGGGCGTGAGCGGGATGCTGGTCCCTCACCCTTCTGATGCGCAACGGCTTGTCCTGGAGCGTTGGATCGACACGATCGACGCCGTCGAGACCATTGGTGCGGTCGGTTTCCGCGAGGGCGGCAGGGCGCAGTGAGTCGTCTTGATGAGCTGATCGCGACGTTCGCTGAGAAGTTCCGTCCTCGAGAGGACGGAACTCGTCTTCCTTCGCACCACGCCAACTGCCTGGGCTGCGGCGAGGACAATCCGCATGGCCACCGTCTCGAGGTGCGACGTGCCGGGCAGGGCGTGGTCGCTGAACACACCTTCGACCATCGGCACGAAGGCGCACCGGGTATCGCTCATGGTGGGGCCTTGGCGACGGTCGTCGACGACCTCTACGGTTTTCTCCAGTACCTGGTGGGCGGCCCCGCGGTCACTCGACGCCTTGAGATCGAATACTTGCGTCCAGTGCTCCTCGACGTCCCGTACCGGTTGGAGGCCCACCTCACCGGCCGCAAGGAGCGCCGGCTCGAGGTCGAAGCGAGCATCGCCGACCCGGAGGGGCAGATTGTGCTCACCTCGACCGCCGTGTTCGTGCTCGTCGACGTCGGCCACTTCGCGACCGCGTACGCACGAACCCAGGAGAACACCTCCACAAGCGCGATCACCGATACCGCAGCCGAGGCCGGAGACCCGGGAACCGTCCCGTGGCCGCAGCCGTGAACGCACGGCCCGACGACCGACGGGCACCCCCCGCCCTACGCAGATCTCGACGCCCGAGGAAGACCAGATGACGACCAGCCGTGCGTCCGTCCAGGTGTCGCCGTATCCGCATCGGACGGGTGGACACTGCGGTTCCGGCGCCCTACGAGACCTCCTGGAATGGGCCGGACTCGGATGGGACGGCCCTCCCATCGAAGGCCTGGTCTTCACCCTCGGCGGCGCGCTCGGTCTGTCCTACGTACGCTCGCCCAACCTGTTCCCCCCCTTATACCTGGTTGGCCGCGGCGGTGAACTCGAACTGGACCTACCTCGCCGGCTCGGCGGGACCGCCCAGCAGCGGGCCACCGACGACCCCACCGAGGGGTGGTCCTGGGTGCGCTCGGAGGTCGACCAAGGCCGACCGGTGATGGTGTGGGCCGACATCGCTGAACTGCCTACCTGCGAGTGAAGCTCTCGATGAGTCGCCACGACATCGTGGTCATCGGGTACGACGACGACGCCCAGGTAGCTCTTGTGGTCGACAACGATCGCGAAGACATCCAACAGGTTCACTACGACGCCCTCGCCCGGGCCCGTTCCTCGACCTCGTTCCCGCAGCCCACCCGACACACCATGTACGACATCACGTGGCCCACTGAGCTTCCGGATCTGGCATCCGCCGCCGC
The DNA here is from genome assembly GCF_000015265.1 of Nocardioides sp. JS614. Classification (NCBI taxonomy): domain Bacteria; kingdom Bacillati; phylum Actinomycetota; class Actinomycetes; order Propionibacteriales; family Nocardioidaceae; genus Nocardioides; species Nocardioides sp. JS614. Next base: position 2,319,488 of record NC_008699.1, read on the forward strand.
TGGCGCGTTCGCTCAGTCAGCCCGGTCCATGAACGAGCCGGCCACCGCTGCCGGCATCTTCGACGACCTACACCCCGCGCCGGGTGACGCTGCTGGAGGGCTCCGCGGCACCCAGGAGGAGGTCCACAGTGCCGGGGTTGCGGCAGCGACTGCTTTCGCCGAGGACATCGCGGGCTGGATGCAACACGACGACGAGCAGCTGGAACTCATGTTGTTCAGCCTCGGCGCGTTCATCGAGAAGGCAGGAACCGCCGGTGGTCTCTTCCGTCGGCTCCTGGAGCAGGGTGCCTCCGAGATCGCGCAGATGACCGGGGATGAGGCGACTGCCGCCCTTGCGCGTTCGGCCAGCGCCACCGCGAACGCTTGGACTTCCGTGGCGAAAGCGGCTACCGCTCGCGAGAGGTCAGCGCATGAACGGGTTCGCGACGCCGCGAAAGCGGCGTCGGCCCTCCCTGAGCTCGAGTTCACGTTGACCGAACGCCTCCGGGGCGCCTCAGAGGCGCTTCGAGGGTGACCGACCTGACCGGGCTGCGCTGTGGGTAGCGGGATCACTCGCCGTGGGTAGAGGTATCGGCCACGAGACTCCCGGCTCCGCGGCTGTCGTCCTCGCGGGCGGTCCCGCGGCTGTGTCGCAGTGGTGTCTCGTGCAAAAAGAGGAGGATCACGAATCCGGCGAGGGCGAAGGGCACGGCGGCGAGGAAGGTCGTCTGGAGCGCTTCCGCGAAACCACCGGTGACCGCGGCGTGGATGGCGTCAGGTAGTTGATCGATCTGTTGGGGGGTGGCCTGGGTGGGTGATCCCTGCGGCATCTGGTCGGGTGTGATGCCGGCTGAGGCGAGGTGGGCCGGGATGGTGTCGCGGAGGCGGTGCGTAAGCAGGGCGCCGAACATGGCGACACCCATCGCGCCGCCCAGGGAACGGAAGAATGTCGCGCCTGAGGTCGCCACTCCCAGGTCGTCGTGGGGTACGGCGTTCTGGGTGGCGAGTACCAGCACCTGCATCGTCATGCCGATCCCGAAGCCGGTCACGAACATGTAGATCCCGGCGACCCACAGCGACGTGTCCACGTCCAGCGTGCTCATCAATGCCAGCCCGATGGCGGCGATGAACATCCCGGCGACGGGGAAAATCTTGTAGCGACCGGTGCGGGTGATGATCCGACCGGATCCGATCGAGGTGAGCAGCAGTCCCACCATGAGGGGGAGTGTCTGCAGACCGGAGGCGGTCGGCGATTCGCCCTTGACGATCTGGAGGTACTGCGGCAGGAAGATGATGGCGCCGAACATGGCCACCCCGATGACGAAGCCGGCCAGGCTCGTGATCACGAAGGTGTGGTTGGCGAACAGGCGTGGCGGCATGATCGGCTCGGCAGCTCGGCGTTCCTGGACCACAGCAAGGGCGAGGAGGACGATCGCTGCGGCGGTCAAGCCATAGGTCCATGCGGAGTTCCAGGCGAACTCCTTGCCGCCAAGCGACAGGACGAGCAGCAGGGCGGATACCCCGGCCACGATCAAGAAAGCGCCGAGCCAGTCGATGGCATGGCGGCGGCGCGGGAACGGGAGCTGGAGAACCCGTTCGGTCACCACGAGCGCGACGATCCCGATCGGGATCCCGACCCAGAAGCACCAACGCCACGACAGGTGCTCGACCAGGAAGCCACCCAACAGCGGCCCCGCCACCGTGGCGAGCCCGAACACCGAACCGATGTAGCCCTGGTACCGCCCGCGCTCCCGCGGACTGACGACGTCACCGATGATGGCCTGGGACAAGGCCATCAAGCCGCCGACACCGATACCCATCACCGCTCGGAACGAAACGAGCTGGGCCATGTTTTGCGAGAAACCTGCTGCGAGGGAGGAGACGAGGAAGATCGCGATGGCCGCTTGGAACATGATCTTGCGGCCGTAGAGGTCAGAGAGCTTTCCCCAGATGGGTGTGGACGCGGTCGCGGTCAGCAGTGTCGCCGAGACCACCCAGGCCAGTTGGTCCTGCCCGCCCAGCTCACCGACGATCGTCGGTAGAGCTGTCGCCACGATCGTCTGCGACAACGCGGCGACGAGCATTCCCAGCATCAATCCGACGAGCACCGTGACAATCTGCCGGTGGGTCAGGTGCGGCATCTCGGGTTGGGTTCCGATTACCCCAGGAGACGCGGAAGGAGTTTCGCTTCGACCGTTCTGCGACTGCGACCTCGGGGGGCGTGCCTGCTTCATCGACCACTTCCTGTCTTGGCTGTTCACATCGTCGTAGAGGGTTGGGAGAGGCGGCCCACGTCACCCGTCCAAGCGGTCCGGCGGCGGTCAGTGGGGAGCCCGTCGTCGACTCGACTCGCGGCGTCGCCGATCGCGTCGCGCTGCGGGGGGCCGCGATTGCGGTGGTCGGACCATCGTCGGCGGAGTCACGGGGTCGGCGTTGCCGAGGAACGACTCGATCTGCCGGATGCCTTCCTTGGCTTCTCGAGCTAGCCGCTTATCGCCCCGCCGCGGGGCGGGGCCCACCGCAAGGGCCCACTCCTCGGGCGTCAGCACGTGTCCGCTTGTCGAGAGACCCATGGCGACCAAGCCGGTCAAGGCGTTCCACGCCAGCCAGTGCGCCGCGTCGCAGCATTCGTCCAACAACTGGCGTGATAGCCGCTGAGGGATGTCCGGGTCCACTGTCGTCACCTCGGTCGACGACCTTCAAGTCAAGCCCTGATGCTTGGCTTTGCCAAGGACTTTGACGTTACGCCGTCTTCGAGAGCCCTGCAAGCACCCGACGGGGCTTGCTGACTGGGAGAGCCTCTTCTTCCACCTGCCGGCTTGCGCCGACTCACATCCCCCGTACGGATCTACAGTGGGCAGGTGCCGGCATCTCCTCGACGCGCGAATCGTCCCGGGTCAGTGAGCAGCAACACGGTCGCGGGTCAGGATGGAGGCAAGGCTGCACGGCCCGGAAGCCGCGACGCGGTTGATGACATCGAACGGGAACTCACGCTGGTGGTTCGGCGTGCCCAGAAGGTCCAGCTGGGCGGAGGGCCCGCGCTCTCCATCGACCGTGCTGGGTACTCGGTGCTCGCGCGGCTGCACGAGGTCGGCCCCCAACGTCCGAGTGCCTTGGCCGACCAGTTTCACCTCGACGCGTCCACCATCACTCGCCAGGTCCGGATCCTGCAACGGGAGGGACTGGTTGAGCGTGCATCGTTCGACGGAGACGGCCGCGTGGCCATCTACGGCCTGACCGATCAAGGTGTCGAGGTCATCAACAGCCTGCTCGCCAGACGACGTCAGCTCCTCGCCGACCTCCTTTCGAGTTGGACAGACTCCGACCGGACGGCCTTCGCGGACCTGCTGAAAAGCTTCAACGGCAGGCTCGATGAGCGCTTCGGATCAGACTAGGCAATCTGTCCCGGGTGAGGCCCCACGTCGGCATTCCGCATCTTCGGGCCTCTCATTGCATCCGCACGAACATGCCATCGCCCGGGTATCAGTCCCTGCTCGATGTGCTCTGCTGAGATGAGTCGCCGCTGGGACCATGGGTGGTATGAGCCAACCGTGATCGGTCGGATCGAACGCCGTCGCCGGCCGGCAGCCCGCCACTGGCGGCGCCGAGGAGGGGCGCTGGGTGGCCCCGCACGACGGAACCCTTTTCCTCCTATGTATCTCGGCGTAGGCTGAACGCCACCGCTACGTACCGGGTGATTGTGATCCCGGGTTCGGCCGCCCGACTGGAGGTGGGCGAAGTGAGATACTGGAACCTGAACGGGTTGGCTTGGCAACATCTGGCGACGGCGCTGTGTGATGTGCTGGCAGTCGTGTGGTGGACGCTCGTGGCGGGCCTCGTTGCCTACGGCGGATGCTGGTACGTGGGTCGGCTCGTCTATGGCGAGTGGGTTCGCGAACACCCCCCGCCCCGCCTGCGTTTCCTTGCTGAACGACGGCTGCGCCGAGACCTCGCCCGCGGGCTTGCCGACCTTGAGGCATACCTGAGCGAACGCGATCCAGTACACGTCAACGAGACCCGTCCTGGCCGGGTGCGGACTTGGAGCCGCCAGGTGTGGCGTCGGCATTGAGAAGGCGCCGATGCTTCGGAGCCCTCCAGGGTCTGGGGTTTGCCGGTCATTTCTGACGCCTCTTAAAGCCGGCCGTCGATGGCTGCGTGCGAGGCGAACGATCGCCGCCAGAGAATCGGCAACCCGGTCGTTTGGGGACCGATCGTCCCGGGTGCGGCAGACGTAGCCCCGCGCGGTGCAAGACCCGCACGGGGGCGGATCTCGCACCGCGCGGGCGAGGTCGGTGAGCAGCGAGGAGGCTGCGGCCCTCCAGGCAGGCTCAAGGTGGCGGCCGTCCGTCCATGGGCCGCACCCGGGGGCGTCGTTGGGTCATCGTGAGCAGATGATGTCGAACCGCGGCAGGACGATAGCGAGACCTGTTCCGCGTCACTGAGCGCAGCCGCGTGAGGTGAACAGGCCCGAGGCATCACGGGTGTTGGTCAGGTGTTCGGCTGTTGCTCACCGACGACCCCCTGTCGCTACGCCGCCGCGCGATCGCAGAGGGCGACGGGGCAGCCCGGCCGCCATCCCGGGGGCGGTTGCGCCCATTCGCCGCGACGCGGATGATGGTCGAGGAGCGCGAACCCAGGGCAGGGCGACCCCTACCGCGTCCGTGAGGGCGATGTCGGCAACATGATCGTCGCTGCCTGGATCCCGGTTCTCACGCATGGGGGCCGCAGTGGAGGCCGCCCCGGTCGAGCCCGCGTAGCGGCCGTGGCCTCGACCAGATCCAGCATGGCGAGCTGGCACGCGAGGCCGCGACGGCTCGGTGGGCACGGCCGTAGCGGCCTTCTGATTAGCCGAGACGTCGACGTTCATCGCGATCCTGCGCGGAGAGATGGAGGGAATGCTGGATTGCTGGTTTGATGGCCGCCGGGATCTTGGGTAGCCGAGGGGCCAGGACGTTGATGGTCTACCGCGCTTGACCGTGCCCGGGTCGGTCTGGTGATGGCTCCAAAGTGTGTCAGGAGCGATCGGCTCTGGGTGCGTCAGCCTTCTCATCGGCTGCGGATGTCGTTGTCTTCTCGGTCGGTGGGTTCGGCCTGCTGGTTGAGCATGGCCAAGAGCTTGTCGCCCTCGATGTCGAGGTCCGGCAGTAGGTGGTCGAGCCAGCGGGGCAGCCACCATGCTCGCTCGTCGAAGGCGGCCATGAGCGCCGGGACGAGGGTCAGCCGGACGAGGAAGGCGTCGATGAGGATGCCGGCGGCGAGGGCGAAGCCGATCTGCTTGATCATGATGTCGTGGCTGAAGATGAAGCCGGAGAACACTGCGACCATGATGATGGCGGCTGCGACCACGACCCGGCTGGCCTGGTCGAACCCGTGGACGACGCTCTGGCGGGCTGCTTGGCCGTGGATGTGCGCCTCGCGCATCGAGGAGACCAGGAAGACCTCGTAATCCATGGCGAGTCCGTAGAGGATGCCGGTCACGATGATCGGCATGAAGCTCATCAGCGGGCCGCCGGTGTCGAACCCGAAGAGGCCGCTGAGCCAGCCCCACTGGAAGACGGCAGTGGTGGCACCGAAGGTGGCCAGGATGCTGAGCAGGAAGCCCGCTGTGGCCTTGATTGGGACCACGACCGAGCGGAAGACCAGCATCAGGATCAGGATGGAAAGGATGATGATGATGCCGAGATAGAGGGGAAGAACGCCGGCGATCTTGTCGGACATGTCGATGCGGATGGCGGTGAACCCGGTCACGCCCAACTGCACCTGGTTGCGCTGGGCGATGGCGTTGCCGGGCTCGCGTAGCGATTTGACGAGGTCGCTGGTGGCCTCGTCATCGGGTCCGGAGGCGGGGATGATGCTGAACACAGCCAGGTCGCCAGCCTCGTTGACGCCAACGGGGGCGGCCAGCACAATGTCGCCTCGGTCCTGGAACTCGCCGATTAGTTTCGCGGTCAGCTCGGGCGTGACGCGGCCTGAGGTGCCGACGGGCTCGGCGGTGACCAGGAGGGGGCCGTTGAATCCCTCGCCGAAGCCTTGGGACACTGCCTCGTAGCTCTGGCGGGCGGCTGTGTCCTGGTTGGCGGTCGCGCCGGAAGGGATCCCCAGGTGCATGCTGGCTGCGGGGATCGCCATCACGCCCAGGATCGCGACCACACCGGCGATGACAGGCCACCTGAACCTGATCACACCCTTGACCCAATGGTCAGCGACGCCGTGCGACTCGGCCTCGACCTTGGTGCGGCGTCGGGCTCGGGCTTTGTCGGAGCAGATCCGCTCCCCGACCAGACCGAGCAGCGCCGGCAGAAGGCTCAGGGCGATGAGGACGGCCAGGGCCACCGTGGACGCGGCGACCAGTGCCATCGTGGACAGCACTGCGATGCCGATGACGGTGAGCGCGGTGAGCGCGATGAGGACGGTCAGGCCGGCGAAGAACACGGCACTGCCCGCGGTGCCGACTGCTCTGCCGGCTGCCTCCTGAGCGGTGAGTCCCTGGTCGAGGATCAGTCGTCGCTGCCGGTTGACGACGAACAGTGCGTAGTCGATGCCGACGGCGAGCCCGACCATGAGGCCGAGGACGGGAGTGGCGGAGTTCATCTCGACGACGTTCGAGAGCGCGTATGCGCCGCCCACGCCGATGCCGACGCCGACCAGTGCGGTGATCAGGGGCAGGCCGGCGGCGACAAGGGAACCCAGGGTGAGCACCAGCACGAGGGCGGCGACGGCGAGACCGATCACCTCGCCGATGCCGATGGGGATCTCGAGGGCCTTGAGCGAGTCGCTCGGTAGAACGGTCATCCCCGTTCCCTGCTCGGCGCGTTCCACCACCTCGACCACCGAGGTGACGTCGTCATCTGTCAGTGAGGTTGCGGCGACCGTGAATTGAAACTGGAACAGCGCGACCTGCCCGTCCGAGGACACCAGCACGCCGGGCACCGGTTCCCCGTCCACCAGCAGCGGCTGGTACGGAGGCCCCTGCTCCTGTGCCGGTTCTTGGTCCGACCCGGCTGGGGGATCGCCCGGTGCATTCTCCTGGGGGGTGCCCGGTCCTCCCTGCTCGGCGGCACCCAGCGCGGCGTCGAGGGGGTTGACGACCTTCTCGAGGTCATAGACGTCGCTGACGGTGCCGCTGATGACCGCGAGTCGCTCCGGAGTGTCGAGGCGCTCGCCGTCCGGCACGGTGAAGACCACGCTGGCCTGGCCTCCCGAGGCCTCGGGGAGCTCATCGGCCACGCGGTCGAGCACGGTCTGGGCCTCGGTGCCCTCGATCTTCATCTCGGAGCTGACGCTTACCCCGTTGATTGCCATGCCACCAACGACCACCGCGAGGACTGCGACCCAGCCGGCGACGAACAGCCACGGTTTGCCGAACGCGGTTCTTCCGAGCCGGTACAGGAAGGTTGACATCGGTCTGGTTCTCCTAGAGGGCGTGGAGTCGCTGGCTAGAGGCCGTGGCGTAGGTAGTCGAAGGTGAGGTCGAGGAACGAGTCGTAGTCCATCGACACGGGGCTGAGGTCGTTCTCGCCGTCCAGGTGCACGTCGAGGGTTCCCTCTAGGGCGGCCATCACGGCGCCGTACACGGCGCCAAACAGCAGCGGTACGTAGATGGCGGGGTACCGGTCCCCGGCCACGGATCCCAAGAGTTCCTGTGCGGTGTGGCGCATGCGTTGCTGAACGCCCAGGACGTAGGGTTCCAGGGTCGGGTAATGCCGCGCCATCGCCATCAGTTCGCGCATCCTGACCAGCGTGTCCGCGGCGAACTGATCCCGCATCACCGCCAACAGAGCATCGAGCAGGGGCAGGTCCGCAGGTAGGCCGGCGAGGATCGCGCTGGCGTCGTCGACACCACCGAACGCGACCGAAGCGACTGCTTCCTCCTTGCAGGAAAAGTGGTTCGCGAACGTTCGCCGCGAGTATCCCGCCCGCTCCACCACGTCCGTTGTCACGAACCCGAACAGCCCTCGCTCGCGGGCCAACTCGAAAGCCGCTTGAGCCAGCGCCTGTCTTGTCGCCTCACGCTTGAGGTCTCGCAAACCACGATCCATTGCCTCAGTATGCCCAGCTCTGCCCATCGAGCAACATTGCCCAATGGGCAGGTAGACATGCGGCCCGGCCGTTCCTTCGGCAATGCAGCTGCCCGCCGGCTGCGGGCCGGTAGCGTGGCGGCCGGACGAAGCGGCCGATCTGCCTCCGGCGCCGGTTTTGTCATGGGCCATTGACTTACGGGAGTACGCATGGCTGTTGGTAATAAAGGGGTCGGTGCTGGAAACGGACGGAACCAGGCGGCGACCGGTGACGGGGGGCAATTCGCCGATGCGGTGCTGGCGTTGCTCGCGGTTGCTCGCAGAACGAGGGGACGTTTGCAGCCGCTCTTTGACGACGTCACTGTGCCGCAACTGGTCCTGCTCGACGCCGTGCAGGCGTGCGGTCGCGAGGGTGTCGGCGCCATCTCGGCGTACACGCTGCTGAGTCAACCGACGGTGACCCAACAGGCGGCCACGCTAGAAGCTGCCGGTCTCCTGCGCCGCATCCCGGCCGAGGATGATCGACGCCGGCGCGTGCTCACCCTCACCGAACGCGGAGAGCGGCTCTTGGCTGCGAAGCGTGGCTTGGTCGCCGACCGACTTTCGGTGGCCTGGACATCCCTCTCGGTCGAGGAGCAGTCGATCGCGGTCCCATTGCTTCGTCACATTACGAATCTCGTCGCGGAACTCACTTGACCCCTCAGGACCGCTCTGCTGCGTGAACGCTACCGGTTCGGAACACGTCAGATAGAGAGAGGAAGGTGGTTGAGAACGGCACGCGATTTCCCCCACACCACTGATTGGGGGAGTCGAGTTTGAGGATCCTCCCGCGACGGGCGGCCGGCTCGTCTCATGCCGCACCCGAGGACACGACGTGCTGCACCGACACGAGGGCGGTCACCAACGGGAAGGCCCTCTGCACGGACTGCTGACACCTGGGCATGCTCTTGCGAGGCCTGAGCTCGGGCGCGTCGTCGCTTTACGTGCGATGAGGGGCTCCTGCGTGCCGGGGATCGTTCTCAAACCGCGAGTTCGAGCTCTGCGTCCGATGATTACAGGCCGTAGTACTGACTGACTGACCCGTGGTGAACTGCGCGAACTCCGATTCGTTCGGGCGATATGTATCCCGTTGGTAACAGCCGAGCGATGTCGGCCCTCGAGGGGCGTTCAGCTACGAGGACGTCCTCCCCTGCGCGGGGACCCGCGGCGATTGCGCCAACGTCAATAGCACCTTGTTCAGCTCGCTGAGGAGCGTGACAAGCCTGGCTTCATCCTCCTCGGGCATACGCGAAAGGCCACTCGCAAGCGCATCGACGAGCCGTTGCCGCCGCTCGGCAAGCAGGGTCACTGCCTCGGGGGTGGGGAGGACGAGGACGCCTCGGGCCGTCCGAGTCGTCCGGCTCGCGCCGGAGCAGTCCAATGGAGGCGAGCGAATCGACCGTACGACTGGCGGTGGCATCCGTCGTTCCCATCCGGGCCGCAAGCGCGCCGAGGCGAAGCGGCGACTCGTCGACGGCGACCGCGAGCGCGAGCCGCTGCGTCCAGGAGAGCGGGCGCTCGTCAGCCTCCTGGAACTGGCCTCGGGGGTGGACGAGGAGCAGGACGAGCCGCTCAAGATGCGCTGCTAGCCGAGCAGGTTCCGGTCCGCTCATTCGACTGCCTCTGCGACGGGGACGAGCCGCGATTGCGGTAGGCGCGGAGTGACGAGGAGGGCGACGAACACTGCGACGAACGCGGCTGCCGCTCCGATCGAGAAGGCGGTTACAAAGGCCGACTCGGCCGGGATGTTCGTCCTTCGGATCGTGTCGGCGGTCAGGATCGCCGCCCCGACCTGGCCGCCGATCACGCCGCCGACGGTGCGCATCACGGTGTTCATGCCCGTCGCGACTCCGGTCTCGCTAGGCCGCACCGAGTCGACGATGACTTTCGCCATCGCCGCAAAGGTGAAGGGGATACCGCTGCCGAGCACGATCATGCCCAGCACGATCTGCCAGGGATGGTCGTGCCAGAGGGCGAACATGGCGAGCCCGACTGAAGCCATCGCCATCCCGAGCGCCATCGGCCACTTCGACCCGTAGCGCCGGCCGAGCACGCCGGCGAGCGGACCGGAGACGAACCCGGCGAGCGCGCCAGGTAACAGATAGAGCCCCGCGGTCGTCGTGCTCGCGCCGAACCCGTATCCGACCAGGCGTGCGAGCGAGTCAGGAAGCCCCTGCGGCGTCTCGGCGAAAATCGGGATCAGCACAAAGGAGCCGAACATGGCAAAGCCCGCGATCAGGCCGGTCAGATTGGAGAAGAGCACCGGCCGCCTAGCCCCAATGAAAGGCGTGACCACGAACGCGACGGGCACCATCGGCAGGCTGATCTCGAAGATGATGCATGGCGGCGCGAGGGCGTCGCACAACTCGGCGGCGACGTCTGGCGAGACGATCTTCGGCAACGGACGTCGCGACGATCGTCTGCGTTGAGCGCCGTCAAGGCGTAACCAACAGCAAGACCGCAAAGACGCGCAGCGTCGGCCCGACTGTCATACCCGGTCCGACTGCCACATAGGGAGGCCCTCCGTCGCTGGCACGTCCAACAACATTACATTGCGTAACGAAACAAGAGTTCCGGTCGCTCAATGACGAGGAGGTTCGCGGCGGCGGCTCCCGCTTGCTCCGACTAGTGTCTGTCAGCGATGGTTTCCGGAATCGACCCCTCAGCGCTGCGCGCCGCCCGCGAGAAGGCGGGCCTGACCCAGCATGAGTTGGCGCGTCTTGTTGGTGCCGCCGGTGGGGAGCGCATATCTCGTTGGGAGCTGGGCGCGTCGGTTCCTCGACCGGACTTCTTGGTCAAGCTTGCTAGACCGTTGACCGTGTCCCTGGCCGCCCTCGTTCAAGATGACCTCAGCGGCAACGCCCCCGGTTGGATGGTCCGCCTTCACTCCACGGGCTCGTGGGCGGGACCTCGCCTACTGCTCGCCACGTTCGCGGCCTACACGGGTCGCAACCACCTGCTCGCGGAGTTCCAGGAGATGGCCCGCGTCTTCTGGGACAACTCCCTCCAGTCGGACTAGGCACGGGCGAGCCCTAGGACGTGCCGCGCCCGCGGCGTAGGGACCTGTCGGCACGTTCATGAAGACATGCGCTCTGAGGAGCTGGTTGGAATCGCCCGGTCATGCCGAGTTTCGGGCGCGTCAGGGCGACGGACGCAGGCGGTCGTGGATGTGCGTCACCTTGACCCATTCCGCGCGCAACATGGCATACATGTATCCGTCGTGCCATGTTCCATCGCGGTGCAGTCCGGATTGCACCGTGTGCGCCTCTCGTCGCATGCCTAGTCGCTCCATCAGCCGCCAAGAAGCTCTGTTCTCGACGGTGCATCCGGCGACAACGCGATGCAGCCCGAGGTGACCGAAGCAGATGTCGAGGAGGGCCGACACAGACTCGGTGGCCAGGCCGCGTCCTTGCCAGTCGGGGCTAACGACCCAACCGATTTCCGCCGCTACGCCCTGGGCTTGTTCGCGTACTTCAGCCTGTGAATAGGCGTTCTCGCGCACCAGCAGGAGGTCCCCAATCACTTGGTCGCCGACCTCCACGACCAAAGTGCTGGCGAGGCGCTCCGCCTCGACGAATCTGTCCGTCCACGGGCCCAGTTCACCTGGCAAACCGGTCAGGAAGTCGGAGACCCCTGGCCTTCGGCGGATGGCCCAGATGACCTCTGCATCACTTCGTGTGGCTGGTCTTATGGAGGCACGCGCAGTCCGGTGGGGCCAAGCAACCGATTCAGCGAACGTCATGACATGGAGTCTCGCGCAGCCCGTATACAAAAGGCACAGGCTGGTCGAAACCGCCCGACCATGCCGCTGACCGGGTCAGGTGCCGGACGCCATGTAGGCCGCCAGGACGTAGTTGGGGTGTCGGTCGAGGTTCTTGCGGGCGCGGTCGTAGCGCATGGTGGTTCTCGGGTCGGCGTGCCGGGCCGCGATCTGGACGTCACGCAGGTCGACCCCGGCGTCGAGCATGGTGGTGACGAAGGTGTGGCGGAGCATGTGCGGGTGCATCCGATCGGTGGCGATTCCCGCGACCCGGGCGAGGGCTCGCAGCCGGCGGGTGGCGCAGTGCCGGTCCATCCGGTTGCCGGTGCGGCTTCTGAGGATCGGCCCACCGGTCCGGCCGTCGACCGCGCGCTCGATCGCGCGTCCCACCGCGGGTGGCAACGGGACCAGCGCGATCTTGTCGCCCTTGCCCCACACGCGGAGCACGCGATGTCCGTGCACTTCCTCAAGAGCCTCGACATTGGCGCCGGTCGCTTCGAAGATCCGCAGCCCGAGCAGGCCCAGCATGGTCACCAGGGCGAAGTCGTTGATGTTGGCCGACTTCCTGCCGGCGGTGAGCATGGCCTCGAGCTGGAGGTGGCTGAGACCCAGCGTGGGTGACTCCGTGGAGACGCGGGGACGGCGCACGTACTCCGCTGGCGAGTGCTTTAGGAGGCCGTCGATGACGCAGGTGCGGTAGAAGCCGGCGACCACCGATAGCCGACGCGAGACGGTGGAGGGCTTGTATCGGCCGACCTCCTGCATCCAGCGGAGGAAGAGCTCGACGTGGGGGCGCTGGGCCGCCAACGGGTCCAATCCTTGCCGGCCGCACCAGCCGAGGTAGGAGCGTAGGTCGGACTCGGTGTGAATCCGGGACTGGCCCTTGAAACGTGCAAGGTAGGCCGCGACGGCGATGCGAAGCGTGGCGCTGGCGTCTGCGCCAGGGACGATGAGTTGGGCAGTGTTCATCGCCCCACTGCGTCACTCGCAGAAGGCGCTGTCAACGCCACCGCTCTGCAGCCGTCGTCATCGGCGCCTGGGGGCGCCGCGTTCCCACCAGTCGACAGGCGGACCGTTACCAATCAGGCTGGTTGTGAACTCGACGTCCGAAGCGTTGCAGAACTTCCAGAGTTCCTTCGCCGCGCGGCTGTACTGAAAGACGACCTGATCGACCTCGAAGACATCGAGCTGACCGGCACGAAAGCGGTCAACGGCCTCCCCGACATGTTGGACAAGTTCAGCCAACTGAGCCTGGTGATACTCCGCAACCGCCTCACGTGCGGCCCTCCGCTCCGACTTGCTGGACATACCAGCGAGGCTACTAAGTCGGCAGCGGCAGGACGCTTCCTCGACGACCATGCCCTCACAGCGGCAAGGGAGGACGTCTTCAGTTCGCCTAGGGTACTGTCGGCACGCTGCAACTTCCGGTACAAGAACGCCATGGTGCGACTTCGTGTGGATGACTCGGCCGCCGCTAACGACGGTGCAGCGGTGTGGCCCATGTACAAGTCAGTCTTCGGCGATTACTCCGACTACGAAACGTGGCACGGGGCCGTCTGGGGCAAGCACAGCGTCCGGAACGGATTTCGCCTCGCCCGCGCGTACGACGCCGACGTGCTCGTCGGCTTCGCCTACGGCTACACGGGTGAGCACGGCCAGTGGTGGACCGACAACGCGCTCAGGGTGCTGGAGCATGAGGTCGCCGATGCCTGGCTGGGAGGACACTTCGAGTTGGTCAGTATCGGGGTGCTCGACACTGCTCGGCGTCGGGGTATTGGTCGAGGACTCATGCACGTCCTCCTTGAAGGTCTTCCCCATGAGCGTCTGCTCCTGATGACGTCTTCAGATCCTTCAGACCCGGCGAGGCGGCTCTACGCGTCCGAAGGCTGGCACGTCCTAGGTCCAGGCATTGGTGACGGGACCGTCATCATGGGGCGGCGTACCGGTGATCCGCCGACGGTCTAGAAGAGCCCGCACATCGGCATGAGAGTGCGCTTTGACTGCAGGTCGCGGGGGAGTGGCAGGTGCCCACAGAGCTCAGGTTCCGGCGCCAACTCGAATGGAACGAGGGCCCCGGCGTCGCCGAGGCCCTCGTTCTCGAACGCTGAGTTCGAGCTTTACGTGCACAAGTGACTATATGTCGTAATACTGACTGACTTACCCATGCTGACCTGCGCAAACGTCGAGGACCTTCGGCCATGTGTACCACGCTTGTAACGAGCGGGCGCGGAATCGAGCGCTGTACGTACAAGGGCACGTCCCGCGGCGTTGCCGTTCGAGGCGGCCGTCCGAGCCCCGCTTCGTGGGTGACATCGCGGGCGCCAAGCTGCTCACGTCGTCGGATCCATGCCGTCACGATCACTCGTCGCACGCATGGCCAGGTCCGCTCGGGAGAGGCGCCACACTCGCTCGGCGGAAACGCCGATAGCTCCACGCGATCAACCCCAGGGCCACGAGCCCCGACATGACGAGCGAGATGCCTGCCGCGGGGCCGCCGGGGAGCCAGCTGCGGTGGGAGAACCACCACCATGGGGGAACCGGGGGACCCGACACCCAGAGCAGTCCGCACGCCAGGACTCCGACGGCCAGCAGGGTGGACGAAGCGATCCTGGGCCAAGTCTCGACGTTACGCGCTGCACCGGCCAAGGCACGCTGCTTGAGCGGCTCGAGACGTCGCTCCGCCCATTCGTACTGCCGGGCCAGGATCGCTACCGCCGCGAAGATCATCAGGGTCCCCGGACCGGGAACGGCCAGAGCGACGAATCCAGCAACCAGAAGGGTCCAGCCGACGACTTCTAGCGCCAGTCGCTGTCCAACACGTTTCACAGCAACAGCGCCCGCATAAGACGCCGCGACAACCGTGCTGCAGGGTCATCGGATGAGGCCGCAGTCGCAGCGGCGACAAGCATCAGAGGAGTCATTCCGAGCGTGAACCTGTCGCCGACGGCTGAGTGGTCAGACCCACGTGCGCAAGGTAGTCGCCAGGGGCTCGGTGGGGTGACCGATGAGGCGGGCGAGGTCGCCCGGGGTAGGTGCGAGGGCGCCGTCGCGCATGTTGCCGTGGAGGGCGACCATGAAGCCGGCGGTCCCCTCGTCGAGACCGAACGCGAGCATCTGGTCGTGCTCCTGCTCGGGGGTCAGTGCCTGGTAGCGCACGGGCTGGTCCAGCACCTGCCCGGCGACGCCGGCGAACTCTTCGTAGCTCCATGCGGTGTCACCGGAGAGCTCGTAGGCCTGCCCCTCGTGACCGGTGCTGGTCAGCACCACAGCGCCGGCTTCGGCGAAGTCCTTGCGGGGTGCGGTCGCGAGACGCCCGTCGCCGACACTGTTGGCGATGACCCCCTGGTCCCGGGCGGCAGCGAAGTCCTGCTGGTGGTTCTCGGTGTACCAGCCGTTGCGCAGGAAGGTCGCCGGGATGCCAGAGGCGGTGATGAGCTCCTCGGTGGCCTTGTGCTCGGCAGCGAGGCCGAGGATGGTGGTCGGCGCCTGCAGCGCGGAGGTGTAGATCATGTGTCCGACGCCGGCGCGGCGGGCTGCCTCGATGGCGTTGCGGCGCGGTCCGAGGGCTTGCCCGGGTGCCCCGACGGAGATCAGCAGCAGCCTGTCGACGTCGGCGAGTGCGGCTGTGGTGCCCTCGACGTCGTCGAGGTCGAGAGCAGCGGTGCGCACTCCTCGGTCGGCGAGGGCGCTGAGGCGATCGGCGTTTCGACCGAGGGCGAGGATGTCGCCTGCGGGGATGCCGCGCCCGAGGAGCGCGTCGATGGTGAGGCCGCCGAGCTGTCCGGTGGCGCCGACGATGGCGATGGTCATGAGTTGAGTTCCTTTGTAGTTGTCAGTTGCTGATGGCGGGGGCGCGGTGGACATAGGTGGTGTCGTCGACCTGCCCAGCGGTGAAGGCGGCGATGTCGGCGCGGCCGATGGCGAAGCCGAGCTTGTCGGTGCCGAAGAACCCGACCCGGGGGGTGCCCTTCTTGGGGGTGTCCTTGGGGGCGATGAAGCGGACGATCGTCCAGTCGAGGTTGGACGCCATGACCAGGTCGGTCATCCCGGTGATCTCGTCGTAGGCGCGCCGCATGAAGGTGCGAGGCATGAAGGTCGTGAACCTGGTGACCAGCGTCGGCCGCTCGCGTGGGTCGAGGATCGCCGGGGTTGCGTGACCGACGTAGCGCCGTACGCCGTGGCGCCCCATGGCATCAAGGATGTGGCCGATGCCCACGACGAGGGGCAGCCCGGTCGCTGTGCGTTCCATGCTGGGGCCGAGCGCACTCACCACGGCGTGAGCCCCGAGGATGGCGGTGTCGATCGCGGCGGCATCGTCCAGCTCGCCGATGACGACGCGGACCCGGTCGGCCCAACCGGGCGGGACCTTGTCGGGGTTGCGGGCGTAGGCGGTGACGGTGTGGCCTCGGTCGAGCAGCTCAGTGACGGTGAGTGATCCGATGGCGCCGGTGGCGCCGAAGACGGTCACGTTCATGAGTTGGAGCTCCTGGTTTCGTGTAGGTGTTCAGCGGGTGATGAGGACCTTGCCGAGGGTGCCGTCGGCGAAGGCCGCGAACGCCTCGGGCGCGCGCCCCAAGGGGATGGCGGTCTCAACGTTGACGCGGAGCTCACCCCTGGCTACCCGCTCGAGCAGCGCCGCGAGCTTCTCGGCGGTGGCGTCGGCCATGATCGTGGCGACGGTGACGTCGTCGCGGCCGAACTGCTCGGCGCTCGCACCGAGGGTCGAGGCTGCGGCGCCGCCGGGCTTGAGGACGGTGGCGAGCGCGCTGGGGTCGCCGGCGGCGTGCACGATCTTGTCGACGCCCTGCGGCGCGATGGCCTCGATGGCGGCGGCGACGTCGCCGGTGTAGTCGAGGGTGTGCGCCGCGCCGAGGCTGCGGACGTAGGCCTCCTCCTGACCGGGCTGGGCGGTCCCGATGACAGTGGCACCGGCTGCCGCTGCGAGCTGGGTGGCGATGGAGCCGACGCCCCCGGTGGCTCCGGAGACGAGCACCGTCTCACCGGCCTGGATGTCGAGTGCCTCGAGCGCGTCTGAGGCGGCGACGCCGGCCAGGCCGATGACGGCAGCCTGCTGGGAGTCGACTCCGGACGGGACAGCGGTGACGGCGGTGGCGGGCAGCGCGACGTACTCGGTGAAGCTGCCGGTCCTGGGGCCGAGCGCCATGCCGGGGAAGACGGCGGTGACCCGGTCGCCGACCGCGACGCCTTCGACGCCCTCACCGAGGGCGGTGACGGTGCCGACGAGGTCGCGGCCGAGCACGACGGGGAACTCGATGCCGGGGATCATGTCCCAGACGTAGCCGGCGGTGACCGACAGGTCGAATCCGTTGACCGAGGCCGCCTCGACCTCGACGAGGACCTCGCCGGCGGTGGGCTCGGGAGTCGGCAGGTCCTGGACGGTGGGCTGGGTGTCGCGGGCGGTGATGGCGAATGCCTTCATGGTGTTCCTCCTGTGGATGGGTGGATCGGGTGGTGGGTCGGGCAGGGATGGATGTTCAGGCGGTGACGATGCGCAGCACCAGGACTGCGACCGACAGCACGAGCGGGACCAGCGGCATGGCCAGGCCCTTGGTGTCGCCGACGCGCAGGTGGCCGCCCATGGCACCGAGGAAGTAGGCAGTCAGGCCGGCCGCGGCGGCGATGCCGAGGGGCTCGAGCCACAGACCGGCGACGATGCCGATGGCACCGGCGACTTCGAGGGCGGCCAGGACGGGGATGTAGCGCATCGGGACGCCAACGGTCTTGTGGATGCTGGTGACGACCTGCTCGTTCTGGCGCAGCTTCATTGCCGCGGAGTTGACGGCGAGGAAAGCGAGCAGGACGGTGGCGATGACGAGGGCGATGAACATGGTTCGTTTCCTTCGGTGGAGGGGACAGCTGGTGGTGTGGCCGGCCTACTGGCCGAGCTCTTTGCGGATTTGGGGGAGCACCTCAGTGCCCAGGAGGTCGACGCTCTTCAGGAAGTCGGCGTGCGGCATGCCGCCGACGTCCATCTGCAGGATCTGTCGGTCGTGGCCGAGCAGCTGGTGGAGGTGCAGGATGCGGTCGGCCACCTCGTTGGGTCCACCGGCGAAGACCATGCCGCCGGGCTCGACTGCTGCCTCGCGACCCGGGAGCGCCATCGCGGGTCGGCCGACCTCGGCTGCGCCGGTGGCCATCATGCGGCGCTCGTGCTCGAGGTAGGTGGCCTTGGCCGCCTTGTTGTCGGTGCCGACGAACCCATGGACTGCGACGGCGATCCCGGCCTCCTCCGCGGGGTGTCCCATCTGGGCCCAGGCGTCGCGGTAGGCGTGGCCGTACTGGGCCCAGTGCTCCGGGGTGCCGCCCAGGATTCCGAGGAACATGGGGACACCGAGCTCGACGGCGCGACCGACCGAGCTGGGGCTGCCGCCGGTGCCGAGCCAGATCCTCAGTGGCTGCTCGGGTCGGGGCACGATCAGGACGTCGGATAGCGGCCGCTGCCGGTGGGGCCCGTTCCAGGTGACTCTCTCCTGGGCGTTGAGCGCGAGCAGCATCTCGAACTTCGAGGCGTAGAGCAGGTCGTAGTCGGCCTCGTCGTGGTCGAAGAGCGGGAACGTGATCGCCGAGGATCCCCGGCCGGCAACCGCCTCGATACGGCCGGGCGCAATGGCGGCCGCGGTGGAAAGCTGCTGGAAGACCCGGACCGGGTCGTCGGTGGACAGCACGGTCACGGTCGTGCCCAGCTTGATGCGGCGGGTCGAGGCGGCCGCGACGTTGACCATCGCCGTGGGGGAGGACAACGGCATCGAGCGGGTGTGGTGCTCGCCGAAACCGAAGAAGTCGAGCCCCACCTCCTCGGCCAGGTGGACGGCCTCGAGGACGTCGCGAATGGCCCGTGCGGTGGTCCCGTAACCGCCGTCGGCGGTACGAGGGGTGTTTCCGAACGTGTAGACGCCGAGCTCGAACGTCATCTCAGTTGCCCTTCTCGGGAGTGGACGGGGTGGTGCTCTGCGGGCAGACCGGCTTGCTGCCCTTGGTCTTGCGGGTGCCGGCACCGAGGCGGTGCTCGCTGTTGCGGCGCATCGCCTCCTCGGTGGCGGAGGCCTGGGGGGCCGCCGGGCCGTCGGTGGCGGCGGAGGCCCGCAAGCCGTCGAGGACCAGGTGGACCAGCCGCGCCGACGCCTCGTCGGAGATGTCGTGGGCGCGCTCGACGAGGCCCGCGTTGGCCATCAGCAGGAGTACGACGTCCTGGGTGGTGAAGTCCTGGCGCAGGACGCCTGCGGACCGGGCGCGGTCGACGAGCGTGACGAGACCCTGAAAGGCACGAGCCCTGAAGGCCTCGATCTCCGGTGCTCGGGTGACGTCCATGGTCACCAGGTCCGCGATGCCGCGGTCACGGGCCTGCATGAGACCCACCGCGGTGACGTATGAGGCGAAACCGTCCCAGGGGTCGG
Organism: Nocardioides sp. JS614; assembly: GCF_000015265.1. Classification (NCBI taxonomy): domain Bacteria; kingdom Bacillati; phylum Actinomycetota; class Actinomycetes; order Propionibacteriales; family Nocardioidaceae; genus Nocardioides; species Nocardioides sp. JS614. Next base: position 2,338,699 of record NC_008699.1, read on the forward strand.
GCTCGGCCAGTGCTGCCTCGACCGCGTCCAGCTCCTCGGCCATGCGCTCCGCGAACACCGCAGCGATCAGGTCACCCCGCGTGGGGAAACGCCGGTACAGCGTCGCGTTGCCCGTGCCCGCCTGACGGGCGATGTCGTCCAGCGGTGCGTCCAGACCCTGCTCGGCGAACACGGCGCGGGCGGCCTCGACGATAGCGGCCCGGTTGCGGGCGGCGTCTGCTCTCAGCTCCATGGACACCAGAACATAGCAAGAGTGGGGACTATTCCCCACTTTTGTCGTAGAGTTCCGTCCATGACCCACCACGTTGCTCGTCCTGCACCGTTCGACCTCGACGACCCGAACGGTGGCCGGCGATGAATCCCACCGCACGCGACTCCTCGGCAGCCGCGCACCTCACCGCGTTGGGCTCGTCCGTGCGACAGCTCCGCGCCGTCGTCGAGCCGCTGGGGGGCGACGACCTGACCAGCGGTGCCTACACCAGCGAGTGGAGCGTCGCGGACGTGCTGTCACACCTCGGCTCCGGGGCAGTCATCAGCATGCGCCGCCTCGAGGACACGCTCGCCGGTCGGCCGACACCGGACGACCACGCCCCAGGAGTGTGGGAGGAGTGGAACGCCAAGACGCCGATGCAGCAGCGGAGCGACGCGCTGGAGGCGGACACTCGGCTCCTGACCAGTCTGAAGCAGGTGCCGCTGGATTCCCTTGATGAGCTCTCGTTCCCGATGGGCCCGATGACGTTGACGTTCACCGACTTCGTCGCGATGCGCCTCAACGAGCACGTCTTCCACACCTGGGACATCGCGGTCGTGACCGAGCCGTCGGCGACCCTGCTTCCGGACGGCGCAGCGCTGGTGGTGGACAACCTCGGCCTTGTCGCGCGCTTCACCGCGCGGCCCACCGGCGACACCTGCACCATCACCGTGCGCACGTCCGCGCCCACGCGCACGTTCTCGGTGGACCTGACCCCGGATGCCGCTGCCCTGCGCACGGTTGACCCCGAGGTTGAAGCCGAGGTGGAGCTGCCGGCAGAGGCCTTCGCACGTCTCGTCTACGGCCGCCTGGACCCCGACCACACGCCGCCTGGCCAGCACGGCGACGCGCTCGACCAGCTGCGGCACGTGTTTCCGGGCCCATGACGCCCCGCGGCTGGAATCGGTGGTCGGGCCCCGGCCCGCGGGGCGCGAACGCCGCTCCTGGCAGGAGCGAACGACCGTGGACACGACTCGGCATCATCTCGATCGCGGCTCATCTGGGTTATGAGCTCGCTGCCGGCGTGGCGGTGCCGCTCGCGCCCCACGTCGGGGTGCGTGCCGGGGTGGCGGCCTTCGCGGTCCCCGCTGCCGCTGCCTACGCGCCGGCCGGCCGGCTGCCCAGTCCACGCGGGGACCGCACGTACGCCATCGTCAACGGGCTCTTCCTGGCGGCCGTAGTGGCGCACTACACCAGCTGGCCACGTGTCTGGCGCGCCGGAGTGCCGTGGCTGACCGAGTGCGAAGGGCTCGACGGCCCCGTGATCGGCCCGTACAACGTGATCCTGCAGGTCTCCGCCGTGGCGGCGGTCGCCGGACTCGTGGAGAACCGGAGTCGGTGGCGCTGGGGAGTCGTCACAGTACTGATGGCAGCGCCCGTCCTGCGGTGGGCCACGCCTCGGGAGTACGCCAGGCTCTTGCAGCAAGCAGCGGAGCACCCACGGCGGTGGAACCGGCGGCTGGCGGCACAGGCGTAAGAGCTGCGAGAGTCGCGAGGGTTGCCAGCCCCGCGAAGCCAATGCGAAGGCCCGGGCGGAGCCGGGCCTTCGTGTACGAACACTCTGAGTTGCGAGTGTCAACCAAACGCGGGGCAGTCCCGGACGGTTCAGCCTCCTGGTGGGGATTTCCGTGCTGCGGAGATGAAGCTCAAGAAGTCAGACACCGTCTGGTCGGTGATGACGTCGTCAGCGAGCCCTGTGTCCGCGAGGTCCTGGACCTCCCCCGAGAGCCTCTCCATCTCGCGGTCCAGCTCGGCGGCCGTCGCTGCGGCGTCCCGAAGACCGACCCGGAGCTCGTGGGGTACTGAGCGGTCGTACTTGTAGAAGATCTTGTGCTCGAGGCTGGCCCAGAAGTCCTGGGCGATCGTGCGGAACTGCATCTCCACCGGGACGAGCACGGTCTCACCCGACAAGAACACCGGGATCTCGACGATGGCGTGCAGCGAGCGGTAGCCGCTCGGCTTGGGGTCAGAGATGTAGTCCTCGAGCTCGACCAGTCTGATGTCGGCCTGGCTGCAGAGCACCTGCTGCACGCGATACACGTCGCTCGTGAAGCTGCACACCACCCGGACCCCGGCGATGTCGCGGACGCCGTCCCGCAGCTCAGCGAGGCTCGGGCCGCAACCCTGTTTGCGAGCCTTGGCCACCACGCTCTCGGGGCTCTTCAAACGGCTGATGATGTGTTCGATGGGGTTGTACTGATGGAGGAGGCGGAACTCGTCCTGCAGGATCGAGACCTTGGTCTCGATCTCCATGATGGCGAACTGGTACGTCGCCATGAACCTGGTCACATCTTTCCGTGCCGACCTGAGATTTGTGAGTGCATCACCTAGTCCGAGAGGCTCGGCCGACGAGGGGTCCGAGCTTGGATGATGCGCGTCGTCCACATCCGAAGGCTACGCCAGGCCTCGCAGCAACAGGGGGAGTGTGCACGATGTCGGCCGGCACCGCGCGACCGCTCTTGTCGGTGCTCCTCAGCTTGTCCACGCCGGCTTCGTCGACAAGGGTCACGGCTCCACCCCCGTGTCGATGCTCAATGACGTGAACCTGATCGAGCGCGAGCCTGATGGCATCATCATCCCCTGGAACGGGCCTCTGTTCGTCATCGGATTGGCGGTCGTTCCGGCCCTCGCCGCGTGAAGTGCTGTGGTCCTCAAGCTCCCGGAGCTCGCGACGTCCTGGTGCAACACCTCGACATCCGGAAGATCCACTTCGCCGGTGGCGGTCCGACGGCTCGCAAGATCACTGTCGCCGCTTCCGCCAACCTCACCCCGGTCGCCACCGAGCTCGGGGGCAAGTCGGCCAACCTCGTGTTCGCCGATGCGGATCTCGACGCCGCAGCGCAGCTCACTGCGTTCCAGGGCCGTTGAGTCAGAGCGGGCAAAGCTGCGCTTGCGGTAGCCGGATCCTGGTCCAGGACGGCATCTACGACGCGTTCGTGGAGAGGCTCATCGCCGCCGTGGAGTCAGCTTCGGTCGGCGATCCCTTTGATCCGTCCGTCCTGGTCGGCCCAGTCATCACCAAAGGCGCAGCTGATCGGATCATGGGCATCATCGACCAGGCAGGCGATGAGAAAATGGGCGAGCTCGTCATGGGCGGCAAGCGACTCTCGGGCGACCTGAAGGATGGCTTCTTCATCGCCCCGGCCGTCGTGCCCCGAGCGAAGCGTCGCGCAGGAGCCGAGTAGCGGCTGGCCCCGGTGTCGCGAGGGGCAACACACTCAGCGGTCGGCGAGGATCGGCGCCTGACAGACCCAGGTGGCGTCTTCTGCTTCACCGATGAGAAAGTCTGCGAGGGACGTTCGGGAGAGACGCAAACCTCCCGAATCGCCGATCTGTCGCGCGCGGGCGGGAGCGTCGAGGGGCTTGTCGTGGAGAAGGGGCAACCTGACGATGGTCCAGTCAAGGGTCGAGGCGCGGACGACCTCTGCCATGGCGACGATGGCACGATAGGCCGGACCTGCTCCGTACCGGATGCCGGTCACGAGCGCCTTGATGCGCAGGTCACGACGGTCCGCGGGGTCGGGTGCCGAGGGCGTCGAGGTTGTGACGAGTCGGCGGGTGCCGGCCTCGGTCATCTGATCGATGATGGTCTGCATGCCCGGCACGAGCGGCGCGATGCTGGCCTTGTCCCGTCCGGGACCGAGGAGGCTGATGACAGCGTCTGCACCGGTGACCGCCGTACGGACGGCGGCGGCATCGTCGAGCTCGCCGACCACCACGTGCAGTCCCGGCAGCTCGTCGAGCTTGGCCGGGTTGCGGGCGTAGGCGGTGACCCGGTGGCCCTGGTCGAGGGCGCGGCGGATCACGAGCTTCCCGGCCGGTCCGGTGGCACCGAAGACGGTGATGTGCATGGTTCTCCCGGTGGTCTTTGGTACTTCTCTACGAGGAGTCAGTTGGTCGTGATGACGAGTTTGCCGAGGGGCCCGGCGGTGACTCGGCGAGCGCGGCCGGGGCCTTGTCGAGGGGGAAGGACTCTTGGATCGTCAGGTGGGTGACACCGTCGACCTGGTGGGTGGCGGCGCGGACCAGGATGGTCGGATCGGGGTTGGCGTAGATGCCGATGACGATCGCCTCTGGGTGGGCAGTTGTTCGGGGGAGCCGATGAGCGTGGAGACGAATCGGCCACCGGCGCGCGCGGCCGGGAGGTGGGCGCCCGGGTCTCCAGCGAGGTGGAAGGCGACGTCCACACCGTCGGGGTGGGTCTGTCGGACGGCTTGGACCACGTCGCCGGTGCCGGCGAAGTCCTTGCCCAGGACGACCGGGAACCGGTGCTCCATCCCGTTGAGGTAGCTGTTGGCGACCGCGACATCGAAGCCGTTGACCGAGGCGGCATGGACGCGGACGTGCACCTCACCTTCGGCGGGCTCCGGTACGTCGAGGTCGGCCAGTTCGGGGGTGTTGCCGAAGTCGGTCAGGACGAATGCGCGCATGTCAGGTCTCCTTCGTCGAAATCGATCGGCGGGTCCCGCCAGGGGTCAGAACGAGTACGGACCGAAGCGGCCCCAGGCCACGAAGGCGGCGACGATGAACAGGGCCGCGTTGAAGGCGATCGCGCCGGGTTCGTGACGTCGGCGGTGGGTGTCGGCCGCGAGCAGCATCACGACGGCCAGGCCAGCGGCAGCCAACGGTGTGAGGACCGGCGCGATCTCGGTGGCGGCCGGCAGGATCAAGCCGATCGCAGCGAGTAGTTCGATCACACCGATGATCCGCACGGTGCCGGCCGAGTAGTCCTCCACCCACGGCAGGCTGGTGGCCAGCTTCTCCTTCGGCTGGCTGGCCTTCATGACGCCGGCCATGGCGAACATTGCGGCGAGGACGATCTGGAGGACCCATAGAAGAACGTTCATCAGTCGGTGTTGTCTCTCTTGCTCAGGCGGAACGGTCGCTCCACTTGCATGGCAATCTATCAGACAAGTGAAGTTGCTGTTCCACTTGCGCGTAGAGTAGGGCCATGTCGCGTGAGTCGGGTCCCGGACAGATGCACGTCGACGCTGAGAGGTGTCTGCGCGTCGATGCGGAGCGGAACCGCGAGCGCGTCATCCACGCGGCACGCGAGGTCTTTGCCGAGCAGGGGCTTGAGGCCTCGACCAACGAGATCGCCCGTCATGCCGGGGTCGGTGTTGCCACACTCTTCCGTCGTTTCCCGACCCGAGACGAGCTGGTCGCGGCGGCGTTCGCCGACAAGATGAACGCCTACGTCAGCGCCGTCGACGACGCGCTCGCCGACCCTGATCCATGGCATGGCTTCTGCGCCTACATCGAACGCGTCTGCCGCATGCAGGCCGACGACCGCGGCTTCGCCGACGTCCTCACCATGACCTTCCCTACCGCCAAGGCATTCGAAGAGGAACGCAGAAGGTCCGCCGAGGCGCTGACCGAGCTGCTCGAACGCGCGAAAGCCACCGGCCGGCTCCGCGAGGACTTCGCCCACCAGGACGTGCCCCTGATCCTGATGGCCAACGCTGGCGTCGTCACCGCCACCAAGGACGCCGCCCCTGAGGCATGGCGTCGCTTCGTCGGCTACCTCATCCAGTCCTTTGCCGCCGAGGCCGCTCAGCCCCTCCCGGACCCGCCCACGCATCGTCAGATGTACCGAGCGCTCATGCGACTGACGAAGACATCAAGAAAAAGTTGACAGCTCAGTTGGGTCGCCGACCATCGCTGCCGGGGGACTCGTAGTTCCGTGGTTTGCCGAACACCGGTCGCACCCGCACGCTCAGTGGGCACTTCGACCCCGGCGGGGGAGGGCTGTCGCGCGTGCGTCGCGAACGTCGGAACGGGAGCATGAAACGAGGGCCCCGGCTCTGCCTTGGGGCCCTCGTCGTCGAACGATGAGTTCGAGCTCTACGTGCACAAGTGACTAGATGTCGTAATACTGACTGACTGACCCATTCTCACCTGCGCAAACGTCGATAATCTCCGGCCATTTGTACCACGCTTGTAGCGAGCGCGTCCTTCACTCGTATTGCGGTCGCCGTCACGCCGACGGTTCTCCTGCCTTGCGCGCGACGAGTCGCTCGACCAGACCCAGTTTGAACCGCTGCACTTGCTCGATCCGAAGCCCCCGTACTTTCACGTCGTCATGCGGGCGGCGCATGAAGTGCTCTCCTCCCAACGGCATCGTGACCAGTTCCAGCAGCCGCTGCACCCCGCGAGCGATGGCTGAGGTGCTCCGGACGTGGTCGACGAGGATCAGCTGGCCGCCTGGCCGCAGGACCCGGACCATCTCGTCGAGCGCTGTGTCGAGGTCCGGGATGGCGCAGAGCCCGAAGGTGCACACGACGGTGTCGAAGGACTCATCCTCGAAGGCCAGCGAGTGCGCGTTGCCCTGGCTCAGGTCCGCCGCTCTGCCTTGGTTCGCGGCGCGACCGCGCGCGATCTCGAGCATCGCGTCGCTTAGGTCGATGCCGGTCAGCCGTACTTCAGGTGGATAGAAGGAGAGGTTCAGGCCGGTGCCGATTGCCACCTCGAAGGTGTGACCTGAGGCTTGCGAGCAGGCCCACTGCCGCGAGTTGCCGAAAAGCACTCGGTCCCACATGCCCATCTCGCGGTCGTAGCCACGCGATTTCTTGTCCCAGTAGCGCTGCCACCTCGCTGGTTGGTATGCACTCTGTGTCATCGCACCGCACCCGCTTCGGTCATGTCTTCAGCACCCTACTTCCTCCTAGCGGCACGAAGTGCTTTGGGCGGGCTGAGCGCTCGGCTCCACAAGGCGGTGCAGGAGCGCACTGGGGTCGAGGCGAGGCGGGGCAGTGCCATGGTTTCCTCCGGTCCTTCGCGTGGGTGACCATCGGTCTGCCTGCTCATACGAGGGGTGGAGAACGTGCCAGCCATGCCTCCCGATGCGCCCCGGCGAAGTCTCGGCCCTCAACGTCGAGGACATCCTCTGTCAGTTGACCAGAGTCCTGATCAGCATCCGCCGGTCCAAGACCGACCAGTACGCGCGCGGCACTCGTCGGAGTGGCTCGCGATGACAACCTGCTGACGGATCGGGCGCACTGTTCACCCGCGTGTTCTGGCGCAACCACCCCACCGCCGAGCGCATCGGACCTCGAGCGATCAGCGGGACGGTCCAGGGGAGGGCCATAGCGGCCGGCTTCGTCGGCATCCCCGTGTCCGGACACTCGCTCCGGGCCGGCCACGCCACGACCGCCGCTGGCAACGGCGCCTCGATCGACCGCATCGCCGCGCAGGCCCGGCATCGCGACCTCGGCACCCTGCTCAACCACTACATGCGGCTGCACTGAGGCGATGGCCACCACCACCAGCCGGGACCTCGGCCTCTGAAGCGGAGTGCCGGAGCGCTCAGTGTCGATCCAGTACGCGATCAGGGTCGTGGAATGCTCAACGTCCCAGCAGCGGTTGGAACAGTCGGACGGCGAGGTCCAGCGCTTCGGTCCGATCGAGGATCTGCCCGGGGATGTGCGGGTTTGCCGAGGTCCAAGCTTGGGCTGCAGTGCGGTCGGTGAAGAAGTTGAGGTAGTCGCAGCAGCAGTCGGACGAGGGGCCCCCACCTGCAGTGGCGCCGACGAAGACGACCACCTGGTTCGGTTCCCACGTAGCGTCACCTGTTGTCATCGTCACGGTGATGGGTTCGCCGGACGTGACGTCGAAGGAGTCGATGCGGGTGTTCTGGCCGAGCATGGCCGAGATACCCAGTGCGTCGATGGCGCACATCGCGTGTACCTCGACCCGGTCTGCGATCCGGACCCGGTGTCGGGTAGGCGAGCTCGAGAACGGGTAGGCGACCGCGATGCCGCCGTCGGGGTCCAAGCGGATCGCGTCTGCCTCATGCAACGCGGACAACACCTCCGAGGTAGGTCGACCAGCTGCGGCGGTCACGGCGTCGAACTCGCTGGGGGCCGGGGGTCGTCCCCTCGCCGCGAAAGCGCGCAGGATTTCCTGGTGGACCGCCTTCTCGACGGGGTCGAGCGGGACCGCTCTGCTACGCCAGGCGCTCAGGACTTCGCCGGGCACTACCGCTGAACGCGCCAGCGCTGTTCGCTTCGCTTCGGCTATCGCTTCGCGCAGCTGGTCGACCGACGGCGCTGGGACGATCCGGCCTTCCTGATCGCGGTAGAGCCGGCACGAGACGCCGCAGTCGCATTGATCAGCCCATGCGAAGGGATCGGTCCCGTCGATCAGCAGCGTCGGCGACCCGTTCATTCCCAGTGTGGCCGCCTCAGTGTCAGTGGTGACCTCTCGTGTGGCGACCGGGAGGTCGGTGGCCTCGGCCAGCCGGTCCAGCATCGGCCGCACGTTCGGGCAGTCGGTCACGTGCAGCACCTCGAGCTTCATCGGACCACCTCTCGTGTGACTGTCAGAGCGTCGAGCAGAGCGCATGTGCGGTCAGCCCGGGGAAGTTCGCAGGTGTCCACCAGGGCGGTCAGCGAGTCGTGCATCCGTTGGAGATCGGAGATCCTCCGCTGCAGGTCGGCCCTGCGCTGCTCGGCCAGCCCACGAGCCGCATCGCAGCTTTCCGGGCCACCGGCATCGAGATGAAGCAGTTCATCCACCTCATCCAGCCTGAATCCCAGCTCTTGGGCGCGCTTGATGAACAGCAGCAGGCCAACGGTCGAGGACGGGTAGTCGCGATAGCCGCCCGGAGTGCGTGGTGGTTCAGACAACAGGCCGCGGCGTTCGTAGTAGCGCAGGGTCTCGCTGTTCACGCCGGCTCGATCCGCCAGTTCCTTGGTCCGCATGACTCCATCGTGAACCCTGTACCCAACTACGAAGTCAATCCCGACCCGGGGAACCGCCCAGCCGACTATCAGGACGGCTCGTGGTCTCGTTTCCACTGCGCCGTGACTGCACTCTTGTGGTGCACCCCGAACAGTCTGGCCGGGACCCACCACTTGACCGCGCGACCCAGTGTCGTGCGGCGGCACCAGCAGTCGGCATCGCACCCACATTCGCGGTTGCGCGGATTGTGCAGACGCTGGATCAGGCTTCGGCTCACCCTGTGGAGTCTAGGTCGCTCTGAGTTGAGCGAGACCCTCGGAAGCCTGGCGTCAGGCGGCTCCTCCGCGGAGCTGCCAGCTGACCACGGATGCGGCGAAGACCTCGTCGATGCCGATGCCGATCCGGTCGAGGGAGCCTGCGGCCAGACCAGCGGTGCGGACTGCGCGACCTTCCTCCAGGTGCCCTTCACCAAATCGGCCGGGGTATTCCGCGACACCCAGTTCCTTGCCACCGCTCCGGGCGAGGAATGCCGGGAGGCATGGTCAGATCGGCGTCTGCCAGTTGGCGACCACGCCTTGGAGGCGCGTCATCAGGTCCAGCCACAGCCCGCTGACCTGGAGTACCCCGAGCGTGACCATGACCAGCCCTCCGACCAGCATCACCGTGGAGGCGTGGCGGCGCGCCCATTGGAGCCGGCCCATCGCCCGCGAGACCGAGAACGCGGCGATGATGAACGGGATCCCCAGGCCGACGCTGTAGGCGAAGGACAGGAAAGCGCCGCGTCCGGCGCCGGCGCTGCTGGTGGCAAGGGTGAGCACGGCGGCGAGAGTGGGGCCGATGCAAGGGGTCCAGCCGAGTCCGAACATGACGCCGAGGAGTGGTGCACCGGCGAGCCCGGCGCGCGGGCGGTAGCCGAGCCGCAGGCTGCGACTGGCGATCGGCAGTTTCCAGAACAGGCCGGTGAACATCAGACCGAAGACGATGGTGAGCGCCCCCAGGACGCGGACCAGCGTCTCCTGGTGAGCGATCAGCAGGGAACCGAAGGTGCCGAACAGGACTCCGTAGCTGGTGAACACTGCGGCGAACCCGCCGACGAACAGGACAGCGCCCAGGACCACCCGACGTGTGCTGGGCGCGCGGGCGGTCGTGCGGGCCGCGGTCTTCGTCGCCCGGGGACCCTCCAAGGTCGTTTCGGTGGCGCAGGCATCGGTGGGCTGGCGGTTCTCCGCGCCGGACATCCCGGCGACGTATGACAGGTAGCCGGGCACGAGCGGAAGGCAGCACGGCGAGAGGAAGGACACCAGTCCGGCCGCGATCGCCAACAGTGCGGCGACCACGAGCGGTCCGGACATCACCAGGTCGCTGGCGTTCATGGCAACGATGGTCTCGGTCCTTTCCTTGTGTGGGCCGCGCTGTCCGCGGCGGATCTAGTGCGAAACCTAGGCCAAAGGCCTCGATCGATGGGGTGGGTCAGACGCCGGCGTAGGAGTGGAGTCCAGAGATCCACAGGTTGACGCCGAAGAAGTTGAACAGGAACGCGGCGTAGCCCGCGAGGGCGAACCAGGAGGCGCGGACGCCGCGCCACCCGGCGGTTGCCTGGGCGTGCAGGTGTGCGGCGTATAAGACCCAGGTGATGAACGCCCAGGTCTCCTTGGGATCCCAGCCCCAGTAGCGGCCCCAGGCGTTTTCGGCCCAGATGGCGCCGGCCATCACGGCGAAGGTCCAGATCGGGAAGGCGAAGATGTGGGCGGTGTGGGCGACCTGCTCCAGGGTGCGCGTGGTGGGGAGGCTGGCGGCGTAGCGTCCCCTGGGGGTCTGCGCGGTGCCGCGGCGCTCTTGGCGATGGCGGACCAGGAACAGGGTGGTCGCGACGGCGCCGACGGTGAAGACGCCGCCGCCGGTGATGGCGGCGGCGACGTGGATCAGCAGCCAGTAGGAGTCCAGGACCGGCACCAGCTCGCCGGCGGGGGCGTAGAGGACGGTGACGGCCAGGCCGAGGGCGAGTAGGACGATGGCCACGATCCAGACGCCGAAGGCCCGGACCGGGCGCCTGGACAGGAACGCCAGGTACGCCGCGCCGGCTGCGAGGGCGCACACGAGCACGAACTCGTACATGTTGCCCCACGGCACCCGGCCGGCCGCGAGACCCCGGGTGACCACGCCGCCGAGATTCAGCAGGAACGCCAGCACGGTCAGCGACGTGCCGAACGCGCCCAGCAGGCGGCTGCGGGATGGCGGGTCGGCGACCAACGTGCCGGTGTCTGCCTCCTGGGTGCCTGCCGCACGAGCGCCTTCCAGGCGTGCGCTTGCCACCCCGGCGCCGTCCATCTGGGCGCCTGCCATGCGTCCGGCGGTTTCGGCGGCGTAGGCCAGCATGGCCAGGGCGTAGACGGCGATGGCGGAGTACACCAGGCCGTTGGAGAGCTGGGCGAATGTCTGCTCGTCGAGGATCATGCGGAGGCGTCCTTGCTAGCGGTAATGGAGGGGTGGTCCGGGCCGTGCAGCGCGGCGACGAGGTCCTGGATCTCGTCGGGGGGAGGTTCACGGCGGGTCAGGGAGTAGCCGGCGACCTCGACAAGGGCCCCGCCGTCCTCGGTGGGGCGAACCCGCAGCCACAGCCGGCGGCGGCGGATGGCCAGTGAGGCGGTGAGGCCGACGAGGAGGACGACCGCGGCGGCGAGGGTGATCTCCTTGCCGGGGTCGTAGGCGATCTGGAAGTTGGCGAACCGGGACACGCCGTCGAAGGTGAGGCTGCCTTGACCGCCGGGAAGCCGCATGGTCTCACCGACGGACAGAGCCTGGCTGAAGGGCTTCCCGTTGCGGCGCACCTGGGTGAGCTCGTCCTTGTCGAGGGTGAACACCGACTGCGGGACGCCGTCGGCGAACCCGAGGTCGCCGGTGTAAGCGGTGAGGAACAGTTGGGGGTTCAGGGTGTCGGGGAACATCGAGTAGGGGCCTTGCGGGCCGACGTCGGCGGTGGGCAGGAAGAAGCCCTCGAAGGCGAGCTGGGTGGGCTGGGCGTCCGGCGCCTTGATCACGCCGTCGGAGGCGTAGCTGGTGTCCAGCGGCAAGAACTGCACCGGTCCGGTGAACACGGCCTTGCCACGCCCGTCGCGCACGGTGACAACGGGGGCGTATCCGTTGCCCGTGAGGAAGAACTTCGTCTCGTTGACGTCGAGCGGGTGGTTGGGCTCGACTGTGACGGTCTGCTCCTCACCGCCCCCGGCGCGGTAGGCGAGCCGGGCGGCGAACTGTGAGGGCTGACCGAGGTTGCGTCCGCTGGTCTGGTACGAGACGTCGAACTCCTCCAGGCGGAAGGCCAACGGCTCCAGGTCGTCCACGTCGGTCCACGCCGAGGGGGAGAAGGCGTCGTACTGGGAGAGGTCATTGGCGAAGGTTCCGCCCTCGGTGACCGCCACCCGGCCCTCGAACCCGACCAGCTTGCCGGCGGCGATGCCAACCAGGAGCACCAGCAGCGACAGGTGGAAGGCGAGGTTGCCGACCTCGCGCAGGTAGCCGCGCTCGGCCCGGACTTCATCACGGGAGGCGACGACGCGGAACCGGCCGCGGCGCAGGTGCGCCGCGGCGGTGGCGATGACCTCGGCCGGCTCACGTGTGGTTTCCCAGGCGCGGTGGCTCTCGAAGCGGGCCAGGTTCCGTGGGGCAGCTGGGGGAGCGCTCCGCGCGGACTGCCAGAGTCGACGGGATCGGGGCAGCACGCACCCGGTCATGGAAACCAGCAGCAGCACGTAGATGGCGGCGAACCACGAGGACGCGTAGACGTCGAACATCCCGAGCCGGTCCAGCCACGGCGCGAGTCGGGGATGCTCAAGGACGTACTGCTGCACCGCGGCCGGATCGGTGGCCACATTGCGCTGCGGAAAGACCGACCCCGGGATCGCGGCAAGCGCGAGCAGACCGAGCAGGACCACCGCGGTACGCATCGACGTCAGGGTGCGCCACGCCCAGCGCAGCCACCCCCACGACGGCGGCGCCTGCGCCGTGCCTGCTGGGGCGGCTTCCGTTGCCTTCGTCTTGACGTCAGTCACTGCCCGGCCCCCGATTCCGCTGCGGTCTCGGTGACGATCGTCGACAACGTCGAGTAGTCGACGGGGCCGACGATTCTGGCGGCGAGGCGACCTTGGGCGTCGACGACCATGGTGCTCGGCACTGCGCTGGGCGGCAGCGCCGGACCGAAGGCGAGCACCGCATCGGTCGAGGTGTCGGTGGTGATGCTGGGGTACTCGACGCCGTAGCTGTCCTCGAACGCCCGCGCCGCGGCGTCGTTGTCGCGCACGTTGATCCCGACGAACCGCACGCCCAGCTTCTGGGACTCCTCCGAGACCCGCTTCAACACGGGTGCCTCGGTGCGACACGGCGCGCACCAGGACCCCCAGACGTTGAACACGACCACCTTGCCGGCCAGGGAGGTGCTGTCGAAGCGACCGCCATCCAGCAGCTCGCCCGTGAACGGCTCGACCTGTTGTCGGTCTCCAGCGGCGATGACCTCGACGACCCCGTCGGTGGCGGTCGGGGTCCTGCCGTCGGCGGCGCAAGCCGACAGGGTCACAGCCACGGCAACCAGGCAGGCCAGGCCGCGCACCCGGGATCTCGACCGGCTGGTCCTCATGGTGGAGCTCCTCCAGGGCAACGGGGGTAGGGTGCTTCGGATCGCGCCGCAGCCGGGTCCTAATGTACGTAGTAGCAATCAGGTCCACCGCGCCGGCACCGGCGACCGAGACAGCAGGTAGGGAAAATGGGACGACCCAGCCGGGGCGGACGTGTCTTGACGGGGAGGGTCGCCGGGGTCGCGGTTGTCGCGCTGCTGACTGCGTGTGGCGCACCGTCCAGCGACGCGCCGGGCGAGGACTTCGCGGCTCCGCCGGTCGAGCCGATCGCAGTGGACGGTCTCGATCGCTGCACGGGGTTGGAGCGCGACGCCTCCGGCGACGACGACGCCGATCGGCTGCCAGAGGTGGACCTGCCGTGCCTCAACGAGTCGAGGAAGGTTGACGTCTCCCGGCTCGACGGCCCAGCCGTGGTCAACCTGTGGGCGTCGTGGTGTGGACCCTGCCGCAAGGAGATGCCGATGCTCGCGGACGCGGCCCGGCGCAACCCCGATGTCCGGTTCCTCGGCATCAACACCCAGGACCGTCCCGAGGCGGCCGCCGACTTCCTCGCCCGGACAGGTGTGACGTACCCACAACTCGTCGACATCGACGGGGTCGTGCTCGGCGACACCCGCGTCCCCGGGCTGCCGGTGACCCTCGCCTTGGATGCCGACGGCAGGGTCGTGGACCGGGTGATCGGCGAACTCTCCGGCGCGGAGCTCGCCACGCTGTTGGACTCGCTGGCAGAGCAGGAGTGACCGGTGCCACCCGCGCCCCCGACTTCCGTCTCGGCCCGGTCAGCCTCACCGGACGTGACGGCCCTCTGTCCCGTCTACCAGCCTCGACGCAGCAGCCGGCTCGCACGACTCGCGGGCGCATCGCTGGCCGGCATCGCCGCTGCAGGAGCCAGCGCTCCGTGGGAGCAGCGCTGGCTCCTACCGTTGGCGGTCGCTGCGCTGGTGCTCCTGCTTCAGCGAGTGTCCCTGCGCCAAGGGTTCCTCCTCGGGCTGCTGTTCGGCCTCGGCTACACGCTTGTCCTCACGGTGTGGATGCGGGCAGTCGGCACCGACGCCTGGCTGTTGATCAGCCCGGTGGTCGCCGCCTACTACGCCCTCGCGGGGGTCGGCATCGCGCTCGTGGGTCGGCTACGCGGCTGGCCGTGGTGGACCGCCTGCGTGTGGGTGGCGGTCGAGACCGCAATGTCGACCTGGCCTCTCGGCGGCTTCCCGTGGACCCGGTTGGCGTGGGCCACCGTGGACACCCCGTTCGCCCTGTGGCTGCCCTGGGTCAGCGCCACCGGCGTCAGCTTCCTGGTTGCCCTAACCGGCGCCACGCTTGCCTGGATGGTCCGTGAGGGCCGAGCCCGCCCCCTTGGAGCGGGTGCGGCCATCGTGGCCGCACTTCTGGTCGGCTCCGCGCCCGTCCAGTTCAGGCCCGATTCGTTGACCTCCTCCTGGGAAGCCGGACGGCCGACCGTGACGGTCGCCGCGGTGCAAGGCGACGTGCCCGGCGCCGGGAACGACC
This sequence comes from Nocardioides sp. JS614, assembly GCF_000015265.1. NCBI lineage: Bacteria > Bacillati > Actinomycetota > Actinomycetes > Propionibacteriales > Nocardioidaceae > Nocardioides > Nocardioides sp. JS614. The sequence goes on from NC_008699.1 coordinate 2,353,765, forward strand.
TGGTCGCCGTGCACGAGCAGGTCACCAACAACCACGTCCAGGCCACCATCAGCCTCGCCCAGCAGGTGCGGTCCGGCGATGTCGAACAGCCCGACTTCGTGTTGTGGCCGGAGAACTCCACCGCCGTCGACCCGTTCCGCGACGCGCAGACCAACTCAGGGATCTCCCGGGCCGTGTCGGCGATCGGAGTGCCGGTGCTGGTTGGCGCCATCGTCGACGGCCCTCGTCCGGACGCTGTGCTCAACCAGGGGCTGGTCTGGTTGCCGGACGGCTTGACCGAGGTCCGCTACACCAAGCGTCACCCGGTGCCGTTCGGCGAGTACGTGCCATTCCGCAGCCAGCTCTCCGGGCTCAAGATCGGGCGTCTGGACATGATCCCGCGCGACATGATCGCCGGCACGCGCACCCAGCCGCTCGACATCGCAGGCACCCGCGTCGTGGACCTGATCTGCTTCGACGTGGCGTTTGACGACTCCGTCACCGACCAGGTCCAAAACGATGGAGAGATGGTGACTGTGCAGACCAGCAACGCCACGTTCACCGGGACCGCGCAGCTGCAGCAGCAGTTCACCATCAGCCGGGCTCGGGCCATCGAGACCGGCCGCACCGTGGTGGTCGCCTCCACCAATGGCATCAGCGGCGTCATCGGCCCGGACGGCACCGTCCGCGACCGGCTGGCGCCCCGGACAACCGACATTGCGGTCGCTCAGGTACCCCTGATCGACGCACAGACGCCCGCAGTGCGCTACGGCTCGCTGATCCGACAAGTCCTGTCGCTGGCAGGTGTCACTGCTGTGATCGCTGCGACCGCAGCGGCCGCCGGACGCAGATTCCCGAGGCTGCGTCGCCTTGGCGGATGGCCTGCGCGCCGTAGCGAGCGAAAGCTAGGTCCTTGAAGGCAACAGTCCCAATCCCTTCCGGACGGGGCGTCGCGACGAGGTGAGTCGGCGAAGCCTGTCCCTCGCCTCTCACCTAGACGGGGCTGTCAGAGGCCGAACGCGCCGCCCTCGATCAGGATGACGAGGCCGAGCACGATGAGGACGAGCGGGAACAAGATGTGCTCCCAACGCTCCAGCACCTCTGCAATCGGCTTGCGGGTGGCCACGAACCTGGCGGCGAGGACGAGAACAGCGACCAGGGCCAGGAACACGATGCTATAGGCCACCAGGGCGCCGGTGCCGACAGCGAGGAACACCGGCACGTAGACCCCGATGTTGTCCCCGCCGTTGGCGAAGGTGACTGCCGCCACGGTGAGCGCGCTGATGGGCTTATCGGCGAACTTGTCGTCGTCATCGTCCCCGTTACGCCATACCTGCCAGGCGGCATAAATACCCAGGAGCAGTGGAATGAGACCGAAGTACGGGATGGCGTCGTCGGGAAGGAATACCCCGGCACCGAATGTCACCGCGAGTGAGGCGAGCAGGATGGCGCCGAAGCCTAGGTACTGCCCGACGATGATCTTGGTGGTGGTACCTCGTTGTCCGGCTCCGCGTGCGAAGAACAGGGACAAGACGATGATGTCGTCGATGTTGGTAACCAGGAACAGGCCAATAGCCTGCAACGCGGAGGAGATCACGTTCATGCTTCGGCGTTCCTTCGGTTCGACGTTCTTCGTCGTCTTGGGTCTCGAGGGGGTCTGTGCCTGCTCGGTGGCGACGACAGCCGAGTTCATGGCGCCCAGGCTCGCGCTGCTGGGCACTGGAGGCGATGGCTATGTCCGTGGAGGGTCGTTCGTGACCGGCCGGGCGGCGGTGTGGTTTTTCGCCGGCGCCGCAGCCGTCTCCTTGGTGCGTTCTGGGCGGGCGTGCAGCACGGCGATCACGACGAACCCGGTGACCAGGAATGTGTCGGCGAGGTTGAACGTGGGCCACCAGCCGGTGTGCAGGTAGTCGGTGACCACGCCGTCGCGGGCGCGGTCGACCACGTTGGCGAGGGCGCCGCCGATGACCGCTCCGCCGGCGATCCGCTCGACCCACCCGGCGTGCGGGGCCCTGCGCCACGCGTACACGGCCAGGGTGACGGCGATGGCCGCGGTGATGGCCACGATCACGCCCACCGGAAGTCGGTCGCCCATGCTGAACGCGACGCCGGAGTTGTGGGCCAATTTGAGCTGCAGTAGCCCGAGATCGACCGAAGAGTTGGCCAGCTGGACCTCGGATACCGCCTTCGCGGTCAGGTCGATCCCAGCAACCGTGGCCGCCGCCAACAGGACTACGACACGACCAGTCCGCACCCGCGTGCCTGCCTCCGCTAGACCGCGGCTCAGCGGGCCCCGGCTCACGTGGCCCCGGCTTCCGCTGGCGCGGGAGCGACGGGCGGCTGTTCCGGCGGCGGGGGAGGAAGCGGTCGGACGCGGCCGGCACGTACGCCGTTGCCGATCACGAAGATCTCCGCTAGCTCGTGGACCAGGACCACTTCGGCGAGTCCGAGCACGCCGAGGGCGGCCAGCGGGATCAGGATGGCGATCAGCACGAGGGAAAGTCCGACGTTCTGCAGCATGATCGACCGTGCGCGGCGGGCGTGGGTCAGGGTGTGCGGCAGGTGGCGCAGGTCTTCGCCCATGAGGGCGACGTCGGCGGTCTCGATGGCCACGTCGCTGCCCATGGCGCCCATCGCGATGCCGACGTCGGCGGTGGCCAGCGCGGGGGCGTCGTTGACGCCGTCGCCGACCATCGCGGTCGGCCGGTCCTCGCGGAGCCGGGCGATGATGGCCGACTTGTCCTCGGGCCGAAGCTCGGCGTGCACGTCGGTGATGCCGGCCTGGGCGGCCAGGGCGGCGGCGGTGCGCTCATTGTCGCCGGTGAGCATGGCGACCTGGTAGCCGCCAGCGCGGAGCCGTGCGACCACCTCGGCGGCCTCTGGTCGCAGGTCGTCGCGGACCGCGACGGCGCCGATCAGATCTCCGTCGTACTCGACCAGCACCGCGGTGGCGCCCGCCTCCTGCATGGCGGTCACGGGTGCGGCGAGCTCGCCGGCGGGGATCCACCCGGGTCGGCCCAGTCGGGCCAGCCGGCCGCCGACGGTTCCGGTCAGACCGGCGCCGGTCACCGCCTCGACGTCCTCAGCGTCCCGGTGGTCGGGGACGTCGGCCAGGATCGCGCGGGCCAGGGGGTGCTCGCTGCGGGACTCCAGGGCGGCCGCGATATCGAGGACCTGCTCTCGGGTCTGGCCGGGGGCGGTGGCGACCTCGACCACAGACGGTTGGTTGCGGGTCAGGGTGCCGGTCTTGTCCAGGGCGACGGCACGGATCCGGCCCAAGGCCTCGAGGGCGGCGCCGCCCTTGACCAGGGCGCCGATCCGGCTGGCGGCGCCGATGGCGGCGACCACGGTGACCGGCACGGAGATCGCCAGTGCACACGGGGAGGCGGCGACCAGGACCACCAGGGCGCGTTCGATCCAGGTCGCGGGATCGCCAAGCAGGCTGCCGGCGACTGCGATGATGGCAGCGAGGATCATGATGCCCGGCACCAGTGGTTTGGCGATGCGGTCGGCGAGCCGCTGGGCGTTGCCCTTGCGGGACTGCTCGGCCTCGACGATGTTGACGATCCTGGCCAGGGAGTTGTCCTCGGCGGTGGTGGTGACCTCGACTTCGAGGACGCCGGTGCCGTTGATCGAGCCGGCGTACACGGTGTCGCCGACGCCGGCCTCCACTGGCACTGACTCGCCGGTGAGCGCGGAGACATCCAGGGCAGTGCGGCCGGTACGGATGACGCCATCGGTGGCTACCTGCTCTCCGGGGCGAACCAGGAGCGTGTCACCTATCACCAGGTCGGCGGGGGAGACCCTGACCTGGGCGCCATCACGAAGGATGGTGGCCTCGGCCGGGACCAGCGAGAGCAGCGCGCGCAGGCCGTGGCGGGTGCGGGCTACGGCGTACTCCTCCAAGCCCTCGCTGATGGAGTAGAGAAAGGCCAGTATGGCGGCCTCGGGGACCTCGCCGAGGATCACCGCGCCCACGGCGGCGATCGTCATGAGTGTGCCCACCCCGATCTTGCCCTTGGCCAGCCGCTTCAGCGTGCCGGGCACGAACGTCCAGGCACCCAGCGCCAGTGCGACCGCGTTCAGGCCAGTGACGACGGACTCGGAGGCGTCGTTGAGGTCGGCGATAAGGCCGGCGATCAGGAAGACCCCGGCCAAGGCAGCGAAACGGAGCTCGCTGACCTCCCACAGCCGTTCGGGTTCCTGCTCCTCCAGCTCGCCGTCGTCGGTACGGGGTTCGTCGTGGCCGCAGCCGCAGGCGTCCGTCACGGTTCCACTTCCTCTGTAGTGCTGGTGGGCGTGGTCTCGGTGTCTGTGTCGGTGTGGATGTCGTCTGGACCGTAGGTGGGGCAGAGCTCGACGGCCTCGCCGGTCAGGGCGAGCAGCAGCTCGGCCGTGCAGAGCAGGTCGATCAGCTCGGTGTGAGGCGATGGAGTAGTACATCTGCCGGCCCCAGGACGACCCACGATCAGGCCGCGGTCCCGCCGGCAGGCCAGGGTCCCGGACACTCCTCCCTGCGACGGCCCCAGGTCTTTGGTCGCGCCGACCACTCGGGGCTCGATGGCGATCACCGCACTCACCGTGCGCCGTCCTCGCCGGTCGCCCCGCTCAGGTCACCGCTTAGGCCACCGCTCGGGTCGCCGTAGTTCGGACACAGGGCCACCGACTGCCCGGTCGCTGCCAACAGGGTCTCGGCAGAGGCGAGCAGGCCCATCAACTCGGGGCGGCTCAGCGAGTAGAACGATTGCCGGCCCACCGCCCGATACTCGACGAGGCCGCATTCGCGCAGGCACCCCAGGTGTGCCGACACCGTGGACTGGGCCAAACCCAGACGGCGTTCCAAGTCCACGACCCGCGCCTCTCCCGATACGAGCTGCCGCACGATCGCCAGCCGCACTGGGTCGGCCAGCCCGCGGAACAGCGCGGTCGCCGGGGCCAGCGTCTCCCGCTCCTCTTGCATCATCGCCATATCTGGATGATAACTTGCGAGCTAGATAGATCGTCAAAACCGGATGCCACCTGGCTCTGGCGCTGACTCCTAGGGGTCCCGACGAGAGGGTGTGCGCGATGTTGATGAACCGGACCGAGACGTTGATGGTCGACAACCCGGCCCGCCGGGCGCTTCAACGCTGGTACGAGGCGCCCACCCTGAGGCGGCTCGGCGGCCCGCTGCCGGCCGGCTCCCGGGTGCTGGAGATCGGCTGCGGGCCCGGCTATGGCACGTCACTGATCATCGACTACTTCGGCGCCGGGCACGTCGACGCGGTGGACCTCGACCCGCGGATGATCGGCAAGGCCCGGCGGCGCCTGCGCCACCACAGCGACCGGGTGCGGCTGGCAGTCGGCGATGCCACCGACTTGCATGCCGCACTGGGTGTGGGCGAGGAGGCGTACGACGCCGCGTTCGACTTCGCGATCGTCCACCACATCGAGGACTGGCGCGCGGCGCTGGCCGAGATCACCCGGGTGTTGCGCCCGGGCGGGGTCTTCTACTTCGAGGAGGTCACCGCCCACGCCTTGGCCCGACCCAGCTACCGGGCCCTGTTCGACCACCCCGAGCGCGACCGATTCACCGCCGAGGAGTTCCTCTACGAATTGCCCCGCCACGGCCTGCGGCCCCTCGGCACGGTCATCAGAATCCGCGGCGACTACCTGCCCGGCGACGCCCGGCGCAGCTGAGCGGCTCGGTCCCTCGGCGTGTGCACGCCGAGCCGCCGAGCAGCCCGTTGAAGGGAGAAGCGCAGATGACATCTACAACCACGGCTGAAGCCATCACGGTGGCCGGCCTGCGCAAGAGCTTCGGCCCGACCCGGGCTCTGGATGGCCTGGACCTGGCCGTCGGCGCGGGTGAGGTGCACGGCTTCCTCGGCCTCAACGGGGCCGGGAAGACCACCACGATCCGGATCCTGCTCGGCCTGATGCGCGCCGACGCAGGCACGACGCGACTGCTCGGGGGCGACCCCTGGGGGGACGCCACCCGGCTGCACCGCCGGATCGCCTACGTGCCCGGCGATGTCGCGTTGTGGCCCGGCCTGACCGGCGGTGAGGTGATCGACCTGCTCGGCCGGATGCGCGGCGGCCTGGACGGGAAACGCCGCGACGAACTGCTCGAGCGGTTCGACCTCGACCCCCGCAAGAGGGGCCGCGCCTACTCCAAGGGCAACCGGCAGAAGGTCCCCTTGGTCGCCGCGCTGGCCTCCGACGCCGAACTGCTGCTCCTCGACGAGCCCACCTCCGGACTGGACCCGTTGATGGAGGAGACCTTCCGTCAGGTCATCGCAGAGGACCGTCACCGGCTCGGCCGGACGGTGCTGCTGTCGAGCCACATTCTGGCCGAGGTCGAGGTGCTGTGTGACCGGGTCACCATCATCCGTGACGGCCGGGCCGTGGAATCCGGCACTCTCACCGAGCTTCGCCATCTGACCCGCACCTCGGTCACCGCCGAAGTGACCGGCCCGGCGCAGGACTTGGGCACCCTCGCCGGTGTCCACGACCTGCACATCGACGGCACCCGGGTCCGGTTCGGGGTCGACGGCGCCGGGCTCCCGGACGTGTTGAGCTTCCTCGGATCCGCGGGGGTCCGCTACATCGTGTGCCGGCCGCCCAGCCTGGAGGAGCTGTTCCTGCGCCACTACGAAACCCAGCCCGCCACCACAGCGTCCGGGCCCGGCGGCACCAGATGAACGCCCCGGCCGATTCCCTGGTCGGTACCGGCTCCCTGGTCCGGCTGATCCTGCGCCGGGACCGCTGGCTCTTGGCGCTGGGGATCCTGCTCCTGGCCGGCTACCCGATCCTGGGGGTCGAGAACGCGTCCGCCGGTTTCGTGGAGTTGGCCGAGAGTCCGGGGATGCTGATGCTGCACGGGCCGCTGTACGGCACCACCCGTGGGGCGCTGGCCACCTGGTCCTCGGTCGATTTCCTGTGGGCGTACGGGCTGGTCAGTCTGCTGATGGTCATCAGGCACACCCGGGCCGATGAGGAGGCCGGTCGACGTGAGCTGCTCGGTGCCACCGTGGCTGGTCGGCATTCCGGGTTGGCGGCGGCGCTCGCCGTGACCTTGGCCGGCAACCTGGTGTTGGCGCTGGTCACCGCGGCCGGGGAGATCGCCCAGGGCCTGCCTGTTACCGGCGCGATCGCGTTTGGGCTGATGCTGGCCGCCGTTGGGTGGACGTTCGCCGCCCTCGGTGCGCTGGTGGCCCAGCTCACCCAGACCGCCGCGGCGGCCCGGGGCATCGGGGTGGCCGTGCTCGGTATGACGTTCTTGCTCCGCGCCGCCGGCGACGTCGGCGGCGCGGGCGGCAGCCGGTCCTGGCTGTCGTGGCTCTCCCCGCTCGGCCTGGCGAACGAGATCCGGCCCTTCGCCGGAGAACGATGGTGGATCCTCGCCCTCTTTGCCGTCATGGTCGCCGCGCTCACCTCCGCGGCTGTCGTGCTGTCGGCGCGACGTGACGTCGGCGCCGGGCTGGTCCGCCCCGGGCTGGGCCCGGCCCGGGCGACCCCGTGGCTGCGCGGCCCGGTCGCCCTGGCCTGGCGGCTCCAGAGGGGACCGATGCTCGGCTGGGTGGTGGGATTGGTCGTGCTCGCCGGGGTGTTCGCCGGCACCGCCGAGAGCGCGGGCGAGTTCTTCGATGACAGCGAGCAGCTCAAGGACATGTTCGAACGGATCGGGGGCCGGGCCGGGGCCAGCGACGTGTTCCTTGCCGCCATTTTCGGCATCCTGGGCCTCATCGCCGCCGGCTACGCAGTACAAGCCGCGCTGTGGCTCCGGACCGAGGAAGAACAACTCCGCGCCGAGCCGGTGCTCGCCACCGCGACCGCGCGTCTCCGCTGGGTCGCCAGCCATCTGGCCTTCTCGCTGCTCGGCCCGGCAGTGGCACTGGCGGCGGCCGGCCTGGTCGCGGGGCTGGTATACGGCGTCAGCGTCGGCGACCTCGGACGGCAGGTCCCCCGGATGCTGGGTGCGGCCACGGTGCAACTGATCGGCGTCTGGGTCCTCACCGGAATCGTGGTCGCACTGTTCGGGTTGCTACCCCGGCTCGCGCCGGCAGCCTGGGTCGCTTGGGTCGCCTTCCTCATCTTGATGATGATCGGCGCGGTCTTTCAGGTCAGCCAGACCCTGCTCGACCTCTCCCCGTTCACCCACCTGCCCAAGCTGCCTGGCGGACACCTCGACAGGACCACGCTCGCCTGGCTCCTTGGCATCGCTGCGGGACTCACCCTCGCCGGACTGACCGGCGTCCGACACCGCGACATCGGCCGCACCTAGCCACAGGTCAGCGCGCGCCCGGGGACCTCCGACCCTCGGTCGTGGGCAGATCTGCCCTACCGGTGATGCCGTGTGGGCAAAACCGTGGAGTCTGAGAAGCGCCCCGGAACTCAGGAGACTCCCATGCGACGGCTGCCTGCACTGGTCGTGACCCTGGTCGTGGTCGCAGTAGTGACCACCATGGCCGCTGTCGGCGCGATTGCATGGGCTATCCAAGGCAACGACTCGCAGGGGCGGATGGGGCCCGGGATGATGGCTAGCGGCTCCAGCAGTACACCTGGTTGGTGGGACGACTCCTGGGGCTCGATGATGGGAATGATGAGCTCGGCCGGCGTGGCCAGCGAGCCCGAGTACCTGGCCGAGATGGTCGCCCACCACCAGGAGGCGGTCACCGCCGCAGGCGAACTCGCCCGCTCAGACCGGGCCGAGATGCGGGCCTTCGGCGAGTCGATCGTGAAGACCCAGTCCGCGCAGATCCAGCAGATGCGGTCCTGGCTCAAGGACTGGTACCCGGAGCAGTCCACCGGGCTCGACTATCGGCCGATGATGCGCGACCTGTCCGAACTCTCCGGCGACCAGCTCGACCAGGCGTTCTTGCAAGACATGATCGGCCACCACATGGCCGCGGTGATGATGTCCCAGCAATTGCTCTGGCGCGGCACTGACCATGGCGAGGTGGCAGAGCTGGCCCGAACCATCCGAGATGACCAACACACCGAGATCGTCCAGATGCAGCGCTGGCTCGCGCAGTGGTTTGACACCGACTGGCGCGGCGGCATGGGCTGCGGCACCTGGTCTGATCAGGGCTGGGGCATGGGCCCGGGGATGATGTGGGGATCTGGGCGCTGAGGCGGCACCAGATGGTGGAGTCTATGCTTCGCAGCGGTGTGAGCCGGAGCTGTCGAAGCGCTTGCATCCGGTACACCTAGGTACGGTCTTAGAGCTATGACCGGGGGCACCCTGGACGGGTAACTGCTCGGCGATCGCGTATCGCCACTACCAGGAAGGGCTTTGTGGCCCGACGGCCCACATCGTCGTACGACGTGTCCGTCGCGGCCTACGCCAGATCATGGGCGTCGCGCCCTGCGGTCAGGCGCAACCGCTCAACGTGGCCGAGATCGGCCAGATCGTGTCCGCGATCGATCCCGGCCTTCCACCAGCCAGATCGACCATGCTCAACGTCCACGCCGTCGGCGGCGCCTGCTTATTCCTCATGGGGAATCGACCCCCTCCACCGGGAGACGGACCGCCCGGAAGGTCCTCAGGTCGAGCCAGCGCGGCACGTTGCGAACGTACGCCGCATAGTCCTCGCCGAACTGTGCGCGCAGGGCGTCCTCCTCGGGTGCGACCTGGAACCGGTCGATGTACGCGACGAACGCCGCGACCGGGATAAGCGCAGCCCACTGGCCCCGCGCGGCGGCGTGAGCTGCCAGCAGTCCGGCCATGCCGACGTACATGGGGTTGCGCGTGAAGCGATTGGGCCCCCCGGTGACGAGGGTCGTGGCCACAGCGGGGTCGAGCGGATTCACTGAGGTGTTGCTGCGCCGAAACGCCCTGACCGACGACGCGAGGAGGGCGGTCGAAGCGGCCGCCACCGCCGTTGCGGTGAGGGTCCTCGCCGTGCTTCGGGGCGTGGAGTTGGCGACGAGCACTTGGCCCAGGGCCGCGCCGACCGCGACCGCCACAGGCGGCACGCGGTTCTGCAACTGCATCGCGACTCCCATCGGTTTCCGGATCTGACCAGCACAATACATCGTGTCATGAATACAGCAAGTCATGTACTATCCCGGATCATGGTCACCGCCACCGCATCCTCGCTCGATGCCCTCGCCCGATTCGGGCATGCGCTGTCCGATCCGACCCGGGCCCGCATCCTCATGCACCTGCGAGTCGCCCCTGCCTATCCGGCTGAGCTCGCCGACGACCTCGGCGTGACCCGACAGTCGATGTCGAACCACCTGGGCTGCCTGCGGGGATGTGGCCTGGTTGTCGCAGTCCCCGAGGGTCGGCGTACCCGCTACGAGCTTGCCGATGCGCGGCTCGCCCACGCGCTGGCCGACCTGCACGACATCATCCTGGTGACCGATCCCGACGCCTGCACCGAGACTGAAGAGCAGGAATGCTGCTGATGGGACACGGACATGGACATAGTCACTCCGCGGCGGCGGGGCACGCCGGCGGCAGGTACCGGTGGCGGCTCGCGGTCACGTTCGCCATGGTTGCCACCTTCCTGGTGGTCGAGCTCGTCGTCGGGTTGTGGTCGCATTCGCTGGCCCTGATCTCCGATGCCGGCCACATGACCGCGGACGTCGTGGCGCTCGGGGCCGCGCTGGTCGCCACCCGGATCGCGACCCGCAAAGACACCAGCGGGCGGCGTACCTATGGCTCCTACCGCGCCGAAGTGTTCGCCTCTGGACTCACCGTGCTCATCATGCTCGGCGTAGCGGTCTACGTCGTAGTCGAGGCTGTCGGTCGGATTGGTGCGGAACCCGAGGTGCAGACCGGCGCGATGCTGGTCGTCGGCGCGATCGGACTCGCCGTCAACATCGCCTCGATGCTGCTCCTGCGCGAAGGGTCCACCGAGTCCCTCAACGTCAAGGGCGCCTACTTTGAGGTCGTCGCCGACGCAGTCGGCAGCGTCGGGGTCATCCTCGCTGGCCTGCTCGTCGCCACCACCGGCCAGACCTGGTGGGACACCGGTGTCGCCGTCGCGATCGGACTCTTCGTCGCCGTCCGCGCCATCGTCCTGGGCCGTCAGGTGCTCGCTGTGCTCGGCCAGCATGTCCCCGACGGCATGCAGGTCGATCAGGTTGTCGCCGACCTCGAAGCACTGCCGGGAATCGAGGACGTCCACGACCTCCACGTCTGGACCCTCACCTCCGGGATGAACGTCGCCACCGCCCACCTCGTTGTCGCCCCCGACGCTGACCCCCAGCGGGTCCTGACCGACGCCCAGGCATTGCTCTCATCGAGCCACCGCATCGAACACGCCACCCTCCAGACCGAGACAGCCCCCACCCGGCAATGTCACGAGGTCACCTGGTGAACACCAACCTGCCCCTGGAGACCGGCGGCGCAACCTCTCCCGTGCTGCCCAAGCCGCCGACCTCAGGCCAGGGCCGCGCCCGCCGCCCCGCCCCGTCCTGGTCCGCCGGGTGCGCCTGTCGTCGCATTCACGATCGCCTACAACGTCATCGAAGCCGTTGTCGCGCTCGTCGCGGGCTCGGTCGCGGGGTCGGCCGCCCTGCTCGGCTTCGGCCTCGACTCGGTCATCGAGGTGTCCTCGGCCGCGGCCGTGGCCTGGCAGTTCGCCGGCACCAACCACAAGGCCCACGAGAAGGTCGCGCTCAAGGTGATCGCCTTCTCGTTCTTCGGCCTCGCCGCCTTCGTCACCTACGACGCCACAAGCAGCCCGATCACCGGCCAGGCACCCGAGCACTCAACCCTCGGCTTCGCATCGGCAGCGCCGCCCTTAAGCCTGCTGATGATGCCGATCGCATCGCTCATCCAGCGCCGCACCGGAACCGAACTCGGCTTCAGCTCCGCCGTCGCAGACTCCAAGCACACCCTGCTGTGCACCTAGATGTCCGCCGCGCTGCTGCTGGGCCTGGCCGCCAACAGCCTGTTCGGCTGGTGGTGGGCCGACACCATCGCCGCCCTCTTCATCGCCGCCCTCCCGGTCAAGGAAGGCATCGGCGCCTGGCGAGGAGGCCTGTGCTGCTCACCGGCGGAGGTCTTCTTCGAACGCGACCAGGAAGACTGCGATGAGGGTGGTGCATGCTGCTGACCGAACACCTGACGGATCTCTCAGAAGGCTCCTTGTGACGACACGTCTCATCTACCTCACGCCCGTCGTGCTTGCCGCCCTCCTGCTCACGGGTTGCGGTGGCGCTGACGGGCCAGACGACGATGGCGCTGCCTCGCCACCCACGTCGGCCGGCCAGGTCGAAGCCGATGCGACAGCGATGCCACCGTGGCCAGCCCCCGTCGACGATGTGCCCGCCCGGGTCGAAGCAGCCGGTCTCGATCTGGGACCGATGGGCACGGCCGAGCACTACCACCCGCGGCTGGAGATCATCATCGGCGGGAAACCGGTCCAGCTGCCGGCGAACATCGGGGTCGACCCCTCCACCGGCGCGATGTCGGCCGTCCATACCCACGAGACGGACGGCACCATCCACATCGAGGCCGACACGGTCGGCGAGGTGTTCACCCTCGGCCAGCTGTTTACCCAATGGGGCGTGCAGTTGACCTCCACCCAGATCGGTGGGGTGAAAGCCGAACCCGGCGAGAAGGTCGTCGTCACCAGCAACGGAACCCAGGTCCCCGGCGACCCCCGTGAACTGCGGCTCGAGCCCGAGCAAGTAATCGTGCTGCGACTCCCGTAATCGCTGGCCCTGTCGCGGGATTCGGTAACCCTCCACGAACCCTCCAGATTCCTTCGGCGGTCACCTCGCTTTCGCCGAGGAATCTGGATCGCCCCGGCCTTTTTGAGGGTACGAGTCACCTCCGACAGACCGAGGCAGCCGCGGTTCAGAGGCGGTGCTACCTGTGGGGCGTCCGGATATGAAGAGGCCAGGCCCACCGAGCGCGCACAGGCGCAACGCCCGACAGGATCAGCGGACGTGTCCCAGCGCCTCCTGCCCATCGCGGCTACCACGTAGGTCGCTCAATGATGAGGAGATTCGCGGCGGCTGCTCCCCGCATGCTGCGACTAGTGTCTGTCAGCGATGGTTTCCGGACTCGACCCCTCAGTGCTGCGCGCCGCCCGCGAGAAGGCGGGCCTGACCCAGCATGAGTTGGCGCGTCTAGTTGGTGCCGCCGGTGGGGAGCGCATATCTCGTTGGGAGCTGGGCGCGTCGGTTCCTCGACCGGACTTCTTGGTCAAGCTTGCTAGAGCGCTCGACATCCCGACCCTTCGTCTAATTCACACGGAGGGTGAGGTTCCTGATCTCAGAGCACTGCGCTTGAAGGCGGGGCTGACGGTGCCCGAGTTGGCTGCGGCCGTCAACGTGGCTGTGCCGACCTACTACGCCTGGGAGCAGGGCCGTTGGACCAGACTCCCAGCAGCCAGGCAGCTTGAGAGTCTCGCGCGTGGGTTGGGGGACACAGTCGACGTCGTCGCCGCGGCCTTCCAGGAAGCCCGGCAGCAGCGTCTGCGGCGCGGGTAGGTCCAGCGCCGTAGACGGGCGCGCCTGGCGCCGAGTTTGACCGTAATCCACAGGGAGATATTCCTCCCGAAAAGTCCGCACGATTTGTGGTCCCATTGACCTGGATGTTCGGTGCGTGCGAGCGCTCAGTCCCATCGGGGGGATTGGGCCACGCAACCACTTCCGGTCAGGACTCGGGCGATGACATCTCGGAATCGGTCAGCTGTGGAGAACGATTCTCTCGATAGAAATGCACTAGTGTGATTCTATCGAGTCGGGCTCGCGATGACCGCTCCCGGCACGTCTTGACACGTAGGTGATCGAGACAAGAGAGGACTCGGGGATCCATGTCGATGAACACTGCTCAACAAGCACGGGACGAGGTTGGCGCCAATGTCAAGGCACCTCCCGACCACAACCACTTCCCACGGCTGAGGCGCCGCCGCAGGCGTTGGGTCCTGGCACTCTGCGCGGCTCTTGTCGCTGCCGGCGGCCTGGGGACCGCGTTCGCGTTCACCTCGGTTAACGACACCCAAGAGGTCCTGGTCGTCAGCAACGACATCAAGCGTGGCGAGACCATCGAGGCCGGCGACCTCGCCGTCGTGCGGGTCAGCGTCGACCCGGCGTTGACCCCGGTCCCCGGCAGCCAGAAGGCCGTGCTCGAGGGCAGCCGCGCTGCCGTCGACCTGTGGGCCGGCACCCTGCTCACCGCGCAGGCGGTCACCGACAACCTGGTGCCGGGGGAGGGAGAGTCCCTGGTGGGCGTCAGCCTTACTCCCGCCCAGATGCCGTCGGAGCCGCTCTACGGCGGCGACGTCGTCCGGATCGTCACCACGCCCGGCGACCAGGGCGAGATCACCGACGAAGACCCGGTCACCATCGAGGCCACCGTCGTTGGTGTTAACCGGGTCGAGGAGACGGGCGAGACCGTCGTCGACGTCGCGGTGCCCGAAGCCGAGGCGGCCGAACTGGCTGCCCGGGCTGCCACCGGACGGGTCGCACTCGTCCTGGACGCGCGGGAGCGCTGAGGCATGGCGGTGATCGTCCTGGCCTCCGCGAGCGGTTCGCCCGGCGTGTCCACCACGGCGCTCGGGCTCACCCTCAACTGGCACCGACCCGTGCTCCTGGTCGACGCAGACCCGACCGGATCCTCCTCGGTCTTCGCCGGCTACTTCCAGGGCGCCCAGGAGCCGACCGGCGGCCTGATCAACCTCGCCCTGTCCCTGCGCGAAGGAACGCTGGCGGACGCACTGCCCCGGGAGACGCTGCTGCTGGACCCCGAGGCGCCGGCCGAGCGGTCTGCTTGGTTCCTGCCCGGCATCCGGGCCCACGAGCAGGCCCCCAGCCTGCTGCCCCTGTGGGAACCGCTCACCGAGCAACTGCGCGCCCTCGACCGCAACGGCCAGGACGTCATCGTCGACGCCGGACGACTCGGCCTCGCCGGCTGGCCCCAGCCGCTGATCGCTGCCTCCGACCTGACCCTGCTCGTCACCCGCAGCTCGCTGCCGGCCCTGGCCGGTGCCACCAGCTGGGCCAAGACCCTGCGGGCACAGTTCGCCGCGGTCGGTGGGCTCTCCCGTCTCGGGGGATTCCTCGTCGACGAGGAGCGACGCTGGCCCTCGCTTCCCACCGGCGCCCGAGTCCGGCCCTACACCGCACGCCACATCGCCAAGGCCCTCCAGATCCCCGTGGTCGCCTCCGTGGACTGGGAGCCCGCGGTGGCCGAGGTCTACTCCCACGGCGCCCGCAAGCCACGCAAGTTCGAGTCCTCCGGACTGCGGCGCGGCTACCGAGGCAGCACCGCCGCAATCCAGTCCATCCTCGGCGCCAACCAGGCCGCCCTCGCTCCCACGAACGGAGGCCACGCATGAGCACCAACGGACACCACCCGGAGACCAACCGCCGCGACCCGCTGCGCGCAGACGAGTGGCTTGAGGCCCGCCATCCCGCGAACCGTGAGCAGACCTCGCCGTTCGCCCGAGGACGCGGTTCCAACGGCACCCCGCCGCCCCCGCCGGTCGTCGAGGACGACGACCCGACCTCGCTGCCGATCTTCGCCGGCGCCTGGACCAGCGAAGGCGAGGGCCAGATGCCTGGCCGCGCCCGCTCGGAGTTCAGCCTGCGCCCGCTTGTGGCGCCCGCACCGGAGCAGCACCAAGACACCCGCGGCACGGATGGCGAGGTCGAGCTGGACTGGGAGCTGATCGCGCAATACCGCGCTGAGATCTCCGCGCGACTGACCGCCCGGCTCGACAAGGAAGGTGGTCGGGTCACCGAGGAGGACCGCGAGCAGATGGGCCTCGACGTCATCGAGGAGCTCATCAAATCCGAGGCCGAGACGTTGGTCTCGACCGGCCGTCCGCCGTGGACGAAGGACCACGAGAAGGCACTCAAGTCCGCCCTCCACGCCGCCCTGTTCGGGCTCGGCCGCCTGCAGCCCCTGGTCGAGCGCGAGGACGTCGAGAACATCATCGTCATCGCCCGCGGCCCGGTCTGCTCGGTGTGGCTGGAGCTGGTCGACGGCACCCTTGTGGAGGCCGCCCCGATCGCCGACTCCGAGGACGAGCTGCGCGAGTTCCTCTCCGACCTAGGCGCACGGCAGAACCGGCCCTTCACCGAGGCCCGGCCGCACCTGGACCTCCGGCTGCCCGGGGGAGCGCGGCTCGCGGCCGGCTCCTGGGTGATGGCCTACACCTCCGTCGTGATCCGTCGCCACAGCATGCGCGAGGTGTCGATGGACGAGATGGTCTACGACCGCAAGGCGTGCAGCGCGGTCCTGGCCGACTTCGTCGCAACCTGCGTGCGGGCGGGCAAGAGCATCGTCGTCTCCGGGGTCCAAGGCAGCGGCAAGACCACCTGGGTCCGGGCCCTGTGCTCGTGCATCCCGCCCTGGGAGATGATCGGCACCTTCGAAACCGAGTTCGAGCTGCACCTGCACGAGCTCGTCGACCGCCACAAGATCGTCCACGCGTGGGAGCACCGCCCCGGATCCGGCGAGGTCGGCATCGACGGCCGCCAGGCCGGTGAGTTCAGCCTCGAGGAGGCCATCCACCACTCCTTCCGGTTCAGCCTCGCCCGCCAGATCGTCGGTGAGGTCCGCGGCCCGGAGGTCTGGAACATGCTCAAGGCCATGGAGTCCGGGCCGGGCTCGATCAGCACCACCCACGCCCGCAGTGCCGAGCACACGATCGAGAAGCTCGTCTCCTGCGCCATGGAGAAAGGCCCCCAGGTCACCCGCGAGCTGGCGATCAGCAAGCTGGCCGCCGCGATCGACATCGTGATGTACCTGCGCTCGGAGGTCGTCGCCAATCCCGACGGCACCTTCCGCAAGCAGCGCTGGGTCGAGGAGGTCCTGGTCGTCCAGCCCAGCATCGACGCCGCCAGGGGATACGCCACCACCCCGATCTTCACCCCTAACCAGCTCGGCCAGGCCGTCGCGACCGGCAAGCTCGACAACTTCCTCGCCCAGGAGCTGGCGCGGCATGGGTTCGACCTCGAGGCGTACAAGGCCGAGTCCCAGGCCAACCCGGGGGTGGCCACCTCATGAGCACTGCGTTCCTGCCCGCCGTCTTCGGTGCGCTCATCGTCATCGGTCTGATCGGGATGGTCTACGCGCTAATCCCCGCGCCGCCGGAGCCGCCGCGGCCCGCCCGGACCGTCACCCCGTTCGGGCGGCTGGGGAACTGGTTCGTCCGGCTCGACCGGCGCACCCGGATGCTGATGGTCGGCGGTGCCATGGCTGGCCTCCTGGTCGCGCTGGTGACCGGCTGGGTGATCGCGATCGTGCTCGTCCCGGCCGGGATCGTCGGTATCCCGCTGTTGCTGACGCCCCCGCCGGCGGCCGCGAGCATCGAGAAGCTCGAGGCGCTCGAGGAGTGGACGCGGTCCCTGTCGGGCAAGCTGACCGCCGGCCAGTCCCTGCGCTCGGCGCTCATTAAGTCCCTGCAGTCCGCGCCGGCGCCGATCGAGCGCGAGGTCGGACTGATGGTCTCCCGGTTGTGGAACAACACCGCCAGCACCGAGGACGTGCTGCGCGCCTTCGCCGAGGACCTCAACGACTCCACCGGCGACGTCGTCGCCAGCCAGCTGATCCTTGCCGCCAGCGGCCGCGGCCAGGCCGGACTGTCGAAGGCCTTGGACGCCCTCGCTGAGACCGTCGCCTCCGACGTGCGCGCTCGCCGCCAGATTGCCGCCGACCAGGCCAAGCCCCGCACCACCGCCCGCACCGTCACCGTGATCACCCTCGGTGTGCTGGGCATGCTCGCCTTCACCGGGGACTACATCGAGCCCTACGGGTCCCCGCTGGGCCAGGTCATCCTCGCCGTCCTGCTCTCGGCCTACGTGGCCACGCTGCTGTGGATGCGCCGGATGGCTGTCGCCAAGCCGCTCCCGCGGTTCCTCGACCTCCAGGCCCGCAACGCCCACCGCGCCGCCCAGCGCACGGCACCGGGCGAGAAGGAAGGAGCGCTCGCATGACCGGCTTGCAGATCGCGCTCGCCAGCGGCACCCTCATCGGACTGGCCCTCGCCCTGCTCGTATGGCGCATCGCGCCCTCCGACCCCGACCTGGTCGACGCGCTGGACCGTCTCTCACCTGACCACGTCGTGCCCCGCCGCAACACTCCCGGCCTCGACGTCGACACCGGCACCGGCTCGGCGGTCGATCGGATCGGCTTGTGGGCGATGAAGAACCTGCCCGGCGGCGCCTGGGCCCACACGCCTCGCAAGGACCTGGCCATCCTGCAGATCAGCGAGACCCGGTTCTACGGCGAGAAGGTCGTCTGGGCTGCGCTCGGCCTGATCATGCCGCCGCTGCTGGCCGCCTTCTTCACTCTGATCGGCCTTCCGCTGCCGTTCGCCATTCCGACGCTCGGCTCGCTGGCCCTGGCAGCCCTGTTCTGGTTCATGCCCAACTACAACGCCGCCGACGATGCCAAGAAGGCCCGCATCGAGTTCAGCCGCGCCCTGGGCGCCTACATCGACATGGTGGCCACCGGCGTCCGCGACGGATCCAGCGGCCAGCAGGCGCTGCGCTCGGCAGCCGAGGTCGGCGACAAGTGGGTCTTCAAGCGGATCGAGAGCGAGCTGCGCCGCGCCCGCTACATGACCCGCGCACCCTGGGACTCCCTGCACGGTCTCGCCGACGAGCTCGCCGTCCCCGAGCTCGATGACCTCGCCGACATCATGCAGCAGTCCGGCCAGGACGGAGCCCAGATCTACAACAACCTCCGGGCCCGCGCCGCCGCACTCCGCTCGGCGATGCTCAGCGCCGAGGTCGGCAAGGCCAACGCCACCTCCGAGCGCATGTACATCCCAGCCAGCCTGCTCGGCATCGTCTTCATGGCGATCCTCGTCACCCCCTCCCTGCTCCGCTTCACCACCTGACCGACCTAACACCGACCCCAAAGAACCAGGGTCACCCAGACCGCCAACCGAACAACCAGGAAGGAAGAACCCCGATGTTGAAGCTCTTCATCGCCCTCCAGATGGCGGCGCTGACCTCGCTCGCCTCCCTCGAGGACCGCGTCACCAGGCAGCGCGACGAGCGCGGCTCCGTCACGATCGAGCAGGTCCTGTGGGCCGGCGCCGTGATCGTCATCGTCGGCATCGTCGTCGCGGCCATCAAGTTCTTCGTGACCAGCGAGTCCGCCAAGATCAAGTAGGCCGCCATGTTCGCCAGCCTCTACCGCCGCAGCCGGGACGAGCGCGGGTCGGTGACCATCCAGATGGTCTTCCTGATGCCCGCGCTGTTCCTGCTGATGTTCCTCGGCCTCCAAGGCGCCCTGTACTACCACGCGAAGCAGGTAGCGCTCGCGGCCGCGCAGGAGGGCGCCCGTGAGGCGGGCAGCGAGACCGGCACCCGCGATGCCGGTGTGGCCACGGCGAACACGTTCCTCCAGGACGCCGGAGGCTCCGACGTGATGACCTCCACCAGCGTCTCCGGATCACGGACCACGACCACGGCCACGATCACCGTGACGGGCAAGTCCATGAGCGTCATCCCCGGCTGGCACGTGACCGTCACCCAGAGCGCCAGCGTCCCGGTCGAGAGGCTCACCGAATGACCAGGCAGACGAGGCGGACCAGCGCACGCCGCCGGCGCCGGGACGAGCGCGGGTCGGTGGCCATCGAGGCCGCGATCGGTGTCCCGGCCTTCGGCCTGTTCGTGGCGATGATCATCCTCGGCGGCCGCGTGGAGATGGCCAAGCAGTCCGTGGACGCAGCCGCCTACGAGGCGGCACGAGCGGCCTCCATCGAGCGAACTCAGAGCGAGGCCATCACCTCCGGCAAGTCCGCGGCCACCAGCAGCCTGCACGACCAGGGCCTGCAGTGCACGACCACCAACATCACGATCAACGCTGCGGCCTTCAACGCCCCGCTGGGAACCACCGCCCAGGTCACCGCCACCGTGACCTGCAAGGTCGACGTGGCGGACCTGAGCATCCCCGGCCTGCCCGGCACCCGGACGATCACCGCCACCGCCAGCAGCCCCGTCGACGCCTACCGGGAGCGCCGATGATGACCGCCCGCATCCGCAGTCTCACGACGCGGCGCTCGCGTGATGAGCGCGGCTCCATCAGCGTCTGGTTCGCCACCGCAGCACTGGCGATGATCATCCTCGTCGGGATGGCCGTCGACCTCGGCGGCAAGGTCCACACCCAGCAGCAAGCCCGCAGCGCTGCCGCCCAGGCCGCCCGCACCGGCGCCCAGGAGGTTCAGGGCTCGACCGCAGTCCGCGGCGAGGACCTCCGCGTCGACCTCACCGCCGCCAAGACGGCCGCCATGGACTATCTCCGCGCCGCCGGCGTGGAGGGAACCGTCCGCGTCGTCGACGGCGACACCCTGATCGTCACCACCACCGACACATACACCAGCAAGTTCCTCGGGATCATCGGCCTGGACACAATGCAGGTCACCGGGGAGGCGTCCGCGCGGCTCATCCGCGCCGAAGGAGGCATCGAGAGATGACCACGCCCACCCATCCCACCCTGGGCCAGCGGCTCACCGGCCTCGCAGCCTCGATCGCCGTACTCGGCATCGTCCTCGGGCTGCCCGCACTATTCCTCGCGATCGGTGCCAGCCCAATCCCGGACCACGTCCCGACCCTGGACGGCATCAAGAACGCGCTCATGGCGCCCGACGACGGCACCCTCGTCCTCGGCCTGTTCAAGGTGATCGGCTGGGTCGCGTGGGCCTTCATGGCGCTGAGCCTGGTCGTGGAGGCCATCGCACGGCTCCGCAAGGTCCAGGCGCCCCAGCTGCCGGGCCTGGGCCGGCCGCAGGCCGCAGCACGCGGCCTCATCGGCCTCGCCGCTCTGCTGTTCATCGCCGCGCCCATCGCCGCCCAGGCAGCCACGATCACCACGGCCGCCGCGGCGCCGGTGACGGTGGGACCTGTCAACGCCGGTGCCGCCGACCAGGCACCCGCCCAGCAGGACGTCAAGGTCGAGACGAAGCAGGAGCGCCAGCGCAAGACCGTCGACCACGCTGTGAAGCCGGGGGAGAGCCTGTGGTCGATCGCCGAGAACCACTTCGGCGACGGTGCCCGCTACAAGGAGCTCGTCGAACTCAACCGCGACCTCCTCGGCGCGCAGCCGAGCTTCCTCGAGCCCGGTTGGGTTCTCAAGCTGCCCGCGGTCAACGGCGGGGCACCGGCGCACGACTACACGGTGCAGCCCACCGACACCCTCAGCGAGATCGCCCAAGAGCAGCTCGGCGACGCCGACCGCTGGCCCGAGATCTACCGGGCCTCCAGCGGCATCACCCAGCCCGGCGGGGCCCGGCTGACCGACCCCGACGTCATCGAGGTCGGCTGGAAGCTCAACATCCCCGGCGCCGAGCAGGGAGGCAGTCACGACGACACCCGGCACCAGCAGCCGCGCGACGTCGAGCCCGAGACGCCCGCCAGCCCCGAGGACCAGCGGCCCGTCGACCCGCCGGCCGAGGAGGAGCCGCCGGTCGCCCACGAGCCTGAGGTGCCCGAGGTACCCGAGACGGCCGTGCCCGACGCGCCGCCCCAAGCCGAGGCGCCGGCGTCGCCGGCCGCCGACGTCGACCAGGTCGACGACGCTGACGACTCGATCCTCGACGCGCCGTGGGTCCTCGCCGGTCTGACCGGCGGGGGCGTCCTGCTGTCCGGGGCGCTGCTCATGGCCCTGCGGTCCCGCCGCCGCGCCGGCTACCGGAACCGGACGCCCGGCCGCGCGATCGCCGCGCCGCCTTCGGAGCTCGCGCCGGTCGAGATGACCCTGAACGCCACCGGTGCCGCGGCCGCGGCGACCGTGGAGTTCGCGGACGAGGCGCTGCGCCGCCTCGCGGCCGCCGTCGGCGCGCAGGGCACCACGATGCCGCCGCTCGCTGCCGTGGAGCTCGGGCACGGCAAGTTGACCCTGCACCTGAGCGCGCCGGCCGCAGTCCCGGCGCCCTGGGTAGGCAGCACGGACCAGACCCACTGGCAGGTCAGCACGGACACCGCCGTCGACGAGCTCGGCCCCGACACCGGCAACGTCGAGCCGCCCTACCCGCTACTGGCCACAATCGGCATGAGCGACACAGGGGAGACGTGGCTGCTCAATTGCGAGGAGCTGTCCACACTCACCATTAGCGGCGACCCGACCTACGGCCGGGACTTCGCCCGCCACCTCGCCGCGCAGCTCGCCGTCAACCCGTGGTCGCGCCGCGTCCAGGTCGACTGCATCGGCGTGGCTGAGGAAGCCGTCGCCATGGACGAGCGGATCAGCTACTACCCGACCGGATCAGCCGGGTCACCCGCGACCGCGGAGGCCCTCGCGGCCGCCGTCACCACTGTCGACCGGGCGAAGCGACATGACACCGACGCGTCCACGGCGCGCACCGGCAGCGTCGACGACGACACCTGGCCCGCCCGGATGCTGTTGCTCGACGCGGCGGCCGGAGACCCCGAGGACCTTGAGCAACTGCTGCAGCTGGTCACCAACCACGTCGGGCAGTCCGCCACCTCCATCGTCGTCGCCGGCGAGCGTCCCAACACACCGGGCGCCGTCCTGCACATGACGAACACCGGCCGCGTCGTCCTCGAGCACGCCGGCCTCAACCTCATCGCCGTCGGCCTCACCAGCGACGAAGCCCGCGGCTGCGCCCTGGTCTACGCACAGAGCGAGGTCGCCGAGGACGTCCCCGTGCCGGTCGACGAGACCGTCACCGACGGCTGGGAGGCCTACACCGACCAGTCCGGGGCACTGCGCCGCGAGTACACCCTGCCGCGCAACACCCCCGCGGACACCGTCGACGAGCCGCTGTCCTCCCTCCTGGAGGGCGACGACGAGGACTACATCCGTCAGAGCGCGATCGTGCAGGAGGACCTCGAGACGCTGGCGCCGAAGGTGCCCGAGCACGTCCGAGCCGAGGTCGAGCAGAGCGACCCCACTCTCGACCAGGACATCGCCGACTGGTTCTCGACCAACAGCGACCGTCCACGGCTCAGCCTGCTCGGTCCGGTCACCGCGCGCACCCACGGCAAGGCCCTGGCCAAGCGCAAGCCCTACTTCACCGAGCTCCTCGCGTACTTGGCCCTGCACCGCAAGCACGGAGCCACCCGCGAGGAGATCGGCGAGGCATTCGGGATCACCCCCGGCAAGGTGCGCGACTACACCAACACCGTCCGCGAATGGCTGGGCACCAACCCCACAACTGGAGAGCCCCACCTGCCCCACGCCGACAAGGCCCCTGCCACCAAGCTCCGCGGCGTCAACGTCTACCAGGTCGACGACGGCCTCCTGGTCGACCTGCACCTCTTCCTCCGACTGCGCAAGCGCGGGCAGGCCCGGGGCGGCGCGGAAGGCGTCGCCGACCTCTGCACCGCGCTCGAGCTCGTGGGCGAGGCGAAGCCGTTCAGCCAGCTGCGTGAAGAGGGATGGTCTTGGCTCGTCAACGAGCCCGACCGCGTCGACCTCATGGCTTCTGGCTGGATCGCCGACGTCGCCCTCATCGTCGTCACCGAGGCTCTCGCCGCAGGCGACCTGGTCAAGGCCCGCTCCGTCGCCTACGTCGCCAACCGGGCCGACCCTGACGGCGAGAGCACCCGCCTGTGCCTGGCCCACGTCATGAAGGCCGAGGGCGACCAGCTCGAGGCCGACCGGATCCTCCGCGAGGAGATCTGCAACCGGTCCGATGACGGCGACGCCCCCATGGAACTGTCGGAGCGCACTAAGACCATCATCAGTACCCACGGCTGGCTCGCGAGCTGACTCGGGAAGGGAGCACCAGCACATGACCACCTTCAACCAGGAGCTCACCGGCCGCTACGTCGCGGCCGGCGGCGACCGCCCCGACCTCGACGCCCGACGCGTCGCCAGAGCCGTCTTCGTCCGCGACACCATCCGCACCCTCTACGACGCCGACAAGCGATTCGGCATCGACCCCGCCGACAGCGGCTCGCTGGCCGAGCTCGTCGACGCCGCCGAAGAACACCTCGAGCACATCGCCACCGACGTCAGCCAGCGATCAGTCATGGCGCCGCCCAACACAGGAGGAGACCCCGCATGAGGAAGCACCACTCCGCACTTGGGGGAGTGGCCCTCGCCCTCGCCCTCACCCTCACGGGCTGCTCGGACGACGGCACCGACCCCGAGGCCGAGGACACCCCGACCGCCACGCCCAGCTCGACCCCGACGAGCACTGCGCCGACGCCGCAGACTCCCGAGGAGAAGGCGGCAGCTCAGCTGACCGGGTACCTGAAGGTGCGCGACGACTTCTACCGAGCCGCCACGATCGACTTCAAGCGTCTGAACAAGGTCGCAACGGGCGACGAGTTCCTCCAGATTCAGGCCGCCGTCGCGGATCTGGAGCGGTACGCGATCAAGGTCACGGGCCAGTACGGCCACACCCTCGACGAACCGCGGCGCCGCACCGACTCGATGATCATCATCACCGACTGCGAGGACCGAACCGACGTAGTCGAGCGCAACAAGGACGGCAAGAGCATCAAGCACACGGACCCTAACGGGGATCCGCTGGGCAACCCCCTTCCTGTCGAGTACACCCTGGTCAAGGACAAGGGAGCGTGGAAGGTTTCCAAGTCCGACATCAAATGGGATCAGTCATGCTGAGGCGGCTCCTCGCTCTCGCGCTGACGGTCGCGGCGTCGCTGGTTGTCGTGTTGTTCACCGCGTCGAGCGCAAGTGCGGAGTGCGTCGAGGTCTACAACCCGGAGACAGGCCAGTTTGAGCTTGACTGTTCGGACGGCGGCGGCGATCCCGGAGGGAGCGGCGACAACGGCGGTGGAGGTTCGTCAACCTGCTCGTACGCGGGCAACGAGATCCCATGCACCGGACCGGACGGGTCGGTGTGGAGTAGTGCTCATGGGTGCTACGTGGGGGAGGCCTACCCGGCGGATGAGACCGAGCCACCGCCTGGTCAGACCGAGGAGGACGGCGCCTGGCACGTCTGCTACTTCCCGCCGCCGGGGTCCTCGTGGGAGCTGATGTGGATCGAGAACGGCACGGTGACGATCGACCCGGTGGTCCTTGCGAACCGAGCGATCGCCTCGATGGACCTGGACCCGATCACGATCGGGATCGTCCCCGAGTCGGGCCCCAACCGGGTCGGTCTCGTCGGTCTGCCGGTGTGGATGTGGGTGGACAGCCCGACTGGCGACACGTTCGGCCCGATCACCGCCTCAGCCAGCGAGGGCACGGTCTCGGTCAGCGCGACCGCCAGCGTCTCCAGCATCGTGTGGAATATGGGTGACGGCAACAAGGTGACCTGCGCCGGGAAGGGGACGCCGTACGCCGATCACTACGGGAAGCAGGACTCCCCGACCTGCGGGCACCGCTACGCGAAGATGTCGACCGACCAGCCCGAGGGTGCGTACCAGGTCACCGCGACGAGCCACTGGGTGGTCGAGTGGACCGGTGGCGGCCAGTCCGGAACCATCGAGTTCGACCTGGCCACCGAGCCCCTCCCGATCCGCATCGGGGAGGCCCAGGTGCTGACCCAGTGACCCTGTACTAGCAGACCGACCACCGACACAGGTCCCCGTCCTCACAGCAGGAAGGGGACCTGTGTCGTTCGCTGCCCGAGCGCGCCCGGAGGCACCCGGCCCGCCGAGCGGAGCTGCTCGTGCTGCCGCTGCTGGACATGAAAGAGCCCCAGGCGTCTCGGGTCACCTGGGGCTCGCGAGAAGTAGAGCATGGGGTGGCTCGCCTGCGCAGATGAATAGGAAATCGCGGCCCTAGGCGTTCACCATCGGGGCGCCAGCTGGCCCGTCACGTGACCTGGGTGCCGCCCTCCTGGCGGTCGACGAGGCGGGGACCCGGGCCAGCGCCGCGCCGACCTGGCTGCCCCGGCGAGAGGAAGCCGCGCCGTCGTGCGGTGCCGATCCAGTCCCGCACGGTCGGCTCGGGGCGCCCGAACTTCGTGGCGAGCCGACCCGTTAGCCCCGGCCCGTTGGCGGCTTCCTGGAGGTACGCGCGCGCTACGTCCTCGAGCAGCGTGTCCGGTAGGCCTGGTCGGCCGCGGCGCTTGCCTGCCGCGGAGCTCGTCGCAGTCTCCAATGCGCTGAGTTCCTCGGGCAGGAGGTCCTCTACCGCGATGTCTCGCCGGCCATCGAGGCCGAGCTGGATGACGCCCTCGCTACGCCAGTCGTCTTGGGCGAGAGTCGCCTGAGCGCGAGCGACGATCTTGCCAAGAGGGATGCGGCGAAGGAGATCGCTCGTGATGAGCTGGCCCGGTTCAGCGCCGCGATCGTGGTCGGTTGCAGCGCGGTCCTCGTCGCTGCCGTCCTCGTATCGCCAGGTCAGCTTGAAGAGCTCGAGTTCCGCAACCTCCAGGCCGCGGCCGCGGTTGACCAGGATCCCGTAGACCCGGACCGGGAGGTCTCGCGACGTGTAGACGAAGTCCGCCACGTAGCCGGCGCCGCGCGCGCGGCTCTTCATGTAGAGCTCGAGGCGATCCGGCGGCGGCGCGTCGCCGGGAGAGTCAAAGCCGGGATCGAAAAGAGACTGCTTGAACAGGTCGTACATCTGGCGCGTCCGCGTGAAGTCGTACGACAGGTCGCGGACCTCGAGGTGGTCGTCGGGCAAGTGATCGGTGGCGTTCTCGGTCATGGTCTCGACGGTAGGCCAGCAGGGCCGCGAACCGTACGGAAAAACCGTCCGACTTGCGCCGCCCAATTAGTCGGACGCCTGCGGCTGTTGAGGCAGGCACGGAAGGGGAGGCGGGGCGCTGACGTAACGCGCACCCTCAGGCCCTCGATCGGCGGCGCTCGTCAAACTGTGAGCGAGGCTCTCAGGGGAGAGCTCATCCCGTGTCCGTTCACCGGCAAGCGCCTGGGCGGTCGACAGGAACCGGCTGTCTAGCGGTAGTCGTCCGGTGACATGAACGTGGAGATGTCGGAGCTGGGCACGCACGGTTCCGCCAGTCGGGCGGCAAGCTCCTCCTCGGTCAGCTCCCGAGAGGCCGGCGTCACGTAGTCCGGGTCGTCCCAGCCGCAGCGGATGCAGGCACCGGCGACCATTCGGTAAGAGCCACAGCTCGCGCACCGGCTCCTCGCGCCCGTTGCCGCCCTCAGGCACATGGCGGTGATCACCGATAGGAAGTGGCTCACCCCCGAGACTCCGATGTGCGCGTCGTTGGCGATCGCGTTCTTGGCGTGGGCAGCCAGTTGACGTAGTCCCACGTCTCACGTGTGAGCTTGGTGCTGTACGAGCGCAGCTGCTTGCTGGAAGGACCCTCGGCTTGATCAGCGATCAGCAGGTTGGTCCAGCCCACGACGTCAGCCGCCTTGGGGGCGTCGCCACCTTCGGGTATGAGCGAGTCGTCGGCAACTTCGCCGGCGCAGGTGACCATCGCCTCGCGCAGTCGCACCCCGACCGCCTGGAAGTCCTCGGCCTCGCGTGCGCCGTCGAGGGACTCGACCGCCTGCTCCCACAGGCGCCACGCTCGAGGAAGCAGTCCCGCAGCCTCATCGGTGATCGGGCGCTCCTCCCGGCTGGCGATGCGAACCATGAGCCCGACGTGAAACGTGAGCGCGACGTCGCGGCTGGTGAAGTCGTCCTGCGAGTAGTAGTTGAGCGAGTTGCTGATCGCCCACCAACGACTGTCGCTGCAGTGCACGTCCCAGATGTCGTGCAGCACCGAGCCGACCCGCTCGACCGCGACCTTCTCCAAATGCACCACGGGGTCGTCGGCCATCTGGGCCGCGAAGTAGTCGAGGACCTGTTCTCGCTCGAGGTCGGACGCCTTCACCGTTGTCCTCCCCGGTCATCGGCAACCACCCCGCCAGTCTGACAGGGCCTTGAGCTGCCCATCCGGCCGCTGGTCATGAATGTCTACCAGTCCGGTGTGGAAAGTCGGCATTCGCCGGTTGGAAGAGTCCGCTGCATCTCGACAACTAGGCCCCGCACCACCCTGGTCAAGAAGTTTCTGCACCTTTCGGGGGGACGTCCTCTGACGCGAAGATTCACCCCAGCGGGTGGGCCTTCGCGTCAGAGGTCTTCAGCTCGCGTGGTCGAGGGTGACGCGGTAGCCCATGGCTTCGAGCTGGCTGATGGCTCGCATCTTGGTGCGGTCGGGGTGGAGGCGGTTGAAGAACTCGCCTCCAGGGTCGTCGTAGAGGGTGCCGGTGGTGCCCATGTGCCAGATCGCGATGAGCATGGAGTGCTGGATCGCGACGTTGGCCTTCAGCGGGCCGCGCCGGCTGGCGATCCGCCGGTAGCGCGCGCCGAGGTAGGTGGTCCGGTTCTGTGAGCACGCCATCGCGGCCGCCCCGAGTGCGCCCTGCAGGTAGGGGTTCCCGGGCCTGGTCCGTGAGGACTTCACCTTCCCGGCGGACTCGTTGCTGCCGGGTGTGGTCCCGGCCCAAGAGGCGAGGTGCTTGGCAGTGGGGAACCGGGTCATGTCCGCGCCGGTCTCGGCGGTGATGATGTCGGCGGTGATCGTGGAGATTCCCGGGATCGTGCAGATCAGGTCGTGGAAGCCCTGAAACGGCTCGATCACCACCTCGATCCGCTCAGTCAACTGCTCGACGGCGGCGGTGTGTCGGTCGATGAGATCCAGGTGGACCCGGGCGAGGAACGCGTGGTGTTCGGTGAACCGGCCAGCGAGCGCTTCGGTCAGTTCAGGGATCTTGGACCGCAGTCGACGCCTGGCCAGGTCGGCAAGCCCGGCGGGATCGCGGTCGCCGGCGATCAGCGCTTCGAGCATGGCCCGTCCTGAGACGCCCATGATGTCGGAGGCGACCGCGGACAGCTTGATCCCGGCGTCCTCCAGCAGCTTCTCCAGCCGTTGGACCTCCCGGCCACGTTCGCGGGTGATCGCGGTCCGTGCCCGGGTCAGGTCCCGCAGTTGCCGGATCGGTTCGGGTGGCACGAACGAGGCCCGGACCAGGCCGTGCGCACCGAGCTGGGCCAGCCAGGTCGCGTCGGCGACGTCGCTCTTGCGTCCCGGCAGGGTCTTGACATGGCGGGCGTTGACCAGCATCACCTCGACACCGGGCAGGTCTTCGAGCAGGTAGTAGAACGGCTTCCAGTAGTCACCGGTTGCCTCCATCACCACACACGTGACCTGCTCGGCGATCAGATGCTCGCGCAGCGCCAGGATCTGGCCGGTCATTGAGGTCCAGGTCGTGACCGTTTCCACGGTCTTGCGCCGACCTGCTCCCGCATGTCGGACGCAGACCTTGGCGTCCTTCTTCGACACGTCCATGCCCGCACACCGGACGTGGATCACTTCCATGGCCATCTCCTCCTCGCGATCGGATCCAGGCGTCCGTCGTGAGGAGGGCAGGGAGATTCGAAAGTCTGACGCTCGGGCTCGCTGGCACCAATCCACGGTTCCCGTGGAAGCCCTCCACCACCATGCTGACCTACAGGCTCGCAAGCACCACAGAGTATCCGGGGTCGACCACGACGAACCCCTCAGCATCCGCCCCTTCGCCCGCGGACTGCAACGCGCAAGCCGTGCCGAATCTTCGCGCACCACGGTGCGCCAAGGAACGAAGGCGCCGCGTTGCTGACCTGCGGAAACGCGCGTCCCCCCTCTGCGTCCCCCCTCCAATTCGGGGGTTTGGGGGGACGGATGCGGGGACGCCCGCTCGCGACCTTTCTGCCGTGCACAGCCACGGACGAAAGGGGAGCGAGTGCGATGAGTGTGGGTGACCAGCTCGGCCTCGACGACAACAGCGAACTGCTCGACCAGGCCCGCCAGAAGTGGCTGGCTTGGGTGGCCGTGGATCCACGGCTTGGAGTCGTCGAGGAGTTCGACGACCTCCGGGCCTGGCTGCCCTCGGTGGACAGCGCAGCCTCTGACGAGGTCCTCCTGGCGCTGGCCATGCTGGCGGCCCCCGATGGCGGCGACGACATCGCCGCTGCGGCCGCGCTCGCCAAGTGCCTGCTGCCCGGCGCGTGCCGGCTCGCCGGCTGGCTGAGCACTCTCCCTCCCCGCGAGGTCTTCCGCGACAGCCAACCCGTCGCGGCCGGCTCCTGGTCGGCCGTCGAGCGGATCGACGAGCTGGTGGCCTCCCAGCTGTGGATCGAGGTTCGGACCTTCAAGTGGCGCCGGCTGCGCAAGGTCGCCGCGAACATCCTGATCAACACCCGCGTCGGCGTCCTCCGCGAGGTCGGGGATTTCTTCTACGTCACCCGGGCCGACCGCACATGGGCGAACACCACCCTCGTGGAGTCCTTCTCGTCCGGAGATTTGGCCGACCTCGACGCAGGAGCGTGGAGCGCCGCCGCGATCCCGACCGAACGGGTTGCCGGCGCCTTGTTCCGCCGTCCCGAGATCCTCGCCGACGCCGGTCCGGAGCAGGAGGAGCCGTCGGCCACCGAGGAGCTGCTGGAGCTGCTGGCGTGGGCCTGCGAGAACCACGTGATCAGCCCGGCCGACCGCCACCTGCTGCTTTGCCTGGTCGACGAGGCCGACCGGGTCGAGACCCGCAACCTCGCTCGCGGCTACGGCGGTCTGCTGAGCAACGAGGTGTCCAGCCGGGTCGCGCCGCGGGTCGGGGTGTCCGAGGCAACCGTCCGTCGCCACGGCTCCCGCAGCATGCGCGCCCTCGCCGCGGCCGCGCCGGGGAAGTTCGGCCATGACGAATGAGCGCAACCGTGATCGCTCGTACCGCCCCACGACACATAGGCGACTGGAGGTGGTGAAGCCCATGACAAACACCCAAGACGACGGCGAGAGCCGTACGCCGGAGCAGATCGCCGAGCTGTTCGCGATCGCCGGCCGCGAGACCGAGGCGATCGAGCAGCTCACTGGTTGCGTCGCCCATCTGCACGAGGTCCAGGCCGCCAAGGCACAGCTGGCAAGCCTGACCCCGGCTGAGGTCCGCGCCGCGCTTGAGTTCCGCCGCGGCGGCATCGGGGAGGCTCAGTGAGCACCCAGACCTCAAGCCGCCCGGTCGGGGTCGACGAGCTCAAGCGGGCCTGGGACGCCGTGAACGCCGGCGAGTTCCGCACCGGCGTCGGCGCCGGCAAGGGACCCCGCGGCCGCAGCATCGCCGCCGCGGACGACTGGTCGCCAGCCGCGGGGGAGCACACCATCGCTGTGATCGGATGCGCCGGGTCGGTGGGAGCCAGCACCATCGCCCTGGCTGTCGGCCTGGCTGCCGCCGGCCCGGTCCGGGTGATCGAGTGCTGCTCGGTCACCGCTTCTGGTCTCGCCGCGGCGAGCACCGCCGAGCTCGGCCTGCACCCGACCGACTGGCGTCAGGGCAAGCGCGACCACGTCCTGCTCGAGCGGGCCAGCGAGGTCCTCGCCGGCGTCGACGAGATCCCGCTGCCGATTGACGCCGAGAACGAGACCCAGCTGACCATCCTCGACGTCGGCTGGGAGGCCGGCCAGCTGCTGGCCACCGACTGCTGGCTCGCCGAGGCCGTCCGCACCGCCGACCAGGTCGTCCTGGTCACCACAGCCACCGTCCCGGGGATGCGCCGCGTCTCGGTCGCCCTCGAGCTGCTGGCCAACCACTGGCAGCCCGAGCAGATCACCCTCGCCGTGCGCGGTCCGCGCCGCAAGAAGTGGCCCCGGGGCCTCGAGCACGCCGGCGGCCCCGCCGTACGCCGCGCCCTGGTCGCGGACCGGTGCGTGGAGATCCCCGAGGACCGCGACCTCGCGGTCAACGGCCTGGACTCCCGGCCCGTCCCGGCCCCCCTCATCTCGGCAGCCCGTCAGCTGCTCGCGCCCGCCCACCTGCCCGCCGACACCAGCGAAAGCGCCTGACCCGCACCGGGTCAGCAACCCCAGAAAGGAAGTCCACCCATGGACGTCATGACCGCTCTCCTCCCGATGGCCGCCCAGGTCTGCCCGAAGGCGCCGCCGGGTGCTGTCGGACCCACCAACGAGATCACCAGCTACGTGCTGTGGGGCGTCATCGTCCTGTTCGGCCTAGGCATCGTGATCGCCATCGGCGCGATCATCGCCGGCCGCGTGTTCTCCCTGCCGCATGCCTCCAAGGTCGGGGTGATCTCGGTGGTGGTCGTGTTCGCCTGCGCGATCGCCTATCTGGTCCTGCCCGGCATGCTCAACGGGATCCTCGGCAAGGGCTGCATCTGATGCGGCGCGCAGGCACGAAGAAGGCCGAAGGTGCCACGGAGTGGGGCCGGCGTCGCCTGCTCGGAATCCTGGTCGCCGCCGCCGTCGTGGCTGCGCTCCTGCTCGGTGGCCTTGCCTACGCGGTCTATCTGGCCGTCGCCGGGATCGGCGAGGAAGCCAGCGCCAACACCGACGTCGCCACCGGCGAGACCGACCGCTCGACGGTGGCCCAAGGTGCCGTGCACCGCGACGAGGTAGCGGCCGAGCCGATGCTGGCCGTTCCCGAGAGCGCCGCCTTCCCGGCCGAGACCACCAGCGCCAAGGCGCCCGTCATCAAGATCCCGGCTGGCACCGGTGTGAACGGACCGGCGTTCGTGATGACCGGGTTCCCGCACACCCCCGAGGGCGCGATCGGGCAGCTCGCGCAGATCGACCTCGCGGTACTGCAGTCGATGAGCCTGACCACGGCCGCGGAGGTCTACAACGCCTGGGCCCTGCCCGGCGGGGTCCGCGCCGAGGAGTGGTGGATCACCGCCAGCGTCCAGGCCTTCTTGACCAGCACCGGAATGGGCGAGGTCAAGGACCCCAGCTCCTCGGTCTCCCTCGAGCCGGCCGCCGCGCTCGTGAAGGGCACCGATGGGCCCGACTGGACCACCGTCTGCGTGCTGATGAAGGTCACCGCCTCCTACAAGCAGGAAGGCCAGATCGCCTTCGCCCACTGCGAGCGCATGCAGTGGGTCGGCGGCCGCTGGATGGTCGCCCCCGGCGCCCCGCCCGCACCCGCCCCCGCGACCTGGCCTGGCACGCAGCTCGCCCACGAGGCCGGCTGGCGCACCTGGTCGACCGACGACACCACTGACCCTGACCACATCGAAGGGGACCACTGATGAAGAACCTGACGACCGGCAACGACGACTCGCCGGCAACCCTGGTGCACATCGGCATCCTGGTGGCGGTCGCCTGCATGGTGGCCACCGTCGTCTGGCTCGGTGCTCGCACCCGGGCCGACGACGACTCCGGCGGCCCCGACACCACCGGCGGGGACAACTCGAGCCAGACGGTCGAGAACGCATCGGTCGAGCAGGTCGCACCGGACACCGCACCGGCCGACGGCGTCGTGATCCCGACCGGCGACGACCAGGTCGACGGCTACCCGACCGGATTCCCGGCCACCGACCTCGGCGCCGTGGCGCTGCAGGTCGAGCTGGCCAAGGCACAGCTCGGGTTCGACTACGACCAGGCCGTCACCGTCGCCCGCCTCTACGCCAACCCCGAGGACAAGGCCGTCTTCGAGGAGCGCTCCCGTGCCGCGGTCGCGCTGCGCCGCCAGCAGGCCGGCGTCGCGAAGGAGGGCGACGTGCCCGCCCCCGCGTCGTACGCCGTCACCCCGGTCGCCTACACCCTCGAGCAGCTCGACACCGGCTACTACGCGGTGAACCTGCTCAGCTACGTCACCCTCACCACCGCCGACGGCCAGGTCAAGGACAGCCTCTACGCCGGCACCCAGCTGATGCGGTGGCTCGACGGTGACTGGCGACTGGTCCAGGGCAGCGAAGCGGACATCGAGCACCTGGTCTCGGAGGGCCAGCCGCAGGCGGTGGCGCCCGGCACCCCCGAGTTCGCGAAGGCCGGCTGGATCCGGATCAACGGAGCTCCCCAGTGAGCACCGTCATCACCGCCGTGCGCCGGGCGAGCCGACTCGGCATCGCGGCCCTGGCGCTCCTGGTGCTCACCACGCTCCTCGGAGCTGCCTCGACCCTCCAGCCTCCCGCCGCAGCGGCCAGCGAGCCGGCCGCCAGCACGGCGCACCTCGCTCCAGTCGCCCCGGCGGCGACCAGCGGCACTCAGCCGACCCGCAACCTCAAGATGGGCTGCCCGGGGCCCGACGCCCTATGCGACCTCGGCAGCGACGCCGTCGACTGCGCCAAGGACCCGATCGATTGCGGCAAGGACGCCGCCGGCGATGTGAAGGACGGTGCCGGCGACCTGCTCGACGGCGCAGGAGATCTGCTCCCCGACGGCTGCGGGATCCTCGACGCGATCTGCGGCAACATCGGCGGACTGCCCGGGCTTTCGGGCGTCCCTGGGCTGCCCGGGATCCCCGGTCTGCCGAACGTCGGTGACCTCTTCGGCGGCGGCATCCCCGGGCTGGGCGACATCCCCAACCCGTTCGAGGCCATCGGCGACGTCATCGCCAAGGCCGCGGCCGACGCCTGGACCGCGGCCATGCTCGCGATCTGGAACTCCGGCCTGTTCGTGCTGCGCATCGTGCTCACGTTCAGTGAGCTGTTCTTGACTCCGGACCTGAGCGCCGACGGCCCGGGCAAGGACGTCTACGCCTTCACCCTGTGGCTGGCGCTGGCCCTGGTGGTCATCTTGGCGATGATCCAGCTCGGCGCCGCCGCCTTCAAGCGCGAGGGCAAGAGCCTCGCCCGGGCCTTCATCGGGTCCGGCCAGTTCGTCTTGGTGTGCGCCAGCTGGTTCGGGTACTGCGTCATGATCATCGCGGCCTGCGGGGCGCTGACCAAGGCGCTGATGAAGTCGCTGCTCAAGGTGCAGACCTGGCCCGACTGGGACCCGCTCGGCGGACTCGGCATCGACGACATCACCGACGCCGGCGTGGCCACCGCGCTGGCATTCCTCGGGATCTTCCTGTGGCTGGCCGCCATCGGGCACGTCCTGGTCTACCTGGCCCGCGCGGCGTCCCTGCTGGTGCTCACCGCCACGGGGCCGCTCGCGGCCGCCGGCCTGGTCTCGGAGTTCACCCGCTCCTGGTTCTGGAAGTCGCTGCGCTGGTTCCACGCCGCGGCGTTCACCCCGGTGCTGATGGTGATGGTGCTGGGCATCGGCGTGCAGTTCGCCAACGGAGTCGCCGCCCACCTAGCCGAGGACACCGCCAAGGCGTTCGGCACCGCGCTGCCGGCCGTGATGACGATCCTGATCAGCGTCGTCGCCCCGCTGTCCCTGTTCAAGCTCCTTGCCTTCGTCGACCCCGGCACCCCCAGCGGCGCGTCCTTTCGCCAGGGCATGGCCATCCAGGGCGGCCTCCAGGGCCTGCTCAGCGGCGGCGGCGCGGGCGGAGGCTCGTCGGCTGCGTCGACCACCGACGCCAACGGCCGCTCCTCGGGCGAGCAGAGTGCCGAGGCCTCGACCGGCGACCGGTTCAGCAAATCGACCCAGGGCGCCCTGGGCAGCTTCGGCCCGGTGGGCCAGGCCCTGTCGACCGGCATGGGCTGGATCAACTCCGCCGGCGCGAAGGCGACCTCGCTGATGTCGGACGAAACCAACCAGGCCGGTGTCGGCCAGAGCACCTACGGCCCCGACTTCAGCGGCCTGAGTGGACGGCAGTCCGGTGGCCAGTCCGGCGGCCAGGGCGGGACCCACCCCGGGTCGCAGAACGGCGACCAGAGCGACGGGGATTCGTCGATGCCGACCCCGCCCACGCCTCCTGCGCCGCCCACCCCGCCGACGCTGCCCACTGGCGGCGGACCCGGCGGCGGTTCAGGTGGCCAGGGCGGCAGGGGAGCTGACGCAGCTCCCAAGACCCCGGCCGCCGGCGGCGGGGGAGCAGCAGGAGGTGCCGGCGGCGCCGGCGC
Organism: Nocardioides sp. JS614; assembly: GCF_000015265.1. NCBI lineage: Bacteria > Bacillati > Actinomycetota > Actinomycetes > Propionibacteriales > Nocardioidaceae > Nocardioides > Nocardioides sp. JS614. The sequence continues at coordinate 2,389,271 of NC_008699.1, forward strand.
GGCCGCTGGCGGCATTCCACCGGTGGCGGGGTAACCGATGCACCGACCGCCCCACCTCGAGCACCGATCGACACCCACCGACCAGAAGGGAAGCCGACGATGACCACCTACGCCGACTACCAGCGCGACCGTATCGGCTGGTTCTTCGGCCTCTCCGGAGGCCAGCTGATGTTCCTGGCGCTGGCCAGCCTGCCGGCGTTCTGGGCGATCAGCCGCGGAGCGTGGTTCTCCGCGTTTCTGTTCGCCCTGGTCTGGGTGTTCCTCCTGGCCATCACCGTGATCCCGGTGCGCGGCCGCTCGGCCACCGGCTGGGTGTTCGCCTCGACCATGTACGCCGTCGGCGGCCTGTTCGGCTGGACCTCGTTCCGCGCCAAGGCCACACAGGGCCGCGGCGACGACCTCGACACCCCGGACCTGCCCGGGGTCCTCCAGGGCGTCCAGATCCACGACGGCCCGCCGCACGGCTCGCAGCTGCAGCGCGTAGCGATCATCGAGGACCACGCCATGAAGACCTGGGCGGTCACGGCCTCGATCGTGCACCCCGGCATCGGCATGAAGGACACCGAAGAGCGAGCCCGCTACGGCGAGGCGCTGGCCGGGCTGCTCGACGTCGCCGGTCGCACCGAGAAGGTCGACGAGATCCTCTTCATGGTGCGCACCGTCCCCGAGGACGGCGCCGAGCGCGACCTGTGGGCAAACCGCCACCGCCGCCCCAACGCCCCGGAGCTGTCGGAGGTCGTCAACAGCGACCTGGCCCACGGCCTCACCCAGGCATCGGTGCGCACCGAGCAGTTCGTGACGATCCTGGTCCCGGAGACCCGGATCGCGAGGTCGGCCAAAGAGTCCGGGGGCGGCTTCGAGGGCCGCTGCCGCGAGCTCTACCTGCTCATGGCCGAGATCGAGGCCCAGCTGCGCGGCCCGATGGGGATGACCACGGTGCGCTGGCTCACCAGCCCCGAGCTCGCACTGGCCTGCCGGACCGGATTCGCCCCCGGCGACCGCGCCGGCATCGTCGAGGCCCTCTCGCTGCGGGAGAAGGACCCGAGCGTCAACGCCGACGTCCCGTGGGCGATGGCCGGCCCCTCGGGTGCCGACGCCACAGTGCGGCACTACAGCCACGACGCCTGGAACTCGGTCAGCGCCACCATCAAGCTGCCGACCCGCGGCGTCGCGATGGGTGCCCTGGCACCGATCCTCACCCCCAGCGAGTTCGGTGAGCGGCGATCGTTCGTCGTCGCGTACCCGATCGTGTCCCAGACCAAGGCCGACCGGCAGTCCGGCAACGCCGAGTGGGCCGCCGACCTGGCCGAGGGGATGAACGAGAAGCTCGGCCGCAAGACCCGCGCCAAGCAGCGCGACGAAGCCCACAAGGCCCGCGGCCTGGACGCCAAGCTGGCCCGCGGCAACTCGCTGACCCGGCCCTACGGCGTGTGCACGGTCACCGTCCCCAAGTCGATGCGGATCACCGAGTTCGGGCGCCGCCTGGACGCCTCGGTCCGACGCGCCGGGTTCGCACCGCTGCGCCTCGACCTCGCCCAGGACGTCGGGTTCGCCGCGTCCACCATCCCCCTCGGCTCGAGCCTGACCCGGAGCGGAGACGCCTGATGACCACCACCCCCCGCCGGAACCGCCGCGGCGGCCGCGACATGGCCGCCCTGCTCTCCGACTTCGGGCACGACCTGCCCACGATCCCCACGCTCGCCCCGGAGGCCAAGGAGCCCCGGCTCTTCCGCTACGCGCCGCGCCGCGGTGCCACCCGCCGCGGCCGAGGCTGGGCCGCCGCCACCGCCCCGGCGATGGCCTGGCGGATGACCAGCGACCAGGCCCCGGTGTTCTGGCCCTTCGTCTCCGCTCCCGCCCTGCCCCCGACGGGCGCCCAGATGGGCGTCGACCAGCTCTCCGGCGGCAGCTTCTACTGCGACCCGTTCGGGTGGGTGCTGCGCGACGACGTACCCGCGACCAACCCCAACATCTTCCAGTTCGCCAAGCCGGGAAGTGGCAAGTCCGGCACCACCAAGGCGTTCTGCACCCGGATGATGCCGTTCGGCTACCGCACCCTGGTCACTGGCGACGTCAAGGACGAGTACGAGTCGCTGTGCCGCGCGCTCGGTGTCGACCCCTTCGTCATCGCCCCCGGCTTCTGGGCCCGGGTCAACCCGCTGTCCATGGGGCCGCTCGGCGACGGCTGGGAGAAGCTCTCGGCCGAGGAGGCGCAGCGCCGCGCCACGATCATCTTCAAGCGGTGGCTCGTCCTGGTCCGCGGCCTGGTCGGCAGCATGAAGATCGACGATGAGCGCCGGGTGCCCTTCGGCCCCGACGAATCCGACGTCGTGCGCAACGCGCTGGCGATCCTCACCGGCTACGCCGCCGGCAACAGCGTCCTGCAAGAGACGACCATCCCGCGGCTGTGGGACCTGCTGCGCAACCCCACGGAGGAGCTCGTCCGTGCCTGCGAATACGCGAACACCCGCCAGTTCCTCGACGAGACCCGGCGGCTGCGCAACGCGCTCGGCGAGCTGGTCACCGGCACCCTCGCCGGCCTCTTCGACGACTTCACCAACATCGAGGTCGACTGGCGGGCCCCGATCCAGTCGTTCAGCCTCTCCCGGCTCGACGGCCTGGGCGATGAGGCCGTGGGCATCGCGCTGCTGTGCATGAACTCCTGGGGGCGTGGTCTGCGGGAGATCGCCGAGCCAGGCGACCTGCGCATCGTGGTGCGCGACGAGGTCTGGAAGCAGATGCGCCTCGGAACCGCCGCAGTAGCGAGCTTCGACGCCGACCTGCGGCTCTCACGCGGCATGGCCGGCAAGGGCGGCGACATCCAGTTCTGCAACCTCCACAAGCCCTCCGACCTGCTCTCGGTCGGCGACGCCGACTCCCAGGCCGCGATGATCGCCAAGGACCTCCTCGAGCTGGCCGACATCAAGATCCTCGGTGCCCAGAAGCCCCGTGTCGCCCGCGAGCTCGACTCCATGCTCGGGCTCGGCCCGATCGCCCAGGACCTCGTCTCCGGGTGGGCCATGCAGGACAAGGGCCGCGCCCTGTGGTGCATCGGCGACGCCACCTACAAGGTCCAGACGGTGCTCCACCCGCTGGAGAAGAAGCTCTACTACACCAACGAGGCCATCGAGTCCGCCGCCTGAGCGCGCGCGACCTCGGGACTGACCTGTCATGAAGAAGCTGCTGCTCGCGGGACTGCCCGTCCTGATCATCTTCATGGGGCTGCCGTTCCTCGTGACGCTGATGGTGGTGATGACGACCACCGCGGCCGCCGAGTGCCGCACCCAGAGCAGCCAAGGCACCGCGCCTACCGAGCTCGGTGACCTCGGAGCCATCGACGGCCCGGTGGGCGGCCCGGTCAACGGCAACATCACCATGGCGCAGGCCAACATCCCGCGCCGCTCCGGCCTCGACGGGTTCCGGGCCTCCATGCCCAAGGTCCTGTCCAAGAACCCCGAGTTCGTCACCCTCAACGAGGCCAGCGGCTGGAGCCTGGAGCAGATCGAAGCCGCCGCCCCGGGCTACTCAGCCTTCCGGGTGGCAGCCCCGGCCGGCACCGGCACCGGCCCCGAGCAGGCCATGGGCAACGTCGTGCTCTGGAAGAGCTCGACCTGGACGAAGGTCAACGGCGGCCGGGTCCAGCTCGTCGACGACGACAAGACCTTCTACGACGGGCGTCCGGTCACGTGGGACCGCTTCGCGACATGGGTCATGCTGCGCCGCGCCGACGGCTCCGTGGTCTCGGTGGTCTCCACCCACCACATGACCAACCCGCACCGTTGGCCGAAGCAGCACGGCAACCCGCCGCTGACCCGGCCCCAGCAGTACGGCGCCGGAATGGACATCCTGCTGCAGCTGCGCAACTCGCTGGCCGCCCACGGTCCGGTGCTGATCGGCGGCGACATGAACACCCAGGCCTCCTACACCGACATCCCCTGGACGGCGGCCGCGAAGATGAAGGCCGCCGGCTACGGATGGCACAACCACGGCGTCGACTTCATCTTCTTCCCGCACCACCAGGGCGCCCGGCTCGAACAGGGCTGGGACGGCACGATGGTTTCGGACCACCACTGGCTCTCGGCTCGCATCGCGATGAACGGCGCCGGCCCGGAGAGCGCGCCCGAGACCACCACCACGACTGACGGGGTCGTGCCCGCGGCGACCACCGCCCCGACGTCCGCCGAGCCGCCGGCCGGCGACGTGCTCGCCCAGCTGATGCGGCTACGGTTCGCGTCCAACTACCCGACCATGACCGACGAGCAGGCCCGCAACGCGATCACCATCGCCCAGGTCGCCCGCAATCTCGAGATTCCCCGCTACGGGCTGCAGATCGCGATCGCCGCCGCGATCCAGGAGTCCAAGCTGGTCAACCTCACCGGAGGTGACCGCGACTCCGGCGGCCTGTTCCAGCAGCGCCCCTCGGCCGGCTGGGGAAGCCGGGCCGAGATCACCAACGCCGTCCTCGCGGCCCGCGCGTTCTTCGGCCAGGCCCAGCACACCGGCAACCCCGGGCTCCTCGACATCCCCGGCTGGCAGAACATGCCGCTCACCCAGGCCGCGCAGGCCGTCCAGCGCTCGGGCTACCCCGACGCCTACGCCCAGTGGGAGGACGTCGCCGGCGACATCACCGATCTGCTCGGCGGCGACCTGCCGGACCTGCCCGACGACGGCTCCACCACGAACGTCGCCAACTGCCAGGGCGAGACCGTCAACCCCATCACCGTCGGCACCCTCAACCTGCTCGGCGCCGGCCACACCGACAAGCCGGGGGAGCGGGCCGGGTACGACACCTGGGACAAGCGACTGCCCGGCGCCATGCGCACGATCGAGAACGCCGGCGTCACGATCACCGGCCTCCAGGAGGTGCATGGCCCGCAGGCCCAGGCGCTGGAGAACCAGTACGCGGCCAAGTGGGGGATGTACCCGGCCAGCGGGAAGGCACAGAACCGGGTGATCTGGGACCGCAACGAGTGGGAGCAGACCGACGGGCGCCTCGTCGGCATCCCGTACTTCGGCGGGAAGGACGTCGGCATGCCGCTGGTGCAGCTGACCTCGACGACCACCGGGCAGGTGATCTGGGTCTGGAGCATCCACAACCCGGCCAACACTCAAGGAAGCGCCGCCGGGCACCGCCAGGAGGCGCTGCGTCGCCAGCTGGCCACGATGACCGAGCTCGCCGGCACCGGCACCCCTGCGGTGATACTGGGCGACTTCAACGACGGCAAGGACGGCAGCAACGCCTCGCACTGCGCACTGACCCCTGAGCTGAGCAACGCCTTCGGCGGCTCTGCCGAGCCCTGCAAGAAGCCCAAGCAGGACGCGCCGATCGACCACGTCTACGGCGCGAACCTCACCTGGGCCGGCGCCGAGGTCGACACCAGCACCCAGGCCAGCAAGATCGCCGACCACCCGCTGGTGACCGCCACCACCGCCGGCAGCAGCGCCGGGTGCGCCGTCGACTCCGGTACAGCGGAGGCCAAGTACAACCTCGGCCCGGTCAAGCCGCAGCTGACCCAGCTGGTCAACATCCTCGGCCCCATGTTCGACATCAAGACCGTCGGCGGCTACCGCGAGAGCGCCACCGACCCCAACGGCCACCCGGCCGGGCTCGCGGCCGATTTCATGGTGCCGCTCAACGCGGCGGGCCGCGCGCAGGGCGATCGTCTCGCCGCCTACGCCAAGGCCAATGCCCAGAAGCTCGGCATCGACTACATCATCTGGTACCAGCGGATCTGGTCGGTCGCCCGCGTCGGCGAGGGCTGGCGGCCGATGGAGGACCGGGGGAGCGCTACCGAGAACCACCTCGACCATGTCCACATCAACGTCAAGCCCGGCGCCTCCGTCCAGCCGGTCGGCCTCGAGGGCGCGTCCTGCGACGAGGTCGTCTATCCGGTGCCCGCGCAGTACGTCGGAACCGACAACCACAACTGGCACGAGACCGGCGCGTACTGGTCCAAGTGGCACACCGGCACCGACTTCTCCGCACCCTGCGGAACCACCGTCTACGCTGCCCACGCCGGCACCATCGAGATCGACACCACCCAGCGTTCCTGGGCTGGGCCGCAGCTGGTCAAGGTCACCACCGGCGCCGGGTCCCTGACCACGTGGTACGCCCACATGGCGACCGTCAGCGTCAGCCGTGGCCAGACCGTCGCCGCCGGCGAGCCGATCGGCCAGGTCGGCAAGGAGGGCAACGTCTCCGGCTGCCACCTCCACTTCGAGGTCCACCTCAAGAACGGCTCCATCTACGGCCCCGACAACGTCGATCCCTCGACCTGGCTCGCAGAGAACGCATCACGCCCGAGCCGCGCCGTGTGATCGCACCGAAGCCCTGACGGCACATAGGTGACCAGCAAGGCCCAACGACCCACGACCGCCTGGAGGTGGCCAGACCGATGCAGCGTGAGCGACGACGAGACCCCTACCCGTGGACCTGGGAGATCCCCGTAGCGGTGGCCTTGGCGACCCTGTTCGTCATCGTCATCGGCATCCAGCTCGGCCGATCAGTCGCCAATCTGCTCGCCGGCGCCGGATGGACCTGGCCCGACGCCAACGCCGGCGCGTTCCCCTCACCCATCGGCACCGCGTTCTGGACCAGCCTTCCCGGCGTCCTCGGCGGCCACGCCGACGCCGGGCTGCCCAGCCCCACCCCCGACGGTCTGGCCGGCCGCGGCCTGGTCTGGGTCAGCCTCGCCCTGGCCGAGGTCGCGCTGCTCACCGCGACCATCTGGGTCGGCGCGTGGGCCTACCAGCGCTGGGGCCCGGGCCGCATGCGCGGCATGGCGACCGCAGCCGAGGCCGAGAAGCTGCTCGGCGTCACCCGGCTCCGCAAGGTCGCCGGCATCGTCCGCCCGGACCTCCACGGCAAGCAGGCCGCCCCGACACCGGCACCGGTCCAGCGCACCCCCGGCGACCTCACCGAACAACCCGGCCCGCAGCTGGGCCACGGCCTCAGCCCGTGGCTCCTGGACGGCCGCCGAACGAAGGAACACCGATGAGCCACGAAACCCCACTGCACGGCAACCCGACACTTCGCACCCGCGGCCGCCACCTCTTGGGCGGCATCATCTGTCGCCGTCGCGGACACCGCCCCGTCCTCGTCGAGCGCCACTACTACGTGACTGTCGGCCAGGTGGAACTCCTCGGCGAGGCGCGCGACCTGCTGTCCGACGCCTCCTTCCCGCTCCTCGGTCGCCGAGCAGAAGAACGCCATGGCCGTGCGGTGATCTGCCGTCGATGCCTCGCCCCGTGCGGGGACAGCGTTCCCGAGGTGGCGCGATGAAGCTGAGGTTCGACCCCTGGGACGTGGGCTGGCGCATCGGTAACGCCCACGAGCCGCGAGGCGGCGAGCTGTGGGTCCCGTGGGACCGCACCGCCGGCGTAATCGGCCCGCAGGGATCCGGCAAGACCCTCGACCTGCTCACCCCTGCACTGCTCGGCGCTCCGGGTGCCGCCCTGGTGACACTGACGAAGGTCGAGGACCTGCTGCTCAGCCTCACCGAACGCTCCCGCGACGACCGGCCCTGCGTGGTGCTCGACCCCTTCGGCCTGGCCGAGGGCGTCGTCGACGAGCTGATCTGGGACCCGATCGCCGGCTGCGTAGACCCCAAGGTCGCCGAGCGGCGCGCCAAGGCTTTCACCGCCGGCACCGTCAAGGGCGCGATCACCGGCGGCACCGGCGACGATGCTGCGCGGTTCTACGCCGCCGAGTCCGCGAAGGTGCTGCAGGGCTACTTCCACGCCGCGGCGCTGACCGGTAGGACGCTCGAGGACGTGCTGCAGTGGGTCGCCAACCCCACCGCAGCCACCCAGCCGATGGAGATCTTGCGGCGGCACCCGCACGCCGAGCCGTTCTGGCACGGCCTCCTGCACGGTGCGCTGAACGGTGACGACCGCACCGCCGGCAACACCGTCACCACGGTGCAGCAGGCGGTCTCGCTGTTCTTCCAGGCCGACATCCGCCGCCGCTGCATTCCCAGCCCCGGACGTCCCGCCACCGACCTCGCCGACGTGATCCGTCGACGCGGCACCATCTACCTGCTCGGCCGCGAAGACCCCTACGCCTCGGCCAGCCCGCTGATGACCGCCGTGGCCGAGCACGTCTTGGACACCGGCCTGCTCCTGGCCAACAGCTCCCCGCGGGGCGGCCGGCTGTGCCCGCCCCTGGTCTCGGTGCTCGACGAGCTGCCGTCGACCGCGCCGCTTCCGACCCTCCGTACCCGAATGGCCAACGAGCGCGCCCTGGGGCTGTCGTTCATTTGGGCCGCCCAGACTCGGCCCCAGCTGACCAGCATCTTCGGTGAGCACGAGGCCCGAGCACTGCTCGGCCTCACCAACGCCCTGGTGATGTTCGGCGGCTCCAAGGACGTCGCCTTCAACCAGGAGATCTCCGACCTCCTCGGAACGGTCCGCATCGGGCGGGTCACCCACTCCACCGGCGGAGCCAGTGGCGGTGGGCGCAGCTTCTCCGGCGACGACATCCCGATCATGCGGCCGGAGGAAGTCCGGCAACTGCCCGAACGCCAAGCTCTGGTCGTCGCCGAGAACGGCAAGCCGATCATCGCCAAGCTGCACCGCTGCGTCGAAGGCAAGGCAGGGGAGCGCCTGCTGGCCGACCAGCGGGCGCTGCGCGAGCGCCTCACCAACGACCGGCGCATGGTCATCACCCCCGAGGCCCGAGCCACCGCCGCGCTCGTCGAGGCGCGCCGTCTCGGTTTCGTCGACGACGAGACCGACCACGCAAGGAGTGAACTGTGACCACCGAGCAGCAGACCCGCCGGGCGGCACCCACGCTGATGGTCTTCCCGTTCCCCGTCCCCGGGGACCATGTCCGGCTCGCCTACCGCGAGCTCCACATCGCCATCAGCGGCACCGAGGAGGAGAAGAAGGCCCTCGGCAACCACGCGCTGCTGTCGCGGCCCTGGGAGCCGGCGACTTGCCTGGACCCCGAGCTGCGTCACGACCTGTGGGAGTGGCTCGAGGACGTCGTGATCTGGCTCAACCGCGAGTACACCTGGGACGTCTCCGGTCTCATCCCCAGCTGCTGGCCTCTGCACCCGCACCTGGTCCACGAGATCGCCGTCCTTGCCGACCAGCGCCGGCGGGCCGGCCTGGCGATGACCAGCGACGCGCTCGAGGAGTGGCACCGCTACTGCCTGCCGGCGTTCACGGACCGGATGCGCAACAGGCTGCGCACCCACTGCGACGACGAGCACAAGAGCTGGCCGGCCAACCCGCGCCACAGCGAGCACCTGGCCGACGCCAGCCGCCAGCGCCGCGAGAACACGATCGCCCGCGACATCGACGCTCTGCCCGTCAACCGTCGGGCACACGAACAATCGCCGGCCGGTCCACCGCGGCTCGGCCTCGTCGACCTCGACACGGGCGAGATCCACGACGACGAGCTAGGCGGCGCTCAGCCGCGCACCCGCACCGAGAAGGGACCCCGCGAATGATGCAGATGAACGAACGCTCCGAGGCCATCCGCCGAGCCCAGCGCGCCCTCAAGGCTCTCGGCGAGCACCCGCGCTCAAGCAAGAAGGAGCTCGGCCACGCGCGCGAACACGTCAACGCCTGCTACTCCCACGGCTCGGGTGAGTACGTGTGGAACGCCGTTGCACAGGTCGAGGCGATGGCCGATCGCCGATACGGCGTACCGAGCACAGACGAGCAGCGTCAGCTGGTCGAGGCGACCGAGGACCTCGAGGAGCCTGCGACAGCCGCCCGCGGCCGAGCGGCCGAGGACCGCGCAATCCCGTCGACGTCGGCGACCCCAGACGTGGAGCTCGCGCCCACTGCATCGCGATGAAGTGGGCACGACGGGCTCAAGACGGCGTTAGAACGCCGCTGAGAGAACGGCAACCCCTGCCAGCGGGTAGTCACACACCGCTTCGTTGTGGGAGAGCCATTCTGATCGTTCTCGCCCCGTCGACCTCCCAGGCGTAGAACTGATGCCGGATCAGCTGACCTCAGCGCTCCTGATCGTGGTGGCTATCGCCTACCTCGGCGGAGCCGTTCTGTTGATCGTGGCGCTTGCGAAGGTCCTGTTCGCCTGGTCGGTCAGCTGGCGCACCAGCGGGCAAACAAGCCCGGTTGACGTCGTGCTGCAGCAGCGGGCCGCCGCGGCGATGGCCGCCGTCGCCGCAGTCGCGAACGTCCCGCCTCCGGCAACCGACGTCGTTGCGATCCTGGGCGCCCCGGTCGCCGGGGAAGCCGATGGGACCGTGGGCGATGGTGGTCTCGCTGTGACCCGCTTCCGGGCTGGTCGTCCCCCCACCGTGGTGTTCGCGCGGGCTGCGCTCACCGGCCTCAGCGCCGGCGCAGTGCAGAGCCTGGCCGCCCACGAGCTCGGCCACGTCATCCGCCGCGAGCGCAGTTCGGCCGCGGCGCGGTACTCGTGGCTGGTCGGTTACCTACTCCTCGTGTTGGCAGGCGCTGGTCTCACTGCAGCTGCTCTTGTGGCCTCGCCCCAGCTGGCCGGCCCCTCGTTGCTGGCCACGATGAGTGCGGCCGTTGCGTTTCTCGGTCTCCGCTTCACCTTCGACCGGCGCGAGGAGGCTGCCGCCGATCTCTTCGCTATCGACCTGACTCGCGACCTGGACGCGGCCGCGGAGCTGATGCGGTTCTACGAGGAAAGCCTGGCGCGGCAGACGCCCGACGGCGGCCGCGCGTGGTCGCGGCTGGAGCGGAGGTGGTTCGCAACCCACCCCGAGCCGCAGGCGCGGCTCGCAGCCATGCGCCGTCGCCTTGGGTGACGTCTCGAACGAGGTGGCGAAAACACCTCTGGTAGCAGCCGGACCGACCTCGTTGGCCCCTTCAGCGGCTGGCAGCCGACGTAGTCCATCCGGTCGGCTGAGGCCTCGGTAGACCCCTGGCTTCTCGCTGCGTGAGGATGACGATCGTGACTCCAACCGATCTGGGACCAGTTTGGCGGCAGCACAATTGCTCACGTAAGCACAGGACCTTCCTGACGATGGCGAAGTGCATCTGGAACGACGCTCCTTGGGTCTCCGGCGAAGGAGCTATCGCGTTGGTGGCGTGCAGACCTTCTGGGCCTGTCAGGTACCGGCACGGAGCCGTGTCCCTGCACCAGACGGCTGATAGTGCGTTGGAGGCCAAGACGTTGATCGACGAGACCGGCTGCGGAGGCCGCTGTCACCGCGACCACAGGATCGTGCAGCTGGTCTTACCGTGACGCCAGCGTGCGGGCGTCCGGAGGGGGTCAGCGGCGTGGGGTACCGCGGCGGGGCGGCCGCGGACGGTTCACGTCCTGCCGATCTCGTGCCACGCCCTGCGACTGGGTCGGCGCCGGGGTGCCTTCGCCGGTGTCGATCGGGATCTCGAGGCGGGACACGATCCGGTAGCGCAGGTCACGGGCCGGGCTGTCGCCCAGGGGCTTCTCAGCGACCAGGCCGCGCGTGGCGGCGCCGACGTCGTGACCCTGCTCGTGGGCCTGCTGCAGCATCGCGGCGGTGGCCGGCCAGTCGCCCTGCTCGAGCAGCCGCGGGTCGAGTTCGCGAGCCAGTGGGGCCCACCGCTCGGCCGGGGTCTTCTCGGCCGCGGCCGAGAGCCGTGCGCGAACCTCGCTGCTCTTGTGGAGCTCGGCCAGTGCCGCCTTCCGCGGGTCGGCATCCCAGGTCTTGATCGCGTCGCGCAGGTCGCGTCGCGCCTGCAACTGGGAGAGCTGCAGGCGGGCCCGGACCTGGTTGGCGCCCGGCTCCCAGGCGCGGCTGGGACGTGCCGAGATGACCCGCATAGCGGCCATCTGTGCCTGCTCCGGGGCGAGGTTGTCCAGGCGCTCGGTGAGCAATTGGTCACCGAGCGAGCGGAAGGCGGGCTGGCCGCTGGCCAGCGCGGCAGTGAGCGCAGCGGGCCCGCGCTGGGCGAGCAGGTCGGCGGGGTCGAGGCCGTCGGGGAACCGCGCGAAGCCGGGGTCGAGGCCGTGCGGGGTGAGCATCCAGAAGTCGCGCTCGGCCGCGACCTGGCCAGCGAGGTCGGCGTCGGTGGCCACGATCGGGTCGCGGCCGACGGCAGCCAGCTGGGCGGCCTGCTCGTCGGTCAGCGACGTGCCGAGCGGCGCCACGCCGAGGTAGAGGCCGGCGCTGGCCAGCGTGACCGCCACGGCGTCGATCGGGCCCTCGACGATCACTGGGACCGCACCCTCGGCGAGCAGCTCGTCGACGACACCGAATAGCTGGGCGCCCTTGTGGAACAGCGGGGTGTCGGCTGTGTTGAGGTACTTGGGGCCGCCCTTGTCGGCGTCGGTGAGGTCGGGCCGGCGGCGGCCGACGAAGCCGAGCACTTCGCCCTGGTGGATCACCGGGAACATCACCCGGTCGCGGAACCGGTCGATGAGGCGACCGGTGCTGGCCTCGATGGCGACGCCGGTGGCCACCATCTCGGCGTCACTGACACCGCGGCCGCGCAGGTGGTCGACCAGGTTGGTCCACCCGGCTGGCGCCTGACCGGGACGGAACCGCTCGTCGCCGGCGAGGTCGATGCCGAACCGTCCGGTGAGGTAGTCGCGGCCCCACGAGTCGGTGAACCGGGCCTCGAAGAAGGCCTGTGCCATGTCGTTGATCTCGAGCATGCGCTCACGCGAGACGGGGGAGGAGTGCCACTCGTCAGCCCGCTGGTACATGAGCCGGAGGTCGGCGTCGGTGGGCTCCAGTCGGCTGCCGCCGAGGTCGCGGATGTAGGCGGCCAGCGTCAGGTCGGGCTCGACGAACTGGTCCTCGTCGACGTCGACCAGGTCGCCAGCGACGGCGTCGACCACGTGCTCGTCGGCCGCGTTCTCGTCGACGTCGACCAGGTGCTCGTCGTACGGGCCGGGGTCCTCGGCGAGCGGCCAGTCGCCCCAGTCGGGGTCGGTGGCGTGGTCGACGAGCGTCGCGGGGTCCGGCTCGATCCCGTCCCACAGGTCTGCGGGCGGCTCGTCGAAGTGGTACTCGTGCGCGTGCTCGTCGGGAGCGGTCTCCAGCGCGATCGAGGTCCGCCAGACCAGCGCCTGGCACTCGTCGACGCCCTCCCAGCCGTCGCTCGGCATCGCCCGCCCGGCACCCAGCAGAGCCTCGGCCTGCCAGCCGCGCTGCATGCCGTGGTCCACGTTCGCGACGAGCGCGGGCCACCAGGTGCTGGCCTGGATGCTCGCGGCGCGCTCGGGACCGAACAGATCCGCGAGCCGCGGGGTCCACTCGGTGGTGACGCTCTCACCGTGGGAACCGTCGCCGATCTGGGAGGCAACGGCCGGGGTGAGCTGACGGGCCATGCGCCACCACACGGCCGCCGCGGCGTGCTCGTCGGGCAGCGGCCCGGCCGGGTGGTCGGCCGCGGTGGCGGTGCGCAGCAGCTCGTGGGCGGTGACGCCGGCGCGCGACATCGCGGCGAGTCGCTCGGCGAGCAGCGGGGTGAACTCGTCGTCGCGGACCTGCGGGGCGAGCGAGTAGAGCAGCTGGCGCCATTCCTTGAGCGCCGGGGTGTGGTCGCCGGTGACGGCGCGGTTGAGCCGTCGCTGCCAGGTCGCGGAGGCCTTCTGCAGCTGCGGTGCACCGGTCGGTCGCCGGTCGTCGACCAGGACCTGCATGGCGGCCCGCCAGACCTCGACGTTGGCGACCGTGGCGGCCTCGGGCCGGAGGCCGTTCTGTGCCCACGCCGGTAGTGCGGCCTGGTCGGTCGCCCGCGTTCGGACCTGGTCGGCGAGCTGCTCGACCAGGTGAGCGCGCTGGGAGAGGTAGGCGCCCCAGTGCGGGTCCTTAGCCAGGCGGGCCGGGACCGCGGGCATCCACGGCAGCGGCCCTGCGCCGGCGTTGCGCAAGCCGGAGGCGTCCAGGCGCCAGTCGAGGACCGCGGCGCGGTCGTGCGCGGTCTCCAGCTCCCGGTCGCCGGCGGCCGCCCGGAGCGCGTCGACGGGGTTCTGGCCGGCCGCGCCGAGCAGCAGCAGATGGGCACGCAAGGTTGGCCAGGCGGCCTCCTCCGAGAGCCCGGGGACGAGCGTTTCGACCGCGTTGTCCAGGGCGTCGACCACGTTGGTCGGGGCGCCGTTGGCGTCCTGGCCGACGTCGTCATGGCGCAGGAAGTCCTCCGCGGCGACGTAGAGGCTGTCGAGGTAGCGCTGTGCCGCCTCGCCGAGCCGGGTGGCCGGATCGGCCTGCTCGCGCAGCAGGCTGGTCGCGGACCGCTGCATGTTGTCGCGCGCCAGCATCGACTCGAGGATGTCGGTCGGCGTGAGCGGCCGGACCAGCGTCGGGTGGATCACCGAGTGCGGGTCGCCGTCGCCGACGACCTCGAGGTAGACGTGGTTCGCGTGCACGCCGCGGGTCATCATCGTGTAGAGCTGCTGGCGCGACTCGCTGCCGGTGGCCAGGCCGTGCATCGTGTCGGCGGTGACGCCCTGGGCGGTGTGCACGGTGCACGCGTAGCCGAGCTCGGAGGATCGGGCGACGTAGTCAGCGGGCAGCCGCACGGTGCGGCCGTGCTGGGTGTGCTGGACGGTCAGGTCGCCGTCGTCGTGGATCTCCAGCACGTTCCAGCGGTCGCCGTTCTTCACCCAGTCGGTGGCCGAAGTACGCAGGCGACGGTCGTTCTCGCGGGTGATGATCAGTTCGCCGATCGAGGCCTCGTTGCCGTCGGCGAGCCGGCGGACCGGTCCGCTGGCGGCGACGTCGGCCGGCTCGATTCCTTCGAGCCGGTGGGCGCGGGCCTGCTGGTTCAGCTCGCTGACCAGGTCGCGGGTGGGGGCGAGCATGATCGAGTCCAGGCCGGCGGCACGGTCGGCCTGCCAGGCCGCGAAGACGTCCTCGGTCATGGTGGCCAGGTCGCCTACGTGGACGCGGTCGCGGTCGAGGTAGAAGCCGAGCGACTCGGGCTTGCCTTCGCGCAGCGCGAGCGAGGCGGCGCCCTCGGCGGGATCCTTGAACCGGACGAGCTCGGTCAGCTGCAGTGCCCCGTGGGTGGCGCGGATGTCGCGCAGCACGCCGCCGGCGCCGATCGCGGAGAGCTGCTGGTCGTCGCCGATCAGTCGGACGCTGCCGCCGCGCTCGAGGATGTAGGAGACCGCTGCGTCCAGCGAGAGGGTGTCGGCCATCCCGGCCTCGTCGATGACCACGAGGGTGGAGGAGTCGATGCGGGCGACCCAGGCGGGCATCGCGGCGCCGGACTCGCGGGCCTGCTCGAGCGAGTGGGTCAGCTTGGCCAGGGTGTCGGTCTGGGTGTCGATTTGGGAGCGCAGCGCGTCCGCGGCCGCTGCTGAGGGAGCCAGGCCGATGATGGTGCCGCCGCCATCAGCCCAGGCGCTGGCCAGGGCTCGCATCGCGGTGGTCTTGCCGGATCCGGCGGGCGCGATCGCCAGCTGTAGCCGGGCGCTGGAGGTGGCCATCTCGCGGACCAGCGTTGCCTGTCCGGCGTTGAGGGTGATGCCGTTGGCGGTCGACTCGAGCAGCGCCAGGTCGACCGAGTCGGTCGTGACGGCGTACCCGTCGTGCCGGCCGGCGACCTCGACCAGGCGCTGCTCGGCGGCGAGTACCTTGCCCGAGGTGAACAGCTCGGCGCCGCTCTGGGTGTAGACCGAGGTCCCGTCCGCGCGCCGCAGCTCGACCGGTTCGCTGATGGCGTCCCAGGCGCGGGCCATGCTCACCGAGCGGCCGTCGAGGACCTCGCTTACGAGCAGGTCGACGACGTGGGGGACCTGGTTGGTGGGCACGTTGGCGCCCCGGACCTGCCTCTGGGCCTCGGCGTAGACGTGCCAGAACTGCCAGGTGCTCCGAGCTCCCTCCATCGTCGCCACGATCCGGTCGGTCGTCTTGGCGAACCAGGCCGAGTCGGCCAGCGACCGCGCTGCGCCCTTCGGGTTCAGTGCGCCGTGGACCATATGCTCGACCCGCTGAGGGGTGCCCAGCACCTCGATGGCCTCACGGCTCCAGGTCTCGCGCTGCTCGGCCAGCGAGCGCGGCTCGTGCTTGGCCTCGCGGGTCTCCAGCGTCGCCTGCTGGGACAGCTGGATGGTCTCCACCGGCGTCGGCGGGCGGCCGTGGGTGGCCTGGAACGCGGCCGCGAGGACCTTGCGGCGGTCCTCGACGCTGGCGCGGCGCTTAGAGAAGCGGCGGTTCAGCTCGGGGTCGACGCCGACGATCTCGCGCACCGGCCGCTTGCGGGCGTCCTCGTTCGGCCGCTCCTCGAACCGCACGCCGAGGGCGTCGACCAGGTGCCGCTCGAGCGCGGTGTTGTAGGTCTCCGAGGCCGAGACCACCGCCTTGTGCAGCGGCCGGCCATCGATGGCCAGCCACTTGCCGTCGAGCGTCTGGACCTTGTTCGCCACGGCGACGTGCGTATGCAAGTCAGGGTCTCCCGCGCGGGAGTCGCGGTGGGTGAACGCCGTGGCGACCAGGCCGCGGACGTCAACCTGGCGGACGCCGTTGGTGCCTCGGCGGGTGAACAGTGCCTTGGATTCGATGAAGCCCAGCGCGTCCTTGATCGCCGCCTGGTGGGCCCGCTCGATCACCGCGGCGGTCTTCGGGTCGGAGATCGCCCACAGCACCGAGACGCTCTTGACCGGGGAGAAGGTCAGGTCGTAGCCGGCCACCGCGTTGGTCTTCGGTCGGGAGTGCTTGGCGATCGCGGCGGCCAGCTCGCGTGCGTCGGCGGGTTCACGGCCGTGCTCAGCACGGAAGAACTCGGTGCCGACCTCGGTGCGGACCTTGGCCCGGTCGGCCGCGGGGACCGGCCAGTCACCCGGCAGGCCGGCGGCCTCGTTGAGGGCCGCGATGCGCTTGGCGACCTCGATCCGGAACGGGCTGATGTCGTTCTCGTAGACCTTGTACGGCGTGCCGAGCTGGCGGGCCGTCTTGTAGTCCGCGTAGGTCGGCCGGTCGACGCCGTCGCGGCCGATGCGTAGGTCCAGGTCCTTGGTCCGCTGGGTGGCCAGCGGGTGGTGACCGGAGCCGAACAGGCTCTGCATGTGGTCAGCGGTGACGATGTCGCCGGCGTCGAGCCCTTCGAGTCCCTCCATGCCGGAGCCGACCCACACGCCGGGAGTCTCGCCCTTCTCGGTGTAGTAGCTCGCGAGGCCGGTGTGGCCCTTGTCCGTGGCGTCCATCGCTGCGACCTGGCGGGTCAGGTAGTCGTACCCCGACCCCGCCGTCAGCTTGTGGAGGCTCATCGTCACGGTCACCTACGTGCGCGCGGGCGGTCTGTGCGATCACTTCCGGCCAGATTCGTGCTGTGTTCTTTCTATTCGGCAGACCGAGAATGCAAGAGGTGTGTGGCACTTGGGAGGTCGCGGAAATCTGGGGGGACGCTGAGGGACGTGGGTGACGGCTCGGGCGTCGGGTTCGGACTGGGTGAGGTGGGCGGGGCTGGCTGGGGTCGAGATTGGCGGATTCGGAAGGTTTCTTGGCCGGTGGTGATCGCACGGGGACCGGGATCTGTCGTAGGTGACTGTCAGAGTCCATGTCGACACGAGTGAGGACCGGATGAGTCAGCAGACGATCAAGCAGCAGGCGCGGCGTACGGCGCGGGAGATGGCCGAGAAGCGGCGGCGCGAGCGCGAGGAGCGGGAGCGCCGGGTGGTCGACCTGGCCGAACGGGTCATGGTCGCGATCGGTGAGCGCGACGCGGCGGTGGCCGAGACCGAGAAGCGCGCCGGGGATGCGCTGCGGGAGTTGACCGAGGTCGAGGGGCTGTCACTGGGCGAGGCGGTCGAGTGGTGCGGCGAGACGATCACCGTGCGGGAGGCGACGCGGCTGCGGCGACTGGCCGCACCGGACGGCAGCGCGGAGGCTGAGGGCGGCGCGGCCGCAGAGCGGGAGCCCGACGCAGCGGCCGAGAACGGGGGAGCGGGTGCCGGTTCGGCGGCTTGATGACGCCGGCCTCGCGGCGGTCGCGGCGGCGCTGGCGGACCCGGCAGTGATCACGCGCTACCGGGCAAAGGTCGCCACGGTGCCCGGCAGTGAGTGCCTGTGGTGGACCGGGGCCGTGGCTGGCCGCTCGGAGCGGGAGCGCACGTCTGGCGGTGGCCACGGCCGGTTCTGGTACGCGCCGGGGCGGGTGATCATCGCCCACCGGTTCGCGTACGCGGTCATGCGCGGCGTGGAGGCGCTCGCGGAGGCGCGGCTGCTCGGGCATCGGTGTCACAACCCGCTGTGTCAGCGGATCGCACCGGATCACGTCGTGGTGTCGAGCGCGGCGCAGAACCGCCGGGAGTGGTCGGTGCAGCGGCGGCTGCCGTACAGCCCGCTGGCCGACCCGCGTGGGCCGCGTCGGCGGGCGCGGGAACTGCGCGACCTGGCGCGTGAGGACCCGCAGCTGGTTGCCGACGACCTCGCGCGGCTCCAGGAGTTGCTGGGCGAGCAACTGACGCTCTGGTGACGAGCCCGACGCAGAAGGCCGCCCGCACCGTCGAGGGTGCGGGCGGCCTTGCGATTGTTGGTCAGGCTGGCTCGCCGTCGAGGAGCCGACCGAGCGTCTCCCACAGGTCGAGGTAGCCGTCCGCGTCCTCGGGCGACTGCTCGCCCCACTTGGCGTGAAGAGCGCGGATGCGGTCGAGCCGGTCGAGCCGGTCGGGGAGTGCGGCACGAGCGGCGGCCATGAACTCGACATCGGCGGCGTGGCCGGTGGCCTTGAGGCCGAGCCGGTGGTCGTGCCCGGTGTAGTAGGCCACGAGGACGTTGTCGGGAATCAGGGCGTCGGCGGCGGTGGCGCGGATCTTGTCACCGTCCGGAGTCCACGGCCGGGGTGGCGCGGGCCTCCAGGGCGCGGAGCGTGGCGTCGTCGCTCATGCTGGCTGGTCCTCCCGGGCGGTCGCGGCGGCGAGGTCGAGCCGCCCGGATGCGGCGGTCGCCACGGCGGTGATCCGGGCGGCCAGCGCCCGCAGCTCGGCGGGCGTGCCCTGGATCGCCACCACGTCGTCACCGGCCAGCGTCAGGACCGGCTGGCGGTGCTCACCGGCACCCACCCAGTCCTCGCCGGGGGTGAACACCTGGACGCTGGTCTCGCGGGCTGCCAGCCACTCGATGTGCGCGCTCACGGGGTCACCTCGACGGGTGCGGTGCCGATGAGGCGGCGGAACGCCGCCACGTCGGACTCCATGGTGAGCAGACGCCGGTGCTGATCGTCGGCTCGTGCGGCGACCTCGGTCAGCACCTCCCGCAGGCCGTCGAGGAAGGCGACAACGTCGCGGGCGCTGAGGTCTCCGCGTGTCGGGATCGGCACGCGAAGGTCAGCCGCGTAGGGAACTGCGTTCATGGCTACGCGGATGGCGCGCTGGTCGTCCGCGCTGATCACGGTGCCGGCCGGGTCCGGCTGGGTCTGCTCGGTCATGACTGCTCCTGTTCGGCGCTGCGGTGGGTGTGCTCGGCGTGCAGGGCGTCCAGCGCCGTGGCGAGGCTGGACAGGGCCGCGTCCAGGTGGGCGCGGGCGGTCTCGGGGGTCCAGCGGCGTACGTCGCGCAGGCGGTTCTCGATGACGATCAGGTCGCAGGCCGTCTCGCTGAGGGGGTGCCGGTCCTTGGCAGCGCTGGCCGCGACGTCGGCGGCGGGGGCGGTCGGCTGCCTCATCGCAGCACGTCCTCGACTGCGCGGCGCTTGGCCTCGTCGAGCGTGGCGGTGCGCATCCCCCAGCGCTGGCCGTAGCCACCGTCGATGTCGGCGTAGAACCCCGGCGCGAGGTAGGTCGCACAGTCGCCGGGGGTGATCCGGATCAGGTAGATGCGCCCGTGCGCGTGGACGCTTGCGGTGTGCGCGGTCCAGCGACCCGGCCAGCGGTCGTCGGCGTCCACGGTGTGCCACTCCACTGGCGTGCTGTCGGTGTCGGCGAGTGCGGTGATGACGTGGGTGGTCGTGTCGGTCATGGCTCCTCCTTCAGTTGGGCCGGTGGGGGGCCGGACTCGGGGTCTCAGCCCGCCACCGGAGGAACTGGCGGGACGGTCAGGCCGGAGCGAGCGCGGTCCAGGCGCGTCGCTTGATCCGGTCGGGGTCGTCGCTGGTGAGCACCCGCGTGGCCCGGGCGGCGTGCTCGTCGCCCTTGGTGCGGACCGGGGCGTAGTGGTCGACGTACTCGGCCACGGCCTGGTAGCCGGCCCACGCCGTGGCGCGGATGCCGGCCTGCGTGTCGGCGTCGGCGAACAGCCAGTGCAGCCGGGAGCGGCGGCGGCGCTCGGTCTCGCGGACCCGCTTGGTGCCGTTGGCCTCGGCCTTGCCGAACGTGGCGTCGATCAGGGCGTCGAACGCAGCGTCGGTCATGGTCTGCTGGATCAGCCGCTCGGCCTCGACCTGGAACGCGTCGACGTAGGTGAACGTCAGCCCGAGCGCGTCGCGGGCGGCCTGGACGGCGGCCTTGGCGTTGCGGGTGTGCCGGATCGAGAACGACGACTCGTGGTTGCGCAGGGCCGCGCTCTGGGTGTTCGCGCACACGACGCGGACCGGGGTGACGAGGATGCGGAACGCGCTGGAGCCGTCGTGACTGTTGAGCGCCGCGATGTTCAGGTCGACGCGGTCGGTGCCGCCGACCGTGAGCGAGTCCGGCAGCTGCATGGTGATGAACACCTGCCGACCGCCGCGCAGCGAACCGGCGGTGTCGAAGATCGCGCCCGACTCCTCGGCCAGCAGGTTCAGGAACTCGGCGTGGTCCTCGTTCTGCAGCGGGGTGTAGCCGCCGCCGACGACGCCGAGCGCCTCGGGTGCCCCGGTGAACGGGTTGGTGCGCACCGTGGCGAAGCCGGGGACCTCGATCGCGGTGACGCCGACCTCGCTGACCTCGGCGGTGGTGAGCGGCAACTTGCGGACGTACCAGCCGCCCAGGTGGCCGAGCCGCATGGCCTCCTCGGCGGTGAACGCGCGGTCGCGGACGGTGGTGCCCAGGCGGTGCCAGGCGTCCTTGCGGGCGAAGACGGCTGCTGCCTGCGTGCCGTGGGTCTCGATCTCGTGGGCCATGTCGGGGTCCTCCCGGTGTCGGAATCAAACGAACTGAGTTCAGTCTATGGTTTCTATTCCACTGAGGACGGTTCTCCACAGGGAGAACCGCCCTCAGGTGGGGGAGGGGAGCGGGTCAGGCGGCGCTGTCCCTCGCCTCGCCGCTGGCCTCGTCGGCGTTGTCGCTGGCGTCCTCGGTGGTGCTCGGCTGCGGCTCCTCGCCGAGCAGGATCCGCTCGACCTCGCTGGGCTGGTAGCCCCACTCCACGAGCGCGCCGAGCACGCGGGCGTCCCACGCTGTCGGGTTGCGCCACGAGTGCTTGCCGGTCGTGGCCTCCCACGCGGCCACGACGGCGGCGAGGGTGGTCATGGTCGCGGCCTTCGGCGTGCTCGCCTTGGTCGCGATCTTGTGGCACTCCTCGTACCCCGCGCCGTAGTAGCCAGTCGGGACGTCGATCCCGAGCAGCGTGAAGAGCATCGGGTGCCGGTGGTCCATGGCCTTGCTCAGCGAGTGGTGGCCGGTGACGACGGCCTCGCAGATCAGGGCCTCGGCTCCCTTCGGGGCGGTCTTGCGGGCCACGAAGGTGGCCAGCCACTCGCGGCGCACCGTCTCCGCGCTCGCCCAGGCCTTGTTGTTGGCGATCACGCGGCGGCGCTCCTCGCGGCGGGCCTCGGCCTCCTCCTCGCTCTCGCCCTCGTCGCCGCTCTCGGCGGTGGTGCTGCCGGACCCTCCGCCGCGACGACGCAGGCCGGAGGCGTCGAGGTCGGTGACGACCCAGACCGGCACGTACTGCTGGTAAGGCTCGGCGGGCTCGTAGTCCTCGTCCTCCTCGTCGGTGCCGTCCTCGCTCTCCTCGTCGTACGCGTCCTCGGGGTAGACCCACTCCTTGACGACGTGAACGCGAGCGCCGGGAACGTTGGGCCACTCCTCCTCGGGCAGCGGCTCACCCTCGCCGGTGACCAGCCGCTCGATGCGCAGCACCTCGTCGGCCTCTGCGACCTCCTCCGCGCTCAGCACCGGCAGGCCCTCGGCGCGCAGCCGCTCGACCTCGGCGGCGTCGGCCTCGCGCTCGGCTGCCTCGTCGCGCAGCCGCTGGGCCTCATGTGCGAGCGATCGCCGCCACTGCTTGGTGTTCTCCAGGCGCTGGACGGCCTCGGGGTCGTGCTCGAACTCGGCGAAGATCGCGGCCTCCTCCAGCGTCAGGTCGCCGGAGTCGAGCCGGTTGCGGGTCTGGTCGGCCTTGGTGACCGCCAGGGCCGCGTTCACGGTGGGGCGGTCGATGCTGGTGCGCTTGGCGATCTGCGCGGCGCTCACGCCGAGCAGGGCCAGCTGCTCCACGCCCGCGACGATCTCGGCCTCGCGCATCCCGGCGCGGTGGATGTTCTCGACCATCTGGTCACCGATCCGGTCGGCGTCGGCGGGCTGGGGCACGACACGGGCCGGGATCAGGCCGGTGGGGGTGCCGACCTCGGCGGCGGTCACGGTGCGGCGCTGGCCGCGCAGCAGGACGTACTGGCCGTTCTCGTTGCGGTAGACCGTGACGGCCTCCAGGACGCCGCGCTCCTTGATCGACTTGCGGAACTCCTTGTGGTCGGGTCGCAGGTCGGTCCTGACGTTGGTGCCGATGATGATGTCGGCGGGGTCGAGGTACGCGAACTCCTCGGCCTGGACGGCGTCGGCGGCGGTGTCGGCGGGGGTCTGGATGGTGTCGGTCATGTTGCGGTCCTCCGTAGGTAGAATAGAAAGAACTGACAGGCCTAAGTCTCCCCGCGGGGGCCGACGCCTACCGGGGCACAGGGCGGACCTGTGGAAAGGTGGGCACCCGGTGAGGGTGGGGATAACCCCGGCCTCGGCGGGCGCGGACTCCGCTGCGGCGGCGTGGCGCAGCTGCACCTCGTAGCTGGCTGGAACGGAAGGAATCGAGCGAGGGTGAGAACGGCTGCGGAGGGCCCCGACCGGGAATGCAGTGGCGTTGGTGTTAGCCGCTGCGGCTCGACGCCGGCGGCCGTGACCAGGGGAGTGATCAGGTGACGAGCCAGACCACGATCCCGGTCGGGATCTACTGGAAGCCCGGCGTGTGGGACCTCGCGCGATCGGCCTACATCGCCGACCTGGACACCGACGTCGACTCGCCCGGCTCGTTCGTCGGCTGGCTCGCCCAGGCGCTCGGGCTGCACGCCCGGCGCTCACCACAGCAGCGGGCCGAGCTCGCGGCCGCGGGCGAGAAGCATCCCGCCCTGGTCAGCGTGACCCGCAAGAGCTTCAACAAGAAGCACGACCTGCCGGCCGCGACCATCGAGGCGGTCGAAGACGCGCTCGTGGCCGATCGTCAGGAGCTCGGCCGGATGCTCGCCCGCTCCGCGTTCGCCCAGGAGGCCGTGATCGCCGCGGCCGAGGATGCCCGCCGGCGGCTGGGCCGCGAGCTGCCGCCGCCTCCGCAGAAGCTCAGCAACCGGCCGCCGCGGCGCCGGCCGGCACGGTAGGTCGGCTGGCCGCCGGCACGGGTTGTGTCGGTGCCTACGCCTAGCGTGCTTCTTAGCGCCCCGATCCGGTACCCGAGAGCCGGTCGGGGCGCTTCTTTGCGCCCTCGTTGATCGCCCCGGACCCCTTCGCGGACCTAGGTGACTGCGGGGCCGGCCTGCGTCCCGCCCGAACCGAGGAGGAACGCGTGTCCAGATCACCCTGCCGCGCTCGACGCGGCTCGACCCACCCAGCAGTCCTGGCCACCCTCGCCGCAGTCCTGGCGTCCGCACTGTGCCTGTCCGCCACTTCGCCGGCGGCCGCGGCTGAGCCCGTCGAGGACATGGGCTGCCGGATGGTCATCTGGGCCTCCGACAGCGTCTTCGACACCTCCTACGCCCACGACGGCATGCGGCACGCCTTTCGCGGCTGCCTGGTCAAGCGCAGCTGGTCCACGAAGTCCTACCGCTCCCTCATGAACCGGCAGTGGCGGCTGCACAACCACCTGGCCAGCTCGGAGTGCCGGGTCGGCGACTACCACTCTCCGGCCTCAGGCGAACCACCTACAAGGGCATCCGCGTCGTCGTCTTCAAGTACCGCTTCGACTACCTGGTGCCCTGCTGAGCAGTCCCACGCGAGCACGAGCGGATCCGAACAAGTTCGGCCGATGTGATCGCTGCCGGACCCCGATGGGACCTAGGTGACTGCGGGACCGATCCGAACGTCTCGCAGTCACCTAGGAGGAAGTCATGTCCACCACCGTCACCTTCGCCGGCAACCTGGCCGAGGCTCCCGAGCTGCTCTCCACCCGCGAGAACAAGCCGTTCGTCAGCTGTCGGGTCCTGGTCAACCGGCGCGTACAGAACGACGACGGGGAGTGGGTCAACGACGAGCCCACTGCCCACAACGTCAAGATCTTCGGCTCGGCCGCCACGCACGTGCACGACAGCTGCGGATCCGGCGACCCGATCTTCGTCCACGGCCTCGAGCGCACCGAGAGCTGGCCGGACAAGGAGACCGGCGAGAAGCGCACCAAGGACGTCGTGGTCGTCGACAATCGCTTCGGCGAGGTCGGCGTCTCGCTCAAGTACGTCTCCGCGCGCATCGAGCGCGCCGCCCGCCCGGCTCAGGCCAGCTGACCGCGCGGAGGTTCCGATGGATCTCGTCGTACAGTCCCCGGACGAGCTGCTCGCCGCAGTGCCGCACGTCCTCGGCTTCAAGCTTTTCTGGACTAGCGACTCTGGAGCACGCTGCGAGCGAGCGCTTCGCGCCCTCGGAGTCAGGTCGGCGTCGTCCTGCGTTCCGGTCACGTCGCCATGAGTCGCGGCGCGCGGAGCACCAGCCGCATCAAGCACGCTGGTCGCCGACGCGTCACAGAGGCGATCTACATCGTCGTCGCCAGATGGTACTGACCGTGCCGTGACACCGTATGGAAGAGAACACTTGGCGCCTCGATCCGTTGTCGAGGCGCCAAGCCAGGGGGTGTGCCGATTCACGTCAAGCTGTGGCCTGTCAGGAGAACCCTCCGACCCAGGAGCCGCAGCCGACGATCACGCCGCCGCTACGACGGCATGCCCGGATCTCGATCGCAGCGTCTTCAGTGATGCCGGAAAAGGTCTGCGAGTTGCTGGTTCCGGATCCCCCGGATGCGATCACGGTCTCGATCGTGCCGTTGGGTCGACGCAGCTGGGCAACGGCCGCGTCTCCGTCCGCGGCAGTGTCGGTAGCGGTGAGCCGGTCTGGGACATCGGTCCAATTGGCTCGGGCGCCGGTGGTCGTGGCCTGGAAGTCGTTGGCCCATGCCGGGTTGGCACTGAGGGCGAGGAACATGCTCACTCCGAGCACGACTGCTGCGCGAACTGCTTTCATGGTTGGTCCCTCCCGAGCGGGTGATGTGGCCGCGTTCCCGATGATCGCGGCTGTGATCAGCATCACATTTGGCCCGTGGCTTGCCAATGCCGTCCGCCGAGCCTTCGCCGAAAAGCCACGGAAAGTTCGGCATCGATGCCAACGGATCCGCCACTGGCTACGTCTTAGGTTGTAGGAGCTTTCCGCGAGGCGGGCCGACGGCGGGACCACTCGAAAGGGGATCTGATGACAGAGGAACTCCCGTACCAGGAGTCGATCGATCCGGATCGGTTGCACGCCCTGCTTGAGGAAGAGATCGGTCAGCCACCTCCATGGCGGCCGGGCATGCTTGAGCAGATCGTCAGGGAAGGGCGCGCCTGGCGCCGGTTCCAGTTTGCGATCGACCTGCTCGTGGGTCTTTCGGTCGTGCTGGTCGTCGCCGGCGCCGGCGTCTGGCTTTGGTGGGGCTAACTGCTTCTTCTACGGCCAGGCTCGGGCCCGGGGGTCAGGCTTGCGGCGCGTTCGTCGGGGGTATGGCTGGATCTCCCAGGAACACGCTGCCCTTGCGAGGTGGTGCGGTGGCCAAGATCTTGTCTTGGGCGGCGCGCAGGCTGATCGTGAGTTGTTCGACCTCACCGGGCCAACCGCGTTCCTCGGCTTCTGTGATGCGTTGTAGGAGGCTGGCTGCGATGGCTTCGAGTCTGTCGAGCTGGGCGGGGTCGACACGCAGGACGGGGCAGCGGATGCAGGCGTGCTCGTGTTCGCAGCTCGACCCGTAGGGCCGGGCACAGGAGCCGAGCTCGACACGGCGCAGGGCGAAGTGTTCCTCGAACTCGTCCCACTCTTCGGGGGTGGGCTCGCGGTATTCCTCGGCCGGTCGCGCTGATCGGCGGCGATCGACGAAGGTTCGGAAGGTGCGGATTAGGTCGTCTTGGAAGACGGCGGTGTAGGGCTGGGTGCTGTTGAGGTGGCGGTGCCCGAGGATCCGCGAGGCGATGTGCAGCGGCAGTCCGTCTTGGACGGCAGTGGTGGTGAAGACCCGTCGGAAGTCGTGCGGGGTCAGGTGCATGGGGTTGCCTGCGGTGTCGGTCAGGCCCATCCGGTCGGCCACCTCCCGCAGGGTGACTCGGACCATGGTTGGGCTCATCGCCGTCGGACCGGAGCCGTAGTCACGCTGGAACAGGTGCGGCAGTGGTGGCCCGGTGGTGGCTTCGTAGTTGTCGTAGCGCGCGACCAGCGGTACGGCTCCGTTGTAGCGGTTGCGCAGTCTGCTGATGATCTCGGCCAGGACGCGGGCAAGGTCGGGGGTGACCAGGAGCAGTCGTTCCTCGTTCGTCTTCGACGGGACGATCTGCAGCAGCGGGACGAGCTCGCCGGTGGTGGACAGCCGGTGAGACACCAGCGCAAGGTGGGTGAGCTCGAGGAGTTCCTCCAGGCGCACACCGCTGTGTCGCAGCGTCTCCACGACCGCCCACAGCCAGAATGCGTCCTCCTCGGTCCGGCCGACGCTGAAGCGTTCGCCGGTCTCAACGCAGACCACGTCGTAGGCCAGGTCGGGAGGTAGGCCGCGGCCGCCACGGATCCGGGTGCTGATCCGCTGATAGGTGCGACCGTTGAAGTTGAATGAGGCATCGGCAGGTGTCTGCTTGGCCAGGGCCAGCATCGCCTCGGCGTCGCGGCGGTCCTGTTCCAGCCTGGCGAGCATCCGCGGGACCAGCGGCACTCGTTCGCGGATGCGCTGGTGGATGCGGGCTTGATGGGCCAGCTTCCGTTTCTTGTTGCCGGCCACGTCGGCGCGGGTGACTGGTGAGGCCACCACCCATGGTGCGAGCGTGGCGTCATCGAGCGCCCAGTCACGTAGGTCCAGGTAGAGGCAGCGCACGGTGAGCAGCACGTCGAGGAAGTCGGCTCGCGGCCTCCTCGACCCGTCGGGGGCGACGATGACGGCCAGGCGCTCCTTCCAGGCGGTCACCGTCGTCTTGGGCAGGGCCAGGGTGTCGCTCCCGGCGAGTTCGGGGTGGTGGCGCTCCAGGTCGGCCCAGAAGTTGCCGGCCAGCATCCGCGCGAGCGACTTCAAGGTGGTGTAGTCGACGTTGGTCTTCCGTTCGGCCAGGTAGCGCACCAGCAGGTCACGCACGGGCCCGGGAGCGAGCCCGTAGCGGTCGACCAGCTCGGCGGGGGTGCGTTGCCCCACGCGCAGCGCGGCACGCAGGGAGGAGTCCTTGGGCAAGATGCCGACCCCGGCCAGCAGGGTCCAGGTCTGTCCCAGTCCGGCGGCGGGGACTCCGTGCTTCTCCCGGTAGTGGGCCCGCAGCTCGAAGAGGTCCTCGGCGCTGACGTCCTGGAGGTCTTTGCCGGTGTGGAGCATGATCCTGGCCAGTACCGTCCAGACGTCGCGCTGTTGGCGACGGCTGATCTGATGCTGCTCGGCGAACGCCTCGATCCGGGCGATTAGGGCGGGATCTTGCTGCACCAGGACCTGTTGATAGCCCTTGGTCTTCCAGGTCGCGAAGAACTCGTGGCCGGGCAGGACCACCCGCGACACGATCAGGGTGCGCATCCCTGCGACTGCGATCTGGCGCACCGTCTTCGGGTCGCGGTGGTCCTCGCCGTGGCGCTCGGGCAGCCAGCCCAGCGGGTTCGTGTCGGCACCGGCCGCAACCCATCGGTCGCGCCAACCGGCCCCGGGGAAGATGAGCAGCCAGTCGAGCACCCAATCTGCCCCTTCCAGCAGCCGATTGCTCGCGTACTCGGTCACCGGCCAGTCCGGGAGTTTGGCCACCAGCCGCAAGACCTCGTCCTTCACCGCGGTGTCGTGTGGCCCGGCGAAGACCTGGTCCACCAGCTCGGGATGCTCGCGGTAGTACGGCCCGGCGACCTTCAGCTGCTCGCTGGTCAACACGCTCCTCAAGGCAGTACCCCGTCACCGAACAGCACCGCCAGGTCGGCGGCCCGGTAGCCGCGGTCGACAGGCTCCGGGGCTGGCTTCGGCTTGGCCAGACGGGCCAGGTGTTCGGCGACCCGCTCCACGGTGTGGCGCTCGTCCTCGACGAGATAGATCTCCGCGGTCGTTTCCAGGTGGGCATGGCCCAGGATCGTCTGGACGTCGCGCAGCGAGACGTGCTCGTCGGCGGCCATCCGCAACGCGCAGGTGTGGCGCAGGTCGTGCATGCTCCAGTTGGTGCCCAGCTTCGCGTTTGCGCGGCGCAGCACCGCCCGAAGCGCCTCGTAGCTCAACGGGATCCGGGCCAACTTGCCGTCGGCGTCACGTCGTCTGCGCAGCGTCACCCACAGCGGGTCAGCCGGGCCGACGCCACCGATCTCGGCCAGATAGAGCCGCAGCCACACGAACGCGTCGTTGCTGCCCGGCAGCCACTGCTCGGCACGGCTGCCCTTGCGGATCACCCGGACCTGCTGGTTGCCCCAGTCCACGTCGCAGCCGCGCAGGCCGAGGACCTCCGCCGCGCGGGCGCCGTTGCTGATTGCCAACGCCAGCAGCGCACGGTCCCGGTTCGAGCCCATCGCGTCGAACAGATTTGCCCAGGCTTGGTCCGGCAGCGCCCGCGGCTGACGCCGCGGGACCTTCGGGTTGTGCCGGACCCGACCCTCGGGACGGAACCGCTCCATCGGGTTGTGATGCGCGTTCGAACGTCCCTGGCCGCGATGGTCGCGCGCCACCGGGTTCACCACCGGACCCAACCCCTGCTCGCCCCAGAACTCGTAGAACGAGGAGACCACCGCGTTGCTGTGCCGGATCGTACGTGCCGCGTAGTGGTCGTCCAGGTAGCGCTTGCCGGTCACCTGGTTCACCGTCCCGGCTGTCGCTGCTGAGACGGTCCGCTGTGACCGGCGCGGCTTAGGATGCAACTGCAGCCACAATGTCAGGTCACGTACTTCTGCTTGGGTGGCTCGGTCCCACTCCACGCCGACCGCCGCGAGCCAGCGCCACCACCGAAGCAGCCCATAGGCATAGGACCGCACGCTGCCCCGACTATTGCCCCGCGCTGCGAAGTCCCGGAGGAACTCCGCGATCGGGCGAACCGCATCGCCCGCGTCGTCGTAGACCAGCCAGGCAACACCGGAGCCACCGGAGCGAACGCAACCCAAGCGCTCAATCTGCAGTTGTTCGAGATCACGCGACAAGCCAGGACTCCCGTACGACGACCATCATGGGCGCATACATCTATCAGCCGGCCCCCGCTGGTAGTCCGGTCAACATGGCCTGAGGAGTCGATCGTCCTCGTGCCCTTCCGGCCCGGGCTCCCCATCACCCGCGTCGACCTGCCGAAGACGGCCGCCGACCGCGAGGAGGTCTGGGACGCCCTCCGCGGCCCCTACGGCCGCCACGCCCGCCCCGGAGCGCGCCTGGCGATCCTCTGCTTCACCGAGGACCGCCGCAGCGCCGAGCTGGCCAGCCAGCATCTGTCCAACCACCTCGACACCGTGGGTATCACCACGCACATCCGGCTGTGGGCGGACGGGGAGCGGTGGCGTGAGTTCAACACCGGCCAGACCGGACTTCAGACCCCGGCGACCGCCGAGCGGATCGCGGCCGCGACCGTGCTGACCGGCGCCGCCCAGCCGGCCGCGAGCCGGGCCTCCCTGGCCGCGTCCATGGTCGGGGACCGTGAGCCGATCGCCCAGCTGATCCCCGTGGCCCGGGCCGCGGCCGCGGGCAGCACTCCCGCCTTCGAGCGGGACTGGGCACTGGACCGGCTCGAGCAGTTCCACACCGACGGCAACCGGATCTCCGACGTCGACGGCGCACGGATGCTGGTGGCCCTGGAGACGATCAGCACCCGCGACGCGCTGTGGGAGGACATGAGCAGGGAGAACCACACCTCCCACATGGCCCTCTGGAACGACCTGACCCGACGCGCCCCCGACGAGGTCCGCGCGGCGCCGGCCTCCATGCTCGGCTTCGCCAGCTGGCTGCACGGCGATGGCGCCAAGGCCTGGTGCGCCCTCGACCAGGTGCCCGCCGACCGGCCCTACTCCATGGCCGCCATCGTCGCCTCGGCCCTGCAGAACGGCATCCACCCGCGCGAGTGGGAGCGATACCAGACCCAGATGCGCGACCTCGCCGGCGAGCTCGACGAGTCCTTCGTGCCCAAGCCTCCCGAACACCCGCGGGACCTGCCGAGCACGCAGCCAATCACCGACCGCCCCGCCCCGGGCCGCTGAGAAGGGACAGCGCGATGAACTACGACGACACCGACCCGATCGACGACGCCCAGACAAGCGCCACCGAGCGCCAGCTGCGCCGCCTGGTGGTGCCCGAGCCCGCGGCCTATGCCCCCGATAAGCGCCTCGACGTCATCCACGAACCCGACCTCGACCTGCTGTGGGGAGGCCAGGCATGAGCACCACCCGCACCGACGTCGACGACGTTGACCGGCTCGCCCGCGTCACCCTCAGCAGGACCATCGAGCCCGGGGACGTCCGCGTCACCGGCCTGGTCAGCGAGCTCGGCGCCGGCAAGGTCCTCGGCTACCTCGAGGCCGCCGGCGACGTCGAGTCCCACTGGGGCTTCGCGCTCGCCCAGGAGCTCGGCCGCGTCGACCCCGCCCAGGTGCTTGAGCAGGCCGCCGCCCGCGGCATCCGCTTCATCGTCCCCGGCGACGCCGAGTGGCCCACCCAGCTCGGCGCACTCCGCAATGCCGGCGCCCTCCACGAACGCGGCGGCGAACCCGTCGGCCTGTGGGTCCGCGGAGCGCACGACCTGCGTCAGCTCGCCGGCAACTCCGTCGCGGTCGTCGGATCGCGAGCCGCCACCAGCTACGGCGCCGAGCAGGCAACCGAGCTGAGCCGCGACCTCGCCACCATGGGCCACACCGTCATCAGCGGCCTCGCCTACGGCGTGGACCAGGCGGCGCACCGCGGCGCCCTCATCGCCGGCGGCCCGACCATCGCCGTGCTGCCCGGCGGCGTCGACCGGCCCTACCCGGCCGCACACGCCCAGCTGCTCGAGGCGATCGCCGAACGCGGCCTTGTCGTCTCCGAGGCACCCCCGGGAGCCGGCCCCACCCGAACCCGCTTCCTGGCCCGGAACAGGGTCGTCGCCGGCCTGTCTGAGGGAACGGTCGTCGTCGAGGCCGCACTGCGCAGCGGCGCACTCAACACCGCGCACTGGACCACCAACCTGCACCGACCCGTCATGGGCGTCCCCGGCCCCGTCAGCAGCGCGGCGTCTACCGGCGTCAACCAGCTCGTGCGGCTCGGTCAGGCCAGCATGGTGACCAGCGCCCAGGACGTCATCACCGACCTCACCACCCACGCCAACGCTGCGGCCACCTCCGCCGATGGTGCCTCCGGGGAGCTCGACGAGTCGTTCATTCCCGGCCCCGTGAGCTCCATGCGGAGCGGCGTCCCCGGCCCGGTGGCCCCGGTCGCCGCCCCCCGTCGCTGAGGCGATCTTCAGCAGCCTGTGGATAACCCTGGTTCCGTCCAAGCGCCACCTACGCTGCTGACAGTACGGAGGCGTGCTCGAGGTCGCCGCCAGGAACGCAAACGAACAAGGAGAACACCGATGATCACCCTGACCGTGAGCCCCCGGCCGCGGCGGCCGTCCGCGTTGACTGGATGTGGACCGTGAGTGTCGAGCGCGTGCTGGATGCTGCGCCCGACCTGCTCAACTGGGCCAGCTGAGCCCTAGCTGCCAGGGCCGGTCCAGTTCGGATCGACCGGCACCGGAATCAGGTTCTCCGTCCGCAACCAGTCCATCTTGACGACCGGTTTGAGTGCCGCGTCGTCATGCCACACCACCAGGGCCTCCCATCGCCGGCCCTCACGCTTCCAATCGAGGACCAGCCCCCGGGACGGCTTGAGCCGGCCTGGATTCCGGATCAGCACGAACCGCACGTCGCCGTAGGGCCGCCATGCGTCGTTCTTCGGCGGGTTGGCAGACACGGCGTCGCTCACTCGGTGGTGAGCAGCTCGGCCGGGATCCACTCCTCGACCGTGGCCCAGCGCCCGGGCCTCAACTGCGCGACGTAGACGACTCGGCCTTCCCACAGGTGGCCGGCGCGCCGCCACTCCAGGAGCAGGCCTGGGCGTGGTTGTGACGCGTCGACGGGAACGCTGACCCAGCAGTGCCGCCCCGGGTGCTCGGGCCCGGCTGCGCTCGGCGGCGGCGCTGGCTCCTGGTGGACGCCTCGGTCGACGCGCACGCGGTCCTTCAAGGGGATGCCCGCCCCGCGCCCGTAGCCGCCGCCCACCATGGCCCATAGCGTAGAACACTTGTTCGAAGTGATGGGCGGCGTTGGTTTCGTACGCTGAATGGGTGCCGACCACCTGGGAGCCGATGCTGGCCAAGCCGGCAGCCACGCTGCCAGCGGTCGGCGGCCTGCTGGGCGGCACCGTCTACGAACCGAAGTGGGATGGCTACCGGGCCATCCTCGAGCGCACGGGCGCAGGGTGCCGGGTGTGGTCACGCAAGGGCGCCGACCTAGCGGCAGGGTTCCCCGAGATCGTCCAAGCCGCCCTCGAGCGGCTGGAGCCGGGCACGGTGATCGACGGTGAACTCGTCGTGTGGCGGGACGGCCGACTCGACTTCGGGGCACTGGCCCCGCGGCTGGCATACCGCGGCCGCCGCAGGTCGCCGGCGGACCTCCCACCTGCCTCCTTCCTAGCTTTCGACGTCTTGGTTGCAGGCGACGTCGACCTGCGGACCAAGCCGCTGCGCGATCGCCGGGCAGTGCTCGAGCAGTTGGCGGGATCGTGGCAGCCGCCGATGCAGCTGACGCCGCAGACCGCGGACCCGGCGGAGGCGCAGCGCTGGCTGACGGAGTACGACGCGGCGGACGTCGGTGTGGAGGGCCTGGTCGCCAAGGGAGCCGGTCAGCGCTACCTGCCTGGTCAGCGGGGGTGGGTGAAGTTCCGTATCCGCAACACTCGCGAGGCCACGGTCGGGGCGGTCATCGGTCGTGTCGACCAACCGGTTCGGCTGATCCTCGGCCTCCGAGACGCCGCTGGCACGTTGCGTGTGGCCGGCGCGACCCATCCGCTCACTCCGAGGGAGTCGGTCGAGCTCGCCTCGGTGCTCGTCGGCACCGATGACCACCCGTGGCCGGCTGAACTCGGCACCCGTCAGCTGGGGCGTTTCAGCCGCGAGCCGGTTGCGATCACCCGGGTGATCCCCACGGTGATCGTCGAGGTTGAGGCAGACACCGCGTTTGAGCACGGCCGGTGGCGGCACCTGACCCGTTACCGCCGGCTGCGCCTGGACCGCTCCAGCTGAGGATCGACCCTCGCGGTCGACGCGGAGAGAGGAATGCGCCAGCCCGGCCGCAGCTGCTCCCGAATGCGCTCGAGCGCCTCGTCGTAGGACGCCGCGGTGGCCGACAGATCGGCTCGCGCCAGCTCGTAGCCGCCGCGGTGGTCAGGGGGAATCTCCTGGAGGGCAGCGGTCATCGCGAGCACGAGCCGAAGTGTAGAAGCGCGGGCCGACAGCGGACTCGCCACACGGGTAGACACCCGGGTCGCCGGGCGGTCGAAGTACTCCCTCGCAGGCGTGATCGGGGTTTGGGGCGCCGAAATGCCGATACATATGGTGGAGCGCTCATCGGAGTGCTCGCGAAAGGAGCACGGTGATTGACAAGATGAAGATGCCGGCGGGGGTCACCCCGATGCCGTCGACCACGGTCGCGCGGTTCATGGCGGTCTACGACGAGTTGTGCCCGACCGTCGATGACGAGGTGCCGGTCGAGGTCTTCGCCGAGCGCCTGGTCTGGCCGCTCGGCTCGGTCCTCACGGTCGCGGAGTGGTGCCGCGACCGCGACCTGATCGACACCGACGCCGGCATGGGCGACCCCATCCGGATCATCGAGGGGCGCTACCGCCCGTGGGGTAGAGCCCCAAGGCGGAGAGAAGTACGGCAACCGGTCTCCTCGTGCCGGCCGGGTGCCGTACTTTCTGGCCATGGAGACTCAGGGCCGCACGTCGATTCGGTTCACCCTGAACGGCCACCGCTACGAGCTGACCCGTCAGGACGTCGAGAGCCGGCTCGCGGACGTCGCCCCCGACGCCATCCGCAAGCACGCCGTGAAGGTAAACGGCACCTGGTTCCCGGTCATCCAGGCATTCGAGCTCGCCACCGGCATCCCGCGATCGGAGTTCATGTCCAACACCGCCCGCCGACACCTGGCGGCGCTCGGGTACGAGGTCGCCGGCGACGTCGAGCCGCGCACCGAGCCGCCGAGGGTCCGCAGCGTGGCCACATCGCCCGCTGCTGCGGCGCCCACGCGCGATCTTGAGGAGCCAGCGGAGCTGTCGGGCGAATGGCACACCGAGGCCAACGTCCAGGCATCCCTGGTGACCGCGCTGGCCGCCGAAGGGTGGCGGATCCTGTCGGTGGCCAACACCGCCACCAAGGAGCAGGGCATCGACGTGATCGCCTCGCTTGACGGCCAGACCGTCGGCGTCGAGGTCAAGGGGTTCCCCAGCCGCGGCTACGCCGACCCGGCTCGGGCCGGCGAGGTCAAGCGAACCAGCCCGAGCACGCAGGCCGGCCACTGGTACGCCCAGGCCGTGCTGGCCGCGATGCGCCTGCGGGGCAAGGAACCGACCTGGCGCAGCGTCATCGCCGTGCCCGACTTCCCGCGCTACCGCGACTTGCACGCCGAGACGGCCGGATCACTGGCTGCGGCGCAGATCGAGGTGTGGTGGGTCGACCAGACCGGCGCGGTGCACCGGCCGTGACCCGCGCCCGCTGGTACGCGAGGCCGGAAGGAGAGGGGCTCATCCTCCGAAAGGCGCCAAGGCTGGCCAGCTGGAACAAGGCCACCGATCCCGACCAGGTCCGGCTGCGCGAGTACCTCGAGGACACCGCCGACCTCCTGGCGCCCGCCATGGTTAGCGGCCCCTGGGCGCTCCGGCTCGACGTCGGGCTGCCAGCAGGGCGCGACCTCATCGACATGGCCGACCTGGACAACTACGCCTTCCCGCTGGCCACCCACCTCCGGAGCGAGCACCTGGTCTCGGTGTGGTGCACAAAGCGGCACGCGGACACCTCGAGCGTCGTCGTCGCACCCGCGCACGAGACGGCAGCACCGGAGGCGACCTACACCTTGCGGACCACCGCCTCGTCCCAGACCAAGGCCTACAAGGAGCAGGTGCGCGCCGCGGTCGCCGGCGCCGCTGAGATCCCCGCCGGCGCCGTCCAGCTGCAGGTCGCGTTCGTCGTCGGCCCGCAACGGAACTGGCTCAGCCTTTGGAAACCAACGATCGACGCCCTCGACCCGCTCCTCGGCCGCACCCGAGCCGATCGCGACTGGCACCCCAAGGACGGCCGGATCACCGACCTCGGCCTCCACGTCGACATCGACCCTTCACTGGGCCACGATGTCGTGGCCACGATCGCCGCCGCACCGGCCGGTGCCTGATCGGGGGCACTGAAAGCTCGGGCATTGTCGGCGGGGCGCGGCATGATGCGCTCATGGCCGGTGGGAAGGACGCGTTCCTGGAACTTCTTGAGCGCAGCTCAGGGGAGTTGTACGCCGATTACCCAGGTTTGATGGACACCGGAAGCCTGATCCCCACACCGAATGAGATCCACGAGGACGACGTCGCGCTGTTCGAGGAGGGCCGTGACGCCGGCCTGATCAGCGTGCTGCGCGGCGGACGGTTCAACACCCTCGACCGGCCAACCGCCGGCGGGCACTGGGGTTTGCTGTCTCGATCTCGACAGGGGGGTGGTATAACGCCGAGTATTTGCCGCAGATCGCCGCCTACGTTGACGCGATCCTGCATCTCGGATACCCGGCGGGGCGGGTCTTGTTCGAGCTGCCCGGGGCCGCGCTCCAGCTCGACTTGGCGATCCTCGACGACACCGGGCGGGTGGTGGTGCTGGGCGAGGCGAAGCGCGACACCGCGATGCTGGCCACTCTGCGGGCGAACGTCGAGAACCGGTACTCCGCCACGGCACCTGACATGTCCGCCGCCAAGGACGAGGTCCGCCAGCTCGCGTGGCGGCTGTGGACCGTGGCGCCGGACTACACATGGCTCATCGGGCCGAACCACCGGCTCGCGTTCGAGACCCGCCCGTCACCGCTGCGCCTGCAACTGACGAGCGGAGGGCGACTTCCGCCCGCAGCCAACCTGGGGCTCGACGGCCAGCCACCCGTCGCGATGATGCCGCCGCCCAAGCTGCGGCGGCCGTAGAGCGCATGCGTCGCCGGGCCGTCGGTGCTCATCGCTAACGTGACGCGGTGCCGTCGTCGTGGGTCGAGGGCAGACGGAGGAGGAGATCGGTGCGGTTGCTGTACGTGATCGTCGGTGTTGTCGTGGGGGTCAGCGTCCTGAACGCCCCTGCGTATGGGGAAGAGGAGCGGTTGCGGGATGCCGTACGGCAGCTGTCGGTGGCTCGAGAGACCAACGTCGGTTACGACCGCGAGAAGTTCCAGCACTGGATCGACGTCGACGGCGACTGCCAGGACACCCGTGCCGAGGTCCTCATCGCAGAGTCCCGCGATGGGACGACGGGCGGGTGCGTCGTCGCGACAGGGGAGTGGTTCTCTTACTACGACCGCGAGACGTGGACCGATGCGAGCGACGTCGATATCGATCACATGGTGGCGCTGGCCGAGGCGTGGGGTTCTGGTGCGAAGCGCTGGACTGGGGCGACCAGGAAGCGGTTCGCGAATGATCTGCGCGACCGACGGGCGCTGGTCGCTGTCACAGACAACGTCAACCAGTCCAAGGGGGACCGCGACCCGGCTGAGTGGATGCCCCAGTACGGCCAGTGCCGGTACCTCCGCGAGTGGGTCGCGATCAAGCTGCGGTGGAGCCTGAAGGTGAACCGGGCAGAGAGGCGGCGGCTGGTGGAGCTGGCCGGTGGCTGCAGGAACAAGTCGCTTCGGTGGACACCTGCCCGCGTCGTGTACCGATAGAAGCGGATTGATGCGCGGACGGCATTCGGACTGCGTGCGCACGTCTCCGCTGAGCTAGTCTTCGAGCGTGATCCCTCGGCACCAATGACAGCCCTGCAGAGGGGCTGTCGACTCACATCGAGAAGGGATCACTCATGTTGATCACGATGCTCTGTCGTGCCTTGGCGACGCTCGAGGCGTCGACCGGGCACTGGCTGTGCTCGCCGCCGAGTTGGACGGCCTTCATCGGGAGGCCGTGGAGGCCGGTCGACGAGGAGCCGTTGAACCTCTTCAACCAGTGGTGGCTGCTCGGCCAGTGGGTCTTGGCGCACGAGGAGTAGGCCGACATCGGGAAGGCCCGCCCCCTGGCCTGCCGGTGGCACCGGGCCCTCGGCAGGGCGTGAACGGCTGGGGACGCAGACCAGCCATCCGTCTAGCGAAGCCGACGCTCAGGGGCCGCGTGGTCGAGCTGCTGGCGGGATGCAGGATGCGGCCAGCTCTTCGGGGTACTGAAGATCAGTGCGTCGCGCTACGCGCGCCACACGCGTCCTGCGGGCAGATGTGGCGGACGCTGGCGGTGTCCGTGCTCGTGTTGAGCAGGAGCGCAAACTTGCAGCCCTCAACGAGGCCGAACTCGGCGGCCACCGCACGCAAACTCGAGACTTGAGCATTGCTGGTCATCCGCGTGACGCGCACCTCGCCGTGTCCCTCCGGGAGGGCAAAGTATCTTGTCGACGGAGCGGTTCTGAGGCCCAGCTGCCAAGTGAGCCAGCGATTCACGGGTATACCGCTGCCGCGAAGGATCTCGCGGTCGACTACGAGTTCGATGCCCACCACGTCTCCACTGGTCTTGATGTTCGGAGGCTGCTTGGGTTCCGTGTCCTCGACGGGGACAGCCCCCCGTTCGGCCAGGTCATACAGGCCAGCGGGGTTAAGCCCGATGAGGTTGCTCGACAGGCACTGGTTCACCCGCCAATCACTGACGGGGTAACGGCGCTGTGTCTCAACGCGGAGTTGGTCAACAGGCAGCGGCCCGAGATCTCGGAGAACCTCAACCAGGGCGTCAACGGCGGAGCCATAGCGGTTCTCTGAGCCGGGGACACGCCAATCGGAGAGCGCCCAAGTGCCCTCTGGTCGAACTTGTGAGAAGGCTGGGTCTCGTCGCATGTTCTCCCGCGCGGCATGTTCACTGCATCCTGCCTGTACCGCGATCTCGTCCGCAGCTCGTGGTTCGCCCTCGAGCTTGAGCCAGAGATACGCCACGTCTCGGGTGAGTCGCGCGGGTCGAATCCAACCCAGATCGTGGGCGGCCAGTTTGCTGTTTCTGTGCGCGAGAACGCTTCGCCAATCGAGGTCCTCGGGAAGGCCAAGCCCGGCGGCGGCTTGGTCAGCTTCCTCGTGGGTCAGGGGTGCGAGCTCGACCATTCGGCCCAATTGTTGTCGCAGCTCGTTCGGCCGAAAGGTCCAGAACTCGGAGAGCGCCCCAGCCCAGGTGCGGGGATGGCTGGCACCCAAGGTCTTGAGCAAACACCCCAGCGCGGTCGTGGAGTGAGCGTCCACAAGCTTCGCGAGGTGACGATGCGCCACCGCCGGGGAGTCGCCGAGTTCCGTGTGCAAGGCGGAGAGAAACTGCGGGGCCCGATTTTCCATCGCGCGCACGAGCGCGCCTTCAGACGCCTTCTGTACCTGCCGGACGCGTTCGCGGGTGAGGTTCAGAGCCAGTCCAATCTCATCCAGTGTCTCCCCAGCGAGGCGCCGACGGAGGATGTCTCGGCTGCGTTCAGGGAGAGCCACCCAAGCGTCATCGAGCCACCCGCGAGCGCCGAGGTCCCCGTCGCCCAGGTCATCGACCGTCTCGGCACAGCCGCCAGCGCTGGGCGCGCCCGCGCGGCTGCGCTCATCCTGGGCCGAGTCATCCGCCGATCGAGGCGAGAACACGGCGACCCAGTCGGGTTCGGCGGGATGGTCGTCGCTCATAGTGAAACGTGAACGAGCCGGAGGTCGCATCGCCCTGCGAGCCGTAGGTGCGCCTTCTTCTCGTTGGCTGGAATAGGCCTGGTGAAGGTCTCGATCACACAGATCACCCACGGTCGATGATCGCCCTCAGCACTCGCTGTCAGGGCAGCCCAGCACAGGTGCTTGAGGTCGCGGGCCTGAGCCCAGGTCAGGACGGTTTCCTCCTCCCCCTTCCGGGCGGTTAGGCGGAGTGGCTTGGAGCGGATGGTGTCGGGGTCCAGTTCCCAATCTGAGCCCAGCACCTTACGTACCAGGGCTACGGGCACGTCCTCGGCACCGTCGACCAGCCCCGCGTACTTGCCGACACCACTGAGGGACCGACTCCACTCCTTCATGGGTCCGTCCTTGATCCACACGCGCGCGTCGCCGTCGGAGAGGTACTCCCGAAGGCGGCCGCCGACCTCAGGATCATCCACCCACTTGGCGTACTGGGCCGAGTGCTCCTGCGGCGTCAGGCTCGCCCAGTCGAGCTGCTTTGCGTCGGCGTATAGGCGCGTGACCACCTTCGTCTCTACTTCACGAGGAATGCGCATCATTCGAGACCGATCGCTGTTGGGAACTGGAGGCGTACCTCATCGGCCGCTGTCTCAAGGTCGGCGGCGTCGCGGATCCAGTAGTCGAGGAGCGTGCCGGCGGTCTCGTCGTTGAACGTGATCTGTGAACCACCGGGGAGCGGGAGTGAGAGTTCCTCGATGTCTCCGCCCCGGATCGCCGCAAGGGTTCGCTTGAGGTCCAGGCCGGCGGCGACGCGCCGCACGTCGGTGACGAAGTCAAGCACCTTGAGACTCTCCTTGCCCTCGCGTAGACGTAGGCCGCGGCCGAGCTGCTGGACGAAGATTCGTCGGCTGTGTGTCACACGGAGGAACGCGATGAGGTTGACGTCGGGTACGTCGACGCCTTCGTTGAACACATCGACGCACGTGATGATGGGAACCCGGCCGAGCCGGAACGCATTGAGCAGAATCTGACGTTGTTGTCTGCTGAGCCCGCTGTGCAGATACGAGGCTCTGCGCCAGCTCTGATCGGCGCCAGCGAGCAGAGTGGCCATACGCTCCGCGTGCTCGATCGTCTGGCAGAAGACGATGGCCCGCGGGTCGCGGATCTCCCGCCAGGCCTGCCTGAACTCGTCGACGATCTCCTCATCGCGCTGCGGAAGGAAAAGAGCCTTGTTGAGTTCCTTGATGGAGTAGCCGTGCTCGCTGGCGTGGCGGACGAAGTCCCAGTCGAGGTTGTCGACGTACATGCGGTAGTCCACTTGGGCGAGATACCCGTCCGCCATGCCCTCGGCAATGCCGAGGCTGTACGAAGGTTGCCCGAACCGGGACGTGATGTCGAACTTGTCACCTCGCCAGGGCGTAGCCGTGACCCCGAACTGGCGGGCGTCCTGACACTCGTCGAGGAGCTGGGCAAACATGCCCGTCTCTCCGACGTGGTGGGTCTCGTCGATCATGATCAGCGATGGACGCCAGTCCGTTCTGACAAGGCCAAGCACTGAATCGATCGTCGCCACGGTGACGCCTTCGAAAGAAGTGGGTCTGGTGTCGCCTGTCAGGACCTGGGTTGGCACTGACTTGTCCAGGTGACGCCACAGGGCCTTCTCGAGCTGCTCGACGAGTTCCTTCATGTGGGCGACGACCAGGATCCTGGCGTCTGGGTGGCTCTCCAGATGACGCCGTATCACCTCGCCACCGACCACCGTCTTACCGAGCCCGGTCGCCAGTACGAGCAGGGCTCGGTTCGTGTCCTCGAGGTCCTGCTGAATCCGCTCGGCCGCTTCAAGCTGGTACGGGCGCAGCTCGTACTTAGACGGGACACGTGCGGGCATCTTCGCGTAGATGGCCTCAAGGGTCGGGCCAGCCCACGCGTCGACCTTTATGCCGATCCCGCCGAGGGCCTTGCGTCGTGCCTCGGCGGTGGCGTTGAGGCTCGTATTGGTGACGACGACGGCATGGTCCGCCCCGTAGCGGGACCGGGCCCGCTCGGCGTCGTCGACGCCCGTGCGGTCCACGGCGCCTCTGCTCGAGAACTTGCACTGCAGCACCCACTGCTCGCGGTCCCGGACTGCCAGGATGTCCGCTCCCTCGTCGCCTGCGCCGTCGATGATTCGGACGTCGGTGAAACCTAGGTGCCAAAGCGCCCGCTCGGTTGCGAGGGTAAGGCCTCGTGGACCGCCCGCGAGGAGGGCGCGAGGGGCAAGGAACCCGCTCACTGCTCCTCCGGGGCGAGTTCTTGCTGGAGGAGTTGGAGGCTCAACCGCGTCCGGCGAAGCTGGCTGACGCTCGGTGACGCCTGGAAGGTGAGGAGTGTAGCGACGTCGTTCAGGTAGCCCACCACGCGCGCGAGGCTGAGACGCCGCGAAGAGGGGGATGTCAGGGAGGTGTAGGGACCCGCGAAGACGTTGCCCTCCATGAAGGGTTCCGGCCAGTTCTCCAGCAGTTTCACCAGGTAGAGGGGAGGGGCGTAGAGCAGGAACCGGCCGCTTCCCACCAGCGACGCGGTGAGTGTGTCGCCCCCGTCGGCGATCAGGGCGTTCTCGGTCTGCGTCTGCTCGTCGGGGTCGAGGTAGCTCAACGCCCGCTGAGTGTCCGAGTTCACGTTGTCCGCCATGCGCTGTCGGATGTCGGCCAGCAGCTCGGCGGCCTGCGCGCGGATGACGGCGGGGTCGACGGCCGTGTCCGGCAAGCAGGTCGCGCGCAGCCGAGCCGCGATCTGCGAGTGGGCCAGGTGGCTGTCGGCCTTCACCTTGAGTGCCGCACTCACTTCGGCCACCACCAGTTCGGCGGGCTCGAGGCCGAGCTTGGTGAACGCCTCGTG
Source organism: Nocardioides sp. JS614 (assembly GCF_000015265.1). Taxonomy (NCBI): domain Bacteria; kingdom Bacillati; phylum Actinomycetota; class Actinomycetes; order Propionibacteriales; family Nocardioidaceae; genus Nocardioides; species Nocardioides sp. JS614. The sequence goes on from NC_008699.1 coordinate 2,431,177, forward strand.
CGTCAGGTCGATGAGGGCCGTGGCGGTCCCTCCCGGCCCGAGCGCGAGCCAGATCGGCGTCGGGTGGTTGTCGGCGTCCGCGATGTGTTCATGGAGCGTGCGCGTCTCGACCTGAAGCTGTCCCAGGTCGGGTAGTCCGAATGTGCGACTCAGTTCCGGCATGATCTCGCTGGAGCCCACGTATCGGGCGAGCCGCTCCTGGACCGTTTCAGGCTTGGCCGGCGCGGTGGGTTCGGGTTCGGGTGTGGGTTCCTCCGTCGTCGAAGGTTCCTCGGTAGAAGTGGAGCCCTCTCCTCCCAGCGCGGCGATCACCGCATCTTCATCGGCCTGGTTCTTGGAGTCGCCGGTGGCTTTCGCCAACTTAGCGGCCTCGACGCGCTCCTCGTGGATGAGGACCTGTGCCCACCACTTCTCGTCTGTCTGGTAGTCCGGGTCGCCGGCCCAGAACTTGCGCGCCCACTGTCGAGTCTCCTCGTGCAGCGGTCGGTTACCGTCGCCGGGGACCAGACACCTGCGCCCGGCGGCGTTCCTGCGATATCCCTTGTGGAGCCGGGCAAGGGGGGAGTTGTTCTCCGGGTATCCGGCTGCCTTGGCCTTCTCAGGCTGAAGCGGGGCCTCTCCACGCAAGTAGTCGACAGCTGCCTTCCAAGCGCGGTCGCTGTACTCGAAAGCCGTCTTGTCGTAGTGAACCGGGACGTAGTCGAGGTGGATCTCACCGATCAGCCGTCCGCCCTGGTTGACCAGTTCGATCGGGTACTCGACGTCCACGCCAGCGGTCGGGTCGTTCGGATTGGTCCAGTTGAACAGACGCTTGTCGTACTGCAGGATCTTGCGTCCGTTGCGCAGGAAGTCGATCCCGAACTCGCGCTTGTCGAGGTGTCGTTGTACTCCGAGCCAGCCGTGCAGGCGCCGTTCGCGCTGACGGAGTTGGGAACTGCCGCACTGGTCGCAGGTTTCCTTGCCAAGGTTCTGCCAGTTGCCACATATCTCGCAGGCGTCTGCGGGCTGGAAGGTCTGGTCGATGTCGATGTACGCCGGGATCTTCTCGGCGCTCGCCCCGCTGCCGTAGATGATGAATCGGTCGTCGCCCCAGCGGCATAGCTTCCGAGGCTTGACCTTGGCCCCTTGGACCCATAGCTCGTACGGCTTGTTGTCCAGGAGCCAGCCGTATACCCGCCCCAGGGTCGTGCGGAGGTTTTCGGCGTTGCGTTGGAGCCATTCGGCTCGAGCGAGATGCAGGTTGCTGACGATGATCTTGGTGCCGTGCTCGCTCGGGTCGTCCTTGGGCTCGGTGATGTCTGGCGCCTCGAAGTCGGGGCCGAGCTTGTCGAGGTCGATTTCGACACCGATCCACTCCGGGTCGCCCTCGCGGGTCGTGAGGACGCGCGTGCGGCGTCCGAGCCGAGCGGTGCTCACGTTGAATCCCATGCCGAACAGCCCGAGCTTGTCGAACCGGTCGTTGCTGGACCACCCGGCTTTCACCGCCTGCTCGAGGGTGGTCCGGGTCATGCCCCGGCCCGTGTCCTTTACGACCACTTCGGCTCCAGCTAGGCTCGCGCCCGGCCCGGGGAGGGTCACGCTGACCTTGTAGCCTCCGGGCCAGGAGTGACCGCCTTCGATGATGTCTGTGAAGTCGTCGAAGGCGTTGTCGACGAGCTCGGCGATGCACTGCCACTCGTCAAACTCGATCTCGCCGAGCATCCGAAGGATGCGTGGTGAGGGGGTGATGTCCATGAGTGCGGTGGCCCTTTCAGGTCGTGGGGCTCAGGGCCGCAGTCGGCCCATGTGGGTTGTCTGCGTGGACGCGTTTCCATGCGTCGCGTAGCGCGCTGAACCGTTCGGTGTTGTCGGAGACGTCTCCGATGTACCGCTCCGCGGTCCCTCCGGAGCCGTCCGACCACCGGAGATATGCGTAGACGCGCCGGCTGTCGCTGTAGCAGCGCAGTGCGACGCTTCCAAGCGCCGTGGTGCCGTCTTGGCGTCTGATCAGGCGCGCTTCATGGCCGCCGGCAGCCATGTCCTGCTCCGCCGCGCGTTCGCTGCTTGTCAGTCCCTTCGTGGGCAGATACAGGGCGGGGTCGGGCTTGGTTGCCCGGACGCGTCGGCTCATGAGTCTTCCCGCAGGGCGATGATCACGCGGTCGGCTGCGGCGTCTGGATCGGCGATGATGTCGCTCGCCCAAAGGCGCAGCACCCTCCATCCCCGTGCGGCTAGCTCTCGGTCGACGTCCTGATCTCGTCGGACGTTCCGTTCGATCTTGTCCACCCACCACTGGGTCCGGGTGGGGAACAAACCAGCCAGATCGTCCTTGCCCCGACGTCGCCACTCTGCGGGGTTGCCGTGCCAAAGGTCGCCGTCGACGAAGATGGCGATCTTCTTGCCGCGAACCACCAGGTCTGGGCGCCCCGGCACGTCCGGCGCGTGCAGGCGGTATCGGCCGCCGCGCGCATGCACGGCGCGGCGGAGGAGGAGCTCGGGCTTGGTGTCCTTCGCGCGAACCGCGCTCATGATGCGACTGGTCACGGCCGGATCGCGCGGCTGGACTACTTGCGTTTTGGTCTTGGTCATCGTTCCCGCAGAACCTTCGCGATCTCGCGACCCATCACTGCACCGAGACGGACGGGGACGGCATTCCCGAGTTGGCGCATTTGCTCGCCCCGCGGACCCTCGAGCCGCCAATCGTCAGGGAACGTCATGATGCGCGCGACTTCGCGAACAGTCAGGTAGCGGATGCTCCCGTCATCACGCCGGAGAACCGACTCACCGCCAGGAACGCCGTGTACGCCTGCCTTGACGGTCTTGGCCGGCCTGTCGAGCACGTTGGCGGTGTGCCCGGGGTACTCACGAGCGCCTGGCCAGCCGATGTGGTGGATGTAGCCCGGCGTGTCCTGTCGCTCTACCGGTTCGGGCAGGTCGTGGATGGCGTCCCTCAGGGTCTTCCATGGCCGTAGACCGTCCTCCGGTGGCGTGACGCCGGGATGCTCTTTGATCGGCGCGTGGGGATGCCGATCTGAGTACTCTCCGGACAGTTGGGCGCGCAGAAGAGCGCCGGCACTGTGCGTGGGGTCGGGGAAGCTCCACGAGATCCCTAGATCCTTGCGGAAACCGACCAGCACAACTCGCCATCGATTCTGCGGAACGCCGTAGTCGGCGGCGTTGACCAGCTTGAACGCGATGTCGTATCGCTCGGTGGGATCGCCGCCGCCACCGCGCAACGCCTTGACCAGACGGCGGTCATGATCGGCCCATGGTTCCCCGTCGACGCGTTGCTCGAATGGGGCAGCCAGTTCTCGGCGGATGTAATCCCAATAGGGCTCGAAGGAGGGCCGGAGGAGGCCCCGCACGTTCTCGGCGAGGATGACCAGTGGTCGTGTTTCCCGGACACAACGGTTGAACTCAGGCCACAGGTTGCGTTCGTCGAGGTGACCCTTGTGGGCCCCGCCAAGGCTGAACGGCTGGCAAGGTACGCCGCCAGCGACGACATCGACGTCTCCGAGGAACGGCGTGAAGTCGACTTCCCCAATCCCTCCTTCGATGAGGGGCCACGGGTCGGCGAGCGTCGCGGGAGGTGTCTCGTCGGGCAGGTAGTCCACGGCGTTGTTGGCCCTGAGGGTCGCGCAAGCACGCTTGTTCAGCTCGTTGAGCAGAAGGTGGCGAAAGCCAGCCTCGTGCAGTGCCATCGCGAGGCCACCACCACCGGAAAAGAGTTCGATGCAAGAGCCAGAGTCGGCGTCGTCTGCTGCCTCCGGAGCGTCGTGGACCATACCGCGGGACGCTACCGCGGACCTCCGACACGAAGGGCGTGAACACGCGTCTTTAAGAGGGCATCGTGCGACCCGGACAGCACCTAGCTGGTTGAACGAGGTTGACCGGTCGTATCACTCGTCATTGTCTTGGGGGAGCACCCAGACCCAACCTGAGAGGTCGTAAACCGCTCGGCCGTCAGCGGTGGTACCAATCTTTGGAAACTCGTCGACGTAGTCGTCGGCGTCGGACCGGGTGCAGACGAGCGTGTCGCCAACCTCGGTGACGTAGCCCCAAATGCCGTTGGGGTCGTTGGCCCGCCAGGCGTGGAGGAACTCGCCGAGCGCCTCTGCGGTCGCGATGGGGCGCACCCACCCGTTCCAGCGCTCTTCCAAGACACCCTCAGCGTCCAGGGCCAAATCGTCGACCATGTTCTCCGGAGCGCTGTCTATGTAGACCTTCATCGCCTTCCTCCGTCTTCGGGGTCGTCGAGCGCCGATAACACACGTTCCGTCATGCGCCCGACGGCGTGGGCTCTGTCGTCATGATCTTGCCTTCCGTGCTAGGTCCGCTCTGCAGGGCTCGACCCGTCGAGGCGCTCGAGGTTCAGTACGTTGCCCGGGAGCCAGCCGAAACATGCCAATCTGACCCTATCGAGAGGGACCGGATGGTCGCGTGCCCGACAATGTGTGGGGCTCTCGGACCTCATGACCCATGCGCCTATCCGAACCGACAGGCGACGTTCCTCGCCCCAGACCGTGCAGCGCCGCGACCGCGGAAGCGGCGATCGCGGCAGCACTCGTGGCACTGCTGGCTGCGCGCATCGTCTCCGAGACTGGCGCCGGGACAGGGACCATTCGTTTGGCGAGGATATCGGCGGGGGAGACCCAGACGACGTCGCGGCCGAAGGCCGGCGCCGTTGCCAGGCCGGCCTCGACGTCGTTGTGCGCCCGGCGGGACAGGGCTCGCGCCGGCCCGGTGAGGTCGGGAGCGTCGGCCTTCTCAGCGACGACCACGGCGAGCTCGGATCCGGCCTCGATCGCACGAAGCGTTGCGCGCACGGCTTGGGGTAGCCCTGGGCGGTCGGCGATGACCCCGGGGCTGGCCAGGGTGGTCTTGCCGTGGGTGATCTCGCGGTACGCGGCGCGGACGTCCGCGGCCGCGCGGGCCAGTGGCTCCTCGAGGCGGGCCCCGGGGGGAGCGAGGTCGCCCCAGCGGCTGGCCAGGTTGCTCCAGGACCGCCCTGCGTCGGCGATGGCGGGGACGAGGCGATCGTAGCGCTCGAGCAGGCCGGCGGTCTCGGCCGCGTCGACGAGGACCATGCTCGCGCCGGCGATGAGCCCTTGGGTGCGGGTGATCAGCAGGATGTTGGACGGTTGGAGGTCCCGGGCCAGCGCGCGGTGGGTTTGGATGTCCCAGTTGGCCAGTGCTTGCGCTAGCCGGTCGGGGTCGTCGATGGGGCGCATCGCTTCGCCGGCGAGGGCTTGCGGGAACCGGTCGGTCAGGTAGCTGCGGGCGGTGTTCTCGCAGGCGGAGATCCGGTCGATCCAGACACCGGTGGGGGTGATCGCGTAAGGGGAGCGGTGCTGTGCCAGGTGGATCCGTCGGCCGGCGCTTCGAGCGTCGTTGACGCGGTCGCGGCCGTGCTCGTGGAGCGCGACGTTGACGGCGTGGGCGGTCAGGTAGAGCCCGTGCATGATCCGGGTGCGTGCTGCCTCTAGGTCGCGGTGAGCGTCAGGCTGCTCGTGGCGGATCTCGGCGCCGTAGCGGCGGACCAGCGAGGCGGCGTTGAGGAATGTCTGGGTCATCTGGTCGATGCGAGGGCTGGTCGGGCCTTGCCCTGGCCAGGCAGTACGGCCGGAGAGGCTGGTCTCGATGGTGGCGGCCTGGGCGGAGAGGCTGGTGATGGGCCCGTCGCGCTCGTCGACGCCAGGTCGTCGACCGGGCAGGGATGCCCACAGGTCCTCGGCGGCCGCGACCATCGTCGGCCAGCTGCGCAGCAGCGTTCCGGCGGCGTCTCCGTCAATGTCCATGAGGAGCTGGCGCGCCAGGTAGTCGACGTCGACGAGCATCTCACCGACGCTGCGCATGTCGCGGGAGGTCATCGGGATCTGGTCGACGTCGAAGAGCTCCTCGTCGATCTCGGCGTACGCCAGCCGCAGGTCAGTAGCCAAGGCCGCGGGCTTCCCGGATGAGGTCGCACAGGTCGACGACCAGTTGGGAACCGTGCACCAGGTCGGACCGGTGCAGCGCCAGGGGACGGGTTAGCTCCTCGGCCTCGGTGAGCAGTTGGAGCGGCGAACGCTTCTCGAGCTCCGCGTCCTCGTCGAGGTCGGGCAGCTCGTAGTCGTCGGGCAGCAGGGCGCTGGCCTGGGAGTGCGCGAGATAGACACCGAGCCCGAGGTCGTGCAGCGATGAGTGGGCGGCGGCCCGGTCGGCGTCGCTCCACACCTGGGTGGCGGCCTGGTGCAGCAGGAGGGTGATCGAGCCCAGGCGGTCCCAGGTGCCGTCAGCGTTGAGGGTGTCCACGGGTGTTCCTTTCGGTCAGAGGTCGTCTGGCCCATGAACCCACGTCCGGGTCGGTCTTCGCTCCGCTGAGCGGCGGGCTGTGGATAACTCGGGGTCGTGTCGGCGGCTGGGCACAAACTGGTCTCGTTCGCCTATGTCGAACGGCGGTTGCCGGACGATCACCGCAGGCAAAGTCAAGAGATTCGCACTAGTGCTGACAGATGGAGGAGGGTCGTGATGATGAGGTTCCCGATGATCGTGCTGAGGGGGGTGACGCTGGCGCCGGCGCTGCTGGTGAGCCTCGTCCTCACCGTGGTGGTGTGCGCCTTGCTCCCGCCGGCGCTCGGCCTGGTGGCGTTCCTGGCCGCCGTCGGCCTGCTCGTTGCGCTGGCGATCGGCCAGCTCGAGGTGCCGGCGATCGCGACGCTGACCCTGTCCCGTCTCGCGACCGCAGCTGAGCTCCAAGTGATGGCGCCGGTGCTCGCCGAGCTGGGCGGCCGCGGCGTCGACGTCGGTGCCCTGTTCGTGCGCCGGTGTCAGGGTCCGAGCACCCCGGTGGCTGTGGCGATCGCGGGTCGCGCGGTCGTGGTCACCCCCGGGCTGGTGGAGGCCACGTACTGCGGAGGAGTGACCACTGCGGAGGCGGCCGCCGCGATGGCTCATGCTGTCGGCCAGTGGCGAGCGATCCGGCCGCGGCTGGAGCTCGCTGTGCTGGCGGCGGCGACGCCGTGGCGGCTGGTGGTCGCGACGTTCCGTGGCGTGGCCCGGGCCTTCGCCTGGCTTCCGTTCATGCGGCTGGCTTGGACGCTGCGGGGTCTCGTCGGTGTGATCTGCATCGTGCAGTCGGTCGCTGAGGACCGGGCCGCTCCGGGGGTCCTCGGCGGTGCGGTGATCGCCCTGACCTACCTGGTGCCGGCGGCCGTCTGGCGGATCGAGGCCCGGTCGGAAGCCGCAGCCGACCAGCTGGTGGTCTCCCTCGGCCTGGGCTCCGTGCTGGCTGGCCTGCTCCGGCGTCATGGACATCCGATGACGCTCGAGCGGCTGCAGCGCCTGGAGACGGCCGTCGAGCAGCCTCAGCGGCCGCGGCTGCACCTGGTGCACGGCTGAGGACACTCTCTGGGCGTTGCAGGTCTGCGGGCTACTCGTCTTCCTGGAAACCGGACGTGGAGTGGTGCACGCAGCCGCGGCCGTTGCCTTCGTGCGGCTTGTGGTTCATGCACGGCAGCGACCCCAGCTTGTGAGAGCAGTCGACCCAGTGGACCGTCGTGCGGCCGATGATGCGGCGGGCATCCGATGATGCGAACGCGGTAGCCATCGCGAACCTCCTAGCGGCGCGGGGGGCGGCGGCGGCCGAGCTGGGGCCGCCGGTAGGCGGCCGTGTCGGTGTGGTCGTGCTGTCGACCGGACCGGTGGACCTGCGCGATCTCGGCGTCGACGGAGGGTCCGGTGTCGGCAGCCGCGGCCTGGGCGGTCTCCTCGGTGGCCCTGATCTCCTCGGCGCGCTGACGGGCCTCTTCCTCGAGCGCGGCTTCCTCGCGAGCGGCGTCACTCATCTGAACTCCCATGGATCCCGTGGACCGGCACCGGCTGCGCCAGTCCCTTTTGGTCTCCTAAGTGCGGACCAGCGGTGGGAGCGATCACTTCGGCTGATCCGATTGGCGCCCCCGGGCAGGTCAGGTCGGCTGTGCCAGCAGCGTGGCTCCCAGCAGCTGGGCCGTGTGCTCGACGACCGCCAGGGAGCCATGCTCATTGGGGCGGTCGCAGCACGGATGGGTGTCGAAGCCCTCGTCGACGACGACGCGGTGCAGCTGGCTACCGCAGGCACGACATCGCCGGCCGGCGTGGGTGGGGCACTGGTCGACCGCCACGACGCAGGGCAGGCACGCCGCGGGCGTCGGTGGGCTCACGTGGTGGGCACGGTCCCAGTCGCGTCGCTGACTCAGCAGCGTGGCGGTCTGTCGCCACAGCGAATGCTCAAGGTGCGCCGGCGCCTGTTGACCGAGCGCCTGGTCGACGACCGCTTTGAGCAGCTGCTCACCGCAGCCGAGGAGTCGTTCGTCGAGGCCACGGGCGTAGCACCACCGGCCAGCGTCTTCGCGGCCATCGTCAGCTGCTCGTCCATGACCTGCCCTGGTCGAGGTCCATGGCTCCCTCTACCGACTCGGGGACCGGGGCGTCGGGCGCGACGATGCGCTCGGGATCGGGTCCCGGCTCTGCTCGGACATCCGCCGGCGGGCGTTGTCGGTGATCTCGCTGGCGATCCCGGCCGACTGACGGGCGTTAGCCGCAGCGTGGTCGACGATGTTGCCGAGCAGGCGCACGTCCTCGTCGGCGCGGCCGAGCTCCTTGCCGGCGGTTGCGATGCTTCGCTCTAGGTTGACCGGCTCCAGCAGGCCCAGGGCAGTGACGTCCCGGCTGGCCTGGTGCGCGGTCTCGGCGTGCTGGGCAGCCAGCTGGGCGACCGGCTTTGCGAGGGCGACCATCTCGCCGACGACCGCGATGCGCGGCTTGAGCTGAGCGATCTCGCTGGCGATGACGGGATCGGAGGTGTCGGCCAGGTCGAGGAGGGTGCGGGCGTCGGTGACGGACTGCGATGCGCGGTTGAGGTGCGCGAATAGGTCGTGGGTGAGCTCCGGCATGTCGTTGCACCGCGTGTGCAGCCGGCCCAGGTGCTCGCCGGCGGCCTCGAGGTAGAAGGAGCCGCGCTCGGACAGCTTGGCCTTGGCCGAGTCGAGTTCGGCGTCGTCGAGCACGCGGAGTGCGGAGGCGATCGTCTCCTGGAGCTCCTCCACGACCCAGCGCGCTCTGCTCACGGCCTGCTCGGCCTCGAACACAGCGTCGGCGGCGCTCAGCGTGGTGTCGGTGGTCATGCCGACTCACCGTCACTGGTTTCGGGCGGGGGAGCGGTGGGCGGCGGCAGTACCTCGCGGAGTCGATCGAGCGCAGCCAGGGCCTGCTCGAGGTGGGTGCGGGCCTCCTGAACCGGGTCACGGTCCGCCGCGGCGGACGGGGAATCGGTGGGCGTGCTCACGGGCAGCTCCTTGGTGGACCGGGGTCATCTCTCGGTCACCAAAGGAAGGTCGACCCGCCGGGGCGATCACCCGACGCGAAAGAAATCTCGCGATGTTCGAGTGGGGCCGGGTCAGGGCTGGTCCTAGGACATTGACTCCTGCCCGCCGTCGACGTCCTGGCTGATGATGTGCGCGGTCGCGTTCCGCGCGGCGTTGAGTTGCTTGTGGAGGTTGACCGCGAGACCGCGGGCCTCCTCGAGGTGGAGGCGGGCGACGTCGACTGCCATCGCCGGGTCCGACTCGTCGGTCATCGCATCCATGCTGAGCACCTGGTGAGCCAGGGCCCGCTCAAGCGTGCTGGAGAGCTGCGAGAAGGCCTGGGGGAGAGCGGCCGCGAGGTCGGCGAACTCCGCCAGCTGGTCCGAGGTCTTGGCCGGGATCTGGTCGCGCTCCCACATCGTGGCGCGGTTGAAGCCGTAGACGTGCTCGCGGGCGGCCGTCGCGTGTCCGCCTGCTTCGAGCTGGTCGTTGTCGTCCACCGAGTTGTCCTTCCTGCCGAGAGGTGTCGCTGACTCGAGTCTCGCGGATCTCGCCGGCGGACGGGTGGCCGCCGGCGGCCGGCTGTGGATAACCGCAAGGTCCCTCCATGCCTGCGAGGCGAGAGACTGAGCAGCCATCGAGGACAAAGGGGCCCTGATCGCGCGGCGCGTTCGCGATGTCCGCCCTGCGTGGTTCAACGCCCCCAGGATGTCGAGGCCTATCGCCGGCTCGCCGCGGCGGTCAGCGAGTGGAACGCCTACTGCGCCCCGACGACGGAGACACTGACGTCAGACGACTCCGAGTTGCTCGACGGGCTGGCCGATGTCGCGCCACCGCAGCCCCTGGCCGCGCTGCTGCCCGACGTGACAGGGCCCATGTTGCGACGGTCCAGCCGCCAGCTCTAGCGCTATCGCGGTCCGTGTCGGCCCGCTCCGAGCCCGTTACACAGCTGCGTTAAGTAACCGAATTATGCCACCACCGGTCTGGTCGCGGTGCGCGCCGCCACTCAGGAACGCGGCCGCCCAGATCCGCCGCTGGGCGGTGGCAACTGGCGGGGTTCGTTCTGCTCGCTCCGGCGAAGCATGTCCCGACCCGCGTGCGTTGCTGAGGGATCCAGCCCGGCGTTCGCGATCATCTTCTGCAAGCTCAGCAGTTCGGTCGCTGCTTCGGGTCGCGTGCGTTCGTAGTGGCTCAGAACGAAGCGGTTGAAGAGCGGGACCGCCATCGCCAGCTGGCCGCGCTTGGGTGCGTAGACGTCGCCCTCCTCGATGAGCTCCTCACGGAGCCAGGACAGCTCTTGCTGGGAGCGACCGAGAGTCTTGGCGATCGCCGCTGTCGAGGCGCGCCCGCCGTGCAGAGCGAGTGCGGCAAGGAACTCCATCTGTCGATCGCTGATTCGGTCCCATCGGGGGCCAAGGGTGCGGCGCTCGAGCATGTCGGCGACCTGGGGGAGTGCGGCTTCGACGTCGCCGAGGGTGATCTGGTCGGGCCCGGGCGCGGATGTCCAAATGGCGTGGGCGAACAGCTGCACGTGGGCCGGGTAGCCGTTGCTCGCCTCGACCACGGCTGCCGCCGCCTCGGGGGTCCACGCGACGCCGGCCCGGCGTGCCGGCTCCACCACGGCGTAGCGGGCGTCATCGGGTTCGAGAGTGAGGGGGATGGGCTCCAGCACGAAGAGGCGATCTGGGTGGGTCACGCCGGCCTTGCGGAGCGCATCGGGAGTGAAGGGCAGCCCGGTGCCGGCGAAGAGGACCGGCGAGGAGGGGTGGTCGACGTTGAGTCGGTGCAGTGTCGCCGCGAGCAGGGCGAGGTCAGGACCAGAGGCGACCTGGAGCTCATCGACGGTGATCAGCAGGCCCCCGCTGTGGGCGTCCTTCCGTACTTCGGTAGCCAGCGTGGCCAGGGCGTCAGCGAGCGTTCCCGCGTCCAAGCCTGGTGCTGCGGCGTTGGATTGGCGAGTGGAGATCCCGGCACCGATGCCCGCGATGCTGAGGTTGACCCCACCGATCCGCTCGAAGGTTTTGCGGGCGCGCTGCCACGGGCCGGCCTCCTCGGCCATACGGGTGCGAGCGCGCTGGAGCAGCGCTTCTACCAGACCAGCGTGGCCCGAGACAGCCTGGAGGTTGACCACCTCGAAGCCTTGCTCCTGAGCGAGGTCCGCGAATGCGCTCACCGTGACGGTCTTCCCCACGCCGCGCGGGCCGGCAAGGATCATGTCCTGGGCGCGGACGCGGCCGCCAGAGACAATGTCGTTGAGCACCAAGTGCCAGTCACGGAGAAGGCCGTCGCGTCCTGCCAGGACGGGCGGGTTGTGGCCAGCGCCGGGCGTGTACGGGCTCTGATCCACCAGCGCCACCTTCCTAGACTCACCTAGATTTCGAGGAGTTTCTAGGTCAGTCTAGGTGGCAGTCGGCTCACTAGGCCGGACGAGCTCTCGCGCATGTGACCGGCGTGTCAAGGGCCGATCCGGGGTGGCGGGGTGGAGCGCCGCCGGCAGTGGACCGGTCGGCGCCGAGGCGTCGACGGGCTGCATGCTCGGGACTCTCGGGGGTTGGTCCGGCAGCGCCAGCGACGAGGAACTCGCCGAGCTTGTCGGCAAGCTCGGCGATGTCGGCCGACAGCACCTGCTCCAGGATATCGGCGATGCTGGCGGCGGAGCCGTCGCAATGGTCGACCAGGTCGGAGGCGAGGCGATCGAGGGCGCGGTCGCCCTGCTGGGTGAAAGTGACGATGCCGGAGCCCGGCTTCTCCGCGGGTGAAGTGCTCATTGGGTCCTCCTCTGCTTGGTCACCTAGGTGATCCCGGACCTTGCGAGCGATCAGCGAGCGCTTCGTCAGCTCGGCAGCGGGCGGCGGCCGCCAGGTTCGCCGCCGTCGTGCCGCAAAAAGCGATGAGCGCGCCGGCTGAGGGGCGCGGGCGGTCTCGGATCCGCGGCTAGCCCCGAGAGGGTTGCTCGAGTTCTGTGTCAGCCTCTTTGCCCGCGTGGCGCCCGGCTGCAAAGGCCGCATCCACTGCTGCACGGGTTCGCTCCGTGCTGCTGGGCATGAGATGGGTGTAGGTGCGCAAGGTGAAGCCGGGGTCGCTGTGGCCGAGGTATTCGGATACGGCGCGAATCGATTCGCCGGCGTCGAGGAGCACGGAGGCGTACCAGTGGCGTAGGGCGTGCATGCCGTTGTCACGCGCTTGCTCGATGCCCACATGGGCTTGGCCGGGCTTCCAGAGCCGTGTGTTGAAGTAGTTGCGGTTGAGGGCAGAACGCTCGCGTGTGGTGAGTATGAGCCCTGCGCTCGCCTTCTTGTCCGCTTGGGGCGTTCCCCACGGAAGCGTGATGCTCCGTCGCGGGTAGGTAGCGAGGTGGTTGCTGAGTTCCGTCGCGACGCTCTCGGGCAAGGGGACGGTTCGGGTCTTGTCGCCCTTCGGCAGGCCGAAGACCAGGCGGTTGCCTCCGAACACCTTGACTTGCCGCCTGACCTCCACAACTCCGCGGAGGAAGTCGACGTCCTCGACTGCGAGCCCAAATACCTCGCCTTGGCGTAGTCCCAGCCCCGATCCCAACGTGACTGCGATCCTGTACTGCGGCGGAAGCGCGTCGTGCATGGAGGAGACCCACTCGGTCGGCCAAGGCACCACCTTGCGGCGCGACGTTGCGGGTCTTGTCACTGAACTCGCTTTGCACGGATTCTTGGCAATCATGTCGTCGTCGACCGCAGCCGAGAAGATGGCAGACACGTTAGAGAAGATGACGCGCCGGTAGGTCTCGGCCATCTCCATCGACCGTAGGAGCTTCTGGATGGTCGACGGCTTGATTTGTCGCAGTTCGAGGTGTCCTAGCGTCGGGAACACATGGAGCCTGAGTCGCAACTCGGTCGCCTCGTAGGTCAGCGGACTGAAGGTCCGACTATCGAGCCACTCCTCGGCATAGGCGCGAAACGAGATCTTGCCGGCGTCGACATCAAGGTAGGTCCCACGAAGCTTGTCCGCCTCGACCGTGTTGCGGAACGCAACCGCCTCGGCCTTGCGTCGGAAGGTCTTGCGACGCTGCCGCCCCTCGGGATCTCGGTAGTTGACGACGTAACGAGGGCTGCCGTCGTCGGATGATCGCCCAGAGCTAATGCTTGCCATGGCAGCCCTCGGCAGCGTCGGACCGGGTGACCAACCATGCTGATGAGCATCTGCTCGCTGGTGGCGATGGAGTCGATTCCGGGCCAGGCTGGTGGCCTGTCGGGATCACTGATTCTCCTCGAGTCGCACCGTCCAATTGATCACGGTTGCTGCCCGCCAGCGCAGGTGCTTGCCGACACGGAAGCCGGCCGGGCCGTAGCCCGTCGTCCGCCAGGAGTAGATGGTCTGCTTGGTCACTCCAAGGTAGGAAGCGACATCGTCGATGTCCCACAGCTCTTCGGCGTCGACCAGCCTGGGGGCACGGCTTCCGCGGCCTCCGCGACGCTGCGGCCCAAAGATTCCCGGTTCCACAGCCGGCACGTTCGAGTTCGTTGCCATCATCAAGCCCCTCCTTGCGGCGTTGACGGAGATTCGGTCTACAGGCACCTATGTCTGACGGAGGCGCCGGAGCGATCACGCAGGTGCAAGTGATGTCGCAGCGAGCTGACTCGGGATCGGTGGGGGGCGCCGAACCGTGCGATGCCACGCTCGTGGCTCGGGCAACGGACCAAGTTCGAGACCGCTGTGGCGACCTTCCCTGACGGAGCCAGGCGAACCGTGCGCCAAGGGGTGGCGCGTCTGAGATTTGTACCGGATTTGTAACAGACGAGCGGCTACCAACAGAAAACGCCGCCGAACGACCAAAAGGTCGCTCGGCGGCGTTTGTGCAGGTCAGCGGCTGTTCTTTGCGGTCGTTCGGTGTTGCTGAATGACCGCAGCCGGAGGCCCGGTTAGATGTCGTAGTAGAGCTCGAACTCGTGCGGGTGCGGGCGCTGCTGGACCGGCAGGATCTCGTTCTGGCGCTTGTAGTCGATCCAGGTCTCGATCAGGTCCGAGGTGAAGACGTTGCCGGCGGTGAGGAACTCGTGGTCGGTCTCGAGGTTGTTCAGCACGGCGTCGAGGGAGGCCGGGACCTGCTCGATGTCGGCCATCTCGTCCGGCGGGAGCTCGTAGATGTCCTTGTCGATCGGGGCGGCGGGCTCGATCTTGTTCTTGATGCCGTCGAGGCCGGCCAGCAGCAGCGCCGAGAACGCGAGGTAGGGGTTGGCCGAGGGGTCGGGGCAGCGGAACTCGATCCGCTTGGCCTTCGGGTTCGAGCCGGTGATCGGGATCCGGACGCAGGCGGAGCGGTTGCGCTGGGAGTACACCAGCGAGACCGGGGCCTCGAAGCCCGGCACCAGCCGGTGGTAGGAGTTGACCGTCGGGTTGGTGAAGGCCAGCAGCGACGGGGCGTGCTTGAGCAGGCCGCCGATGTACCAGCGGGCGGTGTCGGAGAGGCCGCCGTACCCGGTCTCGTCGTAGAACAGCGGCTCGCCGGCGTTCCAGATCGACTGGTGGCAGTGCATGCCCGAGCCGTTGTCGCCGAAGATCGGCTTCGGCATGAAGGTCGCGGTCTTGCCGTTGCGCCACGCGACGTTCTTGATGATGTACTTGAACTTCATCACGTCGTCGGCGGCCTTGAGCAGCTCGTCGAAGCGGTAGTTGATCTCGGCCTGGCCGGCGGTGCCGACCTCGTGGTGGGCGCGCTCGACCTGCAGGCCGGCCCGCTCCAGCTCGATGACCATCTCGTCGCGGAGCTCGCCGAAGTGGTCGGTGGGCGCGACCGGGAAGTAGCCGCCCTTGTACTTCACCTTGTAGCCGCGGTTGTCGTTCTCGAACGCCGCGCCGGTGTTCCAGGCGCCGGCCGAGGAGTCGATCTCGTAGTAGCCCGCGTTGGCCTTGGTCTCGAAGCGCACGTTGTCGAAGACGTAGAACTCGGCCTCGGGGGCGAAGTACGCCTTGTCGCCGATGCCGGTGGTGCCCAGGTAGGCCATCGCCTTGCGCGCGATGTTGCGCGGGTCGCGGGAGTAGGCCTCGCCGGTCAGCGGGTCGTGGATGAAGAAGTTGACGACCAGGGTCTTGGCGGTGCGGAACGGGTCGAGGTACGCCGTGGTCGGATCCGGGAACAGCGACATGTCGGACTCGTGGATGGCCTGGAAGCCACGGATCGACGAGCCGTCGAAGCCCAGCCCGTCGTCGAAGACCGACTGGTCGAACGAGGACACCGGGACCGTGAAGTGCTGCATGATGCCGGGCAGGTCGCAGAAGCGGACGTCGATCATCTCAACGCCCTCGTCCTTGACGTACTTGAGCAGCTCGTCGCTGTTCTGGAACATTCGTCCTCCTTGGCTGCCACGCGGGGCGACAACCCGAAATTCGGTGAGCAAGAACCGGGGCGACGCTGCTCCGGGCGGTGGTCGCAACGTACGCACGGCCAGTTTCTCGACCGTATCCGGTTTGTTTCCGGCATGTAACAGGTGGCCGATGACTGGACCGGCGACCGCCCGCCCTACCCTGGCCGTCGTGACCGCACCGCACGAAGTCCCGTTCGAGACCGCCTCGTGGGGGCGCCGGGTGCTGGCGCTGCTGGTCGACTGGGTGGCCAGCACGTTCGTGGTGGTCCTGTTCATGGGCTGGTCCGACTACGCCAGGACAGGCGGCCCCGGCGGTCTCTACGTGCTGTTGGTGTTCGTCGTCGAGTCCGCGCTGCTGACCGCCACGGTCGGCGGCTCGTTCGGCAAGCTGGCCACGCGGCTGCGGGTGGTCTGCGTCGACGGCGGCGGGCAGGTCGACCCGCTGCGCTCCCTCGGCCGGGCGGTCGCCGTCGCCCTGGTGATCCCGCCGCTGGTGTTCCGGCCGGACCGTCGCGGCCTGCACGACGTGCTGGCCGGCACCGCCACGGTCACCCTCGGGACGGTCCGTTCTCCACAGGCCTGACCCGGCGGGGGGTTTGCCCGTTGGGTGCACCGGGTCATGCTGGAGGCGTCGACCACTCTCGGAAGGGCCCCGTCGTGACCAGCCTGAGCTCCGTACGCCGTACCCTCGCCGCGCTCGCGGCCGTCCCGCTGCTGCTGACCGGGCTGGCCGCCTGCGGCGACGACCCGGGCCCGACTGCCGCGCAGGACCCGGCCGGGACCTCCGCGCTCGGCGCTCCTGCCGCGGACCTGGCGCCAGGTACGGACGTCGACCCCGCGGACTTCGCCGACCTGCTCGCCGCAGGGGTGGCGCGGATGGACACCGCCCACCTGACGATGAGGTCCGAGATGGGCTCCGCCGGCGCCATGACGGGGGAGGGCGACGCCGACTACCGCGGTGACCGCCCGGTCGCGCAGCTGACGATCACCTCCGACTTCGTCGCCGACGCGATCGAGGCCCGGATCGTCGACGGCGCGCTGTACCTCGACCTCGGCCACCTCAGCCACGACAAGTTCTGGAAGCTCGACCTCGACGACCCCGACAGCCCGTTGGGGGCGCTCGGCTCGCAGCTCGACCCGCGCTCGGCGGTCGACATCGTGGCGAAGGGCCTGGAGCGCGTCACCTACGTCGGCCCGGACGGCGACCTGGACCACTACCGGGCGAGCGTCGACCCGCAGGCCGTGCTCGACGCCGTCGGCGGCCTGGGCCCGATGGGCACGCAGGCCGACGGGACCCCGGCCATGCCGAAGACCCTGGACTACGAGCTCTGGCTCGACGACCAGGGCCGGGTGACCCGGCTGACCTCGACCATGGGCGACCTGGGATCGGTCGAGATGACGATGTCCGACTTCGGCGCCGACGTGTCCGTCGAGGCGCCGCCGGCCGACCAGGTCACCGACATGCCGTCGATGTTCGACCACCCGGGGACCGAGCCGCAGGCCTGAGAGTCCTACCGACCGCGGAGCTGGCCGCGCATGCCCTTCATGCTGGTCGGCACCGGGCCCTTGGGCAGCGGGATGTTGGACCGGTTGGCGTCCAACGCCTTGAGCCGGTTGAGGAGGTCGGTCATCTCGGCGGGCTTGACCGTCTTGCCGAGCTTCTGGACATGCTTGACCAGCTTGGGCAGCGGGACCTGACCCTCGTCGTTGCCGCAGACGACCTCGTGGGTCGGGACCTCCGAGGCGACCCGCTCGTGCTTGCGGCGCTCGGCGGTCATCAGCTGGCGCAGCCGGTTCGGGTTGCCCTCGCCCACGAGCACGATGCCCGGAGGCCCGACCACCCGGTGCACGACGTCCTGCTGCTTGTTGAACGCGATCACGGGGTCCGTCCGCCAGCCCCGCTTGAGCATCCGCAGCGCGGCGGCAGCGGCGCCCGGCTGGCCCTCCATCTGGGAGTACGCCGCACGCTGGGCGCGCCGCCCGAAGACGATCATCGCCAGCAGGGTGCCGACCAGCAGCGCGCCGACCACCGAGAGGACGACGCCGAGGGCGCCCTCGCCGGGGAGGATCCAGAAGACCACGAAGCCGATCACACCGCCGACCAGCAGCGAGCCGAGGATCCACAGGCCGAGGCGCGGGTCGGACCGCTTCGCCATCCGGTAGGTCTCGACGAACTGCTTGCGCCGGCTCATCTTGTCCGGGTCGACGGGCTTGGGGTCCTTCGCCATCTTCTGGTGCTGCCTCACTGAGTCGTTCGGTCGGGATCAGGCCGTGACGCCCTCGCGGGCCTCGACAGCCTGACGGTACAGCCGACCGGCGCGGTAGGACGAACGGACGAGCGGCCCGGACATCACCCCGGTGAACCCGACCTCGTCGGCCTCGTCCTTGAGCTCCACGAACTCCTCCGGCTTGACCCAGCGCTCGACCGGGTGGTGCCGCGGCGAGGGGCGGAGGTACTGGGTGATGGTGAGCAGCTCGCAGCCCGCGGCGTGCAGGTCGCGCAGGGCCTGCGAGACCTCCTCGCGGGTCTCGCCGAGGCCGAGGATCAGGTTGGACTTCGTGACCAGGCCGAAGTCGCGAGCCTGGGTCAGCACGTCGAGCGAGCGGTCGTAGCGGAACGCCGGACGGATCCGCTTGAAGATCCGCGGCACGGTCTCGAGGTTGTGGGCGAGCACCTCGGGCCGCGACTCGAAGACCTGGGCGAGCAGGTCCGGCTTGCCGCTGAAGTCGGGGATCAGGTTCTCCACGCCGATGCCCGGGTTCAGCTCGTGGATCTGGCGCACGGTCTCGGCGTACAGCCAGGCGCCCTCGTCGATCAGGTCGTCGCGCGTGACGCCGGTGATGGTGGCGTACCTCAGGCCCATCGTGCGCACCGACTCCGCGACCCGCCGCGGCTCGTCGCGGTCCAGCGGCTTCGGCCGGCCGGTGTCGATCTGGCAGAAGTCGCAGCGCCGGGTGCACTGCTCGCCGCCGATCAGGAAGGTCGCCTCGCGGTCCTCCCAGCACTCGTAGATGTTGGGGCAGCCGGCCTCCTGGCACACGGTGTGCAGTCCCTCGGACTTCACCAGGTTCTGGAGGTGCTGGTACTCCGGACCCATCTTCGCTCGGGTCTTGATCCACTCGGGCTTGCGCTCGATCGGGGTCTCCGAGTTGCGTGCCTCGAGCCGGAGCAGCTTGCGGCCCTCTGCTTGTGGGGAGGGGGGAGCTTGCGTCACGTTGGCCAACTGTACGCGGCGGGTGGAGGCGGTCCCGCCTCAGGGAGTGAGCAGCTCGATCCGCGGCTGCTTGGCCGGGTCGGGGCGCGGCTCGTAGTCGGGCGTGGGGTCGTACGGCGCCCAGGCGAGGTACTCGCGCAGCCGCCGCTCGACGTACGGCGTCGCCTCGGCCACGCTGACGTCGCGACCGAGCTCGCGGCTCAGCGAGGTGACGCCTGCGTCCGCGATCCCGCAGGGGACGAACCGGTCGTACCACCCGAGGTCGACGTCGCAGTTGAGGGCGAACCCGTGCATGGTCACGCCGCGGCTGACCCGGATGCCGATCGCCGCGACCTTGCGCTCCCCGAGGGGGGCTCCGCCGCCCTCGGACCTCCCGGGCTCGGCCTTGAGCCAGACGCCGCTGCGGCCCGGCACCCGGGCGGTGGTGACGCCCAGGTCGGCGCACGCCCGGATCAGCGCCTCCTCGAGCCGGCGCACGTAGTCGACGACCAGCACGTGGTCGGGCAGGGTGACGATCGGGTAGCCGACCAGCTGGCCGGGGCCGTGGAAGGTGATCTTGCCGCCGCGGTCGACGTCGATGACCGGCGCGCCGCCCGGGTCGGCCGGCCGCTCGTGCGGCTCGGTGCGCTTCCCGGCGGTGAAGACCGGCGGGTGCTCGAGCAGCAGCACGGTGTCCGGCTCGTTGCCGTCCGCGACCTGCTGGTGCACCTCGCGCTGCAGGTCCCACGCGGCGACGTACTCGACCATCCCGACGTCTTGGAGCTTCACGCGCTCGAGCCTACTGCGCGCCCTGTGGACGACGGCGGGCCCGGGGCACCGGTCGGGGTAGGAGAGGACCATGCCGCTCCTGCCGCTCCTGTCCCTCCTGCTGGCGCTGCTCGGCCCTGGCACCGCGCCGGACCCGGCCCCGCCCCGGCCGGTCGTCGTGCTGCACGACTGGGACCAGCAGCGCGCGGCGGCGTGGGCCACGTCCGATGTCGCGGGGCTGCGCGCGCTCTACACCGCCGGCAGCTCGGCCGGTGCGGTGGACGTCGCGATGCTGCGCGCCTGGCGGGAGCGCGACCTGCGGGTCGAGGGGATGCGGATGCAGGTGCTCTCGGTGTCCGTGCGCGCCGACACCGGGCGGCGCCTGGTGCTGGTGGTCACCGACCGGCTCGCGTCCGCGGTCGCGGTCGGCGCCGGCGTACGCCGCCCGCTGCCGCGCGACGCGGTATCGACCCGGCGCCTCGTGCTGGTGCGGGCCGCGGGGGAGTGGCGGATGGCTCAGGTCAGGCCCGCGCCGAGCACGTCGTCCACCGTGCGGTCGTGGAACCGGTAGCCCGCGTCCTCGAGGGCCGCGGGGCGCAGGTTGATCGAGCCGAGCGCCTCGGGGGCGAGCGGGCCGGCGCCGGCCCGGATCGCGAACCGCGGGGCGACCAGGAACGCCTTGCGGTGGGTGGCCCGGGCCAGCGCCTGGGTGAACTCCGCGTTGGTCGGCGTCAGCGGGCAGCACACGTTGAACGGGCCGGCGGCCGTCTCGTGCTCCACCAGGTGGGTGACGCCGCCGACCCAGTCGCGCAGGGAGATCATCGCCATCCGCTGTCGTCCGTCTCCGAGCCGAGCGCCCAGCCCGAGCCGGGTGAGCAGCTGCAGCTGCTTGAGCGGCGCCGCCCGTCGGTCCATCACCGGGGCGGTGCGCAGCACGCACAGCCGGGCGCCGGCCGCCGCGGCCGGGTCGGCGGCATCCTGCCACTCGCGGCTGACGCGGGTGAGCAGGCTGTCGCCGCTGCTCTGGGTCTCCTCGGTGACGACCTGCTCGCCGTGGTCGCCGTACCAGGCGATCGCGTTCCCGGCGACGAAGGCCGGCTTCCGCTCGCTCGCGGCGATGGCGCTCGCGAGCACCCGGGTCGTGGTCACCCGGCTCTCGCGCAGCGCGCGGGCCCAGCGGCGCGAGTGCGGGTTGCCGATCGTCGGCGACCCCGCCAGGTTGACCACCACGTCGGCGCGCTCGACCAGCTCGCGGTCGTAGCCGCCGGCGTACGGGTCCCACGTCGACTCGCTCGGCGACGACGTGGGCCGGCGCACCAGCGCGACCACGTCGTGGCCGCGCTCGGTCAGCTCCCGGCTCAGGTGGGTGCCGAGGAAGCCGGAGGCGCCGGCGATGACGACGGTCAGCGACATGCTCTCCTCAGACCTCGAACTGGCCCGACTCCAGGCGCTGCTTCACGTCGGTGAGGAAACGGCCTGCGTCGGCGCCGTCGACCAGCTGGTGGTCGTAGGTGAGTGCCAGGTAGACCATGTAGCGCACCGCGATCGTCTCGCCGAGGTTCGGGTCGTCGATGACCACGGGCCGCTTGACGACGGCGCCGGGCCCGAGGATCGCGACCTGCGGCTTGTTCACGATCGGGGTGTCCCACAGGGCCCCGACGCTGCCCAGGTTGGTGATCGTGAACGTCCCGCCCGAGAGCTCGTCCGGGCCGATCTTGTTGGTGCGCGTGCGCTGGGCGACGTCGGCGATCTTCTTCGCCAGGCCGGCGATGGAGAGGTCGCCCGCGTCCTTGATCACCGGGGTGATCAGACCCTTCTCGGTGTCCACCGCGATCGCGAGGTTCTCGCGGTCGTAGTAGGTGACCTCGCCCGCCTCGGTGTCGATGGTCGCGTTCAGCGCCGGGTGGTGCTTGAGCGCGTCGATCGCGGCCTTCGCGAAGAACGGCAGGTACGACAGCTTGACGCCCTCCCGGGACAGGAAGTCCGCCTTCGCCTCGTCGCGCAGCCGCGCGATGTTGGTGACGTCGACCTCGACCACCTGGGTCAGCTGGGCGGAGGTCTGCAGCGAGTCGACCATGCGCGTGGCGATGATCTTGCGCAGCCGCGACATCTTCACCGTGGTGCCGCGCAGCGGCGACGGCGCGCCCGAGGAGACCGGTGCCGAGGGGGCAGCCGGGGCGGCCGGAGCCGCCTGGGCGGGCTGCTGGGCCTGTTGCTGGGCCTGTTGCTGGGCCTTGGCGGCGTCGAGCACGTCCTGCTTGCGGATCCTCCCCCCCACGCCGGTGCCGGTGACGCTCGCGAGGTCCACGCCGTGCTGGGCGGCCATCTTGCGCACCAGCGGCGTCACGTAGCCCGGGCCGTCACCGCTCGCGACGGGCTGGGCGGCGGGCTGCGCAGTGGGCTGGGCGGCGGCGGCCGGCGCGGGAGCCGGCGGGGCGGCCTGCTCCTGGGGCGCGGGTGCCGGCTCGGGCTCGGGTGCCGCCTCGGGCTCGGGCTCGGGCTCGGGGGTCGGCTCCGGCTCGGGCTCGGGGGTCGGCTCGGGCTTCGACTCGGCCGGCGCGGCCTGTCCGGACCCGATCACGGCGAGCTCGGCCCCGACCTCGACGGTCTCGTCCTCGGCGACCTTGATCTCGAGCAGGGTGCCGGCGACCGGCGAGGGGATCTCGGTGTCGACCTTGTCGGTGGAGACCTCGAGCAGCGGCTCGTCCACGGCGACCTCGTCGCCGACCGACTTCAGCCAGCGGGTGACGGTGCCCTCGGTGACCGACTCGCCGAGGGCCGGGAGGGTCACGGCCGTCCCGGAGCCACCGGACGGCTTGGCCTCGGCCGCCGGGGCCGGCTGCTCGGCAGCGGGCTGCTGCGCCTCCTGCTGCGCCTGCTCCTGGGCGGGCTCCGGCTCGGGCTGTGCCTCGGGCTCCGGCTCGGGGTCGGGCTGGGCCTCGGCCTGGGCGCCGCCGGAGTCACCCGAAGACTCACCGGCGTCCCCGATCACCGCCAGCACGGCACCGACCTCGACGGTGTCGTCCTCGTTGGCCCGGATCTCCAGCAGCGTGCCGGCGATGGGGGAGGGGATCTCGGTGTCGACCTTGTCCGTGGAGACCTCGAGCAGCGGCTCGTCGACGGCCACCGAGTCGCCCACCTGCTTGAGCCAGCGGGTGACGGTGCCTTCGGTGACGGACTCGCCGAGTGCCGGCAGGTTGACTTCGGTGGCCAATGGACTTCCTTCGCTTCAGGTGCTGGTGTTCGGGTTCAGGAGTGGGCGTGCAGGGGTTTGCCCGCCAGCGCCAGGTGCGCCTCGCCGAGCGCCTCGTTCTGCGTCGGGTGGGCGTGGACAAGGGGTGCCACGTCCTCCGGGTACCCCTCCCAGTTGTAGATCATCTGGGCCTCGCCGATGAGCTCGCCGACCCGGTCGCCGACCATGTGCACGCCCACGACGGGGCCGTCCTTGCGACGGATCAGCTTCACGAAGCCCTGGGTCTTGAGGATCTGGCTCTTGCCGTTGCCGCCCAGGTCGTAGGTGAGCGTCTCGATGCCGTCGGCGCCGTAGGTCTCCGCCGCACGCGCCTCGTCGAGCCCGACGGAGGCGACCTCCGGGTGCGAGTACGTCACGCGGGGGATGCCGGCCTCGTCGATCGGGCTCGGGTCGAGGCCCGCGATGTCCTCGGCGACGAAGATGCCCTGCTGGAAGCCGCGGTGCGCCAGCTGCGGGCCGGGGACGATGTCGCCGACGGCGTACACGCCGTCCAGGTTGGTGCGGCACCGCTCGTCGGTGAGCACGAACCCGCGGTCCATGGTCACGCCCTGCTCGTCGTAGCCGAGGCCTTCGGTGACCGGCCCGCGACCGACTGCGACAAGCAGCAGGTCGGCCTCGATCACGTCGCCCCCCTCGACGGTCACCGCGACGCCGGTGTCGGTGTGCTTGACGCTCTGGAACGGGGTGCCGGTGCGGAACACGATGCCGCGCTTGCGGAACGCCCGCTCCAGCGCCTTGGAGGACGCCTCGTCCTCGACGGCCACCAGCCGCGGCAGCGCCTCGACGATGGTCACGTCGGCACCGAAGCTGCGCCACACGCTGGCGAACTCGCAGCCGATGACGCCGCCGCCGAGCACCACGACCGAGGCGGGCACCCGATCCAGCCGCAAGGCGTGGTCGGAGGTGATCACCCGCTCGCCGTCGATCTCGAGCCCGGGCAGGGTGCGGGCGTACGAGCCGGACGCGAGCACCACGTGCTTGCCGGTGTACGCCGTCTCGCCGACGGTGACCGTCCGCGGGCCGGTGAGCCGGCCGGCGCCCTCGATCACCGTGATGCCGCGGCCCTTGATCAGGCCGGTGAGGCCCTTGAACAGCCGCGAGACGACACCGTCCTTGTAGGCGTTGACCCCCGCCATGTCGATGCCCTCCAGGGTGGCGCGCACTCCGAACGTCTCGGCCTCGCGGGCCTGGTCCGCGACCTCGGCGGCGTGCAGCAGCGCCTTGGTCGGGATGCAGCCGATGTGCAGGCAGGTGCCGCCCAGGTGCGACTTCTCCACCAGGCCCACGGACAGGCCCAGCTGTGCTGAGCGCAGGGCGCAGGCGTAACCGCCGGAGCCCGCACCGAGGATGAGTACGTCGAAGTCGGCGTCGGCCACCCGCCCATCCTTGCACTTCCGCGCAACGTGTCCACACCGGCCTCCGGGCTACTCGCGGGTCACCTCGTGGTCACCGCGGCGAACCTGGCGGCGCACCTTGCGGCGATCTCCCGTGGGTTCGCCCGGGTTGTTGGCACACTGGTCGGCATGTCATGGATGGACCGGCTCCGGCGCAGCTCGGGCCCGAAGATGCGGCGCCCCGCGCGGGACGCCTACCGGACCGGGTCGACCCGGGTGCGCGCGTCGGACTCGGTGGACCTCGAGCACCTGCACTCCTGGGTGAGCGATCGGCGCGGCGTCGAGGGCTTCGTCGAGCCGCGCACCGCCGTCAGCGACGTGACGTTGCTGCTGGTCGCCCACGACGGAGAGTGGACCCGGCGCCGGGTGCCCTCGATCGGCTGGGCGCACGACTTCTGCAACCGCCAGCAGATCCCCTCCTACGACGCCGCGGTCGTCGGCATCCCGCAGCGGATGCGGGACTACAACCGGCGCAAGAAGCTCGAGGGCGGGCTCTGAACCCGCCCGCCTACTTCTGCTCGGACAGTGCCCGGGCGTAGTCGACCAGGGTGGCGACGGCGACACCGGTGCCGCCGGCGGTGACGTGCCCCCAGGCGCCGCCGGAGTTGAACGACGGCCCGGCGATGTCGAGGTGCGCCCAGGGCAGGCCCCCGGTGAACTCGCGCAGGAACGCCGCGGCGAACAGCCCGCCGCCCCACCGGGTCCAGTCGTGCTGGGCGAGGTCGGCGATCTTGCTGGAGGTGATCCGCTCGCGCATCGACTCCGGGATCGGCATCGGCCACATCGCCTCGCCGGCCGTGCCGGCGGCCGCGAGCACGTCGTCGACGACGTCGGTCGACCCGAGCACGCCGCTGACCCGGTCGCCCAAGGCGACGACCATGTGGCCGGTCAGGGTGGCGACGTCGATGATCACGTCCGGCTTCACCTCGGTCGCGCGGACCAGGGCGTCGGCGAGCACCAGGCGGCCCTCGGCGTCGGTGTTGAGCACCTCGACCGTGGTGCCGCCGTACATCGACAAGACGTCGCCGGGCCGGGTCGCCGAGCCCGACAGCATGTTCTCCGCCATCGGCGCGTACGTCGACACCTGCACGGGCAGGCCCAGCCGGGCGATCGCGAACGTCGCCTGGACGACCGCAGCGGCGCCGGCCATGTCCGACTTCATCTCGCTCATGCTCTGCGCCGGCTTGATGGTCAGCCCGCCGGAGTCGAAGGTGATGCCCTTGCCGACGAGCGCAAGGTGGTGCTTGGCGCCCTTCGGCGCATAGCTCAGCTCGACCAGCCGCGGCGGCGCCGACGAGCCGGCACCGACGCCGAGGATGCCGCCGCAGCCGAGCTCGGCGAGCTCCTTCTCGTCGAGGACCCGGATGGACACCTTCGGGGCGCCGCGCCCCTTGGTGAGTGCCTTGGTCGCCTCGGCGACGGTGTCGGCGAAGGCGGGCGGGGTCAGGTCGCCGGGCGGCGTGTTGACCCAGTCCCGGGTCGCCGCGACGGCGGCGGAGACGATCCGCGCCTGCTCGAACGCGGCTACCACGTCCTTCTTGCGCGCGGCGCCGCTGAGCAGGACCACGTCGGCCGGTGCGCCCTTCGCCTCCGCGGCCGGCTTCTTGTACGTCGTGAACGTGTAGCCCCCGAGCTCGTAGCCCTCGGTCACGGCGCGGACCAGCTCGGGCGTCCCGGCGGGCAGTGCGATCGCGACCGAGGCGGCGTTGGTGACCGCGCGAGCCGCGACGCCCGCGCCCCGGCGTACCGCCTCGGTGTCGGGGGTCGCGCCGAGCCCGACCAGCACCAGCAGCGGGGAGGTGATCGCGCCGCTGGTCGGGACCTTGGCGACCTCGCCCGCCTTGCCGGTCACCCCGAGCGTGGCGAGCAGGGGGCGCAGCTTGCGGCCGTAGGCGGAGGCGACGTCCTCGCCGCCGTCGGCGAGGGTCGGCCCCTTGGCGCCTTGGACGACCCCCACCACGACGGCGTCGCTGCGGGTCTTGGCGGGGCTGGCGCTGCGCATGGTGTACGACGTCACCGGGGCAGGATAGTCCGGGGTGCTGCGGTAGGTTCGCGGCCATGGTGGACCTCCACGAACAGGAGCTGCGCTCCCCGCTCCACGCACGTCACGTGGCCCTCGGGGCCAAGTTCGCCGCTTTCGGCGGCTGGTCGATGCCGTTGGAGTACTCCACCGGCATCGTCAAGGAGCACACCGCGGTGCGCGAGTCGGTCGGCATCTTCGACGTCAGCCACCTCGGCAAGGCCGTGGTGGCGGGGCCGGGCGCCGCCGCGTTCGTCAACCGCACGCTGACCAACGACCTCGACCGGATCGGCCCCGGCCAGGCGCAGTACACGCTGTGCTGCGACGACGCGACCGGTGGCGTGGTCGACGACCTGATCGTCTACCTGCACGCCGAGGACCGGGTGCTGCTGGTGCCCAACGCCGCCAACACCGCCGAGGTGGTCCGCCGGCTCGCGGCGGTGGCCCCGGACGGGGTCACGGTCACCGACCGGCACCGCGACTTCGTGGTGCTCGCCGTGCAGGGCACCCGATCGGACGAGGTGCTGGCCGAGGTGGGGCTGCCGACCGGCCACGACTACATGTCCTTCGTCGAGCAGACGTTCGCCGACGAGACCGTCGTGGTCTGCCGCACCGGCTACACCGGCGAGCGCGGCTACGAGCTGATCGCACCGAACGCGGTCGCCGAGCCGCTCTGGGACGCGCTGCTCGCCGCCGGCGAGGAGTTCGGGATGCTGCCCTGCGGGCTCGGCGCCCGCGACACGCTGCGCACCGAGATGGGCTACCCGCTGCACGGCCAGGACATCTCCCTCGACGTCACCCCGAACGAGGCGCGCCTGGGCTGGGCGGTCGGATGGCGCAAGGACGCCTTCTGGGGCCGCGACAAGCTCACCGCCGAGAAGGCGGCCGGCCCGAAGCGCCAGCTGCGGGGCCTGGTCGCCACCGGTCGCGGCATCCCGCGCCCGCACATGAGCGTGAGCCTCACCCCCGACGTGCTGCTCGGCGAGGTCACCTCCGGAACCTTCTCGCCCACCCTGCGCAAGGGCATCGGCCTGGCGCTGATCCCGTCGTTCGTCGACCCGGAGGCCGAGGTCGGCGTCGACATCCGCGGCCGTCGCGAGGTCTTCCAGCTCGTGAAGCCGCCGTTCCTCGACCCGTCCGTGCGGGAGGGCTGAGATGAACCTGCCCGACCAGCCCGCCACGTTCCGCCCACCGTCGCCGACCGAGCGGCCCTGGTGGTGGCGGCTCGAGAACGCCGCCGGCGACGAGGTCACCGTCGGGCCGGACCTCGCCGGCGAGCGGTTCTCGAGCCAGGCCGACGCCGAGTCCTGGGTCGGGGAGACCTGGTCGGACCTGGCGGCCGAGGGCGTCGACGCGGTCACCCTGTTCGAGCACGACCGTCGCGTCTACGGACCGATGTCCCTGCACGCACAGTAGGGGCCGTGGCCTCGGCCCTTGGTGGGCGACCGGCACCAGGAGAAGGATGTCGGGCATGCGGAACGACGCCGACTTCGCGGCGTACCTGGCAGCGCGCTGGCCGTTCCTGCTGCGGTCGCTGCTGCTGATCGGCTGCCCGCCCGGCGCGGCGGAGGCGATCGCGCAGACCGGCCTGGCCCGGTGCTACGCCGCCTGGGACGAGGTGCTCGAGACCGACGACGTCGACGCCACCGTCTACCGCGTGGTGCTCGACGTCTGGCACCGCCGCAAGCGCCCGCCGGTGCCGCCGGTGCCGCCGGTCGAGTCTGGGGGCGAGCCCGGCAGCCAGGCCCCGCCCCGGACCGAGGCCGGGAGCGAGCACCAGGTCGTCGACCCGGCCGAGCTGCGCCGGCGGCTCGAGGCGCGGCTCGCCGAGCTGACGCCGGGGGACCGCGAGGCGGTGGTGCTCCACGTCGTCGCCGGCCTCTCCGAGACCCAGGTGGCCGAGGTGCTGGACCGCCCGGTCCGCAGGATCAGCGCGCCGGCGTCCCCCGAGGACCTGCGGATCGTGACCGAGTCCATCGAGGTGCTCGCCCCGCCCTTCGACGGCGTGGTCGCGGAGGCCGGTGTCCGGCGCCGCCGACGCCGGAGGATCGTGGTCGCCTCGGTCGCCGCAGCCGTCCTCGTCCTCGCGGCGGCCGGCTGGGCGCTGTCCCGTTCGCCGGCCGAGCGGCCGGCGGACGCCGACTGGGTGGTCCTGCCGCAGCCGAACCCCGTCGACGTGCCCTGGTACGCCGGCGGGCTGCTGCACCTCTCGACGGTCGCCATCCGGATGCCGGCCGTGGGCGACCTCGCGGCGGTCAACGACGGGGCCGTGTTCACCGACGCCGAGGGGACGGTCTGGTTCGCCGCGGGCGACGGCGCGGTCACCGAGATCGGCCGGACCGCGCCCGACGCCAGGGTGGCGGTGTCGGACCAGACCGACTGGGCCGCGTGGGTGGATCCCTCCGCCGACGTACCCCGCCTGGTGGTGCACAACCTCGTGTCGGGCAAGGACACCGGCCTGGACCTGCCCGGGTCGGGCTCGGTGCTGGCCGTCGACCAGGCGCGGGTCTACTACACGACGACCGAGGGCGACTTCCAGTGGGAGCCGGCGGGGGACCCGATGCTGCTGGACCGCACCGGCCTGCTGGACGTGGAGTCGGCCAGCCGGGTCTACGCCGACTCCCGCGGGATCGAGATCGTGCAGGCGATCTTCCGGGTCGCGAACCTGCGTCCGGGGATCGGCGCCCTGCTCTCGCCCGGCGGCAACTTCGTGCTGAGCCGGGCCGGCGACGGCTCGGTGCCGTTCCGGCCGCTGCTGTACGACGCGCGCTCCGGCGACCGGATGCGCTCCGGGCTGGCCGCCGGCGAGCTCGCCCTGGACGCGACGTTCGGCCCCAACCACACGGTGAGCTACTTGGTCGCGCCCCGCTCCGAGATCGGCGCACCGCCGGCGGTCGACGGCAACACCGAGCCGCTGGTCATGCTGCGCACCTGCGACCTGGACCCCGTGGTGTGCCACGACGTGATCCCGCTGGCGCGCCCGGGTGAGCGGCCGCTGCTGGGCCACTGAGCGGGTCGCTGCCAGACTCCCGGCATGCGCTTCAGCCAGGTCGACGTCTTCTCCAGCCAGCCGCTGCGCGGCAACCCGGTCGCAGTCGTGCACGACGCCGACGGGGTGACCGACGAGCAGATGGCGGCGTTCGCGCGGTGGACGAACCTCTCCGAGACGACCTTCCTGCTCGCGCCGACCCAGGCCGGGGCGGACTACCGCCTGCGGATCTGGACGCCGGGCGGGGAGCTGCCGTTCGCCGGCCACCCCACGCTGGGCAGCGCGCACGCCTGGCTCGAGGCCGGCGGCGTCCCCGCCACCGACGGCGAGCTCGTCCAGGAGTGTGGCGCCGGGCTGGTGCGGCTCCGGCGGGGCACCACCCTCGCCTTCGCGGCACCGCCCCTCATCCGCTCCGGCCCGGTCGACGACGCCGATCTGGACGCGATCGTCCGTGCGCTGAGGGTGCGCCGCGACGACCTCCTCGAGGCCGCCTGGATCGACAACGGGCCGGGCTGGGTCGGCGTCCTGCTCGCGGACGCGGAGACCGTGCTCGGGCTGCGGCCCGACTGGGCGGCGTTCGGCGACCGCCAGATCGGTGTCGTGGGCCGCCACGCAGCGGACGGTCCGGCCGACGTCGAGGTGCGGGCGTTCTGCCCGGACCTCGGCATTCCGGAGGACCCGGTGACCGGCTCGCTCAACGCCGGGATCGGCCAGTGGCTGGCGGGCAGCCGCCTGCCCTCGGCGTACGTCGCGTCCCAGGGGACCGCGCTGCTGCGTGCCGGGCGGGTGCACGTGGTGAAGGAGGGGCAGACGGTGTGGGTCGGCGGCGACACCCGGACGACGATCAGCGGCTCCGTGGATCTCTGACGGCTACGCTCGCAACGTGCGGGCCTACCTCGACCTCCTCCAGCGCGTCGTCGACGAAGGCGTCCCCAAGGGCGACCGCACCGGCACCGGGACGCTGAGCGTCTTCGGGCACCAGATGCGCTTCGACCTGCGCGCCGGGTTCCCGCTCGTGACCACCAAGAAGGTGCACACCCGCTCGGTCTTCGGGGAGCTGCTGTGGTTCCTGCGCGGCGACACGAACGTGAAGTGGCTCCAGGACCGCGGCATCACGATCTGGGACGAGTGGGCCGACGAGCAGGGCGACCTGGGACCGGTCTACGGCTACCAGTGGCGCTCCTGGCCGACTCCTGACGGGCGGCACGTCGACCAGATCGCCCAGGTGGTCGAGCAGATCCGTGACTCCCCGGACTCGCGGCGCCACGTCGTGTCGGCGTGGAACGTCGCGGACATCCCCGACATGGCGCTCGCGCCGTGCCACACGATGTTCCAGTTCTACGTCGCGCCGCCTGGACCTGGGGAGGAGTCCGGGCCGGGGCGGCTCAGCTGCCAGCTCTACCAGCGCTCTGCGGACGTCTTCCTCGGCGTGCCGTTCAACATCGCGTCGTACGCCCTGCTCACCCACATGGTCGCGCAGGTGACCGGCCTCGAGGTCGGCGACTTCGTGCACACCCTCGGCGATGCGCACCTGTACTCCAACCACCTCGACCAGGCGCGGCTCCAGCTCACGCGGGAGCCGCGGCCGCTGCCCCGGCTGGTGCTCGACTCGTCGGTGACCGAGCTGGACGCGTTCGACCTCGAGCACATCGCGGTCGAGGGCTACGACCCGCACCCCGGAATCAAGGCCCCCATCGCCGTATGAGCCGGCAGGTGAGCGGCCGATGACCCCCGGCGGCAAGCGCGTCGTCCTCGTCGCCGCCGTGGCGCGCAACGGCGTGATCGGCGACGGCCCCGACATCCCCTGGCAGCTGCCCGGGGAGCAGCGGCTGTTCAAGGGCCTGACCTGGGGGCACATCCTGGTGATGGGCCGGGCGACCTACGACTCGATCGGCCGGCCGCTGCCCGGGCGCACCACGATCGTGCTCACCCGGTCCCCGGACTGGTCGGCCGAGGGGGTGCATGTCGCCCACGACCTGCCGGCGGCCCTCGCGCTCGCCGACACGCTCGAGGGCGAGGTGATGGTCGCCGGAGGCGGCCAGGTGTACGCCGCCGCGCTGCCGGTCGCCGACGAGCAGGTGCTCAGCGAGGTGGACCTGGAGCCGCAGGGCGACGCGTTCTACCCCGAGTTCGACCGCAGCGAGTGGCGCGAGACCGCCCGCGAGCAGCACGACGGGTACGACCGCGTGGTGCTTGTCCGGGCCTGACAGGCTGGCGGGCATGGAGCTGCGCGTCTTCACCGAACCCCAGCAGGGAGCCACCTTCGACGACCTGGTGCGGGTCGCCCAGGAGGCCGAACGGCTCGGCTTCGGGGCGTTCTTCCGGTCCGACCACTACCTCGGGATGGGCACCGAGGGGCTGCCCGGCCCGAGCGACGCGTGGGTGACCCTGGCCGGCCTGGCCCGGGAGACCACGACCATCCGGCTCGGCACGATGATGACCAGCGCGACGTTCCGGCTGCCCGGGCCGCTGGCGATCGCGGTCGCCAACGTCGACCAGATGAGCGGCGGGCGGGTCGAGCTCGGCATCGGCGCCGGCTGGTTCGAGGCCGAGCACACGGCGTACGGCATCCCGTTCCCCGGCACCGCCGAGCGGTTCGACCGGTTCGAGGAGCAGCTCGCGATCATCACCGGGCTGTGGGCGACACCGGCGGGGGAGCGGTTCGACTTCGAGGGGGTGCACTACCGGCTCGCGGACTCGCTGGCGCTGCCCAAGCCCGTGCAGCCGGCTCCGCCGGTGCTGGTCGGCGGTCTCGGCAAGCGCCGTACCCCGGAGCTCGCGGCCCGCTACGCCGACGAGTTCAACCTGCCGTTCGTCGACGAGGCGACCACGGCGGCGCAGTTCGCGCGGGTGCGCGAGGCGTGCGCCGAGCAGGGCCGCGACCCGGGCACGCTGACCTGGTCCAACGCGCTGGTGCTGTGCGTCGGTGCCGACGAGGCCGAGCTCGGCCGTCGCGCGGCCGCGATCGGTCGCGAGCCCGCGGAGCTGCGCGTCAACGGGCTCGCGGGGACGCCCGCCGAGGTGGTCGACAAGATCGGGCGGTACGCCGAGCTCGGCGCCGAGCGGGTCTACCTGCAGGTCCTGGACCTGGCCGACCTCGACCACCTGCGGCTGGTGGCCGCGGAGGTCCTGCCGCACGTCTGAGGCGTCCCGGGTGGGTGGCCGTCCTCAGGCGAGCGTCGAGGCGGAGAGCTCGGCCGCGATCTGGTGCGCCCAGTGGTCGATGTCGACCCAGTCGCGCAGGTCGCCCGACCGCAGCGCTCGCCGGCGTGACGGCGCCAGTCGCAGCGCCTGGTCGATCAGGTCCAGGCGGCGGACGACGAGCGCCCCGCCGAACGCCTGGCGGCTCCGGGCCCCGAGCAGGTCGGCGTACCGGTCCAGGTCGGAGGGCCCGGTGGTGGAGCCCTCGTCGTTCGCGAGCATCCCGCTGCTGAACAGCCACACCGGGCGGTCGTTGAGCGCGGCGCGGTACCGATCGGCGAACGCGGCCGCCTGCTCCATCCAGTGGCCGCGGTAGACCGAGCTGCCCAGCACCACGGCCTCGTGGTCGCGGACGGCCTCGACCGCGGCCGCCGGACGGACCCGTACGTCGTGTCCGGCGACCGAGAGCACGGCTCCGATCTGCTGGGCGATCTGGCGCGTCGCGCCGTACCTGCTGGCGAATGCCACAAGCACAGACATGTAGTCCTCCTCGCTCTCACCCTGCCGGGGGACGGCGGAGCCGGCACAGGGAACAAGGCCCCGCGGCGACGGGTCCGAAGGACCCGGCGCGCGGAGCGATAGCCTGTAGGACATGACCTCCGCGCCCGCCGCTCCCTTCGGTCGTGTGCTCACGGCGATGGCCACCGCCTTCCACGACGACGGGTCGGTGGACCTCGAGGGCACCGCCCGGATCGCCGCCTACCTCGTCGACCACGGCCACGACGGGGTCGTGGTCTCCGGCACCACCGGCGAGTCGCCGACGACCACCACCGCGGAGGACGGCGCGATCCTGGCCGCGGTCAAGGACGCGGTCGGTGGCCGCGCGGTCGTCGTGGCCGGCGTCGGCACCAACTCCACGGCACACTCGGTCGAGCTGGCCGAGCAGGCCGCCAAGCTGGGCGCCGACGGGCTGCTGCTGGTCACGCCCTACTACAACAAGCCCGGCCAGGCGGGCGTCCTGCACCACTTCACGGCCGTTGCCGAGGCCAGCGACGTCCCGGTCATGCTCTACGACGTCCCCGGCCGCACCGGCACCCAGATCGCGCTCGAGACCTATGAGGCGGCGATCCGGCTGGAGACCGTCGTCGCGGTCAAGGACGCCGTCGGCGACTTCACCCGCGGCGTCAAGATCATGCAGCTGGGCTACGCCCTCTACTCCGGCGACGACGCGAACAACCTCGGCTGGCTCGCGCACGGCGCCGCCGGCTTCGTCTCCGTCGTCGGGCACGCCGCCGGCGAGCAGTTCAAGGCGATGGCCGACACCTTCCAGGCCGGCGACCACGCCGGCGCGCTCGAGATCTTCACGCGGCTGCTCCCCGCGATCGACGCCGTCATGGGCGTCCCCAACTACGGAGCGACCACCGCCAAAGCAGCGCTCCAGCTGCTCGGCGTCCTCGACAACCGCAACGTCCGGGCACCGCTGGTGCCGTTGGACGACGACGAGGTGGCCGCGCTGCGAGCAGGGCTCGCCGCATCCGGCCTCCTGTAAGGAACCAGATGAGTCATCCCCATCCCGAGCTCTCCGCACCGGCCGCACTTCCGACGGGGGGCCTGCGGGTCATCCCGCTGGGCGGGCTGGGCGAGGTCGGCCGCAACATGACGGCCTTCGAGTACGACGGGCGCCTGCTGCTGGTCGACTGCGGGGTGCTGTTCCCGGAGGACCACCACCCCGGCGTCGACCTGATCCTCCCGGACTGGTCCTCGATCCGCGACCGGCTCGACGACGTCGAGGCGCTGGTGCTGACCCACGGGCACGAGGACCACATCGGCGCGACGCCGTACCTGCTGCGCGAGCGGGGGGACATCCCGCTCGTCGGGTCGGAGCTGACGTTGGCGCTGCTCGGCAGCAAGCTGCGCGAGCACCGGCTCAGGGAGACCGTGCACCACGTGGTCCGGGAGGGCGACCGGGCGCGCTTCGGCCCGTTCGACCTGGAGTTCGTGGCGGTCAACCACTCGATCCCCGACGCGCTCGCGGTCGCCATCCGCACCGGCGCCGGCATGGTGCTGCACACGGGTGACTTCAAGATGGACCAGCTGCCGCTGGACGGCCGGATCACGGACCTGCGAGCGTTCGCGCGGCTGGGGGAGGAGGGCGTCGACCTCTTCCTCACCGACTCCACGAACGCCGAGACACCCGGCTTCACCCCGGCGGAGAAGGCCATCACCCCGGTGATCGACCAGGTCTTCCGCGACTCCAAGCAGCGGATCATCGTCGCGTGCTTCGCCTCCCACGTGCACCGGGTCCAGCAGGTGCTGGACGCGGCGTACGCCCACGAACGTCAGGTCGCGTACGTCGGCCGCTCGATGGTCCGCAACATGGGCATCGCCCGCGACCTGGGCTACCTCCAAGTCCCGCCGAGCGTGCTGGTGGACACCAAGGACCTCGCCGACCTGCCTCCCGAGCGCCAGGTGCTGATCTCGACGGGCTCCCAGGGCGAACCGATGAGTGCGCTGTCGCGGATCGCCCAGCGCAACCACAACTTCGTGCACATCGAGGAGGGCGACACCGTCCTGCTCGCCTCGAGCCTGATCCCGGGCAACGAGAACGCCGTGTACCGGGTGATCAACGGCCTGGCCCGGTGGGGGGCGCGGGTCGTGCACAAGGGGAACGCGATGGTGCACGTGTCCGGTCACGCCAGCGCCGGCGAGCTGCTCTACTGCTACAACATCGTCAAGCCGCGCAACGTGCTGCCGGTGCACGGCGAGATCCGGCACATGCTCGCCAACGGAGAGCTCGCCCGGGAGACCGGCGTCGAGAACGTCGTGATCGCCGAGGACGGCGTGGTGGTCGACCTGATCGACGGCGTCGCCTCGATCGCGGGCAAGGTGGACTGCGGGTACGTCTTCGTCGACGGCTCCTCGGTCGGCGACATCACCGAGTCCGACCTCAAGGACCGGCGCATCCTCGGCGAGGAGGGCTTCATCTCGGTGATCGTCGTGGTCGACTCGGTCAGCGGCAAGGTCGCCGGTGGCCCGGAGATCCACGCCCGCGGTTTCGCCGAGGACGACTCGACCTTCGACGAGATCAAGCAGCCGATCATCGACGCGCTCGACCTCGCGGTCGCCGAGGGCAACACCGACTCCTACCAGCTCCAGCAGACGGTGCGCCGCGTGGTCGGTCGTTGGGTCAGCGCCACCCACCGCCGCCGCCCGATGATCATCCCCGTGGTGATCGAGGCCTGAGGCAGTCGCGCCGACCAGGTCGGTTTCCCCGGTGAACCGGGGAAACTGGAACTTCTCGGCCGAAGTTTCGGGCCCGAAGTGGCAACTTCCCCGGTGAACCGGGGAACCGTCCCCAGCGCGCGGGCCAGAAGGCAAACGGCGGCGCGTCGGGCACTCGCCCGCCTCGTGGATGGCGATGGTGTCCGGACTCACCGACGACGGGGTGGGTGGGCCTCGGTCCGGTCCGGTGGGCGAGCCGCCGAGGGCCGTAGGTGCCCGGGACTCTTCGGCCAATGCCGGAACTTCTCGGCCGAAGTTTCGGGCCAACAGTTCCGGTTTCCCCGGGTAACCGGGGAAACCAACCCCGGCAGGCCCGCGGAGGAGCCCGATGTCAGGAGCCACCCGACCACGGGTGGGCGAGCCACCACAAGACACGCACCCCTGTGATCCGTGTGACGGGAGTGGCCACTGCGTAGGGTGGTGACCATGGCGACCCGTACGTCTTCCCCGCCGGGGTCGCGGAGCAAGAGCACGTCCACGACACGCACCACGTCTGGGAGCTCGAGCACCCGATCCCGGAGTACCAGCCCGAAGCGCAAGCCTGCCCCCAAGACGGCGGCGCCGAAGAGGTCGACCCGAGGATCGTCGACCCGGGGCAAGTCCCGGCGCCCGGCCAGTCGCCGGCCCGCTCCGCGAGCCGTGCGCAGCGGCCCGGGTCCGGTCGCTCGCACCTTCGGCCTGGTCTGGCGGGGGATCTCGGCGGTGTGGCTCGGCATCGCGCACGGTCTGGGCGCGGTCGCGCGGAGCATCGGCCACACCGCCCGTGAGCTGGAGCCGGCGCACCGGCGGGACGGGGCGGGGCTGGCCCTGTTCGGCCTCGCGGTCGTCGTCGCCGCCGCGGTCTGGTGGCAGCTGCCCGGCTCCGTCATGGACGGCGCCCGCACGGTCGTCGAGGGCTCGGTCGGCAAGGTCGGGTTCCTGGTGCCGCTCGCGCTGCTCTACGTCGGGTGGCGCACCATGCGCGACCCCGAGCAGAACGGCCCGGTGGGCCGGCAGGTGGTCGGCTGGTCGGCGTTCGCCCTGGGCCTGCTCGGCATCGTGCAGATCGCCGGCGGCAACCCGCAGCCGGTGCTGGGCGACTCCAGCGACCTGCGCACCGCCGGCGGCGCCGTCGGGTACGTCGTGGCGAGCCTGCTGCTCGACCTGCTCCGCTCGGAGTTCGTCGTGGTGCCGCTGCTGGCGCTGCTCGGCTTCTTCGGCACCCTGATCATCACCGCGACGCCGCTCTACCAGGTGCCCGCCAGGCTGGCCCACGCCCGGGACCGGCTGCTCGGCCGCGCCACCCCGGAGACGGACCCGGACGCGACCCAGGCGATGCCCGCGGTCCGCGGCCGCCGGCACCGGTTCGACGAGACCGGCGAGATCGATCCCGACATGGGCGACCCGGCGTACGACACCCCGGTGCTCAGCGACCGGGAGCTCAAGCGGCGCCGCAAGAAGGCAGCCGCCGACCCCGACGCCGGCCTCGACCTGTTCGCGCCGACCGAGGTGACCCCGGCGATCACGGAGCCCGAGGACGAGACGCACACCGAGCTCGAGCCGCCGCCGCACGCCCCGCTGCCGGGCCGCGTCGAGCAGCTCGAGCTGTCCGGCGACATCGCCTACGTCCTGCCGCCCAACGACGTGCTCAAGCCGGGGTCCGCGCACAAGCCGCGTTCGCGCGCCAGCGACCAGGTCGTCGAACGGCTCACCCAGGTGATGGACGAGTTCGGGATCGACGCCCAGGTCACCGGCTACACCCGCGGCCCGACCGTCACCCGCTACGAGGTCGAGCTCGGCCCGGGCGTCAAGGTCGAGAAGATCACGAACATCCAGAGGAACATCGCGTACGCCGTCGCCTCGGCGGACGTGCGGATCCTCAGCCCGATCCCGGGCAAGTCCGCGGTCGGCGTGGAGATCCCGAACTCCGACAAGGAGATCGTCTCCCTCGGCGACGTGCTGCGGTCGAACACCGCCCGCTCGGACCACCACCCGATGGTCGCCGGTCTCGGCAAGGACGTGGAGGGCGGCTTCGTGGTCGCCAACCTCGCGAAGATGCCGCACCTCCTGGTCGCGGGCGCGACCGGCTCCGGCAAGTCGAGCTTCATCAACTCGATGATCTGCTCGGTGCTGATGCGCTCGACGCCCGACGAGGTGCGGATGATCATGGTCGACCCGAAGCGGGTCGAGCTGAACGCCTACGAGGGCGTGCCGCACCTGATCACCCCGATCATCACCAGCCCGAAGAAGGCCGCGGAGGCCCTCGCCTGGGTGGTGCGCGAGATGGACCTGCGGTACGACGACCTCGCCAACTTCGGGTTCCGCCACATCGACGACTTCAACAAGGCGGTGCGGGGCGGCAAGGTCCACCCGCCGGCGGGCAGCGAGCGGGTGCTCACGCCGTACCCGTACCTCCTGGTGGTCGTCGACGAGCTCGCCGACCTGATGATGGTCGCGCCGCGCGACGTGGAGGACGCGGTCGTCCGGATCACCCAGCTCGCCCGCGCCGCCGGCATCCACCTGGTGCTGGCGACCCAGCGGCCCTCGGTCGACGTGGTCACCGGCCTGATCAAGGCGAACGTGCCCTCGCGGCTGGCGTTCGCCACCTCGAGCCTCGCCGACAGCCGGGTGATCCTCGACCAGCCGGGCGCCGAGAAGCTGGTCGGCCAGGGTGACGGGCTGTTCCTGCCGATGGGTGCCTCCAAGCCGGCGCGGATCCAGGGGTCCTGGGTCACCGAGGCCGAGATCCATCAGGTGGTCAAGCACTGCAAGGGCCAGCTCGAGCCGTCGTACCGCGAGGACGTCACCGCGCCGGCCGCCAGCAAGCGGGACCTGGACGACGACATCGGGGACGACCTCGACCTGGTCATCCAGGCCGTCGAGCTGGTGGTCTCGACCCAGTTCGGGTCGACCTCGATGCTGCAACGCAAGCTCCGCGTCGGCTTCGCCAAGGCCGGGCGCCTGATGGACATCCTCGAGAGCCGGGGCGTGGTCGGGCCGAGCGAAGGCTCGAAGGCCCGCGACGTCCTGGTCAAGCCCGACGAGATCGATGCCGTGATCGCGACCCTCCAGGGGGAGATGTGAGCAACCTCAGCACGGATCTGCAAGAACCCGTCCAGTCCGTCGCGGCGGAGCCGGTCGAGATCCGGGTCGACGCCCGGCTGGCCGGGCCGGTCGGCGGGGTCGCGGCCGTCGTCGCCATCGCCTATCTCTCCCGTGCCATCGGTGGCGGCGGGTGGCTCGACTGGGCGCTCGCGCTCGTCACGGGCGCCATCGCGGTGGCACACCTGCAGTCGCTGGCCGACTCCCGGGTGCCGCTGCTGGTCGCCGACGAGCAGGGCGTCCGGCTGCGGCGCGGCCGCACCTGGCGCGGCCTGCCCTGGCAGGACATCGAGCAGCTCGAGCACGAGCCGCGCCGGGGCCTGCTCCGCGACGGCCGGCTGGTCCTGGTGCCCCGTGACACCGACGCCGCGGTGCTGACCGTCCCGCTGTCGCTCTCGACCCGCGTGGTCGGCGCCGACGACGGCCTGACGGCCGCGCTGGCGCACCTGGCCGACGAGCCCGAGCAGGTCGTCGAGATCGTGACGGAGGACGTCGACCGGGACGACGCGGACGACGTCGTGGACGAAGACCTGGCTGTCGATGCCGAGGACCTGGACGTCGAGGAGTGGGACGAGCCGCACGACGAGCCCGGACCGGTGCACCCGCTCCTGCACGACCCGCGTCCGGCAGTCGCTCGCGGCATCGAGTCCCTGGCGGCCCGGCTGCGGTTGACGCCCCGCCCCGCCGAGGACCCCGTCGAGCCCGAGCCGACGATGCCCGAGCAGGCGGGACCCGAGCCGACGGTGCCGCTGCCGCTCGTGACCAGTCCCACCCAGAGCCCACTACGGGAGCCGGTGCCCGCGGTCCGCTCCGAGATCCGGTTCGACGGTGCCGCCGCGTTCGCGCTGGACCCGGCTGAGGACGCCACCAGGGTC
Organism: Nocardioides sp. JS614; assembly: GCF_000015265.1. NCBI lineage: Bacteria > Bacillati > Actinomycetota > Actinomycetes > Propionibacteriales > Nocardioidaceae > Nocardioides > Nocardioides sp. JS614. Next base: position 2,470,811 of record NC_008699.1, read on the forward strand.
GACGCCCGCCTCCCGGAGGCCGGTGAGCTGCACCGCTCCGAGGGTCTCCTGATCGACGACCTCGTCCTGGAGCAGGGCGCGGTGCTGCCCGCCGCCGACCCCGTCGTCGGCCCCGAGCTCGCCGCGGCCCGGACCCGGCTGTCCCTCACCGTCGACCAGCTCGCGGAGCGCACCCGGATCCGGCCGCACGTCATCGAGTCCATCGAGGTCGACGACTTCGCTCCCTGCGGCGGCGACTTCTACGCCCGCGGCCACCTGCGCACCCTCGCCCGGGTCCTCGGCGTCGACGCGGCACCGCTGCTGGCGGCGTACGACGAGCGCTATGCCGATGCGCCGATCGACGCCCGGCGGGTGCTCCAGGCCGAGCTCGCGACCGGGGTCGACGGCCCGATCCGCAGCACCCGCGGCGGGCCGAACTGGTCGGTGCTGGTCGCCGCGGTGATGGCGATCGTGCTGGCCTGGTCGATCGCCCGGCTGGCCCTGGACAGCCCGGTCGAGCTCGACCGCAAGCCCGTGCTCAACGGGTCCCCGTCGTCGGTCGGCAAGCTCGGGCCGGCGGTGCCCGTCCTCCTGGAGGCCTCCGCCGGCGGCGCCCACGTCGTCGTCCGGGACGGCGCGGGTGAGGTCGTCTACAGCGGCGACCTGGCCTACGGCCAGTCGAAGACGGTCAAGGCGTCCCCACCGGTGCGGGTCCAGTCCTCCGACGGTGCGCTCCACGTGACCGTCGACGGGCAGGACCGGGGGCCGCTGGGTGCCGACGGGCAGCCCGCGCAGAACACCTTCGCGGCCGCGACCGAGTGACGCCGCCGCGGCCCGTTTCGACGGGCCGCGGCCCGGTTGACATACTCGACGACGACCATGACGACTGACTCCAGCCCTGCCCCCGTCCGCGAACTGCTGTCGGTGGCGATGGTGACCCTCGGCTGCGCCCGCAACGAGGTCGATTCCGAGGAGCTCGCCGGGCGCCTCGAGGCCGACGGGTTCCGGCTGGTCCAGGACCCGGCGGAGGCCGACACGGTCGTCGTCAACACGTGCGGCTTCGTCGAGGCCGCGAAGAAGGACTCCGTCGACACCCTGCTCCAGGCGGCCGACCTCAAGGCCCGGTCCGAGCAGGGGCAGGGCCGCACGCGGGCCGTGGTCGCCGTCGGCTGCCTGGCCGAGCGCTACGGCAAGGACCTCGCCGCCTCCCTGCCCGAGGCCGACGCCGTCTTCGGCTTCGACGACTACCCCGACATCGCCGCCCGACTGCGCTCGATCGTCGCGGGCGAGGCCCACGAGGCGCACACCCCCCACGACCGCCGCACGCTGCTGCCGATCACCCCGGTGGAGCGGGTCCTGTCCACCACGCCGGTGCCCGGCCACGCCTCCGGCCCGGCGTCGGTACGACGGCGCCTCGACGACGGCCCGACGGCGGCGCTGAAGCTGGCCAGCGGGTGCGACCGGCGCTGCTCGTTCTGTGCGATCCCGGCCTTCCGGGGCTCGTTCCTGAGCCGCCGCCCGAGCGACGTGCTCCAGGAGGCGCGCTGGCTCGCCGACCACGGCGCTCGCGAGCTGTTCCTGGTCAGCGAGAACTCGACCTCCTACGGCAAGGACCTGGGCGACCTGCGGCTGCTCGAGACGCTGCTGCCCGAGCTGGCCGCCGTGGACGGGGTGGAGCGGGTCCGCGTCTCCTACCTGCAGCCGGCCGAGACCCGGGCGGGACTGATCGAGGCCATCGCGAGCACGCCCGGGGTGGCGCCGTACTTCGACCTGTCCTTCCAGCACGCGAGCGCCCCGGTGCTGCGCCGGATGCGCCGGTTCGGCGACCCGGAGAGCTTCCTCGCCCTGCTCGCGCAGGTCCGGGGCCACGCGCCGGCGGCGGGCGTGCGCAGCAACGTGATCGTGGGCTTCCCCGGCGAGACCGAGCAGGACCTCGAGACCCTGTGCGACTTCCTGGTCGCCGCGCGCCTCGACGTCACCGGCGTGTTCGGCTACTCCGACGAGGACGGCACCGAGGCCGCGACGTACGACGGCAAGCTCGACGACGACGAGATCCGAGCCCGGGTCGAGCACGTGAGCGACCTGGTCGAGGAGCTGACCTCCCAGCGGGCGGCCGAGCGGCTCGGCGAGCAGGTCGAGGTGCTCGTGGAACGGGTCGAGGACGGCCCGGGCGGGCGCACCGTCGAGGGCCGGGCGGCCCACCAGGGCCCCGAGGTCGACGGCGCCACCTACCTGCTGGACAGCGACGCCCGCGTCGGCGACCTGGTGCGTGCGGTCGTGGTGGGCTCCGAGGGCGCCGACCTGGACGCGAGACCCCTGTGACGACCGAGGGTGCTGTGATGACCGAGGTGCCGCGATGACCGAGGTGGCGGCCAAGCCGAGCAACTGGAACGTTCCGAACGTGCTCACCACGTTGCGGATCGTGCTGGTCCCGTTCTTCGGCTGGGCGCTGCTGGTCGACGGCGGCGACTCGATCCTCTGGCGGAGCGTCGCCTGGGTGGTGTTCGTGGTCGCGATGGTCACCGACAAGATCGACGGCGACCTGGCGCGCAAGCACAACCTGGTCACGAACTTCGGCAAGATCGCCGACCCGATCGCCGACAAGGCGATCACCGGGATGGCCTTCGTCGGCCTCTCGATCGTCGGTGACATCTGGTGGTGGGTGACGATCGTCGTCCTGCTGCGCGAGTGGAGCGTCACCCTGCTGCGGCTCTCGGTGCTGAAGAAGGTGGTGATCGCGGCCGCCGACCTCGGCAAGCTCAAGACCACGTTCCAGGCGATCGCCCTGGGGAGCCTCTGCCTGCCGCTGCGCGACCCGGACCTGCCGGACTGGGCCGGGGTTCCCGGCGAGGTGTTCTTCTACGCTGCTCAGGCCTGCCTGGCGGTCGCCGTCGCCCTGACCCTCTGGTCGGGCTGGGAGTTCTTCCGCGGTGTCTGGCAGCAGCGGCACGCGCTGCGAGGCTGAGGCTCCGCCTGCGTGTCAGCGCGCCCACCCTTCCGGGTGAGAAGGCACAAGGTCTGCCCGCCCGAGGGGTCGCCGCTTGGCGACATCTGCTTTGTCGAGAGCCCCTCGAGACGCAGGACTTCCCGTCTACATCCGTTGGTCGCCAAACCGTTACGTCTCGGGCACTTGGACTCTGGATTTCTTGCGGGCGCGTGAGGTTAGGTACCGGCACCAATCCTTTCTCAACCGTCGAAAGGTCGATCCATTGCCTGCCAGTAGCTCTCGGGCGCGACGGGGCGTGCGTGCCCTGACCGCCACCGCCGGACTCGCGCTGGTCGCGACGTCCACCACCATGATCACGACGCCTGCGAGCGCCGCGGACCCGGTCGACATCCAGATCATCGGCACGAACGACTTCCACGGCCGGCTCCAGCCGGATCGCGACATCCCGGGCGCCGCCAAGTACGCCGGCGCCATCGACGCGCTGCGTGCGGCGAACCCGAACACGATCTTCGCGGCCGCCGGCGACCTGATCGGAGCGACGACGTTCGACTCCTTCATCGCCCAGGACAAGCCGACCATCGACATCTTCAACGCGATGGACCTCGACGTCTCCGCCGTCGGCAACCACGAGCTGGACCAGGGCTACGACGACCTGGTCAACCGGGTGATGGCGCCGTTCGACGCGACGACCAACCCCAAGGGCGGTGCCGGCTGGACCTACATCGCGGCCAACCTCGACGAGCCCGGCACCGCTGACGAGATCGCGCCGTCGTTCACCAAGGACGTGGCCGGCGTGACCGTCGGGTTCGTGGGTGCGGTCACCGAGCACCTGCCCGAGCTCGTGAGCCCCGACGGGATCGAGGGCGTCACCGTCACCGACATCGTCGACGCGACCAACGAGGAGGCGGCCGAGCTGAAGGCGGCCGGCGCCGCCGTGGTCGTGCTGCTCGTCCACGAGGGCGCGCCGTCGACCGACTGCGCCACGATGGACGACGACCCGACCTCCGACTTCGGCTCGATCATCAACGGTGTGGGCGGTGACGTGGACGCGATCGTCTCCGGCCACACGCACCTCAACTACAGCTGCTCCTTCCCGGTCGCCTCCTGGGCCGGCGACGCGACCCGCGTCGTCAAGGACCGCCCGGTCGTCTCGGCCGGTCAGTACGGCGCGTTCTTGAACAAGCTCGACTTCTCCGTCGACCCGGCCACCGGCACCGTCCTGGCGGTCACGAACGAGAACCTGAACCTGAACACCGGTACGTACACCGCTGACCCGGAGGTCCAGGCGATCGTCGACCAGGCCAAGGCAGACGCCGAGGGCCCGGGCGCCGAGGTCCTCGGCCAGCTCGGCGGCGCGTTCAAGCGCGCGACCAAGGCGGACGGCTCGGAGAACCGCGGTGGCGAGTCCACGCTCGGCAACTTCGTGGCCGACGTCCAGCGGTGGGCGACGCGCAGCAGCACGTTCGGCGGAGCGCAGATCGCGTTCATGAACCCGGGCGGCCTGCGCAAGGACATGGTCGGCAATGCCGACGCCGGCTACCCGGCCGGCGTGACCTACCGGCAGGCGGCCGACGTCCAGCCGTTCGCGAACACCCTGGTGAACAAGCAGTTCACCGGTGCCCAGATCCGGCAGATCCTCGAGCAGCAGTGGCAGCCCGAGGGCGCCTCGCGGCCGTTCCTCCGCCTCGGCACCTCGAGCGGGTTCAAGTACACCTACGACGCCGACGCCCCCGCGGGCGAGCGGATCGGCACCATGTGGCTGCGCGGCCAGGTGATCGCGGACGACGCGACCTACTCGGTCACGGCGAACAGCTTCCTCGCCGGTGGCGGTGACAACTTCACCGTGTTCAGGGACGGCACGCAGTCGCGCGACACCGGCCAGACCGACCTCCAGGCGATGGTCGACTACATGGCCCGCCACGGCGCCGACAACCCGGCGGTGCCGGTCTGGAAGCAGCACGCGGTCGGCGTGAACTGGATCTCCGACAACATCGTGCAGCCCGGCTCGCGGCGCGTGAAGCTGGACGTCTCCTCGTGGGCGTTCACCGGCGTCGGTGACGTCCAGGACACCAAGATCTTCGCCCGGATCGGGACGAAGACCCTCGGCCAGTTCGCGGTCGACAACACCATCGTCGCGCTCGAGGACGTTCTCTCGGCGTACGACGAGACCGGCACCGCGCGGGTCGCGCTCGGCGTCCCGGCAGACGACACGGGCACCCTCGCGCTGCGCCTGGTCGGCAACAACACCGGCACGGTCATCAAGGTCCCGGTCCGCGTCAAGCGGCGCTAGGCACCACCCTCTCGTCGGGGCCCGCCGTCAGGCGGGCCCCGACCCAGGCGTCACCCCACCCACTCGGAAGGATCCCCATGTCCACGACGTCTCGGACGTCGCGGCGAGGGTTGGCGGTCGTCGCCACCCTCGCAGCGGCGGCGACCGGAATCACCCTGGCCCCACTCCCGGCCGCCCAGGCCGCCAGCACCGGCCTCGTCATCAGCGAGGTGTACGGCGGCGGCGGCAACAGCGGCGCGACCTACACGAACGACTTCATCGAGCTCTACAACCCCACGTCCGCGCCGATCTCGGTCAACGGCATGTCGGTGCAGTACCGCAGCAGCGGCAGCGTCAACCCGGCGACCGGCGTCACCGCGCTGAGCGGGTCGGTCCCCGCCGGCGGTCACTATCTCGTCCAGCAGGCCGCCGGAGCCGGTGGCACGACCGCGCTGCCGACGCCGGACGCGACCGGGTCGATCGCCATGAGCGGCTCGGCCTTCACCGTCTGGCTCGCCAGTGGCACCACCGCGCTGAACCCGACCGCCGACGGCACCGCCGTACGCGACGGGATCGTCGACCTGGTCGGCGTCAACAGCAACACCTTCGAGACCGCCAAGGCCGCGGTGCTGAGCAACACCACCTCCAGCAGCCGCACCGCGCCCGACAACGACAACAACGCGGCCGAGTTCACGGCGGGTGCCCCGGACCCGCAGAACAGCAGCGGTGGCACCACCGAGCCGCCGGCCGAGCCGACCGCCGCCACCATCGCCGAGATCCAGGGCACCGGAGACACCTCGCCGCTGGTCGGGGAGACGGTCGTGACCGAGGGCGTCGTGACAGCGGCGTACCCGAGTGGCGGCTACAACGGCTTCTACCTCCAGACGCCGGGCACCCCGGACACGCCGGGAGCGTCCGACGCGGTCTTCGTCTACGGCTCCGCCGCGACCGCGACCGTCGCGATCGGCGACAGCGTCGAGGTGACCGGCGACGTCAGCGAGTTCAACGGCACCACCGAGATCTCGGCGGCCGCAGCCGACGTCGTCGACCTGACCGACCCGCTGGGCACCGTCAGCCCGCTCGACGTGCCGTGGAGCGAGCTGGACACCGCGGCCGAGAAGGAGTCGCACGAGGGCGAGCTGGTCACCCCGCAGGGTGCGTTCACCGTCAGCGACAACTACGACACCAACTTCTACGCCTCGTTCACCCTCGCCGCCGGCGACCACCCGCTGGTCCAGCCGACCGACGTCGTCGACGCCCAGGACACCGCCGCGGTCGCCGCGGTCCAGGCCGACAACGCCGCCCGCACGATCACCCTCGACGACGGCGCCAGCATCAACTTCAACTCGAGCGCGAACAAGGGCATCCCGCTGCCGTGGCTCTCGCAGGACAACCCGGTCCGCATCGGCTCGGCGGTCACGTTCCACCAGCCGCTGGTGCTGGAGTACCGCAACAGCATGTGGAACCTGCAGCCCACCAGCCAGGTGACCGGCGCGGGGACCGACGTTGCGACCTTCACCAACACGCGCACGGCCGCCCCCGAGGCGGTCGGCGGCGACATCCGGCTGGCGACGTTCAACGTGCTGAACTACTTCCCGACCACCGGTGCCGACTACGAGGCGGCCGGCCTGGGGACCTGCACCTACTACAACGACCGCGCCGGCAACCACATCACCGTGAACCGGTGCGGCACCGACGCGTCGCCCGGTCCGCGCGGAGCGGCCGACGACGTCAACCTCCAGCGGCAGCAGGCCAAGATCGTCGCGGCGATCGACAACCTGGGCGCCAGCATCGTGTCGCTCGAGGAGATCGAGAACTCGGTGAAGTTCGGCCTGGACCGCGACTACGCCGTCTCGACGCTCGTCGACGCCCTCAACGCAGCGGCCGGCTCGGGCGTCTGGGCGTACGCGCCCTCGCCGGACGCCGCCGACCTGCCGACGGTCGCCGAGCAGGACGTCATCCGCACGGCCTTCATCTACAAGCCGGCCGACGTCTCGCTGGTGGGTCCGTCGCACGTGCTGACCGGGTCGGCGGCCTTCGCCGACGCGCGTGAGCCGCTCGCGCAGGGGTTCAAGGCCACCGGCGCGCCGGACGCCGACGCGTTCCTCGTGATCGTCAACCACTTCAAGTCCAAGGGCTCGGGCGTCGACGACGGCACCGGCCAGGGCAACGCGAACCCGGACCGCATCGCCCAGGCCGAGGCGCTCAGCGACTTCGCCATCCAGGTGGCCGCGGGCCTCGACACCGACGCCGTCTTCCTGACCGGTGACTTCAACTCCTACACCCAGGAGGACCCGCTCCAGGTCCTGTACGGCGCCGGCTACGACAACCTCGAGTCGACCACCGACCCCGAGGAGACGACGTACAGCTTCGACGGCCTCGCCGGCTCGCTCGACCACGTGCTGGCCAGCCCGGCCGCCGCGGCGATGGTCACCGGGGTGGACATCTGGAACATCAACGCCGACGAGTCGATCGCGTTCGAGTACAGCCGCTACAACTACAACGCGACCGACTTCTACGCGCCCGGCCCCTACCGTGCCTCCGACCACGACCCCGAGGTCGTCGGCATCGACCTGCCCGTCATCGGCCCGGTCGCATCGACGGTGACCGCCGAGGACGTGACGGTCGTGTTCAGCAAGGAGCGTGCCGAGATCCCGGTGAGCGTGACGGCCGATCACGTCGTGCCGACCGGTGAGGTGACGATCCTCGACGGCGACCAGGTGCTCGGGACGGCCACCCTGACGGACGGCAGCGCGGTCGTGGTGCTGCCGAAGAAGGCCCTCAAGCGCGGCACCCACGTGCTCACGGTGGCCTACTCCGGTGACCAGGCCGTTGCCGCCGGCAGCACCACCGTGACGGTGCGGGTCACCAACCCCGCCGGGCACTGACCGACCACGTCGACCCGCCCGGGACTCTCGGGCGGGTCAACGTGGCGTGAGGTCGAACGCCGCGCGCACGAGGGCCAGGTGGCTGAACGCCTGGGGGAAGTTGCCGATCATCCTCGCGCGCGCGGCGTCGTACTCCTCCGGGAGGAGCCCGACGTCGTTGGCCAGGCCGCACAGCCGGTCGAACAGGGCGTGCGCCTCGTCCGTGCGCCCGCACCGGGCGTACGCGGAGACCAACCAGAACGAGCACGCCAGGAACGGGTGCTCGTCGCCGGGCAGGCCGTCGACACCGGTCTCCGTGCGGTAGCGCAGCACCAGGCCGTCGCGGACCAGGTCCTCCTCGACCGCCTTGATCGTCCCGAGCATCCGGGGGTCGTCGCCGGCGACGAAGCCGATCTTGGGGAGCACCAGCAGCGAGGCGTCCACGGCGGTCGTGCCGTAGTGCTGGACGAACGTGTTGCGTTCGGCGTCGAAGCCGCGCTCCAGGATCTCGGCCCGCACGGTGTCACGCAGCCCGCGCCACTGCTCGACGGGGCCCTCCAGGTCGAAGTCCTCCACCGCGCGCTCCGCGCGGTCGAACGCCGCCCACACCATCGCCTGGGAGTGGGTGAACCGTTGCTGCGGACCGCGGATCTCCCACAGCCCGTGGTCCGGCTCGCGCCAGGTGCGAGCCAGGTTGTCCATCAGCGCCAGCTGGAGCGCCCAGCCGTTGCGATCCAGGCGTCCGGTCGCCTGCCGGGTCTGCTCGAGGGCGATCATCACCTCGCCGACGACGTCGAGCTGGCGCTGCAGCGCGGCACCGTTGCCGATCCGGACCGGCCGCGAGTCCTGGTAGCCGGGCAGGTGCGCGAGCTCGAGCTCGGTGATCCGCCGGCCGCCGTCGACGGCGTAGACGATCTGCAGGTCCGCCGGGTCGCCGGCCACGGCGCGCAGCAGCCAGCCTCGCCACAGCTGGGCCTCCTCGGTGTAGCCGGCCTCGATCAGGGCGCCGATCGTGAGCGCCGCGTCGCGCAGCCAGCAGAACCGGTAGTCCCAGTTGCGCACCCCGCCCGGGTCCTCGGGCAGGGAGGTGGTCGGTGCGGCGACGATCCCACCCGTCTCGGAGTCGGTCAGCATCCGCAGGGTGAGCAGCGAGCGGCGCACCAGGTCGGAGTGCGGCACGTCGGTGCGGCACCGCGCGGCCCAGTCCTGGTCCGCGGCGACGGTCGCCTCGACGCGGTCGTCGAGCACCCCGAGGTCGCGCAACGGCACGTGCGAGGGCAGCCAGGTCGTCGAGAACGTCAGGACCTCGCCCTCGGTCACGTCGAACTCGTCGGTGTGGCGGTGGTCGCTGGCCCGGGGGAGCCGAGGCCCCCGGAGCACGAGGCGGTCGGGACCGCCGATCGCCGTGATCACGGCCTCGCCGTCGACGACCTGGCGGCGCACCCAGGGCAGGATCGCGCCGTAGTCGAGCCGCACCACCCACTCGTGGCGCATCCGCACCGTGCCGCTGACGCCGCAGATCCGGCGTACCACGTCGGAGCGACGGTCACCCGGCGGCATGACGTCGGTCAGGGTCACGACCCCGGTGTCGGTGGTGAACGTGGTCTCCAGGGCCGAGGAGCCGCCGACGTAGCGCCGGCTGACCCGGTAGCCGTCGGCCGGGCACAGCTGCCAGTGACCGTGGTCCTCGGTCCCGAGCAGGGCGGCGAAGCAGGCCGAGGACCCGAAGCGGGGCAGGCAGAGCCAGTCGATCGAGCCGTTCGTCCCCACCAGGGCCCCGGTCTGCCGGTCGCCGACCAGTGCGTAGTCCGCGATCGGTAGCGCCATGCCGCGAGGTTAGCCGCCGTGGCTAACCTGACCTGCGTGACGGACCTGCTCACCCGCGTGCACCTGCTCCTCCGGGCCGGTGGCCACACGATCGCCACCGCAGAGTCCCTGACCGGGGGTCGGCTGGCGGTCGCGCTCACCGACGTGCCGGGCGCCTCCGAGACCTACCTCGGGGGTGTCGTCACCTACGCCACCGAGATCAAGTCGTCGCTGCTCGACGTCGACGACGCGATCATCGAGCAGCACGGGGTGGTGTCCGCCGAGTGCGCCCGGGCGATGGCGTCGGGGGTGCGGGCCCTGATGGGGGCGAGCTTCGGCGTCTCCACGACCGGCGTCGCGGGCCCGACCGAGCAGGAGGGCAAGCCCCCGGGCACGGTGTTCGTCGGGATCGCCGGCCCCGGCCTGGTCGAGGTCGTCGCCCTGGAGCTGAGCGGCGACCGCGGCCGGATCCAGGGGCGTACCTGCGACGAGGCGTTCGCGGCGTTGGAGGCGGTCCTGCGGCGGGAAGAAACGCGCCTCGGGTAGCGTTGTTCGTACGTTCCACGGAGAGGAGAGGCGCATGGTGCTGTTCCGCCGGCTGCTCGGCGACGTGCTCCGCGACCTGCGGATGCAGCGCGGCCTGACGTTGCGCGAGGTCTCCGCCGAGGCCCGGGTCAGCCTGGGCTACATCTCCGAGATCGAGCGCGGCCAGAAGGAGGCCTCCTCCGAGCTGCTCGCCTCCCTGTGCGCGGCCCTCGACGTCCCGCTCTCCGACGTCCTGCGCGAGGTGTCCGACGCCGTGGCTCTCGAAGAGGCGGCGAGCACGCTCACCGTCGTCACCGCGGCCTGATCGCTGCCGCGTAACCGCCCTCCCCGGCGCCTCGTTGGGCGGCCATGACCGGCCGCCCACGCGCTCATCTCGTCGTGCTCGCCGTCCTGGCGCTGGCGGTCGGGACGCTGCCGGCCCTGGCGTTCACCGCACCGGCCGCCGGGGCTCCCGGGGACGGCCCGCTGCTCACCCGGATCTCGGGGTTCCACCTGGACCCCGACCGGGCGCGGGTGCGACCCGACGACTACACCGCGTACCGCGTCGACCTGTCGGGCCTGGCCCGCGCGTACCTCGGGTCGGCGAGCAGGGCGAGCCGGTAGTGGCGCTCGTGGTCGGCACCGGGCCGGGCTACGGACGGGTCGGCGTCTACCTCGAGGGCGAGCTGCTGCGACGGGTGGCGTTGCGCAGCGGCACGGCGCGGGCGCGAGTGCTGGTCCCCGTGGCGACCCTGTCGCACCCGACCAGCGGCCGGCTGACGATCCGGACGCTGAGCGGCAAGCCGGTCCGGATCGAGGGGCTGGGCCTGCGGTAGTCGCTAGCGGCGTGGCTGGCAGGACGGGCACCAGTAGGCGATTCGCTCGCGCCCCGGCTGACCGAGCTGGTCGTGCACGATCGTCGTGCCGCACCGCAGGCAGCGCTCGCCGGAGCGCCCGTAGACCCAGAGGCTGCGGCCCCGGCGCTTGTCGCCGGTGGTGCAGATCTGGGCCTGGTGGCGGTTCTGGTCGAGCATCGAGCGCGCCAGCCGGACCATCCGGAGCGGGTCGGCGACCACGGCGAGCGGGTCGCGCGGGTCGTAGCCGGTGAGGAAGCACAGCTCGCTGCGGTAGATCGTCCCGATCCCGGCGAGGTTGCGCTGGTCCAGCAGGGCCTCGCCGAGCGGTCGGGTCGGGTCGGCGGTGAGCCGGCGGACCGCCTCCTCGGCGTCCCAGTCCGGGCCGAGCAGGTCCGGACCCAGGTGCCCGACGACCTCGTCCTCACGCTCGCGGGGCAGCAGGTCCACCACGCCGAGCTGGAAGCCGACGGCGCTGCGGCCGCCGACGTCGAGCACCACCCGGGCCAGGTGGGCGGGCTTGGTCCAGCGCTCGCCGGCGCGGTAGACGCGCCACGAACCCTCCATCTTCAGGTGGGTGTGCAGCGTCCAGTCCTCGGCCCCGTGGTCGGAGTGGGTGTTGATCCGGGTGAGCAGGTGCTTGCCGCGGGAGACGGTCTCGAGGACCGTGCCGCCCGAGAGGTCGGTGGTGGCGTGCTGCGGGACGCGGAGGTCGGTGCGCACCAGCCGCTGCCCGTCGAGCGCCCGGCGCAGGCGCTCGGCGGTGCGCCACACGGCGTCGCCCTCAGGCACCGGCGGCCGCCCGCAGCCGCAGCCCCTTCGGGGTCGCGACGAACCCGGCGGCCTGGAGCGCCGCGCGCAGCGGTGTCGAACCGGAGCCGAGCAGCTGCTCGCCGTCGGCGCGCTCGACCGTCATCCGGCCCAACGACCCGCGCCGGGCGGCCTCGGCGAGCGAGGCGGTGGCCGGGCCGAGCCGGTCGGGCTCGTCGGACCAGGTGAGCAGGGTGCGGCCGCCGCGTTCGACGTACAGCGTGAGGACGCCGTCGACGAGCACCACCATCGCGCCCGCCTTGCGTCCGGGGCGGTGGCCGCTCGTCTCCGGCCAGGGCAGCGCGGCACCGTAGGGGTTGGCCGGGTCGGTCGCGGCGAGCGCCGCCGCGGTCGGCTTGGCCTCCGCCGCCACCTCCGAGAACGTGCGCAGCCGGTCGACGGCTCCGGCGGTGCCGAACTGGGCGGCGCCGAGCCCGGCGACGAAGTAGCCGCGGCGACAGCGCCCGGAGTCCTCGAAGGCGGAGAGCACCTTGTAGACCGCCGCGAAGCCGCCTGGGACCCGCTCGCTGACCACCGCCCCGCGGGTCACCACTCCGTGGCGATCGAGCAGCCGCTCCGCGGTCGCGTGGGCGCGCCGGGTGGTGTCGGTGTCGAGCGCGGGCAGCAGCGCCCAGCGGCCGGCAGTCTCCGGCGGTCCGGAGCGCGAGGGGCGGCCGGCCCGCGGCGCCGGCCGGCGGGTGCGGTGGGCGGGGGTGCCGGAGCGGGTCAGGGCGCGCAGCGGCGTGAGCGTGTCGTTGCTGATCCGGCCCGCCCACACGAGGTCCCAGAGCGCCGCCGAGAGCGCGGCGTCGTTGGTGGAGCCGACCGCGTCGGAGAGCTGGCGGAAGAACCAGGCGCCGCCCGGGGCCAGGGCGTCGAGGACGGCCTGGTGCGCTTCACTGTGCTCGAACGGCTGCGGCTCCGGCAGCGTGAGGTGCGCCTGGTCCGCGAGGTGCAACGACACCCAGCCGTCGGACCCCGGCAACGCGGCGTGGCCGGCCCAGAGGACCTCGCCGGAGGCGGTCAGCTCGTCGAGGTACGACGGCTCGTAGTCGCTCACCCGGGCGGCGAGCACCAGCGGCTCCAGCGCGGAGGCGGGTAGGGCGCAGCCGGCGAGCTGGTCGACCACGGCGAGGACCCCGTCCACCCCGCGCCGCGCCCCTCGGCTGGTCGAGCCCGTCGCGACGCGCTGCCATGCGGCCAGGAACCGGCCCAGCGCCTCCGGCTCCACCGGCTCGATCTCCTGACGCAGCCGGGCCAGCGAGCGCCGGCGGAGCCGGCGCAGCACCTCGGCGTCGCACCACTCGGTGCCGCTCCCGGAGGGCCGGAACTCCCCGTCGAGCACCCGGCCCTGGGCGGCCAGCCGCTGCAGTGTGTGCCGGACCACCGCCGCTCCGAGACCCAGGCGGGCCGCGACCTGCTCGGTCGTGAACGGACCGTGGCTACGGGCGTAGCGCGACACCAGGTCGCCGAGCGGGTCCTCGACCGGGTCGGTGAACACGTCGGGGGTGCCCGGCGGCACCGGCACGCCCAGGCCGTCGCGGAGCCGGCCGACGTCCTCCACCACCGCCCAGCGCTCCGCGCCGGCCATCCGGACCTGGACCACGCGCCGGGCCCGGCCGAGCGCTTCCAGCCACTCGCCGACGTCGGCGCCGGCAACGCATCGGGCGGCCACCTCGTCGGTGCCGAGAGGGCCGATCAGGCGGACCAGGTCCACGACGCCCTCCGGGTCGCGGGCCCGGCGATCGGGGGCGAGCCGCTGGAGCTCGGCCTCGACCTCTGCGAGCACCTCCGGGTCGAGCAGCTCGCGCAGCTCGGCGCGACCCAGCAGCTCGGCGAGCAGGCCCTGGTCGAGGGCGAGGGCGGCCGCCCGGCGCTCGGCGATGGGCGAGTCGCCCTCGTACATGAACTGCGCGACGTAGCCGAACAGCAGGCTGCGGGCGAACGGCGAGGGCTGGTGGGTCGCGACGTCGACGACCTGGACCTCGCGCCGGTCGACCCCCCGCATCAGCGCGAGCAGGCTGGGGAGGTCGTAGACGTCCTGGAGGCACTCGCGCACGGCCTCGAGCACGATCGGGAAGGAGGGGTACTTCGCAGCGACCTCGAGCAGCGCGGCGGAGCGCTGCCGCTGCTGCCAGAGCGGGGAGCGCCGGCCGGGGTCGCGGCGGGGGAGCAGCAGGGCCCGGGCGGCGCACTCGCGGAACCGGGACGCGAACAGCGCGGAGCCGCCGACCTCGGTGGTGACGATCCCCTCGACCTCGTCGGGGTCGAAGACGATCACGTCGCCGCCGGGTGGCTCGGACTCGGTGTCGGGGATGCGGATCACGATGCCGTCGTCGGAGGCCACGGCCTGACCGTCGACGCCGTACCGCTCCCGCAGCCGGGCGTTGATGGCCAACGCCCAGGGCGCGTGCACCGGGGTGCCGTAAGGGGAGTGGACGACCAGGCGCCAGTCGCCGAGCTCGTCGCGGAACCGCTCGACCACCAGGGTGCGGTCGCTGGGCAGCACGTTGGTGGACTCGAGCTGCTCGTGCAGGTAGGTGAGCAGGTTGCCGGCGGCGTACTCGTCGAGCCCGTCGCGGACCGCGCGCGCCGTCGCCCGGTCGCGGGGCAGGGCGGCCAGCTCGCGGGTGAAGGCGCCGATCGCGGCCCCGAGCTCGGCCGGCCGGCCGAGCGTGTCGCCCTTCCAGAACGGGAGCCGGCCGGGGACGCCCGGCGCAGGCGTGACCAGCACCCGGTCGTGGGTGATGTCCTCGATCCGCCAGCTGGTCGCGCCCAGGGCGAACACGTCGCCGACCCGGGACTCGTAGACCATCTCCTCGTCGAGCTCGCCGACCCGACGGCCGGGTCCCGTGCCTCCGACGAGGAACACGCCGAACAGCCCGCGGTCGGGGATGGTGCCGCCGCTGGTGACGGCCAGGCGCTGGGCGCCGGGGCGACCGGTGAGGGTGCCGGTGACGCGGTCCCACACGATGCGCGGGCGCAGCTCGGCGAACTCGTCGGAGGGGTAGCGGCCGGCGAGGAGGTCGAGGGTCGCGTCGTAGGCGCTGCGCGGGAGCTGGGTGAACGGAGCGCTGCGGCGGACCAGCTCGAACAGCTCGTCGGCCGGCCAGGCGTCGAGGGCGGTGGCCGCGACGACCTGCTGGGCCAGCACGTCGAGCGGGTTCGTCGGGACGCGCAGGGACTCGATCGCGCCGGTGCGCATCCGCTCGACGGCGACGGCGGTCTGCGCGAGGTCGCCGCGGTGCTTGGGGAACAGCACGCCGCGAGAGACCTCGCCGACCTGGTGGCCGGCCCGGCCGACGCGCTGGAGCGCGCTGGCGACGCTCGGGGGGCTCTCGATCTGGATCACCAGGTCGACCGCACCCATGTCGATGCCGAGCTCGAGGCTGCTGGTCGCGACCACGCAGGGCAACCGGCCGCGCTTGAGGTCGTCCTCGATCAGCGCGCGCTGCTCCTTGGACACCGAGCCGTGGTGGGCCTTGGCGATCACGGTGGTGCCCGGGTCGCCGGTCGAGCTCGTCGAGATCCCGGACTGGGCCATGATCGCCGCGGGCGGTCCTCCGCTGGTCGAGGTGCGAGCGGAGCGGGCCTCGAGACCGGCGTCTGCCGCGCGCTCGGTCGCGATCTCGTTGAGCCGGGCGGTGAGCCGCTCGGCGAGCCGGCGGGAGTTGGCGAAGACGATCGTGGAGCGGTGCTGCTGGACCAGGTCGGCGACCCGCTCCTCGACGTGCGGCCAGATCGACTGGGCGCGCTGCGGGTCGTCGGTGTCCTCGTCGTACTCCGCGGGAGCGGTCATGTCCTCGACGGGCACGACGACGCGCAGGTCCCACTGCTTCTCACTCGGCGGGGCGACGATCTCGACCGGGGCGGTGCCGCCGAGGAACCGGGCCACCTCCTCGAGCGGGCGCACGGTCGCGCTGAGGCCGATCCGCTGGGCGGGCCGCTCGAGCAGTGCGTCGAGCCGCTCGAGGCTCACCGCGAGGTGGGCGCCGCGTTTCCCGCCGGCGACGGCGTGCACCTCGTCGACGATCACGGTCTCGACGCCGCGCAGCGACTCCCGCGCCTGGCTGGTGAGCATCAGGAACAGCGACTCGGGGGTGGTGATCAAGATGTCCGGGGGAGCCGTGGTCAGCTTGCGGCGGTCGGCGGCCGGGGTGTCGCCGGAGCGGACGCCCACCCGGACCTCGGGGACCGTCGTGCCGAGCCGCTCGGCGGTGTGCCGGATGCCGGTGAGCGGTGCCCGCAGGTTGCGCTCGACGTCCACGCCCAAGGCCTTCAGCGGGGAGATGTAGAGCACCCGGCAGCGGTGCCGCTTGTCCTCGGGCGGCGGGGTGGTCATCAGCCGGTCGAGGCTCCACAGGAACGCACTGAGCGTCTTGCCCGAGCCGGTGGGTGCCACGACCAGCGCATGCCGGTCGGCGCCGATCGCCGCCCAGGCCCCCTCCTGGGCCGGGGTCGGCGTCGCGAACGCCGCGCCGAACCAGGTGCGGGTCGGCTCGCTGAACCGTTCGAGAGCGCTCACCCGCCCATCCTCGCCCACGGCACCGACAGTCGGGGCCCGGCTACTGGGCCGGGAGGGGCAGCTCCGGGGCGGCCGGCTCGCCGGCGTGCGGCATCGGCACGGGTCTGGCCGACATCCCCGGCGCGAATCGCAGCCGATCCGAGTGTTCTGCCGAAGTCGCCGGTGTCAGCGGATTCCCGTGTCGCAGCCGATGTCGACCTTCGAGTAGGCGCCGACTCTGACTTGTGCGTGCGCCGGGTCGCACGACATGCCGGCGTCAGCGGTCACGACGTAGGCGCCGGGTGCCACGGCGATTCGGTAGGTGCCATCCGTTTCGGTGGTCGTGCGCGCGACCACGTTGTCGCCGGAACTGGAGTCACCGGGGAGCTCCGTGGTCACCGTGATCCTCGCGCCGGCCGCCGGCTTGTCGGCGCACTGGTCGTCCTCGGTCTGGACAGGGCACTGCGGCCCGAGGTGGACCAGGCCGGCGATCCCCGAGTCGTCGCGGCTCGCGCCCGGGCTGCCCTGGTCGCCGCAACCGGCGAGAAACGAGACGGCCACCGCCATGGTGAGCAGTCCACGTACGCGCATGTTGGTGAGACGTTCGAGCCCGTACCGGCGTTCCACGATTCCAGAGGTGCCCGTGACGGCAGCGCCGGCGTACTCGCCCGGCTCCCGGTCCTGGTGCTTGTGCCGAGCCACCTCGAACCACCGGCCCTGGGTCGATCTGGGCCAAGTGGGTCACGCTGATATGTCCCCTCAGCGGCGCCGCCGGCAGAGGTAGCAGACACGCGGTCAACATCCGCAACGTGGCGCAACTAGGGTTCCGATCTGTCTGAGGGATCGCGGAGGGAGGCTTGACCGGGCGGTCAATCAAGGCGCATCCTGGTGGTGGACGATCCGCCTGAGTAGCGACGGGTCCGAGGGGTGAAAGTGAGGAACCACTGATGCAGATGTGGACACGATGGCAAGCCTGGGCGGCGTTCGTGGCTGGCGCCTGCGCAGCGTTGTCACCGCTTTTCATCGAGATGGACGACGCGGCAACCTGGACGATGGTGGTCCTCGGTGTCGTGACGGCGGCGGTCGCGCTGGGGTCGATGGCGATGTCGGAGGACCGGGTGACCGGGTATGCGTTGGTGCTCATGGGTGTGCTGTTCGTCGGGTCCCCTTGGGTGATGGACGTCGCCAGCACCGACAACGACATGGCCGTGACGGCGTGGATCGTCGGTGCGGTCACGGTGGTGGCCGGGCTGTTGAGCCTGCCCGGGATCGAGCAGAGGATGCACCACAGGCTGATCCCGCACTAGGGGCGGCTCAGGTCAACGGCGACGGGCAGGCCGTCGATCGCGGCCTGCCCGTCCTTTCGTCCTGTCCGTCCGCCGACCTTCCGGAGTACTGATGGCAGCTGATGACAGCCGCACCCGCATCCTCGACGCGGCCGAGGAGCTCTTCGCCGAGGACGGCTTCGACGCGACGCCGACCGCCCGCGTGGCCGATGCCGCCAAGGTGCCCAAGGGACTGGTCTTCTACTACTTCCCACGCAAGATCGACCTGCTGCTGACGCTGTTGCAGGAGCGGCTTCCGGTGCCGACGACGGAGGTAGTCAGAGGTGTCGTACGGCGAGGTGATCCCGCCGGGTCGCTGGTGGCCCTGCATCGCAGGATCGGGCTGGACAACCACGACTCGCTGGTGTTGCGTACGATCATCTTCCGCGAGAGCGGCACCCATCCGCAGGTGCGTGACCACCTTCGTCGCTTACGGCATTCGCTTGTCGAGCTCACCGAGTCCGCGCTGGACCAAGCCGTCGAGTGGACGTTGGCGAACACCCTCCGCCGCCAGGCCGCGGAGACGTTCGTCTCCGTGATGCTCGACCACGCCAACGCGCGCAGGGCGGGTGGGGTGCCGCCGGACGTGCAGGGCGCGGCGGCCGTCGTGGCGTTGGCGCTGAAGGCTCCCAAGCTCGCGTGAGCACGGCAGGTGCGGGCGGGCGGCTGGCACTGGAGCGTCGGCCAGAAGCCCTGGTGCCGACCTCGACCCGCTGCTTGACGGCGCGACCGAGGTCGCCCAGCGCGCCGTCGTCGCCGATCAGGCCGCGGTCGCGCATCCGGTATCTCCCCGCAGCGCGACTGCGAAGTTCGGACGCATCCACCGAGTGGCCGAGTCCCCGCGCATCGGCACGGTCATCGCCCGCTCAGAACCCCACCGCCGCGGTCGGCGCGAGATCGGTGCGCATGGCCCGCCACAGCTCGCGCACCGCGCCGGGCCGCTGCTCCTGCACCAGGCCCGCCCGGTGCCGGGCGAGCAGGTTCCCACCGCCGAGGTACGCCGAGCCCAGCGCCGCGACATCCAGCCGTAGGTCCGGGTCCCCGGACGCGCGCTCCACGACGGCCTCGCCCGAGGCATCCGCGCGGATCCGCCACCTGCCCTCGTTCCAGGGCGCCGCGGTGTCGGTGACCTCGACCACGACGTCGCACGCCGCGCTCCACCCGCGGGCCTGCAGCGCGGCCGGCAGGTCGACGAGGCGCACCCACAGGCCGTCGTACGTCCCCACGTCCGCGGCCGACCGGGGTCCACCCAGCCACGAGAGCAGCGGGTCCTCGACGCCGACGCTGCCGACCTTCACGGTCGCGATCAGGTCCAGGTCGACCAGCCGCCTCAGCAGCGCCAGGCGTGCTGCCGGCTCGCCGACGACCGTCCACACCTCCACCTCCCCGGCCGGCCGCGCCTTCTCCCACTTCTCGGTGCGCCGGAACGCCGCGAACCCGACGTCCACGCCGTCGCGCAGCGCGAACAGCACCCGCCACGGCTCCTTGCCGCGCAGGTGCTCGGGCAGCTGCAGGCACACCTGGTGGTAGTAGCCGGGCTCGCCGACGACCGTGCCCAGCTCGGCGTGGGCGAGGTGGCAGGCTCGCAGCCGCGCCGGTACGTCGGGCTCCGAGGCCGGGACCATCCGGGTGGTGAGCGCGGCCGCGGGCGCCTCGAGGCCGGGCGCGGACAGCGCCGTACCCCGCCCGAGCCGCACCTCCAGCTCCAGCGACGCCAGGCCGTAGCCGTGCCGCCCGTAGATCGCCGGCTCGCTCGCGTGCAGGGCCGAGAGGTGCAGGCCCTCGGCCCGCACCTGCTCGAAGTGGTGGCGCAGCATCGCCGTGAGGACGCCGCGACGCCGGTGGTCGGGGTGCACGCCCACCCAGGTCAGGCCCGCGCACGGCACCTGCCGGGCCCCGGCATCGGGGCCGGGGATCGACAGGGTGAGAGGGAAGACGCCGTAGATCCCGGGATACGTCGCCGGGTCCGCGCCGTCCAGGTCGACGGCGAAGCGCTGCTCGGGCGCGAGCCCGGTCAGCTGCACCTCCGTCGGCGCGCTCGGCACCTCGGCGAACCAGACCGTGTGGTCGGTGGCGAGGTACCGCTCGGCGTCGGTGGCGCGATCCACCTTGATCGGGTCGGGGCTCATGTCCCCAGCAAACCCTCGGCACGGTGGCAGGAACAACCGGTTTGACTACCCTCGTGTCCCGTGACCGGGCCGCACCAGCTCTCGCAGGCGGACGCGCGGCGGGTCGCCGTCCGCGCGCAGCTGCTGGACGCCGAGCGACCGGCCGACCTGACGACGGTGCTACGCCATCTCACGGTGCTGCAGCACGACCCGATCAGCGCCATCGCGCCCAGCGCCGACCTGGTGCTGTGGAGCCGGCTCGGGCCGGCGTACGACCCCGGTGAGCTGCGCGACGCCGTGGACGAGCAGCGGGTGATCGACCTGCACGGCCTGCTGCGCCCGGCCGAGGACATCGCACTGTTCCGCGCAGAGATGGCGCGCTGGCCCGGCAGCGGGGACCTGCGGGACTGGCAGGTGCAGCGGGTCGCCTGGGTCGAGGCGAACGCGGCCTGCCGGCTGGACCTGCTCGAGCGGCTGCGCGCGGACGGGCCGCTGCCGATCCGCGAGCTGCCCGACACCTGCGAGGTGCCGTGGGGGAGCAGCGGCTGGACGAACAACAAGAACGTCCAGCGATTGCTGGGGTTCATGGTGCAACGCGGCGAGGTCGCCAGCGCCGGTGGCTGGGGCAAGGACCGGCTCTGGGACCTCGCCGAGCGGGTCTACCCCGACGACCCGGTGCCACCGGCCGACGAGGCGGACCTCCTGCTCCGCGAGCGGCGGCTGCGGTCGCTGGGGATCGCGCGGGTGCGGGTGGCAGAGGTTCCCGGTGAGCCGTACGACGTCGGCGACGTCGGGGAGCCGGCGGTCGTCGACGGTGTCAAGGGGGAGTGGCGGGTCGACCCGCACTACCTCGACGGCGCCCCGTTCGCCGGCCGGGCCGCATTGCTCTCGCCGTTCGACCGGCTCGTCGCCGACCGCAAGCGGCTGGCGGAGCTGTTCGACTACGAGTACCTGCTCGAGATGTACAAGCCCGCCGCCAAGCGCCGCTGGGGCTACTACGCGCTGCCCGTCCTGTACGGCGACCGCCTGATCGGCAAGCTGGACGCGACCGCGGATCGCGCCGCAGGGGTGCTGCGGGTGACGGCGCTCCACGAGGACCAGCCGTTCGCGCCCGAGATCCGCGCCGCGGTCGAGGCCGAGATCGACGATCTCGCGCGCTGGCTCGACCTCGAGATCGAGCGCGGTTAGGAGTCGAGCACCGCGTCCAGCTCGACCTCGACCTTCCAGCGCGGGTCGAGCAGGCCGGCCACGACGACCATGGTCGAGGCGGGCTGCACGTCGCCGAACACCTCCCCGTGCACGGCGCCGATCGCGTCCCCGTCCGCGGCGGAGACGACGTACTGCCGGGTGCGCACCACGTCGCCGACCGACCCGCCGAGCTCGGTCAACGCAGCCAGGCAGATCTCCCAGCAGCGGCGGGCCTGGACGGCGGGGTCGGGGTCGACCGAGCCGTCCGGCCACACCGGCGCGGTGCCGCTGACCGCAACGACCGAGCCGACGCGGACCGCGCGGCTGAAGCCGATGGAGGACTCGAAGGGCGATCCGGAGCGGGCCGAGGTGCGGGTCATGGCCGCAGCCTAGGACGGGCGCGAGGTCAGTCGTCCCGGCACTGGCCCGCCGGGTCCGCGGACCCGGCGGCCGGGTCGAGGAGGCCGGTGGCCCGGGAGCGTCCCAGGTTCCACTCCAGCCAGTCGTCGTCGGCGGGCTCCCGGCCGGCCAGCGCGCAGACCCGGTCGGCGGGATCGACCCGCGCCAGCGCGGGGACGGCATCGTCCGAGAGACCGCGCAGGTAGGTCCAGTCCACCCGCCCGGTCTCGGCGTACCGGTCCAGGTTGTGCTCGGCGATCCAGGCGTCCGGGTTCAGTGCCGCCAGCGCCAGCAGCGCCACCGCGCCGCTGAGCGGTGCGAACCGCGGCAGCCACCGCGCTCGCAGCACGGTGCCGGAGGCCAGGACGGCCAGCACCAGGATCCCGAGCCAGCCCTCGAAGACGTCGACGAGCAGCCGCCCGCGGGCGGTAGCTGCCCGCACAGCTGTAGCCCACCAGCGCGCCGGCCCGCTCGGCCACCAGGAGGTGGTCGCCGGGTTCGGTGCTGGCCAGGCGGGCCGTCCAGTGGTCCGGCCCGGGCGGCT